>NZ_JAHRIB010000209.1 GCF_019090165.1 Streptomyces sp. BV286
GGGGTCAGCTGTAGGGGACGGCGTCGGCGGGGTCGGCGTGCCAGTTGGTGGCGAGGGGGCGGTCGACCTGGACGGTGTGGGGGAGGTTGAGGGTGACGAAGTTGTCCACGTCACCTGCGACGGAGAGGTGGAGCTTGTCGAACAGCCTGCCGTTGTCGTTGTTGGTGGACTTGGGGTTGATGCCGGCGTAGGCGGCGGTGGAGCCGGAGAGGACGACGTCGTCGCTGACGCTGTGTTCGGCGGGCCGCAGCTCTGTGTCTGCGGCGGAGCCGAAGGACGCGGAGGGGAAGACGCCCTGCAGGGAGCAGGTGATGCCGGACTTGGCCTTGGCGGTGACGAGGAGGTAGCCGCCCGCCTGTGTCTTCGAGGTGATCTTGAAGGTCAGGTCGTTGGTGGCACAGGCCCGCGTGGCGGTGTTTGCGCTGTCGGCGGTGGCGGCCGGGGTTGCGGTGGCGGCCAGGGCGGCCGCGGCGGCCACGGCCAGGGCGAGGCGGGTGGAGCGGGCGGCAAGTCGCGAACGCATCGGAGATCTCCATGGTGCGGAAGTGGGTCGTCCAGCGGACTGCTGGGACGGCCACAGCTTGTTCCGTGATCTGTTCCGCCCGCCACAAAAGGCGATCATGTTGGGACGCTGGAACGCTGGAACGGGCGCTGACCAGCAGAAACACTGGCGCCCTGGAACGGGTGGCCGGGACGGGTGGCCGGGACGGCAGGGTGAATCAGCACCTGACCCGACCGACGTCCGGGGCCTTCTCCTCCAGCCACGGCACCATCGCCGCCTCCAGGACAACGCCCTGAGACACAACAATCCGCCGTCCGACCACGAACGGCAACGGCGCACAGCATCACCAGCTCACTGCAAAAGAGCCACACCCCTGGCGAACGTGGCGCGGTCGCCCGAAGGACGGTCACGCGGCAGGCGCCGTTTCGTATCAGACTCCGGAGGACCGCTGTCCCTGGGGGCCGTGGGCAGCGAGCGGAAGACTGCGCAGCGACAGTGCGCTCGGCGCCGGCAGCGCTCCGTGGGCCGCCTCGGCGCGGAACGACTGGAGCAAGTACGCCACCAGACGCCGGGACGCCGCACGGTCACCCGGCAGTGCGGTGACCAGACCGCAGTGGGACAACAGGGCCACGGCAAAGTCGGAGGGGTGGAAGTCGGCCCGCAGCACGCCCGCCGCCTGAGCCCTGCGGACCAGGATCATGAAGTCCCGCTCGGCCTGTTCCCGTACCCGCGCGTGTTCTCGCGTGCTGTCCGGAAAGGCCGAGACGAACGCGGCCGGGAAGCCCCGTTCCTCCCGTTGTAGTTCGCAGACCGTCTCGACCAGTCGCTGGAAGCCCTGCCACGGATCGGGGTCGGCCAGCGCCTCGGTGAGCGCCTGAGCACAGGTGTCCGTCTGGTGCGCGAACGTGGCCCGCACCAGGGCGTCCCGCGTCGGGAAACGCCGGTACAGCGTCGCCACGCCGACCCCCGCCCGCCGGGCCACGGTCGCCATGGGCGCGTCGATGCCGTGCTCGGCGAAGACCAGGCGGGCAGCCGAGAGGATGCGCCGACGGTTGCGCCGGGCGTCCGCCCGCAGACCGTCCTGCCCCGCGATCCGAGAGGATTCCCCCACCGCTGTCTCTCACCTCCGGTCAAATGGACGATCTCGTCCGCTTGCCAGCCTACGCTCGGCGCCACGATCCCCCGCACGGCCGCTGGTGGCGAAGGTGAGAACGCAACGATGGACGACCGCACGATGAAAGCCGTACTGTTCGACCGCTTCGGCGGCCCCGAGGTGCTGTACGTGGGCCGAGTGCCACGCCCCGGACCGGCACCCGGCGAGGTCCTCGTGCGCGTGCGCGCGTTCAGCGTGAACGGCGGCGAACTGGCGGCCCGTTCCGGTCGGCTCCGCCTCATCACCGGCCGAAAATTCCCGCAGCGCATCGGGCTGGACTTCACCGGCGAAATCGCCGCACTCGGCACCGGCGCGAGTGGCGTAGCGGTCGGCGACCAGGTGTGGGGCGTCCTGGGCCGCAGCTCCGGATTCGGCAGCGCCGCCGAGTACGTGACGGTACGGCCCGAGCGGCTCGGCCGGGTCCCGGACGGACTGGACCTCGTGGCCGCTGCCGCGCTGCCGGTGGCCACCACGGCCGTCACGGCCCTCCGCGACAAGGCCGCACTGCGCCCCGGCGAACGACTGCTTGTACGGGGCGCGGCGGGCGGCGTCGGCAACGCCGCCGTCCAGCTGGGACAGGCGTACGGCGCCGAGGTCACAGCCCTGGCCCGCGCTGCCAACCTCGACTTCGTCCGAACGCTCGGTGCCCACCACGCCGTCGACCACCGGACCGTGTCCCCTGCGGAACTGGGACTGTTCGACGTGGTCCTCGACACGGCGGGCACCGACCTGCGTACCGTACGGCGGTTACTGAAGCCCGGCGGACGCATGGTCACCATCGCCTTCGACCTGACGCGGCCCGCCGCCTCGCTGGGCTACATCGCAGCCAGCGCCGTCCACGGACGCGGCCGGGTGCGCTTCTTCAGCGGCAACCCCGAACGTGCGCTCTTCGACGACCTCGCCCGCCAGGTGGCAGAGGGGAAGCTGCGGCCGGCGGTGGACACGGTATTCCCGCTGGAAGAGACAGCGGCCGCACACCGGGCGCTGGAGGCGGGCGGGGTGCGGGGCAAGTACGTGGTCAGGGTCGACCAGGGATAGTCACGTCCCAGGTGATCAGGCCCTTCTCGTCCGCCTGAGATTGGAGCTGAGTGACGGACCTGGCCCAGGTTCCATCGCGCTGTCGGCGCTGGAACAGGTCGTAGACCCGATTCCCAGGGCCCGTAGCGTTCCGGCACATTACGCCAGGGAGCACAGGGGTACGGGTACAGGTACGGGACGACCACCGGGTGCCGTCTATCAGCTGCCGTCGCGTCCACACCGGCGGACGGCCCGGCTTGATGCCCTGCGGCAACAACGGCTCAAGCCGGGCTCACTGTCCAAACGTCAGATCACCACGCCCCACAGGGCGTGATCACTAACGACCAAGATCCACTTTCGCGGTGGACCCTAGCCGCCTGGGCAGGCTGTCACTGTGCCATCTCGTACGCCCCGGACAGCGCCTCCACCCGTTCCCAGACGCGCCCTGAACGCGCTTCGTCGACGACGGGACGCCGGATGGCACCCAGCGCCCAGCTCTGCTGGGCCGCAGTGGAGGAGTCCTTGCCGTGCAGTTCGACGGCGAAGGCGGAGAAGTCGCGGACCAGGACGGAGAACAGCTCGTCGAGCACATCCTCGTCGAGGTCCGTCAGACGGGCCTGTTCCAGGACCAGTTGGCCGTGAACCACCAGCGCGAACAGCTGGCCGACGGCGAGAAGAAGATCGAGGTCGCGGCTCTGTGCCTCGTCGGGGGCTGCGGAGGCGACGAACTCGCAGAGGGCGTCGGCCTGCTCCCGGAAGCGGGCGACGTTCGGCACCCCGGCGTATGCGTCATAGGCGGGGCGCCAGTCGTGGAAACGCACCGAGCCAAGGCCGCGGGCCGGTCCCTGCTCGAAGAGGAACGTGTCGTCAGCCGCGTCGAGGCGAGTCGGAACGGCTGCGAACTCGGCCGGATTCAGGAGGTGGTTCCGCATGAACTTGAGGATCAGCGCGAGGTTGACATGGACCGTGCCCTCGAGCTTGGGAAGACCCCGGATCTCGACGGCGGCCTGTGCGAAGTAGGTGTCCTTCTCGAAGCCCTTGGCGGCGATCACATCCCACATCAGGTCGATGACCTTCTCGCCTTCCGTGGTCACCTTCATCTTCGTCATCGGGTTGAACAGCAGATAGCGGCGGTCTTCCGAAGAGGCAGAGCGGAAGTAGTCGACAGCCCGGTCGCTGAACAACTTCATGCCGACGAGGCGGACGTACGCATCGGCCAGCTCGCGGCGCACATGCGGGAAGTCCGTGACGGGGCGGCCATACAGGATCCGGTTGTGCGCGTGCGTGACCGCCTCGTACATCGCGTGCTCACAGATGCCGATCGAGGCAGTGCAGAGATTGAACTTGCCGACGTTGACGGTGTTGAGGGCGGCGTCGAAGGCCGCGCGTCCCGTGTGCAGGACGTCGTCCGGGCCCACCGGGTAGTCCTCGAGGCGGAACTCGCTGACGTACTTCGAGGAGTCAACGACGTTCTTGACGAGGTGATAGGCCGGGTGGCGGCTGTCGGCGGCGAAGAAGACGTAGCCGTCCGGCCCTTCGATGTCGGTGCGTCGGCCGAAGACCGAGACGATCCCCGCGGCATTGCCGTTACCGATGTAGTACTTGGAGCCCGTCGCGCTGAAGCCGCCGTTGCTGTCGGGCGTCAGCAGCATGTCGGTGGAGTAGATGTCGGCGCCATGGGTCTTCTCGGAGAGACCGAAGGCGAACACCTCACCCTGGGCGAGGAGTTCGGCCGCGCGGGTACGAGCTGCCAGGTTGTCGCTCTGCCAAACCGGACCGAGGCCGAGGATGGTCACCTGCCACGCGTACCAGTAGTCGAGGCCGTAGAAGCCGAAGATCTCGTTGAGAGCGGCGATCCGGGCCGTGTCCCAGCGCTGGCCCTTGTTTCCGGCGGCGGACGCGGGCGTGAGGAAGGTGGCGAACAGCCCTTCCTTGGCTGCGAACGCGAGGAAGTCGGCCAGCCAGGCGCGGGAACGGTAGTCCTCGATGAGCTTCTGCTTCCCGCGGTCTTCGAACCAGTCGACCGTGGCACGCAGCAACCTGCGGGTCTCGATGTCGAAGTGCGCCGGGTCGTACGTACGGGGGTTGAAGAGGAGGGGGTCGGCCATGGAGGTCCGCCTTCCGAGGGTTGAGGGTGGAGGGTGGTGAGTGCGGGAGTGAAGTTCGAGAAGCGCGGGCGGCCGGGCCGGCACGTCAGGCGCGCGGGTGGGGCTTGCCGAGTCGGCGGAGGGTGGCAAGTACGTCGTCGAGCCAGGCAATCGTCATCCGCTCGTACGCGATACCGCCCCTTAGCACGACATGCTGCAACTCCTGGCCGGTGTCGAGCGGGACGGGGGCCGCCGGGCCGGTGAAGTCCCGCAGCTCCCCGGCCACGTAGTGCGCGAGTCGGTCGCCGTGCACCTGGCGGTGCCGTTCGACCTCACGGATCAGCACGGACGGGTCATCGAAGGCCGCGGCGCGGATCTTCACCGCGAGATCGTGCCGCATGCTCTCGGGCTGGATCGATTCGTGCAGCCACTGGGAGAGGGCGGCGCGGCCCGGGCCTACGACGGAGTACTCCTTCTTGTCCGGTCGGCTCTGCTGCGACAGCGCACGAACAGCGAGCAGCCCCTCGCTCTCCATACGCTTGAGAACGCGGTAGATCTGCTGGTGCGTGGCAGTCCAGAAGTATCCGATGGACCGCTCGAACCGCCGGGCCAGCTCATAACCGGAGGCCGGCTTCTCCAACAGGGAGACGAGGATCGCGTGCTCGAGCGCCATACCTCGATCCTGCTATGCAACTCGTTGCATAGCCAGTGGCGCTGCCCAGGTGAGACACGGCTCACGCGGGACGGCGCTGGGGCATCCGTCGTCCTCACTGTCCGGAGGGAGCCACACAGCCCGGGGTGCGCGATCGTCCGGGACAGGCCCGCCCAGACGTCGTCGACCCAGCACCCGCAGCGGCTGACGAACAGCCCGCCGGCGGAGATCCCCCACTTCTCGTCGTTGGCACGCTGCCGCGCGGCCCAGCCCTTGGCGAGTTCGGCGTACCAGTCGGTGTCCGAGGTCGACCACGCAGCGCTTCTCAAGGGTGCGACGGTGGCGAAGAAGCACAGGTGCCGAAACCCGGCAGTTCCTTGCGGACCCGATCAAGCTGGTGGAGCGCTGAGCCACGAGGTTCGTCCGCGTATGTGGCTCAGCCGGTTGTCTCCGTCTTCTTCACCCAGCCGCGGGCGGGCCCCATCCGAGTCAGCCGCCTGGCCATGCGGGTGATGAGTGGCCCCTAAATTCGAATGGGTGCGGCGCCGTTTGCGTGAGCCTGAGAGTCAAGCTCACGCAAAAGGCGCCGCACTCTTCCCCTATTTGTCGGTGATGAACGGTGCTGCGCCGATGTGGGTGGAGTCGGTGGCCTGCTGGAGGAGGAACACGGCCGCGTTGGACCTCGAGAGGCGGGCACCGCCCTTGTCGCCGACCGCGCGGACGTTGACCGTGGCGGTCTTCGGGCCGTTGGTCAGCAGCGGGACGCGGACGATGGTCCACTTCAGCCCGGAGTCGCGGACGGTCTGGCCGATGCGGACGATCGCGTCGTAGGCCATGGGTTGGAACTTCCGGATGCCGGTGACCATGAGCCCGACCTTGAGCTCCCTGCGGTCGGCCGGGTCGGTGATGCTCGGGGTGCCCAGCGCGACGAGGCGGTCGACCCCGTGTTCCCGCATCGCCGCGATGATGCTGCGGTAGCCGGAGACCAGCGGCGGAATCTCCGCCTTGTTGGTACCCGGGCCCAGCACACTGAGCACGGCGTCGCTGCCGCGTACCGCCTCACCGATGGCCGATGCGTCGTCGAGTTGTCCCTGGATCACCGTGAGCCGCTGGTGGGAGGGCAGTTTCGCGGGCGTACGGGCGTAGGCGACGACATCGTGACCCTCGGCCAGGGCCTGGTTGATCAGGAGCAGGCCGGTGGGGCCGGTACCGCCGAAAACGGTTATGCGCATGGGTTCACCTCTACGGGACCGGGCGACAGGGCAGGGTTCATCTTCGTCACTCCATCCGAGCAGTGGCCTTGGGCGTCACAGAAGGCGCCTTCCGGAGCGCTGACGAGCTTGAGCGCGAGTCGAGGCGTGTCGTGGAGATCGCCGTCGCCGACCGCGACGAGGGTGTCGCAGTCGGCCGACTCGGTGTGACGCGTGGTGGGTGCGGTCATTCGGGCGCTCCCCATGCCTGCGCGATGGCGGTTGCGTAGCCCTGGACATGGGTGGCGCCGGCAACGGCGTGAGTGCCGTTGAAGACCGCGAACGGCACACCCGTGATGCCGAGCGCCTGGCCCGCCGCCCGCTCGTCGCGGACAGCCTGTGCGTAGGTGTCCCCGGACAGCAGCGCACGGGTCTCCTGCGCCGGAACTCCGGCGTCGGCGGCGACCTGCACCAGTACGTCGTCGTCGAACGGGTCGAGCTCGCCGGCGAAGTAGCCGCGCTGCAGCGTCGAGAACATCGGCGTGGCCACGCCGTGAGCGCGGGCGAGATGCAGTACCCGGTGGACGTCGAAGGTGTTCGCGGCCGGGCGGTCCACGCTGTACGGCAGACCCTCGGCCCGGGCCAGTTCGGCCATCTGTGCTTCCATCCGGCGGGCTTGCTCGGCCGTGCCTCCGTGCTTGGCGACGAACACTTCCGGCACCGGTACCGGTGTTGACGCCATGTCCTGATCCAGTTCGAAGGAACGAAGGACCACCTGCGCCTGCGCGGTTGCAGCTGTGGTGAGGGCCTGCTCAAGCCGGTGCTTGCCGATGTAGCACCAGGGGCAGCCCAGATCGGTCCACAACTCGATGACCAGAGGAGAGCCGGTATCCGGCGTCGATGATTCCGGCGCGGTGGACGGGGTCATGGAAGCCTCATTCGCGTGCACAGGTCTTTCCGATCGGGGGCGGGTCACGCAGAGGGCCGCCGATGGCGGGTGGGTCGCCGATGTACGGCTACCTGGCTGAAGGGACAGGTGTCGACGACCCGCCGGACGAGCAGGCGACCGAGCTGCCTGCGTGCACGGATTGCGTCCCGTCATCGCAGCGGGACTTCCGGCTGGGCCGGGTCGGGTCGGGAGCCAGCCACCATGGATAGCGGCGACTCCCAGCGCCGGACAGCCTCAGGGCAATCCGGAAGACCGTCCCGCGCCGGGCGTGTGTGCAGCCGAGAGCGACCCTTTCAGGCCCTACAGGGCGGCCTGGAAGGCTTCGGCGAGCTTGCGGGCCTGCTCATGGGAGTCCCCCAGGGACGCCTCGTGCAGCGGTATGAGTTCGGCCATGTAGGGGACGACCGGGGCGAGGGTGAGCTCGGGGGTCAGGACGCTCACGTCGAGGCCGAGCGTCTGCTGATGTCCCAGGACGGTTTCCAGGGTGGGGATCACATGGTCCATGCCGTGGTTGGGGGTGCCGGGGCCGTAACCGCCACCACGGGCGGATACCACCAGGGCAGGACGCCCGGCGGCCGGAGGACCGTCGGGGAGCGCCATCGTCGCGCCCACCACCATGAGCTGGTCCAGCCACGCCTTGAACACCGAGGGCATCGAGTAGTTGTACATCGGCACCGTGAACAGGTAGGCACTCGCGCCGAGGAACTCCCCGATCAGCTCTCCCTGGATCGCTACGGCCGCGGCCTGCTCCGGGGTGCGAGCCGCTTGGTCCGCGCTGCGCGCAGCGATGCCGGCGGCACTGAGATGAGGCACCGGTGCGGCTCCGAGGTCACGGTGGATGACCTCGCCCTGCCAGGAATCCCGGAAGGACTGGGCGACCTGCCGGGACACCGAGTCGGCGCCCAGGGAGGAGGAATCGATGTGCAGGAGATAGGACATGAAGGTGCCTCCGAAGCCAAGACTTATCTTTTGTGCGCAGCGCCATCATGCGACAGCATGGACACCTCTACAAAAGGCACATTCATGTCTGTGTCGAAGGAGTATGTGCGTCAGCGCCGGCCACATCGCGGACGCCGCGCTCAAGGTCGGCCTGCCGACCGGTGTGATCAACGTCCTGGCCGCCGCGCCTGAGCAGAGCCAGCAGCTCGTCAGCCACCCGGGCGTGGACAAGGTGACGTTCACCGGATCGACCGGCGTCGGGCGTGCGATCGCCGCGGCCGCGGCGCCACGCTCAAGCAGGTCACGCTCGAACTCGGCGGCAAGTCCGCGGCGTTGATTCTGCCGGACGCGGATCTGGATCGGCTCGTCTACACACTGCCCATCAACGTCTGCAACAACAACGGCACGCAGCGCACGAATCCGATCCGTCTGACCGTTCCCGAGAGCCGCAAGGACGAGATCATCGGGGCACTGGTCGAGGCGTTCGCACGTCTCAAGGTCGGAGGTCCGCACGCCCCGGACACGATGGTCGGCCCGATGATCAACAAGGCGCACTACGACAGGGTCCTCGGCTTCTTCGAGACGACCCGGCAGGAAGGCGCGACATTCGCCGTCGGTGGCGACCACGCGCCCGGGTTCGACAAGGGTTACTACGTCTCACCGACCATCATCACCGATGTGTCGCCCGACTCCCGTGTCGCACAGGAGGAGATCTTCGGCCCGGTGACCGCGGTGCTCACCTACCGCGACGAGGCCGAGGCGATTCGGCTGGCCAACGACACCGAGTTCGGGCTCAGTTGCGTCGTCTACAGCAGCGACGAGCAGCACGCGCTCGAGGTCGCCCGCAAGATCCGCAGCGGTACGGTCTCGATCAACAACGGCATCACCCTCGATCTTGCAGTGCCGTTCGGCGGCGTCAAGCAGTCCGGTTACGGGCGCGAACTCGCCCCCGAAGGCCTCGACGCGTACTACAACACACACGCGATCTTCCTCGACGGCGAGCCGGTCGTGACGCTCTAGCGTCACGCGGACGCCCCACCTCAAGGCACCTGAGGCCCCTCGCACCGAGCCACGGGCAGGTCTCGGCACACAGGACACCCAGGGCATCCAGGGCGTCCAGGGCGTCCAGGCCGGCAACGCCGAAGCGTTCCTGGGACTGGCCTGATCATCGGGGGGAGCGCTGACGAGACGCCCCGGGGCCGGCAGGAAAGCGGAGACCGGATGCCACCATCGTCCCGCGGAGCAGGAATCAGGGGCAGGCAGCATCCGGTCGGTGATCCGATGCTGAAACCGTCAGCAGATCCAGGTGGTTGGTTCACATCTGCGGACAACGACCGCTCTGGGTCGGCCGGTCCTTGCGCGGCGCCGACGCGGACAAGCGCGCGGGGTCACAGCGGCCTCCAGCCCCGAGTCGGCATCACCCGCGGTGAGCCGATCCCCCGGCCTGCGAATCCAGGGTGGTCGACAGTTCTCGGTCATTGAGCGGGCCGCCTACAAGGCTGACGATCACAGCGTTGCCACCTGTCTCTGGCCGGGGTTCTGCCGCCAGCACCTCTTCAGTACTCGGGTCGGAGTGTCAGGGCAGGAGGAGTACTTTGCCGATCTGTCGTTGGCTTTCCAGGTACGTGTGGGCTTGGGCTGCCTCTGCCAGGGGGAAGGCCCGGTCGATGATCGGGTTGATCTTTCCGTCTGCCAGCAGCTCCAGGCACAGCTGCTGGTCCCGCAGGGTCGCGCCGCGCACGCTGGCGATCTTCACCTGCCCGCCGATGAGAGCGAGTGCGTCCAGCTCGAGCCGGGATCCCTGATCGGTCGGTGTGCCCAGGACGATGACCGTGCCGCCGAGGCGTATACACGAAAGGGAGAGCTGGAAGAAGTCGTTGCCGCCGACACAGTCCCAGACGGCGTCGGCGCCCAGACCGTGCGTCAGCTCCCTGACCTGTGCAGGCAGTCGGGGATCGGTGGAGTGCACGATGTGGTCGTAGCCGAGCTTCCGGAGGGCTTCGTCGCGGTCCGGCTTGGTGGTCGTGCCGATGACGGTGGCTCCGCTCAGCTTCGCCAGTTGTGCGCAGGCGATCGCCATCCCACCGCTGGCGCCGGTGATGACCACCGTGTCGCCGGGACCGACAGGGGCTTGCCGCGCGCAGTTGAGCGGGGTGGTGTAGGTCCACATGGTGGCTGCGGCCGTCTCGAAGTCGATGCCGTCGGGGATGGGCAGGATCGCGTCCTGGCGACGCACAACGTACTGGGCGTATCCGCCGAAGACTTGGTGTCCGGGGTAGGCGGTGTCGATGCACAGGTTTTCGAGCCCGCGTACGCACAGGGCGCAGTTACGGCACGGCGGGTGCGGAAGCTGCACCGCCCTGTCGCCGGCGCGCCACCTGGTGACGTTCTCGCCGGTTGCGACGATCTCACCAGCCGCGTCCCGGCCGAGCTGGAACGGCACAGGCCACGGCGGCCGTCCTGGGAGGGGCTGCGGCAGGTTGCCTGAGCGGTAGCGCAGGTCCCAGCTGTTGACGGCCGTGGCGTGCACGCGCAGCAGGATGTCATCGGGGCCGACCTCGGGAATCGGCGCCTCGATGTACTTGAGCACCTCGGGCCCGCCATGCTCGAACAAGCGGGCCGCCATCATGGTCTGTTCCACTCTCACGTTCCTTCAGATAGTTACGCGGTTCATCCAGGACTCCATGGAGCCGCCCCTGCCTCGCCCACCTGATGAGCGTGGGCCAATACACCTCGGCCAGACGGCTTACCAGGGACGGATCGGGAACTGAACAGTCCGACGATCGGCCACTTGGTCTCGGGGCCGGTGAGCGTCGGTTCGAGGTTCCGCCCCGCCGTGTGTCGATGGCGGGACTAGGAAGGCCTGCATGCCTTCCAGGCAACAGCCGCCTCATAAAGCACGTACCACTGGGCGTATGAAGCTTCCATGAAGCGGACTGTCCACGTCGGCGCCCACTCCCCGTCCCTGACGGGGGTGCCGGTGACGCCCTCGTCGTCCCGGTCGACGATGCCGACCGCTTCCGAGCCCGGGGTGACGGGGAAGGTCACGGTGAACAGGCGCTGCAGTCGGCCGCAACTGCTCGGCGTCCTTCACGACCGGGACCTGCCCATCACCGCCGCTCCGGGGGCGATGGGTCGATGGAGTCAGCGGGATCCTGAGTCATGCCACCCTCTGGGGCGGGTTCTTGCGGTAGGCGCAAGGTGAACGTTGCTCCCTTGCCCAGCCCAGCGGATTCCGCGGTGATGTCTCCGCCGTGGGCTCGGGCGATGCCCCGGGCGATGGTCAGACCGATGCCGCTGCCGCCGGCGGCAGCGGGTCGGCCGGGATGTTCGAGGCGTTCGAAGCGGTGGAAGATGCGCTCGAGGTCGTGTTCGGCGATGCCGGTGCCGTCGTCCAGGACGCGGACGATCACGTGGTGGCCGGGAGACGGTTCGGTGTGCACGGACAGCGCCACATGCCCGTGCGGATCGCATGCGGCCAGTGCGTTGCCGAGCAGGTTCACCAGGACCTGGGTGATCCGGTCCGGGTCGCAGAAGGCGACGACTGGTGTGCCTGCGTCCACGGCGAGGGCTACCGTCTGGTCGTCGTACTGGGGGCGTAGTCGCTCGGCGGTGGCCCGTGCCAGCGTGGCCACGTCGGTGGGCTTGCGGTGAAGATCGAAGGCGGCCTCCTCCGACCGGGACAGGCTGGAGAGGTCGCCCGCCAGGCGTTGCAGCCGGTGAAGGTCGTCGGCGAGGGAGGCGAACATCGCCTCGTCGGGGATGAAGATGCCGTCGGCCACGCCCTCGATCTGGCCGCGTAGGAGGGTGATGGGGGTCCGCATCTCGTGGGCGACCTCGGAAATGAGCCGGGCGCGGCGGCGTTGGGTGTCGGCGAGGGCTGCCGCCAGCGTGTTGACGTCTTCGACCAGCGCGGCCAGGCCCGGCTCGCTGGGGAGTTCGAGGATGTCGTCGTAGTGTCCCTCGGCGAGCCGGCGCGTGGCGGCGCGCACCTTGTCGAGGGGACGTAGCAGAAACCGGGACAGGGCAACGGACGCCGGGAAAGCCGCGGCCAGTCCGAACAACAGGCCGATCTGCACGACCACGTCGCCTTCGATGTCGTCGAGCCCGAGCCACACCTCGATCAGCGCACTGATCGCCGCCATGGCCGCCAGTGCCAGGAGGAGCACCATGACGTGCGAGAGCACCAGTCGGTTGCGGAGCGACATCCGCTGCTGGATTCGGCGCAGTCGCGCACAACACCTGTGGTAGGCCGGGAAGCCAGGGGGCGGCATGGGTGGGTGTCCTTCCTGGCCGCTAGGCGGGGCGCCCTACGAACCGGTAGCCGATGGTGCGGACGGTGCCGACGAACCGGGGTGCGCTCGCCTCGTCGCCCAGTGCGCGCCGCAGAGTACGGATGTGTACATCCACGACGCGCTCGTCGCCGAAGAAGTCCTCGCCCCACACCTGAGTCAGCAGTCCGCGCCGGGTGAAGACCCGCCCGGGGGCCCGGGCCATCGCGAACAGCAGATCGAAGTCGAGAGCGGACAGCTCCACCGTCCGGTCGGCATCGACGACGACGGTCCGTGTCTCGGGATCGACAGTCAGCCCGTCGAAGCGCAGCACGGCGTCCTCGTGGGCCGCCTCGGGGCGGCTGTCGGTGCGCCGCAGGATGGCGCGTACCCGTAGTGCCAGTTCGCGGGGACTGAACGGCTTGGTGACGTAGTCGTCGCTGCCAGTGGTGAAGCCGATCAGCCGGTCGACCTCCTCGTCCCGGGCGGTGAGCATGATGACGGGGATCTGGCTCGCCTCCCGGATGCGGCGCAGGACCTCAAATCCGTCCAGCCCGGGGAGCATCACATCAAGCACCACGAGGTCCGGCCGGTCGCGGGTGACCGCCTGCAGTGCGGATGGTCCGTCCGCGGCTTCGATGACGTGGAAACCGTCCGCCTCCAGGTAGCCGCGCACGGTCATGCGGATCTTGGGTTCGTCATCGACGACCAGAACGCGCTGCGTACTCATCGTGCTCGCTTTCCATCGCCGAGGTGGGGAAGGGAAGGGGGAGGGTCGTCTTGGCCGCGGGATGACCGGCGGCCTGGAGGTAGAGAGCCTCGAATGTGGCCAGCGTACGGTGGATGTCGTGCTCGGTGACGATCTCCCGGCCCGCCTCGCCCATCCGGCGCCGGGCCGCGGGGTCGTCGAGCAGTTCCATGAGGCGGTCGGCGAGGGCGCGCACGTCACCGGGCGGGAAGAGGTGGCCGTTGCGGCCGGGAAAAACCAGGTGAGGCAGGGCCATCGCGTCGGCCGCGACGACAGGCTTGCCCGCGGCCAGGGCTTCCAGTGTGGCCAGACTCTGCAGCTCCGCGGTGCCGGGCATGCAGAAGATGTCACAGCGGGCGTAGGCGTCCAGAACTTCCTGGTCACTGACGAGGCCGTGGAAGGTCACCCGGTCCCGGATGCCGAGCTCGTCCGCCAGGTCCTCGAGTGCGCGTCGGCAGGAGCCCCTACCGACGATTTCGCCTCGCACATCGAGATGCCTGGGCAGGAGCGCCAGTGCGTGCAGCAGTTCGTGGACGTTCTTCTCCTCGTCGAGCCGGCCGACGAACAGCACGCGGGTGCCCGCCTCGTCATGGTTCTTCGTCGGCTGTGCGAAGCGTTCCAGGTCGAGTCCGCAGGAGACGGCCTGGGCCGGGGAGGCCAGACCGTTGTCGTGCAGCAGTTGTACGGCCCTGGGGGTGGGCGCGGTGACCACGCGGGCTCCGTGGAACACGCGCACCAGGTCGCGCCAGGCGAACCGGCAGGCCGCGCCCGCGAGTCGGGCCGGAATCCGGGTGTAGCCCAGGAGGTTCTCCGGCATGAAGTGGTTCGTGGCCACCACCGGTATCCCCCGGCGGCGCGCGGCGGTCGCCAGGCTCCGGCAGACGGCGAAGTGGGACTGGATGTGCACGACGTCGGGACGGATCACCTCCAGCAGCCGGGCGGTGGACCGGGCGACCTGCCAGGGCAGGCAGACGCGGAAGGTGGGGTGGAACGGAGTGCGGTGGGAGGCCAGCCGGTGCACGGTGATCCCCTTCTCCACGCTGGTTCCGGCGCCGGCTTCCGTCGCCGGGCAGATCACATGGACGTCGTGGCCGCGGCCGGAGAGTCCCTCGGCGAGCCGCTGGGCGAAGTTGGCCGCTCCGTTGACATCGGGCGGGAAGGTGTCGGCGCCGATCACGATGGTCTGCGTGCGGGGATGGGCATTGTGCATGACGTACTCCTGACGTGTTGAGGAACGGCCTGGCGACTGCCGGCCCGGGGTGAGATGAGGGAAGGGGGTGGCAAGGGAGAGCCGCAGCACACCCACGACCGCGAGCGTCCAGCAGGCCAGTCCGGCGACGACGGTTGCGAGTGACAGCCCGGGAGCTTCGCCGAGCACGCCGACGCCGAGAACCACGGCGACGAACGGGTCGACCACGGTGAGACAGGCGAGAGTGACCTCCGGCGGTCCGACGGCCAGGGCACGCTGGGACAACCAGAAGCCCGCGAGGCCGGCCAGCGTCAGGCCGCCGAGCGTGCCGCCCAGCGCCGCGCTCACGCCGTTCGACGTGAACTCCTCACTTGCGGCCCGGATCAGCACGGGCATACAGCCGTACGCGATCCCGGCACCGACGGCCTGCACCAGGAACCGTCCACGACCGCGCAGGAGTACCGCGAGTCCACTGCAGCCGAGGACTGCCAGCGAGACCAGCAGCCCCGCCCACAGTTGGGCCGCCGCCGTGACCTGCGTGGGCTCGGTGACGCGCGCGGCGAGCAGAGCGAACATCCCAGCCCCGGCGACCACGGCGACCAGCGCAAGTCCCGTGGCCGTGGTCAGGTGAGCCCTGCGTGCTCGCAGCCCCCACACCGCACTCACCAGGACAGCGGTCACTCCCAGCGGCTGCACCACGGTGACCGGAGCAAGCCACAGGGCACCGACATGCAGCGCGGTGGCCACCCCCAGGACTGCCAGTCCGGCCCACCAGCGCGGACACCGCACGAGGACCCGAAGTGACCGGGACGCGCACGCGTCGCCGCGCCGCGGCCGCGCGGCCTCGTGCTGGAGCTTGGCACCTACCGCGTAACCGCACGCGCCCAAGACGGCCAGGACAACGGCGAGCATGATCATCACCGGCCTCGCCCGCCCCGCAGTGTGTTCACCATGGCCAACAGCAGCGCCATTTCCAGTCCCAGTGCCGTGCGCTCGGTCAGCCCGAGCAGCCGGGAGACCCGCCCGGTCATCGGCGTGACCGGACGGGCCGCGCTCACGTGGGTGGCGAAGAAGAGCAGCACGCCTGCAGAACTCGAGCAGGACAGAAGCCGTACTCGTCGGGCTCTTTCGCGCAGCGGAGAATGCCGCTGCAGACCCCGGGCAAGCAGCAGACCGACCGCGGGAAGCGCGGCCAGCGAAGCTCCCGCCGCATAGCGGTGCACCAATCCGCCCAGCGACGAGCCACCGTGCTTCGGATCGGTGGGAAAGACGGCACTGAGCACGAGACCGGCGCAGCCGACGCTCAAGGCAGCCGGTGCCGCAGTGCCGGTCGGCAGAGGGCTCCGGAGCAGACCCGCGAGCAACGCCGCCGCCCCGGCCGCCGCTGCCCCCACACAAGCCGTGAACAGGCCGGCGGTTCCTTCGTGCAGCGCGTACTCGCTGAGCGTGTGCTCCACCGGATCCACGTGCCCGCTCGGCTGCAGATGAAGGAGCGCGCCGAGCACGACGGAACCGGACAGCGCGGCATACGCGACCGTTGTCAGGTGCCGCAGAGCAGCATGATGATCAACGAGGGTCGATGGCGGAACGAGGAAGGCCTGCATGCCCTCCAGGCAACAGCCGCCTCATAAGGCACGTACGACTCGGCGCATGAAGCTTCCATGAAGCCGGCTCTCCCGCTGGCGCCCACTCCTGCAGCGACGCCCCGAGTCACGCCGGGGCCCAACGTGCCCCTCGTGCGCTGCGCCTCCAAGGCGCGCACAACCCGGACGGTGGAACGCCGATGCCGGCAACCCGGTGCACGGTCTGCCGTGTACGAGAAGGTTGATTTCCCCCACGCCGCCCACAGAAGCCGGCCGTGGAATTGCCGCGGTGGTCTCGCTGCGGCAGGAGCGACGACCTTCCACGTACCAAGCTGACCTGTGCAAACCGGCTTCCCCATCCTGCGGGCCGCGTTCGCCCGGCACGCGACGTCGATTCCCGTCGACCGCTTCTCCGCCAGCCGCGCTGGCCTTTACGCAGAGCATCGCCCGCTGCCCCGTCGGCGGGGCAGCGGGCGGCGGGCTTGGCTCGCAGTCGCGGCTCAGCGAGAGCCGGAGCGGCGTATACGCGCCTTCAGCTTCGGGAACTGCTCGAGGGCGTTGTTCCGCTCGAGAGCGATTCGCTGGCGCCGGCTGTAGATCTCATCGACGGTCGGTTCGGGGTCGGCTGCCTTGAGATCGGGCAGGCTGCCCTTGAGGAAGGGCATCGTCTCGACGTTGTCGGCCGCGTAGAGGTGGCGGGTCGCCGGCCAGTCGCTGCCGAACATGATGTGGCTGTCGGGCACCAGCGATGACAGCGGCTGCAGCTGCGCGGCGGTGAACGCCTGTGCGTTGTCGAAGTACATCCGCTTCATGTACTTGAGGGGGCCTTCGGGCAGCACCTCGTTGAACGGCGGGAAGGCCGAGTGCCGGGTCGCGAGCCGGAAGGCCAGGAACGGCAGTGCCCCGCCGCTGTGGGTGAAGTGCCAGCGGATGTTCGGGTAGTCCCGCAGGACACCGTTGTAGATCAGGCTCGTCATCGCGCGGGTCGCGTCGAAGTTGTACTCGAAGACGTTGTTCCCGGCCGGGATGTCGGGGCCGAAGCACAGCTTGGGAGCCGGGTTGTTCTCCGGACCCGTCGGGTGGACGTAGACGTACGCACCGCGGTCGTTGAGGATCTCGTACAGAGGCGCGAACGAAGGGTCCCCCAGGTAGGTGCCCTTGTAGTTGGTGAGCAGGCAGATGCCGTCGAGATCCAGTTCGCCGAGCGCGCGGTCCATCTCGGCCACCGAGCCCTCGATGTCGGGCATCGGGGTGACCGCGAAGATCCCGAACCGGTCACCACGGGTCTGCACGAGGTCGCGGGCGTAGTCGTTGACCGCACGGGCTGTGGCGCGTCGGTCGTCGACCGGGCCGACGGTGACCTGGAGGTCGCCGAACGACAGCACGCTGGCCTGGATCCGGTACTGGTCCATGAAGGCCAGGTGCCGGTCGACCGACCAGGGGCCGTACGCCCCGGTGATGGCGCCGAGCAGGCCGTACCGCTTCAGGTAGTCGTTGTACACGTCGGGGGAATAGTGCGCGTGGGTGTCGATACGCCAGTTGCCCTTCGGGAACCCCGAGCCGGACGATGCTGCCTCCGGACTGGCCATGGCAGCAGGCATGGTGGCCGCAGCAGCCGTGACGAGTGCCGCGGCCGATGCTCCTTCGATCATCCTTCGACGCGAGATGTTCCGTCGCAGGTTCATTTCCGGTGCTCCTCTTCGTTCTGTGTGCGAGTCAGTTCGTGTGTGTGTGTGCGTCACGGTGCCGTCGCCGGGCCGGCTCCCCGGGCCGGCGTGCACGCGGTCCGGCCGACCGGGGAGCGTGAGCGGCCAAGTCGCGCCTCGACCTGGCCAGTTGCCGCCGACAGGACGGTCCGGCGTTCAAGCGTGGGAACCCACAGCGCCGACGTGGCCGCGTAGACCGGCGTTCACCGGTCGCCTAGTGGATCGGACCGCGAGCAACGCCGTCGCTGCCCCCACCGAGGTGAACAGGCGGGCGGTTCGTTCATGCCCTGCGTCATCGCCGAGCTCCGACAGCGAGGTGCCGACCGCAGAAGTCAGGTGCCGCACAGCAGGCTGGCCGACGTTGCCCACCGGCGGGACGAGGAGTACGTGCATGACCACCAGACAACAGCCGCCTCATAAAGCACGTACCACTCAGCACATGAAGCCTCTATGAAGCCGATCGCCGCACTGGCGACCGTGCCTGAGAGAACTACGTGCTGGCGCGGGGCGTCGCTCAGGTCGGTGGTCGACCAGACTGGCTCGGCCGGCCAAGCGTCGGCGACCACGTCCGGGAGTACCTGACGGCGCTCCACATGCGCACATGGACAGGTGGGCGGCGGCCATGCCTGGTGTGCAGTAGTGCCCAGCAGCGGACGGCGAGACTCACTCCACAGGGGCGGCGATGACGGGCTGTCAGGAGTCCGGTCTACCTGCTAGAACGCGGTTGTTCCTCTCCGTCAACAGTTTTCGGTGACTACTACCGGGAGTCCTGCGGTGTGTCGGAGGGGTGCAGGGTGGTGAGCCATTGGTTGACGACGGCGTCGATGAAGGTGTCGGTGACCTGGCCGCGGTCGAGGAAGAGCCGGGCGAGGACGGGCCCGTAAAGCAGGGTGAACTCGTCGTCGCTGATCTGGATGCCCGAAGGCTCCAGCAGCTTGTTGAAGCCGACGTAGCGGTCTTGGCCGATGCGGGCGAGTGCCCGGGCGCTGTCGGGGTCGTGGTCGGCCTGGGCGGTGACGGCCAGGGCCGCGGCTCGCACGGCCGGGACGCTGACGCCGGCGCGCAGGCTCTTCAGCCAGGCGGTGGCTACGGCGCCCACGTCGGTGCCCGGTTGGGGGTACGTGCCGAGGTCGGGGCCTTCGAGGACGAGGTCGAAGAGCAGCGCGGCGCGGGTGGGCCAGTGGCGGTAGAGGGTCTGGCGGGTGACGTCTGACCGCTCGGCGAGCAGGGCATAGGTCAGTCCGGCCGGTCCGACCTGTGGCAGCAGTTCCCGCGCGACGGCCAGCACTCGGTTGCGGGTGCGCTGTACGCGCGGGTTGCCCGGGGTCGGCTGACGGCGGTGGAGGGGCTGCTTCATGCCGTCACCCTACCCCCGCATCATACGACGCGTGTGATTGAGGTCACAGGCGGCAATCATACGGACTGTGTGATAGACCTGAGGAAGTAATCACACGCACTGGATGATTCTTGCGTGTCGGTATACCTGCGAAAGGTGAATGGTCATGTCATCTCGGAATCTGGTCGAACCGAAGTACGCCCGTACCCGCCTCGGCTCCGGCCCCGGCCTGCTCCTCGCCCACGGCGCAGGCAGCAGCCTGGCCGGCACCTACGGACCCGTCCTGGAAACCCTCGCCACCCGCCACACCGTCGTCGGCATCGACTACCCCGGCAGCGGCGACACCCCCCGCTCCGCCACCCCGCTGTCCCTCGACGACCTCGCCGACCAGCTCGTCGCCGCCGCCGACGCCGAAGGCATCGACCGCTTCGCCATATCCGGCTACTCCCTCGGCGGCCCGGTCGCCATCCGCACCGCCACCCGCCACCCCGAACGCGTCACCGCGCTCGTCCTGACCGCCGCCTTCCCGCACCGCGACAACCGGCTCGCTCTCGCCTCCACCATCCAGAGCAAGATCGCCGCATCCGGCGACCGCCAGCTGCTCGCCGCATTCCAGCTCATGATGGCCCTCGGCACCCAGGCGCTGGAATCCATGCCCGCCGAACAACTGCAGCAGACCCTCGGCTATGTCGCCGCCAGTACGGTCGACGGCAGCTCCGAGCAGACCGACCTCGTCGGCCAACTCGACGTCCGGGACGACCTCGCCGACATCACGGTCCCCACCCTGGTGATCTCGACCACCGACGACCGCCTCGTCTCCCCCGCCCTGCATCGCCACCTCGCCGAGACCATCCCCAGCGCCCAACTCGCCGAAATCGCCACCGGCCACCTGCCCATGCTGGAACGCACCGACGAATGGCTGCAGCTCACCACCGACTTCCTCGACAAACACCACGCCTGAAGACACACCCCGGGCGGTACCACAGGGGCCTGGCCCTTCACCCGGACCGCCCATTGATCACAACTCACCACACGCGAGTACATGGAGGAACCATGCTCAAGTTCGGCCAGCTCGACGAGTCCCCCCACTTCCACGACCAGCAGAAGGAGGAGGCCGGCCCGGTCACCATCATCAACACCTTTGTCGCCCCGGAGGGCAAGGAGGACGAGGTGGTGGCCGCCTGGAAGGACGACGCGGAGTACATGCAGAGGTCGGGGAGCCTCCTCTCGGTGCAGCTGTACCGGGGCATGGCCGGCAGCCGGCTCTTCACCAACGTCGCGGTCTGGAAATCCACCGAGCACCTCCGTTCAGCGCTCGGTACGCCGGAGTTCGCCTCGCATCTGGCGAGCTACCCTGCCGGTACCGTGGCCTACCCGCACCTCTACCAGAAGTTCGCTGTAGAGGGCGTCTGCGACGGGGAATGACGACCGCCACCCGAGTCCGGGCCGCCGTTCGCCACGCGCACGACGTACGAGAGGACGCCTGTCGCCGGTCACCAGGGCGAGGTACATCCCGCTACTGGCCCGACGGTCGGGACACGGGGCGACGGCGGTGGTGGTACCTGAAGCTGTTCCCAGGTACCACCAGAAGGCCGGCATGGCCACTTGCCTCCCTCCGGGGAAGCGAAGGTCACCGTGTGACGCCGCTGGCCTGTTCGTCGGCGCGGCGAGCGCCGTCACACCGCCTCGACGGAGTCCGCCTTGCCACGGACCACCTCCCGCAGACGCTTCTTGTCGATCTTGCCGACCTTGGTCAGCGGCAACTCCTCCACGACGAGCAGGTCTTCCGGGAGCTTGTATCGCGCCACCTGCATGGCGGTGAGGGCGGCACGGACCGATTCGAGGCTCAAGTGGGTCCCCGGCTCGACGACCACGACCGCGCACACCCGCTCCCCCAGGTCGGGGTCGGCCTTGGCCACGGCCGCGACGCGGGCGACACCGGGCAGGCGGTAGATCAGGTTCTCGACCTCCTCGGCGGAGATCTTCTCGCCGCCCCGGTTGATGAGGTCCTTGTCCCTTCCTTCGACGACGAGATTGCCCGACGGGTGCAGCCGGACGACGTCACCGGTGCGGTACCAGCCGTCGGGGGTGAACGCTCGGGCGTTGTGCTCGGCGGCCCGGTAGTAGCCGCGCGGGGTGTACGGGCCGCGGGTGAGCAGCGCGCCCATCTCGCCGGGCCGGACCGGCTCGTCGGAGGCGTCGGCGACGAGGATCTCGTCGTCCGGGCACATGGGACGTCCCTGTGTCTCGATCTTGATCTCGTCGGGGTCGTCGGGGCGCGTGTAGTTCAACAGTCCCTCTGCCATGCCGAACACCTGCTGGAGCGTGCCACCGAGCACGGGTTCGGCGCGGCGGGCGACCTCCGGCGCGAGGCGGGCGCCCCCCACCTGCAAGAGTCGTAGGGCGGGCGGGGCGGGGTGGCGGCCGGAGGCCACCGCGTCGATCCAGCGCTGGACGACGGCCGGTACGGCGGCGGTGACCGTCACGCCCTCGGCCGCCATCAGAGGCAGCACCTTGCCGGGTTCCGGGGTGCGGGCCAGGACGACCCGGCCGCCGTTCATGAGGGTGCCCAGGATACCGGGACAGGCCAGGGGGAAATTGTGTCCGGCGGGCAGCGCCACCAGGTAGACGGAGTCGGAGTCGAGGCCGCAGACCTCGGCGCTGCGCCGCGCGTTGTACTCGTAGTCGTCGTGGGTGCGGGTGATGAGCTTCGGCAGTCCGGTCGTGCCGCCGGAGAGCAGGAAGACGGCGATGTCCCCGCTGTCCGGGGCAATGTCGTCGAGCCGGGCCCGTGCGCCGGCCGGGTCGTCGGCCGGTTCGGCCAGGGCGCGCAGGTCCGTGGCGTCGGTACGGGCCGTACCACCCGCGACGAGCAACAACCGTACGCTCGGGGTGTCTTCGGCGACCTCCCGCCCCAGAGCCTGGTGGTCGAAGTCGCCGAGTCGGTCCGGTACGGCGATCGAGGTGACCTCGGCATGGGCGGCCAGGTAGCGCAGTTCGTGACCGCGGTGCGCGGGCATCGCCATCACGGGAGCGATTCCAGCCCGCAGACAGGCAAGGGTGAGTGTGACGAACTCCCAGCCGTTGGGCAGCTGGACGAGCATCGCGTCCCCGGATCTGAGACCGCTGTCCAGCAGGCGGCATGCCAATCCGTCAGCCCTGTCGACGAGTTGGCGGTAGGTCAGACGCGTGTCGCCGTCCACTACCGCCACCGCGTCGCCGTAGGTCTCCGCCCATTCGTGAAGGTACGAGCCGAGCGGCTTGCCACGCCAGTATCCGGCCTCGCGGTAGCGGTCGGCCGCCTCCTCGGGCCAGGGCACGAATCCCTCACGCGTCATCGGATCCTCCTTGATCCCAGGGGTCACACAGCAGCAGTACGGCGTCGAGCGCGACGACGTCGCCGTCGGGCAGGACGCGCAACGGGTTGATCTCGCACTCGGTCACGGCGTCGTCGGCCGCGAGGGAGGCCAGGGCGAGCAGCACGTGGGTGAGTCGCGCGCGGTCGACCGGGGTGGCGCCGCGTGCGCCGAGGAACAGCTGGCGGGTGGCGAGTTCGTCGAGCATCCCGTGGGCCTCGTTCGCGGACAGAGGCGCGAGGCGCAGGGAGACGTCGCCGAGGATTTCGGCGGCCGTTCCCCCGGCGCCCAGAGCCAGCACGGGGCCGAAGACCGGGTCGCGGCGTATGCCGACGATGAGTTCGGGACCGGCGGGGGCCATCTGTTCCACCAGTAGCGCGGGGCTCGCGGGCATGCGGGCGAGGGCTGCGTCGAGCTCCTCGTGCGTGCGGATGCCGACCTGGACCCCGCCCACTTCTGTCTTGTGCAGGATGTCCGCGTCGAGGATCTTCACGACGACCGAGCCGCCGAGCTCATCGAGAGCCGCGTGCGCCGCGGCGGGGTCGGCGCACACGCGCCGTACAGGCGTGTGGATGCCCAAGTCCGCTAGGACACCCTTGGCCGTGTGCTCGTCGACCAGCCCCGGCGGGGGCAGGGTGGGGGCATCGGAGGCGGTGAGGACGGCCTCCAGTCGAGTGCGCGCAGCCGCGTCCTCGACGAGCGCGCGCACCATCACCGATCCCGCGGCCGGCGTGGCCGCGCAGGGAATGCCGGCTTCGCCGAGTTCACGGCGGGTCCGTCGCGCCTGCTCCACGGGTCCGCCGACGACGGCGACGAGCGGGGTGGCCGTACGGGCGGCGGTCAGCGCGGCCGGGAGGTCCACGGTGGTGGGTTCCAACAGCCCGTAGACGGCGGTGAGGTCGATACCGGGGTCCTCCGAGACCCGCTCCACGATCTGCGTGATCGTGGGTGAGGGCCGACCGGTGTCGACGGGGTTGTTCAGATAGGTGAGGGCCGGGAGCAGCTCGCGCAGCTCCTTCACCGTCCGTTCGACGAGCGGTGGAACCTGGATGCCGTGGGAGCGCAGGTCGTCCGTGAGCAGCAGACCGGGTCCGGCCTGGGCAGTGACCAGGCCGACGCCTGCACGGGGATGCGCGGGAAGTCGTACACGGCTGAGTGCGGTGACGGCGTCGACGAGGTCGCGCTCGTCGTCGACGAGAACGGCTCCGGCCTGGCGCAGGGCCGTCCTGGTCACGCGCCAGGAGGTGGCCAGGGCGCCGGTGTGGGAGCGGGCGAAGTCGCCGATGTCGCTGCGGCCCACGACCAGGGCCACCACAGGGACACGGTCGGTCAGACGCCGTACCGCCTCGGTGAGGCGGCGGCCCTCCGCGGCGGTCTCCACGTGCAGGGCGACGGCCCGTACGCCGTCGTCCTCCGCAAGGTGGTCGAGGACGTCGCCCTGGGTGACGTCCAGGCTGTTGCCCAGCCCGACTCCGAGGCGGAGGCCGACACCGGCCTCTGCCAGCGCGAACGCCAGCGCGTGGTTCACGCCGCCGCTTGCGGCCACGACCGCCACCGGGCCCGGTTCCAGGTCGGGCGCGCCCGGGACGAAGCTGGCCGTGAGCCGTCGATGGGGGGCAAGAAAGCCCGAGGTGTTCGGTCCGAGGACCCGGATGCCGGTGTCCCGTACCACCGCGGTCAACGCCATCTGGTGCAGCGGTCCGTCACCCCCGGCTTCGGCGAACCCGCCGGCGCACACGAGTGCGGCGCGGGCGCCGACGGCTGCCGCCTCGCGCAGGGCGTCGGCGGTCACGGCCGCCGGAATGCAGGAGACGACCAGGTCGGGTGTGATGCCGTGGGCTGCGGCGGCGTCGCCGACGGTGGGGAAGAAGCCCCGATCAGGGTCTGGACGGCCGGAGTTGACCTTCATCACCGGCCCCGGGAAGGAAGCCAGGGAGTTGACCATCGCCGCGCCGAGCTTCCCGGGCGTGGCCGATGCGCCGAGCACGGCAATGGCTCGGGGTGTGAACAGTGCTTCCAGGGCGCTCACTTGCTGCCTCCGACGAGGTCGGCCCGGCCGGAGAGGACGAGCGTGGTCGCGGTGTCGTCGTCGTACGCGCCGACGACCGCGGCGAGCAGGCTGTGCACGAGCCGGGCTTCCTCCGCGACCAGTACGCGGGTCAACGCCGTGCCACCGCGTACGCCGACGAGCAGGACGCCTGCCTCTGCCGTCTGACGCACCTGATCAAGGGCGAGCGGCAACCCCTCCTCGGTGTCCGGGGCCTCGATCCACACGCCCGCCCCCGACGACTGACCGCTGAAGGGAACCATCGGGATGCCGGTGCCGTCGGTCCCGGTCAGGACGTCGTCGTCGACCGTCACCCGCCGCGAGGGAAGGTGGTACGGCCCGCCTTGGAAAGGCGTGTTCAGGGGTTCCGCATGGTGACGGCCCCGCCACCATCCGTCGACGCGGTCCACGTACAACGCGTCGCGCACGGCGAGTTTGCCCCGCGGGATGCTGCGGGTGAGGAAGTGGAAGGCGAACTGCGTCGGGTCGTCGAGCGTACGGACGTAGCGGCCGAAGTGCTCCCACCAGGACAGGCTGGGCCGCGCCGAGTTCTGGATCCTCTCCACCTTTGGGCGGCGGCGCTCCTCGTAGATCTCCAGTGCCTCCGGCACGCTGTGCGATGCCTCCCCCAGGGCCTCGGCCAGCGCGACCGCGTCCTCCATGGCCATCTTGGTGCCGGACCCGACGGAGAAGTGCGCGGTGTGCGCGGCGTCGCCCAACAGCACCCACTTGCCCCGTCGCCACGAACGGGCCCTGCGCGTGGCGAAGTTGGCCCAGCGGGAGTTGTTGCCGACCAGCGGGTGCCCGTCGATCTGTTCGCGGAACAGGTTTTCCAGGTACCCCTTGGTCTTCTCGTCGCTCATGCCCGGCGGGGTCGACGGATCGAAGGCGTCGAGACCGGCCCTGGCCCAGGAGTCCGCGTCGGTCTCGACGATGAAGGTGCTCAGCGAGTCACTGATCGGATAGGCGTGGGCGGCGAAGACACCGTGGGGACCGTCCTGGTGGACGAACGTGAGCCCGTCGAACGCGTAGGTGGTGCCGAACCAGATGAACTTCGCGCTCGCCACCTCGGCGGTCGGTCCGAAGTCGTCGGCGAACAGGGTGCGGAAGCGGCTGTTGGCGCCGTCGCACACCACGACCAGGTCGAAGTCGTCCAGCTCGGAAGGGTCGCGGACCTCATTCTGGAAGCGCATCTGTACGCCCTCGGCGCGGGCCCGTTCCTGCAGCAGGCTCAGCAGCGTCCTGCGTACGACAGCCGCCATGCCCATGCCGCCGACGCGCTCCCGTGCGCCGTGCACGCGGACCTCGATGTCGTCCCAGTGCCGACCGTGCTTCTCCAGCGCCTCGCTGAGGACGGGATCGGCGGCGTCAATGGCGTCGAGTGTGGCGTCCGAGAAGACCACTCCGAAGCCGAACGTGTCGTCCGGGCGGTTGCGTTCGAAGACCACGACCTCGGCGTCGGGCCGGCTCCGCTTCAGTAGCGTGGCGAAGAACAATCCGCCGGGACCTGCGCCGATGCAGGCAACTTTCATCGTCTTTCCTTCGGGCTCACAGCCACGCGGGCAGCCTCGGCAGGGATCCCCCGCCGGTCGGGTACAACGGGCCGGGGACGGGGCGCCCGGTCGCGTAGGCGGCCAGGCTGGGCAGGTCACCGCTCACCGCGACCGGCCCGGTGTCGGCCGAGTCGCCCAGCAGCCAGGTGTGCGCCCCGCCCTCGGAACTCAGCCGGACGGGGGGATGGTCCGGCCGACCGGAGAAGGAGGCCGCCACGTCGTCGACGAGGCCCACGCACACGTCGTGCGGCACGTCGTCGAAGCTGGTGTCGATGTTCAGGTCGACGGCGTGGACCCATACCTCGCGCACCCGCATCCAGGGCACTTGAGAGACGGGCACCTCACGGCCTCGCGCGGTGCGGACGGTCGCCGCCCAGCACTCGTCGGGCAGCGCGGCGAGCTCCTCGGCGAGACGGCCGTCGGCCGCGAGCAGCTCGGCGCGCAGCTTCTCGGCCGGCTGGCGGGCGCCCTCCTCGATCTCGCGCGCACGCTGGTCGCCACTTGCGTACATGGGCGTCTCGACACCGGTACGCGCCCAGATCAGCAGGTTGACGAGTGCGTTGGCGTTGCGGGCGACGTGGGCGACGACGTGGGCGCGGCTCCAGCCCGGCAGGTACGAGGGCCTGGTGAACCCTGGGTCGGTCAGCCGGTGCACGGCGGCTTCGAAGGCCGCCGTGCCCTTGGCCGCCTGCTCCAGCACCATGGCCGGGCCTGCGCTCACCGTGTCTCCCGGCGGCAGGTGTTGCGAGTCTCGCCGATTCCCTCGATCCGGGTGACGAGGAGTGAACCGTCCTGCAGATAGCGGGCGGGCTTGCGGGCGTGGCCGACCCCGCCCGGGGTTCCGGTGGCGATCACGTCGCCGGGCACGAGGGTGACGATCTCGGAGAGGTACGCGACCAGGGTGGCCGGGTCGAAGACGAGGTCACCGGTGTCGGCCTTCTGGACCGTGTCGCCGTCGACTTCACAGGTCAGGTTCAGGCCCTGGGCGGAGACCGCGGGGTCGTCGGCGGTCACCAGCCACGGCCCGATGGGGGTGGTGGCCTCGAAGGTCTTGCCCTGGTCCCACTGGGTGGTGCGGTACTGCCAGTCGCGTGCGGTGACGTCGTTGAGCACGGTGTACCCGGCGATCGCAGACCGCGCCTGCTCTGCGTCGGCGTGCCGGACCTCGGCACCGATGACGACGCCGAGCTCGGCCTCCCAGTCCATCTGCGTGGACGCGGCGGGCAGGGTCACGTGGTCGTAGGCACCGACCAGCGCCCTCGCGAACTTGCTGAACAGCGTGGGGTGCGAGGGGAGTTCGCGGCCCATCTCCAGAATGTGGGTGCGGTAGTTGAGACCGACGCACACGACCTTCTCCGGCGCGACGACCACGGGGGCATAGTCCAGGGCGCCTTCGTATGTGTCACCGTCGGCGTCCGCGGCACGCGTCGCCCAGTCACTGTGGCGCAGGAAGGCCACCAGGTCGCTCTCGCCGAGGTCGACGGCCTTGTCCTCGTCGACGCGGACGGCGCGCGTGGTGCCGTTGATGCGGATGGTGGCGAGCTTCACTTGTGTTCTCCTCGGGAGGTACGGGCGAGACCGAGGGCCTCGTAGACGGGCTCGTCGCTGAAGCGGAAGAGGTCGACCTGGGTGCGGGCGGACAGCGAGACCTCGCACCAGGACGGGACGACGAACAGGTCGCCCTTGGCAATCTCGAAGACCTTGTCGCCGACCTGCGCGACTACCTCACCCTCGAACACCTGCCAGACCGCGGAGCCGACCGTGCGCACCGGGGTGGTCCGGGTGCCGGCCCTCAGACGGCGCATCTCGGTGCGCATCGTGACCAAGGCGTCCCTGCCGGTGGTGGGGTTCGAGAAGCGGACTCCGGCGTGCCCGGGCTCCAGCACGCCGGGGACGCCCTCGTCCTCCAGTTCCAGCTGGGCGGTCAGAGCGGCATCGGTGTGCTCCCAGCGGTACGCGTTCAGCGGGGAGTTGGGCTGGTCGGGCCGGCTGATCGGGCGCAGTCCGGGGTGGCCCCACAGTCGCTGGCCGCGCGAGCGCTCGGGGGTTTCACGGGTGGAGAGCTCGTCGGGGCCGAATTCGAAGAAGCCGGCGTCCAGCTTGGAGACGAGCGGGATGTCCAGGCCGTCGAGCCAGGCCATCGGCTCATCGGTGACGTTCTGGTGCTCGTGGAAGGCCCAGCTCGGCGTGAGCAGCAGGTCACCCCGTCGCATTGCCACCGCGTCACCGTCGACATTGGTCCACACTCCCTCGCCTTCGACTATGAACCGGAAGGCGCCCTGGCTGTGCCGGTGCGAGGGTGCGACCTCGCGCGGTCCCAGGTACTGGATCGCGGTCCACAGCGTCGGGGTGGCGTAAGGCAGGCCCGGAAGACCGGGGTTGGACAGGGCCATGGCGCGGCGCTCGCCGCCACGGCCCACCGGCACGAGCTCGCCGGAGCGCTGCGCGATGGGCAGCAGCTCCGCCCACCGCCACAGGTGTGGCACCGCGGCAGGCTTCGGCGACATCGGCATCAGGCCGTCCACCTGGGTCCACAGCGGGATCAGACCCGCGTCCTCGAAATCCGCGTACAGCTCGTCGAGCAGCTTGCGCTCGGTCTGTTCGCTGGTGGTGTCGGTCATGGAACCTCCACGTTCGGGTCGTACGGCGACCGCCGGAAGAAGCGCGCATCGTTCCGCGCCGTCCCTGACGCTACGCCGCGATTTCCCCTCACCGGAATCCATGAAGGGTAGGATTCCTCTATGGAGAATTCAGGCAGTCCTTCGCCGAGCCCCTCGTATCCGGTGAGCGCCGCCGGCAACGCCCTGCGCGTCGTTCGGCTGCTGCACGAACTCGACGAGCTTCGGGTGATGGACGTCGCCGACCGGCTCGGCGTCGCGCGCTCGACCGCGCACCGCATCCTCGCGATGCTCGTCTTCGAGGGATTCGCCGTGCAGGACCGCCACAAGGTGTACCGGCCGGGGCCGGCTCTGCAGGCGATCAGGGGAAGCCAGGCGGCCCCTCCTCCGGACCTGATCACCATCGCCCATCCCCACCTGCAACAGCTGGCGGACGCCGTCCATGAGACGACGCACCTGATGGTGCTCGAGGGCAACGGCAGCCGGTTCCTCGACGGCGTGGAAGGCTCACAGGCGCTGCGCGTCAGCTACCGCACCGGCACACTCCTGCCCGCCCACGTGACCTCGGGCGGCAAGGCCCTGCTCGCCGCACTGCCGGCTGACCGGCTCCGGGCCCTGTACCCCAACGGGCTCCCCGAGGACCGGGCCAAAGCTCCCAAGGACTTCGAGAGCCTGATGAACGAGTTGGTGTCCGTACGCCGCCACGGCTACGCCCTCAATCTCCAGGAGAGCGAGCGCGGAGTGCACGCCGTCGGCGCGTGCGTGCGCGACCGTACAGGCGCAGCCGTGGCCGCCGTGGTCGTGGCGGCTCCATCCGTCCGCTGCACCCGCGCAAGGCTCGCTGAACTGTCCCAGCCCCTGCTCGCGACAGCGCGGGGCATCGGTCAGGGTCTGTGAACGGCCGAGGCGTGCGGCACCGTCGGCCCATGGGTGCCGTTGGGTGCTGTACACCATCCCTGCGAGGCGGTTACGCCGCCTCGCAGGGATGGTTGTTCACCGGTCGTGTCCCGTCACCTCGAGGGACGGCGCCCAGCGCGGGATCTCGCCCCTGCCGGAGACCAGGCGGATGTTCTTGCTGTAGCCGTACTCGCGCAGGGTTTCCGCCGCGGTTTCGCAGCCGAAGCCGCTCGCGCCGACACCGCCGAACGGCGCACCCGTGAAATTCCGGTTGTAGTTGTTCACGAAGACGAATCCCGTGTGCAGGGCGCGGCTCCGTGTGCCGGCGTTCCAGTTCGAGGAAGGCGTCGCGGACTTCAGCGAGCGGGTGGACGCGGGCGATGGGGAGTTCCAGCTCACCGTCGGCGAACAGCGTGGCTGGTTCCCGCAGTACGTCGGCCTCGACCACGTTCAGTACGTCGATGTCCCCGTACTCCCCGTATCGCACTGCTTTCGGCATCGTGGCTCCTCTGATCGCATCGCGAGTGAGGAGAAGGCGGGACTACGCGGGCTGTCGGTCGTTCACAGCCCCAGCAGGCGGTCGGCATTGCCGTGCGCGATGCGCGCGAGGTCGGCCGGCGCGTACGGCGCGGAACGCAGGAACTTCACCGCCTCGGAGCTGGACTCGAACGGGTAGTCGATGGAGAACAGCACCCGGTCGACACCGACGGCATGGACGGCTCCCAGCAGGGCGGCATGCGACATGACTCCGCTGGTGGTGACGTACACGTTCTTCCGCAGGTAGTACGAGGGCACGTGCTGCACCCTCTGCTCAACGGGCACCTGGGGGTAGCGGCTGTCGAGCCGGGCCATCTGGAACGGCAGCAGCTCGCCCATGTGCCCCAACGTCACCGAGGCGCCCGGGAACTCGTCGAAGACGCCGCCGTAGATCAGTCGGAGCGCATGGGCACCCACCGTCGCGGTCCAGCCCCAGGACGGCCCGACCAGCACCGGGTAGCCGTCGAATACGCGCCAGTTGTCGGCCGGGATGACAGCCGGATGCAGATACAGCGTCACGCCGAGGCGCTCCAGTTCGGCCCATACGGGCCTGAACCGCGGTTCGTCCAGGTAGTGCCCCCGCACGTGGTCGTTGTACAGCACGCCCTTGAGCCCGAGTTCCTTCACCGCCCGGCGCAGCTCCACGACCGCGGCCTTGGGGTCCTGCAACGGCAGGACCGCGAAGCCCGCGAACCGTTTCGGATGTGCGGCGACCACCTTGGCCAGATGGTTGTTGACGCGCCGCGCGACGGCCACCGCCTCCGCCGGGTCCTCGATCACTTCGAGGCCCGGCGTGGAGTACGAGAGGACCTGGACATCGACGCCGTTGGCGTCCATGTCCGCCAGGCGCAGCTCGGTCAGATCGTCCAGGCGCCGGAACCACTCCTGCTTGATCGCCTCCGGCACATCCATGCGCTGACGGATCGCTGCCTCCTGCCGGATGGCTCCAGGAATGGAGAACGCCTCTTCCACGGCCACGATGCGCATCTTCTTCTCCTTCTTGGCGTTCCGATCGTCCTTCGCGCCGCCGACCGATGTGGCGGCACGGCTGCCGGGCACCGCCTCAGCGGCGAGCACGGGTTGTCCCGCGGCCAGACCGCCGACCACGGCGGCTCCTCCGGCAGCGGCGGTTGCGGCGATGAATCTTCGCCGAGTGGCCGCGGTCGGGGCCTCGGCGGGCGGAGTCACGGCGTGGACGGGACGTTCGTTGGACATGTCCGCTCTCCCTCATTGGTGGCGCGGTGATTGTCGGGACGTGCCGATCACAGTCACGCTCCGCGAAGGTGCGCGTCGTTTCTCCGGAGTGGTCCGACGGCCCGGGGTCGGTCCGTCAGTCGGTCTTTTCGCCGCTTTCGGCCAGGATCCTGTTGCGCACGCCGGCGAGAGCTCCCGCCATCGCACCTGCGGGCCTGCCGAACGTGGTGGCCGAGAACTGGGCGGGGCCGGTCTTGGCGGTGAAGGAGTGCGGGTAGGCGAACTCCCGGAGTCCTTCCTCGCCCTGCTTGCGCCCGTAGCCACTGTCGCCGCGACCACCGAAGGGCACCGCGGGGTTGATGGAGAACACCAGGGCGTCGTTGATGCTGGTCATTCCGACGCGGAGCTGACGGGCGATGTCCTCGCCGCGGTCACGGCTGAAGACGGCGCTGCCCAGCCCGTAGCGGCCGCCGTTGACGTGCGCGATGGCTTCCTCGGTGTCGGCGACCTTGACGACGGCGAGCGTGGGCCCGAACGTCTCCTCGGTCACCGCCAGGGCGTCGGGGCTCACGCCGACGAGGACGGTGGGGGTGACATAGCGCTCCCCCACCGCGTCGAGGCCGCCGACAGCGGCTGTGGCGCCGCGGTCGAGAGCGTCCCGGATGTGCTCCCGGATGACCGGGATCTGGGTGGGCAGGGGAACAGGGCCGATCTCCGCGGCGTCGTCGCTGCCTGCGCGTACCTGCTTGGCAAGGTCACTGATCTTCTCGACGAACGCGTCGTGCACCGAATCGACGACGTAGGCCACTTCGAGGCTGATACAGCCGTGTCCGGTGTTCTGCATGGCGCCCCAGACGATGTGCCTGGCGGCTTCGTCCAGGTCGGCGTCCTCGGCCACGATGACACCGTCCTTCCCGCCGAGTTCCAGCAGAACGGGGGTCAGGGTCTGCGCGCACTGGGCGGCCACGGTCTTGCCGGTGGCGACGCTGCCGGTGAACGCGAGCTTGTTCAGGCCGGACTCGATGAGTGCCTGGCCCGTGGCCCCGAACCCGTTGAGGCACTGGAGAACGTCCGGGAAGTCGGGGACCGCGCGCTGCCAGGCCCGGACGAGCCACTCGCCGATGCCGGGCGTGATCTGGCTGGGCTTGAGGATGGCGGCGTTTCCGGCCGCGATCGCCTCTACCAGGATGGCCCCCGGCGTGAGCAGCGGGAAGTTCCACGGGCCGATGACACCGACGACGCCGTAGGGCTGGTATTCGACCCACGCGCGCTGGTTGGGCACGGTGGGACTGTCCGGGACGTCCCGACGCCCCAGCACGCGCTCGGCGTTCTCGACGGCGTACTGCACGTGCTCCAGAATCCCGAGCACCTCCACACGGGCTTCGTCCAGAGGCTTGCCGTTCTCGGCGTGGATGAGAGCGACTCCCTCCTCGCCGCTGATGGCCATCTCCCGCCGCCACTCGCGCAGTTGATCAGCACGGCCCTCGAATCCCAGGTCCCACCAGGGCCCGGAGACCGAGCGGGCGCCAGCGACGGCCGCGGCCGCCTCCTCCTTTCCGGCCACGGGGTACCGGGCGAACTCCGCCCCGGTGGCCTGATCGACGGTGACCACCTCGCTCCCGTCCTGTCCGATGACTCCGTCACGCGTGATGGTTGGAGGGTTGTTGGTCACGGGTCTCTCCCACTTTCTTGCGACCGCCTGCGCCCGAGCAGCACCCCGAGGGTGATGGGCAGACGACGGACGCCGTGGTCGGCGCGATGGGCGCCACGCGACAGCGGGCGCGCGCCGACGTGAACGAACTTGAGCGATGGCTCAAGGGTCTCGGTAAGTACCAGAATATCAACCCGCTGGTGAGGGTCAAGCGCTTGATAGACAGTAAGTTACTTGTGAGTCGGGGTGTGGCGCGCTCGGCCGGGAAGACCTGGTTCAGCACCCAGGACTCGGCCTGCTCGTGGCCCTGCCTGGCACGCACCGCCCGGTGCAGGAGATCGGGACTGGTGACACACGACCTCCGCCGGCACTCCGACCTGCGGCAGACGATCAGCGGCCGCCAGCACCAGCGCGGCGATGGCAGCCTTGGCACCGTCGGTGCGCAGCAGGCGATACACCCCCGCGACCGCCTGGCGCCGGCGACGCTCCCGGGCGGCAGGGTCATCGGGCATCGCGGCCGGCGTCTCGTCGACCGGCCGCGTCGACAACCGTACGTACGCGGAGCTGCCGTCCGGTCTCCCGAACCTGGCCAGGTCGGCGAGCCGCCGATCGGCAGGAGCAGCTGCGCGGATCCGGTCGGCGCCAGGGTTTTCGGGCAGCCGCCGGCGCAGTTGCCCGGCGTCGCACCGCAGGAGTCGCCCATATACCGGCTTGGTCATCGCATCGATCCGCTGCCGCAGCTCCTCGCCTCCCGGCCGGACGAACAACTCCTCGAGCCGCCGCCCGTACTCGAGTGTGATCACCTGCCAGCCGGACGCGGTGAACATGCCATGCAGCTTCTCGGCGGCGATGCCGGGCACGACCCGGTCCAGCGACTGCCGGTTCAGGTCGACGACCCAGACCACCTCCCCCAGCTCGCCGACAGCGGGATCGAGCACCGCCTCCCACACCGCGTCCTCGTCCAGCTCGGCGTCCCCCACCAACGAGAAATGCCGCCCGGTACTCACGTCGCCGCTCGTGGCGTTGCCCTAGCGCCGCGAGAGCGCCCCCAGATCGGTGCGGTCGCACCTATGCCGACGGACCCGGTCGAGCAGTCGACCGGGTCCGGATTCCTGGACCTGCTCGGACAGCTCTGCAGGCCGCCGAAATCGCGCAGCCTCGGCAGATGGGACGGGTCCAGCTCGCCCAGCAGGTAGTTGATCGCGTGCAGCACGGGCGATGCGTGCGGCCTCACCGACACCCGGCCCTGCGGCCACAGACGCCGCAACCAGAGCGACGCCATGATCGACACCATGGACGCCGACGGCGCCTGGCGCCCGCCCACCTTGAGTCCCGAGAGGTTCGCGCAGACGCGGTTCGCGTGGCGGGTGATCGCCGATGACAGCCAGAGCACCCTGCTTTCCACCTCGCACAGAACGCCGAACTCGTCCCGGTTGCCGGGCGGCTTGGTGACTGGGCTGCTCATGACTGACCAACTCCTGCGGTCGGCGGCGACTTCGAAGAGGCCACCTGGCCATCAACGCGTGAGAGGTCCACTCAGCCGCTCTTGAACTGGAGCCAAGCTAGTGATGAGGCATTGATCCAGTCAACACCTAGGACAAGAGCGCGGAATCAACTGTTCCCTTCTCATGACTCATAGCCAAGAGTCGAGGTTGTCTCGACGGGCAGGCAGGAGGCGAGCACCCACCCACCGACCGCGGCTGCCCTAAGCGCGCGAAGCCGCGTAGCGGGCCGCGAGTGCCGGCTGGTTGCCGCCCGAGACGAAAGCGGCCTCCGCGGCGAACAGGGCATCCAGTGCGGCATCCTGACCCTCCAGACCGGGGGCGCAGACTGTCTCACCCAGGCGCAGCGCGGCCAGACTGGCCGACGCCACGTCCTCGGGCGTCATCGCCCAGGGGATGTTGTGGCCGGCGCCGCTGTTCCACTCCGTTGCCACCACGCCGGGGCACAGCACCTGGACGCGGAGCGGGGTGTCGGCGAGTTCATTGGCGAGGGTGCGGGTGAAACCCAGCGTGGCGGCCTTCGCGGCGACGTACAGGGTGCGCCGGGGTGCTCGCGGATCCGTGACACCCGCGCTGAAGGCGAGAAGCGAGGCGACGGTGACGATGGCACCTTCGCCTGCCGCGAGCATTCCGGGAAGCGCGGCGTGCACCAACCGGACGGGAGCGACGGCGTTGAGGGTGAGCAGGCGGTCGATGTCAGCCGACTCGACGTCGGTGAGCGGGGCGTAGCCGCCGGCGCCGGCGTTGCTGATCAGCGTGCGTACGTCCCCGGCAGCCAGGCGGTCGGTGACAGCGGTGATTCCGTCGTGAGTCATGAGGTCGGCGGGCAGCACCTCGACGGCTGCTCCATGGGTGCGGAGTTCCCCGGCGAGGTCGGCGAGCCGGTCGGCGCGTCGCGCCACCAGGACGAGGTCGTGGTCGTCGGCCAGGAGTCGCGCATAGGCGGCGCCGATGCCGGAGGATGCGCCAGTGATCAAAGCGGTGGTACGAGTCATGGGGCCAGTGTCACTCAAGCGCTAGAGCACTGTCAAACGCTTGATGGTCGTGAAGTGTCATATCCTTCTCCGGTGAAACGAAACAATGAGGAGCTCGTCGAGCCCAGCGCTCTTGACCGGGTGACCTGGGCGTTGCGCCGCGCTGAACTGGCTGTACAGGCACTCAAGGAGCAGCGGCTGCGCCCGCTGGGCCTGGCGGCCTCGCACTACACGCTCCTGATGTCGGTGCACTCCGACCCTGGACTGACGGGCGCCGAGCTGGCCCGCCGCCTCAACGTGACCCCGCAGGCCGTCGCCTCACTGGTGGCGCGGCTGGAGAGCCGCGGGCAGCTGGAGAGACGCGAGCACCCGCGCCACCGGCATGTGCAGGAGCTTCACCTCACCGATGCGGGGCGCGAGGTCCTGCGTGAGGCCGACAAAGTGATCTCCGGCATCGAGCTGCAGATCACCAGCGGTCTCGGCCCGCAGGAGAGCGCCCAACTGCGGGGGCTGCTCGACCGGGTGGCCGAAACGGTTCGCGAGGACTGAGCCGCGGCAGGCCCTCCAGAAGGACCAGTGGTCAGGTAGTTGGCTGTGATCAGGCGTTTTACATATGCCCAGGTGTCGTATTCTCACGGCGTGAGACACGATGATGACCGGCTGATCGCCGCCGACGCACTGGACCGGGTGACCTGGGCCATGCGGCGGGCGGAGTGGGCTGCCCAGGCCTGGAAGGATCAGCGGCTGCGACCGCTGGGTCTCGCGGCCGCGCAGTACACCCTGTTGATCAACATCCATTCCGATCCCGGCCTGACCGGCGCGGAACTGGCCCGCCGCCTGAACGTCACCCCGCAGGCAGTGGCCTCCCAGGTGGCCCGCCTGGAGGAGCGTGGCCACCTGGAACGCCGACCGCACCCGCGCCACCGCCACGTACAGGAACTGCACCTCACCGACGCCGGCCGCGAGGTCCTGCATGAGGCCGATGCCGTGATCGTGGAGATCGAACGGCAGATCGCCGAGAAGCTCGGTCCCGAGAAGACCTCGCAGCTGAGGGCACTCCTCGATGAGGTGGCTGACGCGGTCCGGGCGCCTTGACCGGTCCCGTTCCAAAGGGGAAGCGGGCCCGTGCCCGGCTGCGCCGAGCGCGCCGATCACCGCCCGTGCTGTTCCGCGCTCCCAGCTGCGCGTTCCGCCCCTGACCGAAGGAGACCCGTGGGCGTCCCCACACTCGATTCCCTCGACCTCCAGATCATGCAAGCGCTCCAGCTCGACGGGCACGCCCCGTTCAGCCGTATCGCCACCGTCCTCGGTGTCTCCGACCAGACCGTCGCCCGGCGGTACCGACGGCTGCGCAGCACCGTCAACGTGCGGGTGCTCGGCATGACGGACGAGAACCGCCTCGGCCGCCAGAGCTGGCTCGTACGCATGCACTGCACCCCGGATGTACGGAACAGCTCGCGGACGCGCTCGCCAAGCGCCCTGACACGCTCTACGTGAATCTCATCTCCGGTGGCACCGAGGTCGTCTGCGGCATGAAACCACGCAGCAGCAAGGAGCGCGCGACGAGCTGCTCTTCGACCGGCTCCAGCGCACCCGGCAGATCGTCACGGTGACCGCCCACTGCCTGCTGCACTCCTTCTACGGCGGCCCACTTGGCCCGCTGAACAAGGCCAACGCGCTCACCCCCGACCAGGAGGCAGCTCTGCGACTGCCGCCTCCGGTGTCGCCGGATGCACCCGTCACTCTGGACGCGGCCGACAAGGCGCTGCTCGCGATGGTCCGCCGAGACGGCCGGGCCACCCTCACCGACCTGCAGAAGGCCACCGACCAGTCGGAGTCCGCGGTCAAGCGGCGGCTCGAAACCCTGCTCTCCACCGGCGTGCTGTACTTCGACGTGCAGTACGACCACGGGCCGCTCGGGCAGGACGTCGGCGCCATGCTCTGGCTCACCGTGGCACCCCACGCGCTCGCCGAGGTCGGCCGCAGCCTCGCCGAACACCCTGAAGTGCACTTCGCGTCCGCCACCACGGGCCAGGCCAACATCGTCGCCTCGGTCCACTCCCGGAGCCCCGACGAGCTGTACACCTATCTGAGCGAGAAGATCGGTGCCCTCAGCGGCATCCAAGCGGTGGAGTCGGCGCTCATCCTGCGCCAGGTCAAGCAACTCAACTACGAACCGAACCGCTGACCCCGGCACGCGGTGGCCACCTGACGTTCTCGTGGCTCGTTCACCGATGGCGCGACGTTCACGAAACTCTCCCTTGTGGCGCGGCGGGGCCGCACTCTGCTGACACGTGGACACCTTCCGGCCACTCCTGCCTCCCGAGCCAGCCACAGCCGCCAGAACGCGGAAACGCGACATCCGGAGCGGCCTTGCGAGGGATTTCCGACGAGCCAACGGCTGTGGAACGCAGCGGGGCAAGCGTTCGCCCTGGCTCCGGGCCCGCCCAGGAATTTCGATCACAGCGGGCGACGACGAGCGTCACCCCAAGGTCGATGCTGCCTGCAGCGGCGTACCGCGGTCGTGGTACGGGCAGTGACCGCCGCAGGGCGACGCAAAGACCGACCCCGTTGCACGAGCCTTGAGGCCTGAAGCAACCCGGAGGTGGATTGTGATCGAGGTGAACAACCTCAGTAAGAGGTACGGCGACAAGCTCGCGGTCGACGCGCTGAGCTTCACCGTGCGCCCTGGTGTGGTGACCGGATTTCTCGGGCCCAACGGGGCAGGCAAGTCGACGACGATGCGGATGGTCATGGGACTGGACCGGCCGTCGTCCGGAACCATTCGCGTCAACGGCCGCCCCTACGAGCAGCACAAGGCCCCGTTGCAGGAGATCGGGGTACTGCTGGAGGCCAAGGCGATCCACCCTGGTCGTTCGGCGTACAACCACCTGCTCGCGCTGGCGGCGAGCAACGGCATCGGCAAGCAGCGGGTGCTGGAGGTGATCGACATGGTCGGTCTGACGGAGGTGGCCCGCAAGCGTGCGGGCGGCTTCTCGCTGGGTATGGGGCAGCGGCTGGGCATCGCCTCGGCCCTGCTCGGCGACCCGCACATCGTCATGCTGGACGAGCCGGTGAACGGCCTCGACCCCGAAGGCGTGCTGTGGATCCGCAACCTCCTCAAGGACCTCGCGGACCAGGGGCGGACCGTCTTCGTCTCCTCTCACCTGATGACCGAGATGGCGTTGATCGCCGAGGACCTCATCGTGATCGGGCGCGGTCGGCTGCTGTCCGCGGGCCCGCTCGCCGACTTCATCGCCCAGTCCGCCGGCCGGAGCGTGCGGGTGCAGTCACCGCAGGCCGCGTCCCTGCGTGACCTTCTGCTGGGGGACGGGGTCTCGGTCAGCAGCAGCCGGCCCGGCGTGCTGGACGTCCAGGGGCTGGAGGCCGCCGAGATCGGCGAACGCGCCGCGGCCGCCGGGCTGGTGCTGCACGAGTTGTTCGTTCAGGAGGCGTCGTTGGAGGAGGCATTCATGGAGCTGACCCGCGACTCCGTCGAGTACCACGCCACCACCGCCGAGTTCGCCACCGCCGGAAGGACGAGCCGATGAGCACCGCCGCCCTCGACACCCAGGACGCACAGGACTCACGGAAAACGACCGGGACCGCCGGTCGGCACTCGGGCGGTCAGCAGGTCACCTTTGCGCGGGTCGTCCACATGGAATGGATCAAGCTGCGGTCGCTGCGCTCGACGCTCTACACGCTGGCGATCACCGTGGCCCTGGTCATCGGCTTCGGACTGCTCTTCAGCAGTGTGGTCGGTTCGGGAGACGGCCCGGGAGAGGATGACTTCGGCGACCCGACCTCGATCAGCCTGGGCGGGGTGATGCTCGCCGCGTTGGCCGTCGCGGTGCTCGGGGTGCTGATGAGCGCCGGCGAATACGCCACCGGATCCATCCGCGCCACGCTGGCCGCGGTCCCCTCACGCCTGCCGGTGCTGTGGGGCAAGGTGACCGTCTTCGCCGCGGTGAGCTTCGTGCTCATGTTCGTCGCGGTCCTCGGGGCCTTCCTGGCCGGTCAGTCGGTCATGTCCTCCCGCGGTCTTGACACCACCTCCCTCTCCGATCCAGGAGTGTTCCGGGCGCTGGCCGGCGCGGCGGTCTACCTCACCGGTGCCGGGCTCATCGGACTGGCGGTCGGCGTCCTGCTGCGCAACACCGCCGGAGCGATCACCCTCGTGGTGGGCGCGTTGTTCGTGGTGCCCGGCCTGATCCAGCTACTGCCGAGCAGCTGGAACGACGCCATCGGGCCGTATCTGCCGTCGAACGCGGCGAACGCGGTCATGACGGTGCGGACGGCCGGTGACTCGCTGTCGCCCGGGTCCGGGCTCGCGGTGTTCGCCGTCTACATCGTCGTGCTCCTGGCCGGCGCGGCCGTACTGTTCAAGCGACGCGACGCGTGATCCCGGTCGCCGCGGTCACGCCGTCGACCCGCTCATACGCCTTCAGGCGTGAGGACCGGCGGCCGTATCTGTCCGAAACCAAGGATCTGCACTGACGATATGTACCAAGGAACGGTGAAGCCGTGATCGGACCGGCGTCGCTGCAACGGATCACCGGCGCTCACCCGCGCCTGCTGGACGCCGCCCTCGCCACGCTTGTGGGCGGTATCGGCCTGCTGCCCCTGTTGTTCGGACGGTGGCCCGACGGCGTGCGGCCGTCGGGCGCCGACGCCGTCGCCGCGGCGGCCGCGTTCCTGCTTCTGCTGGGCCGCCGCCGGGCCCCGCTGCTGGTCCTGGCGCTGACAGTGCTCGGGGAGGTGACTTTCACCGTCCTCGCGTCGTATCCGTCGCGGGTGCTGAAGGTCGCCGCGTTGATCGCGGTCTACACCGTGGCCCGAACGGTCCGCCGGCGGATCGCCTTGATCACCGTCTCGGCCACGGCCCTCACCCTGTACGCGGTCATCACCTATGCGACGGATTCGGCCGCCGGCCCGGAGGCCGGTGCCGTGTTGGCCTGGACCGGGATGTTCGCCGCCGTCGGGGCCACCGTGCGCACCTGGCACGACTACGCCGCCGCGATGGAGGAGCGAGCACTGCGGGCGGAGGCGAGCAAGGAGGAAGAGGCCCGCCGCCGGGTCGCCGAGGAGCGGCTGCGCATCGCGCGGGAACTCCACGACGTGATCGCCCACCACATCGCCCTCATCACCATTCAGGCAGGAGTCGCCGGTCACTTCCTGCGAGGCCGGCCGGATCAGGCCGAGGTGGCGCTCGGTCACATCCGTGACGCCGGCCGCACGGTCCTGGACGAACTGGGCCCGCTGCTGCACGTACTGCGCCAGTCCGGCGACGAGTCGACGGAGACGCAACCGACCGAACCCGTGCCCGGCCTGTCCCGCCTCGGAGAGCTCCTCGAATCGCTGACCGCAGCCGGGCTGAGCGTCCGCCAGCGACAGGCCGGCCACCCGCGCCCCCTGCCGACCGCCATCGACCTGGCCGCCTACCGCGTCGTCCAGGAGGGGCTGACCAACGCACACAAGCACGGGGCGACCGCCGAGGCGGGACTTCTCGTCGATTACGGGCCCGACGAACTGCGCATCCGGATCACCAACCCAGTGGACTCCGGCCCCTATCCGGCGGCCGCGACGGGCACCGGCCACGGGCTGACGGGCATGCGCGAGCGCGCCCACGCGCTCGGCGGCAGCCTCCATGCCGGTGCAGACGTCGACGGTCGTTTCCGTCTCGTTGTGCGTCTACCGCTGCCCCCGGCCGGACCACCGTCCGACACTCGCACGTCAGAGTGGCCGGGCACGGCCCTGCCCGCGACCGCCGCCAACGGGAGGCAGGGATGACCGTCCGTGTTCTGCTCGCCGACGACCAGGCCCTCGTGCGCTCCAGCTTCCGTATGCTCATCGAGTCGGAGCCGGACCTGGAGGTCGTCGGAGAGGCTGCGACGGGTGAGGAGGCGGTCGCGCTGGCCCGCAGCGCCCGTGCCGACGTCGTGCTGATGGACATCCGGATGCCGGATATGGACGGCCTCGCCGCCACGCGCGCCATCTCGGCCGACGAAGATCTCGCGGGCGTCCGGGTGCTGATCCTGACGACCTTCGAAGCCGACGAGCATGTCTTCCACGCGCTGCGAGCCGGGGCCAGCGGGTTCCTCGGAAAAGGCGTGGAGCTCTCCTACCTCCTCGACGCCATCCGGCTGGTCGCCCGCGGAGAGGCGCTGCTGTCCCCCAGGGCGACCAGGACACTCATCGCCCACTACCTCGCCTCACCCGACAGGACGAGCATCCCGACCCCGGCGCTTACGGCCCTGACCGACCGCGAGCGCCAGGTGCTCCATTTCGTGGCCGCCGGACTCTCCAACGACGCCATCGCCGAACAGCTCCACATCTCGCCATCGACCGCCAAGACCCACGTGAACCGCATCATGACCAAGCTCGGTGTCCGCGACCGCGCCCAACTCGTCGTGATCGCCTACCAGAACGGTTACGCCTACCCCGGCGCATGACCGACCGCACACCGCTCGGTACGCCGGTTGCCCGTCGGCTGCGCTGCCTGACAGCGTGCGGGGTGACTTGTGAGGGGTCCGCCGCCGCGTCCTGGGGGAGAGAACGTGGCGGCGGACCCGGTGCCCGGCGGTGCGGCATGGCAAGCCGCCGGACGCTTGGGAGCCCCGACAGCCGGGTGGCCGGGTGGGTGCACCGGCCAACCGGGGGCTCAGAGCAGTGCTTCGGCGGTGATGGGCAGTTCGCGGATACGCCGGCCGGTGGCGTTGAAGACCGCGTTGGCGATGGCGGGCGCCACTCCGACGATGACGATCTCACCGAGTCCCTTGACGCCGATCGGGTCGGCCTCGTAGTCCTCACCCTCGATGTAGATGGCTTTCATGTCGGGCATGTCGGCGTGGGTCGGCACGAGGTAGTCGGCAAGGTTGGCGTTGACGATCCGGCCGTCGCGGTGGTCGGTGACCGTGTGCTCCAGGAGGGCATGACCGATACCGCCGACCATGGCCCCGATGGCCTGGCTGTCGGCGAGCCTGGGGTTGATGATGCGGGCGGCGTCGTACACGCCGACCATGCGCCGCACCCGGACCAGGCCCAGGCGGGAGTCGACGGCGACTTCGGCGAAGGTCGCGGCATAGGCGTAGAAGGAGAACTTCTCCGATTCCGGCGCTCCGGCGTACGAGCCCATCGCTTCGAGGTGGGTGCGGTTGTTGCGGGCCAGGAGGCGCTGGTACGTCTCCCCGCGGGTGGGCTCGTCCTTCACATACAGCCGTCCGCCTCGTACGACGATGTCAGCGGCGCCGGCTCCGTGCAGGGGTGATCCGTCGTCGTCGACCGCAAGCGTGATGGCCTGCTCGCGCAGCTTGTCGCAGCCGTCCTGGACGGCGGAGCCGACACTGGCCATGGTCTGCGAGCCGGCGTGGACGGGGGCCGGGGGCATGAGTGAGTCGCCGAGCCGGAACGTCACCTGCCGCATGGTCAGGCCAAGGGCGTCGGCGGCGACCTGGGTCATCGAGGTGGCCGTGCCGGGGCCCATGTCGCTGGTCGCGGACTGCACCAGGGCGGTGCCGTCGGCGTCGAGCCGGACCGACGCCTGGGCCGCGCTGCGCTGGGTGTCGTAGACACCGGCGGCCATGCCCATACCGATGAGCCAGTTGCCGTCGCGCGTCGAGCGGGGCTTGGGGTTGCGCCGGTGCCAGCCGAACTCGCGGGCACCCGTGCGGTAGCAGTCGCGCAGGCGGCGGGTTGAGAACGGCAGATTGGTGGACTCGTCGTCGGCGGGTTCGTTGCGCAGCCGCAGCTCGATCGGGTCCAGGCCCAGTTCGTGGGCGAGTTCGTCCATCGCCGATTCGACAGGGAAGGCGCCGCTGGCGTAGCCGGGGCCGCGCATGAACCACGGGGTGCTCACGTCCAGCGGGACGTGGCGGTAGGCCTGGCGGACGTTGGGGGTGCTGTAGAGCATCCGGCCGGGTTCCAGAACGTGTTCGCTGTGCCTCTCGTAGCGGGAGCTCTCGGTGCGGATGTCGTGCGCCGACGCGGTCAGGCGGCCCTGCCGGTTGGCGCCGAGGCTCAGTTCGTACTCGTAGGCGGGCCGGAATCCCACGCCGAAGTACAACTGCCTGCGCGTGAGGACGAGTTTCACTGTGCGTTTCACTTCGCGGGCGGCCAGGGCCGCGGTGACGGCGTGCACGTAGGTGCGGGCGGCGCTGCCGAAGGCCCCGCCGACGAACGGCGAGATGACGCGGACGTTGCCGGGCGCGATGCCGAACTCACCGGCCAGGGTGCGCACGGCGCCCACCACGTTCTGGGTCTTCTCCCAGACGGTCAGCCGGTCACCGTCCCAGCGGGCGACGGTGGCGTGCGGTTCCATCGGATTGTGGTGGTTGCGGGCCATCCGGTACGTCAGATCCAGCCGGACCGGAGCGGATTCAAGGGCTGCGTCGGCGTCGCCGCGTGCATAGGTCTCGGGGTCGTCGGCGGGTTCGGCGACGCTGATGTCGGTCGAGACGGACTCGGCGTCGTAGGAGACCTGCACCAGGCTCGCGGCGTGCTGGGCGATCTCCAGCGTGGTCGCCATCACGACCGCGACCGGCTGACCGAAGAACCGGACCCGATCGTCCTGGAAGGCACGCAGCCGCCGGCCCGGCGGGAATCCTCCTTGGACGGGCGGCAGCTTGGGCGCGTTGAGGTGACTGATCACCTTCAGGACGCCGGTTTCGGCTTCGGCGGCGCGGGCATCGATGCCGATGACACGGCCCCGGCCGACACTGCTGTCGACGAGAACCGCGTGCACGAACCCGTCGGGGCTGTTGTCGGCGGCGTACTTCGCTTTCCCGGTCACCCTCAGCCGTGCGTCGACCCGAGGCTCCGCCGCACCGACGGCTGCCTGTGGCTGGCTCACTTGGTGCCTCCTACGGTGCTCAGCTGACGTTCGACGGTGCGTTTGAGCAACTCGACCTTGAAACGGTTGTGCGCGAGGGGGCGGGCCCCGACGGCCGCTTGCTGCGCGGCGGCCGCCCACAACGACTCAGAGGGACGCTCACCCACGAGATGCAACTCGACGGCGGGCAGCTTCCACGGCACCGTGCCCACTCCCCCGGCGGCCACCTTCGCCTCCTGGATCACGCCACCGCGCACGTGCAGTGCGACGGCGGCCGACGTGAGCGCGAACTCGTACGACTGCCGGTCGCGTACCTTCACATAGCCGGACTTCAGAGGGCGCGGAAGGGCCGGGATCTCGACCGCCGTGATCAACTCGCCTTGTCCGACGGCATGTTCACGCTGTGGGGTGCTGCCCGGCCGCAGCAGGAAGTCGGCGAAGGCGACACGGCGTTCTCCGTCCGGGCCCAGCAGGTGCACGGTCGCCTCCAGCGCGGCGAAGGCGACGGCGACGTCGGAGGGGTGGGTGGCCACGCAGCCGTCGGAGGTGCCGAGGATCGCGTGGGTGCGGTTGAAGCCCTCCCGGGCCGCACAGCCCGAGCCGGGGTCGCGTTTGTTGCAGTCGGCGCTCACGTCACGGAAGTAGGTGCAGCGGGTGCGCTGCATGATGTTGCCGCCGATGGTTGCCATGTTCCGCAACTGAGCCGACGCACTCAGCTCCAGTGCTTCGGAGACAACGGGATACAGGGCGCGCACCTTGGAATGGGCGGCGGCCTCCGCCATCCGCACCAGCGCGCCGATGCGCAGGCCCCCGCGCTCGGTGACGGTGACGTCGCGCAGCGGCAGGGTGCTGATGTCGACCAGCGAGCTGGGGCGTTCGACGGTCTCCCGCATGAGGTCGACGAGCGTGGTACCGCCGGCGATGTATCGACCGCCGCGCCGACCGGCGTCGAGGGCCTCACGCGTGTCCGCGGCTTTGGTGTAGGTGAAGGGATACATGGGATCAGCCCTTCCGGCCGGCGGCCTGCTCGACCGCGCGCTCGATCTTCACGTAGCAGCCGCAGCGGCAGATGTTGCCGCTCATCCACTCCCGGATCTCCTCCGGCGAACCGGTGTGACCCTCCTGGATGCACCCGACACCGGACACGATCTGCCCCGGCGTGCAGAAGCCGCACTGGAAGGCGTCCTGGTCGATGAATGCCTGCTGCAACGGGTGGAGCCGGTCGCCCTTTGCCAGGCCCTCGATCGTGGTGACTTCGGCGCCCTCAAGGCGCACCGCCAGTGTCAGACAGGAGTTGACCCGGCGTCCGTCGACCAAGACCGTGCAGGCGCCGCAGGCCCCGGCGTTGCAGCCCTTCTTCGAACCGGTCAGGTCGAGATGCTCGCGCAGCAGGTCGAGGAGCGAGGTGCGGTTGTCGACCGTGAGGGTGCGCCGGACCCCGTTGACCGTCAACGAGACATGGCTGCCGGGCGGCGCTTCGGCGGCCACCGCTTCCTCGGCGGCGGACAGGGATGATCCCGCGGCCAATCCGCCTACCGCGGCGGCTCCTCCGACAGCGGTCGTCGTGGCGATGAAGGCACGCCGGGTGGGCGGTGCCGGGGAATCGGCGGAGGGAGTCACGGCATGGAAGGGAGGTTCGGTGGACATGTCCACTCTCTCTCATCGGTGACGCTTGCGGTTGTCGGGTGTGTGCCGATTCCCTTGCCGCCTCCGCGAAGGCGCGCAGCTCACGTGACCCGGGCAGGCAGCCGCTCCCGCTGACGTAACGACGGAGGAGGAAGGCTCCCACTGGACGACGGGACGGAACCGGCTCCCGGAAGCGCGGCGCACCGGCCTTTCAGCCCGGGAGGAGCATCCACTCCACCGGGGCACCAGGACGGAGCCGTAGCCGGCGGACAGGGGCGAGGCACAGGCGGCACCACTGACCAAGCAGACGTCGGGGATCGAGGCCGGGATTCGGAACACCTGCCAAGCATTAACCTCCTGATGACTATCAAGCAAGCGTCCATGTATCAAGCAGCCTTATACTAAGGTTTATTTAATTTCGACACCCTGCTGGGAAACCGTCCAGGAGGACACCCGGCCGTTCGGCATGCCGCTGTCGAGGCGACGTCGTCCACGAGGACCGCAGCCGGGCCGAACATGCCGGAGCCAGAACTGACCACCACCCGCGATACCCAGAGCGGTCCGCGTGACCGTGGGCTCGTACTCCGGGGCGACGTCCGCCAGCACGCTCAGGACCGTGCGCGCGAGACGACGAGCGATCACGCTCGTCCCCCTCGGCCGGGTTGCTCGCCCGCAGTGCCTCCAGCAGTGCCTCATGTTCCTTGGCCAGACCATGACGTCAAGCTCGGCAGGGGCCGTTGGCGGACTTCGTGGGCCACATGCGGGCGAGGGAGGTCGAGCATGTCCTTGGCGCCATGACCATGCGCTGACGATCGCCGGCCGACGCCGCTCCATCGCGCAGCGCTCGGCAAATACGAGCACAGCCCGGACGTAGGCGTCGCCGAGCCGGTGATGCACTGGGCTCATGGCTTCGAACGGGAAGTCCACGGCGGTGCCCGGCGGCAAGCGCGTGAACTGCTCCATCGCGCGGAGCGAGATGACGTCGCCCACGCCCGAGACGGTCAGCCCGAACAACGGCCACGTGAGTGTCCGGGCAGCCGCTATGTGCACGCCGATCGCTCCGCCGATCGAATGGCCGAGCAGCACGACGCCGGGGCGTCCGTCGCCGAACTGCTGCCAGGCATCGGCGATCGCTTCGGCGATGATGGAAGCCGCCTCGGCGAACGGCGGTTGCCGGCGAGCGGACTCCTCGTCGGCGGGATGGCCGGGGCGCGTGATTGCGAGGGCCGGGAAGCCCGCGGTAGCTGCCCGGCTGAGCAGTGAGGAACCGGGCGCGTCGAAGTAACGGCTGTCGTAACCGCCGCCGTGCAGGCCCACCAGGAGCGAGGGCTGGATCCTCTGTGGCTCGGCGGAACACGAAGGCGGACTCGTGCCCAGGATCAGGGATTGATCACGGGCATCCACATGGGTTCGTCGCGGCGTTGGACGGCATCGACGGCCCCCAGCACGTCGCTGAGCGGAAACCGATGCGTGATGAGCTCGTCAGCGGTGAGCGCGCCGGTCTCCAGCAGGCGCAGGACTTCCAGCGCGTCGTTGCGGGTACAGGTACGGGTGCCCACGAACCGCCACATGTTCAGCATCATCGCCATCGGTGACAGCGGCAGCGGCGTCTGATTGCCTCCCATGTGCACCAGGGCGCCGCCGGCCGCGAGCCCCGCCATGGCCTGACCGGTGACCGGCCCGTCGGGGACGTAGTCGAGGACCGCGTGTGCCCCGCCGGGTGCCAGTTCGCGCAGCCGACCGGCGAGTGCTCCGGTGGTCGCCCAGTCGTCGGGGAGTTCTTCCAGAGCGACGATGCCGGCCGGGATGCCACCGGACAGCTCTGCGACGGCTTTGAGCCGGTCCCTGTGGCGGCCGACAAGGATGAGGTCGGCGACACCGAAGTGCTTCGCGAGCTTGACCGTCGCGGTGCCCATGGCACCGGTCGGGGCAGTGACGACGACGGTGGATCCCATCGGCAGCTCGGCCCACTTGAGCGCGCGTACGGCGTTGGCCAGGGTGTGCACCTTGGCCGCGACGTCGAAGCCGACGGATTGCGGCAGCGGGTCGACCAGCCAGTACGGGAGCCGCACGTACTCCGCGAGGACGCCGTTGTGGTACTCGTCGTAGAGGGGCATCGCAGCGTCGTTGAAGGCGGCGTAGCCCATCATGGACTGCTGCGGGCACATCATGTCGCGGTCGGTACGACAGTAGGTGCAGGTGCGGCAGTTCAGGAAAGGGTGTACCCGGACCCGGTCGCCGATGCCGAGGCCGGTGGCGTCACTGCCGACGGCGGCGATGGTGCCGGCGGCCTCGAAGCCGACTGTGGCGGGCAGATGCTTGAACGCGCCCATGTGGAGCAGCCGCATGATCCCCGGGGCCAGGCCGGCGGATGCGACCCGCACGACGACGTCCATCGGACCGGGCTCGGGAACGGGGATGTCCTCCAGGACCAGGGTGCTGGCGTCGCGATGGGCGCGCAGGGCAAGCATCGTCGTCATGAGTGGACCTCCGTGGTGAGGGCCGCGAGCCGTTCGGGCGAGTAGTGGTCGGCTGTACGGGAGGTCTTGGCGACCTGGGGAACCTCGCTGCGTGAGAGCAGGCTGACATGGTCGCCCGCCTCGGTCGCGACGCTGGCGTGCGAGATCCCGAGCGGGATGCGCACGAAATCGCCGGGCTCGAGGTCGAGGATGCCGTGCTGGGTGATCAGGGTGCGGTGGCCATTGGCCTGGTACTGGATCTCGTCGGCATCAAGGGTGCGGCGATAGCGGCGTTCACCGCCGGGCACGGTGCTGACGAGGCCGATACGGACGCGGTCGGTGCCGTACAGCCAGGTGGTGTCCTGGGAACGACCGGGGCGCAGTACCTGAATCCGGCGGTCGTCGCTGTGGACATGTTCGAGGAGCTGCTGTTCATCGACCCCGAAAAGGGTGATGTCGCGACCGGGTGTACCCAGGTTCCAGCTGACTGCTTCGTTGGCCGGGGCGGGCTGCCAGCCGGGAAACGGCGGGAACACCGCCTGGGACTCGCGCTGGGCCGGTACCAGCTCGGCGACCGGGGCGGGGATGTAGAACAGCAGGTGGCTTGCGGCGCGGCCGTAGTTGTCATGGGCCACGCCCCGCGGGATGCGGGAGAACTCGCCGGGCCGGTGCTCGATCACGCCGAGTTCGGTCATCAGGGTGCGCTCGCCGGCGATCTGGTAGGAGAGCTCGTCCACGTCGCAGTTGCGGTGATAGAAGGGCTGCCGACCGTCCATCTTCTGCCACTCGACGCGGAGTTCGTCGTTCTCGTACACACCGCGCGGCGGGGCGAACTCCTCTGCCTGGTACTCCTGCGGGTAGTGCACCACGGCCAGGGGCGGCTGCTCGTCCCACAGCTTCATGGGCACCTTGGACGGATGCGGCGGCGACAGCAGCATGTGCTCGTCGCGGACGACGCTCTGCAGCGGCTGGTCCGATGCCATGACCATGATGTCCTCGTTGACACTCACGGCAACCTCCTCATTCGGGGTGGCGTCGCTTGATGCGGCTCAGGTTGTCAGCCGATCCCGCTGCCCGGAACTCGGCAGGATCGGGGTCTTTACGGAATGGTTTCAGTGCTGTCGGCGGTGTTACTTCTTTCGGCCCCAGAACATCTCGATGCCGCGCCATTCCATCAGCTGTGGGCTGTCGACGGTGTCCCCGAATGCGTCGCGGACCTCTTCGCCGGACCAGTAGGGAATGTCTTCCACCGGGACCTGCTGAAACAGTTTGTCGAACCATTGCCGGAGATGGACGTCGGAGTTGATGCGCGCGGTGAACGTCGGCCCCTTCAGGACCGACTCGGCCAGCACGATGCGCCGCCCCGGCTTCATCACGCGCAACAGGTTCCTGGCCGTCTCCTCCCAGTCGTCGCAGTGCTGGGTCGCCTGGAGCACCGCGACGCAGTCGTACTGCTCGTCGGCCTTCGAGTCGGCGTAGTCCCAGCGCCAGCAGCCGGTCTGACCGTTCCGCCCGGGGAGCTTGCCCAGGACCGCCTTGCGCCCCTCGTGGATGATCTCCACCTCATCCACGACGCCATCCGGTCCCACGATCTCCCGCATGTCTTCCACCCATCCCGCGGGGGCGATGCCCTCGCCGATGAGCAGGACCTTGTCTCCGGCGCGGAGTTCGAGGAGGCCATAGACGATTTCGGAGATCGGCCGGGCCAGTTCCCTCCAGATGTAGGGCAGCCCGCCGGCGATCGACACGGCGGTCCCCCACTTGTTCTGCAGGCTGCCGTCGTGGACCTCCTTCCCGAAAATTTCCTCGTCCCACGGCTGAACGTGGTCCCATGGGTTTCCGCCGCCGAAATTGCTCTGGGGATCGCTGCTCACCTGAATTGCCTCCTACCACTGGGCCCTCGCACATGCGACGGCCGCCAGAATTGACTTTTCCCGACCTCCAGGACGCCACGACTCCGGCGTCCTCAAGATGGCCTCCGCGCGTCAGGCGCAGGTGTTCACAAGCGTGCCGATGCCCTCGATCTCGATCCGGACCTCGTCCCCGGACCGCAGGAACAGGCCTCGTTTGTGCCCCACCCCGGCCGGAGTGCCTGTGGCGATCACGTCGCCGGGTTCGAGGGTCGTCTGCCGCGACAGGTACGAGACCAGCGCGGGAACCGGGTGAATGAGCTGGGAGGTACGCGCGTCCTGGCGGAGCTCGCCTGCGACCCAGGTGCGCAGGTGCACGTCATCAGGATCGGCGAACTCTTCGAGCGTGGCCAGGGCGGGGCCCATGGGGGTGAAGGTGTCGAAGCTCTTGGCCGCGGTGACGTTGGCTGCTCGGCCGGGAACGCGTCCCTTCTGGACATCGCGCGCGCTGACGTCGTTGCAGATCGTGAAGCCGGCGACGAACGAGTAGGCATCCGCCTCCGGCACGTCGGTGGCGCGCCTACCGATGACGACCGCGAGCTCGCCTTCGTAGTCGACCTCGTCCGGGGCGGCCTTCGGGAAGCGGATTCGCTCTCCGGTGCCGATCACCGAGGACGGGGCCTTCAGGAAGACGACCGGGTCCTCCGCCGTGCCGGCGTACCCCACCTCGGTGCGGTGACCGGCGTAGGCGTAACCCACCGCCCAGATCTTCGAGGGCCTGGGGACGGGCGCCACGAGCTGGGCCCGGGTCATGGGAACCCGGTCGCGGACCGTGGCCGTGGCGATGGACGCGATGTCGAGACCGGCCTGCAGGGCTGCACCGAGGTCGGTCGCGTCGAGGTCGAGGAGGGCGACGGTCTCGCCGTCGGCCTCCAGTCTGCCGATCCCCTTGGCCGTGCTGACGAGCCTGGTCACAGGGCCACCGCCTGGTTGTCCAGGCGCAACAGCTCGTCCTTGGGGTCACCGGCGCGGTAGCGGGCGACGAAGCGCTCGGCGTTGAGCTCCAGGCCGGAGGGGTTCGCCGCGAAGACGGGGCCTGACATGAAGGTCACCTCCTCCTCCGTGGTGGCGAAGTTGTCGCAGGAGAACTCGACGATGTTCCCGTCCGGGTCGCGGTAGTAGAAGCTGGTGGCCTGGCCGTGGTTGGCGGCACGGTGCGGGCGGGCACCCAGGGACGCCATGTGCTCGTACTGGGTGACCAGTTCACCGAGCGAGCCGACACCGAACTGGAAGTGGTGCAGGCCCGGCCCTGACGCGTCGGTCCCGATCAGGCTGTCGATGCCGAACAGCGCGAGGACCTGACTGCCGTGCGGGGCGTCATGCACGCGGAAGAAGCCCAGCCGGACATCGACCGCCCGCTCGGGCATCCCCGCGGGACGCGGCGGGGCGTCGGGGTCCGGGGTCCGCTCGTAGAACGGACCGTGTCCCAGTACGTAGGTGTAGAAGGCGGCCATGTCGTCGTAGCGGCCGGTCTTGAGCACGAGTTCGGCTATCCGTAGCGCGACAGCCTGTGTCTCGGTGACCGCGGAGGCGGCGGTGCTCTGGGGGGTGGTCGTCATCGTGAGGGACTCCTTGCCCGTCAGACGGTGGTGTGCAGCGCCCTCGGAGTGCGGCGCGTGATCCGCCATTCCCCGCCTGAGTGGCGGAACCGGTGAACGGTGTTGAGGACGCGGTCCAAGACATAGGCGCCGTCGGGTGGCTGGACGTGCAGCACGACCATGGCCTGCAGCTCGACCCGCTTGCGGCCACTTCCGTCGTCTTCGTCGTCCTGACCGGTGACGACCTCGTGGGCGAGCACATGGACGGTCTGCCGTCCGGTGTCGGCCTCTCGCCCCTTGAGGAAGCCGAGTATCTCGTCCCGTGCGCGGACGACCCGTCCGCGTGCCTCGAACTCGACGTCGTCGGCGAACGTGCCGATCCCGGCGGTGGCCCGGCCGCTGTCGATGTCGCGGTGGTAGCCGACGATCAGGGCCCGACAGTGACCCACAGCATCGCTTCGATCCGCCGGAGACACCACAACGTTCCCCTATCTCTTGAACTCGGGTCAAGCGTAGCACCGCCCCGACATTGCCGAAAGATGCCTGATCCCTCTTGCTCTTCCAAAAAGAGACCTGAACGTGCGAGCCTGACTCAGGTTCAAGAGTTTGGGTCGCGATTGATCCAACCCGTGTTCAGGAAGGCAGGTCCCCTGTGTCTGACCGCAACGAAAGAGCCGAATCCCGGCGTGTCCTGGTCGTCGGGGCGGGCCCCGTGGGCCTCTCGCTCGCGATCGAGCTGGGGTGGCGCGGTGTTCCAGTGACGGTGATCGACCAAGGCGACGGCCTCGTGCCTTTCCCGGCGGGCGAGGCGATCTTCTCCCGCACCATGGAACACCTTCGGCGCTGGGGCTGTGCGGAGGAGACGCGCGCGGAGTCGGCACCACCCACGGACTATCCGCACCGCACAGTGTTCGCCACGTCAGTGACGGGACACGTACTCGCCGAGTTCGATTACGGTGTCACGAACCGGTCTCCCGGCGTGTACGGCCCGCTGACGCCGGAGGGTCCCGCGTTCCTGTCCAAGTTCTCGTTCCTGCCGTTGCTCGAACGGACGGCACGAGGCCTGCCCTCGGTGGAGATCAGGTTCGCCACGCGTCTGGAGACGTTCGAGCAGGACTCCGATGGTGTCCTCGCCGTGGTGCGCGACCTGGAGAGCGGCGCCTCCGAAACACTGACCGGCGCTTACCTCGTGGCCTGTGATGGAGGCCGCAGCAGCGTCCGGCGGACTCTGGGCGTCGAGTTCGAGGGCATGTTCGCGCAGGGCCAGAACTTCGCGGTGCACTTCCGTGCGCCGCAACTGCCGGCCCTGCTCCGGGAGCGGTTGGGCGGCCCGGCGGTGCAGATCCACACGCTGTCATCGGCGCGCAGGCCATACATCACGGTGGTCAACGGCGTGGACGAGTGGCGGCTCTCGGTCTACCTGGAGCAGGAGCCGGATCCCGGGGACGCGGTCGCCTGGGTGCAGGAAGCCGTCGGCGCGCCGATCGACGTGGAGATACTCGCCGCCCAGCCCTGGAGCGGGCACTGCGTCGTGGCCCGCAGCTACCGCGCGGGGCGGGTGTTCCTCGCGGGTGACGCGGCGCATCTGCTGTGGCCCAAGGGAGGCTTCGGTGCCAACACCGGGATCGGTGACGCCGTCGACCTCGGCTGGAAGCTCGCCGCGGTCCTTCAGGGCTGGGCGGGCCCCGCACTGCTCGACAGCTACGAGTCGGAGCGGCGGCCCATCGCCGTCCGCAACGTCACGGAGGCGTCGAGCAACTGGCGGTCCGACTCCCAGCTCGCACCCGACGCCGCACTCGGCCGCGCGGACGCGGAGGGCGACCGGGTCCGCGGTGAGATGGGCGAGATGATCCGCCGGTCGAGGGGCAAGGAGTTCCGCTGCACGGGCATCCAGCTCGGATACCGCTACAGCGGCTCCCCGATCTGCGTGCCGGACGGAACTCCGGAGCCGCCCGACGAGCCGGACGACTACGTCCCGTCGACCTGGCCCGGTTGCCGGGCACCGCACGCATGGCTGCCCGACGGCAGCTCGGTGCTCGACCACTTCGGCCGCGGGTTCGTGCTTGTGGTCTCGGGGTCGGCGGACCCGTCCGCGCTGGTGGAGGCCGCGCACCATCGTGGCGTGCCGTTGACGGTGCTGCTCCTCGCTGATCCGACCGCGGCAAGGCTCTACGAGAGGCCGCTGGTGCTGGTTCGCCCCGACGGGCATGTCGGGTGGCGGGGCGAGGAGGCTCCGGCCGACCCCGGTGCTGTGCTCGACCGGTTGCGCGGAGCGGAGGCCGGGAATCCAGCCACGGGTTCGGTCACGGAGACACGGGCGGTGTCGGCGGGAGTCGCCACTCGCCACCTCTGACCACTCGCCACTCCGGGCGTCGCGACTCCGGCCCACCACTATCAGCGGTCAGCGGTCACGCCCTCTTGACCGGTGACCGCCCGGCCAGGACGGACTCCATCAGGAAGCGCAGCATCTCGTGTGCCGGTCTGTTCCGGTCGTTGGGCACGTGCGCGCCTTCGAACACGGTGACGACCGTATCGCGGAGGAGCGTGGCATCGATGTCGGGGTCGCCGTCGAGGCCGTGCTCGGCCATGACCTCGTCGACCAGTCCGACGATCCAGCCCAGGAAAGTGTCGTGGGCTGCCCGAACCGCCTCGGAATGCGGGAGCCGGTCGTGCATGGCCTGGTGCAGCGGCCGGGAATAGCGCATGTCGGACAGCCCTCGCACCAGTCGACTCAGTGGGTCGGTGCCCGCCTGCTCCGCGCTGAGGGTACGGATCTCGCGGCTGAGCATCCGGTCCATCACCGCGGCGAAGATGTCGTCCTTCGAGTCGAAGTACCAGTAGACGTTGCCCCTGGCCACCCCGGCGGCGGCACTGATGTCCGCCATCGTGGTCTTGGCGTACCCCTTGGCGAGAAAAAGCTCGGTGGCCGCAGCCAGCAGATCACCAGTCCGCTCTTCACGGGGGATCTGTTGGCGGTTACGCGGCATCCCGGGCTCCTCTGATGTGTTCAGCTCGTCTCAACTGAGTGTAGACAGCGAGCTGAACCGGCCCAACCGCAATGAAGAGTTCTTGCCGAAAGAGCGGCGGCACGACGGTGCCGGGCATCTCGGAAGCCTGCGAGGTGGCTGTTTGGCGTAGACATGACCGTGTCCCCCCGCCTGTGGCGGGGGGACACAGTCGTCCCGGTCTGCCGACCGTGGCTTCGGCGTCCGTAAGGTCGTCGGCCGAGGCACGGTCCGGTCGGGTCAGGGCACCAGGACGATCTTCCCGCTGGTGCGACCGGTCATGACCTGGCGATGGGCGGCAGCCGCTTCGTGAAGCGGGTAGCTGCCTGCGATCAGGACGTTCAGCCGCCCTGCCTCTGCGGCCACGGTGAGCCGCAGGCGGGCGGCGTCCCGGACCTCCGTGCCCGGATCCGCGCCAGGCCCGCCGCCGAGGAGCTTGATGCCGGCCCGGGCCCCGCGCGCGAACCCCGCGATGGTGGCGATGCGGGAACGGTCCGCCACGAGTTCCACGGAGACGTCCACGGCCTCGTCGGTGCCCACCAGGTCGGCCGCCCCGTGGACACCCTGCGGCGCTGCCGCACGTACCCGGTCGGCCAGACCGGGCCCGTACGCGATCGGCACCGCCCCCAGCTCGCGCAGCAGGTCGTGCTTGCCAGGACTTGCCGTTCCCACGACGGTGGCGCCGCCCGCCACCGCCAGTTGCACGGCCATCAGGCCGACTCCTCCGGCGGCCCCATGGATCAGCACCGACTCGCCCTTGCCCAGACCGATCGCATCGAGAACGTGTGCGGCGGTGACGCCGACGACCATCAGGCCGCCGGCCTGCTCCCAGGACAGCGCGCCGGGCTTCGGCACCACCGACGAGGCCGGGACGACGAGTTCGGCGGCGTACGCGCCGGGCGCACGATAGGCGATCACCTCGTCGCCTACCTCGACCGGACCTGCGGGGCCGGTCGCGTGGGCGCCCACCGCGGTCACCACACCCGCCGCCTCGGCGCCGAGCCGCATCGGCAGCTTCGCCGGATCCGTCCCGAAGGTGCCGTCGTACATCTTGTGGTCGAAAGGGTTCACCCCGGCGGCGCGGACCGCGATGCGCACCTGGCCCGGCCCGGGTTCCGGGACGGCGACATCGATCACCGACAGCACCTCGGGATTTCCGTACTCAGTCGCCACTACTACTTCACTCATGTCACCAACTCAGTTCCGAGGGACTCATTCACGCACAGTCGCAGCCGCTCGCGTCGTTCGGCACGGTGCTGAGCAGCCGTGCCCGCCGCGAACAGTGGACTGTCACGCAGGGGTGTCGATGCTCCAGGACGTGACGAAGTCGGGCACTACCTCGACCCAGTTGGGACCGAAGCCCGGCCCGAGCACTTCGCCGCCCTCCGTGTGCAGGACCGCCGCTCCCTTGATCAGGATCCCGCGCGGCTGCCAGGCCTGCCCGTCCGCCACGTCGTCGACCACCAACGCCGCCTGCGGGTTGACCGTGAGGTGACGGATGTAGAGCCGCTCCTGTCCACGCCCCTCAAGGACGCGCCCCCCGATCTTGATGACCTCGCGCTCCGGATCGAAGTGGTACCGGATGGGCACCACGTGCGGTTTGCCGGACGTACCCGTCGTGGCGAGCCGCCCAAGGATGTGTTCGCTCAGGTAAGCGACTTCCTGCGCGTTGAACCTACCCATGTCGATCTCCGTTTCGTTGGTCGGCTCCGACGTCCACGGAACGTCGGCTCCCTGCGGCAGCGGCTACTTGTAGCGGGAGGCGAGGTCCGAACGGCGACCGCCGGACAGTACGGCACCCTCGGCGGCGAGCAGCGCGTCGAGCGCTGCGGACTGGTCCTCCAGGCCCGGGACGCAGATCGTCTCGCCCAGACGGAGCCCTACGAAGCTGGCTCGCGCGACGTCCTCGGCGGTCATGACGGCGGGGACGGTCTGCCCGATGCCCTGGTGGAACTCGGTGGCCACCGGTCCGGGGCAGACCACCTGGGTGCGGATCCCGGTGTCCGCAAGTTCATGGCCCAGGGTGCGGGTGAAGGCCACGAGGGCAGCCTTGGCCCGGGCGTACAGGGTGCGACGGGGCGGGCGTGGGCCGGTCTGTCCAGCACTCAAGGCGAGCAGCGAGGCGATCGTGCCGTCGTCGGCTGTGAGCATGCCGGGGAGTGCGGCACGGACGAGCTGGACATGCGCTTCAACGTTGAGGGTGAGCTGATCGTCGATCTCGGCTGGGTCGACATCGATGAGCGGGGCATAGCCGCCGACACCTGCGTTGCTGATCAGATGGCGAACATCCCCGGCACTCAAGCGTTCCGTCACCGCGGCAATGCCCTCGCGGGTGGCCAGGTCGGCGGGAAGGACCTCAACGGCGGCACCGGCCTTACGGAGTCCGTCGGCCAGATCCTCCAGCCGGTCCGCGCGGCGGGCCACCAGAACGAAGTCCAAGTCGTCCGCAAGAAGGCGGGCGTACGCGGCACCGATACCGGAGGAAGCACCCGTTATCAGAGCAAGGGGCCTAGTCATGACGACATGGTAATTCAGCAGGTTGCCAACTGACAAATGCTTGACACTCATCAAGGCGCCTTACCCTTTCCCGTGCCTGCAGCGGCGAACCGGAGGGGCGGAAGAGCTGCGGCGGGCGACCGAGGAATGGACCAAGGGACCCCGCCGCTGTTGGTTGAGTAGCCCTTCCCCGGGGTGCGCCGTCAGGCGTGGTGTTTGTCGAGGAAGTCGGGCGTGAGCTGTAGCCACTCGTCGGTGCGTTCCAGCATGGGCAGGTGGCCGGTGGCGATTTCGAGTCCGGGTTCGGCCACCGGTTCACGTCCAAGGCCGCAGGAACCGACGCCACACAGGGAGAAGGGCGCTGGTGGAGTGTCAGACAGACGCGTCGCGGTCCGTGCTCACGCCGTGGCCGGGCTCGTCCGCCTCAGGGTGCGGCAGCAACTGCCCCTCCTCGTTCACGGGGGCACCGGCCCAACACTCTCAGAGCGTCCATGGCCGGGCCGAGCCTTTGCGCGTGTTCGGTGAGGCGGTAGGTGACGGCCACGGGAGGGCCTGCCGCAACTTCCCGCTCCACGACGGCGTCCGCCAGTTCCGTCTTTCATGGGACTCGCGGACGGCCAGCTGATCGATACCGGTTTCCTCGGCGAAGGCGGCAACGGCCTGCAAGTAGGCGGCTTCGACCGGTCCGTGGTCGCTGGTCGCGGGCTTGGCGCCGGTGTAGTGGCCGTGCTGCTCGCGGTCGGCGGGGTCGTAGAGGGTGCCACCGAGCGAGAGCTTGGCGCCGCGGGCGGTGAGGGAGTTGCCGATGTCGCGGGCGTCGGTACCGAGCGTGCGAGGCGGTCGAGCTTCGGGACGACGAGGGTGTCCCCGGCGCGCACGGCCGCGAGCCCTTGAGTCAGGCAGGGCCGTTCGCGGTTGGTTCCGGTCAGCCCGTGGTCCAGATAGATCCGGCCCTCCGGGACGTCCAGGCCGAGGAGGATTGCGCGCTGGGCGGTGAGGTCTTGCATGTCCGGACTGCATCTCGCATAGCCGACGCGTTCACTCGTGGCCGGAGCGTACGGTAAGCCAACGACATTGCTCTGGCCTCGGACCGAGCGTCCAAGGTCGGTCACGCGAAACGTGGCCGCGCGGGGACCATCACGCGGAGGAGCGGGGGTGGTTCTCGTCGCGCCAGGCCCGGGGTGAGATCCCGTATGCCTGTTTGAAGATCTTGCTGAAGTGGGTCGCGTCCACGAAGCCCCACCTTCGTCCTATCGCTGCGATGGTCCGCAGTCGGCCGTTCGGGCCGGCCAGCTCCCGTCGGCATGCGGCCAGGCGGTGGGTACGGATCCAGTCGCCGAGGCTGATGCCCGAGCGGGACAGTACCGCGTAGAGGTGCCGTACGGAGATGTCGTGTGCGGCGGCAATCCGTGCCGCCGACAGATCGGGATCCGCCAGGTGCTTGCGCAGGTACTGAGTGATCCGCAGGCTGAGTGTCGCCTCCAACGGTGCCCTGGCCAGGCTGGAGTTGCCGTGCTGGGAGGTCAGGACGGCACGGAGGAGTTCGATGCTGGGTTCCACGACGGCGTCGGCGTGCACCCCTTGATGCAGTGCATCACTGACGGCCAGTTGGGAAAAGTAGGTGAAGGCGAGGCGCGCAACGGGGTTGTCTGACCCCAGGGGGACCGCGGTGAGGTCTCGTAACAACCGGTCGGGGAGCGCGAGCGCCGCGCGGGGGAAACGGATGAAGCGGTAGTCGACTTCCCTGTCGAAGAGATGTGTGTAGGGAGCGATCGATTCGTAGACGGCGAATTCCCCCGGCCTCAGCAGGCACTCGCGACCGTTCTGCACCACCACGCTGCTGCCCGTCATCTGAACGCCGAGGGTGACGGCCGGCTCTTCGTCCACCCGGGCGAGCCGCTCCGTGCGACGGAGGGTGACCGCGGTCGCCCACGCTGAACAGATCCTGATGGGCCCCATGGTGCCGAGCCCGATGCGAACGCGGATGTCCTCGGCCGCAGGACGGTGGTCGATATCGACTGCCACCATGGATTTCCACACCGCGTTGCGGACCACTTCCTCCCGGTCCCGCGGCGGTATGAACGCGGTGTCCAGGACCGGGCTCATCAGGCAGACCTTCCTCTGCATCGGTCCCAGAGCCGGCCTGGCAGTACCTCAGCCCGTTCCCCCACAAGTCCCCCCTCGACACGGACGGTTCACGACTTCAGTTTGATCGGATGCGATCTCGCTGCACAACGACTTCGGCAGACACACACAGGATCCTCGCCTGATGCGGCGTCATCTTGAGGCGGAGCACTACTGACGAAGTTCCCTGCACGGATGACAAAGCCCGAGGCCCACCATGACCCTAAAGTCCATGAGCGAGGCCAGAGAAGGGGGAGGGACATGCGCGCCATTTCGCACAGGTTGCAGGTCCTGCCCGGCCCTCACCTCCCGGCCTTACTCTGCATCAGCCCTCACGACGAATCGAGGGCCCGCCCTCTCCCGCAGGGACGGGCCGCCGCCGTCCCCCACCACCTTCGTCCTTGCGCTCGCCGCCTGCGCGGTACCGGCCGGCGCGAAGTCCCTTGCATCGGCCTCGTCTGCTACATACGTCCGGGCCGCCGTCCTCTTCCGTAAGGACAGGCACCGCGAGCCCGAGGAAGCCGCCCGCACCTCGCGGACGGTGACGCTCACCCTCACCACGGCCACCGTCCTCGGGCTGATCCTCGGGGCTCGCGGCTCAGCTCGTCCTGCACCTCGCTGGCGGCTAACCGCGCACGTGCAGGCCGAAACCCTTACGGCCCGGCACCTCCAGGCCCTCCTTCAACCGCAGTGACGGGATCTCGTAGTCACCGAAGTTCTGCCGCCGGAACGCGATCGGCTCGGTCGTCTCCAGCGACAGCAACCGCTCCTTCCACGCCTTCGCGGCGTCCTCGAAGTCGCCGCCGGTGATCTTGTCGGTGCCGTACAGCACGAACGGCGGCAGCACCTCCACACCCGGGTAGTACAGGATCCCGTGGTGGATCGGGAACAACAGGTCCTCGATCGGACCGTTGATCCCGCGATCGGTGTAGTGGGACTCCGGGCCCCCGACGGTGACCGAGAGGATCGCCCGCCGCCCCTGTAGCGTCCCTTCACCGAAACGCTCGCCGTACCGCGTCTCATCGTGCACTCCGACTCCGTACGCGAAGTGGAAGGAGAACACCCGGTCCACCCAGCCTTTGAGGATCGCCGGCATCGTGTACCACCACATCGGGAACTGGAAGACCACGGTGTCGGCCCACAGCAGCTTCTCCTGCTCGGCCGCCACGTCGGGCGTGAGCGCGCCGGCGTCGAATGCCCCGGCCGAACTCGGCACCACCCGCAGCGGGCTCGTGGCGTGCTCGCTGAAGTCCGCCGCGTCCACCACGGCCTTCCAGTTCATCGCGTACAGGTCGCTCACCCGCACCTCGTGCCCGGCGGCTTCGAGAGTGGACACGGCGAGGTCCTTCAGTGAGCCGTTCAGCGAACGCGGCTCGGGGTGGGCGTAGACAATGAGCGTCTTCATGGCTGTTCCCTTCAACAAGGTGTGTCCCCAGATACTCGGCCGCCGAGTTCGCGTCGTTCAGGGGCGCCTCTTCCATCGGACGGGACTTCCTGGTATCAGCAGGACCACCTTCACGGGCGCCACCGAGGCCATACTTGAGGGCATGGACGATCTTGCGAGCTTCCTGCGGACCCGGCGTTCCCGGGTCGACCCGGCGGCCGTCGGCATCCCCATCGACAGCCGCCGCCGTGTCGCGGGGCTGCGCCGCGAAGAGGTCGCGCACCTGTCCGGAGTAAGCGTCGACTACTACGTACGCCTGGAGCAGGGCCGCGCGACCCAGCCCTCCGGGCAGGTCCTCGATGCGCTCGCCCGCGTTCTCAGCCTCGACGAGACCGAACGCGGGCACCTCTACCGGCTCGCCCGACAGCGCCGCCGCCGGGCGAAAACGCCGAGCGGGCGGGTCCGGCCGCAACTGCTGCGCGTCCTCGACCTGGTCACCGACGCACCCGCGCTGATCATGGACCACCGCCTGGACGTGCTCGCCGGGAACCGCCTCGCCAGGTTCCTCTTCGGCCGGCCGATGCCGGGCCTCAACATCGCCCGGCACATCTTCCTCGAGGAGGCCGAGCACGGCCTTTACGCGGACTGGGAGAACTGCACCCTCGACGTGGTGGGGCATCTGCGCCTGGCCGCCGGCAAATACCCCGAGGACCCCCGCCTGGCCTCGCTCATCGGCGAGCTGGCGATGGGCAGTGAGCGCTTCCGCCGCCTCTGGGCCCGCGCGGACGTACGCGCCCGTACCCATGGACGCAAGGCGTACCGGCACCCGCTGGTCGGACTGCTGGAGCTGCACCAGGAGAATTTCACGCTACCGGATGAATCGGGCATGGAGCTGCTGGTGCTGTCGGCGGCCCCCGGTAGCCCCACCGAGGACGGGCTGCACCTGCTCGCGGGCCTGGGCGCGGACAGCGGTGACGCGCTTCCCACAGTGAACGTTCAGGTCCGCGAGTAACTCAACGACGCCCACCCACCGCCGAGAACACCCGAAGAGTGATGACCACCCCAGCGCAGAGGGACGTCCGGATAGGTCAACTCGTGCTGAGCAAGACAGTCAGGAGCGAGGATGAGAGGTTCGGCGTCGGGGGCATAACCGCTGTGGCCTCGCCCCCGATGTGTGCTTATGGCTCGACGCCGTTCAGGGAGAAACTCCGGAACGCACAGCTGCGTATAGGGAATCCGAGTACTACCGTCGGCGCCTTCTTCTGCCAACGATGACCACAGCAATGGCCCCGCAGACGGCTCCGACAATCGCGCAGACGAGAATGAGTGTGAGGTCCATCGTCAGCCTCTGGCTTCCCGAGACGACATGCGGCGTCACTTCACCACAACCGCGTCCTGCTCCCGTGCGTCCTACTACTGAGCGTCGGCAGAAGTCGGCTACCCCGGGGGGATCGGGACGCGAGTCATGCAGAAGTACGCGATTATCCATCACATCACGCGGTTCTTCTGGCCCCCGCGTGGTGCAAGACGGCAGCTGCCCACGTTCGCCCGGCAACTGGTGGGGCTCTGGCTGTTCGCGCTTGCCTTCGGGGCCGGGCTCACTGCGATCGGCTGGGACGAAGAGTTCGGCATGGTACTGCTGCTCCTCTTCTATGGCGACATCATCGACGGGGTGCGGTACCGCTGGACGGCCATACTGGCCGCGACAACGGTCCTGTGGGCTGCCAGCCGGCTCACAAGAGCCGTCCTGCCCGGCTCCCTCAACGACGCCTGGGCGCAGAGCATTGGCTCCGCTGTCGGTGTCACGCTCGGGCTGGCAGTGAGCGCCGCGATCACACGGCTTCCGGAACGCCGACCACATCGGCCCGCCGGGGGACACGACTCCGGGTTCAGCGGTCAAGGCTCTCCGTAAAGGGAGAGGGGCCGCCGACCTCGGTGCCAACAAGCCTGCCCTTGTGACACCTGTCGCGCTCCAGCTCAGCTCGGAGCCAAGATCTTTGCGGTTCAGCCCTCAGCCTGTCAGCGTCACGGGCCCTTGCACACTCGACGACATGACACCTCAGCAGCGGTACGGCACCGAGCTGGGCCGCTTCCTGCGCACCCACCGCGCCCGGGTGCCCCCAGAGCAGGCCGGCCCGCCGCCCGGCACCGGACTACGCCGCATCCCCGGCTTGCGCCGCGAGAAACTGGCCATACTGGCCGACATCAGAATCGACTACTACGCCCGCCTGGTCGGCAGTGTGTCGTGATGGATCGCCCAGGGATGCCTTGACCGAAGTCAGGGCCTATCGGAAGGCGGCGATGTACCGCTGGGCCCAGTCGGCGAAGGTGCGGGGCGCGCGGCCGAGGACCTGCTCGACGTCGGGGCTGATGCGCTGTTCGGCGGGGGTGGGTTCGCCGAGGATGGTCAGCGTGGTCTCGACCACGGGCTCGGGCATGAACTGCAGCATCTGCGCGCGGGCCTCGTCGCGGCTCTGCTCGATGAAGTGGACGGGTTCGCCAAGTGCGTCGGCAATGGCCTCGGCCCGCTGGCGGGGCGTGTTGAGGGCGGGGCCGGTCAGCTCGTATATCTGTCCGGCGTGGCCGTCCTCCCGCAGGATCGCGGCGGCGACTTCGGCGATGTCGTCCGGGTCGATGGTCGGCAGGCCGAGGTCGGCGAAGGGCGCGGCGACGGTCCTTCGGGCACGGACCGACTCGGCCCAGGCATAGGCGTTGGAGTTGAAGCCTCCCGGCCGCAGAATCGTCCAGGCCATGCCGGACTGTCGGACGGCGTCCTCGATGGACCGTCCGAGGCGCCCGTGGGAGGCCGACTGCGGCCGGGTAGCGACGCCTTGGGAGGACAGCAGGACGACCCGTCCGACGCCGCCAGCCTTGGCGACGTCGAGGATGTCCAGTGGGTTCAGCAGGTGCGCGCTGGCGCCCCCATTCTGCAGGAACAGCGCGTCGGCTCCGTCGAATACGGGCCGAAGGCTCTCAGGATCGGCCAGGTCCGCCCGCGTGTACTCGATGCCCACTGGCACATCCGCATCCGAGATCCCCCGGGCGGTCGCTGTCACCTGCGCACCAGCTGCCGCGAGGGCCTGCACGAGCGATCGGCCGACGTTCCCGGTTGCACCCGTCACTACAAACATGAACAACTCCCGTGTGAATTCAGCATGGTTGTCGCCACCCGAGCGGGCAGAACCATCGCGGAGAGCTGCTCTCCGGGCGACACGGGGACGCTAACACCGTCGATATAGTAGGTACCTAGAGGAAAGTGACTATCTTGAGGAGTGCGCGTGGCAAGCAACACTGACTGGGTGGCAGCCGCTGCGACAGACCCGGAGCTCGCCTGTCCGACCAGCGCGGTCGTGGACATCGTGTTCAGCCGGTGGACCACGCCGATCCTGTGGACTCTCAACACGGATGGCCGGCTACGGTTCGTCGAGTTGGAACGACGGATCGGCACCATCACACCGAAGGTACTGACCCAACGGCTGCGGCAGCTGGAACGCGACGGCATGGTCGTGCGTACGTACCACCCGGAGGTCCCCCCTCGGGTCGAGTACGAGATCAGCGAGCTGGGCCGCAGCCTGGCCCCACTCTTCGCGCACCTCGCCGAATGGGCTGCCGGCAACCTGGACAAGGTCGAGCAGGCCCGGCACGACTACGACACCGAATCGTCCCAGTAGCGCATCAGCGGCAGGACTGGATCCTCGTCCGAACTTCCGCTGCCTGGTTGATCCAGCAAGCAAGTGGAGCGCAGAGCCTGACTGGTGACTTCACAGAGCCTCAACACCGCGCGACAGGGCGTCCGTTCCTGCCGGTTCAGGAGATGGCTCCGCGACTCAGCCCCTCCGCAACCCTGTGCGACCGGTCCCGACCAGCAAGGCCCGTCAGGTGTGCAGCCGACCTGGGAACAGCCGGACGCCGCCGGTCATCCCGGCTTGAGCACGTCCCGGGCGATGACCGCCTCACGCAGGTCTGCGGCCATCGCAGCCGCCTGGTCCGGCGGCAGCGCCAAGACACCGTTCTCCGTCATCAAGGCGTGGAACTGCTGCTCAGGGTAGGGGACGCCGGGCGGCAGAGCGGCGATGTGCCAGTGCAGATGCGCATTGCCCTGCTGGCTGCCGAGCGAGTAGAGGTATGTGCGCTCCGGCTCGCAGACGGCCTCGACGGCCAGGGCGATCTCCCGGACGAACATCATGAGCCGGCTGTAGGCCGCTTCGTCCAGGTCGCGCACGACGTGCTCGACGTGCGCCTTCGGTGCGACCAGGACCTTGCCCGGCACCGTGGACCACCTGTCCAGGAACGCTACGTGATCGGCATCCTCAAATACCGTCTCGTGCGGGTAGTCCGGATTCCCGGCCAGGAACGCACAGACGAAGCACGGGCCGCTCCGGGCCCGCTCCACATACGCCTCATGGCTCATCGGTCGTCGGTCCCTTGACACCTGCGCACCTCTCCGTGGGGGTGAATCAGTCTGCCGCAGGTCCACGACACCTACGGGCTCGAAGGAGCGCCAACAGTCTGGCGGCATTCCCCGCCACCGAGGCCGGTGGTGCCGGCAGATCACTCCCACGACATCAAGATCGGGATCTACAACTGGAGTACTGATATGACTCCGTTGGGTCGGTCTCGATCTAGGTGTTCTGGGTTGTACTCGTTGCGTCTCAAGCAACCTTCGCGAACGCCAAACGGTCTTGCTGGGTGCCGGGGCCGGGGCAGTGCCCTGACCGACGGTCGGCATATGGGCAGAAGACGCCTTGCCGAGTGCCTGAGCGAGGGTGAGATGACGAATCTGAACACCACGGTGACGTGGGTGGACGCACGCGACAGACTGCCTCGGAGCGGTACACCGGTGGCAGCAGCGACCACGGGTCGGTATCCGGCTGACAGCGAGACTGAGGCAGATACGGCGTTGGGTGAGGAATTCTGGCTGGTACGGCCGATGTACTTCACGACTCGGCACCGGAGCGAGGACGGGGCAGAGCACAGAGACTGCTTCGTCGACTCCGACGGAATCGTCCATCTGCCCTACGGCCTCGCCAGTGCCGAAACCGTGACTCACTGGGCAGAGCTGCCCACCCTGCCAGGCGGCATGACGCACCTGGTTCTCGGGAAGGACGTGCAGACAGTTCTCCAGAACGTGTGGCATCTTCCTCCCACTGACTGACCCACAGCTTGCTCGGACACTGTGCGTGAGTGCCCGCAATGCCGATCGGCCCAACTTGCACTGCCACCACGCCGTTTGCTGGGTTTGTTCAGGCTGCGGTCTTGAGAGAGCGTCCGCCGCAGCGGATGCCCTTCTCGCTGCGGACGCGGGTGCGTTCCTTGCGTTCGGCGGCCAGGACGTCGCGGTGACAGGCATGGGCGTTGCGCCGGCACAGGCAAGCGTGCGGGGCCCGGGTCTGCACCGTGTGGTTGACGTGGTGGGAGTTGGTGATGGTGAACTGCCTGAGCGGTCCGAAGTGGGCCTCGGTGCGTCCCGAGCCGCATGACCAGGCCGGGTGATCGAGGCCGCTCGCTGGTGGTCGGCCACCGCGGCATCGCGGTTCCTGTGGTTGGCGAGGTCGCGCGTCCTCGATGCGTCTCACTGAACGTGCCGGGCCATCTCGGTCGCCCTGCCCATCAGCAGTTCGAGGGGACCTCGCTGGAAGAAGCGGGACCAGATGGCGGCGAAGACGGTGACGGACACGATCAAGCCGAGCAGGATGTACAGGGCCGAGGCGGTTTGGCCTTCGGTGTTCAGGAGCCAGATGGCGACGATGTGGTAGACGTAAGCCGTCAGCGACATCGAGCCGACCGCGATGACGGGCTTGGCCAAGCGGTGCAGTCCGCGGAAGGTGTCCATGGCGGCCAGGCACACGGTGATCACCAGGATCGCCACGCCGGTGGCTGCCACGATGGACAGGGTCGCCTCGCTGTGCGGGGCTGAGGCCAGCATCCCGGCAGGGGTGTCACCGAAGATGCCGATGCTGTCGGGCGATACGGACGGCATGGACGGTCCTGATGGCATGGACGGCATGGATGACATGCCCGATCCTTGTTCGGCTTTCCGGACGGCCTCGGCGGCACCGGGTACGAGACGCACCGCCAGCCAAGAGCCGCCGTATCCGGTGACGGCGAGTGCGACGCCGGTGAGGGCGAGGCGTATGCGTACAGCGGTGGCGGCCAGATCGCAGCGGGCGACAGCCATACCGGCGATGACGAACGGGACCCAGGTCAGGGCCGGATAGCCGCCGGTGAAGAGCAACGAGACGGGGCCATCGGCCTGGCCGTAGGAGAGGAATACGCGGCCGCCGACCACCGGCTTCAACGCGTACAGCAGCTGCGGGCCCACCAGGGCCCAGCCCACTGCGATCAGCGCCAGCGGCATGGTGCCCAGGCGGTACAGCGGCAGCACGAGCAGGAAGAACAGGCCGTAGAAGGCGAGGATCGGCACGACCGGGGTGCCGGTCAAGGTCAGGGCGGTGCCCAGAACAATCAGGATCACGGCCCGGATGATCACCTTGGCGACGGCCTGGCGGCCGGCCAGGCCTGTCTTCGGTGTACGGCGTCCGGTGATGAGGGCGACCGCGAAGCCTGCCAGCACGGCGAACAGGGCCGAGGAACGGCCCTGCGCCAGCTCCATCAGGAAGCCGATCACACCGTCCTGGCCCGGGGCGGGGCCCACATGGACCGCGTACATGCCGAAAACGGCCAGGCCCCGGGCCAGGTCCAGCCCAACCAGCCGCCCCGCGCCGGGCACGCCCGATGCGGACGCACCACGCTCGTGTTCAGGAGATGGTGCGGCGGTCGTCGGGGAGTCTGCGTGCTGTGTCATGGCTCTCAGAGTGGAGACCGGGCGAGCCGCGGAGTATCCGGCAAAAGGCTGCCATGCCCCTGCCGACTGGAGGGCGATACCCCGCCGGGTGGCTGGAGCTGGTGTCCGAGAGGCCGCAGGGACGCTCCGGGGCTCTAGGGTCAAGGCGGTATGAGCCGGGCGGCAGGGACGAAGGTGAGGCGGAGCGGGCGTGAACCGGGTGGTGCGGGTAGTGGTGGTGGACGACGAAGCGCTGGTCCGCTCGGGTTTCGGGCTCATCCTGGGCGCTGCCGAGGACATCGAGGTCGTCGCGACCGCTAGCGGTGGCGGCGCCGTGGAGACCGTCCGCCGGGAGCGGCCCGACGTGGTGCTGCTGGACATCCGGATGCCGGACGTCGACGGCCTCACCGTCCTGCGCGAGCTGCGGACGATGCCGGACGCACCGGTGGTGGCGATGCTGACCACGTTCGACGCCGATGAGTACATCCTGACCGCGCTGCACTCCGGCGCGGCCGGATTCCTGCTCAAGGACACCGAGCCGGAGCAACTGGCCCACCTGGTACGCACTTTGGCCGCGGGCGGTGTGGTGCTCTCCCCCAAGGCGTCGCGGACCCTGCTGCACAGCCACCCCCGCGCAGAGGCCGTCGTTGACGAGGAGGCGGCCCGCGTCCGGCTGCTCACCGCCCGGGAGCGTGATGTCCTCGTCCTGGTGGCGGAGGGGTTGTCGAACGCCGACATCGGGACGCGCATCTACCTGGGTGCCGGCACCGTGAAGGATCACGTCAGCGCGATCCTCACGAAGCTGCGGGTGACCAGCCGGGTGCAGGCCGCGCTGCTGGCGCAGCGGGCCGGACTGCTCGACGAGCGCCCGCAGCCGGAGTCCAGCCGATGAGCCGTGCACGCGCCGTGTGGCAGCGGGTCCCCGCGCCGGTCCTCGACCTCGTCCTGGTGGCGGTGGCAGCCGTGGACCTGTGGTTGACCCTGTGGGACGACACACGACTCGGTGTCGCGCTCGCCGCGCTCGGTTGTGCCGCGCTGGCCTTCCGGCGCAGGTTCCCGCTCGGCGCTTTCCTGCTCACCCTACCGATCGCGATGGCGCAGCCGGTCGCCGTCGCTCCGCTCGTGGCGCTGTTCACCCTGGCCGAGCGTTCCCGCAGCCGAACTCTCCTCGCGGGGTGCGTCGCCCTGGTCGCGGTCGCGAGCAGCGTTCCATGGCCCTTGGCCAGTTTCGCCGAGGTCGGCCGGACCATGACGCTGATCGACTTCGTGTACAGCCTGGCCACCGCGGCCGCCCCGGTCCTCTTTGGACAACTCCTCCAGGCGCACCGGGACTTGGCGCGGCGGCTGACCGAGATCGAGGAGGCCAGGGAGCACGAGCGGGCCCTGCACGCGCAGGCCGTGCTCGCCCGCGAACGCGCCCAGCTGGCCCGCGAGATGCACGACGTGGTGTCCCACCAGGTCAGCCTGATCGCCGTACAGGCCGGAGCCATGCAGGTCGCCGCCCAGGATCCGAGCACCAGAGAGGCCGCCCGCACGATCCGTTCCCTGAGCGTCACCACACTCGACGAACTGCGCACCATGGTCACGCTGCTGCGCGCCTCCGGCGGCCACGCCACGGAGCTGACACCTCAGCCCACCCTGGCCGACCTGCACAAACTCGTGGAATCCAGCGGCACCCACGCACAGTTGAAAGGTGAACTCCCGCCCACCGTAGGCACACCGGCCCAACGGGCCCTCTACCGCACGGTCCAGGAGGCGCTGACCAACGTACGTAAGCACGCCCCCGGCGCAACCGCCCGCGTCGAGCTGTGGCAGGACGGCGACCACCTCGGAGTGACCGTCGCCAACACCCCGCCCACGCGTCCCTCCCTGTCCCTGCCAGGATCACAGCAGGGTTTGGTCGGCCTGCGGGAACGGGCCGACATCCTCCGCGGCACCCTGGAGGCGGGCCCGACCACGGAGGGCGGATACCGGGTGCGTCTGCGGATTCCCCTCAGCGCGGACTGACCGACCAGGACCTGATGCCGGTACGTCGGCTGCATCGGCTCACCAAACCTGCCGCTCGGGCTCCGTGGGCCGTTCCGGAAAACCGCGCGCTCACACCCGCACCGAAGCCGCCACCGGCAGGTGGTCGCTGCCGGTGGCCGGGAGGGTCCAGGCGGACCGCGGCTCCACACCGCGTACGAGGATGTGGTCGATGCGGACCACCGGGAACGAGGCCGGCCAGCTGGCACCGAACCCCGCGCCCGACTCAGCCTGCACGGACCGCAGTTGGGAGGTGAGCCCGGAAAGCGCCCGGTCGTCGGTCGTGCCGTTCAGGTCGCCCACGAGGATCGTGCGGGGAAGCGGCTCGGCACGCACGGCGGCGGCAAGTCGCCGCGCGGCCGCGTCACGTGCGTCGGAGGTGAACCCCGAGCCGACGGTGAAGCGGACGGACATCAGATGGACGACGAAGACCGCGACCGGTCCCTCGGGCGTGCGGACGGTGGCGCGTAGGGCACGTGGCCAGGGCGCAATGTCGACCGCACGGGCACCGGCGACCGGATACCTGCTCCACAGACCGACCGTGCCCTGCACGGAGTGGTACGGGTAGGTGCCGGCCAGCGTTCTCTCGTACGCCGCTGTCGATGGGCCGCCCAGTTCTTCGAGGGCCACCACTTCCGCGCCGGAGGCGGCCAGGGCACGGGCGGTGCGCACCGGCCGCGGATTGTGTTCGTTGACGTTGTGCGTCACGACGGTCAGGTTGCCGCCGTCCTCTCGTTTGTCGACGAGTGTCCCGCCGAAGAGCGAGCACCAAGCGATGGCCGGCAGCAGCACAGCCACGGATACGGCAGCCCTCGACCGGCGAGCCAGCGCGCACAGGAGCAGCAGCGGCACGGCCAGCCCCGTCCAGGGCAGGAAGGTCTCGACGAGGCTGCCGATACGGCCGACCCGGTTCGGGACGAGGGCGTGGCCCAGCATCACCAGCGTGGCCAGGACCGCGAGCGAGCCGAGGGCCAGCGGCGGCCGCCGGACGTCGGTGTCCTCGTTCCGCGGGCGTTTGGAATCGGGTTCCCGCCGGGCCGGTGCGGTGTCGAGGGAGTTTGTCACTGCCGTCTCACCGTGTTCCGGGCAAGGTCGTCGACAGCCATCGCTGTACGCCCTCGATCAGCGCGTGGCTCGTGGCGAGAGCGGCCCGCAGCCCCTGCCGGGGGTCGGTGCCGGCGCGCTGGTGCAGCACCACTCCGAGGATCAGCCGGTCCCGGCCATCCTTGTCGGACGCCGTGGCCGCCCACATCAGGGCGCCGCCGGCGGGCGTGCTGGAGCCGGTCTTGAGGCCGATCACACTCGCCGTGCCGAGCAGGGTGTTGGTGTTGCGGATCATCCCGGGGACACCGGGCACGGTGGTGCTGGGCATGGCGACGATGGTCCGGAACACCTCGTCGCGCATGACCCGGCGGGCCAGCCTCAGCTGGTCGGCCGAGGTGCTGGTGGTCGTGGGTTCGATGCCGCTGGCGCCGGTGTAGGTGGTGTGGCGCATGCCCAGGTCACGGGCGGCCCGGTTCATCTTCGTGACGAAGGCCTCCTGCGAGCCGGCGTTCCAGCGGGCCAGCAGCCGGGCGATGTTGTTGCCGGAGGGGATCAACAGCAGTTCCAGCAGCTGTCGTTCACTCAGCCGCGTCCCCTCCCTGACCGGCACGCTCGACTCCAGGCCCGAGACGGACTCGTTCGCCGCGGTCCGGTCGACGTTGACGAGGGGGCCGTCCTCGCCCACGCGCAGCGGACGGTCGCGGAGGATCACGTAGGCGGTCATCACCTTGGTGACGCTGGCGATCGGCACCGGTGTCTGCTCGCCCCGCGTACCGAGGTCACCGTGAGCTCCGAGCCCTTCGACCACCACGCTCGTCTGGCCCTCCCCCGGCCACGGCAGCGGGCTCGCTCCGGTTCCCGGGCTGTTGCCGGACGTGAGCACGACGACGGCGAGCACCGTCAGGGTGACCAGTGCGGTGGCGCCCGCGGCGAGGCCTGCCGTGAAGCGCCGCCCGGGCCGGCCGTGGCGACGGGACGGGAGCCATGAGTTGGTGGACCAGGAGGGCTGGGCCCGGCCTGCGCCGGGCTCTCCGGAAAAGGGAACCGGTGACATGGGAGGGACGCCTCCAAGGGGGCAGGTGCGCGGCGTTCACGCACGTCGACCACCTTCCGCGGGGCGGATCTCCGCTCGGCTGCGGCCACGGATCTGGCACCGCTCGGCCGTGCATCCGTTCGGTATCGGCCGTTCGGCGTCAGCCCGCGGGCGGCAGCCGCAGGCTGGCGAGCGCCCCGCCGTCGGGAGCGTTCGCGAACTCCAGCGTCGCCCCGATGACCCGGGCCTGCCCCAGCGCGATGGTCAGCCCGAGGCCGTGCCCATGGCCGCGCTCCGACGCGCCCGTGCGGAATCGCTGCGGGCCGTCCGCGAGCAGCTCCGCCGGGAAGCCCGGGCCGTGGTCCCGTACGGTCACGATCGTCCCGACCACCTCGACCTCGACGGGCGTGCGGCCGTGCCGGTGGGCGTTGACGACAAGGTTGGCGACGATCCGGTCGAGCCGACGCGGATCGGTCTCCGCCGACAGGGCACCGGTGGCGGTGAACCGCGTGTCCAGCCCGGTGCGGGCCACGGACTCTCCGACCATCTCGGCGAGCGGTACGGGCCTGAGTTCGGCCTGCTCGGCGCCCGCGTCGAGCCGGGAGATCTCCAGCAGCTCCTCCACGAGCGTCCGCAGCACCCCCACCCGGTCACGCACCAGGTCGGTGCTCTCGCCTTCGGGAAGCAGCCCGCTCGCGGTCACCAAGCCCATGAGAGGCGTACGCAACTCATGGGCGACGTCGGCGGTGAAGCGCTGCTCGGTCAGCAGACGTTCGCGCAGACTGTCGGCCATCGAGTCGACGGTGGCCGAGATCTCGGTGATCTCGTCACCGCCCCGGCCACCGGCCGCAGTCCTGGCGGCCAAATCTCCCCCGGCGATCCGGCGGGCGGTCCGCGCCACCCGGCGCAGCCTCCGGGTCGGCGACTCGGCGGCGAGCACCGACAGCGGTACGACGACCGCCAGCGCCGCCAGGGAGTACTTCCACATGTGCCGGTCCAGCGCCCGCCGGGTGAGCAGGTCGGAGGTCATGTCGGCGCTCACCGCCACGGGAGCGCCACGGAGGGTCCGAACGGCCCACATCGAGGGGTGGTCGCCGGGGCTGTCGCCGTCGTACCAGGTGGCGGAGCCGACCGCCCTGCCCTGGCGGTCCTTGAGACGGCGCAGGAGTTCGTCGGGCATCTCCCCGGGCGAGACGACCAGACCGTCGGGCGGGACGCCGTCCTGCTCGTAGTTCTCCACAGCGTCGGACAACTGGGTCAGGGCCTTGGCCGCACCGTCGTTCATCGACCGTTCCAGGGTGCTGCGGTGGACCAACAGCCCGACGGTCACCGCGATGGCACAGCACGCCACGGTGACGAGCAGTGCGATCTTCCAGCGCAGTGAACGCCAGTGCGGCAGTGCGCGTACCACGTCAGCGCCGCAGCTTGTAGCCGAAGCCGCGGACGGTCTCGACCCGCTCGGCCCCGATCTTTTTCCGCAGGCGCTGCACGCACAGGTCGACCACGCGGCTGTCGCCGTCCCAGCCGTAGTCCCACACGTTGCGCAGCAGGGTCTGCCGGTCCAGCACGATGCCCGGGTGCGCTGCGAACTCCAGCAGCAGCCGCAGTTCGGTGGGGGCAAGCGCGACCGGTTCACCGGCCCGGAACACCTCCAAGCCGCCCGTGTCGATGACCAGGTCGCCGAAGACGAGCCGAGCGTGCCGGTCGCGGCCTGGCCTCTCCGACCGGTCCGCCGGTTCCGGCCGGTGGTCCGACCGACCCGGACGATCGGTCAGGAGCCCGGCCGCCGGGCCGGGGGCGGGAGCGAATGTGGCCCGCCGCAGCAGCGAACGGATCCGGGCCACCAGCACGGAGGTGTCGACGGGCTTGACCACATAGTCGTCGGCCCCCGCTTCCAGGCCGGAGACGACGTCCAGGGCGTCGCCGCGCGCTGACATCATCAGGACGGGGTCCACGCTGGTTTCCCGGATCCGGCGGCACAGCCCGATGCCGTCGAGGCCGGGCAGCATCACGTCCAGCAACAGCAGGTCGTGCCGGCCCTCCCGGAACAGTTCGAGTCCGGTCAGGCCGTCGGCGGCAGCGGTGACGCGGTAGCCGTAGCGCTCCAGCGCCATCGTGACGGATCTGCGGATCACCGCGTCGTCCTCGACGAGCAGGATCGTCACGGGCGCGGGCGCGGGCGCGGGCGCGGGCACGGGCGCGCCCCCGTCAGCTGCTGAAGCGGGCATCTTTTCCGTCCGGAGGTTGGTTCGGGGGCTCTCTCACCCTGCCAGAATGCTGCCTCCGTCCAGGCTCAACCGTGTATCAGCCGCGTATCGGCGATCTCTCGGCGGCGTCGCGGGCTACGAGGTCCGGGAAGCAACAGACGAAAGCCTCGGGCGTGCAGCCCTGATCCAGCAGGTCACCTGGGCCTGCCTTCGCCTAGCACTCGGCCTTGAGGGTGACGGCTGGTCGGCAGCGCAAGAGCCCTGTCGGAGAGCGTCGACCCAATGGGTCGAATCGAGTCCAGAAGGGGCTGCCTCCGAGGGAGCGCCTTGACCCAGTACGCCACCCGCGCGGTTCAGCCCGGGATGACATGCCCGAGCCCGTGAGAGGCGAGCGGTTCGTGGAACGGCTTCCAGATGGCGGGGTCGGCCAGGTTCGTGAAGAGCCCGGTGCAGGTGTTCGTGTCGCCGGTCACGAGCCCGTACACGACCGTTTTGCCGGAGGCCTTCGTATCGAACAACGGTCCCCCGCTGTCCCCGGGGCCGACCCGGGATGCGGCGGTGCCCGCGCAGATGAACTCCTTGTCCCAGGCACCGCCCTCCGTGTCGAACTTGTTGACGGGCAACTTCACTTCGTGCAGACGGGACGGCTTGTTCGGATCGGCGAGATCGGTACGTCCCCAACCGGCGGCGCGTACGACACGGCCCGGCCGCAGCTGCGTTCCCAGCGGTGGCAGAGCCGCGCGAGGCTGGCCGACCGCACTGTCGAGCACGATGAGCCCCAGGTCCGTGTTGGTGGCGGTGTCGAAGTCGGGGTGGCTGTCGACGGAGAAGTGGTCGCCGGTCACCACTGTTCCGCCGGGTGTACTCGAGTCGGTCCGCCCCAGTACCAGCCGGATCTTGACCATGCCCTGCTCGGCGAACCTGGAGCAGTGCGCCGCTGTGGCGACAACGCGGCTGTGGACGAGTGCTCCGCCGCAGTAGTGCGACCAGGTCCCGTCGTCGCCCTGTTGCTCGATCTGTACGACGAAGGGCCGCTCGCCGTCCGGTACCGGCACTCCACCGACGATCGCCGAGGCGACGGGTGCCAGGGCGAACACGGTTCCCAACGCACAGACACCCGCGAGGGAGGTGACCGCCCGTCGGCTCACTGACTTGCGCACGGTGGACTCATTTCCGTCTGCCACCGGGCACTGCCCCGGCGGACTCGCGGGGCGGCCGACGCCCGGCCGCCACTTCCGAGGAGGATCATGAGTCCCTCATTCCTCCGGCAGTCCTCCGTCCCGTATCGGGCCGATCGCGGCCTCCCCTCGGCTGTGTAGCGGCGCGGGTGAAGGCACGAGGGCCTGGTCCAAAGGGAGTTGGGATCGGCGACCGCGCCCCCGGACGGGATCGCGGTCACCTGCCTGCCGACGGACGAACCAGGTCGACCCAGAGCTGCGGAGACTGCTCGCCCGGTTGGAGGAGGTGGTCGGATCGGCGAGCGCCTGGGACGCTCTCGAAGCGGCTTCACCACCAAAATCCATCTCGCCGCCGACGGACGATGCCGCCCCTCGCCCTCGCCCTGACACGGATCGAGCATGGCGTCGCGTTCGGGGTCGGGTCTTCGCCTTCGACGAGTTCGAACCTCTGAGAATCCGACCCACCGCAGGCTCCTGCTGGGCGATACAGGGCAAGCCCAACCCACCACCGCTGGTGAGAAGGGCATCCGCTGGCGCGGACGCCCCCTCGCCGCCGCAGCCTGACGGCCAGTAGCTCAAGAGCCCCGGAAAACACCGTCGTCGTCGGCGGCACCGGCGAACTCCTCGAAGTCCATGTTCGCGCCCGAGATGTTGTTCTCGATGCTCCACAGCTCGGCTGCCACCACGCGGACACAACACCGACGATCACCCCGCAGGTCGACCACGAGGAGCGGCAGTTCGGCCGAGGCGACAGCCGTGGAGTCCACCAGTACGAGAAGGGGATGCCGGTACGAGGGATGGATCAGGTCGATGGCCTGGTCAGGCGTCAAGCCCTCGTGGCTCCGGTCATCGATGAGCGCGACGTTGGCCAAGAAGCCGTCCCTGCTGGGCGAATACAACGCCGCTCGAAGAGCGTTCCAGGCGCCGTCCGCCGAGAAGTCAGTGCGCACCACAAGGGCTTCCAACGTGCTGGGGAACTGCTTCATGCGCAGACAGTACCGCTAAGCCGGTGAACCATTCCGGCCACAGGGCTAAATACCCATGTGAAGCCGTCGATGCCACCATCGGTACGGATTCCCGCTTCAGTCCACCCAGTGGCTTGGATCGGGATCGTGCAGTGTTCTGCTTCGGAATTCCGCATCAAGGCCGGCAAGTAGTCGTCGCAATTCGGTGCGTGCCGGAAGCGGGAGCATGCCCACCATGTCCTCCAACGCGTCTCTGACCACTGCGACATCGTCGTACTGACACTCAGGACAAGCCGGACACTCCGAGGGAGTCAACCACAGCTTCCTACCGGGCTGGCGCAAGAAATTCCGGTTGCTGCAGAGGAATTGAGAGGTTCGCCCAGGCTGGACTTCATTGCTGTGACAGCTATGTTCCACCAAGCGAATCGCGGCACTCGTGTCAGCCGGTGCCTCCGGTCCCGGTGCGGAGCAGGGACTCCTTCTTCGCGGAGAACGCGATCACCGCTATCGGTGCGGGCGGCATGCAGCGGGTGTTCGTCTACTACCCGGCTCCCTCCGACGACGTCAAGTCGGTGACGTTCGAGGTGAAGGACCAGGTGCAGGGCTCCGGCAAGGTGGCAGACGTGGCCGTACTGGCCGCCCGCTGACCCGACGGGCGGCCCTCGGCGGGCGGCGTCAGCCGAGCGGGATGGCCGAGATCGAGAACGGGAGCTCCGGCTGACCACCGGTCTGCCCTGTGTTGTACTGGCTGTTGACCACCAGCAGCCGGCCACGTACCACTCGCGCGGTGCTGGGATGCAGGAAGTCCGAGTTGATCACGGACTCCACCTCGGCCGCCGACCAGTCGTCGGTCGGCCGCAGCACCGAGACCTGCGGCTGCGGGTTCTGCGGGGAGAGCCCGCCGCGGACCACGTAGAGCCGTCCGTCATGCCGGACGAGGCCGTCGCCGCCGTACAGGAAGGCGCCGCCGAGGTCCACCTGGTGGATCTCCTTGGAGGTCCGGTCGAATCGGTACAGCTTGCCCGACTGGCTGTGCACGGCGATCAGATTGTCGCCGTCGACCGCGATGATGCCGTTGAGGTTGTGCCCGTCGACGTGCTCCACCGGAGTGCCGTCCAGGTCGAGCCAAGGGTGCATGCTCCAGCGCCCGTCCCGCTCGCTGATCCGGTAGATGAGGTGACCGAGCGAGTCGGTGGCGTAGGCGGTGCCGTCCTCAGCGATGGTGATGTCGTTGACGAAGCCACCGGGCACGCCGGAGACCGTGGCCAGGAGCCGGCGGGATCGGATGTCGTAGATCCACACCCGGTTGGTCGGGCCTCCGCCCACGTAGAGCCTGCCCTGGTCGTCGGAGATGATCCCCGACGTGGTCGTACGGCCGTCCACGCCGCCCCGGAGCCACACCTGCATCCTCTCCCGGCCGGGCGTGCCCACGTACAGGGTGCCCTCCTGCGTGCTGCCGGTGAAGAACTGGTCGGTGGCCCGGTCGTACGCCAGCCCGCCGGGGTATGCCCGCTGGCCCGGGACGATGTACCGGGACGGCAGGCCGATGTCGGCGTCGTTCCGGAGTTCCGCGGTCTGGGCCGACGGAGTGGGAGCCGGATTTCCGGTGTGCGTGGAGGCCGTGGCAGGGGTGGCCACGAGCAGGAGGGTGAGGGCGGCGAAGACGGTGGGGACGCGCACGAAGATCTGTCCTTTCGAAGGCATGTCACTGATGATCAGCGGACGGCTCTCGGCCAACCAGGGCTCGACCCTGCCTAGGTACGGCGAACCTATGGTCCGACAGGACCACCCAACGGCCTGTTTGACCGATTACTGTGGATATCTGCCAGCTCGTTCCGCTGTCCGGAACGATGACGAAGAGCTCGTCCTGCGGGCTCTCGCCCGAAGTGGTTTTGGAGTGCGCGAAGTTGAAGGAGCCTGCCCGGCCGAGAGCGTCCCGTCGAAGGACTCCATGGCGAGATAGGTGCCCAGGGCAGTGGACTCGTTGAACGCGGAGGTGAACAACGTGGTCGAGCGCCCGATCACTTCGCCTTCGTACTTCTTGTCCATCGTGGGCTACACCGACAGCCACGGCGGTCTGGATCTGTGGACTGGATACCTGGGTTGGAGTGAAGTCGGACACTTTGAACGTTCCTGAAACTCGCATCCCCAGATCGTCTGGTGCACCACCGGCAGCGGCTCCAGACAAACCTCATGATCCGCCGGACAGGCCCTAGCCGGGCGTCCCGTCGCGCTCGCTTCTTCGGGCGAGACTCCGGGCTTGCCCGTCGTGGATATCGCTTACCCACTCCCAGCCGGGCTTGGCAGATGGTCCGAGCCGCGGGTCATCGGATGCATGGCCGTCACGCAAGGCATGCACGTAGGCCCGATCCTGGTCGATCCGTGTGCGTACCTGATCAGCTGCGCCGACGGACCCGTGACCGGGGACGAGGACATCGAGGTTGCCGGCCACGCCCTCGAGCATCCGCAGCCCAACAAGGTAGTCCTCAATCGGGTCATCGGTGCTGGTGAAGTCGTCGAGCATCGGAATCAGGACATCAGAAAGCATGTCGCCGGCGACGAGAACACCTCGTTCCTCGATCAAGAGCGCCGCATGGCCCGGGGCATGCGCCGGGTGCTCAACAATCCGGACTTGAGGGCCGTCCCAAGGAATCCGCGCAGCTCCGTCAGGCAGACCGGTAATGAGGCCGAACAGGTCCAGCGGTACCTCCCCGGCGATTTCCGGAGGTAGCGCCTCGGCGGCACGGGCCTTCCAGTCCGGGCGTGACAGCACATCTCGCATAAAGGACGCACAGCGGGCTGTACCGTAACGGGGCGCTTCGCCGAGTTCTGCGTGCCAGAGCACGTGATCCCAATCAGGATGCGTCGAGAAGCCTGCCACAACGGGCTGCTCCAACTCGCGAAGGTCATTCGCGAGGCAGGCCATTTCGTCGCCCGTTATTCCGGGGTCGATGAGCAACACGCCAGCCCGGCCCCGCACGACAACCGTGTTGTTCTGGAGTAGCTCGCTCTGGTGGATCAGTACACCCTCCGCGACCCGGCTCAGCACGGTGACCCCCTCCGCTTGTGATCTGCAACCACTCGTCGGGACGGTAGTACCGGCCGATGGTAGATTGCAAGCACTATGGGCGAAGCGAAAGAGCCACGGTCGGAGTGCCCGATCAACGCCGCCATCGAGGTGTTCGGCGATCGTTGGAGCCTGCTCGTCCTCCGCGACATCGTCTTCGGAGACCGTCGCTACTTCCGGGAGCTTCAGGCCAACTCGATCGAGGGGATCGCCTCCAACATTCTCGCCGACCGGCTCAAGCGACTCGTCGGATTCGGACTGCTCTCCCGCGAGGACACGCGACCCGGCCAGCGGGCGCGCTACAGCCTGACCGAACCCGCGATCCAACTCGTACCCGTGTTCGCGCAGCTCGGCAGCTGGGGACTTCGCCACCGGCCCACGAGCCGTGCACTGCGCGTTCGCGCCGAGCTGCTCGAACAAGGCGGCCCCGCGCTCTGGGAAGAGTTCATGGACGAGCTTCGCCACTCACACCTTGGCCCCGAATCCCCACCACGATCACCGAGCGTTCGCGAACGCCTGAACGCGGCCTACCTCGCTACCACCAACTCCTCGTAGCTGGCAGGCCGTCGGCCAAGCGCTGCGACGTCGGATCCCACTGGGCGAGTGGTGTGGTCATCCTGGCCATACTGCCTGCCCACAACTCCCGAGCGTGCACTACTGGTCACGATCTTTGGTGGTGTGGCCCCTGGCCTCGCGAGTTCCGCTGTCGTAGGCGACTATGTGCCGAAAGCGGCAATCGGATCGGGCCCGCGTCTTGAGGCTGCTGTTGGTAGAGATGGCCCTTCCTGCTCGGGGCAGACGTGCCCTACGCGCGTGCAGGGCACGAAGGCCGACCTCGCATTCTTGCGGGTGTCCGTCGGCAGCGGTTTGGAGCAGAGGACATGGGCGCACGGGCGCGCCCGCCCGGCCATGGCTCCCGTACATGCCGAGACCTGCGTCCCAAAATGATGCGACGCCGTGGGTCTGGTTCGGGCGAGCTGAGCGGGGAACCCAGAGAAGTGCCTGCATCGGGCACACCGCCATACGAAGGGAAATCCGGAATGATCCAGAGCGCGGATATCCGTGAGTGGCGCACCCATGACGTCATCGACGCAGGGGGACACAAGATCGGCACGCTGGAGTCCGTCTACGTGGACACCAGCACCGACGAGCCGGCTATGACCACTGTCCAGGTAGGGCTGCCCACCCGCCACCGCTTGGTTTTCGTTCCGCTGGCGGACGCGATCGTGGGTCCCGGCTACGTCAAGGTCGACTATGACAAGTCGCTGGTGAAGAAGTGCCCGGCGATTGGCACGGATGATGTCCTGCCCGCCGAGGACGAGGCCGCTGTCTTCGCGCACTACGGCCTTCCCTACCGTCCCGGCACGGACGGGGAGCGGCAGCTCGCCCGCCGCTGACCGGATTCTCGAGGAGGTGCCTGCTTTATGACGCTCTTCCTGGTCCTCGTTATCGCGGCGATCGTGCTGGGCCTCATTGGCGTGGTCGCCGAAGGGCTGTTCTACCTGCTCATCATCGGCATCGTGGTGTTCGTCGCCGCTTTGGTGTACCTGGGAATGCACCTGCAGCGCTCCGGCCGACACCGCCGCCCGCTGCGCTGAGGCATCATGAAGCTGCCAGGCCGGGGTACGCGCGTCGGCCTCCCTGTGGCAGGTGCGCGTTCGTGGGGGCCCGAACCGCGCCTGGTCTCGGGCTCCAGTCCTTAAGTACCCGACCTCCCTTACCCGGGCTGGACCGGAACCGCTGCCCCGGTGCCAGGACTCCGACGGAAGCGATCTGTGGGTGGCCGGGGACGAGACCCGCGATCAGATCATCGGGTTCTACCGGCGCACTTGGGAACACTCCGACGCGACGATCAACGAGCTCCCCCTCGACGCCCCGGCCACGTGCCCTGGTGGCCGGAGCCCTGTCCCAACACGAACCTGTTCGCCGTCCTGGTCCATGTCCTCGGCGAGCCCATCCGGCAAACCCGGCACGCCGACATCCTGCGCGAGGGCCTCGACGGCCGTACCAGGGTGCGCGCCGAACACCGAGAAGCAGATCGACAAGAAGGCCCGTGCAGGCTACTGCGCGAAGATCGAGAAGGCCGCCAAGTCGGCCGCGCACCAATCAAGACGTAGACCCAATGCCGCTGCTCTGGAAGTGGTTTCCGTCCACGTCACTGTCGCGGTCGCAATCATCCCTGCAGGGCGATGCGGGCGGTGATGCGTTTACCGACCGGCTCCCGCCGGATCTCCAGACTTTCAGTAACCCCCACACCTGCTCTCACCAGTGCCTTAAGGTCCGGCCTAGAGGAACGAACGGTTGTCCGCCGCACTATCGGGGCAGACTTGCCGCGCATAGCGTGCCGAGGCTGGAGAGTCCCGGTCAGTGAACGCAGTCGAGGAAACGGTGACAGACGACATCCACAGAGCGCCCGAGCCCAATCGGCTGTCGATCAGCCACACCACCATCGACGGCATCCGGGTGGTCACCGTGCGCGGCGAGATCGACGACACCGCCAAGGATCTGCTCACCCAGGCCTTGCTGCCCCCGGCCGGCGCGACCCTGCCGCGGGTGGTGGCGGACCTCAGCGGGGTGACCTTCATGGACTCCAGCGGCATCAACGTCTTCGTCTTCGCTCACCGGGCCGTGAGCAGCGCACAGGGCTGGCTGCGCATCGCCGGCGCCCAGGAAGCCGTCCTGCGGGTCCTTCAGATCGTCGGCCTGGACGACATCATCCCCTGCCATCCCACCCTTGAGCGGGCCCTCACCGCCTGACTCTTCGCGCCGCTGTGGCACCAGCTCTTCATCTGCCCGTTCCGGCCGACTGCAGCGTATTCGTCAGCCGTACCGTGGCCGCCGCTGGCTCCTCGCCGGCGCGGCCATCGACCACACCGACGACGAGTCCGAGGCACTGTCGAGGGCGACCGCCTGCCCCACGCCCCCCGCTCATCGCTCTGTCTCTTGCAGTGGGCGGCCACCGCACAGATGGCCGCCCACGCACGCTGTCACAAGCTGAGGTAGAAGCGTACGGTCGTGCCGTCGTCGTCGGTGTGCACGCGCACCAGGTCGGCCACGTAGTGGACCAGCAGCAGGCCCCGGCCGCCTATCTGGCCGCGTTCCGGTGGGCGGCGGCCGGCCAGCGGATCGGTCAGCCGACCCGAATCCCGGACCTCACAAACCAGCTGCCCCTGCTCGGCCCAGACGGCGAGTGTCCCGCGGCCTCCGCCGTGGACCACGCTGTTGGTCGTCAGCTCCGCGACCGCCAGCTCCACGTCCATCAGCCGCTCCCCCACCAGGCCCAGCCGCATCGCCTGGGCTAGTACTGCAACGGTGCTTGTTCTGATTGATGGGCAGTTGTCAGGGGCTGTGTCCGCGTCTTTTGTAGTGGCTGGTGCGGGCTTGGTGCTGGCGTCGGCGTCGCCAGTGTGACCAGTGCAGGATGTGGTCGACCGGGGTGGGTCGGCGGTCGGTGAGGCGGGTGATCAGGCGTCTGATCTCGGCGAGGCTGAGGTGGATGAGCTGGGAGGATCCGTTTCTGCTTTGTCCGTGTCCAGCTGGCGGGCCCGCAGGACGGTCAGGCAGGCGTGGGCGGCCATGGCCAGGGTCATGTGGCGGTGCCAGCCGGGGTAGCGGCGGACTTGGTAGTCGTCCAGGCCGCATTCCTGCTTCGCGGTCTGGAAGCACTCCTCCACGGCCCACCGACTGCCCGCGATGCGGATCAGGTCGTCGAGGGTGGTCTCCGCGGGGCAGTAGGCGATGTAGTAGGAGATCTCCTCCGGGCGGCTGACGCTGCGGCGGGCGATCACCCAGTGCCGGCGGTCGGGTCGGTGCCAAGGGCGGACCTCGACGCGGGCCCAGTCGTAGATCCGCTGTCCATGGGCACCTTGGCCGCAGGAGCGGCGCTTCCACTTCTGCCGTGCAAGGCCGGGGAACAAGTCATGGACGGGATGGTCGAGGGCCCAGCGGGTGACGACGGTGTCGTGCCGGGTGGTGGCCATGACGTGGAAGACGTCCGCCTGCTCCAACTCGAAGCGCCAGCCCTTGCTGAAGCCATAGGCGGCATCCGCCGTCACCCACCCGAACGGAATCTTCTCCGCGATCGCCCGGCGGACCATCGCCTTGGCCATGGCCACCTTCGTCTCGAAGGCGACGCTGTCGTCGATGCCTGCCCGTCGGCACCGCTCCCGGTCGTCCGTCCATGACGTGGGCAGATACAAGCGGCGGTCGATCAGCGTGCGCCCGCGCCCAGTGGCGTAGGCGAGGAACACACCGACCTGGCAGTTCTCGGTACGGCCCGCGGTGCCGGAGTACTGCCTTTGCACGCCGGCCGAACGGACGCCCTTCTTGAGGAAGCCGGTGTCATCGACGACCAGGACGGCATCCCGGTCTCCGAGATGTTCTACGACGTACTCGCGCACGTCGTCCAGGACCTCGTCGGCGTCCCACTCGATCCGGTTCAGCAACCGGTGGATGCGATCGGGGCCCGCGTGCCCGGCCTCCTCCGCCAGCGTCCAGCCGTTCTTGCGCTCCAGCGGCGCAACCAATCCCCTCATGTATGCGAGCGCCGAATCCCGCGGCTCCGACCGGCTGAACCGGTGCACGAACCGCCCGTGCACAGCGTCCAGTTCACTCGCCCACAACCTGACATCAGCAAGGTCCCCACCCATAACCTCACCAACGACTGACCTGGCCAGCAGTCACGGCAAGCACCGTTGCAGTACTAG
>NZ_JAHRIB010000210.1 GCF_019090165.1 Streptomyces sp. BV286
GCCGCCCGCTCCACCCGCCTCGCCCTGGCCGTGGCCGCCGCGGCCGCCCTGGCCGCCACCGCAACCCCGGCCGCCACCGCCGACAGCGCAAACACCGCCACGCGGGCCTGTGCCACCAACGACCTGACCTTCAAGATCACCTCGAAGACACAGGCGGGCGGCTACCTCCTCGTCACCGCCAAGGCCAAGTCCGGCATCACCTGCTCCCTGCAGGGCGTCTTCCCCTCCGCGTCCTTCGGCTCCGCCGCAGACACAGAGCTGCGGCCCGCCGAACACAGCGTCAGCGACGACGTCGTCCTCTCCGGCTCCACCGCCGCCTACGCCGGCATCAACCCCAAGTCCACCAACAACGACAACGGCAGGCTGTTCGACAAGCTCCACCTCTCCGTCGCAGGTGACGTGGACAACTTCGTCACCCTCAACCTCCCCCACACCGTCCAGGTCGACCGCCCCCTCGCCACCAACTGGCACGCCGACCCCGCCGACGCCGTCCCCTACAGCTGACCCCACGACAAACGCCTCCACAGCGCCCGTCGACAACAGCGCCGCCCGCCCCCTGTCCAGGTGGCGGGCGACAGACAACCGACCAAAGAGACTCCGTCCGGCGAAACTCCACTCGCCGGGATGGGGACTCCTCTTCGCCTTGCACGGTGTGCATCTCGGCCGGGCAGCCGCGTACGAGGTCCTGACCGGCATCACCTCACCCGCCAAGGCCGAACCACAATGGATGGCGTGGCCGTTGTCCCTGACAGGCTGGGCCGCCATCCCCGCCATCCCCGCCATCCCCGCCTTCATCGGCGGCACCGTCGGCTACCGGCGCCTGAAAGCCGAGCCGACCACCCTGTCCGCACCTCACCCAGCCCCGCGAAGAAGCGGCCCTCACGGCAGCGCCCACTGCGCCCCCGCCCCGGCTGGACGCTCACTGATCGTGTCGCCGCCGGCTCTTCACCGCGCACCGCCACATCGACGAGGTCCGCCCCGGGGCGTTCGGCCGGCGTGTCAGCGTGTGACGTCGAACGTGGCGGCGCGGGGAACGGACGTCGTGTCCCCGTCCTTGGCCGTCGCCAGTGCCGAGACGTACCAGGTGCCCTTGGCCAGGTCGGCCGCCTCCCGCTTCGTGACCTTCAGTGTGTAGGTGCAGCGGCTGGTCTCGTCCGAGGTGCTCCGGCACTTGGCGCTTTCCACCTCGCGAAGTTGCGCCTCGGTCGGGTCGAGCTTCGAACTCGCGGGCCAGACGACGACCTTGAGGCCCCTGATGCCCGAGTCGTCGCTCACGTCCACGGTGTAGACGAGCGAGCCCTCGCTGCCGTCGGACGGAGCCGTGTAGCGAGCCGAGCCGTGCTCCAGGGTCGGCTCCGTGGGTGCCGAGGCCAGGGCGAGGCCGCCGGCGGCCACTCCGCCGAGGGCGACGGCACCGATGAGCGACGAGAGGAGAATGCGCTTGGACATGGGAGATCCCCTTGAATTCGTTGGAGTCTGGAATGTCGGGCCGGATATGCGGACGATCGCGGAAGAGCCGCTGGTGGAGCCGGTCTTGGAAGTGGTCGTAGCAGCGGTGGCCGACCGCGTTCTCGATGTGATCGACACTAGGGCCGGGAGCATGGCGCCGTCCTCGCGCTGCGGGACGATTGGCGCGTCGAACCACAGGTAGAGACTCTGCAACCCAGGTAAGAGACCGGAATCCCCCTCCAGCCGGAGTCGGGCCGCCCACCTGGGGTCATAGCCTTGATCCGCTATGAATCGAACCGACGACCGGCTGTTCCCGGTCCTGCTGATCTGCGTCCAGGCCGTGGTGTGGCCCGGGGCGCCACTGGTGCGCGGGGCCGTCCCGGCCCCCACCCTGGCCTCCCTTCTCGTGTCGGCCCTGGTCGCCACAGTGGTGACGGCCGCGCTCGCTCTGCGCCGAACTCGCCCGGTGGCCGCCCTCGTCGTGGTCGCCGCCGCCTGCATGCTGGGTACCGGGCCGCTGCCCGCGGAGGCAATGGCGGTGCTGGGGACCGCGGGTGTCGCGCTGGCTCTGTTCAGCGTGGCGAGCGAACGCGACACCTTCACCGCCGTGCTGTGCGTGGTGGCGCTTGCCGTCTACCAACTCCTACTGGGCAACAGGCTGCACGGGCTCAACGACCGCGACGGGCTCGACCTCGTCCTGACCGCTGTGCTGTACGCCGCCGTGTGCGGCGCCGGCCTGCTCGTACGGCGGACCCGTCGCGCCCGGCGAAATGCCGAGCGCAGGCTGCAGCGGGCCGAATCCGAGCGCCATCGGCTGCCGGCGGTTGAACGGCGCCGTATGGAACGGGAGTTGCACGACGTCAGCGCCCACCATCTGACGGCTGTGGTGGTCACGGCGGGTGCGGCCCTCGGGTTGCGCGAGCGCCGTCCCGAACTGGCCGATCAGGCACTGGAGTTCGCGGTCGGGACCGGCCGCGAGGTGACCCGCGCGCTCGGTGCGGTACGAGCGCCGGCGCCCTCCCGCGGGGATGTGCCGCCACCGGAGGAACGGCTGCTCGACCTCGTCGCCGGGTTCCGTCGCCTGGACCAGGAGGTGGACTGCGAGATCGACTCCCTGCCGGACGGCGCCGTCGCGGAGGCGGCGTACGGCATCGTGCGCGAGGCGCTGACCAACGTGGCACGGTATGCCCCCGGTGCGCATACGAGGGTGCTGTGCCGGTACGGCGACACCCGCACCGACGTCGTGGTGACGAGCACGCCCCCGCCTGCCGGTGCGGTGGCGCACGGTGCGGGTCTCGGCGGCGGCCGCGGGCAGGGCTTCCTGCGCTCCCGGGCACGGGAGGCGGGCGGCACGGTGCACAGCGGCCCGACGGCGGAGGGCGGTTGGGAGGTACGGGCGGAACTGCCGGGCCGGACGACCACGGCGGTGGAGCCATCGGCACCGAGGGCCTACCGCGTGGCGCAGGTAGTGGTGGCGGCGGGCCTGGTCCTGCAGCCGCTGCTCCCCGCGCTGGCCGTCAGGGCCGAGGACACGTCGAGCGCGTCACAGGTATCCGCGGGCGCCTTCTTCGCCCTGCTGGCGACGGGCCAGGCGGTGGCCCTGCTGTGGCTACGGAAAGCGCCCCGGACGGCGTTCGGGATGCTGCTGGGGCTGGCGCTGTTGTGGCCGGTGGCGATGGAGGCGGGCAACTACAGCGGGCCTGTCCTCCTCCCGCCCGCGCTGAGCCTGTTCGCCACGTGCGCGGCCCTCGCGATGGAACCGACCCGAACCGCGACGCCACGAAAGGGGCGGGAAGCCGTATCGAAAGGCGGCTTCGCCCAGAGAGTGGTCCCCCATGGGCCGGGGAGCGACCAGCCTCCACCGGCCGGCGGCCACGTCACGACCGTTCTGCTCACAGTGCTGGTGCACGCCGCGACCGCCACCATCGCGGTTCTGGACCGAGGGACGGCTGTTCCCCTCTGGATGGTCATCGCCGCAACCACGGTCGGCGCAGCCCTCGCAGGCACCGCGGCTCACCTGACCAGACGCCTGCGCACCCGGCGCCGGCAAGCCGACCTCCGCGCCCACGACGAACGGCTCGCCGCTTGGACCGAGGAGGCCGTCCGCGACGCCTGGACCGAGCGCCGCCGCATCGCCGCCGGCCTCGAAACCACGGTTCTGGCCCGCACCGCCGACATGGTCACCGAGGCAGAGGCAGGCCGACTCGACGCGACAGCGAGCCGCGCCCGCGAGGCCCTGGCCGCGATGCGCGCCCTGCTCGACACCGTCCGGGAGGGCGAAACAGGGCACGAACTACGGCCGCAGCCCACCCTCCAGGCGCTCGACCTGCTCGCCCACCAACTCCGGGCCACCGGCCGCGACATCGAGATACGGCTGACCGACCGCGTACCGGAACGGCTGCCCACCGCCGTCGACCTGGCCGCCTACCACGCCGCCGAGACGGTACTCACGGCCGGCGGCGAAGAGCCTGCGATGCTCGAATTCGACTCGGACGGCGCTATGTTGACGCTCACGGCCACCGGGGTGCCCCGCGCCGCCGACTCCGCCGTGCGCCAGCGGCTGACCACGCGGGTCGTGACGCTCGGCGGCACCCTGACCACCGGACCGCAGGGGACGGTCAGCCTCCGGCTGCCACTCACCGTCGCACCGGACAACGAGGAGAGACATCAATGAGCCTCAACGTGCTGGTCGTCGACGACCAGGGCATCGTACGGGCGGGCTTCGCCGCCGTGATCGACGCCGAGGAGGACATGACGGTCGTCGGCGAGGCCGCCGACGGCGCCGTCGCGGTGCGCCTCGCCGAAGAACTGGCTCCCGACGTGGTCGTCATGGACGTACGCATGCCTGTGCTCGACGGCATCGCCGCCACCCGCATCATCACCGGACGCCAAAGCGCGCCCCGGGTCCTCGTCCTCACCACCTTCGACCTCGACGCGTACGTCTTCGACGCTCTGCGCGCCGGCGCCTCGGGCTTCCTCCTCAAGGACGTGCACCCCTCCCAACTACTGCAGGGCATCCGCGAGGTGGCGGCCGGCGAGAGCGTACTCGCGCCGTCCGCGACCCGCCGCCTCATCAGCCACTACGCGTCCGGACCACCCGCCGCGGCCCCGGCCGGGAGCGCCCCCGAACTGGACAGCCTGACCAGCAGCCAGCGGGGCGTCCTCACCCTGATCGCGGCCGGACTCACCAACACGGAGATCGCCGAGCAACTCGGCATCACCGTAGGCACCGTGAAGTCCCACGTGAACGCGCTGCTCCGCAAGCTCGGCCTGCGCGACCGCGTACAGGCGACGATCCTCGCGTACGACCTCGGCCTCGCCCGCCCGAACCCGCCCGGCACCCACCTCTGACCACCGCGACCGACCGTCCATACGCAACCACGGAGTCCAACCCCATGACCGGCACCGATACCGATTCCGGCCGACCCCTCCCCCGCCGGCTGCTCGACCACGTCGGCGTCGCCGCCCTCGTCTACCTCGGCGTCTGCGCCTCCCTGCTCGTGTGGGCACTGGTGGTGAGCGCCAGAGAAACCACGGACGCGTCCATGGCCGGCGTCATCCCGTTCCTTGCCACCGCTCCCGCCAGCTTCGCATTCCTCATGTTGCCGGCCAACAGCGTCGTGTTCTTCACCGCCATCGCTGTCGGGGCAGCGGTCAACGCCGCGATCATCAGCTGGTGCACCCGCGCACTGCGCCGCGGCGGTCACCCGGACCGATAGGACTCCGACAAGCCTGTCCGGAGGCTGAGGGCCGGCCGGACCGGGACTAACAACAGGTGGTGCAGACGCCGGTCCAGCACCTCAGCAAGTTCAACTACGGCCGCGAGCACTGCATCGGAGCCATGGCCGCCCGGCCCTATCTCACCCTTGGCTTTGACCGTGAATGCTGGGCTCTGGCACAGATCTTGGGGAGCGGTGGCGGAGCGTCACGGGAGCAGCCTCATCTTGTCGAACAGCTCGCACAGAGTCCGTTTCCAAAGAATTGCCGTTGGGCCAGTGGACGGGCCGCGGGTCCAGGGCTCAGGGGTGCTGGAGTACGAGCTGGTTCGCGGCGGCTGCGACGGTCTGTGCAAGCAGGACGGCGATGGTCATCGGCCCGACGCCGCCGGGCACCGGAGTAATCAGACGAGCGCGGGTGAGGGCGGTGTCGAAGTCGACGTCACCGACGTTGCCGGGGTTGTAACCGGCGTCGATCACCACCGCGCCGGGTTTGATGTCCTCACCACGGATCAGCCGGGGCTGTCCCACAGCCGCGACCAAAACATCCGCTTCCCGGACGATCTCCGACAGGTCCGTCGTACGGGAGTGGCAGTAGGTCAGTGTTGCGTCCCTGGCGAGCAGCAGCATCCCCACCGGCTTGCCGAGGATCGCGCTGCGCCCCACTACGACGGCGTGCTTGCCTGCGAGGTCGACGTTGTACTCCTCCAGCAGTCGCATGATCCCGCCCGGAGTGCACGAGGCGAAGCCTGGAAGCGCGAAGCTCATCGCAGCGAAGGAACGCATCGTGACCCCGTCGACATCCTTCTCCGGGGCAATGGCCTCGAATGCCGCCCGCTCGTCGATATGCGGGCCGCACGGATGTTGGAGCAGGATGCCGTGCACGTCCGGATCGTCGGACAGCTCGGCGAGTGTGTCGATGAGCTCGGCGGTCGTGGTGGTGGCGGGCAGAGCGATGTGTCGGGACTGGATACCGGCCTTTGCGCACCGCGCCCGTTTCATGCGGACATAGGTGACGGATGCGGGGTCCTCGCCCACCAACACCGTTGCCAGGCAGGGACTGGTTCCCGTGCGGCGGGCCATTTCCGCCGCCTTGGCAGCGGTCTCTTCGACGAGGCGTTTGGCGAGGCTGGTGCCGTCCATGAGCTGTGCCGTATGGGACATCGTGGCTCTCCAGGCGTTGCTGACCACTCGCCCAGGCGCACGGCATCGACGTCTCGTCAGACCGCTCCCCGGTGGTGCTCCACCTCAGCGCCAGTCACGGCCTACGCGCCACTGTAGTGGACACTCACGGTCCTCTCGGTCGGTGTTCCCGATGAGAGGCTCGCGGTGCGAGCAGTTCGTGGACCAGGGCGTGTGCGGCCTTCTTGCGCTGGGCCCGTCGGCCGTCAAACGCCGGTCCGACGCGCGCCAAGTCGGCGTTCGACGCCTCAACATCCCCTCGTGTAGACGGCGTTGGTGCATTCAGGCACTCGCGGTGGGAGGCGACGCAGGTTTCCACGGCCCGGCCGATGCCCTGCCATAGGCGGAACCGGTCGGCGACCTGGATCGCGCTGAGGGCTCCGAGCCGTGCGCCCTCGGCGTTGGCACCCGCACGGGCCCGGCAGATGATCGAGTGCCAACTGGAGAAAGCCTGACGGCATCGGGCTGCACCCTCCCATAGTCACAGCCCGCGGGGGGTGCGGTGTGTCAGACGCGCTGCCCGGCGTCGAGCAGGGCGAGGGCGTTGCTTACCCCCTGATCGAGGAGTTCATGGGCGAGTTGGCTATCGGTCAAGGCACGGGCAAGCTGCAGCGTCCCGGCCATCAGGCCGAGGAGGCTGAGCGCTTTCACGCGTGCGGAGGACGGGGCCTCGGGCGCCATGCGGGCGGCGATGCCGTCGATGAGGACCAGCACGCCGTCGGAGTACGCCTGCCTGGTTGCGTCGGTGCAGCGCCCGATCTCGTCGAGCAGAGCAGCGTTGGGGCAGCCGTCACCAAGATTGTCGCGGTGCAGGGGCGACAGGTATGCGCGCACGATCTGCTCCAGTCCGGCTCGGCCAGGGGCAGCCTGCGCGACGACGCTCTCGGCCTGTACCTTCAACTGGTCGGCGATTGCCGTGGCGACGAGGTCGTCCTTGGATTCGAAGTGCGCGTAGAAGGCCCCGTTGGTCAGCCCTGCGTCCTTCATGAGCGTCGAGACGCCGGAGCCGTCGATACCGTCTTGCTTGAACCGGCGGCCCGCAGTCTCGATGATCCGCCGCCTCGTCTCCGACTTGTGCTCTTTTCCGTACCGCACCACAGCACACACTCCTTCGCGGGCCGGAAGGACCGGCTGCCCTTCACCTGTTTCGCCAGTCTATGATATTGCGAACGTACTCCAAAGAGTCGACAGCGGCGGCCGGCTTCTCGTCGTCTGTTTCCCTGTGCCGCTTACCAGAGCGCCGGCTTCGAGCCGGTCACCCCCGCGACGCTGAATCCCTGCGCCAACGAGGCACCGCCACCGCCTTGAGCGCCGTCGCACTCGGCCTGACGGTGGCCTGCCGCTGTTCAGCGTCTGAAGCGGGGTTCCCGCCGACCGCCCGTCCCGCGCGTCCTCAGTTCGGCATCCGGTTGAACCTGCGGATGATGCGGTCGAAGATCCGGGCCGGAAGGACGCGGTGGAGCACGCTGATGCTGGCGGCCGTCGAGCCGGCGGTGCGCCGCAGTTTCGGGTTCTTGTCGGTGGCCGCCGCGACGATCACCTTGGCCACGGTTGCGGGATCGTCGCCGCCGCTGGTGTTTTTCGCCAGCACCTCGTCGAAGGTGCGCCGTCCCGACGCATAGAGCGGCAAGGGGGTGTCGCCCTGCACGCTGTGATCCCCGAACGGAGTGTTGATCGGGCCGGGCTCGACGAGCAGGATCCGGACGCCGTGCTCGCGGACCTCGTGGTCCAGCGACCCGGAATAGCCCTCGATCGCGTGCTTGGTCGAGGTGTAGATGGCCATGAACGGGCTGGGGACGAACCCGCTGAGGGAGGAGACGTTGATGACGCGTCCGCGCCGCTGAGTGCGCATGTGCGGCAGAACCGCCTTGGTCATCCGCATGATGCCGTAGACGTTGACGTCGAAGACGTCCTGCGTCCGGGCGACGGAGAACTCCTCGGCGGCGCCGTTGGCACCGACGCCGGCGTTGTTGACGAGGACGTCGATGTGCCCGAACCGGTCGATCACCTTCTTGACCACGGAGGCGACCGATTCGTCGCTGGTCACGTCGAGGTCGAGGTAGGTCACCCCGGTGGGTGCGGTGACCCGCGCGGTGTTGCGAGCGGTTCCGATCACCTCGAAGCCTGCCGCGGCGAAGGCGCGGGCCGTCTCCTTGCCGATCCCCGATGAGGCACCCGTCACGAGCGCCACCGGTTGGGTTGTCGCCATCACGGTCTCCCTTGGTTTTGAAGTACGTCCGCACGTCTTACGTTCATACGGCTATCTGGTGGTCGTTGGCCGATGGCGCGTGGTCGCGTCCGGTGACTCGATGCAGGGCTAGAGCCCCGCCCCTTCGGCTCAGCCGGCAAGTTTGTTGGCCTTGCGGATCTGGCCGTCGAAGACCCCGGCGGGAAGGATGCGGTGCGCCGCGCTGAGAAGCCGGGCGCTCCGGCCGGCCGTGTACCGCGCCTTCGGCTTGGAGTCGGTGGCGGCCGTGACGATTGTCTTCGCGACGGTGGTGGGATCGTCGCCGTCCTCGTTGACCGCCGACGCCACCTGGTCGGCGATCCGCCGCTGCTCCGCGTAGATGTGCATGGGCAGGTCGGGCTCGACGGTGTTCGCCTCGAACGAGGATTTGGTACCGCCCGGCTGGACGATAAGGGCCCGGACCCCGTGTTCGCGGATCTCGTGGTCCAGGGACTCGGTGTACCCCTCGAGCGCGTGCTTGGACGCCGAGTAGGTGGCCATGTAGGGCGCGGGGAGGAACCCGAGGACGGACGAGATGTTGATGATGCGCCCGCTCCCCTGGGCGCGCATGTGCGGGAGAACGGCCTTGGTCATGCGCATCACACCGAAGACGTTGATGTTGAAGAGACGCTGGGCCTGCGCGAGAGAGTTTTCCTCGGCGGCGCCCGAGGAGCCGATGCCCGCGTTGTTGACCAGGACGTCGATCCGCCCGAACCGCTCGATCACCTCCTCGACCGCAGCAGCGACCGAATCGTCGCTGCCCACGTCGAGGGCGAGGAACGTCACGCCGTCGCGGCGGTCGGCTCCCGACGTCTTCCGGCTCGTCCCCACCGTCTCGAAACCCGCCGTGACGAGCGCAAGGGCGGCCGCCTTTCCGATACCGGCGGACGCACCTGTCACGAGTGCCACCGGCCGAATTGTCGCCATCACGAGCTCCTCTAGTTTTGAAGTATGATCGTATACCTTACGTTCATACGACCATAGAATGGTCATCACTCGATGGCAAGTGGTCGCGTCCGGTGATTCGAGAAGCACCCGAGAAACGTGGGGGTGCAGTACGGGGAGGCCCACGAGCACCAGGCCATCGCCCTCAGCACGACCGGCGCCGCCCGCTAGGAGTTGTCTTCAACGTCACGCCCACGTCAGCAGCGACGCGAGGGTGACGGCTGCCTGGTAGCACTCGGCGGTCTTGTCGTAGCGGGTTGCGATGCCTCGCCACTGCTTCAGACGGTTGAAGCAGCGTTCGACCACGTTGCGCCGTTTGTAGAGGTGTTTGTCGAAGGCTGGCGGGCGTCCGCCTCGATGCCGGTTGCGGATCTGGTCGGCCCGCTCGGGGACGGTGTGGCCGATGCCTCGCCACCTGAACCAGGTCCGAATAGCCCTGGAGCTGTAGCCCTTGTCGCCGAGGACTTGGGTGGGCCGCACCCGGGGGCGTTCTGGGCCTGCGCGGGGCACCCGTATCGCGGGCAGGGCGCGTGGAACGACGGGGCGGGGGTCGATGCCGCGGGCCCGGCAGGCGGCCAGCCGTCCGGCTTTGCCGCCGAGCAGACGCTGCACGGTGGCCGGCGGGACGGCGGGACGGCGGGACGGCGGCGAGCGGATCGACGCAGTGCACGCCGTACTCCCGCAGTGCCGCAGCCTGTTTCGGGCCGATGCCGTGCAGGGACTCCACCGGCAGCGAACCCAGCCAGTTGACGACCTGGTCGCGGTCGACGGCGAGCACACCTCCGGGGGCGGTGATCTGGCCGGAGGCGGTGGCAGCGACCGTGACCGTCGGGCCGATCCCGACCCGTACGTCGGTGCCCAGGCGGGACAGCCTGCGCACCCGCAGCATCTCCCCCAGACGCCGGGCACCGGGCACCGGTGCCGCGATTGTTCGCACTGCAGGTCTGGCATGCCACGTGGCTGCAGCGCATCGACGACATGATCGCCGCCCTCCAGCAGCGGGAAGCCGAGCAAGAATGCGGGCGGCCGAGACGGCCCGCCGAGCCGGAGTGGCTCGTCGCACTCGGCATCAGCGACGGCCGCCACCCATCGAGGTCCATACGGGCAGCCGCTACGCCGCGGGCAAACGACGCCGCCCGATGAACCGTGACGAGGCCCGCCAGCTCCTCACGTCAGGAGTACGGGCGTGCAGCCATTGCCCAGCCCCCGGACGCACACAAGCGGGCTCACCAGCAGAGCTGGCCGCAGGCCATCGCAGGTTCCTCCGTACGGCATGGACCCGAGGCGGACGGAAGGACGAGGGCGGCGCGACTTTCGCCGTCAGGGGCCAGCGGGCACGGACTCGGGGAGCGCGCCCGGTGCGGCCTGAAGCAGGCGCAGCCCCGCGCCGGCGCCGATCCACTCGAACGCTTCTGGCGTTCTACAACAGTGAAGGGGATTCACAGGTCAGGGGCCTGTCACGGCTGTGCGAGCCCGGCGGCCCGGGGCGTGCAGGGCGTGCAGGGCGTGGGGCAGAGGGCGTAGGGGGCGCTGGAAACCGCTTCCACGGCGATCTTCGACGACGGCAGGTACCTCATCCGGTACCGGACGGGGTACCTTGGGTCTATGCCTGCACTCAATGTGGAATTCAGCGAAGAAGAGATGGCGCGGCTGCGTGAACGGGCGGCTCTGACGGGTCGGAGTCTGAAGCAGCACGTGCATGATGTGACGGTGGAGGAGGCTGACAGGCTCGCCTTCGTAGAAGGTGCCGTTGCGGAAGCGGCACGGGTACTGCCCGGCATTGAGGCTCGCTTCCCTGTGGGACAGCGGTGAGCTCGATCATCCGCGTCGATGTCGGCTGGGTCCTGCAGATCCAGTCGGCGATCTCCCCGCTGAACGTGCCCATCGCGGACTGGGGCGCGCTGGGGTTCATGGCCGACCGGCACACCTTCGAGCGCGAGCGCGGCGTCCTGTACTACGAGGAGCCCGCTTCCCGGGCCGCGACCTTCCTGCACACCGCACTGCTGCTGCGTCCCTTCACCGACTACAACCTCGTCATCGGATGGGCCTGCGCCAGCCAGTACATGCACCTCTCCGGCCAGCCTCTCCAGGCCAAGGACGACGAACTGTACGAACTCGCCCAGGCCGTCCGCGCCCAGGAAGCCGACCTGCGTGCCATCGCGCAGCGCTTGGAGTCCTGGCGCAGCGGGTGACTCTGGTTCGCCACGGTTACCGATGTGCTGCTGCCGCCAACGGCGGCCTGTCTGTCCCCACGTAGCTCCCTGCACAGCAGCAAACAGCCAGTACAGCCCACACAATCTCCGGCACCGGACACCCGACTCCACGTAGACCTCGCCCACGGAACAGACCAACCGTTCAGCGCAGGCGAGCAACGCTGGTAGGGGCTGGTCAGGTTCAGGCAGGGGTGGCGTGTGGGCATTGCCGGTAGCGTGATCGTCTGCCGCATGGAGGGTCCATGTGTCCGGCCGGCCCGTGCGAGGGATTCCGGTGGCGAGCGATGGGACCGTGATGAGCGAACTGACGAAGCCCCGAATCGAGGTTCCAGAGGGTGGTGCGCCAGCCGAGCTGACGATCCGGGACCTTGTGATCGGGGATGGAGCCGAGGCACAGCCGGGGCGGGTCGTCCGGGTTCACTATGTGGGTGTGACGTTCGCATCCGGCAGAGAATTCGACTCCTCCTGGGAGGAGGACCGGCCATTCAAGTTCGCCGTGGGCGGTGGCAGGGCCATCAAAGGCTGGGACCGAGGTGTGAGGGGAATGAAGGTCGGCGGCCGACGCCAGATCATCGTTCCCCCGCGTCTCGGCTACGGAAGGCAGTCGCCGTCTCCCTTGATCCCGGCAGGCTCGACGCTGATCTTCGTCGTGGACCTTCTTTCGGTCGTGGGCGGGCCCGCCGGAACGAGCCCGGGCTCGACTGGCTCGGCCTGAGCCCGACGCCTCCGAGGAACACGGGAAACCCCGTCGTTGCCAGGTACTTGTTGCCAAGGGACTCGCGGACCGTCACGAAAGCTCTTGGAACGGACCGAGACCCGTTCAGGTCGGCCTAGAGTCGATGCTCCGAAGCACGTGGCAACGCCCGCCATGCGCAGCCGCTGACCAGGACGTAGACGATCGCGGCAAACACCGCCTCATCATCGATGTTCGCGACCTCGCCGCCCTCCGGACGCACCCGCACCGACGACAGTAACGGCCTCGCCAGCTCCCACAAGCCGTCCGGCACGATCCATCCCCACCGTCAACTCCTCATACCCGGCACAACCGCCAACTGACCATGTATGACACGGTCTTATCGGGAATCCGGGCGGGATTCTCACGGAAGGCAGCTGCGTTTCGGCACGTCGGCGCAGTGCGTGACGGTTCTGCGGGTGTTCACTGCCGCAGGGCCCGAACCGCGTCCAGGTGACGGTCGACCTGTACAAGATCCCACCGCTGCAGGAGCGAGAGGCGATCGGGCCGTCGGCAGGAACAGCTCACCGCTACAGGTCGTCCTCCGCCTCCTGGGCGGGGGGCTCCTGCCACGTCAGGGTGTCCAGCGGCCGCGTCATGAACCGGGTCGGGCGCGGCGCGGGCCTCATCACGGCGGATGCCTCGTCGCTGAAAAGGGCGGCGGGCTTGCCCGACGTGCGGGCGGGCACGGACGTTGCCGTGCGTGACTCGTTCGCGGTGGTCATCTGATCCCCCTGGTTCGTCGCGGGCCATGCCCGCTGAAGGCCGACACACGGCCGACTGCGAAAGCGTACCTAAACCCGCCTCTGCGGCCAGAGGAGTTTCCCTCGAGCCGCTCCCGCACGACAGACTTCTCTCACGCCTGACCGGCCAGGCGGCCCGCCACCCCGAACAGCAGCCATCCCTGCTCACGTCCGCCGCTGACGCTGCACGTGCAATGCTGCCGGACCCGGTGATGACACGCTTCGAAAGTGGCCCTGGCCGCGGTCTCGTGATGCGACCGGTCAGTGGTGACGCTCTTCAAGGATGTTGTTGTCCTCATCGGAGAGCTCGAGGCTGTGCTGCCAGCCGAGCCTGGCGAGGAGCCTCGTCAGGTCATCGATCCACTGAGGGGCGATGACGCCGTTGATCAAGGTCGTCCCGTCGTCGGTCTTGTCGCTGGCTGTAGCTGCCCCCACCGGTCAGCGCGCCTTGCCAAGTTGAGGCGAAGAGGTACTCATCACAGGAATCCAACAGTGGACGCTGCAGGCTCCTAAGGCAGGCCGAATCCCGGTTCTCTCTGACTATGGCCTTGTCTGCAAGCCGGGTGGGGCTCAGGACGCCATGTGTCGGACGAGCTCCCGTGACTTCTGCTGCAGTGCGGCTGTCCACTCCTTCGCATGGGGATCCGAAGCCGTCTTGAGATAGTGCCTCTCGGCGCGCTTGGCCGCCTGCCAGCTCACCTCGATGTTCGCTATCTCAGCCAAGGCCAGCACCGTGGCAACGAACCCTTCGGACATTGTGGCCATGACCGCGTGCCTGGTATTGCTATGCCAGGTGAGCAGGGCGTCGACAAACGTTGCGAAGGCGATGGGGTCGATCTGACACTCATCCGCTTCCATGGGGCCGATGCCGGATGGCAGCCCCACTTCGGCTTGATAGACGGTGACCTGGCTCATGAACAGCCGGGACGCCCCGTTGGACGGGTTCCACAGGGTTCGGTCGCCCACGTCGTAGTACTGGCTCACGTCAGCCTCTCACTGCTGGTCATCGGAGGTCGACATTACGGTCAGTCAGCCCTCCACGGAAAGTGAGCCAGAACCCTGGATCCGACACCGCTTGTCGCTCAGAGCCGAGAACGCCTCGTCTCGCCGCAGGGCGATGTCTGTGAGCTCTGGCAACACCCGGGATCTCACGGCTGGCCTATCGGAGTGCTTGCCTGCACGGTATAGGGACGCTGGTGGGCGGGCGTCGGCAGGCTCATGGCTGCCTCGTCTGCGGGGCCGGGGTTCATCCGGACTTGTCGTGGACGGGCCCGAACCGGAAAGATCGTCGATCATGCGTCTCGACGAACTCAACGCTGGTGAACGCCAGTTGTGGAACTCCTTCGCCCAAGGCGGCGCTGTCGACGTCCGCGACGCCCCGGAATCGGGGGAACCCGCGGTGCGGGCCGAGGTCATTGCGACGCTGCTACTGGGTGCCGGTGGCGATCCCGCCCCGGGCGACCGCCCGGCACTGTGCCTGACCGGCGCCCGCATCACGGGCAGGCTGGATCTGCAATTCGCCGAGATCCCCGTGCCGGTCGTCCTGGACGAATGTCGCTTCGACGAAGTGCCTCTGCTCCGGGGCGCGAGAGTCCGCGAGCTGGCCCTGACCGGATGCGTGCTGCCAGGTCTCGCCGCTGACACAGCCCAGATCGACGGCCGGCTGGTGCTGTCCCGCTGCCACCTGACCGGGCCCCTCGTACTCACCCGTACCCAGATCCACAGCGACCTGGACCTCCGGGACACAGTGATCACCGCAGCCGGGACCGAGGCGATATCCGCTGTCCGCCTCATCGCGGGCGGCGACATTCTGTGCACCAACCTGGTGGTCCGGGGAGCATTCCGCTGCTCCGGCGCCGTCGTCTCCGGCGAGTTCGACCTGGAGGGTGCTTCCTTGCACAACCCCGACGGCCACGCCCTGGACGCCTACCACGTCCAGGTCACCGAGGACTTCACCTTTCACCCGGGCTTCAGCGCCGAAGGGCGGATCATCCTCTCCGGTGCCACGGTCGCGGCGGCGATCGGATTCTGTGGGGCTCGGCTGAACAACGCCGGCGACGTAGCGCTGGAGGCCGTTGACGTCACCGTCGCCCGCAACTTCGACCTCGGCCAGGGGCTCCGCGTAAACGGCGGCATCAGGCTCGACGGCAGCAGCATCGGCACGCAGCTCAGCTTCCGTGATGCCACGCTGGCGAATCCCGGCGGGACCGCCCTGTCCCTGCGGCTGGCTCAGGCCCGGGAAACCGATCTGCGCACCCAGCAGCCGATCGCCGGCACCGTCGACGCGAACAACGCTCATCTGGGCTCCCTGTACGACACCCCCGGCACCTGGCCCGCCGACCTCCGGCTGACCGAGACCACCTACGACGCCCTCGCCACCCCCCTGTCGGCCGCAGAACGGCTTGGCTGGCTCCGGCGCAGCACCGACGCCTACCTCCCTCAGCCGTACGAGCAGCTCGCAGGCGCCTACAGACGGCTCGGACACGAGGACGAAGCGCGCACGGTGCTCCTCGCCAAGCAACGCCATCGCCGGGCCATGCTCCCCCTGCATACCCGCGTCTGGGGTTACATCCAGGACGCGACCGTCGGCTACGGCTACCGGCCACTCCGCGCCGGCCTCTGGCTCACCGCTCTGCTCGCCTGCGGCGCACTCTTCTTCGGGGCCCACCCTCCCGCACCTCTCGAAGTGGAGAAGGCGCCGCCATTCAACGCCGTCGTCTACACGCTCGACCTGCTCGTCCCGATCACCGCCTTCGGACAGGACGTCGCTTTCGCACCACGAGGCACTGGGCAATGGCTCGCCTACGCGCTGACCGCTGCCGGGTGGATCCTGGCCACGACCGTCGCTGCTGGCATCTCACGGGCGATCAACCGCCAGTAGCGAACCAACAGCCACGACGTGACTCGGTATTCACGCTCAGAGCGTTGCCAGTTCTCATGGAGATTTTCGGGCCCGCCCCCGGCAGTCACGGACCTGGCCAGAGAAGACGGAAGAACTCCCTTGAAGGTCAAGTTCCCGCCCGAAAGTAGCAACGACATCGACTCTGGCTACACCGCAGCGCCCGATGGCCGTGACCGCCCACCAAGGAGAGCCCGCCCGTGCAGAAGACCGCCCTTGTCCCCTACGCCCGCCTCCCCCGAGCGCACCATGACCGCCACGTCGTGACCAGTACCGTTGACGTCTTCGGCGCCGCCCACTGGCTGCTTGCCGAACGCGCGCCGCAGCCTCGCGGTGATGTTCTGCCCTTCGACGCGTTGGTCGTTTCCATCGACCGGGCGGCAACGTGGAGCTCACCGAGCTGAGCGCCGTGCGGGCCCGCTGGCCGTACCTGGACCGCCTGCCCGACAGCGGGTTCGTCGTCGCCGCGTCTCGTACCCGCCGCTACGAGGACGCGGACCAGGTCCAGATCTTCGACGCGCTCGGCCGTGAGACCTCGTCCTTCTCTGTCGGAGACGCCATCGAGCATCTGCTCGTGGATGAGGCCGGCCACATCTGGGTCGGGCACTTCGACGAGAACCCGGACGGAATCCACCGCTGGAGCGCCACAGTCCGGCACACCTGGACGTCGGACGGCGCCCCCATCCCCGGTCTCTTCGATTGCTACGCCCTGAACGTGTCGGGAACCGTCGCCTGGGCGTGCCCGTACACCGACTTCCCGCTCGTCGAGATACGCCCTGACCGGCCCGAGCGGCCCGTGAGGGTGTGGACGAACCGGGTACGGGGTGCCCGTGCAGTGGCTGTCCACGGCGAGCGGGTCGCCTTCTACGGTGGCTACGGCAAGGAGCAGGACCGGCTCGCTCACGGCGACCTCACCGACACATCCGTCGAGCCGACGGGCGTCGGCGTGCTCACTCTGCCCGATGGCCAGCCGGGCAGGCGCATACCTAACGGGCACCGTGATCCCCGTCGACGGAGGCATCGCCACAACCGCGTAGGCCGCCCAGGCCGTGCATCGTAAATAGATCTTGGCCTACAGGGGGCGAGCAGACATGGTGCGGCATCGAGAAACCGGCCGGTAGGGCATCAACCGGTGGGGGTACCGCTGAGGAGGGGCAGCAGCACCTGGTCCACCGGTCGAGCTATCCCCTCGACGTCGAGAACGGCGTCTAGCAGTTCCTCCTGCAGGACCATCACGCCGGCGGCTGCGGCGATCTCCACCCTGCCCGGCGCCAGCAGGCACTCCACCCTCTCCGCGGTGATCTCGGCACGCTCTTGCGCTCGGCGGAGGCAGGCGGCGATTCCCTCTCGCTGCCCGGCGATGAACCGCTCACGCAGGGTCTCGGCGATCTGCGGATGGAAGGCGGTGGTGGCGGCCAGCACGGCCGAGAAGCGACGCCCCTGGGGCTGCAGACACGCGGAACTGTTGGTCAGCGTGGCGATGAGGTCCTCGCGCAGTGTCCCGGCCGCCGTCGCCTCGGCGCGGACAACTGCCGGGAGCATGAGGCTTTCCAGGGCGTCGGCGACCAGGTCCCCGTGTGAGGACCAGCGGCGGTAGACGGTGGCCTTGGCCACTCCCGCCCGCGCGGACACCGCTCCAGACGTACTCGGCCACGTGGACAAAGCCGAGCACGACCTGCACCGCGATTTGGCACCGGCCGGTCTCGGCCTGGACCAACTCGCAATCCAGCGAGCGGAGCAGCGCCGGGGCCTCAGGCAGCGCCGAGCCTACGCCGCCAGCGTCTCGTCTTCTCGAGTAAGGCTCGTACGGCCCGCTTTGTACTGCTCAAGCAGAGCATCTGCTGCGGGCAGCGCCCGCTCGGCGGTACGGGTTCCGGTCATCACGCACAGCGTGTACGTGGAGTCTTCGAGAGCCCGGCTGGTGCGGCCGGTGGGGCGCACATCGTGTTCGATGCGCGCCTGAGCAAACTGGGCCAGCACCGCACGTAGTTCCTTCTCCGCCGGGCAGATCATGCTGATACCTCTCCCTCAGAGCCTGTCCCGCAGAACGGCTGTCCGCACCGCGGGGAACTGGCTGTACCCATGGCATCTAACGCTGCGCTCACTGCCGGGCAGCGCCAAGCAGACCGTCAAGTGCCCCGTAGCGAAAGGTCTATGCCATCGTGCTCAAGTTCTCTCTGCCCCACCTCTCACAGCAGTGCAATTGCGTCGGCGGCCGAGGTGAGCGCATCGTGCACCCGACAGCCGTCTGCTGGGCGGCCTCGCACTCCCTGCTCAGCGGCCACTACGGGATCGTTGGTCATCACATACCGATGCCCAGGGTGGCCGCAGCTTGCCCGCCGGACCCGCCTCCGACGACGCCGCGTGGAAGGTTCATCGCCCCAGAGTGCACGACGCCGACGCAATACACAGCGCTACCACTCGGGGGACATGACACAGGCTCCGATACCAAGTCGCTCCGCAAGATCGGCAGCGTCACGCCGACGCGGGCATGCCGATCACCACGCGAGTGGTGAAGACTGGAAAGATGCCTCACGACCCCGGCGGACTCCTGTTCGTAGCGCTCGGTCTCGTACTTGTCACCGCTGGCTTCGTCTGGCGGGGACGTGTCCTGCGCCCTCTCTCGGTGAAACGGGCCCAGGCGGCCGTGAGCCGGGACCGTTCCAGAAATCTGCTGCGTTCTGCGGACATGGCGATCGCCGAAGCGCGCCGCCGGGCCGCACGCGGCGAGCCGGCCATCGTCACGGTCGGGGACGTGACCAGGGTGGCGAGCCAGCACTACGGGCACCTCTCCGTGGAGCGCGAAGAGGCAGCAGCCGCCCTCCGCCAGCGCTACGAGGCCGCCAACTGCCGCATGGACTGCATGACCGACGCTTTCAACTGACTGCCTCCTCGCCGAGTACTCGATGCCCGGGGAGCCGAAGCCGTCACCTGATCGGTGGCGACGTTGAAAAAGCTCCCTACGTTGTTCTGCGGGACGTGGTGAGCCCTTCGTATGGTTCATCCACCCAGGGGCGTCGGGGTGTGGCTTTCAAACTTCTGCCACTTGTGGCTTCCATCGATGGGCCGCCCGACGCCCCATGACGACTCGGCTGCCAATTAGGAATTGCGAATGATCGCTACGTAGGGAATCGACAGCGAGGTCGTCCGTGGGAGGCACCAGCAACACCACCGCACAGAGGCACCACATGGCCGCGATCTGGGCTGGCATCGACGCAGGCAAAGCCCACCATCACTGGTCGCGATCGACGAGAGCGGCCGCCGGCTGCTGTCGCGACGCGTCGCTGACGACGAACCCGAACTGCTCGAGCTCCTCGCCGACATCCTGCCCCTGGGGGACGAGGTGACCTGGGGCATCGACCTGGCCGACGGCGGAGCCGCCCTGGCCATCGCGCTCCTGGCCAACCGCGACCAGCCGGTCCACTGCATCTCCGGCCGGGCCATCCACCGCGCTTCCGAGAGCTACCGCGGCGAGGGCAAGACCGACGCGAAGGACCCCGCCGTCATCGCCGACCAGGTCCGCGTCCGCCGCGATCTGCATCCGCTGCGGGCCAGCGACGACACCGTCATCGATCTCAAGATCCTCACCGGCCGCCGCATGGACCTGGTCGCCGACCGCACCCGCACCGTCAACCGCCTCCGTGCCCAGTTCACCGGCATCTCCCCCGGCCTGGAGCGGGCCCTGGACCTCACCAACACCCGGCCCGCTCACCCTGCTGACCAGCTATCAGACCCCCGCGGCTATTCGCCGGATCGGCGTCAAGCGGCTGGAGACCTGACTGCGCAACCGCCACGTCGTCCGCCCCGACCGGCTCGCCGAAACCGCTGTCCAGGCCGCCGAACGGCAGCACACGAGCCTGCCCGGCGAGAAGCTGGCCGGGAACCTGCGCCGCCCGCAGCGATACAACCGCCGCCTCCAACGCGCCTTCTACACCTCGGCGTTGTTCAGTATCCGCCACTGCAAGGAATCCCGGCGCGTCTACGATCGCAAACGTGCTGAGAGCAAGCGTCATACCCAGGCCGTCCTGGCTCTCGCTCGCCGCCGCGTCAACGTCCTCTGGGCCCTTCTGCGCGACGGACGGCGCTACGAGCCAGCTCCGCCGGCAAGGGCTGCCGCACAGGAAGGGACGCGACACGCTGCGCGCGGCCAGTTGGCCTGACCGACCCCGTCAGACCAGGCAAAACTCGTTACCTTCCGGGTCTGCCATCACCACGTGATCCGGCCTGCCCTGCAACTCGTCCTCGCGGACCACGGTCGCGCCCGCAGCTGTCAACCGCTCCACCGCCTCGACCACGCGCGGCCAGCGCATCTCCCACGGGGTTTCACGGCCGCCACCAACTTGCACGTCGATATGCAGCCGGTTCTTCGCCACCTTCGGCTCCGGCACCTTCAGGAAGGACAAGGTGGGGCCCACGCCGTCCGGATCTGAGAGGTACGCCCCGTCATCCCACTCGTCCTCCGGAACCTCATGATGCGAGAACCACTCCTCCCAGCTCCCGAACCCTGCGGGCGCGGGCTTCTCCTCGTAGCCCAATGTCAGCGCCCAGAACGCGGCCAGTTTCGCCGGGTACGCGCAGTCGATCGTCAAGCTCCACTTGGTCGCCATGAGCCCTCCCCAGTCGGATGAACGGACTGTATCGCGCACCTCCGACACCTCCTGCCCGCTACCTCAAGCGTGCGCCGCGGCTTGATGAACGGCATTAGGAATCACTGGCTCGTGGCTTTGGCCTCGCGCCTTCACGAGGCGGGGCGTCCGACGCTTGATCAAATAAGCGGAGAGTGCTCCTGCCCTGCAACGATGGGACTTGTCTAGGGTCCTGTTGGTTGCAGGGAAAGAAGCACTCTCCAGGTGAAGAAGCGTATCGGGTCGTACCCGCGTGTCCGCATCGAGGGCGGCGGCCGGGCGGTGGTCTCGCAGGCCGGGGGCGTGCTGCTGGTCGAGACTGTCCGCAAGGCCGGCTTGGACACCGCGATATCAGCGGCGCCGACGCCGTGGCGGAAAACTCGGGCGGTGCACGATCCGGGCAAGATCCTGCTGAACGTGGCCCTGGCGGTCGCGCTGGGCGGGGACTGCCTAGCGGATGTCGCCACGCTACGGGCCGAGCCGGCCGTGTTCGGGCCGGTGGCCTCCGGCCCGACGGTCTCCCGCCTCATCGACACCCTCGCAGCCTCCTGAGAGAAGGCCCTTGGGGCCATCCGTGCCGCGCGGGATGAAGTCCGCCAGCATGACTGGCGGTTGTCCGGCAGGGAAGCGCCTGATGCGGGCGGGACGGTGACCGTGGACCTCGACGGGGTGCTGGTGATCGCGCACTCGGACAAGGAGGACGCCGCACCCACGTGGAAACGAACCTACGGCCACCACCCGCTGATGGGGTTCGTCGACCACAGGCCAGGCGGCACGGGTGAACCGGTCGCGGCCCTGCTCAGACCAGGCAACGCGGGATCGAACACGGCCACCGAGCACATCACCGCCACCCAACTGGCCTTGGCCCAGCTGCCGAAGAAGTACCGGCGCGGGCGGCGGACCCTGATCCGCACCGACTCCGCGGGCGGCACCCACGACTTCGTCGCCTGGCTCGCTCAGGGGGGGGACGGTAGGGACGGTGGCTGTCCTACTCGGTCGGCATAGTGATCACCGAGGCGATCCGCCAACATGTGCTGAAGGTTCCGGCATCGGCCTGGGCAGCGGCCGTCGAGGCGGACGGCGAGATCCGTGACGGGGCCTGGGCCGCTGAACTCACCGGCGACGTTCTGGACGGCTGCCCCAAGAGCATGCGGCTGATCGTAAGGAAGGAACGACCGCACCCCGGGGCCCAGTTGCGGCTCACGGATGCGGACGGCATGCGGCTGACCTGTTTCGCCACCAACACCCTGGGCCGGCCGATCGCCGGGCTGGAGCTCCGTCACCGGCTGCGGGGCCCGGGCCGAGGACCGCATCCGCGCCGCCCGGTCCACCGGCCTGCGCAAACCTGCCGCTGCACCGCACGGCCCAGTACCGGATCTAGCTGGAGATCGTGCAGATTGCTCTCGACCTGCTGGCCCGGATGCCGATGCTCGCCCTGACCGGCAAGGCCCGTCTCTGGGAGCCCCGCCGACTACGGCTCCGCCTGTTCACCGCGGCCGAACAGCTCGTGACCACCGGCCGTCGGCGAATCCTCCGCCTGGCCCGGCACTGGCCCGGTGACATCTCCGCAGCCCTCGACCGGCTCACCCACCTGCCCGACCCCGGCTGACCAGCGGATTCCCCGTCCCTTCGACAGCAGCTCAACACCCGGAACAGCGGAACCCGGCGCCAGCCCGAGGCGACACTCAGGTTCTTCGGCCTGCACAGCCTCAGCCCACAGCACGAAAACGGTCCGCCGACGGAGTCGGCGGACCGTCACGAAACTCCGACGTTAGGATCTGTCATGACCAAAATGCGTTTGTCTCCTGACGGCATCGAAGAGGCCACTCGGCTCATCGACCCGGCCTTCCTGCGCACACCCCAGTTCCGGGACTCTGCGCTCTCTCGTGCGCTCGGCCGGGACATCGTGGTCAAAGTGGAGACGCTGAATCCGCTCCGTTCCTTCAAGGGCCGGGGAGCGGACCTGTATATGCGGTGGCTGACGGCGGAAAACCATGTCGTCTGCGCCTCCGCCGGGAACTTTGGTCAGGCCGTGGCGTACGCCGGGCGGGCCCGCTCGGTCCCCGTGACGGTGTTCACCGCGCACGACGCCAACCCGAACAAGGTCACCCGGATACGGGAATTGGGTGCCGAGGTCATCCAGTCGGGCGAGGACTTCGACGCAGCCAAGGAGGCAGCCCGCACGTATGCCCGCACCCGCCGGCAATGCATCTTCGTGGAGGACGGCGACGAACCGCTCATCGCCGAGGGCGCCGGTACCATCGCCGTCGAGCTTGCCCCGCTCAGCCTCGACACGCTCCTCGTGCCGGTCGGCAACGGGGCCCTCATCAGCGGCATCGGCTGCTGGACGAAGGCCCGCTCGCCCCGTACCCGGGTCATCGGCGTCTGCGCGGCGGGCGCACCGGCCATGGCCACGAGCTGGCTCACCGGGGAGCCCGAGGCCACCGGGCCGGTGAGCACGATGGCGGACGGGATCGCCGTACGGGTACCCGTGCCGACGGCGGTCGCCTGGATGCGCGAGGTCGTCGACGACGTCCTGCTCGTCGAGGAAGAGGACATCTGCCTCGCCCTGCGGATGGTGCGCGACACCTTGGGGCTCATCCTGGAACCCTCCGGTGCGGTCGGCATTGCCGCCGCCTTGCGGCACGACCTCGGCACCGCCTCGCTGGGCACGATTCTCACCGGGAGTAACTTCTCCGACAGCCTCTTGGAAGAACTCGCCCCGGACCCGGCGCGGGCGGACGGATCCGGTCCCGTCCTCCCCGCCCACTGACCGCCGAGTCGGAGCCCCGGCCGACGCGGCGCCACTCTCAACCTGGCGAGGGAACGACCAAAGCCCGCTGGGTTCAGCCGGACCGCCTACGCACGTCGGGACGGACGTCTCACCACCGACGTGCAAGCGGCTTGCAAGCCCGATGCCGCATTCTCCATACGTGGCCCGATCAGCTGCACCACGCAGCACGCGTCGGACGCACGAAGAACGACGGGAACGAACGGGAGCGCCCTGGGATATGGGCCCAGGGCGAAGGACATGAGCAAAACGATATGCGACGGGGCCAGCGGGGCGTCCCCGGCTACACACAGCACCACGAACTGGTCGGACATGGCGTCCGCGGGCCAGACCGCGGTGGCGCCCACACTGTTCTACCTCGCGCCAAGAACATCTGGGTGCTGGCGTACCAGTGGGGTGACTGGCCTTCATCTACCGTACGTCCAGCGAACCCACCAACCCCAACGGCTGTTCTTCACCGCAGCCGTTGTTCACCGAAAGCATCCCCAACTCCAGCACCGGCCCGATCGACCAGACCCTGAGTCCTTGTGGCGTGATCGCGATAGCGCTCCGTCACGCTCCACGAAAATCCTGCCTGAACCTCGAAAGTGGCCACCACCTGCTCAGGGCGTCCCCGCACGTGCCCGCGGTTCTCCAGCTGTGCAACAGCCTGCCTGGAGCAGGGGCCCGTTCGTCCTCATCCGACTCGGGCCCTCCGAAGCAGTGCCGCTGCGCCGACCTGATCGGCTGCAGCGCCACGGGTTTTCTCGTTTCTCCACAGCGCGGCCGATGAGTTTGTGGCTCTCGGGCAGTCCAAGCTCGTGACACCCTAGGAAAGGACACCGCCATGTCGGAGCTTCTCGTCGACTTCATCACCTCCCTCGACGGCCACGCCTCGGGAGAGGGATGGCCCGGATTCTGGGGCCTCGAGGGCCCGGAGTACCTCGCATGGCTCGGCGCGCAGCCCGAGGCCACCTACCTCATGGGAGCGAACACCTACCGCCTGATGTCGGGCTTCGCCGCAGGCGAGGTCCCCAAGGGCCAAGACGAGTTCAGGCCCGAAGAAGAGGCGTCCGTCGACGAGCTCACCCAAGCGTCCAAGGTGGTGTTCTCCTCCTCACTCGAGGATCCCCTGCCGTGGGCCAACTCCACGCTGGTCCGCGACGACGCTGTCGAGGCGGTCCGCGCCATGAAGTCGAGTGGCTCAGGGCTCCTCAGCACGATCGGCAGCCTCAGCCTGTGCCGGTCCCTGCTACGAGCCGGACTCGTCGACCGCTTCCGGGTCGTGATGTTCCCGGTGATCACCGGGGCCACGGGCGAAGAACGTATCTACGACGGCTATCCGGACGTCGCCCTCGAGATGATCGAGCACCGCACTTTCGACGGCCGCATCCAACTGGTCGAGTACAAGCCTCGCGTGCTCGAACACCCACCGCTCGGCGTCCCTGTGTAACGTCACCCCCGTCCGCCGGTCTGGACGTCCGCCAGGCCGGCGTCGGCGGCTTCGGCCGCTGGGCCCTCACACGCGCTCTTCACTCCCCAATTCCCCACACGCTTCAAGACGCAACGAAGTTGAGGGAGAACGTCCCTGGCCGAATTCAGGGCTCTGTCCGCAGTTCCGTGCACGGGCATATGGCGGGGAGTGAACGTGCCGCAGGTGGCACTCTGGCTGGATGGCACAGAGCTACCGGGAACGCGCGGTAGAGGGATGGATCTGGACCGAGAACGTCCAGCCCGTCTTGGCTCCCTTGGCGCGTTACGCCGACTACGACTTCAATGGTGCCGGCTGACAGGCGGTCGAACTCTGCATTGCGGCCACCGATGATGCGCACCCGGATCGCTGGTACAGCTACCCACTCGTCGGATCGGGCCATCGCCTCGAAGTGCACGTCCCGCAGGCCGTGGGTGGCAGTGAGGCTTCTGTCCGCGTGGCAGGAACATCCAACCCTGAGCTGCTGCTGCGGGCGGACACCCTGATGGCGGCCTTTGCCACCAGGCTCGTCGCATGAGGCGTGCATGAGTTGCAGCCCTCATGGCTGGGTGAGAATCCGGGCTCACCGGTCGCCGCTGAAGTGGTCGAGAAGCGCGTCATGGCAGTCGTCCGCACCGACCCGGCTCCGCGAGAAGGCCAGCACGCCGTCGTCGTTGCCTTCCCGCTCGGCCTTGGCCAGCTGCGCCTCGATGTCCGCGATGTACTCGGCGCACTCGGCGCTGACGGGTTTCTCGGGCTCCGGGTCAGGCACCGGAAAGGCGTTCAGTGCGGCGGTGGCAGCGATACCGGCCACGCACACCACCACCCACGCGGCAATCCACGTGCAGCGGCTCATCCGTAACGGCTTGGGCATGTAGGCATCCTACGAGCGTCACGCCGGACCTCTTCCAGATCCCTGGAGACGAGAGCGGCACAGTCGGCTTCATGGAAACGTGGACCTGTGCTCTGCGGGAGCAGACCGCTAGCACGGGAGCGGGTGGATGAGAGCTGTGAGGAACCTTCTCTCTACCCTTACGAACTCCCATCAGAGATCAGGTGCAGGCCGCCGCCCGCTCCGCCAAGGGGATCTCAGCAATGTGGTCGGACAGATAGATCATGGTGGCCTCGGGGTCCATGCCGAACGCGGCCGCGACGAGATCCGGGTGCATGGTGTTGGACAGGTCGAGCAGTCGAGTGCAGCGGATCGAAGATGCCGCCCGCGATCAGGACCGCAGCGGTGAAGGCGAAGGTCAGCGCACGGCCGACCCTCCATAACCTCAACTCCCGCTCGTTCAGGGGTTGTGGCTTTCGACTGATCCTCATGACGCCCAAGACATGGTTCGGAGACTCGCGTCGTGCGCGCAGCCAAACCCTAGAATCGATCACCTAGCTCTGGTCGCGGTGCCGCAGCCGGTAGCGGCCCGGAGAGACGCCGTGCTCCCGCTTGAAGGCGGTGGCGAAGGCGAAGGCGGAGCTGTAGCCGACGTGTTGGGCGATCTGCGCCAGTGCGGTGTCGGAGGTGCGCAGGAGCCGCGCCGCCACGGTGAGCCGCCACCAGGTGACGTAGGTCAGAGGGGGTTCACCGACCAGCGCAGCGAACCGGCGGGAGAACGTCGCTCGCGACAGGTTCGCCTTCCTGCCCAGGGCCTCGACGGTCCAGGGCTTTGCCGGGTCGTCGTGAATGGCGTGCAATGCGTTGCCGATCGCCGGGTCGGCGAGGGCGGCCGGCCAGCCGGTGGTTCCGCGTGCCGACTCGTCCTCGATCCAGGCGCGCAGCACGTAGAGCAGGAGGAGATCGAGCAGGGTGGGCAGGGCGGCGTCCGTGCCCGGCCGGGGGTTCTGCAGCTCGGCGCCGAGCAGGGAGACGGCGGCATTCAGGTCCTGATGTCGTCCGATCTGGGAGGGGCGATGGATGGTCTCCGGCAGGGTGCCCAGCAAAGGGTGCGGCCGGGAGCGGTCCAGCTGGTAGCCGCCGCACAGAAGGGCCGTCGGCCCCTGCGTGCCGGCGTGGCCGGGGTCGGTCAGGGTGTGTCGGGTTCCGTGCGGAGTGAGCACGACGTCCCCCGTGGTGAGGTTCACCGCAGGCCCGTCCTCGGGCACGAGCAGACAGGCCCCCCGCAGGACAACGTGGAAGCCCGCTCCGGCGAAGGGCTCGAAATGCGTGCGCCACACGCCTTCTCTGTCTTCACGGTTGGCGAACGGGCTGCCGGTCCGCATGGCGGCGACGACATCACTGAGGATATCCATACCCGTAACGATAGGCAGTGAGACGTACGCGTATCAGGCGAGCACGATCTCTTATAGACCGTCTCGCCACACGTCCATACGCTCGAGAGCATGGAAACGATAGAGATCGGCAACATCGAGGTCACGCGCATCGTGGAGTGGCAAGGGCCCGTGGCTCCGGTCGGAGTGGTCTTCCCGGACTTCGCCCCCGAGAAGTGGCACGAGCACAGGTCGTGGGTCGCCCCCCACTTCTGGGACACCGAGACCGACGACTACTTGGCCAGCGCGCAGACGTGGGTGGTGCGCAGCGAGGGAAGGACCATTCTGGTCGACACCGGCCTCGGCAACCACAAGGAACGCTCATACATGCCGGCGTGGACCCATCTGGAGACCGACTTCATCGACCGCCTGGCGGCAGCAGGCGTGCGCCCCCAGGACGTGGATGTCGTCGTGAACACCCATGTGCACGCCGACCACGTGGGCTGGAACACCACACTGCGCGACCGTGAGTGGGTGCCGACATTCCCCAACGCCACCTATCTGATTCACCGGGATGACTTCGAGTACTGGAACCCCAGGAATGGCGTACCCAAGCGGGGAGGCATCGGCGGGGTCAACGCCGGCGTCGCCAACGGGCCGATGTTCGAGGACAGCATCGATCCCGTTCACCGCGCCGGCCAGACCCTGCTGTGGGAGACCTCTCATCGCATCGACGGCAATCTAATGCTGGAACCCGCCCCTGGGCACACTCCGGGCTCATCGGTGCTTCACCTGCGGTCCGGTAGCGAACGGGCCCTGTTTGTCGGAGACCTGCTCCACACTCCCCTGCAGATCCTCGAGCCGCACGTCGATACGTGCCTGAGCGAGGATCAGCAGGCGGCGGCAATCTCCCGTCGGCGCGTCCTTGAGTACGCCGCGGACACCAACGCCCTACTCATCCCTGCGCACTTCACCGGCCCGGGAGCCGCTGAGGTCCGCCGTGACGGCTCATCCTTCGCCATCAAGAAGTGGGCACCGTTCAGCGCGCCCCCTTGGAATTGATCATCTAGACAGCGAGCGGCGGCCCGCGCCACATCAAGGCCGAGGTCGGAGCTGATCCTCAGCGTGCAGGGCCCGTGCCAGCCACTTCAGCTCCTCAGTCGCGTCGGGCGACGCCTTCTGCCCACGCACCCGCGCCACAAGCCATCGGTAGCGCTCAGCTCCGGCCTCAATCCCGGCTTCCAGACTGCGCAGCACAGCAGCCCGGTCAACTTCACCAAACGAATCGGACAACAACTTGGCCGCTATCGCTCCCTCCGGTGAGGCCCCGTCCTTCCTGGCCTCCGCGACAATCGAGACGATCTGCCTCGCCCACCAGATGGACGCACCGGGTGGCCGCTCCCGCCCGGGTACGGGTGTGTTGAGTTCCATCCAGGCGCGCAAGCGGATGCGAAACTCAGGATCGCGAACAAGTTCTGCCAGTTCGATCCAGGCGTCCACCTGGGCAGGCGTGGGATCGTCGGGCAACTCGACGTCATAGGTGCGCATGCGGTCGCGCAGGCCCTGGTCATGGATACCGCCGAAAACCTCCTCCTTGAACTCGTCGAGTGTCTGCTTACGCTCAGCAGCGGAAAGCCTCGCCAAACGGTTCATCAATGTTGTCTCCTCAACGGTCGCACCCCGTCTGGCCACGGTGGACAGGACGGCCCGGCTCACCTTGAGTGAACGAATTTGCGCATCGAGCGCGGCCACGTGCGCGTCAGCAACCTCGGCGACCGTGGTGCGGCCACTCACCACGCGGACCACGTCATCGAGACCGAACCCCAGCTTCCGCAGGGTCCGCACCAGGTCGACCCGGGCCACGGCCTCGGCGTCGTACAGCCGGTATCCGCCCGCGGAACGGGCCACAGGCGGCACAGCCCCCTTGTCCGACCAGAAGCGCAAGGTACGCACCGCAAGCTTGGTGCGGCGCGCGAGCTGGCCAATGGTGAGCACGTCGGGGTTCTCCTCGTCCATGCGGAGATCCTGAACCCTCCACCGGCAGGAGACGCAAGCGTGACCGGCAAGGATGCGGCATGCACCCCGTTACGTAGTCTATGTACGGGTCATCCCGAGCCCGCGCAGGAAAGGCATCCCTGGCACCAGGCTCGCCTCGCCGCGTAGCCCTAGAACGAGGCGCTGTTTCTCGGATCTCCTGACGTGAGGTGTGGCGGTTTCGGGTCGGGATGCCATGACCCAGTGACCAGGGTCCATGCGTCGATGTCCTGATAGCGCCGCGGGCCTGGGTGGCCGCTTACCGTGCTGCCGACCAGGTGGAGACGTTCGGTCTGCCACGGGCGTCCGGTGAAGCCGTCGAGGCAGGCGGCCGCCGCCGTGACGGACGCGTTGTCGTAGCGGCGAGCGCGGGCCAGCGTGAGATGGGGACGCAGCGGACGTTCGACGAAGGTGACGTCGCAGTCCCTGATCCTCGCCCGTACTGCCTCGCCCAGCTCGTGCAGTTGGTCGAGATCGCCCTCGATGCCGCTCCACAGCACCCGCTCGTCGAAGTGCCCGCCCCCGAGGAGTACCAGTTCGAGAGAGGGGCGGGCAGCCGCCAGGTCGGCGAGGGGCGAACGAAGCCGCTGTACGGCCTGCACCGGCAGCTCACCCAGGAACGCCAGGGTGATGTGCCAGTCCTCGATGCGGTTCCAGCGCAGCTCGGGATAGGCGGCGTAGGCCGGGCTCAGCGCGTGCGCCAGCTCGTTCTTCGCACGGTCGGGCGGCGCGAGGGCGATGAACGCGTGCTGGGTGGCGGTCTGGGGCGGCTCGGTCACGGATGTCTTCTTACCTCATGAGTTCGCGGGGCCGAAGCCTGACTCCCCGCTGCGCACCCGTGGTCGCCATCCCCGTGACAGCCAGTGGTCCAGTGTGGGTCGACCTCGTCCTCGCGTATACCCGGGGCGCGGACGCGTTGGGTGCGGGGTGAGGAAGCCACCGACCGCGATCAGCGAGTCACACAGGAACAGCCAGTGAGCGAAGATGTTCAGCCGCGGGAACGCTACGTCCGGCGCACCGATCTGCAGCGGCATGATCCAGTTCCTGCAGCCCGCGAACCTGCCCGCCGGTGCGCGGTCACCTCCCGTGTCGACAGTGGCAGTTGTGTCAGCCGGGAGGCCGATGGGGCCGGGGTGGTAGCAGGAGTCGCCCCGGTGGGGGCGCCCCCCCGTTTCGGGGGTGCGCCCGATCCCGGGGCACCCCCGTCGCGCGTGCGGCGGCTCAGGGGGCGACGGCGCAGGCGTCCCCGTTGAGGGTGAACCATGGCGGTGGTGAGGCGTCGCCGGTGTGCTCGGCGAGATAGCCGAGGGTGACGCTCGCGCCTGCGGCGATCGTGGCGTTGTGCCCGGCGTCGGCAGCCGCGATCGTGTTGCTGCCCTGGACCAGGTCGGTGTTCCAGTCGGAGACGACGGTCTGCCCGAGGGCCAGCGGGAACTCGAGCGTCCAGCCGTTCACCGGGGCGTCGCCCGTGTTGGTGAGGGTGAGGTCGACCGTCGTGCCGGTGCCCCAGGCGCGTACAGTCCGCTCCACTCTGCAGGTCGGCTCCTCGCGCGCGAACGACACCCTGTGCAGGCCGCCCGGCAGGTCGTTGACCACGTAGAACTCTCCCTCCGCCGTCGTCCCGATCGACGTCACCTGGGTGGGCATCTCCCCGATCTCGGCCTGTTCGTAGCCGCCCGTGCCGTCCGGGCGCAGTGCCCATACCGTGGAGGAGCAGTAGTCGGTGGCGATGTACGTGCCGCCCACCAGACCGGCGTACTCCCGGCCGCGGTACACATGACCGCCGATGACCGAGCAGCCGCCGGTGTACGGGGAGTAGGTGAAGACCGGCTCGGTGTACTCCTCACCGGGTGGACAGGTGCCGCCGGCGAACCTCTCCAGTCCCTCGTAACAGGACCAGCCGAGATTCGCGCCCCCTCGGCCGGGTGCCAGGTGGTCGACCTCCTCCCACCGGCCCTGGCCGACGTCGCCGATCCACAGCGAGCCGTCGGCGCTGTCGAAGGAGAACCGCCAAGGGTTGCGCAGGCCGTACAGCCAGATCTCCGCACGGGCGCCGGGGGTGTCCACGAAGGGGTTGTCGTCGGGGACGCAGTAGAGGAGAGGTCCGCAGGCGCGGCTGACGTCGATCCGCAGGATCTTGCCCAGCAGGGTGTCCAGCCGCTGTCCGGCGCGCAGGGGGTCCGCGGAGCCTCCGCCGTCGCCGATGCTCCAGTACAGGTTGCCGTCTGGGCCGAACGCGAGCTGGCCGCCGTTGTGGTTGCTGAACTCGGCGTGCTCCTGGGCGAGTAGGACCTCCAGGCGCTTGTCGTCGAGGCGGTAGCGGGCGAGCGTGACGGCTCCGGCAGGCCGTGCCGTGTACGCCAGGTACATCTCCTGGCTGTCGGCGAAGTCGGGTGCGAGGGCGATGCCGAGCAGCCCGCGTTCGTTGCCCGATTCGTCGACGGACGCGGTGATGTCCAGCAGCGGGGTGCGCTCCAGGCCGGTGTCCGGGTGGTAGGCGCGGACGGTGCCGGACTTCTCGGTGATGAACAGCCGGCCCGAGCCGTCGTCGGGGGCGACGAGCGCGGTGGGCCTGCGCAGTCCGGAAGCGACCTGGGTCGTGGTGGCGCTGAGCGAGGGCAGGGGTGCGGCAGGCGCGTCCTCCTGCGCTCCCGTTCGGTGCGCGGGTGCGTGAGTCGAGGTGGGGGGACCCGCTCCGGGGTCAGGGACCGCGGTGGCGGGCAGGGCGGTGAGAGCGGTCAGCAGGAGGGCCAGCAGAACTGGCCCGGTCCAGCGGCGTCGGGACATGTCGGCTCCATGGACGAGGTCGCTTGCGCGGCGGTGGTGCTGGTGCGGCGTGGCGGCTGCGCGGCCGGACCACGGCCGACGCGACCGGTCCGTGGATTGACGAACGCCGTCCCGCCGGACGGTGTGCCGTGTCCGGCGGGACGCTCCGCCGACCCGCCGGGTCAGCGGAAGTTCACGTCACTGCACAGGAAGTAGGTCTGGTCCATGTGCGACGCCTGCCAGATCGTGTAGACGACATGGCGACCGCTGTACCCGGACGTGCTCACGGGGATCGAGTAGTTCTGGCTGGGCGCGTACCGGCCGGTGCGTGCCACCAGCTGGAGGTCGTTCCAGGTCAGGGGCTGGGTGGTGGGGTTGAAGCCCTGCCGGGTGACGTAGACCAGGAAGTAGTCGGCGCCGTGGCTGGCCTGGTCGTACAGGTTGACGTTGAAGTTGGCGCCGATGTCCGTGGTCTTCCACGGGCCCACGGCGTCCAGCGCGTTGTAGCGGCCGCCTTCGGTCCGCCCGCCGCTGCACAGCTGGCCGTTCGGGACGGCGGCCTGGAAGTTGCCGCCGGAGCCGTTGCGGTACAGGCCGTTCCAGTTCCACATGCCGTTCGGGTCGGCTTGCCAGGCCTGCCAGCACATGGGGTCCTGCTGGGCCATGGCGGGGTTCTGGAAGTCACTGCCCCAGCGCAGCCAGCAGCCGTAGTTGCGGGAGGCCGGGTCGATGACCGAGCCGTGGGCGACGGCCGTTCCGCTCCAGGGAATGACGCTGAGCAGCGCGGCGACGAAGGCGGTCAGAACGAGCGTCAGTCGGCTCCGCATGCGTGGGGCATGCGCATGACAATCCATGATTCTCTTCTCCTCGGTGGGGGGAATGTCTGATTCCGATGCGGATGTTGACGGGATGGGAGCGCTCCCGCGCCTCCAGGCTGCGCGCCTCGAAACGGAGCGGCAACGTTTGTTTGCGCCACTTTGGATCCGTGGGGCGCGATCGTGACTGCAGGAACCTGTGGGACGACGCCGGCGCGCCCTCCTGCAGTGCGGACCTCGACGTCGAGAAACAGTCGCCCCTCTGTGTCCGACCCCAGGCCTTCTGGAACGAGCCGGGCGCGGAACAACGCCGGGTCCAAGGCGGGAGCGGGCATGGCCCGGCGGGGCGTGTGAGGTCAAAGGGGCAGTTCCTGGGTCATGGCCCAGCTGGTGAGCAGGCGCAGGGCGTCCTCGGAGGGCGAGCCGGCGGCGGCCGTGTAGGCCAGGAGCGCGAGGTCTGGGTCCGCGGCGAGTTCCACGGCCTCGAACGACAGGTCGAGAACACCGGCCACTGGATGGCGCAGTTGCTTGGTGCCGCTGCGGTGGAACCGGACTTCGTGTGCCGCCCACCGGGTGCGGAAATCCTCGCTGTGCGTGGAGAGCTACCGACAAGGGCAGACAGTTCGGGGTCATGGGGGTTGCTGCCGGTGGCGGTTCGCAGGATCGCGACCGAGTCGTCGGCGGCACCGTCCCAGTCGACGTACAGATCCCGGGCACGCGCGTCGAGGAAGGCGAAGCGCGCGAGGTTGCCCGAACCGCTCAGCGCATGCGAGAAGAGCGCGCGGCCCAGCCGGTTGGCGGCGAGGATGTCCATGCGGTGGTTCAGGATCCCGGCCGGAGCCTCGGTCATCGCGTCGAGCAAGCGCTGCAGACCGGGACGTACTGTCCGGGTGGTCGTGTGGCGGCGCCTGGCGGGTGCGGCGTTGGCGGCGCCAAAGATCGAACAGGTGGGAAAGCTCGGCCTCGTCCAACCGCAGCACCCGGGCGACCGAGTCGAGCACGCCCTCGGACACACCGCGTAGGGTCCCGCGTTCCAGCTGGTTGTAGTAGGGGAGTCTGAACGAAGCACGTCCTGACTACGCGAGTGAGGTCCCGATCAGCGCGTCCTGACCACGCGAGTGGGGTCCCGGTCAGAAGCCGAACCGTCGTGGGCCGCGTCGGTCAGGGCCGTACCCCGGGTGTTCGTTCGCCCGTCGCCGGTCCGATCAGGGCGACGAGTTCCCGTTTGAGGACCTTCCCACTCGGGCCCAGCGGGAGAGCGGCGGCGAACTCCACGCGGCGCGGGTACTTGTAGGAGGCGATGCGCCGACGGCTCCAGGCGATGACGTCCTCCGCGAGGGACGCGTCCGTCGCGGTACCGGGGCGAGGGACGATCACCGCGCATATCTCCTGGCCGTAGCGGGCGTCGGGGACCCCGATCACCGCAACCTGGGCAACGGACGGGTGGCGGGACAGGATCTCCTCGACCTCGCGCGGGTACACGTTGTACCCGCCGCGCACGATCATGTCCTTCTTGCGGTCGACGATCGTCAGATAGCCTTCGGCGTCCTTCAGTCCGAGATCACCCGAACGGAACCAGCCGTCCACGAGCGCGGCTTCGGTGGCCGCGGGGTCGTCGAGGTAGCCGACCATGACGTTGTGGCCGCGGACCACGATCTCGCCGACCTCGCCCGGCGGGAGCAGGACGATCCGGTCCTCCGTACCGGCCCGCGCTATCTCCGCCTCCACGCCCCGGATCGGCTTGCCCACCGTGCCCGGCCGCCGGGGCCAGGCGCTCTGGTTGTAGGCGACGCAGGGGGACGTCTCGGTCAGGCCGTAGCCCTCGTAGACGGGGCAGCCGAAGGTCGCCTCGAAGTCCTGGAGCACCTGGACCGGCAGTGCCGAGCCCCCGGAGTACGCCCGGGCGAGCGGCGGACGACGGGCGTCCCGGGCCGCGGCCTCCAGTAGCGCGATGTACATCGTCGGTACTCCCATGAGAACCGTGCAGCCCTCGCGCACCATCACGTCGAGTGCCCCGTCCGCTGTGAAGCGGGACATCAGGACGAGGGTCGCGCCGGCGCGGAAGCACGTCCCCATGCCGCAGACCTGGCCGAAGGTGTGGAACAGGGGGAGGCAGCCCAGGACGACGTCGCCGGAGTCCATGGCGAAGGGCGAGAGCATCGTCGTGTCGATGTTCATGACCAGGTTGAGGTGGCTGAGCATGACGCCCTTGGGGCGGCCCGTGGTACCCGAGGTGTACAGGATCAGCGCGATGTCGTCCGGTGCGCAGGGCACCGGGGCCTCGATCGGCACGGCCCGGGCCGCGAGCTCGTCCAGCGCCCTCCCGCTGCCGCCGTCGTCCGCGTCCACGGTCAGCAGCGGCACGTCCGCGCGCTTCGCCGCCCGCTCCCCCTCCCCGAGGAGCGAACCCGCGCACAGCACGGCCCGGGCTCCCGAGTGCCGGAGGATGTACGCGATCTCCTCCGCCTTCAGCAGTGCGTTCACCGGTACGACGGTCGCGCCGAGCGCGAGGGCACCGAAGTAGGCCGCCGGGAAGGCCGGTGTGTTGGGCAGCAGCAGCGCGACCCGGTCACCGGGGCCGATGCCTCGGCCGCGCAGTGCCGCCGCGTACCGCCGCGCGGTCAGCCAGAGGTCGCCGTACGAGATGCGGTGGTGGCCGGCCACCACCGCCGTGTGGTCGGGTCGGCGCTTCGCGGAGTCCGCGAGCACATTCGCCACCGAGAGCGTGGCACCGCCCCTCATCGGTTCGGTCCGCGCATTCCGGAACGGCCGGAAAGAGCCTTGTGAATCCGCGGGAGGGAGATTTCAAATTCGGTCATCGATACTCCGCTTTTCGTGCGAAGACGCACTGTGCAGGGACCGCAAGGCATCCTACGATGAGGCGCGCCGGAGGGAAAGCGACAGAGAGCGAGTATGAGACATGTCCGAGTACATGGATTTCTTCGCACGCCTTGGGCAGGAAACGTCCGAGCGGAAAAGGGAGTTCCTGGAGCTCGGCCGTATCGCGGGCCGGTTCCCGGCGGCCGGTACGGCACACCATGGCGAGATATCGATCTGGTGCAGCAACGACTACTTAGGTATGGGCCAGCACCCGGACGTTCTGGCGGCGATGAAGAACGCCGTCGACGAATGCGGGGCCGGCTCCGGCGGTTCGCGGAACATAGGCGGGACGAACCACTATCACGTCGCGTTGGAGGCGGAACTCGCCGCGCTGCACGGAAAGGAGGACGCGGTGTTGTTCACCTCCGGGTATTCGGCCAACGAGGGCGCGCTCTCCGTGCTCGCCGGGCGCATCGACGACTGTGCCGTGTTCTCCGACCAGTTGAACCACGCGTCCATCATCGACGGTTTGCGGCACAGCGGCGCCGAGAAGTTCATCTACCGGCACAACGACTGCGCGCATCTCGAGAAACTGCTGTCCGGTGTGGATCGGCAGCGGCCCAAACTCGTCGTGACGGAATCCGTGCACTCGATGCGCGGCGATATCGCGCCACTCGCGGAGATCGCCGACATCGCCAAACGGTACGGGGCGGTGACGTTCGTGGACGAGGTGCACGCCGTCGGCATGTACGGCCCGGAGGGTGCCGGCATTGCGGCGCAGGAAGGCCTCGCCCCCGCGTTCACCGTGGTCATGGGGACGCTGGCCAAGGGCTTCGGGATGACCGGCGGCTATGTCGCCGGGCCAACGGTCCTGATGGACGCGGTCCGTACCTTCGCCCGCTCGTTCATCTTCACCACGGCGCTGCCGCCCGCGGTGGCCGCCGGTGCGCTCGCCGCCGTACGGCATCTGCGCGGCTCCCAGCGGGAACGCGAGCGGCTCACGGCCAACGCCACCCTGATGCACGGCCTGTTGCGCGACAGGGGCATCCCCTTCCTGTCCGACCAGACCCACATCGTGTCGGTCCTCGTCGGTGAGGACCGCCTCTGCAAGGAGATGTCGGCGCTGCTGCTCGAGCGGCACGGCGCCTATGTGCAGGCCATCAACGCGCCGAGCGTGCCCACGGGTGAGGAGATCCTCCGGGTCGCCCCATCCGCCGTTCACGAGGCGGCCGACGTCCGGCGGTTCGTCGATGCGCTGGACGGGATCTGGACGGAACTCGGCGCCTCGCGCGAGGACGCCCCGGTGGCGGCCCCCTAGGCGTGCCGGACCCGCGACGCCCGCGTGATCCGCCGGACCGGACCAGGTGTGTTGTCCGGAGGCGTCGGTGAGTTGTCCGGGGGCATCGGTGACGGTCGGCACGTCTAGTCCGCCTGCGACGAGATGCGGCGCATCTCCGCGGACTCGGCCAGCACCTCCTCCCAGGTCCCCGCCGCCTCCACGCGGCCGTCCTTGAGGACCACCACCCGGGCCGCCGCGCGCAGCAGCGCGGGCCGGTGCGACACCGCGAGGACGGTGACCGAGCCGTCCAGCAGCCGGCTCCACAGGAGCTGCTCGGTCGCGGGGTCCAGGGCGCTGGAGACGTCGTCCAGGATCAGGAGTTCGGGGTGTCGGGCCAGCATCCGGGCGATCGCCGTCCGCTGGAGCTGGCCTCCGGACAGCCTGAGGCCCCGTGGGCCCACGACGGTGTCGGCACCGTCCTGCATGGCCGCCACGTCGGGGGCCAGGACCGCGGTGTGCGCGACGTCCTCGAAGATCCTCCCGTCGTCGTCACCGAGGCCCAGTAGGACGTTGTCCCGCAGCGATCCGCTGAACAGGCGCGGGTCCTGGGGGGTGTAGCCGCAGCGCGGAGGCACCAGGAAGTTCGCGGGGTCGACGATCGGTTCCCCGTTCCACAGCACGGTGCCCCGCTCGTGCGGCAGCAGTCCGAGGACGGCCCGTATCAGTGTCGACTTGCCCGAGCCGACGCCGCCGGTGACCACGGTGACGCAGTGGCGTACGACGGTCAGGTCGACGTCCTCGATGCCGCGCTCCGAGCCGGGGTACCGGGCGGTCAGCCCGCGGACGGTCAACTCCCGTAGCTCGGGTGCCTGTTCAGGCACGGACGCCGCTTCCTCGGCCGTCGTCCGGGGCTGTCGTCCGAGGAAGTCCGCGATCCGGCCGAGCGCCACCGAGACCCGCTGCAGTCGCACGGAGAGGATCCCGATCGAGGCCAGCGCCTCGGCGAGGATCTGCAGATAGAAGGTGAACAGTGCCAGGTCGCCGACGCTGAACGTCCCGCTGTGTGCCCGGCCCGCCGTCAACAGCAGTACGACGCCGATGCCGAGGGGGGCGGCGTTGCCGATCACGGTCCGCTGCACGCCCGCGAACAGTTCCTCGCGCACTGCCGCCTTCGCCCGGGCCTCGTTCAACCGGTCGATGTGCGCCGCCACATGGTCCTCGGCGGCCGCCGCCTGTACCGCCTTCACGGCCCCGACCGCCTCCCGCAGGGCGCCCGCGACCTCGGCCGACGCGCCACGGGTGGCGCGCCGGTAGCGGAGGAAGCGGCCGTGGACCGCCGCCGTGACCAGCGCGACCAGGAGCAGCAGTGCCAGCAGCGCGCTCGTGACCACCGCGTCGATCCGCATCATGACGGTGACGGAGGCGAAGACGAACAGCCAGTGCGCGAGGTTGGTGGGCGCCCAGGCCACGAAGAAGCCCGTCTCGTCGACGTCCTCGCCCACCACCCGCAGCCCCTCCCCCGAGGTGGTACGGGCCGCGGCTCCCCGTCCTCGCAGGGCGGAGCCCAGCAGTTCCCGCCGCATCCGGATCGTCGTGCCGTACTGGACGCGCGGCTCCAGCCGGTTGATCATCACGCCGAACTGCAGGCACAGCCGTGCCCCCTCGATCGCAGCCACCCAGGCGATGAGCAGCCAGACCCCGCCACCGGCGCCGATCTCGTCGAACAGCCGCTGGAACACCAGCCCGACCGCCAGCGTCCCGGCCCTCAACAGCACCCACAGCCCGGTCAGCGTCCAGTACGCGCCCGCCGAACCGCGCAGCACGGCCCCGAGCCGCCGGAACGTGCCCCGTGCGTCGATGTCGGCCACCCTCCCGCCCCGTCAGCCGGCGCGTAGCAGTTCGTGGAAGCGCGAGGTCGGGTCGGCGGCGAGCGCGGTCTGCTCCCCGTGCTCGACAACCGTCCCCGCGTCGAGGACGAGAATGCGGTCCACGTGGCGCAGCGCGTGCGGCCGGTGCTGGACGACGACGGCGGTCCGCCCTTCGAGCAGCCGCTCCATCGCGGGCATGAGCAGCCGCTCGGTGTGCGGGTCCAGCCGGGCCGTCGGCTCGTCCATCAGGACCACGGCCGGGTCCCGCAGGAACACCCGGGCCAGCGCGAGAAGTTGCTCCTCCCCCGCGGACATCCCCCGCGCTCCGGTGCCCAGCACGGTGTCCAGGCCGTCGGGCAGTTGGCGCCACCAGTCGTTGAGTCCGGCCTCGTCCAGCGCGGCGCACACCCGGCGGTCGTCGACGGAGTGGTCGAAGAAGGTGAGGTTGTCGCGGAGCGTGGCGTGGAAGACCTGCACCTCCTGGGTGACCAGGGCGACCCGGCTGCGCAGTGCCCGGGTGTCGAGTCCGGCCACGTCGTGGCCGCCGACGCTGACGCCGCCGCTGACCGGCTGGTGCAATCCGAACAGCAGCCGTACGACGGTCGACTTGCCGCTTCCGGTACGGCCGACGATGCCGAGCCGTTCTCCTGGGCGCAGCCGGAAGGAGACGTCACGCAGCACCGGTTCACCGGGGTCGTACGAGAAGGACACTCTGTCGAGCCGGGCGCCCAGGGGCCCCGCGGGCAGGTGGCGGGTGCCGGTGGGCCCGGCGTCGTCGTCCTGTCGCAGCAGTTCTTGGAGGCGCTGCACGCCGACCGCGGCCCCTTCCAGGTCGTGGAAGCGGGTGGTGACGGCCAGCAGGGGCCGGCGCAGCAGCATGGCGTACGACAGACAGGCGAAGGCTGTGCCGGTGGAGAGCTGTCCGCGGCCGTGCAGCCACACGCTGACGGCCAGGGCGAGGACCACGCTGACGGTGGACAGGCCCTGGACCGTGGCGGGCCAGCGCACGGAGACCCGCGCCGCGTGGCCGGCCTTCCGGTACAGGTCGGCCTGCCGGGTCTCCAGGGCGTGCAGGGTGTGGGCGGAGGCTCCGTTGGTCCTCAGGTCCTCGGCGCCGGCGAGACGTTCCTCCAGAAAGCCCAGGAGTTCCGCGGACGCGGTCTGGCGGGCGGCGACGAAGGGCATGGCCTTCCCCACGAGCCGGCGCAGCAGCAGAAGGGTTCCGAGGGCGAACGGCGCGAAGACCAGGGCCAGTCGCCAGTCGAGCTGGAAGAGCGCGCCGAGGATTCCGACGACCAGCAGCATCTGGGCGAGGACTTCCAGGAGCAGGGCGGACATCACCGCGGCGAGTCTGGTGACATCGCCGTCGACGCGGTCCACGAGTTCGCCGGGCGGGTACCGCTGGTAGAAGCGGGAGGGCCGGCGCAGACAGTGGGCCACCAGGTCGGCGCGCAGCCGGTTGGTGGTGCGCCAGGCGAGCCGCGCGGCCACGGCGTCGCAGCCGATGGTCACCACGAGCAGTCCGAGGGCCGCCGCCAGGTACCAGGCGGCGACCGCGAGCAGCAGCTCGGAAGGGCTCCGGGACAGCGTGTGGTCGATGAACCGGCGCAGCATCTGGGGTGCCACCAGCTGGAGCCCGATGCCCAGCGGAACGAGCACCGCGAGGAGGAGGACGGACGGCCGTTCCCCGCGCAGATAGCGGAACAGTACGGAGAGCTGCCGTAACGGACTGCCTGCCAACGCGTTCCTCCCCGGGCGCCGGACGGCGGAAGGCCTCAGCATAAAGTCCGTTCCCGGCCGTTGGGAATGACGCGCACACCGGTGAACTCGTCATAGGGAGTCCCTGTGCCGGGGCCGGGAATGAGCCGCCCACATGCGGAATGTGATCCGCCGTTTGCTGTCGGGTTAACGCAGTCCAGGACGCCGTTGCCGCCGATTCCTCTCGCTGTTAGACTCCACGGGTCTTCTGGGCAATTCGCCTTGCACGCCGTCGTGCGTACCACCCATTCTCGGCCATGTTCTGCCGGCACCCGTGTACGTCCGGGTCGGCCGAGTTCGCGCACCCGCAATTGGACCGACGTCCGGAGACAGCACCAGCACGGAGCACCGCCTTGAACGACCGGATGTCAACGGAACCAAGGGGGATTCTCAATGTCGGCTGACGTGCACAACGGGGTCGAATCCGCGGGAAAAGCAGTGGTCACCGGTGCCGCGGGTTTCATCGGATCCCATCTCGTCGAGGCATTGCGGCGCAGCGGCACAAACGTGGTGGGCATCGACCGGAAATCGAGTTGGGCCACCGGTGAAATCCCGCCGTCCGCCGAACTGGGATCCCTCCACGCGATCCGTGCCGACCTCGCCTCCGCGGAACTGTCGACCTGTCTTGAAAATGCAGCCACGGTCTTCCATTTAGCCGCATTGCCGGGTGTGCGCCCGTCCTGGACGCAATTCCCGGAGTATCTCCACTGCAACGTATTGGCCACCCAACGCCTCATGGACGCCTGTGTCCGGGCCTCAGTGCCCCGCGTGGTCATGGCCTCGTCCTCCAGCGTCTACGGCGGCGCGGAGGGCACGATGAGCGAGGGCGACCTCCCTCGCCCGCTGTCCCCCTACGGGGTCACCAAACTCGCCGCGGAACGGCTCGCTCTCGCCTTCGCGGCCCGCCGCGACGCCGCCCTGTCGGTGAGCGCCCTGCGGTTCTTCACCGTCTACGGACCCGGCCAGCGCCCGGACATGTTCATCGGCCGGGTCATCCGCGCCACCCTGGAGGACAAGCCGATCGAGGTCTACGGCGACGGCACCCAGATCCGCGACTTCGTCCACGTGTCGGACATCGTGCGCGCGCTGATGCTCGCCGCGGCGACCCCCGACAAAGGCAGCAGCGTCCTCAACATCGGCACGGGACGCGTCGCGTCGATGAACGAAGTCCTTGCCCTGACCGGCGAGTTGACCGGCAGGACGCCCGACGCGCGGTACGGTCCCGCGCGCATCGGCGACGTACGGGCCACGACGGCCGACATCGGGCGGGCGCGGCACCACCTCGGCTTCACCGCACGGACGGATCTGCGCACCGGGCTGGCCACCCAGATCGAGTGGGCCAGGCAGTCGCTCGGCCGGACCCCACCGCACGAAACCGCCTCGTCCGCCCAGATGGCGCCCACCCACCGGTCGTAGCCGGCATGTGCGGCTTCGTGGGATTCAACGACCTCAGCGGTGGCCAGGAGGCCGCCCGCGCCACGGCGGACCGGATGCTGGCCGCGGTGGCCCACCGCGGCCCCGACGGAAGCAACTGGTACCACCACCGGGGCGTGACCTTCGCGCACTGTGCCCTGACCTTCGTCGACCCCGACCGGGGCCGGCAACCGTTCGTCTCCGCGAGCGGTGCCACCGCGCTCGTCCTCAACGGGGAGATCTACAACCACGAGGAACTCCGCCGCGAACTGCGGGCCGCGGGAGTCCGGTTGCGTACGGCGGGCGACACCGAGGTGCTCGTGGAGCTGTACGAGCGGCACGGCATGAAGGTGCTGGAGCGGGTGCGCGGCATGTACGCCTTCGTGCTGCACGACGCGCGCACCGCCACGACCGTGCTGGCCCGCGACCCGATGGGCAAGAAGCCGCTCTACTACACGCGTGTCCCCGGCGGGATCGCCTTCGCCTCCGAACTCACGGCGCTGCTGCGACATCCCGACGCGCCGCGTACCCCGGACGTCCGGGCCCTCGCCGGCTATCTGACGCTCCAGGCGTTCTGCGCGCCCGGATCGGCCGTGACCGACGTGTACAAGGTCCGCCCCGGCAGCTACCTGGAGCACTCCGGCGGACGGCTGCGCGAAGTGGAGTTCTGGCGGCCCCGGTTGGCGACGGCCACCCTGACGCCGGGCCGAGGGACACCGGGCGGACGGACGCCGAGCGCGCGGGAGGCCGCCGCACGCTTCGAGGAGCTGTTCCGGGCCGCGGTCGCCCGCCGGGTCATGAGTACGGAGCGCCGGCTCGGGGTGCTGCTGAGCGGGGGCCTCGACTCCAGCGCGGTGGCCGCCGTCGCCCAGCAACTCTCCCCGCAGCGATCGGTGTTGACCTTCAGCGCGGGATTCGAACAGCCCGACTTCGACGAGAGCGCGCACGCCCGCTCGGTAGCCCGGCACCTCGGTACCGAGCACCATGTCGTCCGTATCGGCGGACGCGAACTCGCCGACGTGGTGGAGTCGGAGTACGCGCAGGCCGACGAGCCCCTCGCCGATCCCTCCCTGCTGCCCACCCGCATCGTCTGCCGGACGGCTCGGCAGCACGTCCGCGGGGTGCTCACCGGGGACGGCGCCGACGAACTACTCCTCGGCTACCGGTACTTCCAGGCCGAGCGGGCGATCGAGATGCTGCTGCGGCTGATGCCGGCCCCCCGGCTGGAAGCCCTGGTGCGTACCCTCGTCCGCAAACTGCCCGCACGGTCCGGCAATCTGCCCGCCGCCGCGGCCCTCGGCCTGCTGGCACGCGGGCTGCGCGCGGCACCCGAGCACCGCTTCTACCTGTCCACGGCCCCCTTCGGCCCGGCCGAACTGCCCGGCCTGCTGCGCCCGGACGCCCACGCGGCCCTGGCCGGGCACGACCCCTTCGCCGAGGTGTCCCGGCTTCTGGACGGCCAGCCTGGCCTCACCGGCGTGCAGCGCAGCCAACTCGCCGTCGTCGCCCACTTCCTGCGCGACGTGATCCTCACCAAGACCGACCGCGGCGGCATGCGCAGCGCCCTCGAACTACGCTCCCCCTTCCTCGACCTGGACCTCGTCGAGTACGGCAACGCACTGCCCACCGCGCTGAAACTGCGCCGCTTCACCGGTAAGTACCTGTTGCGCCGGGTCGCCGCCGACTGGCTGCCGACGGACATCGTGCGGCGCACCAAGCTCGGCTTCCGCGCCCCGCTGGCCGCCCTGCTGCGGAACGAGTTGCGCCCCCTGCTCCTTGACACCCTCGCCGCATCCGCGCTGGACCGCGGCGGACTGTTCGACGCCCGTGCCGTTCGGCTGCTGACCGACGACCACCTCAGCGGCCGCCGCGACACCTCGCGCAAGCTGTGGGCACTCCTGACCTACCAGCTCTGGTACCAGGCGCTGCCCACGCACACCCCGTCCCCTGCATGCCTCGACCTCACCGAGGAGCCCCACCGTGCGCCCTGACCGTCCGCACATCCAGGTGCTGTCGCCCCGGACCTGGGGGGAGTTCGGCAACTACCTCGCCGCCACCCGGTTCTCCCGGGTGCTGCGCGGCGCCGTCGACGCGGAAGTGACCCTGCTGGAAGCAGAACCGATCCTCCCCTGGCTCGGCGAGGCCGGTGCCGAGATCCGCACGATCTCGCTGGAGAGCCCGGACGCGACCGTCCGCACCCAGCGCTACATGGCCCTGATGGCCCGTCTCCAGGAACGTTTCCCCTCCGGTTTCGAGACCGACCCCACCTCGGAGCAGATCACCGAACTGGCGCCGCTCACCAAGCACTTGCGCTCCACCGCGCCGGACGTGGTGGTCGGCACGAAGGGCTTCGTGGCACGCCTGTGTGTGGCCGCCGTACGGCTGGCGGGACTGCACACCCGCGTGGTCAGCCATGTCACCAACCCAGGGCTCCTCCAGCTGCCGCTGCACCGAAGTCCGCATCCCGACCTGACGCTGGTGGGCTTCTCCTGGGCGAAGGACCACCTCCTCGCGCAGACGGGCGGCGATCCGGACCGGGTGCAGGTGGTGGGACCGCTGGTCGCCCAGCACGATCTGCGCGACTTCATGACCAGCGAGTCCGCCGCTCCGGCGGCCGGCCCCTGGGGCGGGGACGCCGACTCCGACCGCCCCCGGCTGATCGTCTTCTGCAACCGCGGCGGAGACGTCTACCTGGAGCTGGTGCACCACATCGCCGCACACCATCCGGACACCGACCTGGTGTTCGTCGGCTACGACGACCCCGACCTCGCCCGCCGCGCCGCCGCCGGAGCGCAGCGGCTCACACACTGGCGGTTCCACAGCCGGCTCACCCAGGCCGAGTACTTCGACTACATCGACCGCGCGTCCAGGTCGCCGTACGGGCTGCTCGTCTCGAAGGCGGGCCCCAACACCACCCTCGAGGCGGCCTACTTCGGGATCCCGGTGCTCATGCTGGAGTCGGGGCTGCCGATGGAGCGATGGGTGCCGGGGCTGATCCACGACAACCGTCTCGGCCGGGCCTGCGCCACGCCCGACGACCTGTTCCACACCGTCGACGACTGGCTGACCCACCCGTCGGCGATCGAGGAACACAAGAAGGCCGCGATCGGCTTCGCCGAGTCCGTGCTCGACCAGGAGGCGGTGGCCCGCCGGATCGGGGCCGCCGTACGGCCCCTGCTGGAAACCCGGTGAAGCCCCGCATCCGGCTCGTCGCCACGCCCGACGGGGTCCGGGCCGAGGGCGACAAGGAGGCACGGCTCGGACACGCCCTCGGCGGGGATCCCCTGGCCGAGGGGCCGCCGCCCGAGGGTGTCTTCGCCGCCTGGGAGTGGGACGGCGAACGCCTCCTCGTCCGCAACGACCGCTACGGCATGCACCCGCTGTACTACCGCGCCGACGCCGGCTCCCTGACGCTCTCCCCCGATCCGCTCGCCCTGCTCCTGCCCGGCGAGAGTGCCGCACTCGACGACGACGCACTGGCCGTCTTCATCCGGCTGGGCTTCTTCCTCGGTGAGGACACCGCCTTCGCCGCGATCCGCGCGCTGCCCCCCGGCGCCACACTGACCTGGACGCCCGACGGGCCCGAAATCCGTTCGCCCGCACTCCCCGTGCCCGGTCCCGCGGCCCTCACCCAGGCCGATGCCGTGGACGGTTTCGTCGAGTTGTTCCGCGCCGCCGTGGCCCGTCGGCTGCCCGCGGAGCCGTACGTCCTTCCGCTGAGCGGTGGCCGGGACTCCCGGCACATCCTCCTGGAACTCTGCCGTCAGGGCGCCCCACCGCGGCTGTGCGTCAGCGGCGCCAAGTTCCCTCCCGACCCGGGTGCCGACGCCCGCGTCGCCGCCCACCTCGCCGAACGCCTGGGCCTGCCGCACCGCACCGTCGCCCGGCCGCGCTCGCAGTTCCGCGCGGAGCGCACCGCCAACCCGGCACAGGGCATGGGCACCCTGGACGGCGCCTGGACCCTGTCCCTGCTTGCCTTCCTGCGCCGCCACAGCGGCCTCTGGTACGACGGGCTCGGCGGTGGCGAGCTCGCGCAGAACCCCAGCATCGCGCTGATCAGGAAGAACCCGTACGACGTGAGAGACCTGCCGGGGCTCGCGGACCGGCTGCTGGCCGCCGGCCGCACCGGAGCGCACGTCGAACACCTCCTGGGCCCCCGGACCCGCGTCGCGTGGAGCCGGGAACGGGCCCGCGACCGGCTCGTGCGGGAACTGGCCCGGCACGCCGACGCCGCCTTCCCGCTCGGCTCGTTCTTCTTCTGGAACCGGACCCGACGGTCCATCGCCCTCGCCCCTTTCACACTGGGCGACGACCACGCGGTGATCCACACCCCCTACCTCGACCACGCACTCGTCGACCACCTCGCCTCGGTGCCGCACCGCTTCCTGAGCGACGGCACCTTCCACGACCAGGCGCTGCACAAGGCGTTCCCGGAACACGCCGGCCTGGGCTTCGCCTCGGCCGTTCCGCAGCGCCACGGACTGGTCCTGGTCGGGCACCGGCTGGCGTACCTCACCCGGCTGCTCGGCCACACCCTGCACAGCGAACGGGACTGGTGGTCCAGCCGCGACCGGATCCTGCAGCAACTGCTGGCCGCGGGCCGCGGCCCAGGGGCGCCGCAGCGGGTCAGCCGGCTCCAGCCGCTGGCCCTCCACCTGCTCCAGCTGGAGTCCCTCGCGGCCGGGAGAACCGCCTGAGTCCGGACGTCAACACCGCCCGAACGACCCCAGAAGGAGGGGACATCATGCGGAAGACACTGCCCGTCATCAGTACCGGTGCGGCGGCGGGGACCGCGTCGGGCGGCTGCTCGACGGCCGTCGCCAAAGCACCGGACCGCCCGGGCCTGCCGCGCTGGCGCAAGCGCAAACTGCGGATCGCGCTGGTCCGCCACCACGACCTGTGCCTCAACACTCGTCAGATCACCCAGATCCAGAAGCGGGCCGGCGTCCTGCCGCACCTGGGACTGGGCTACATCCACACCGCGCTGAAATCGGCCGGCTTCCACAACGTCATCCAGGTCGACACCCCCGCCCTCGGCCTGGACAGCGAGGGACTGCGCAAACTGCTCGCCGACTTCGAACCGGACCTGGTCGGCGTCAGCACCACCACGCCTGGCCTGCCCGGCGCCGTCGAGGCCTGCCAGGCGGCCAAGAGCACCGGCGCCAAGGTCATCCTCGGCGGCCCGCACAGTGAGGTGTACGCGCACGAGAACCTCTTCCACGACTGCATCGACTACGTCGGTGTCGGCGAAGGCATCACGATCATGCCGGAGCTGGCCGAGGCCATGGAGCAGGGCGACAAACCGGAGGGCATCCGCGGCCTGGTGACCCGCGAACACGACGGCGGCGCCGCGCCCATGGTGAACCTGGAGGAGGTCGGCTGGCCCTCCCGCGACGGCCTGCCGATGAACAGCTACTACTCGATCATGGCTCCCCGGCCGTTCGCGACGATGATCTCCAGCCGGGGCTGCCCCTTCAAGTGCAGCTTCTGCTTCAAGCAGGCCGTCGACAAGAAGTCGATGTACCGCTCCCCCGAGGACGTCGTCGGGGAGATGACGGAGCTCAAGGACCGGTGGGGGGTGAAGGAGATCATGTTCTACGACGACGTGTTCACCCTGCACCGGGGCCGGGTCCGGGAGATCTGCGCGCTGATCGGCGAACAGGGTCTGAAGGTGCGCTGGGAGGCGCCGACCCGCGTGGACCTGGTGCCGGAACCGCTGCTCGAGGCGATGGCCGGGGCCGGCTGCGTACGGCTGCGGTTCGGCATCGAGCACGGCGACTCGGAGATCCTCAAGCGGATGCGCAAGGAGAGCGACATCGAGAAGATCGAACGGGCCGTCACCTCCGCGCACGAGGCGGGCATCAAGGGCTTCGGCTACTTCATCGTCGGCTGGCTCGGCGAGACCCCGGAGCAGTTCCGCGCCACCATCGACCTCGCCTGCCGCATCCCGCTGGACTACGCGAGCTTCTACACCGCGACCCCGCTGCCGGGCACCCCGCTGCACACCGAGTCCGTGGCCGCGGGGCAGATACCCGCCGACTACTGGGACCGGTTCGTGCAGGGCGAGTTCGACGCGCGGATCGGCTACCTGGTGCCCGACGCCCAGCGCCGCGCCCAGGCCGCCTACCGCGCGTTCTTCCTGCGCCGCTCCATGGCGAAGCCGCTGCTGTCCCACATGGCCTCGACCGGCCAGTGGCGCAACACCCTGGACGGTCTGCGCAGCCTGGCCCGGTCGACCTCGAACACCGACCGTGACTTCTGAGACCGCCCGCCCGGCCGCGTCCGTGCGACCGGGCCCTCCCGTACGCCTCAACGTGCCGCTGCCGGCCCGCGGCCGGCGGCGGCACGGCGAACCGTTCCTGACCCACCACGTCCGCAGGACCATGGCCCGCGGCTTCCGCCCGCCACCGTCCTGGTCGGTGGCGGTGCGCTACGTCCTGCCCGACGGACCGTCCGGCGAAGCGCCCCTGCTCTCCCACGCCCGGGCCGCCGCCGACGCCCTGCGTACCGACTCCCCCGCCCTCGCCCTGATCGCCCCGACCTACGTCTCCCGCGGCACCCTCACCGAACAGGCGGAGCGCCTCGACGCCCTGCTCGACCGTGTCGCCGAGCTGGCCGAGGACCACCCGGACGCCCCCGCCGTGCTGTTCGTGGGCATGCAGTGGGCCTCGGCCGAGGAGGAGGACGAGTCGGTACGGCGGCTGCGGGCGCTGCTGCGGCGGGCCCGCGCCCGGCTGCCGCAGGTGCCCGTGTGCGGTCTCTCCCTGCCCGGTCCCGGCAAGCCCCGCACCCTCAACGCCGCGATCGAGGTGGCCGAACTACTCGGCTGTGCGGGCGTCGGCTGGGTCGACGACGACGTGACCCTGGACCCGGGCTGTCTGTCACGGCTGTGGCGGGACTTCCTGGCGGCCGGCTGCCGGGGGGCGGTGGGCGCCACGAAGATCCCGCACACCAAGGAGTTCGCCACCTCGCGCCTGCTGGCCCGCGCCAAGGCCATCGCGGCGCCCGCGACCAACTACCCGCACGGCTGCTGCATCCTGGTGGCCACCGACGTCCTGTCCGGCGGGATGCCCGGCCGCTACGTCTCCGACGACGGCTACGTCTGCTTCCGTCTCCTCGATCCCGCGCTGCCCGATCCACTCGCCCGGCTGCGTCTCGTACCGGACGCGCGCTGCCACTACTACGTCGCCGGGCCCGCGGGCGAGACCCGCCGCAGGATCCGCAGGCTCCTCCTCAACCACCTCGTCGATCTCGCCGACTGGCCCCTGCCCGTGGTCCGGCACTACTTCCGCCACATCCTGTTCGCCGGCCTGTGGCCGCTGACCGGCTTCGACGGCACCGGCGGACGGCGCCTCGGCATCCAGAAGGCGCTGATCAAGTGGCTCTACTTCGCCTGGTTCGCGCGGGTGGGGACGGAGCTGTACCTGCGCGGGCTGACCGGCCGGCCCCTGCGCGCCGTCGAGTGGGCCCCGTACTCGGCCGTCCCCACCCTCACACCCGCTGACCAGGAGCGCTGATGAAGGTACTGTCTCTCCATTCCGCCGGTCACGACACCGGCGTCGGATACTTCGAGGACGGGCGGCTGGTCTTCGCCGTCGAGACCGAACGGCTCACCCGCGTCAAGCACGACCACCGTTCCGACATCGCGCTGCAGCACGTGCTGTCCCAGGAGTGCGTGGACACCGACGGGATCGACCTGGTGGCGGTCAGTACCCCGGTTCGCAGCGCCCTGCTGCAGATTCCGGACCTGGACCGCGCGATGGAACGGATCAACGCCGGCGCTCCTCACCACCGGACCACGTGCGACCTGCTCGGCCGCAGTGTGGACTGCGTGGTCGTCACGCACGAGGTCTCGCACGCCGCGCTCGCCGCCCACTACGCGGGGCACGAGGACGGCACCCTCGTGCTGGTCAACGAGGGCCGCGGACAACTCACCCGCAGCTCCCTGTTCCGGGTCGAGGAGGACCGCCTGGAGTGGATCGCGAAGGACCCGCTGCCCTGGTACGGCAACGGCTTCGGCTGGACCGCGATCGGCCACCTCCTGGGCTTCGGCAAGAGCCCCAGCGTCGCCGGCAAGGTGATGGCGCTCGGCGGGTACGGGCAGCCGGACGCCCGTATACGCGAGCAGTTGCAGGCCGTGGATCCCCAGGTGATGCACGATCTGGAACTGGCCGAGCGGGTACGCGCCGAACTCGCCGAACGCCCCGAGTTCCACCCCGAGTTCGAGACAGCCGCACACGTCGTCGCCACCTTCCAGGAACTGTTCACCGAAGCCGTGCACGCCGTGCTCGACCGGCACGTCACCCGCACCACCACAGGGGTGGGGCCCATCGCCCTCGGCGGCGGCTGTGCGCTGAACATCGTCGCCAACTCGGAGCTGCGCGAGGCCTTCGGCCGCGACATCGCCGTCCCGCCGGCCTGCGGCGACGCGGGGCACCTGGCGGGCGCCGGCATCTACGCCCTCACCTACCTGCTGGGCCAGCGGCCCGAACCACTCAGCGTGTACAGCAACGGCACCGGGGAGCCCGCCGCCGCCGTCCTGGCCACCCTGGACACGTCAGGGCTGAAGGCCGTTCCCTACGACGCCCACGCGGTCGCCCGGCTGCTCGCGGACGGCGGTGTCGTGGCCCTGACGGAGGGGGCGGCCGAGCTCGGGCCGCGGGCGCTCGGGCATCGCTCGCTGCTGGGCAACCCGGCCGCGTCCGGGATGCGCAAGCGGCTGAGCGAGAAGCTCAAGCAGCGGGAGTGGTACCGCCCGCTGGGAGCCGTGATGCGCGACGAGCGTTTCGCCGAGCTCTACCCCGGCGGCCGGCCGTCGCCGTACATGCTCTTCGAATACGAGCTGCCGGAGGGCACCGCCCCGGAGGCCCGGCACATCAACGGGACCTGCCGGATCCAGACCCTGGGCGCCGACCAGCCGCGGCTGCACGGTCTGCTCGCCTCCTTCGAGGCGCAGACCGGTGTCCCGGCCCTGATCAACACCTCACTCAACGGCCCGGGCCGTGCCATCGCCCACACCGCCCGGCACGTGCTGGACGACTTCGCGCACGGCGACGTCGACCTGTTCGTCTTCGACGACGTGATGGCCTACCGGAGCGAGCCCCGGTAGGCCGTCGGCCGACGGTCAGTGCACGAGGTGCCGCGGCAGCAGCCGGTCCAGTACGTCGTCGGTGTACAGGCCGACGACGGGAACCAGCCCCGAGGAGGCCGGCTGCTCCCGCACCGCGTCGAGCGCCTGCGCGCGCAACCGCTCCAGCAGTTCCCCGACGTCCCGTGCGGGCACGGCCCCGGTGCGCATCAGATGACCGAGGTTGCCCTCCCGCTCGCCGTTGCGGTCGTAGTCCGTCAGGTCGTCGGCGATCGTGATGATCGTGCCGAACGCCTCGGCGAACCGCCGCGCGGGGTCGACGGACTTCTCCTCCCGACCGCAGATCGCGGAGAGGGAGCCGTAGCAGCCGAGGAAGGTGGCGCCGTAGGTGCTGGCGTTGGCGCACCACTCGTCGAGGTTCTCCGCGCGGTGGCTCTTGGTGCGTATCTGGCCGGTGCAGACCTTGGTGAAGTCGTGCTCAAGTACGTCGGTCACGGCGCGTGCGTCCGCGGCGAGCGCGCACATCTCGTGCAGCGCCGTCAGGTGCAGGTGCAGGCACAGACAGGCGAGTTCGACGCGGTCGAGCCCGGTGTCGTCGTCCATGAGGTCGTCGAGCAGTTTCATGGCCACGATGTCCATGGCCAGCGCCCGGGCCACCGCGGTGCGCCGCCCCGGTTCGGTGACCCACTCGGTGAGGAAGTGCGGCACCCTCAGGTACAGGCGCAACGCCGCGGTATGGGCCACGAGTTCGGGGGAGCCGCCGTTGCGGGCGACGAAGCCGGTGACGTGGTCGCGGTTCGCCGACTCGGTGACCAGCATGGACGTGGTGTAGGCCTCGGGCAGTACCGCGGTCACGGCCGGTCCGCCGTGATCTCGGCGAGCGTCGACCGCCAGTCGACGTGTTCCAGCGCCCCGGCGAAGCCCACGTAGTCGGCGCCCGCCTCCAGGTACGCGCTGACGTGCTCCCGTCGGCGGACGTTGCCGCTGACGAAGAGGATCTGGTCGGGATGGAGCTGCCGCCTGAAGTGGCTCACCACGTCGACGGGGACCTGGGCGTAGCGGGAGTACAGGTACACCATGTGGAAGCCGAAACTGCGGGTGACCGCTATGTACCGGTCGATCTGTTCGGAGCCCGTGGTGGCCACCGGGACCGTGCCGAGCAGGTCCCCCGTCTTGTGGTCCTCGCCGAAGGTGAGGGCGACGGTGAGCAGGAGTTCGGGCCAGTCCTCGCGGTCGACCCGGCCGGGCAGGTTGACCAGGGTCTCCAGGTAGCTCTTCCACACGTAGTAGTCGTCGCGTGAGCCGAGCAGCGCGGGCAGGATGACGGCGTCGGCGCCGCGGGCCAGCGGAAAGCCGAAACCTTTCCGCGGCGGGAAGTGCAGCAGCACCGGCAGTGAGCTGACCTCTTTGATCGCCGCCACGTACGGGTCCATGCGGGACTCGAACGACTCGTAGTCGGTGCTGGCGAGGATGAGGGCGGGACAGCCGAGGTCGTCGAGGATCTTCGCCTTCTCCACGGCCTCGGCCTGCGACACCTTGAACGGGTCGATGATGTGGACGGGCCCCCGCTCGTGGTCCCGCAGCCGCCCGAGGACAGCTCCTGGTCCCAACAGGGGTGGTACGGCCGGGACTTCCGTGCGCTGGACCAACTGCGGTGACGTGTTCACCAGCGTTCCCCCTCGTTGTCCGGTCGTGGCGCGCTGCGCGCCGTCATGCGCGGTCCGCGCGGCTCGGCGCGGCCGTCGCCGAGGACACCGCCGCGGTGCTCGTCCTGGCCAGCGCGGCCACGACGGACGCGGTGGTGTAGAGCGCTTTCGTGTCCAGGACGACGGAGCCCAGCGCGGCCTTGCCGCGCCGTCCGCGTTCCCAGTGCTCACGTGCGTCGGGGTCGAACTCCATGGGACCGGGCACCCGGCACCATGCGGACGGCCGCCAACTGCCGTCCTTGTCCTGGGAGTCGGTGAGGTAGGAGACCGCCCGGCGGACGACATCTCGGCCCTCGGGCAGTTCGCCGGCCAGCACGGCACGCAGGGCGAAGGCGGTGGCGAACGCGGAGCCCTCCGGTTCCAGCTCGGTACACACGGCACCGTCCGCACCGATCCTGGCGGCGGCCCAGCGGGCGGCCTCCCGCGCCTCGGGACGGTCCCCGTCCGGGCGGCCCGCGGTGAGCGCCTCGGCCGCCAGCGCAGTGGGGTATTCGCGATCCGGCCACCAGTAGGCGGGCCACGATCCGTCGGGCCGCTGGATCTCCCGGAGTCTGGTCAACAGCCGTTCGTGCACGGGCAGTCGGAGCAGGCCGGCGGCGGCCGAGGTGACGCACACGTGACTGGCGTACCAGGCGTCCCAACGGGGCGCCACCCGGTCCAGGAAGGGCGCGGCGAACTGCGGCAGATAACTGGAGATGCCACCGTCCTCCTGAAGGTGCGCCGTGACGAAGCGGTATCCCTCGTCCGCACGGAGGTCGTCCTCGGCTCCCAGCGCCTCGGCCAGTCGCAGTACCCAGGAAGTGATGTCGGCGTCACCGGGAACCTGGGGGCAGTAGCCCCAGCCGTCGGACGGGCCCCGGGCCTCTTTCAGCAGCTCCCAGGCGGACACCGCCGCCAATCGCCCGGGGCCCTCGGGCAATTCCGCGAGCGAGGCACCGACAAAGGCAGTGGCCCAGAACTGGCCTGGGCCACGGACTTCGTAGTCGTTCCACCACCCGTCCGCATCACGTGCGGTCCGGAGGAATTCCGTTGCCCTCGAAAGGGCTTCTTCGGCTGATTCGCCGAGGGGTAATCGCTGTGCACCGTTCACGAATCTCTCCTTTCTGGGGAGAGGCGACGAGCCGGGCCACCGTACCGATGCTTGGACACCGCACCGGCAGGACGATTCCCCAACCCTACACGCGTTCGTATCGGCGAGACAGAGTCACTTTCCCCCGGCTCGCCACACGGACTCGCAACGGATTCACACGAATTGCATGTGGGTACGCCGACGCAATCGCACCGACATGACGCCGCCGCTCGCCAGGACCAGCAGCACGGTCACCACGACGGCATGCGTCGCGCCCGAGACGAGGGAACCGCTGCCGGCGCCGTCGACGGCGTACGTGATGATCTCCCGGGTCGACCAGAAGGGCAGCACCTTGGAGACGTCCTTGGCCGGGTCGATCACCATCTGGGCGCCGATGACGGAGATCAGCAGGAGGGTGCCCTCCAGGTCCCGGGGCACGGCGAGGCCGAGCAGCAGCCCGAGCGGGACCGCCACCAGGGAGGTCAGCGCCAGTTCCAGGGCCACCGCCTGCGGGTTCGCCACGTCCTGGTCCACGATCACGACCGCGGCGTACAGCGCGGAGATCAGCAGCCCGGCGGTGAGGAGGGCGAGCATGCGGCCCAGATACAGATGCCGGGGCCGGAAGCCGGACAGGGTGAGCCGGGGCTCGATCTCCCGGCCGCCGACGGCCGAGAAGAGGGCAGCGGTGCTCACCGCGAACCCCACGCCAAGGCTGGCGAACCGGATGGCCTGGCCGGGCTGGTCGTGCCGGCCGAGGTAGAACACCAGCGGCACGAGGAGGAGCAGACCCAGCACGCCACGCCGGCGCAGCAGTTCACGCAGTGTCATCTCGGCCATGCGCAGGGTCCGGTTCATCGGCCCGCCTCCTGCGTCCTGGGGCTGAGGTCCAGCACGTGGTCGACCTGGTCGAGCTGGTTGAGCATGTGGGTCACGACGACGATCGCCTTGCCCTGGTCGCGCCAGCCCCAGACGTTCTGCCAGAAGTCCACGTAGGACCCCCGGTCGAAGCCCTGGTAGGGCTCGTCGAGCAGCAGGACGTCCGGATCGCCGAGGGCGGAGAGGACGACGTTCAGCTTCTGCCGGGTACCGCCCGACAGGTCCTTGGCCAGGGTGCCGCGGGCGACCGACCAGTCGAGCTTGGAGGCGAGTTCGCGCCCCCGGCGGTCGGCGTCCCGGCCGGCCATGCCCCGGCCCGTGCCGAACAGCGTGAAGTGCTCGCGCGGCGTGAGGAAGCCCATGACGCCGGCGTTCTGCGGGCAGTAGCCGAGGCGCCCGGAGATGGTCACCCGGCCCTCGTCCGGGGCCAGGAGCCCGGCGCAGATCTTGAGCATGCTGGACTTGCCGGCTCCGTTGCTGCCCACGATCGCCGCGACCTCGCCCGCGCGCACGACGAGGTCGACGCCGTCCAGGACGCGGCGGCGGCCGTAGCTCTTCACGATCCCGTGCGCGTGCAGCAGGACGTCACGCCCGGACGACGGCCCGGACGTCCCGCCCACCTGCTGTTCCGCACGTGCGGAATACCTCATGTGTGACACCTTCTTCCTTCCGCCGCCCGCGACGAATGGCGCGGAATGCTGTGCGGTCAGCCTGCCACAGAGCAGCGAGCGGGCCGCACACACCGCCGACACACAGGGTGGAGTGAAAAGAATCGGCCGACCGTTTTCGGCCGTTCCCGGGATGCCGTCCGAGGGTAACTCCGCGCAACGCCAGTGGAATTCGGCCAGGCAACCATCCGATTCCCGCGCGTCTGCCCGATGATTCACCGAACCGGTGCAACCGGAACGCAGGCATTTCGGCCATCGACCCGAAACAGGACGACCGTCTTGTGATCACTTCAAGGCGCCGGTTAGAGTACGCCCCGTCGAAATCAGCACACTTCGCACATTGCGCGGCGCGCACATCGACCGCGCACATCGACAGTGAATTCCCCTTCGTCCCCGGATATCCGACGAAGGGCCGGAACGGGTGGTGCACGGGTCGGCCGGCGAAGGGACGCGGATGCTCGGGGGCACCGGAAGCGGGCGCACGTGGTGGCAACGCGCCGTGGCCCGCGGCTTCGATCCTCTGCCCCCATCAGACACTCCGGTGACCCTGGTCAGGTCGGGAGAGGTCCAGCAGGACCCGGCGGACCCGGAGACCGGACTGCCCTCCGGTGGACTCGGGGTGCTGCTGCCCACGTACGTGGCGCGCTGCGACCTGACGGCCCATGAGACCGCTCTCCGTCATCTTCTCGACGCTCTCGCCGACGTACGCGAGAACCGTCCCGAACTGCCGCTGACGATCTGGCTCGGTATGCAGTACGGCCCCGGTGAGCAGGCGGAGGCCGTCGACCGGCTGCGCAGGCTGACCAGGGCCTCCGCCGTACCCGTCGTCGGATTCGCACTGCCGGGCCGGGGGAAACTCCGGACGGTCAACACGGCGCTCGGGCTGTCCCGGCGGCTCGGCCACACCGGCTGGCTGTGGACCGACGACGACGTCGAGTTCGCCCCCGGCTGTCTCGCCCGGCTCGTCGACCGCTTCCACGAACGCGGTTGCGCCGGCGCGGTCGGCGCCCACCTCGTGGCCCTGCCCCGCACGTCGGCCGCGTCGCGGACGATGGACCGTATTTCCGGCGTCACCGTGCCACCGGGTTCGTACCCCGCGGCGGCCTGCATGCTCGTCGCGGGCGACGTCGTCGCCGACGGCATCCCGGCCCGCCGGCTCGCCGACGACGGCTATGTGCTCTTCGAACTCCTCGACCCCGACGCGGCCGACCCCCTGCACGACCTCGAAGTACTGCCGGACGCCCGGGGCAGCTTCTACCGGGTCACCCGGACCCACGACACGCTGAGCCGGCTGCGCCGCTCCCTCTACAGCCATGTGACCTGCACAGCCGACTATCCGTGGGCGACCGCGCGGACGTACCTCACCGGCACCCTGTTCCACGGCCTGTGGCCGCTCGCCGCCTGGGACGGCAGCGGCGGCCCGGTACGAGGGCTGAAGCGCTGGACCGTCAAGGCCGTACACCTGACCTGGTTCTGCTCGGTCGCCGCGGGCCTCGCCGTACGCGGCGCGGCGGGCCGCCCGCTGCGGCACGTGCCGTGGGGCGACGACGGAGACTTCATGAGCCCGGCCGCCGAGGGGCGGCCCGCGGCGGCACACACCGGACGCTGACACGGGACGGCCGCCCGGCGCGGCGGCCGTCCGCACGCCGACACAGGCGGCTGCCCGCTGCGGCGGCCCCGGAAGGGAGACGCCGTGCGGACATCGGCACACAAGGAGGCGGCGGTCACCGTCGTCCTGCCCCACTACGACTGCGCGGACTATCTGGGCGTGGCGGCGGCCTCGGTCCTCGCCCAGGACCGCACCGACCTCCGTCTGGTCGTGGTCGACGACTGCTCCCCCGACGAGACCTGGACGGCCGCGCTGCGTCCGTACGCCGACGACCCGCGTCTGACCGTGCTGCGTACCTCCGAGAACGTCGGCCATCTGCGCATCAAGAACAAGGTTCTTGAGCGCGTGGACACCCCGTACGTCGCCTTCCAGGACGCCGACGACATCAGTCTGCCGGGCCGGCTGCGCCATCAACTCACCCTGCTGGAAAGGGACAAGGCCGACCTGGTGGGCTGCGCCTACGAGTACATCGACGCCGCGGGCGACAGCACGGGCCGCCGCCGGATGCCCCGCAACGGCAACCTGTGGATGCGCCTGGGCCGTTCGACGGTGGTGCTGCACCCCTCGTCGGTCGTACGCCGCGACGTGCTGGAGCGGCTGGGCGGCTTCGACGGCACGGTCCGGCTGGGCGCGGACACCGACTTCCACCTCCGGGCGGCCCGGCTGTACCGGCTGCGCAGTGTGCGCCACGTCCTGTACCGCTACCGCATCTGGCCCCAGTCGCTGACCCAGGCGCCCGAGACGGGCTTCGGGTCTGCGGAACGCCGCTCCTACACACGGGCCATGAACGACCAGGAACGCCGCCGCCGCGAGGCGACGACCCGCGAGGAGCTGCTGCCCCTGCTGGTCGCGCCGCCCAACGACATCGACTTCACGCTGGACCCGGTCGCGGTGGGCGGGTGACGGGTGACCGACATGGAAGCGCCCCTGCCCGAAATCGCCGTGGTCGTCGCGGCGCCCGAGGGCAAGTGGGAACCCGCGGTGCACAGCCTGCTACGTCAGTCCCCCCTGCCGCCCGCAGCGATCACGGTGGTCACCCCGGACGACCCGCCGCCGGACCCACAACTGCACTTCATACGCTGCGCGTCCGAAACCGCCGCCGAGCGGTGTGTCGAGGCCGCGCGCGCCGCCCGGACTCCCTACGTCGCCTTCCTCCACGGTCGCGACGAGGCCCTCCCGGACTGGCTGCACCACCTGGCCCGGGCGGCCCAGGACGATGCGGGCCTCGTCCAGTGCGGCACGCTCCGGCTGCGGGCCGACGCACTGGTCGAGGGCATCACCCTGGCGCCCCATCTCGACGGTGCCGCGTACGCCGTACGACGCGATCTGCTGCACACGAGAGATCACCGGGCAGCGTGGGTCATGGTGCCGCGACTGCTGGTGCGGCGCCGTACCGACGACACCGCCGCCACAGCGTCCGCCGCCCTGGCCGTGGGGACCGGCCTCGTTCGGGACACCCGCCTCGCCCCCTCCACCCACGCACCCTCCACGGACGTCTCCGTGCACAGAGGGGCCCCCGACCTCGTCTCCGTCGTGATCCCCGTCCGCGACGGCGCGCTCACGCTCCCGGCACAGCTGCGTGCGCTCGCGACCCAGACCTACACCGCCCCGTGGGAGGTCCTCGTCGTCGACAACGGCTCGACCGACTCGACGCGCGAGGTGGCGGAGAAGGCTCGCCCCGACCTGCCCGGCCTGAGGATCGTCGACGCCCACGAGCGCCCCGGCGAGAGCTACGCCCGCAACCGCGGAATCGCCTCCGCCCACGGTGACTTCATCGCCTTCTGCGACGCGGACGACGTCGCCGACCCCGGCTGGCTCGCCGCGCTGGCCGCGGCCGCCCCGGACGTTGACCTCATGGGCGGCAGCCTGGACAGCAGCGTGCTGAGCCCTATGTACGCCGACGAGCAGCCGGCGCCGATGACCGAGCAGACGGACTTCCTGCCCTTCGCGCGAGGCGCCAACTGCGCCGCCTGGACAGAGGTGTTGACGACGATCGGCGGCTGGGACGAGAGCTTCCGGGGCGGCGGCGAGGACATGGACCTGTCCTGGCGGGCCCACCTGTGCGGCTACCGGGTCGGCTATGTGCACGACGCCCGCATGCACTACCGGCTGCGCGCGGAACTCTCCGGCCTGGCCCGGCAGAAGTGGAACTACGGCAGGTCCGGCGCCCGACTGTACGCCGCCTACCGTCACGCCGGTTTCGAGCGCCGCGACAACCGGACGGTCCTCATGAACTGGTCCTGGCTGCTCCTGCACACCTCCGACCTCGCCCGCTCCCCGAGTCTGCGCCGCCGCTGGATCCGCTACGGCGCCCGGCTCTCCGGCTTCCTGGCCGGCAGCACGGAACAGGGCGTCAGATACCTCTGACGCCCCGCACCCCACCGTCCTCCCCGCCCGACCACGGCTGCTGCGACTGCACCTGGGGCGCGATCAGCTCGAGGTGCTCCCGATTGGCGAGGTCGAGGATCTGGAGGCAAATGCGCCCGCCCGGCCGGTCGGAGGCACGACGACGCGCCGGGTCCGGGCCCGCGGGCACGGACCCGGCCGGCATCGGTCACCGGATCGGGTGAGCTCAGGTCCGGTCAGGTCAGGTCAGGTCAGGTCAGGTCACCGGATCGAGGAAGGTCAGCACGGAGGCGTCCTCTTCGATCAGCGGGACGAGGACGGCGTTGAAAGGGCCGCCGTACGGGGCGTTCAGGTGCGCCTGGAAGGCCTCCTCGTCCCGGTACACCTCGAAGATCCAGAAGGCGCGTGGGGCGGCTGCCTTGGTGTAGACGTCGAAGGCGAGGTTGCCTTCTTCCTCGCGCACCTTGAGGGCGTACTCGCCGATCAGGCGGGCGACCTCGTCCTCGGTTCCCTCGCGGGCGGTGAACTCGGCGAGCAGGGTCTTCTTCACGGTCTGGTTCTCCTTGTCGGCTGCGGACGTCACTTGTGGGCGGAGTCGAGATGCCAGACCGCGGCCCGGTCCAGCTTCACCGAGCCGTTCTCGGCGAAGACCTGCACCCCCTGGCTGGCGGGGTCGGGGAAGATCTGGTCGGTGATGACGGCTTCGCCGTTGCCGCCGAAGACCTCGACGGCCGACCAGTCGACGAGGATGCGCAGCTTGACCTTGCCGTTCTTCGCCTTCAGGGGTGCGGTCTGGACGCCGGGGAAGGTGCTGTTGAAGTCGACGGCGCCGGAGTGGGTGCGGTCGACGTACAGCTCCTGCGTCGTGGTGTCGTAGCCGATGACGGTCTCCTCTCCGTTCGCGCCCGTGCGCACCTTGAGTCCGAAGCGGTCGGCGTCCTTGAGGGAGAAGGTCGCCTCGATGTCGAGTGCCTTGCCCTTGGCCGCGGGGCCGATCAGGGTCTTCGTGGTGTTCTTGACGGTGACTGCGGTAGCTGTCGCCGGGCGCTTCTGCCGGAGGGACTCCAGGCTGCTGACCGGCTTGCTGGTCAGCCGGACCTGGCCGTCGACCGTACGCAGGGCCATCTCCCGGGGGACGCTCTGCGCACCGCGCCACGGGGAGGTGGGGATCGCGCCGCTGTAGTCCCAGTTGTTCATCCAGCCGATCATGTACCGCTTGCCGTCCGGCGCGTCCTCCCAGGACACCGCCGCGTAGTAGTCCTTTCCGTAGTCGGCCCAGTGGGCGCGCTGGACGACGGACTTGGCGGCGGTGTCGGCTTCGGTGAACCGGTCGGCCAGGAGGTGGCCCCAGCCGGCCTTGTTCATGTCGACGATCTGGATCTTCGCCTTCTTGCCGGCGTAGGCACGCAGGTCGAAGGAGGCCCAGTCCAGGGTCTCGCTGTTGGCACCGGTGGCGCTGCGGACGACCTGGCCGTCGACGACCAGGTTGACGGACGTCTCCTGGGAGACGGGCTGGGCCGGGGTGTCGGACAGCATGATGTGGTCGACGGTGAGGTGGCCCCAGCCGCCGGTGTTGTTGTCGACGATCCTGATCCGCGCCTGCTTGCCGGCGAGGTCGCCGACGTTCCAGGAAGCCCAGTTGAGCGCCTCGCCGTCCTTTCCGGTGGCGCTGCGCACCACTTCGCCGTCGACGACGAGTTCCATGGCGGTGGGGTCGGCGGAGGCGGCGGGGTGGTTGCCGCCGCCGATGAGGAAGTTGATGTGCTTCTTGCCGATGGTGAATTCGGGCGATGTGAGGGTGCCGGTGGTCGCGTCGCCGTTCAGGTAGCTGTTGACCAGGCCGCCGCCCAGGAATCCGGAGACTTCCTGCTGGTTGGGGAGGGTGCCGGCGGCCGGTGCCGTACCGAAGGCGTCTCCGGTCGTCGTCCAGTCGCCGTAGTTGCCACCCTCGAAGTCGGCGAGGACCGTGCCCGCGGGCGGCGGTCCCTGCTCCATGACGGTTCCGGACTCGTGCGGGTGCCGTCCGCCGCCGACCTTGAAGTTCAGGTAGGAGCTGTCGACCGTGAATTCGGGCGAGGTCAGGGTGCCGGTGGCGCCGTCACCCGAGTGGAAGCTGTTGGCGAGGCTCTTGCCGTCGAAGCCGTCGACGGTTCCCTGCCCGGCCACGGCCCCGGCCGCCGGCCCGTCGCCGAAGGCGGTGCCGGTCGTCGTCCACGAACCGAAATTGGTGCCCTCGAAGTCCTGCACCACCGTGCCGGTGGGCGGGGTGTAGGTGCCCTTGTCGTCGGCGGTGAACTTCTTGCCGTCGAAGTCGCCGACGAAGTACTGGGCGGCCGAACCGCCCGCGATTCCACCGGGGTTGATGTTGACGACCAGGACCCACTTGATGTTTTTCTTGTCTCCGTCGACCGCGAGGGGGAACAGGTCGGGGCACTCCCACACGCCGCCCGTCGCACCGGTCGGCCCGAACTCGCTCTGCAGCTTCCAGTCCTTGAGGTTCTTGGACGAGTAGAACTGCACCTTGTGCTCGGCGGACAGCGACACCGTCATCAGCCAGCTCTTGGTCGGCGCGTACCACTGGACCTTGGGGTCGCGGAAGTCCTTGGAGCCGATGTCGATGACGGGATTGCCCTGGTACTTGGTCCAGGTGCGGCCGCGGTCGGTGCTGTAGGCGAGCGACTGCGCCTGGATGCCCGTGGCCTTGTTGTGGCTGGTGTAGATCGCCACCATGGCCGGGTTCTTCTTCGTGCCGAAGCCGGTGGTGTTGTCCCGGTCGACGACCGCGCTGCCGGAGAAGACCATCTCGTTGTCGTCGTGCGAGAGGGCGAGCGGCAGTTCCTTCCAGTGCACGAGGTCCTTGCTGACCGCGTGGCCCCAGGACATGTCTCCCCAGGAGTTGCCGTTCGGGTTGTACTGGTAGAAGAGGTGGTATTCGCCCTTGAAGTACACGAGGCCGTTGGGGTCGTTCATCCAGTTCTTCTCCGGCGTGAAGTGGAACTGGGGCCGGTAGGTCTCGGAGTACGGCGGGGTGTCGGCGGCTACGGCCTGGGGGGCGAGCGGGGCCGCCGACAGGGCGCAGACGGTCGCCACCGCCGCGATCATCCGTATGCGGGCATGCCGGGATACACGTCCAGAGCTCATGCTGTCTCCTGTGCTGCGGCCGTCCGCGCAGTGAAGCCTGCTGCCCGGCGCGGATCCGGCGAAATGTGACGCCCTTTTCGGCGCCGTCGTCCACGGCATCGGCAAGGGGTGTCATCGTTGACTTGTGTCATCGATGACAGCGAGTGGCCCGATGATGAAGGCAATCCGGCCAACGCGTCAACGGTGCGGCCGGATCTCCTGCTGAGCGGCGTGCTCGTCCGTCATGCCCGGTCGGCCGCGGCAAGCTGCGCCAACTGGCTCTGCCACGGCGGGTTGGGGCCGGCGACCGAGCAGGTCAGGGCCGCGACGCGGGCACCGAAGCGGCAGGCTTCCTCGACGTCGTCCAGGCGCAGTTCCGCCAGCCGACCACCCAGAAGCCCGCGAGCGCCGAGGTGGTGCAGCAGTCCGGCGGTGAAGGAGTCGCCTGCCCCGACCGTGTCGGCGACGCTCGTCGGGACGACGGGCACCTGGACCCGTTCACCGTCGAGCGAGGCCAGGGCGCCGTCGGCACCGCGCGTGATCACGACGAGCCGCGCCCCGGCCGCGTGCCAGATGTCGCACGCCTTCTCGGGCGGGGTGTCCGGCAGCAGAAGTTCCAGGTCGTCCTCGCTGAGCCGCAGCACGTCGGCGAGGGTGCACCAGTGCGCCAGCCGTGCCCGGTAGACGTCGGGACGCACCAGCAGCGGCCGGACGTTGGGGTCGATGCTGATGGTCGCGTGCGGGGCCGCCGCCGCCAGGAAGTCCTCGACCACCGTCGCACCGGGCTGCCGGACCAGGGCCAGGGATCCGGTGTGCAGACAGGCGGTTTCGGACAGGTCGACGCGCGCCAGTTCCTCGGGCTTCCACTGCCAGTCGGCCGTGTTCTGGGCGTGGAAGGAGAACGCGGCCTGGCCCCTGTCGTCCAGCTCCGCCACGGCCAGGGTGCTGGGCTCGGCCGCCTGGACGGCGTCCGACAGGTCCACCCCCGACGCCTCCAGATGAGCGCGGAACAGGCGGCCGAACACGTCGCCCGACAGCCGCGCGAGGAAGCGGGCCGGGGTGCCGAGACGGGCCAGGGACACAGCCGTGTTCGCAGGTCCGCCGCCCGGTAGTACACGGAGGGCGAGTTCGTTCGAGGTACTGGTGGGTTCGGTGAACGCGTCGGCGACGCACTCTCCGAGGACGGTGATCCGAGGCAGGGTCATGAACTGCTCTTCTCTTGGAACAGGCCGGCGAAACGGGCACGTCGCGGGCAGTCGCTGAGCGGCTTCGGGCGGGTGGCAACGACGGGCGTTGCCGATTTGTGACGGGTGCAAGGCATTGACGTTGCCTGGCGACGGAGTCCATCATCCTGGCCAAGCAGTGTCAACGATGACATAAGTCAACGATGACACCACGGGACGGCATGCCCAGATGCCGGCCGCTCGCCCGCAATCCCGCAGGAGTCGTTCATGTCACGCATCTCTCGTCTGCCCTCTCCCCTGCTCAGAGCCGCCGCTTGCACGGGCATCGCGGCCCTCACCCTGACCGCCTGTGGATCCGGATCCGAATCGGGCACCGCGAGCACCGGATCGGGCAGCGTCAAGGTCGGCCTGATCACCAAGACCGACACCAACCCGTTCTTCGTGAAGATGAAGGAGGGTGCGGAGAAGGCCGCCAAGGAGAACGGCGCGCAACTGTCCACCGCGGCGGGCAAGTTCGACGGAGACAACGCCGGGCAGGTCACCGCCATCGAGAACATGGTCGCCGCCGGGGTCAAGGGCATCCTGATCACCCCGAGCGACTCCAAGGCGATCGTGCCCGCGATCGAGAAGGCCCGCGCCAAGGGCGTCCTGGTCATCGCCCTGGACACGCCGACCGAGCCGGAGAGCGCGGTCGACGCCCTCTTCGCCACCGACAACGTCAAGGCCGGCGAGCTGATCGGCGAGTACGCCAAGGCCGCGATGAAGGGCAAGACCGCGAAGATAGCCGCCCTCGACCTCGCGCCGGGTGTGTCCGTCGGCGTCCAGCGGCACGAGGGCTTCCTGAAGGGCTTCGGCGCCACCGACAAGGACGTCGCCTGCGCCCAGGACACCGGCGGCGACCAGGCCAAGGGCCAGACGGCGATGGAGAACTGCCTCCAGAAGGAGCCGGACATCAACGTCGTCTACACCATCAACGAGCCGGCCGCGCTGGGCGCGTACACCGCGCTCAAGGCCAAGGGCCGGGAGAAGGACGTCCTGATCGTCTCCGTCGACGGCGGCTGCACCGGGACCCAGGCCGTCAAGGACGGCAAGATCGCCGCCACCTCCCAGCAGTACCCGCTCAAGATGGCCGCCGAGGGCGTCAAGGCCGTCGTGACGTACGCCAAGGACGACAAGAAGGCGTCCGGCTACACCGACACCGGCGTCACGCTGATCACCGACAAGGCGCAGGACGGGGTCACGTCGAAGGACACCGCCTACGGCCTGGAGAACTGCTGGGGCTGAGCCGTACGCCCGAGCCGTACGCCCGAGCCGTACGCCCCCAACGGGGCGGCCGTCCCTCCCTCCCCGACCGGGTGACGGCCGCCCGCTCGTCCTCTTGTCCTCCGACCGGGAAGGACAACGACCACTGTCTTCCGACAAGGACTTCGCATGACAGCCACGACCACGCCGTACGCCGAGCTCAAAGCACCGACCACGGCCCGCCGACTGCTCACGGCGCCGACCACCGGCCCGCTGGTCGCCCTCCTCCTGGCCTGCGCCTTCTTCTCCCTCTCGACCGAACAGTTCCTCACCGGCGGGAACTTCTCGCTGATCGTGCAGCAGGTCATGGTCGTGGGCACCCTCGCCATCGGACAGACCCTGATCATCCTGACCGCGGGCATCGACCTGTCGTGCGGGGCCGTGATGGCGTTCGGCAGCATCGTGATCGCCAAGATGGCCGCCGAGGGCTCCCTGCCCCCGCTCGTCGCCATCGCTCTGGGTATCACCGTCTGCGGCGGCTTCGGACTGCTCAACGGGCTGCTGGTGCAGAAGATCCCGCTGCCACCGTTCATCGTCACCCTCGGCATGCTCAACGTGGCGTTCGCGCTGACCCACATCTACTCCGAGGAGCAGACGGTCACCAACCTGCCGGGCCCGCTGACGGCCCTCGGCGAGACCTTCCCGCTCGGCCACACCGACATCACCTACGGCTCCCTCGTCACCATCGCCCTGTTCCTGCTCCTCGCCTACTCGCTGAGCAACACCGGCTGGGGCCGGCACGTGTACGCCCTGGGCAACAGCCAGGAAGCGGCGCGCCTCAACGGCATCCGCACCTCGCGCCTGACCATCGGCATCTACACCGTGGCGGGTCTCCTCTACGGCATCGCCGCCCTGCTGCTCATCTCCCGCACCGGAGTCGGCGACCCGCAGGCCGGTCAGACCGACAACCTCGACAGCATCACCGCGGTGGTCCTCGGCGGCACCAGCCTCTTCGGCGGACGCGGCTCGGTCCTCGGCACCTTCATCGGCGTCCTCATCGTGGGCGTCTTCCGCAACGGCCTGCAGCTGATGGGCGTCGCGTCCATCTACCAGACCCTGATCACCGGAGTCCTGGTGATCCTCGCGGTGACCGTCGACCAGCTCTCCCGGAAGAAGGCCCGATGACCGCCACCTCCTCCCCCACGCCCGTGCTGCAGGCCCGCGGCCTGTTCAAGCGGTACGGGCAGGTCACCGCCATCGACGGCGCCGACTTCGACCTGCTGCCCGGCGAGGTCCTCGCCGTCATCGGCGACAACGGCGCCGGCAAGACCAGCCTGATCAAGGCCCTCACCGGCGCGATCACCCCCGACGCCGGCGAGATCCGCCTCAACGGACAGCCCATCACCTTCTCCGGTCCGCAGAGCGCCCGCGCCCACGGCATCGAGACCGTCTACCAGGACCTCGCCGTGGCCGCCTCCATGGACATCGCCTCGAACGTGTTCCTCGGGCGCGAACTCCGCCGCCCCGGCGTCCTCGGCAGCGTCTTCCGCATGCTCGACAAGAAGCGCATGCGCCAGGAGGCCGCCGAGCACATGGCCGACCTGAAGATCGGCCTGCGCTCGCTGACACAGTCGGTCGAGACGCTCTCCGGCGGGCAGCGGCAGGCCGTCGCGGTCGCCCGCTCCGTCGCCTGGGCGCGCAGCGTCGTCGTCATGGACGAGCCCACCGCCGCCCTCGGCGTCAAGGAGTCCGGTCAGGTCCTGGACCTCATCCGCCGGGTCCGCGACAAGGGCATGCCGGTCGTCCTGATCAGCCACAACATGCCGCACGTCTTCGAGATCGCCGACCGGATCCACGTACACCGCCTCGGCCGGCGCGCCGCCGTGATCAAACCCTCCGACTACTCCATGGCCGAGGTCGTCGCCATCATGACCGGTGCTCTGACCGTCGATGCGGCCGGGGATACTGTCGTAGCGGATTCCGAGGCCGCAAAGGCCGTCGGAGTCCAGGCCACCTGACAGCACAACTCTGCTCTCGCGGTTCCGGCCGAGGCCGCGGCCGGAACCGAAAACCCTCAGGAGACGCTTTCCTCCATGGCAGCAAACCGCCGACCCACCCTGGCCGATGTCGCCCGAGAAGTCGGCGTCAGCGCCAAAACGGTCTCCCGCGTCCTCAACGAGGACGGGCCCGCCTCCGCTCAGACCAGGGAACAGGTGCTCGCGGCGGTGGCCAAGCTCGGCTTCCAGCCGAACCTCATGGCACGCAACATCCGCGTCGGCGGACCCGACACCACGGTCGGACTGGTCATCCCGGACCTCGGGAACCCCTTCTTCGGGGCCGTGGCCCGAAGCATCGAGGACACGGTCCGCGACCGCGGACTGACCCTGCTCATGGGCTCCTCCGCGGACGATCCCGCACGCGAACGTGCCCTGACGGACAAGTTCCTCGCTCGCCGCGTCAGCATCCTGATCGTCGTACCGTCCGTCGGCGCCGACCACGCCCACCTCAAGGCCCACCGTACGGCGGGACTTCCGGTGATCTTCCTCGACCGGCCCGGAGTCGGACTCGCCACGGACAGCATCGTCAGCTCCAACCGTGCCGGAGCCCACAACGGCGTCGCCCACCTCCTCGCCCACGGACACCGGCGCATCGGCTTCGTCGGCGACCTGCCCCCGAAGCTGTACACCCGCCGCGAGCGGCTGGCCGGCTACCGCTCGGCGCTGCACGAAGCCGACATCCCCTTCGACCGCTCGCTCGTCACCAACGCCCACGACCAGCAAGGAGCCGAGGCTGCGACCGCCCGACTCCTCGGCCTGGCCGATCCCCCCACGGCCCTGTTCGCCGGAAACAACATCATGGCGCTGGGCATCGTCGCCGAACTCGCCCGGAGCAAACGCAAGGACGTCGCCGTCGTCGCGTTCGACGACGTCGCACTCGCCGAAGCACTCGAACCCGCCCTGACCGTCGTCGCCCAGGACGCGGAAGAACTCGGCAGGGCAGCCGCGACCACCGCCCTGACCAGACTCGACGGCGACCGCACCCGGACCCGCACCATCACCGTGCCCACCCGGCTGATAGTCCGCGGCTCGGGCGAGCAACCCTTGCGCAAGCCGTAGGCAGCCTGACCTGATGGAACCGGAGGCGGCGCTCGAAGAGCGGATGCGGAGCCGGTGAACGTGACGCCTGCATCACGGCGCGCACGGAGGCGTGTGGCTCCGCCCTTGCCGCCGCGGAGGTCGGCACGGTCGTGGTCTGCCTCGATTACCGGCTCGCTCCGGAACACCCCTTCCCCGCCGGGCTGGAGGACTGCTTTGCGACCCTGGTGTGGACCGCGAATTCAGCGAGCGAACTGGGCATCGACGCCGACAGCGGTGCTCCCGTCGTCCGCCGATCCGGTCCCACCCCGGGGGCGCGGCGCCCACGTCAACTACCCCGCAGGCCATGCGACTCGGATCACACCGTGTGCATCCAGCGCGAGAAACGCCTGACTCGTCAGATACTCTCCAGGTGAACCGCTCGCCCTCAGCGAGCCCCATTCCCGACCGAAGAGCGAAGAGCCCTGATGAGCACGCTCGAATCTGCAGTCCTCGGCCTGGACTCTCCGGTCGGCACCACGGACAAGACCACCACCCTCGCCACCGGCGAGCAGGAGGCGATGCTGGTCAACGCCCGGCCCCACCCCCGAACACGGCCGGCTCGGCGCCAAGATTCCCTGTCCCGGAAAACGGCTCACCACCGTGTTCGTCAGCCAGGCCACGGACGCCGGGGCGAGATGACACGGGGGTGACATGGGCCTGTTGAGCACGCCGTACCAGAACACCGGTTTCGCCATTTCCGCTCCCACTGTCCCGGCCGAGGCGGTCCGCCGCCCGTACCTCGGGAAAATCCCTGCCCCCACGCAGAAAGGGTTACCCCAGTGACCAGCCTCCCCAGTCGACGGGACCTCCTTGCCACCGGAGCGGGCGCCGCACTCGGACTCGGCGCCCTCGGCGCCACCGCGACCCCCGCCGCGGCCGCCCCGGCAACAGCCGCACGCGGCGCCGGCTCCGAAGAGACCAGGAGCCTCGACGAGCTGTACCAGGCCGCCATCGCCGAAGGCGGCAAGCTTGTCATCTACGCGGGCGGCGACCTCGCCAACTCCGGCAGCGGCGCAGGCGCCCGGACCGCCTTCCGCGCGCGGTTCCCGCAGATCGACCTCGACCTCATCGTGGACTACAGCAAGTACCACGACGTCCGCGTGGACAACCAGTTCGCGACCGACACCCTGGTCCCCGACGTGGTGCAGTTGCAGACTCTGCACGACTTCACCCGCTGGAAGCGCCAGGGACGGCTGCTGCACTACAAGCCCGCCGGCTTCAGCAAGCTCCACAAGAAGTTCCGCGATCCGGACGGCGCCTGGGTGGCCGGCATGGTCATCGCCTTCAGCTACCTGTACGACGTGGCGGCGGCCGGGGCCGACGCGCCGCAGACGCCGCTGGACCTGGTCGACCCGCGTTGGAAGGGCGCCATCGCCTCCTCCTACCCGCACGACGACGACGCGGTGCTCTACCTCTTCGCCCTTTACGCGGAGACCTACGGCTGGGACTGGATAGCCGACTTCGCCGCCCAGCAACCGCAGTTCGCCCGGGGCTCCTTCTCCCCCGGCGCCGCGGTCACCAGCAAGGAGAAGATCATCGGCGTCGGCACGGGTGGAAGCCCGCTCATCACCACCCCGAACCGCTGGATGATGCCCGACGGGCACCCGTTCGTGGGATGGGGACAGCGGATCGCGATCCTGAAGCAGGCCGCCAACCCCACAGCGGCCAAGCTCTACCTCAACTGGCAGCTGTCCACCGAGCGCCAGACCTCCAACAGCTGGTCGGTGCGCACCGACATCGCGCCGCCCACCGGCCTCAAACCGATCTGGGAGTACCCGAACGCCAACCTGGACGGGTTCCCGCGCTTCATGGAAGACAGGGCCCAGGTCGAGCGGCTGAAGCAGACCTTCGCCCTCTACTTCGGCGAGGTCAAGGGCGACCCGACACCCGGCTGGCCCGGTCTCCACCCGGGCGCCTGACCTCCGAATAGGCCCCGTACCGGGCTGGCCCGACGGCCTCCGGACTGTCGCACGACGTCTCGCATCCCCACCAGCTCTTCGGCGGGTGGGGATGCAGGCCGGTGTTCCTGCGACCAGTATGGGAACGCTCAGTACCGCTTGCGGGCCGCCGACAGACAGTTGCCCGCTGCGGCTTCTCTCGCCATGGTCTACCGGCGGTACGGGCCGCAGTGGGACGACCACGGCTGTCAGGACGAATTCAACGTGGTGTCCTTGCCGCGATCCTTGTTGATCAAGAGGACGTTCAAGTGGGCGTTCGCCCAGCCCGCCGCCGATGCCGGCCACTTCATCGTGATTCCTCTGCCTTCACAGCCACGCGGGGGACGTCGTCGAAACCGGTTCCCGCGTTCAGGTCGAAGGTGTGCACCCACACCTCCCGCACCCGCATCCAGGGCACCTCCGAGGCCGACACTGCCCTCCCACGCGCTGTCCGGACGGTCACACTCCAGCACTCGTCGGGCAGAGTGGTGAGTGCCTCGCACAGTCGGCCGTCGGCCGCGAGGAGCGCGGCGCCCAGTTCGTCGGCCGGGCGACGGGCGTTTGCCTCGATCTCGTTCGCACGCTGGTCGTCGTCGGCGTACATCGGGGTCGAGCTGGACGAACTGGCCGTCGGCCATGAAGCGGCCGCTCGCGTGGACCTTACGCTGGGCCCAGCTGGCCCAGCTGGCAAGGCGGTGGAGGCGGCGGGGATGTCGCTGTCCACCGTCCGCGACGGCACCAGCTTCACCACCGCCGTCCACCTGGCCTCGTACGCCGGCCCCGCCTCGACCATCAAGCCATCCGAGACATCGATCGGCGACGAACGCGCGCCCAGAGGCAGCAACCGGCTGCTCAAGGCGTGATCCGTGAGTTCCTCACGATGTTGGCTCTCTCATGAGGAGGAAGCCACGGACAGTCACTCGTCGCAGCGATTTGGTGAGGCGCCCTGACATCAGAAGAAATGCTTGCGTCCACCGACCGCGCGCCCGGTCGCACCCAGGACCCACAGAATGGCGCCCACCAGAATGAGGATGCCGCCGATCGTTGTCAGCAGCCCTATGCCGACAAGCAAGCCGATGATCAGCAGAATAAGGCCAAGAATGATCATTTCAAGCTCCTGTCGTCAGGTCCTAGACCGGTAGGTCCGGCTCCGAATTGCACCAGGACCTCGGTGCGATAGCCCTAGTGCCCGGCGACACGGTATCCACGCACATCTTCGAAAACTTGTTAGGCGCTGTTTCTCGGATCTGCTGACGTGTGTGCGGTGTTGGGGTCAGGGTGGCAGCGCAGCACAGTTGGCGCTCTCTCTTGTGCAGGTCTGCGGCGGGTTCCCGACGGGGTGGGCGAGACGGTCGTGCAGGGCAAGGACCTCGGAACCTGGTTCACCGGCAGCGGGTGGGGTGCGGACGCCGAGGCTCAGCTCGCACGAGGAGTGTTCCTCACGCCGGGCGAGGTCGCCTCCGTCGACTGGCTGGGCACCGGTGGCAGCGCGGGCAAGCTGCTGACCTACGTGACCGACGCCGCTGGATCCCGCATCGTGGTACTCACCTAGAGTCCCGGGACCGTCGCCCTGGACCTGCCGATGATGAAGTGATGGTGGTCATTGCGCCGCCGCCCCCGACGTGGACGCCGAACGGGCCTGGGGCCCGTCAGCGATGTGCGTCGCCCAGTCCAGGATCTGCACCGCCGCCCCTGCGGCTTCCAGTCCTTGGCAGTGGGAATGGTGCCTCCGGGCGATGCCCTCCAGGTCGAGGTGCCGACCGAAGGCGGGGTGGGCGGCCAGTCGCCGTGCGTAGGCCCACAGGTGTTGGTGGCCGGCGATGCGGTGGACGGCGGCGGCGTCCAGGTGCAGTCGGTGCACGGTGTCGAGCTGGACCAGGGTCACCCACAACTGCACGTCGGCGGCGGACATTTCGTCGCCCAGGACGAACTCCTGGTGGGCGAGCCGCCATTCCAGTGAGTGCAGGACGCGAAGCAGAGTACCGAGAGCGGTCTCGCGTGCCGTGGCGTCGACGTTGGCCTGCCCGGCCTGCTGTGCGGCTTCGTTGATGCGGTACTCGCAGAGTCGTTCGACGGCCTCGATCTCCTCCTCCGCGCCGTGCGGATAGAGGGTGGGCCGGTCGGAGTCGTCAACGCCGAAGCGCCGGGCCAGGTCCCTGAGGATGTCCGGGGCGTGTGTGCTGACGATGCGTCCTGTCCACGTGTCACTCAACACCGGTGCCACGGCTGGTCCGGGATGCCGGTGTGAGCTGGCCTCGTACAACGGGCGCAGAGCGGAGTGTTCGCCGTCCGCCCCGTCGGGGACTGCCGACAGAAGCACGGTCGGGAGGGTCTCTTCCAGACCGAGCAGGCTGTGGGTGATGGCGATCCGCAGACAGGAGGGGCAGGACGGCGACAGGTGGAGGCGGTAGCGGCGCGACTCGGCGTAGTAGCCGCTGTTCGCGTCACAGCCGATCCTGCCTCGGAACGACGGCGGGCGGAGGAGGGACAGCTTGGTGGGCAGAGGTGCGGCAGGCATGTGTCTCCCTGGGTCCGGGTCCGGATTCTGGCTCGCAGAGATGCGGAGGTCGGCACACGTGGGCTGATGGGCGCGCGGCGGCGTCGGCGCGTACCCGTACCGGCGGGACGCGGTGCCGATGGGCACCATCGATTCAGCGCGGAGGGCTCGCCGCGCTGCAGACACGCAGGAGATCGATGTGGCGGCGGGAGGTCAGCAGAAGCGACGGCCGGCCCGCGCGCATGGCGCGGCTGGCGTGCGGCTCCAGATGCTCCATGATTTCCTACCGCTTCACTAGGGATCTCTGCTCTGGAGTGTCGTGCGGCCCTGGTGCCACGTCAAGAGGGCCTGCTCTGGGGAAGAGCGCGCACAGCCTCGACGGCGGCGGGCATTCCCTATATTTCCCATCGATTTGCTAGGGAAGCATTGACGGCCCTCCCCTTGGGCACGCAGGATGACACACATGGCACACACGCAGCAGCGACTCGTTCGTCGTCGGCATGTCGACTTTGGTCACGTCGTCAGCGCCGCCTGCCGTCGCGTGTAAGGCACGCGACGCACACAATGCGCGTGCCACTCCGCCCCTTCCCTCATCCGAAGTGATCAGGCACGTCCACCACTGCGCCTGATGGCTCGACGTACCTCTGAAGGGCGACTGCCATGACCACGGCACTCTCGACTCAGGAAACTCCATCAGCCTCGCCACTCCCCGACATGCGCCGTCTCCGCCTCGTGGGCGACGCCGCGCAGGCAGGCGACGAGGGAAACGGTTCCGCTCCCCTCGTCGGCTACCTCGTCCTCGTCCCTGAGGGCACTGATCCCGCAGACCTCTTCGCCAAGGACGTGACCCTGCCGGAGATCCGGCCGGTCGCCTACACGAACCCGCCTCCCGTGCGTCAGACGGAAGACGGTGTCGTCCGCATCCACCCCGAACGACGCGTGGCAGAACTGGACGGACGCGAACTCGACCTCACCTACCTGGAGTTCGGACTGCTGGCCCATCTCGTCCTGCAGCCCGACCAAGTGCACTCGCGCGAGCAGTTGATGGCAGGGATCTGGGGCTACGAGCACTTCGGCGACGGCCGCACCGTGGATGTCCACATCGCACGGCTGCGCCGCAAGCTGGGCAGGGACCACCGGCACCGGATCGTCACCGTACGGCGTGTGGGTTACAAGTACCTGCCCAGCCGCCGACCTTGAGGAGACCACCACCATGAGCGTTGCCACTGCGCCGTCCGGACCCGCCCCGGAATCCGACCGAACCGGGCCCGGCCGTGCACACTGGCTTCGCGTGGCCCACGAGACGGCGGACGACCTGGCCACGGACGCGGTGGCCAGGGAGCAGGCAGGCAAGACCCCGTTCGACGAGGTCTCCCGGCTGCGCGAGTCGGGACTGCTGACGCTCCTCATACCGGGCGAACTCGGCGGAGGCGGCGCGGACTGGCCCACCGCCTACGCCGTCGTTCGGGTGATCGCCGCGGCCGACGGCGCGATCGGTCAACTGCTGGGCTGTCACTACTTTCTGTCGTACAGCGCCCGCTTCTTCACCGAGCCCTCTCTCGCCGGTCGGATTGAGCAGCGGTCCGCGGCGGAGCAGTGGTGCTGGGGCGGTGGTTTCGCCCGCCAGGAACCGCCTCTGACACTGACCAGGACAGCCACCGGTTATGTGCTCGACGGCCGGCAGAGCTACACCTGCGGGGTCCTGGTCGCCGATCGCCTCGCCGTACGGGCCGTACGGGCCGATACCGGCGAGCCACTCGCCGTCGTCGTCGATCCCGTCCGTGACGGCGTGGGGGTCGTCGGCGACACCGACACTTTCGGCCAGCGGCTCGCGGCCGGCGGGAGCGTGGAGTTCGACGGTGTACCGGTCTCCGCCGACGACGTACTCGGCTCCCTGTCCGCGGACGAGGATGTCCTGTCGCCCCTGACTGCTCTGGCATCGCCGGTCGGGCGTCTCAATTCCGTCCAGCTCTGTCTCGGCATGGCTGAGGGAGTGCTCGCCGAAGCCCGTGAGTACAGCAGGGCAACGCACTCTCCCTGGCATCCGGACTGGCCGGCCGGCTCCTCTCAGGACCCACAGATCCTGACCGTCTACGGGGAACTCACCGTCCTCACCCGCGCGGCGTCCGCGCTCACCGATCAAGCCCAGGAGGCCGTGCACGGAGGGCTGGCACGCCGCGAAAGTCTCACCTACGACGAGTACGCGGAGATCTCCATCCTCGTCGCCATGGCGGAAGCCGCCACCTCCAGGGCGGCGCAGGAGGCCACTTCCCGCGCCCTCGACATCGTCGGCGCCCGCTCCGCGTCCGCACGGCTGGGCTTCGACCGCTTCTGGCGCAATGCCCGCACCCACACCTTGTACGAGCCCGTCGCCCCCCGAATCCGCGATGTCGGGGATTACTTCCTCAACGGTGCGCACCCCCCGTTCGTCCTGCCTGCCTGACCGGGAGCCCTCTGAGCCCCTGAAGCCCCTGGAAGGAGGACTCGACGTGAGGGAGTCTCACCATGCGGACATGGGGCAACCCTCAGAAGAGACGCCTGGCAAGCAGCACAGCCACCGCTGGCCATGGCGCCCTCAGCCACAACCTAGAAGCCGACGGCGTCCCACTGAACGCCCGCCGCGGCTGAGCGCCCTCGCCGCCGGTCAGGGAGACCGGACCCAACCAGTACGGGATAATGCACCCATGAGGATCTCAGCCAGGGCGGACTACGCGGTACGTGCCGCGTTGCAGCTCGCCGCGTCAGGAAATGACGGGCCGCTCAAGGCGGAGGCCATCGCCGACGCCCAGGACATCCCGCACAAGTTCCTCGAAGGCATCCTCAACGATATGCGTCGGGGCGGCCTTGTGCTCAGCCAGCGCGGCGGCAACGGCGGCTACCGGCTGGCCAGGCCCGCCGAGTCCATCAGCATCGCCGACGTCATCCGTACCGTGGACGGACCGCTGGTCTCGGTGCGCGGAGTCCGCCCACCGGAGCTGTCCTACACCGGCCCCGCCGAGACGCTGCTCCCGTTGTGGATCGCGCTGCGGTCCAACGTGCGCGAGATCCTCGACGGCGTCTCGCTCGCCGACGTCGCGTCGGCCCAACTGCCCGCCGCTGTTTCGGCGTTGACCAAGACCCCGGACGCCTGGGTCAACCCCTGAAACGCTGCACCACGCACGGACGATCCCATGAAACGAGATGGCGGCGGCCGTTGAGGTCCGTCCGTCACACCACGGTCACCGGGTGACGGACCACGCCGTTGAACAGATAGCCCTGGGTGTTGGGCACGGCGGTGTCGGGCTGGGTGTGGCCTGCCGTGTCCGTGGCGCGGACCAGCAGGTGGGTGGCGCCCGGCGTGTCGGGCCGCCAGCCGAGGGACCAACGGGTCCAGGTGCCGGCGCGGGGCCGATCGTGCAGACGGGCAGGCCGCCAGTTCGTCCCGCTGTCGGTGCTGACGTCGACCCGGGTGACGGCACCCTCACCCGACCACGACCGTCCGTGCAGTTCGTGCCTGTGGCCCGCCGTGAACGTGGCCCCGCTCGCCAGCTCGAAAGCACTCTTCGTGGTCTGCCGGGTCAGCGGCGCACTGCCGCCCTCGGGGTAGGAAGAACCGAACAGCCGGTAGAAGGTGGTGTTCCACGGCGAGTACAGCGGCTCCGCGGACACCTCGATGTCGCCGACCCACTTGATCGACGCGATCCCCACCCAGGACGGCACCAGCACCCGCACCGGGTAGCCGTGGTCGTACGGTAGCGGCTCACCGTTCATCTCGTACGCGAGCAGTACGTCGTCCAACGCCTTGGCCAGCGGCAGCGGACGGCGTACCCGGCCCAGGCTCTCGCCTCCGCTGACGTACTCGGCGTCGAGCCCGCGCGGCTGCACGTCCACTGCGTACGGGGACAGCCCCGCCCTGCGCAGCACATCGGACAGGCGTGCCCCGCGCCAACGTGCGACGCCGATCGCTCCCAGAGTCCACGCCGTGCCGGTGACCGTCTCGCCCTGCTGGGTCGTGTAGTAGGTACGCCCGTTACCCGCGCACTCGACGAAGGCGGTGCGGGTGACGACCGGCAGGGCCCGCAGATCGTCGTACCCGAACTCCACCGGCCCGTCTTCGCCGGGGGCTCCACGCAGCCCGCTCCCCCACAGCCGCAGCCGCCAGTCGGCAGCGTCCAGGACGGAGGTGGCGGTGTGGTTGCGCACGAAGAACCGCTCGTTGGGGGTGTGGTGGCCGGTTGTGCGCAGCGCCTCCCAGCGGGTCTCGGCGTTCGTGCCGCGTTGGATGAACCATTCGGGCGGCAGAGGCTTGACGATCGGTCCTGCGGAAGCATGGGCGGGCCGCGTGGTGCCGACTGCGGTCCCGGCGGCGGTGGCAGCAAGCAGGGTGAGCAGCCGACGGCGGGTGACCCCGTCGGCCCTGGCCTCACCGGCGAGCCACTGGCGCAGTCTGCGGCGGTCGTAGTCGGTTTCGTAGCGGTCGCCGGCGGGGGTGGGCGAAGGCATGGCACGTCCTCGTCACGAAGGGGCGGAACAGCGTGGGGAGGGAGTGGTGCGGTCACGGCATGACCAACTGCCGTGCTTCACAAAGCAGTTGCCGCGGACGTCAGGAAGCGAGCGATCAGCCGGTCGTCCGACACAGCGCGGCGGCGACGCGGACGAGGTCCACGGCGCGGCGGCGGGTCAGGGGCTGCGACAACGGCATGGCGGGATGCAAACACGTCGGGCGGACGGTGTCAACGGAGCGTCCGCGTCGCTTGCCCTTGACGTGCGCGTCAGGGGTTAGCGTCTGCGCGCCGGCAGCCGGACGAACGATCCGGCTGTCACGGCCCGCGCTCAGGCGGTGCAGGAACACTGCGGTGACTGGCCCTCCGGCACGCAGGGCGTCGAACCGTTCGCCCCGGTACAGGCGGCCGCGACCGGCCCGGCCGAAACCTTCGAGCTCGAGCTCGCCCGCTCCGGGCTCACTCTCACGGTGCCGCCGGACCGCTCGGTCCTCGAAACCGTGGAGCAGGCCGGCGTCGCCGTCGACTTCTCCTGCCGGGAGGGCACGTGCGGCACCTGCGAGACCGACGTACTCGACGGCAGGCCCGACCACCGCGACTCGCTGCTCACCGAGGACGAGCGGGCCGCCGGCGACACCATGCTCATCTGCGTCTCCCGCTCGTGCGGACCTCGGCTGGTCCTCGATCTGTGACGGCAACCCATTCCAATAATTTACTAGGACGTCCTAGTATCTCTTCTGTCACCTGTACCCCACCCTGCCCGGGAAGGCCCCCATGAGCGACCTGCACCGACCCGTGCACCCTGTCCGCCTGGTCACCGCTTCGGCCCTGTTCGACGGGCACGACGCGTCGATCAACATCATGCGGCGCATCTTCCAGTCCCAGGGCGCCGAGGTGATCCACCTCGGACACAACCGATCGGTGCGGGAGGTCGTGGACGCGGTGCTGGAGGAGGACGCACACGGCGTGGCGGTCTCCTCCTACCAGGGCGGGCACGTGGAGTACTTCGAGTACCTGGTCGAGTCGCTGCGCGCGCAGGGAGCCGACCACGTCCGCGTCGTGGGCGGCGGAGGCGGCGTGATCGTACCCGAGGAGATCACCCGGCTGCGCGAGAGCGGGGTGACCATCTTCTCCCCCGAGGACGGCCAGCGGATGGGCCTGGCCGGGATGGTCAACTCGGTGGTGAAGGACTGCGACTTCGACCTCTGGGACGGCAAACCGGCCGACGCGGCCGCCGTGCTCGCCGGCGACCGGTTCGCGATCGCCCGCGCCATCACCGGCGCGGAGCTCGGCAAGCTGCCCACTGACCTGCTGGAACAGCTGCGAGCCGCCGCCGCGGCACAGGTCACGCCGGTGCTCGGCATCACCGGCACCGGCGGCTCCGGAAAGTCGTCACTGACCGACGAGCTGGTGCGCCGCTTCCGCCTCGACCAGCAGGACAAGCTACGCATCGCGGTGATCGCGGTCGACCCGACCCGTCGCCGTGGCGGGGGTGCGCTGCTCGGTGACCGGATCCGCATGAACTCCCTCGACGGGAGCCGGGTCTTCTTCCGCAGCCTGGCCACCCGCGGCAGCCGTGAACTGCCCGAGCACCTGTCCGACGTCATCGACGTGGTCAAGGCCGCCGGGTTCGACCTCGTGATCGTGGAGACGCCGGGCATCGGGCAGGGAGACGCGGCGATCGTGCCGTTCGTCGACACCTCTCTCTACGTGATGACACCGGAGTTCGGTGCCGCCTCGCAGCTGGAGAAGATCGACATGCTCGACTTCGCCGACGTCGTGGCGATCAACAAGTTCGAGCGGCGCGGCGCCCAGGACGCCCAGCGCGACGTCAGCCGCCAACTGGTCCGCAACCGCGAGGCCTTCGGCATGAAGCCCGAGGACATGCCGGTGTACGGCACGTCGGCGGCGACGTTCAACGACGACGGTGTCACCGCGCTCTACCAGCACCTGAAGACGGGCCTGGCCGAGAAGGGGCTGCCGCTGTCCGAGGGCGCGCTGGCACCGGTCGGGGTACGCCACTCCTCCGGCATCCGGCAGGTGGTCCCCGCAGGCCGGGTGCGCTACCTCGCCGAGATCACCGACACGATCCGCGCCTACCACGCCGGAACCGCGCAACTCACCGACGCGGTCAGGCGGGTGCAGCACCTGGAGACGGCGAGGGACGGGCTCGTCGAGGCGGGCTCCGACGCGGCGAACGTGCAGTCGCTCCTCGACGACGCCCGCAAGCAGCTCCCGCCCCAGGTCACGGAGCAGCTCGAGAACTGGCCCGCCGTCATCGCCTCCTACTCCGGAGACGAGCAGGTGGTGAAGGTCCGGGACAAGGAGATCCGCACCACGCTGACCCGCGAGTCCCTGTCCGGCCACAGAATCCCCCGCGTCGCCCTGCCCCGCTTCACCGACCACGGGGAGCTGGTGCGGTTCTGGCGCGAGGAGAACCTGCCCGGCTACTTCCCCTTCACGGCCGGGGTCTTCCCCTTCAAGCGCGACGGTGAGGACCCGGCGAGGATGTTCGCCGGTGAGGGCGATCCGTTCCGTACCAACCGGCGCTTCAAGCTGCTCTCCGAGGGCCAGCCGGCCACCCGCCTGTCCACCGCCTTCGACTCGGTCACCCTGTACGGCCGGGACCCGGACGAACGCCCCGACATTTACGGCAAGGTCGGCACGTCCGGAGTGTCGGTGGCCACACTCGCGGACATGAAGGCGCTCTACGACGGCTTCGACCTGATCGCGCCCGCCACCTCGGTCTCCATGACCATCAACGGGCCCGCGCCGACCATCCTGGCGTTCTTCCTCAACACCGTCATCGACCAGCAGCTGGAAGGGTTCCGCGCCGCCGAGGGCCGTGACCCGTCGCCGGAAGAGGCGGAAGGGCTGCGGGCCCGCGCACTCGCGAGCGTGCGCGGCACCGTGCAGGCCGACATCCTCAAGGAGGACCAAGGGCAGAACACCTGCCTGTTCTCCACCGAGTTCTCCCTGCGGATGATGGCCGACATCCAGGAATGGTTCATCGCGCACAAGGTCCGCAACTTCTATTCGGTGTCCATCTCCGGCTACCACATCGCCGAAGCCGGCGCCAACCCCATCAGCCAGCTCGCCTTCACCCTTGCCAACGGCTTCACCTACGTCGAGGCCTACCTGGCCCGCGGCATGCACATCGACGACTTCGCCCCGAACCTGTCGTTCTTCTTCTCCAACGGCATGGACCCCGAGTACTCCGTCCTCGGCCGGGTCGCCCGCCGTATCTGGGCCGTCGCGATGAGGGACAAGTACGGCGCGGGCGAGCGCTCGCAGAAGCTGAAGTACCACGTCCAGACCTCCGGCCGCTCCCTGCACGCCCAGGAGATGGACTTCAACGACATCCGCACCACCCTGCAGGCCCTCACAGCCATCTACGACAACGCCAACTCACTGCACACCAACGCCTACGACGAGGCCGTCACCACCCCGTCCGAGGAGTCGGTACGGCGGGCGCTGGCGATCCAGCTCGTCATCAACCGCGAGTGGGGCCTGGCGATGAACGAGAACCCACTGCAGGGGTCGTTCGTCATCGACCAGCTCACCGACCTGGTCGAGGAGGCGGTGCTCGCCGAGTTCGAGAGGATCAGCGAGCGTGGAGGTGTGCTGGGCGCGATGGAGACCGGCTACCAGCGCGGCCGTATCCAGGACGAGTCGATGCTGTACGAGCAGCGCAAGCACGACGGCACTCTGCCCATCATCGGCGTCAACACCTTCCTCCGCCCCGGCGGCGACAGCAGGCCCCCGGAGCTGGCACTCGCCCGGGCCACCGAGGAGGAGAAGCAGTCCCAGCTGGAGCGCGTGCGGGACCACCAGACCCGCCACCGCGACCAGGCCCACGAGGCCCTGGCCGCGCTCAAGGACGCGGCGACAAGCGGCCGCAACGTCTTCGCCGTCCTCATGGACGCCACCCGGGTCTGCTCGCTCGAGCAGATCACCGACGCCTTCTTCGAGGTGGGCGGCCAATACCGCCGCAACGTCTGACCCAGCCCCGGACACCACCACGCAGCGACGCATCAGATAGGACCTCAGATGGATCCCGTAACCCGTCTCGGCGTTGTCGGATGCGGCCTCATGGGCTCCGGCATCGCCGAAGTCGCTGCCCGCCACGGCATCGACGTCCGTGTCGCCGAGGCCACGCCGGACGCGCTCGAGGCAGGCCGCCGCCGGCTCACCGCCTCCCTCGACCGAGGCGTACGGCGTGGCAAGCTCGGCGAGGAGCAGCGCGACCAGGCCCTCGCCAGGCTTTCCTTCACCCATGACCTCAGCGACATGGCCGACCGCCAGTTCGTCGTCGAGGCCGTCGCCGAGAACCGCGACATCAAGACCGACGTCCTGCGCACCCTGGACAAGGCGGTCGAGGACCCTGCCGCGGTCCTGGCGACCAACACCTCATCGATCCCCATCGTCGACCTCGCCGTCGTCACCGAGCGTCCCGCACAGGTCATCGGCATGCACTTCTTCAACCCCGTGCCCGTACAGCAGTTGGTCGAGTTCATTCCCGCCCTCACCACCAGCGCGGACACCGTGCGGCGCACCCAGGGCTTCGCCGAGCAGTTGGGCAAACAGGCCATCCAGGCGCCCGACCGCTCCGGCTTCGTCGTCAACGCCCTCCTGGTGCCCTACCTGCTCAGCGCCGTACGGATGGTGGAGTCGGGCTCCGCACAGCCGGAAGACATCGACCGGGGCATGGAACTCGGATGCGCCCACCCCATGGGGCCGTTGCGCCTGCTCGACCTCATCGGCCTCGACACCGCCCAGGCCGTGGCCGAGTCGATGTACGAGGAGTTCAAGGAGCCGCTGTACGCACCGCCCGCCCTCCTGCGCCGCATGGTCGCCGCAGGCCACCTCGGCCGCAAGAGCGGTCGCGGCTTCCACACGTACGACGCCTGAACGAGCACCACTCCGTCAGGCCATTTCGCTCTCCGGCGCATGACGAACGGGGGCCAGTCGAACTACTCAAGCGTGCCTTGAGACGGCATCGCCTCCGAGCTGCCACATCTCATAGTTCCCGCATTCTGCCGTGATCTCCGCCGTCGACCGAGCCGCGGAGACGAAGTCGTCCACTACCGGCGAGATGTGCGATGCCGACACCGCGAGGCACACCTGGTCGGGCGTCAGATCAGGGATGGGCACATAGACGATGTCCGGATGCGAGTAGAACACGGACGCCGAACGGGCCAGGAAGGAGATGCCCCGTCCGGCCGCGACATGCTCGAGCGTCTCGTCCACCCCGCGCACCGAATACCCGGCGTTGGGGAGCGGGCGCTTGGTGGGCTGCGTACTTGGGTCACCGTGCCAGACCAGCGATTCGCTGGTCAGGTCGGCCTCGGTGACCTCCGCCTTGCCGGCAAACCGGTGGCCGGCGGGCAGTACCGCTACCCGCGGCTCGGTGTACAGCGGGGTGACGCGCAGGCCGGCCTCGTCGACGGGTAGCCGCACATAGCCGACGTCGATGCGGCCGTCGAGCAGCATCGCAGCCTGCTCGTCCCCTTCGATCCGCTGCACGTCCACGACCACGTCCGGGTGCCGGTCCTCGAAGGCACGGGCCGCCGGGGTGACGGCAATGCCGGCCCGGAAACCGACCATCAGCCGCCGCTTGCCGCGGGCGGCCGCGGACACCCGGCGGCGGACCGCGTGGGTGGAGGCGAGCAGCGGACCGGCGTCGGCCAGCAGTTGCCGCCCCGCATCCGTCAGCTCTACGCCGTGGCGATCCCTGGTGAACAGCGAGGCGCCGAGATCCTGCTCGAGCGCGCGGATCTGCCGGCTGAGCACCGGCTGCGCGATATGGAGCTCATCGGCTGCGCGGCCAAAATGCAACTGGTCGGCCACGGCGACGAAGTAACGCAGTTTGCGTAGATCCAGATCCATTGGTTCCCCCAGCCTGGTGATGCCTTCAAGGTATCACCAGGCCTTAAAGGGGTCTTGGACACCTACTCAGACCCAATGGCAACATAAATACAGGCACTTCAGAACGCCGAATTGAATTCGCTCCAAGAATTCGGCACTGGAAGTGAACCGCAGGGCCAGGCCCGGAAAGCAGGAATATCGATGAGCAGTATCAGCATTATCGGACTGGGAAACATGGCTCGTGCTGTGGCCGGCCGGGCGCTCGCCGGCGGCAACGCCGTCGAGATCATCGGCCGCGACCAGGGCAAGGCCGAGGAACTGGCCGCTGCGCTGGGCGGCGCCACTGTCGGGACGGCCGGCGCTGCCCCAAGGGGGGACATCGTTGTCCTCGCCACGCCGTACGCCGGCGCGGCAGCGGTGGTGAGGGAGTACGGAGACGCGCTGCGCGGCAAGATCATCATTGACGTCACCAACCCCGTAGCCCCCGACCTGCAGGGCTTCGTCGTCCCCGACGACAGTTCCGGCGCACAGGAGATCGCCAAGGCAGCTCCCGACGACGCGCATGTCGTCAAGGCGTTCAACACTGTGTTCTCCCGCGTCTTGGCGGCCGGCCCGGCCGAGGACCGCCCTCTGGACGTGTTCATCGCCGGTGACGACGCGCCGGTGAAGGCACCCGTGTCGGAGTTCGTCGAGAGCCTGGGGCTGCGCCCCTGGGACATCGGGAAACTGTTCATGGCGCGGGCTCTGGAGAATGTCGGCCTGCTGGAGCTGGGCTTGATGAACCACTCCGTCAAGCACGCCGATTTCTCCCTCGGCATCACCCTTCTCGACTGAGCACGCCCTTACCGCCACCTCTCGTGCCGCATTACGCCAGTTCACTTGCGGCACGAAAAGACCCTGCACCTACCCTCACAAGGACAGTCAGATGCGCGTATTCGTCGCTGGAGGGACCGGTCATTCCGGTTCGTACATCATCCCCGAACTCATCGCCGCCGGGCACGAGGTCACCGGCCTGGCCCGGTCGGACGCTTCCGCGGCGGCCCTGTCCGCGCTCGGCGTGAAGGTACGTCGCGGCGACCTCCAGGATCTTGACGGGCTCAAGGAGGCAGCCTCGGGTTCCGACGGTGTCATCCACGTCGCCCACAGGCAGGATCTGCTTCCCTCTGGCGGGATGGACGCCGTGGCCGCTGCGGAGCTCCCGATCATGTTCGCGTACGGAGAGGCACTCGCGGGAACCGGAAAGCCTCTGGTCACGGCGGGAAGCATTGGTTCGCCCGGGAACCTTGGGCGACCAGTCACCGAGGAGGACCCGGCCCTCCCCGCCGGTGATGAGCACAAAGGCACCCTGCGGGTCCGCAACGTCACGGAAAGGGCCGTGGTCGACCTCGCCGAGCAGGGGGTGCGGTCTTCGGTCGTGCGCATCGCCAACATCGCGCACAGCACGACCGATCGTGTCGGCTTCCTCCCCACGCTGATCGCGCTCGCGAAGGAGAAGGGGTTCGTCGGCTACCCCGGGGACGGCACGAACCTGTGGAACGCCGTGCACATCCGCGATGCCGCCTCCCTGTTCCGACTGGCGCTGGAGAAGGGGCCGGCCGGCAGGTACTGGCACGCGGTCGAGGACGGGGGAATCCCGTTCCGCGACATCGCCGAGGCCATCGCCGGCCGCCTGGGCCTGCCCGCCGTGAGCGTCCCCAACGATGCCTTGACGACGCCGGGGTACTTCGGAGTCCTCACGAACATCGTCACGCAGAGCTACCCGACGTCCAACCGCATCACCCGCCGGACCCTCGGCTGGGAACCCGCCCAGCCCGGCCTGCTCGCCGACTTGGACAACGGCCACTATTTCCCCGCCGGCTGACGGTGGGACCCGGATCGTAACGAGGTCGGCAACCGGCAAGCTCGGCCTTCTGGAGGACGTAGAGGGCACGGTGCCGGTCAGTGCCTTCCCCCACGTCCCCACCACGCCACTGGCGGCCGTACTCGAACGAAACCGCTGGACAGTGCGGGTTGAGGTACGTGAACCGGCGCACGGCCAGCTCGGTCGGGCACCCTGGGCGGTGCTGCGGCCCGCGGCACAGCACCGCTCAAGGCGGTCAGCTTTGGCGCTTCCCCTCTGTCCGTTCCGCGTCGGTGGGCTGTCGGCCGGCTTCGTCGACGACGGCGTGTTCCAGCTCGGCCGTGCTGGACAGCAGGGTCCCGGCTTTTCCGTATGAGACGTCCTTGGTCAGGTAGCTGCGGGAGCCCAGGAAGGCGAAGTCCTTCTCGTCGAAGACCCACTCGGTCCGGATGCCGTAGCGCGTGTCGTCGCGGGCGATACCGAGGCCCTTGCGACCGATCGCGTCGCGGGCCTCAGGAGCCGGGGTGACACCCGGGATCTTCGCCGCGGCCCGGTAGAGGGCCGCGGCCGTACGGGGCGGCATCACTCCGCCGAGCAAGGATCCGATCTGCTCGAACACCGCCTGGTCGCGTTCCCGTCCATCGGCCTGCGGAGTCTTGGCGTACAGATAGGTCAGCAGCTTGTCGGGCGCGCTGGGCAGCGAGCTGAGCCAGCGGTAGGTGGGCCGGTTGATACCTGCTGGTGTGCCCTCGGTGTCCCCGAGTTCGGCGTTGATGGGGAACGTCTCACCGCCCTCCCGGATCAGGCCGAGCTTCCGCAGGGGCGCCGGATCCTCGGCGGCCCACACCTCACGGTCCATCAGCGGGCCGAGGACCGCCTTTCCGCTGGTCAGGTCGGCTCCACGGGTCTTCTCCCTGGTGTAGACGAACTGGTCGTCGCGCACCGTGAGGCCGGTGCGCGTCTCCGTGGCGTCGGAGATCCGGTCCAGGAGCGCGGCGGCGGGCTGCATGTCCGTGGCCGCGCGGTGCGCTTCGGTGCGGGTGGGCGCCGGGTCACCGCCGGTCAGCGCAATTCCCGCGGTCACCGCGCAGGCCAGCGCCAGAGCGGTCGCCGGCGCCAGGACCGCGGGCCGCAGCAGTCGGCGGGCCGGCCGGGTGCGGGCGGCCTGGTCGTGGTCGATGTGGTGCATCAGAAGGTCCCTGTGACGAAGGTGCTGCTCGCGCGGAAGGTCCCAGTCAGCCGGGGCCGGGAGCCGGCGCGCGATCTCCTCGCGGTCGCCGTGCCGCTCCGAGGAAGCGCCGGTGGTGTCGTCGTTCATGTGAGCTCCTCCCGTACGGGCAGGGCCGCGATCGCGGCCTCACTTGTCATCTCTCCGCGGGCGGTCGGTGGTTCCCGGTCTTCTTCCGCGAGGTGGGCGAGTTTCTTGCGGGCACGCGAAAGGCGGGACCGTACTGTTCCGACGGCGATGCCCAGCGCCTCGGCCGTCTGCTGGTAGTCCAGGCCGGACCACACGCACAGGGCCAATACCTCCCGCTCCTGGCGCCGCAGCCGTCCCAGCGCGGTCTGCACGGCACGCAAGTACCGTGCGTCGTCGATGCGCCCGATCGCCCGAGGTGCGAAGTCCTCCTCCACACGTGGCTGCGGTTGACGCGCCAGGAACAACTGCCGTCTGCGTACTCCCCGGCGGGCGTTGTCCGCCTTGTGGGTGGCGATGCCCAGCAGCCAGGGCAGCAGGGAGCCTCCGTCCTCCTGCACCCGCTCGCGGGTCCGCCACGCGGTCAGGAACGTTTCGGACATGATCTCTTCGGCTGTCGACCAGTCGCCCGTCAGTCGCAGCCCGTGGTTGTAGACGGCGCGGGCGAACCGTTCGTACAGCAGGGCGAACGCCTCTCGGTCCCCCTCGCGCACACGGCGACGCACATCGTCTTCTGAGTCCTTCACGACCACTTCTCTCCGCGACACGGGAGGAGTTCCTGTGGCCTGTGTCACGCACTGGTGCGGGCGGTCTGGGCACAGAAGTTTGTACGCAGTGGTGCACGACAAAGTCGTACACCACTGGGGGGTGTTCAGCGGTACTTCCCCCCCCCCTCAATACGGGGGAAGTACCAGGCTACGTGCTCAGGCGGCGGTGGAGGCGTCTGTCGAACGAGCGGTGCAGCTGGGAGTAGTTGGGGTACTGACGGGCCGCTTGGAGGCGGCCATCGAAGATGGGATGCCGGTCAGTACCGGTGCTGGGCGGCCATCCACTGCCAGATGCGCGTTCCGTTGGTACTGGGGTCATTGCGGGCGACGTAGATCCACGACCAGTGGCCGGCGAACTGGTGGCCGTTCCAGGTGACGTGGTCGTACAGCGTCATCAGTGAGCCTGGAATGAGGTCGTGCGCGTGGGCGGTGTTGGCCTGTGAATCCACGGTGGTGTCGTCACGGGAGGCGACGAGCCAACTCGGGGTGCTGATCCTCTCCAACTCGGCGTCAGGGATCAGCGGGTCACCACCAGGCGGGAAAGACGTGACAACGCCACATATCGGCACGGAAGCAGCGAACAGGGTGGGATAGGCCGTGGTCATCTTCATGGTCATGTAGCCGCCGTTGCTGCAGCCGACGACGTAGATCCGGTCGTGGTCGATACGGTTCCTGCGGGCGACATCGCCGATGATCTCGTGAATGCGTGGCGCAAAGCCGGGGCCGTCCTGCATCCAGGCGGAGGTGCTCTGCGGCGCGAGGACGTAGGCCCCCTTGAAGATGCGTTGCGCCTGGGGGGTGGCGAAGCCCAGTGCGCCCCGGTTGGCTCGTAGCGTGGTCTCGTTGTCGTAGTAGTTGTCGGGGAGTGAGGCGCCCTCACCTCCGCCGTGCAGCCAGACGATCAGCGGGTGCCTGCCTCGCCGGGAGGAGCGGGAGCCGGTGGGCGAGTACAGCCGGTACTTCATTCCCGACCCGGAGACGTGGGAGCTGAACGCGTCGACCTCGGGGTCCGACAGCCTGCGGCCCTGAACGAAGTTCTCGATGGTGATCGATCGGTGATCACGTAAGGCGATCGGGGCGTGCTGCGTGATGGTGTAGGCGAGGTCGAGCATGACGTTGCGGCCCCTGCCCGCGACGTACCCGAGGGTGTTGCCGCCGGTCTGGCCTTCGGCGTGGCTCAGGTCGAGGACGATATTGCCGCGATGGTCGAGCCGGACGGCGGTCACCGTCCGGTCGAGGTCGTACTCACCGAAGATGACGTCGCCGACGGCGAGGGGGATCGGGCTGGTGGCCTTGGCGTGCACGGTGAAGGTGCCGGTGGTCAGACTGGCCGGGTCGATCGGGCCGAGCCGCGCGGTGTTGAGGGTGATCGAGGTGACCTGTTCGCCACCGTCGAGCACCTGGGCGTTCAAGGTGAATCTCGCGCTGGTGGTCGCATGGTCGTCGGCATACGCGGCGACGCCGGGCAGGGACAGGCCGGCGGCGGCGCCCGTGCCGGCGGCCAGAATGGTGCGACGGTTGATCGATGTTGCCATGCGGACTCCTCGGGTGGTGGAGAGGCTTCATCGCGGCCTGCGTACCGAATCCGGGGCGAGCGCTGCCAGGTGACAGCGGCCCGCTACGTACAGGATCAGGACCGTCAGTGTCATGAGCAAGACACAGGCGAACACCGTCGGCACCTTCCCGGCTCGTAGCGGACACGTTCTGCTCCGCTGTTCTCCAAGCGGTGAAGGCGACCTTTTTGGCAGATAGTTCACGTATTTACGCTGATGGCAAGGGTCTTGGACGGCACGTCGGAACGCGGGCACAGAGGCCCGCCTCGATCAGTTGGTCCGTCAAGAGTGTGAATCGCCGGGGCGTGCTCGCCTTCGCCGGCCCGGAGGTCATCGGCTTCACCACCACGTCGACGCCCCTCCTTCCCGTCCCCACCGACCGCTGCCGCTCGCAACCGACCCGACATCACTTCTTCTCCGGCGGGTCGCTGAGAAGTGCAGGTGCCTGAACATCGCTGGTCGGCAGTCGGCGCGGACCGGGGCGCCGACTGCCGAGACCCCGGATCAGTCGGTCTGCGCGCGCTGGAGGCGGCGGGCCTTGACGCGGCGGGCCGGTGCTGCGGGGTCGGCCACCGTGCCGGCGGTCTGCGCCCGGTACAGAGTGGGTTTGCTGGTGTCCAGCCTGGCGGCGACCCGGGCCAGGGTCTTGTCACCGGGGCGGGCAGCAATGTGGAAGTGGGAGGCCTTCACGGGGGTCAGGTCGCCGCCCCAGACGACGGTTCCCTCGCAGTCGGCGAGGATGTCCCGCACGATCTGCTCGTGATGCGGCCACAAACCTTCGCTGCCGGCCAGTGGATAGGCCCTGGGGTGGAGGGCGATGGCGGTGCCGGAGAGGTGGTTGGACTCGAAGTCGGCACCGACGGTACGGCGGGTGGTGTGGGCGGTCATGCCACCACCTTCTCCCGAGTCGACGGCGCCGATCTCGTAGTGCCAGCGGCGTGCGACATGCAGCAGTACCGCAGCGGTGTCGCCCTGGTGCAGGGAGACCGACCTGGAGGTCCCCTCGACGCGGTGGACCGCGATGGCGTCGGGATCGATCCGCCAGCCGTTGGCGGAGAGTTCACGGTCCCACTGGCCCGTGGGCATGGCGGCGGCGTCGGCTGACGCGGGGGCGGCCAGGGCACTGGATGCCACCGCAAGAACGCCTGTGCCGGCAGCGGCACTCAGGAGACTGCGTCTGGAAATCATGGGTGGGTCCTCACTCGCCTTGGCCTACAACGGACACACCTGGGTCGCTTCCCTCGCGCCAGATGTTGTGGTCCAGTCCCCAGCCCGCCTGGAACTCGTACTCGAGGATCTGGTTGAACGACCAGTTCTCCGGCAGCGGGAAGCCCAGGTTCCCTGAGAAACCCCAGGACATGCCGGAGACGAACGACCAGCGGGCGCCAACACCCTTCGATACACGGGTGCAGACGTTGCGGGAGCCGTAGACACCGAAGGTGTACCGGCCTCCCAGTTCGGCGAGACCGACCTTGACGCCTGTGAAGTAGGGCGCGATGTGGCTGACGATCTCCTCGTCCGTCGCGTCGTAGTCGACTCCGAAGTAGATGCAGGTCCCGGCACCGATGCCGTGCTCGGCGGCTTTCTGGTGTGCCTTCTTCCCCTGGTCGTAGCCCTTGTCGTAGGTGAAGTTGGCGAGTTGGGTGCCGTTGTACTGGAAGATGGGGAAGAACCTCAGTCCGGCGTCCAGTATCCGCTGCGGCTCCCCGGGCTTGAGAGCCTTCCCTCGGTAGTCCTCGTCGCCCGGGCTGAGATGCTCGTCCAGATAGCGGCCGACGATGTGATAGCCATTGGCCTTCAGCAACCGTCCACGCTGCAGAGTGATCTCGGTGATGCAGTCGCAACCAGTGGCATCCCGCGTGGTGTCACCGGAGGACACAAGGAGCTGAGCCCAGGTGGTGTAGTCGTTGTGGCCCGTGACGGGGATCTGGGAGAACGCCTGGAAGGCTTGCAGCCATCCCAGGTGGGTGCCGGTCTGGGCGTCGATGCTGATGTCCGCCGCGAGGTAGTTCACCTGTCCCTCCGCCCTGTACGTGGGCGAGTTGACGTAGCAGGCGGCGCGGAACAGGTACCGCAGATCTCCCGTGAGGGTGGTCGATCCCTTGCCCTTGAGCGCGGCCTGTGTGCCGGGGCCGAAGTATCCGTTAATGGCACTCGCAGCTATGCCGATCTCGTACTGGATGCCCATCATGAGGCCCTGTTGGACATCGCGGGAATAGATGCCGTCGCAGGGCACGAGCCCCATCGCGGGAATCCCGATACCCGCGACATAGCGGGAGTTCAGCCGCTGCTGGATGGTGCGGACATTCTTGTCACCGCCGGGTACGAGGCGGAACTGGTCCATGCGCAGCAGCGCTTTCAGGACGTGCGGCCACATCTTGGTGACCACCGCGCCACTCGCGTATGTCACGCCCAGGTCGTCGTAGACCTGCTCGATGCAGTCCTCGGAGTCGGACGTCCACTGGTCCGGGTGGATGGAGGCCCAGTAGCCCTTGCACCACAGGACGCCGTTGTAGAGGCGGATCAGGTTCTCGTTCTTTTCATCAGCGGGCATCTTCCCGCGGTTCTTCACTGCTTCGAACGTGCCCGGGCCAAAGTTCTGGACCAGGGGAGAGATGCCGAGTTCATGTTGGAGAGCCTGGGTGAGGGTCAGTACCGTGGACCAGCCGGTACGTCCGTTCTCGGGGCACGCGACGAATCCGGGCTTGTCACCGTAGGTCTTGTTCACCCATTTCTGGGTCCGATACACGTGGATGTCACCGCCGACCCCCGTCCACGGCGCGGAGGGATCGATCGTGGATCCAGGGCGCGCGTACATGCCGAGGTCCCCGGGGCAGTCGGTGTTGAACTGGTATGAGTGGGGGAAAATCATACCGCCGGTCTTCTGCGGGGCCTCGGTGCGCAGATGATCGATGAGGTCCCTGATGGTACGCAACGTGGTTTCGTTCACCACGTCGTTGGAGCGAATGAGCGCCACGATCGAATAGAACCCGGTGTTGCGGCCCACACCCTCGATGGCCGGCGCGGCATCGCCCGCGTTGGCTTCACCGCGTTCGTATCCGCGCCCCTGGTAGATGACGCCATGTGGACAGACGGCAAAGTTGTAGGCGATGTCGCCGAAGTATTTTGGCCAGTGGTCCTCGTAGACCTTCGCGATCGCCTCCTGGCAATCCTCCTCCTTCTCCAGGTCGCTGGTGCTCCCACCTCCGAGATAGTGGATGAACACCCCCTTCTCCGGTTTCCAGGCCCGCGGTGACCATTCGGGAGGTGCGGAGGCGTGTGCCCGTCTGTCCTCCGTCACGTACTTGCCCCAGGTGTCGCGCTCGTGGATCGTGACGTTCATGGTTCCTCGTTTCACGGACGGCCTGGCAAACGCAGGCGCCCGGCATGGAAAAGTCGGTATATGTAGTGCGGTACTTGCGCGAAGCCGCTGGCATGTCCCCTGCTCCGGAGCACATGCCAGCGATCGTGTCGTCCGTCTGGCAACTTGATATCGGCCCGCCTGCCAGATGTGGCCGGTGCGACGGCCCTGCCAGCCATCGGGGCCGATGCCAGTACCGGTCAACTCGGTATGCCGTCGAATCAGTCGGGGGTGCTGTCGTTGTTATGGCCCGCCATCCGCAACGAAGTTCGGTCGCCTCAGGGTGCAGGAGCCCCAACGCCCCCGCACCCACTTTCGGGCTCACCCGAAAGCCCCGCCTCTTGGGGAGATCACCGATCTGGATGCACGGCGGTCGGGCGTGCCTGCGGCTGAATCCGGATCAGGTAAAACTCGCCACGCCGCTGTCATGTCTACGCCGCGGCCGGGGCCCGAACCGTCGCCTCGGCATCCCGCCCTGCGGTTTCGACGGAGGACTTCGCATGTCGCGGAGGTCAGTTGAGCGCGTCGATTGCGTAGAGGGCGCCGAGCATGGTGGCGAGTGTGCCCAGCAGCAGACGGAGGAGCGTCTCGGGCAGCCGGGGCTGGAGGCGGGCTCCGAGGTAGCCGCCGATGAGGCCGCCGAGACCACAGGCCAGACCGAGCGACCAGTCGGGGGCAATGCTCCCGCTTTGGGCCAAGGACAGCAGTGCGTAGGTCGCGGCTCCGATGACGGAAGTGGCGAAGGTGGAGGCGAGCGCCGCGGGGGCGACCTTGGCGACAGGGACTCCGCGGCCGACAAGGACAGGGCCGAGGATCGAGCCACCTCCGATGCCGTAGATTCCGCCTACGACCCCGACGGCGAGCGCGAGGCCGGTGACAGTCCGGGGCCTGGGCTCAGAACGCGGGCTTTCCGAGTGTCTGGGGCGGAGTGTCCGGGTGATCAGCCAGATGCCGAGCGGCAGCATCAGAGCGGCGACCAGGAGCCGGAAGACCTGAGGGCCCGGCAGGGCGAAGACGCGGATGAGCACGCCGAGAATCACTCCGGGCAGGGTGCCCATCACCAGTCGGCGGACGAGCGGCCCTCGCAGCGCCCCGTCGCGCCGGTAGCGCAGCAGGGCACCTGGTCCTGCGACGACGTTGTAGAGAAGGTTCGTGGGTGTGACGGACGGGCTGGGGACGGCGAACACGCTCAGTTGCACCGGCAGCAGGAACACGGCTCCGGATACCCCGACCGGCGCGGTCACCACGGCGATCAGCAGCCCGACCACGCCGCCGGCCGCTACCAGTCCCCACTCCATCCAATTCCCCTTGTGCGCGCGTGGCAGCCGATGTGGGCCTCCACTCGTGCCCAGGTGAGAGCGTAGAGCGCCTAGTCGGCGTGACGGCGATGGGATTGCTGTTCGTCCCCACACTGCGCTGCCCCACCGCCGCACCGATCTCCGTCAGGGCGGGGCCTTCCCTGCGCTCTTCGAACGGCTGGCGGATACAGCGCAGGATCTGCTTCTTCCGCACGGTCTGATGCGCAGCCGTGCGGCTCTCCACCGCGCACCCGTATCCGGGCGCGACCGCTACTGAGGGCTGCGTCCGCCGATGCCCCCGTCGGGATCGTCCTGCAGCGCGAGGCGGGCGGTGATGCGTTTGCCGACCGTCTCCCGCTGGACTGCGAAAGCCTGGGCGACGGCCATGACGATCTCCAGACCGTGCTGTCCGACTCGGCCCACGTCAGCAGCGCGGGCCACCGGCAGGACCGGGTCACTGTCCCAGACGACCACTTCCACTGCCGCGCCCACAATGCGCAGCTCCATCAGCACCGGTCCGGGAGCGTACTTGCGGGCGTTGGTGACCAGCTCGCTGACCACCAACTGCGTCAGGTCCATCGCGCGCGCCGACACCGGCAGGCCGTGCTCAGCCTGGACACGGGCGAGGAAGCCCGCCGCGCGGTGGCGCGCCTCAGCGATGACGGACCCGTCACCGTCCAGGGCCACCGCGTCTTCAATCGGATGGGCGCCACGCACCCCGCCGCCCTCGTCCTCGGGAGCTGCATCCACCGGGTCCACCTTGATTCTTCCCCCGTTCACACGCTGCGCTTACCCCACACCCTCTCTCACATGTGCGTGGACTCCCGCTAAAATAGCGAACGGTTGTTCGCCTTACGGTCGGGGCAGGCTAGCAGCGCATACATCTGGGATCCCCCAGTGCCCCGCCAGTGAGCACAGTCGAGGAAACGGTGACAGAGACCCACGAAGCAGCCCAGTCCGGCCAGCTGTCGATCGACCACACCAGCATCGACGGCATCCGGGTGGTCACCCTGCGCGGCGAGATCGACCACACCGTAAAGGACATACTCACCGAAGCCCTGCTGCCCCCGTCCGCCGCGACACCGCTGCGGACGGTGGCAGACCTCAGCGGCGTGACCTTCATGGACTCCAGCGGCATCAACGTCCTGGTCCTCGCTCACCGGGCCACGAGCAGCGCTGAGGGTTGGCTGCGCATCGCCAACGCGTCGGAGGCTGTCCTGCGGGTCCTTCAGGTCGTCGGCCTGGACACGGTCATCCCCTGCCACCCCAGCGTCGAGGAGGCCCTGACCGCCTGATAAGGACCGTGAGCAAGGTTCACCGGATCCGGCCCCGCCCGCGGATCGTTCACTCGTCTGCTATTTGTCCAGCAGCGACATGTGGTGCTCGTTGTAGCGGTCCCCCTGTACCCCGACGCGACCGGCTAGTTCGTTGAGGCCGGCCAATTCGTCGGCGGAAAGCGGGAGTTGGGTGGCGCCGATGTTTTCCTCGATGCGGGCGGTGCGCCGGGTTCCGGGGATCGGCACGATCGACGGATGCTGCGCGAGGAGCCAGGCGAGCGCGACCTGCCCCGGCGTGGCGTCCTTGGCCCGCGCGAGCCCTGCGACGTGCTCGACGAGTGCCTGGTTCGCCGCCCGGTTCTCGGCCGTGAACCGCGGAATGTTCGTGCGGACGTCGTCGGCGGCGAACGACGTCGACGCGTCCACCGTGCCGGTCAGGAACCCTTTGCCGAGCGGGCTGAAGGGCACGAACCCGATGCCGAGTTCTCCGCACGTCGGCAGGACCTCCGGCTCGGGATCCCGGGTCCAGAGCGAATACTCGCTCTGGACCGCAGTCACCGGGTGGACCGCGTGGGCAAGACGGATGGTCTGCGCGCCGGCCTCCGAAAGCCCGAAATGGCGCACCTTGCCTTCCTCTACGAGCTCGCCCACCGTGCCGGCGACGTCTTCGATCGGCACGTCCGGATCGACGCGGTGCTGGTAGAACAGGTCGAGTGTCTCGACCCTGAGACGTTTGAGGGAGGCCGCGGCGACGGCCCGGATCTGCTCGGGCCGGCTGTCGAGTCCAGCCGGGGCGCCGTTCTCGATGCGGAATCCGAACTTGGTGGCGATCACCGTCTGGTCCCGCACCGGAGCGAGGGCTTCTCCAAGAAGTTCCTCGTTGACGTAGGGGCCGTACACCTCCGCGGTGTCGAAGAACGTGACTCCGCGGTCGACGGCGTCACGGAGTACGGCGATCATGTCGGTGCGATCGCCTGGGTTGGGGCCGTAGCTCTGGGACATTCCCATGACGCCGAGACCGATGGCGGAAACACGCAGGTCGCGTCCGAGCGTTCGAGTGTGCATCTGTCTTTCCTCCTCGTAACTGTCAATGCCGGTGAGTGGGCTCCAGACCGCAGGAAGGCGGCCGCCGCAGAATCCGTAGTCGGCTGCTCAGCCGGGTAGCGGCAGGACCAGCCCATTGTGTCTGCGGGATGCTCTCCAGCTGCCTGGACACGGAGTCACGCCGCCTCGGCCCCGGGGCGGGGCGTCGAGGGGACTCGACCGCGGCGGCAATTCCGGCGCCGTACCCGCTCGGTCCATGACGCGCAGTGGTTCACCGCGCGCTCTCCGGAAACAGGCGCTTGGCGTTCGCTGTCGTCAGCGAACGCCACGTAGTGCCCTTCGCCGGTGACTCGGCCGAGTCGATCGCCGCGAGGTGCGCGTCGGCCAGCGGCGCAGGCGTCCAGCAGTAGTCGCTGCCGAAGAGCAAGCGGTCAGGGTCGACGAGCTTCAGCAGGGCGGGGACCTGGCGTGGGAAGGCCGTGCCCGCCATGTCGTAGTACAGGCCGCGGAGTTGCTCCACCGCATCCTGGGTGGGCGACTTCTCCGCGGGCACGAACAGTCTCATGAACTCGTTGATGCGGTCGGCCAGGACAGGAAGCGCGCCACCGCAGTGCGGAACGATCACCTGCATGTTCGGATGACGTGTCAGGACGCCCGCCATGACCAGGTCTGTGACGGTGCGGGCCGTGTCGAAGATGTACTCGATCATCGGCCGTGGCCTTCCGAGTGCCGACTGTTCCCAGCACACCGGCGAGGTGGGGTGCAGGAAGACCACGGCCCGCCGGCGGTCGAGTTCCGCGAAGACGGGGTCAAGGCGCCGATCCCCCAGGTACACGCCCTGCGTGTGAGTCAGCAACGCGACACCGTCGGCGCCGAGTTCGTCGAAGGCGAAGGCGATCTCCTCCAACGCGCCCTCCACGTCCGGGAGGGGAAGCGACACGAAGTTGCCGAAGCGGCCCGGGTGGTCGCGGGTCAGTTCGGCGGTGTACTCGTTGACGCGCCGGGCCAGGCGGCACGCAGCCTTGTCGTCGCCGAAGTGCACTCCGGGCGAGGACATGGACAGCATCGCGGTCTCGATGCCGTTGCGGTCCATCAGGTCCAGGTGTGCCCGCACGGACCAGGAGGGCCAACTGCCCATGCCGTCGGGGTGGGTGTGGCCCGCCTCTGTCGCCTGTTGGACGTAGAAGTCGGGCAGGAGGTGGGCGTGTACGTCGATGAGGCCGGAGGACATGACCAGAAGTCCTTCTCGTAGGGCTTGGCCCGAGGCGGGGCGGCGCGAGGGCGGGTGTCGGGCTGCTCGGCTCACTCCACCTGTTCGCGTCCCGCCAGCCGCACCTCTTCGTTGTCCAGGGCTGCCTGGAGGCGGCGCAGCACGGTGTCGTCGATGTTGCGTTCGTCGCGCAGGCGGACGACCGTGGCGCGTTTGTGGGCGATGAGAGCGAGGCGCAGGTCGGTGTAGTGGCGGTTGTGGAGCAGGGCCGGATCTCCGTCGGAGCCCGCGCCTCTGGCCCGTACGGTGGCCAGGTGGGCCTCGTACTCCTGGCGCAGCCACTCCATGACCTTCGGGGTGGTGCCCAGTTCACCGGCGAGTTGCGGAAGCGCCCGGAGGGCTTCTTCGGTTGCCGTGGTGTCGGCCAGGACCTCTTCCTCGTCGGCGGAGGTGTCGTGCGGCAGCCGGGCCCAACGCACCACGCGCGGCAGCAGTAGTCCCTGCACCACGAGGGTCACCACGATGACGCCGGAGGTGACGAAGACGATGAAGTCACGGTCGGGGAAGGGACCGCCGGAGTCGAGGGTCTCAGGCACCGAGAGCGCCACCGCGAGTGACACCGCGCCCCGGAACCCCGCGAACCCGCTGACCACGCGTGCCCGGTGACTCATTCGCCGTAGCCGTTGCTCGGGACGGCGGTCGATGGCGCGGATCAGGTAGGCGGAGGCGAAGAGGAACGCGAAGCGGACCGCGACCAGGACGATACTGACCACGCCGATCGCGATCAGGGCGTCCTGGAGGTCGGACCGGTTCAAGTGGCGTAGCGCGTACTGGAGTTCCACTCCGACCAGGACGAACAGGGTGCCGTTGATGATGAAGGTGAGCAGGGGCCAGAAGGCCAGGGCCTGGCGGCGGTGCTCGGCACGGATGAGGCTCGGAGCCACCTGGGCCATGATCAGCCCGCTCACGACGACCGCGAGGACGCCGGAGGCGTGGATCATCTCGGCGAGCAGATAGGCGGTGAACGGCGCCAGGATCATGACGAGGTTCCCCAACAGGGGATCTTCCAGGCGGCGCCGCAGGTTCATGTTGACCCAGGCGACCGCCACACCGACCGCGGCCCCTCCGCCGTACGCCAGGAGGAACAGTGCGCCGACGTGCGGAAGAGTGAGGTGTTCCTCGCCGACGGTGATACCGACCGCCAGACCGAAGATGACCAGGGCGGTGCCGTCGTTGACGAGGCTTTCCGCGCGCAGCACGGTGACCTGACGGCGCGGCAGTGCGCGGGCCAGGACGCCCACCGCGGTCGCGTCGGTGGGAGCCACGGCGGCGCCCAGCGCCCATGCCGGTCCCCACGGCAGCCCGAGCGCGTGCCCGGCGACCGCGACGGCCCCTGCGGTGAGGATCACGAGGACCGTGCTGAGCAGGGCGATTCCGCGCAGGTTCGTACGGATCTCCCGCATGGACGTGGTGAGGCTCTCCCAGTACAGCAACACCGGCAGGAAGAGCAGCAGCACCACTTCCGGGGGAAGCTGTGTCTGGCGCACGGCGGGGACCAGCCCGACGAGGGCACCCACGACCAGCAGCACGACGGGCGGTGCTACACCCAGGCGCTGCGCGACGAACTGGCCGACCAACACGGCCACACCCAGGAGTACAACGAGTTCGAGACCGATCACGGGGCTTGCTCCTGAGTCGGGCGAACGACTGGCGGGAGGCCAGTGGCCGCCGGGCACGTCGTACTCATCTGGGCACCAGCTTCAGCGTCGTGGCGCGTGCGGCGACCATGGGATTGACGTACGCGCCGCCGAAGCGGCCGTACTTGGTGCGGTACGCGCTGTCGATGCGGTCGTTGAGGCCGGAGTCAGGCGCCTCGACGAAGGTGACGTCCTTGTCGACGCCGCCGGAGCGGATGCTCCCCGCGTGGCTCGTGCTGGCCGTGCGCCACCAGCCGCCGTCCGTCCCCCGGAAGGAGCGGACGTACAGGTCGTCACCGTCACGGACGACCCAGATCGGCACCGGCCGGTGCGGGGTGCCGTCACGCCGGAGCGGTGAGACCTCCAACTCGTCCGCTCCCCCGATGCGGTCGAGCTCGTCGCTCGTCCACGCAGGCGTCAGCGCGGCGGGAGTGGTGGTGAGCGGTTCACCGAGGTGGGTGCGGGTGATGCCGAGCGAGTCCTCGAAGACGCGGCAGTCGGCGATCAGGCCCTCGGCGACGGCGAAGCGCAGGATCATCTCGCTTTCGAGCACCTGCCCCGAGGGGTGGAACCGGGAGGTGTACCGGCCCGGCACCAGGACCCGTCCGTCGGCCTCCACCATGGTGCCCAGCTCGAAGGCGAGCGGCTCGACCGCGGCGAAGAACGCGGTGAGGGACTGCCGGATCTCCTCCGGACCGGTGCGGGCCCCGGCCCAGGGGGTCAGCGCCGGGTCACCCGGGATCGTCCACGTCACGTCGGGAGCGAAGTGGACGAGGATCCGCTCCAGGTCGCGTGTGCCGAAGGCCTCGAAGTACGCCTCGACGGTGGCGATCGCCTCGCTGGTCATGACTGCCGGTCCGTTCTGCTCGGTGGCTGCGGCGGTCGAACGGCCGCTGCTCCTCCTGGTGGTGCCGGCGGCGGTGGGCGCTGCCGACAGCGCCCACCACCGCCGGGGCTCTTTTCGGATCAGGGACGCAGCAGCGTCTTGACGGCGCGGCGATCGGCCATGGCCTTGTAGCCTTCGGCGGCCTCGTCCAGGGGCAGGGTGAGGTCGAAGACCCTGCCCGGGTTGATACGGCCGCTGAGGACGCGGTCGATCAGGTCGGGAAGGTAGGCCCGCACAGGGGCGGGGCCACCGCGCAGACCTACGTGGGAGAAGAAGAGCTGCTGGCCGTCGATCTGCGTGCCGTGGGGGAATCCGACGAAGCCGACGTTGCCACCCGGGCGGGCGGACTGCAGGCCCTGGTGCATCGACTCCTGCGTGCCGACACACTCGAGGACCGAGTCGGCACCGATACCGTTGGTCAGTTCCTTGACGCGGGCCACGCCTTCCTCGCCCCGTTCGGTGACGATGTCGGTGGCTCCGAACTCCAGGGCCAGCTTCTGCCGGGACTCGTGGCGGCTCATGGCGATGATGCGTTCGGCGCCCAGTTCCTTGGCGGCGATGACGCCGGACAGGCCCACCGCGCCGTCACCGACAACCACGGCCGTCGAACCGGGCTTGACCTCGGCGGCCTTGGCCGCGTACCAGCCCGTGCCCATGACGTCGGACAGGGTCAGCAGGCTCGGGATCAGCTCCTCGTCCGGCTCCTCCGGGGTGGTGACCAGGGTGCCGTCGGCGAGGGGGATGCGGACGTACTCGGCCTGGGCGCCGTTCACCCACTGCGCGTGCCGGCAGGAGGTCTGGTAGCCGGCCTGGCAGATCGGGCAGGTGTTGTCGGAGGCGACGAAGGAGCCGATGACGAACTGGCCCGGCCTGACGCTCGACACGTCGCTGCCGACCTCCTCGACGATGCCGACGTACTCGTGGCCGATCGGCTGCGGCTCGGTGACCGGCAGAACACCCCGGTAGCTCCACAGGTCGGAGCCGCACACGCAGGCGGCGACGGTGCGGATGATCGCGTCCGTCGGTGCGGTGATCTTCGGTTCCGGGGCGTTCTCCACCCTGATGTCCCCGGGCGCGTGAATGATGGTTGCTCGCATGATGCCTTCTCAGCTCTTGTCGGGTCCGTCGTGGCCTCAGGGGTGCGTACGGGTGCTGACGCGCGGGCCGTTGTACTCGTCGTCGGAGACGTGTTCGAGCCACGTGGCGTCGTCCGTCTCCCACAGGGCGAGGTGGCTCATGAACTGGCCGGGCGCGGCGCCGTGCCAGTGCTCCTCACCGGGGGGTGTGTGGATGACGTCGCCGGGGTGTGCCTCGATGATGTCGCCGCCGCGGGACTGCACGAGCGCGACGCCCTCGACGATGTAGAGGGTCTGACCCAGGGCGTGGGAGTGCCACGCGGTGCGGGCGCCGGGTGTGAACCGGACCATGTTCGCCCGCATCCGGGAGGGCTCCTCGCCGCGGTGGATCACGTCGGCGTAGGCGTCGCCGGTGAACCATTCGGCAGGAAGCTTCACGGTGGGAGGCTGCGTCAGCAGTTCCATGGTGCGTCGTCCCTCTGGTGTGGCGGTATGTGGGGAGAGCCCGCGACGTGGGGTGCGGGCGGAAAGGCGTCAGCCCGACTGGTCGGACTTCTCCACGATGTCCTTGAGCTGGGTCATCGCGGTCATGGCGTTGGGCCATCCGGTGTAGAAGGCCAGATGGGTGATGGCCTCGACCAGCTCGTCCTTGGTCACGCCGTTCTCCAGCGCCTTGCCGAGGTGGAAGCCGAGCTGGTCGGCCCGGTACAGGGCGGCGAGAGCGGTGACGGTGACCAGGCTGCGGTCGCGCGGGGACAGACCCGGCCGCTCCCAGATGTCGCCGAACAGGACGGTGTCGGTCACCTCCGCGAGCTTGGGGGCGAACTCCTGGATGGCCGGCGGCGCGAACTTCTTCCGTTCGGACATGGGGTGGTGCTCCTTGCGTGTGTGGGGGATTTCAGGCTGCCCGGTCTTCGGCCGGGCTGGGTCAGTGCTGACCGTGGAGCGGGGTGAGCTCGGCGAGGGCGTACCTGTGCCCCTGCCGGAAAATGGTCCGGCGTCGTCTCGTCGACTTCCTCGGGCTCGCTGTGTTCGTGGAGGGTCGGCTCGCCGAAGTCCTCGCCGTACGGAGGAGACCGGCGCGGGCGGCGAAGCCGTCGGGAGTATGCAGGTGGCCGCTCGGCGTCAGGCCATCGCTGACGAAGGTGACATCCGTCCGCACTGTCTTCGCTCGCCTCCTCCACCTGCCGCAGGGAAATCCGGAATATCGGCGACGTACGGAAGGAAATTCCAGTCAGCGGGCTGGCCGTCCCTCCTGATCGGGCAAATTCTCCCCGCAGGTCGATAGACCGACAGGCCGATTTCGGTCGCCGAACTCGCCATCGACCCTGCCACCCTCACGGGGACCCGCAAAGGGGAGAATTCCATCCGGAGGATCACTTATCCAGGGGAGAAATCCTTACCCCCCTCGTGGAGACCGCGCGGTGCGAGACTGACGGTCATGACCAGCGACGCGCATGTGAACGAGCTGGGATCATTCCTCAAGGCGCGGAGAGCCGAGTTGAGCCCGCGCACCGTCGGCCTGCCCGACACCGGTGGGCGGCGGGTGCCCGGCCTGCGCAGGGAGGAGGTCGCCCTGCTCGCCGCCATCAGCACCGACTACTACACGCGGCTGGAACAGGGCCGCATCCAGCCGTCCGCGTCAGTGCTGGCGGCCCTGGCCCATGTCCTGCATCTGTCCGATCACCAGCGTGACCACCTGTTCGAGCTGGCCGGCCGGCAGAGGGCACGACACCGCCGCCCGGCCGCACAGACGGCGCACCCGCAGTTGCGCCGCCTGCTCGACGATCTCACCACGAGTCCCGGCGTGGTGATCGGCCGTCGTATGGACATCCTGGCGTGGAATGCGCTCGCCGCCGCCCTGCTCACCGACTTCGCGAAGGTGCCGGAAGACAAGCGGAACTGCGCCCGCATCCTCTTCACCGACCCGTCCATGCGGGCGCTGTACGCGGACTGGCGTGCGGTCGCCCGTGGCTGCGTGTCCCATCTGCGCGTGACGGCCGCCAGATACCCGGACGATCCGCGGCTTACCAGTCTGGTCGGCGAACTCTCCATGCGGGACAGCGACTTCGGGCAATGGTGGGGAAGCCGTCGTGCCCCGTCACGCGGTGCGGCCATGAAGAGGTTCCACCACCCCCTCGTCGGTGCACTCGTCCTCGACTGGGACACCTTCACCTGTGGCAGCGATCCCGAGCAGGAACTCGTCGTCTGGACGGCGGAGCCCGGCACACCGTCGTACGACGGGCTCCGCGCCCTCGCCTCACGGGCCGCCGGTCGGCTCAGCGGGCCCGCAGTCGACCAGGTCGACTGACATAACGGTGTGATCCGGCCCGCCGACTCGGGAAAGCCCGGGTGATTGCCAGACACTGGGAGAAAACTCTCCCCCTCATTTTCCAGGCGAACGCTGCGACACTGGCTGCTATGTACAGCAAAGAAAATTTGTCTGAACTAGGAGAGTTTCTCAGGGAGTGCCGAGCCCAACTCAGCCCGCGAACCGTGGGCCTGCCCGAGTCCGAGGCATCCCGGCGCGTGCCGGGGCTGCGCCGGGAGGAGGTCGCCCAACTCGTGGGAATCAGCACCCACTCCTACGCGCGGTTGGAGCAGGGGCGCGCCTCCGCGCCGAGGTCGGTGCTCGCCGCGCTCGTCCGTGTCCTGCACCTCGACGACGACCAGCGGGACCACCTGTTCGAGCTGGCCGCGAGCGACGAGTACGAACCGCGCCGCCGCCCGGCACAGAAGGTCCACCCGCGGCTCAGGCGCATTTTGGACGAGCTGACAACGACCCCCGCGCTGGTCCTGGGCCGACACCTGGACATCCTCGCCTGGAACCCTCTCGCAGCCGCCCTACTCACCGACTTCGACCTGGTCCCCGAGAAGAAGCGCAACTACGCCCGGCTGCTCTTCACCGACCCCGCCTTCCGGGAGCTCTACCTCGACTGGAGGACGAACGCCCGGACCTGCGTCGCCCACCTGCGCCTGGAGGCCGCCAGGCGCCCTGGCGACCCCGGTATGGCCACACTCGTCGGCGAGCTCTCGGTGATCGACGACGACTTCCGGCAGTGGTGGGCAGGCCGGCAGATGACCGGTCTGCGGATGGGCACCAAGAGGCTGCGGCATCCGCTCGTCGGCGATCTCACCCTGGACTGGGACAGCCTGACCTGCACGGCCGACCCCGCGCAGAAGCTGGTGATCTCGACCGCCGATCCCGGGACCCCGTCCCATGACGGGCTGCTCTTCCTGGCGTCGTGGACCGCAGACCGGCACTCGCCGACCCGGGACGCGGCAGCTTGACGAAACCAGGGGCAATCGACTTGCGCCGTCGTGCCTCCAGGCCAGCGTCGACGGGGCCGGGCCGGCGCGTGTGCCGCCGTCCCGGCCCCGCCCTTGCACACGGCGCGACGCGGAATTCACAAATATGTGCCGGGGCGGCCGACGACAGCTACGCGGCAGGAAATGCACATCGACGCATGAGGGGGAGGGAGGATACGCGGACGGGCCGCGTGGAGTTGCCGCGGGAGGCGATGGCGAACGTCCACCCTGTCGGGCCTCGGGCGGAAGGAAGCGAGTCACCTACGTGACTCCGTTCAGAACGTCAGGACCAGTCAGCCTCGCACGCCGCACCACCTGCCACCAGCCCCTACCGAGCAGACCTCCGAGATCGAGACAGACCTAACGGAGTTCTACTAGGGACTTCTCCCCCGCGGACGGACGTCGGACAGGGCTCAGGTGGCGGTGTCGGACGCCGTCGGCTTCTGGTCCGCGGCCCAGGAGGCCAGGAGGCGCAGCCCGTCGTGGGACGGGGTGCCGGGTTCGGCGTTCCACACGATGATGTGCTGGTCGGGGTCCGTGCCACAGGTGAGCGTGTTCCAGTCCAACGTCAGCTCGCCCACCACCGGGTGTCGCAGCTTCTTGACGCCCTTGCCCCGCATCGCGACGTCGTGCGCCGTCCACCACTCCCGGAACTGCGCGTCACGGGCGGAGAGTTCCTCGACCAGAGCGGCGAGGCGCGGCTCGCCGGGGTAGCGCGCGCTCTCCATGCGCAACTGGGCGATGGCCAGCCGAGTGACCTCCTCCCAGTCGACGTACAGCTCGCGCATCCAGGGTTCGGTGAACAGCAGCCGGAGGAACACGCGTTCCGGCTCCGGGTAGCGCCCGAAATCGGTCCACAGGGCGGCGGCAAGCTGGTTCCAGCCAAGGATGTCGGTGCGTCGGCCGATGACGAAGGCCGGCGAGGCGGTGAGATCGTCCAGCATGCGCTGCAACTGCGTATCCACCTGCTGGCGATCGCCTGACGTGGGCGGACGCAGCCTCTCTTTCGCCGCGAGATCGAAGAGGTACGTGCGCTGGTCATCGTTCAGGCGAAGTGCCTGGGCGATCTCGTCGAGGAGGGGAGCCGAGGCCTGGAGCCGGCCCTGTTCGATCCGCGTGTAGTACTCGGTGCTGATCGCGGCGAGAAGCGCCACTTCCTCACGGCGCAAACCGCTCACTCGTCGCCGTTGCCCTCCACGCAGACCGACCTCGGAAGGGCTGAGTTCACCACGGCGGGCCTTGAGGAACTCACCCAGCTCGTTCAGATGAGGGTTGCGGTTCATGATTTGCAGCCTCGCACAAAAGCCCGGCGCTGTAAGGGGGAGAGATCGTGGCCATGCTGGGCTTTACCCATATATGAACAGGGTCTCGGCTCCGACCTGCGAGGCGGCGGGCGTACGAGGGCTCGGCGGCCCGAAGCTGCCTACCGGGCCGCCGAGGATGAGCGAGGAGCGGCGTCAGCTCAAGGCCTTGAGCACTTCCTGGGCCAGCGGGACCGCCGAGCCCGGGTTCTGGCCGGTGTACAGGGTGCGGTCGGACTCGACGTGCGCGGTGAACGGGTCGGCCTCGCGGTAGTCCGCCCCGAGTTCGTTGACGAGACGGTCCTGCAACAGCCACTTCGCGCGGTCCGCAAGACCGTTCTGCTTCTCCTCGGCGTTCGAGAGACCGGTCATCCGGTAGCCGGAGAACGGGGACGTCCCGTCAGGACCGATAGTGGCCAGCAGCGCCGCGGGGCCATGGCACACCAAAGACACCACCTTGCCGGAGGCGAGCCACTCGGTGAGCAGCCTGCCGGATGCGGCGTTGTCGGGCAGGTCCTCCATCGGACCCCAGCCGCCGGGGTAGAACACGGCCACGTAGTCGTCGATGTCGACGTCCTCGATGCGCATCGGGTGCGCCAGTTCGGTCGCCTCGCGCAGGGCGGTCCGCATGCGCTGCGCGCCTTCCTCGCCGCCGTTGAAATCCGCGGTGAGGCTGAGCGCGTCCGCCGTGGGCGGCACGCCACCGGGTGTCGCCGCCGCGATCTCGTAGCCGGCCTCCTTGAAGACCTGGTAGGGGCCGATTGCTTCCTCGGCCCAGAAGCCGGCCGGCTGCCGGGTTCCGTCGGCCAGCGTCCAGTGGTCGGACGCGGTGATCACGAAGAGGATCTTCGCCATGGGGTGTCTCCTGGTACTGGGTGGTGGTTCTCAGCCCTTGAGGGCTTCCTGGAGGATGTGACTGTCGGCGGCCTGCCGCATGCTGACGGCCTTGCCGTCGCGGACGGTCCACAGGTGGATGAACCGGACGTCGGCCGTCGCGCCGGACTTCGTCTCGGCGTGGTAGTGGCCGGACACGAAGACATGGCCGTCGTCATCCGCGTAGAACTCCTGGGGCACCGCGCCGAAGGACACGATGTTCGGCATCGGTGTGCCGAAGAAGTCCTTCGCCACGCTGTCCCAGCCGTGGTAGACGCCACTGTTCGGGAAGCCCGGGGTGATGTCCCAGACGAGGTCCGGGGCCATGACCTCCTTGGTGACCTCCGGCGCCATTCGGGATTCGTAGACGCGGCGGATGAGGGCGAGGTGCGGAGAGTCGGACATGGTTGCTCCTTGAGCGGGATGGTGGATCGGAGTGCGGAAAGTAGGCCCTGTGATCAGGCCGCGAAGGCGGCTCGCCCGGCGCGGAATATCGCGGCCTGCCGTGCGACGCGCGCACCCAGGTACTCCGCGGTGGCGAGGTCCGACCGGTGGACCGCTTCGGGGCCGGCGTCGGTGGGGCTCTGGGCGCCGGCGCCCATGAAGAAGCCCAGGCGGTTGATGTCGTCCTCGCTGCCCTTGGTGGAGTCCCAGCCCGGCATCAGCCCCAGGCTGATCCAGTGCATGCCGTGCTGGGCGGCCAAGGTGGCGAAATAGCCGAGGGTCGACGACTTGTCGCCGCTCTTGGCGCCGGAGTTGGTGAAGCCCGCGGCCAGCTTGTCCACCCAGGCGTGGGTGAACCAGCGCCTGCTGCTGGCCTCGGCGAACGCGTGGAAGGCCGCAGATGCAGTACCCATGTACGTGGCGGCGCCAAAGATGATCGCGTCAGCGGCGTCCAGCTGCGCCCACTGTTCGTCGTTGATGGTGTCGACCGGGATCAGGACCACCTCGGCGTCGGTTCCCGCCGCGCCACGCGCCACGGCTTCGGCGACGACGGCCGTGTGGCCGAAGCCCGAATGAAAGGCAATGACGACCGTGGTGCGGCTGGAATGGCTCATGGTGATCGGGCTCCTCGAGACTCTTGTTCGGTATGCGCCCGAGCATTGCACCGGAACAGCGCGCTGTGAGGGGGAGGAACTTTTCCCCTGTCTACCGTTCTCCGGGTATGCGATCCCGGCCCGACGGCCTGACCAGGAATACCGGCCCGATCCGCATACGCCAACGATTGGTGCGCGTATTCCGTCCGGCACGGTGCGGGCCACTAGAGAACAGCGAAGAACTCCACCATCTTGGGGATCGCCTGGTCCACGTACTCGGGCACGTCGTACAAGGCGATATGAGTTGCGCCTTCGACGACGAACAGCTCCTTCGGCCCCCGGGAAAGTTCGTAGGCCCGGTCGCTGAATACCTTGGTGTCCGCCTTGCTCCCGGCGATGAGGAGCATCGGCTGGGTCAGCAGTTCCGGGATCTGGTCGAACGCCGAGAAGGCGAACATCTTGTCCATGCTGGTCAGCAGGAAACGGCCCTTCGAGTTGGGATGCTGACCTCGAGGCGTCCTGTAGTAGTCGTACCCCTCACGCAGGAGGTCCGGCGTGTTCTCGTCGATCTCGTCCAGTGTTTCAGGGACGAACGGGGCGTAGAGCGGCTCCGCTCCTCGTGCTTCTGCCGTGCGCTGGTTGGCGACCATCTCCAGCGTTCCGATCTGCTCGGCCACCGGAGACAGATGCCCCAGGAAGCCCCGGGACCCTTCTCCCATGGGAGCTGCGCTGACCGTAGCCACTGCCTTGAAGCGACGTTCGGTTTGAGCCACGCTGATCGCGTAGCCGCCGCCGGCGCAGATACCGAAGACCCCCAATCGCTCGGAGTCGACGAACGGAAGGGTGGTGAGGAAGTCGGCTGCACAACGGGCGTCTTCCACCCGCGTCGTCGGGTCTTCCAGCAGGCGGGGCTCGCCGCCGCTCGCTCCCTGACAGGAGGAGTCGTAGACGACGGTGACGAATCCGTGCGCAGCAAGCCTCTCGGCGTAGTGGCCGATGGTCTGTTCCTTTACGCCGCCCGCCGGATGAATTCCGACGAGGGCTGGATACTTCTTGTCTTCGCTGAAGTCTTTCGGCAGATGAAGATGTCCCGCAAGTTCCACTGCCTTGTTCCTGAACGAGACAGTTTCCACCATGGCGCCTACCCCTTTATCGACCTCGACCCGCCGCTGGACGGTCCTCGCTCATCTTTCGCCGTGGTCGAGATTGTGTCCAGTCGTCAAGGGGGGAAGAAACCGTCCCCTGGATGCGACTCTCCGGGGCGACAATTACCTTCTCGAGTCAGCGATTTACGTCGCCTGTATGCATTGGGCTTGCACCTGGAATATTCGCTGCACTCGACCAGGCCGACGATGCGACAGGCCGCTGATCCGAAAGACCCGCAGGACGACGTCCGCACGGCGCTGGAACACACCATCGAGCGCTGCGAACCCCGCGCACAGGCATGAGGATCGGGTCCGCCGAGTGGGCGAGTCGTTGACGACGTAGCGCGCGTCGGCCTCCCTGTGCGGGGGCGCGCCGTAGGGGCCCGAACCCTGTCCGGTCTCGGGCCCCGTCCTCGACTACCCGACCTCCCCTAACCGGGCGAATCGGATGCGTCTCCCGGTAGGTGCCGCTGCACCGCCGCTTCCAACTCCCGGCGCACCGGCTCCGGCAGCGGCTGACCCAGCGCCCAGGCCATCAGGGATTCCGCGACCGAGTCCAGCTCGATGCCGGTGCGCTGGGAGACCTCGCGGAGCACGTCAAGCCCGGCTGCCGGCGAAATGCGGTGAACCGCGATGAGGGCGCCGATGGCCCGGTCGACCATCACGTAGGAGTCGACCGCATCCGAGACCCCCTCGCCGGCTCCTTCCTGCCGAGTCCCGCTGAGCAGGCTGGAGTTGTGCGGACTTTCGTGCTGAGGCCCGTGCCAGTCAATGCACAGGACAGTGGCATCATCTCTGGGCTGTCGGCCCTTGTAGGCGTCGGCCACCGCGGCGACCAGTGTGCGGACCACCTCGCGCGGGTGCTCGGCAGCCGTCGCGCGGACGAGGCCCGGCAGGTCGACCACGTCGGCTTCGCGTTCCTGCATACCGTCGGTGTGGAGGACGAGACGGTCGCCGGGGCGCAGATCGAGATCCTGCACCTGATACGGGCCCTTGTGCGCGGTGACCCCGAAGGGCAGATTGATGGCCAGGTGGAGTTCCTCGACCTGGCCGTCGCGCAGGCGAAGGGGCCAGGGGTGGCCGGCGTTGACGAGCTGGGCGCCGCTGCCGTCCAGGGCGATGCGCACCAGCTGACCGGTGGCGAAGGTGCGCCGGCCGTGGTCGAGGAGCGCCTGGTGGGTCTGGCGGGCCTGTTCGGCCAGGTCGCTTCCGGCGCGGCGGGCACCCCGGGAGGCGTTGACCAGGAGGGTCGCCATCAGCGAGGCGTCCACGTCGTGGCCCATGGCATCGGTGACCGAAAGGTGCAGTGTGTCCTGGTCGAGCGAGTAGTCGTAGGTGTCGCCGGCGATATCGGAAGCGGGCACCAGCGCGCCCGCGAGATCGAACTCGGGAGCCTCGCAAGAAGAGGCCGAGGGCAGGAGCTGGCGCTGGATCTCCGCCGCCAGGCTCACCGAGGTGGTGCGGTTGCCCCAGTGGTAAAGATCGGTGAACCGGCGGTCGGTGACGATGATGTACGCCAGCGCGTGCGCGGCCTCCTCGATCTGCTCCAGCACATCCTCGGTGACCTGGGTGAGGAACAGCTCCAGAACCCCGATGGCGTCGCCGCGGTTGGTGACCGGGGCCAGGACCCGCCAGCCCTGTTCTCCGTCCGGGGACTGTACGAGCGTTTGGGTGCGAAGGACCTCGTCGTAAACGCTGCTGCCCGCGAGGGGAACCTGATCGGGATGGCGCTCCTGCTCCGGGGCGGCCTGATCACTGACCCGCAGCAGGCGCCGGCCCACGACGTCCACGAACAGGAACGACACGTACCGCGCCCCGAACCGGTCACGCAGATCACGCGCCACCACGTCCAGCGAACGCACCGGTGCGGCATCCTCCGCCGCCGCCAGCACATCCGCCAGCCCGAACCGATCACGCAGCACTTCAACCTCCTCCAGCCGCGAGCCCTGCTTACCGACACAGCAAGCCTCGCCGCTGCGCCCCCGCCTCAGCACCTACGGCACTTCGGCAAGAGACCCGATCACACGTCCTTACCCCGGACCACAGCCCGCAGCCCTCTTCCTCACCACACAACCAGACGGATGCATCACAGACCCGGCGCACGCCGACCACAACCAGCAGCGGTCAGTACCAGTCGGCCGGCCGACTGGCGGGAGACGTCGATCGCGGCACGCACCTCCTGCGTACCATCCCACTCGCCGAGCTGTTCGGCGCCGTAACCGCGGAAGCGTCACTGTCCCGTCCGGTCCCCCAAAGATCGTGGTGGAAGTCGGCGTTGACGTCATCCGGGACGGCGCCGAGCGGTGGCGGCACTCTTGGCTCCGCATCCCGCTGTCTTGAGCGGGATGCGGTGGTCGCGCCGCCATCAGGCAGAGAACCCGGCAGCGAATGGTCGAGCAGGAACGTCGGCGTCAGGAAGAGCGGCAGCGACGACGGACATAGCGACCAGGGCGTGCCGGCCGGCTTGGTGGGCTATGTGGTGAGAGCGGTCATGCGGGTATTCCGACGGCCTCCGCGATGGCGGTTGTGTAGCCCTCGACGCTTGTGGCGCCGACGACGGCGTGGGTGCCGTTGAAGACCGCGAACGGCACGCCCTGGATGCCGAATGCCAGACCGGCGGCCCGCTCGTCGCGGACGGCCTGTGTGTAGGTGTCCCCGGACAACGTCGCTCGGGTCGCCTCGGCCGGAACTCCGGCCTCGGCGCCGACCTTGACCAGTTCGTCCCTCTCGAACCGGTTGACCACGCCGGCGATGTAGCCGCGCTGAAGCGTCGAGAACAGCGGTGTGGCCACGCCATGAGCGCGGGCGAGATGCAGTACACGGTGGACGTCGAAAGTGTTCGCGGCAGAGCGGTCCACGCTGTACGGCAGGCCCTCAGCCTGGGCCAGTTCGGCCAGCTTGCGGGCAGGACATGAGGGCGCCCTCCGATTCTTATCTTTTGTGCGCAGCGCCATCATGCGACAGTATGGAGGCCTCTACAGAAGGCACACTCGTGTCCGTATCGGAAGGGCGTGTTCTCGTGGACACCGCTGGAGCAGCCGCGAAAACGATGCCGGTGGGGCCGTGTGCTCGTATTCCGGCAGAGCAGTCCGACTTCATCCGCGCGATCCTCGACCGCGTCGGCGACAAGTGGACTCTGCTCGTGATCGCCACCCTGCAGCACGGGGTACGTCGCTACTCCGATCTGCATCACACCGTCCCGGGAATTTCCCAGCGCATGCTCACCCTCACGCTCCGGCAGCTCGTCCAGGACGGCCTGATCACCCGCACCGCGTACGCCGAGGTGCCGCCACGTGTCGAGTACGCCCTTACGCCCCTCGGAATCAGCCTCCTCGACATCGTCGGTTCCCTGATCGACTGGGCCTCGACCCATCACGACGAGATCCGTGAGCATCGCAGTCGGTTCGGACAAGCGACAACGAAGCCGACGAGTTGACCAGCCCAAAGCAGCCCAGCCTTTTGAGGAACGGGCTGGCGCAGACGTTTCAGCGCGACAACCTGGCCGCGGGCATAGGTCACGATGGTGCGGGCGCCGACGCCCACGAGATGAAGCGCAAGCCGCCGTCCGTCACGTAGCGCCTGCATGAGAATGGGCACCATTGTGGACTCCACACCGGTGCGGTCTGCTTCCACTCGTTCGTGCACCTCTGATGCCCGGCGCATAGCCTCGCGTGAGGCGAAGATCGTCTGATGCCCGGCGTCAGGTGAAAGCGGCTGCCGGAAGCTCTGTCTCTGTCTCCTCAATGGGGAGGTAGATGCCGAGCTCGCTCTCCAGGAACCGCAGGAACGCGACATCGCCCAACTCGTCACCGTTGTCCACGAAGCCGAGCGCCTCCTCGGCTGGGACGCCGTTCGTAAGGTGCGGCAGGCCAGGCTCGAAGGATGTCACCTCATCACCGCGGTAGGCATAGTCGACGCGGCTGAAGCCCTTCGCGTTGCGATGCACGCAGAACGCCCGTCCCCGTTCGGACAACGACGCGAGGTACGTGCCCGTCCGGCAGTGGAATTCCTCCAGCGCAAACGCCCAGCCCGCCACCGAGCCCGCTCGGACGATGGTCTCCGGCGGGGCGGGCAGAAAGCCGGCGCTCGTCAGCTGGGCAACAGCCGCTTCGTCTTCCGCGTCCAGGAAATCGAGGTCACTGATGGGGTCCTCCTCATCCCGCAGCAGCAACTCGTACGCTGCGGGGCGGCTGAGCAGAACAACGTCGCGCTCCTCGGCGCCGACGTGACGCAGCAGCTCGTACGGCGAGAGGCCCTCACTGAGCGCGAGCGTGAAGCTGGTGCTGTAGGCATCGGCTATCCAGCTCAGCCCGTTCTCCGTAGGTCGCCGGTTCATCAAGTCGCCCTTCCCGCACGGTGGCTGATGCCGCACAGTTGCCGGGCGGCACTGCTCTGGACGGCACTAGGAGCCCGGTGGGGAGTGTCTCAGTCACAAGGTGACTCAGGCGACGCAGCCCTCATGACGGGACGAGACGTGACGGGCGTCGCGGCCACGTACCGCAGCGGCCGCTCAGAGGTGGCCGTCCAGGACCTTCCGCACCTCGGTGATGGTCATGGGCCCCGTGCCGTGCGCCACCACCTCTCCCTCCTTCAGCAGGACGTAGGACGGGGCTCCGGTGATCCCGTATCGGTCGGTCGCAGCCGGACAACGCGTGATGTCGGCGCGGACGGCCGTCAGGCGGCCCGTGTAGTCGTCGGCGATGCCACCCACGACGAGGTCCATCACCCGGCTGGGCTCGATCGCCTTGGGCCATGTCCCGGTGAAGTATGCGAGGACCGGAACAGCGCTCATGCCGAGGATGAAATTGAACTCCGCGTCCTCACGGGGTCGGTGAACCCGCATCGCCATGGAATCTCCTGCCGTCACATTCCGCCATTCCCTCCCCATCATCCCTCGCGCTGCGTGCCGGGCCGGCCCGTGCGCATCGTCCACCGGATCCAGGCGAGCCGTATCCGCCACAGCGCTCCTCAGAAACAGCGCCCCCGACGGGCTTCCCGAGGCCTTGCCCGGTCTGCACCTCACCCCCGGTCTCAGCTGGCTCACACCGCTCTTCGCCGGCTCGCATGAGCCGGCTGATGACGCCGGGAACGAGGCACGATGCCTGGACCGCTCGCGGACGCGGTCGTGGACGGTCGGCGTACGCGTCAGTTGCCCCGAAGACCGACCGCCAGCGTCAGTTCGAGGACCCGGTGGGGCGATGCGAGATCCGGAAACAGCTCCCTCAGCTGCGTCATCCGGTACCGGACCGTCTGGGGATGGACGAACAACGCCGCCGCCGTCTCGTCCCGCCTGCCCTGGTGCAGCAGCCACGCGCGCAAGGTCTCCTCCAGCTTCCGCGCGGTCGCGACAGGCAGGGTCCGCAACGGTGCGAGGGCTCGGGCACGCAGGTCTGCGAACGCGTCCGCATCGGCGCTCAGCACCAGCTCGGGCAGGTGCTCCTCGGTGTCGCGGATATCGGAGGAGAGGGAACGCGCGCGCACGGCTCGTGCGTACGAGGCGGACGCACGAGTCCATGGCCGGGCCGGGCCGACCACGGCAGTGCGGTCGGTCAGCTGCCGCAAGAGATGTGATCGGTCGGCATCGGGGACGAGCAGCACACCGGTGGCGTCCGGCAGATCGTCGAGGACGAGGGAGCCCGGGTCGAGCCTGCGGTAGGCGGGCCGGGCCTGGGCGGCGGGCAGCAGGACCGCGGTCAGCGAAACCGGAGGCTGCCACCCGGCCCGTTGGACGGAGGCCAGCAGCACGTCCGGACTCGCGTCGGCGAGGAGGTCGCGAACCAGTTGTTCCAGGTGACGCTCATGAGCCCGGCCCCGGACGGCCAGTTCGTCGGCGTGGCCCGCGGCACTCGCGGCGGAGAGCTCGTCGATGTAGGCGAAGGTCAGCTCGGCGAACTTGGCGACCTCGGCGGCGGGCAGACCCGCGGGTACGGCACCCGCGGCCAGACCTCGCCAGGCCACGCGGGCGCCGACGCGGTAGGCGCTGAGCAGGGCGTCCATCGAACGGCCGTCGCGTACCTCGCCACGGCCCAGCTCGTAGGCTGCGTCACCGGCGTCGCCGCCGGTGACGTTCCCGCTCGCGAGGTCCAGGTAGTGACCCAGGGCGGTACGGACGGCTCGGCGGATGGTGCCGCCCATGCGGCCCGACAGCGCGTTGGCGTAGGGAGGAACCTCGTCGATGATCGCCTGGACGACCTCGTCGGCGGTGCTCTTCAGCACGGCCCGAAGTGCGGTGACCGTCGTCTCGTCCAGGGCCAGCTCGGTGGCCCTCTGGATTGCATGGCTCATTTTTTGTTCCCTGCGAACAATTCAGCCGACCAGATTTACGTCCTGTGGTCAGGACTTTACGCCCTGAGGCGCAGCAAGCTGAAGTCATGACGAGTACAGCCCTTCGCAGCAGGGCGTGGAAACTGCTGGAGATGGTCACGACGCCGCTGTTGCCGTCGGACTACCTCGACCTGGTCAGCCCGCTCCGTGCGGGCGCTGACCTGCGTGGGCGCATCGAGGCCGTGCACCCCGAGACGGGTGACGCCGCGACCGTCGTGATCAGACCGGGACGGGGCTGGCGCGGCCACACAGCCGGTCAGTACGTGCGGATCGGGGTCGACGTCGACGGGGTGCGCCTGTGGCGTGCCTACTCCCTCACCTCGCCGACCGACCGCCAGGACGGCCGCGTCACGATCACCGTGAAGGCGATCCCGGACGGCAAGGTCAGCAACCACCTGGTCCGCAGGGCGAAACCGGGCACGCTGATCCAGCTCGACCAGGCGACCGGTGACTTCGTGCTGCCGCAGGCCAAGCCTGCCAAGGTGCTCTACCTGACGGCCGGCTCCGGCATCACTCCCGTGATGGGCATGCTGCGCGACACCGAGTTCGACGACGTCGTCATGGTCCACTGCGCGCCACAGCCGCAGGACGTGATCTTCCGCAACGATCTGCACGACCTGGTCGCGGACAAGAAGCTTCAGCTCACCGAGGTGCACACCGACACCGACGGCATGCTCGACATCGCCCGTCTCGACGAACTCGTGCCCGACTGGGCCGAGCGCGAGACCTGGGCCTGCGGGCCCGCGGGCCTGCTCGACGCCGCCGAGGAGCACTGGACCGAGCACGGCGTCCAGGAGCGCCTGCACACCGAACGCTTCCGCCCCAGCATCGTCGTCGCCGGCGACGGTGGTGAGGTCACGTTCAGCACCACCGGCAAGACCGTCGACGCGGACGGCGCCACGCCGCTGCTGGACGTCGGCGAGGAGGCCGGCGTGCTCATGCCCTCCGGGTGCCGCATGGGCATCTGCTTCGGCTGCGTCACGCCGCTCAAAACGGGCGCCGTCCGCGACCTGCGCACCGGCGAGATCACCGAGGCCGAGCCGGGCGTCCTCATCCAGACCTGCGTGTCCGCTGCGGCGGGCCCTTGCGACATCGAACGGTAGGAGCACCTTGACCGCCATCGACCCCACCGCCCACCTGACCGCGGAGCAGATCGAGGAGCTCGGCCGCGAGCTGGACGCGATCCGCGACGAGGTGATCGCCGCCCGCGGTGAGAAGGACGCCGCCTACATCCGCAAGGTCATCTCGGCGCAGCGCAAGCTCGAGCTGGCAAGCAGGGGCGTACTGCTGTTCTCGATCTTCCCGCCCGCCTGGCTGATCGGCACCGCCGGTCTGTCCGTGGCGAAGATCATGGACAACATGGAGATCGGCCACAACATCCTGCACGGCCAGTGGGACTGGATGCGGGACCCGAAGATCCACTCCACCACCTGGGACTGGGATCACGTCTCGCCGGCCGAGCAGTGGAAGCACTCGCACAACGAGCTGCACCACACGTACACCAACGTGATCGGCAAGGACAACGACCTCGGCTACGGCATCATGCGCGTCGACGAGGACCAGAAGTGGCACCCGTTCCACCTCGGGCAGCCGCTGTGGAACTTCCTCAACGCCTGCTTCTTCGAGTACGGCATCGCGGCGTACGACCTGGAGCTCGGCAAGAACCTGAACAAACGACGCCGCAAGAGCCCGGAGTTCCGCGCGCGGGCCAGGGCCGTGGGCCGCAAGATCCGCAAGCAGGTGCTCAAGGACTACGTGATCCACCCGCTGTTGTCGGGCCCGTCGTTCCTCCCCACGCTCGCCGCCACGTTCACCGCGAACCTGGTCCGCAACCTCTGGACCCACTCGGTGATCATGTGCGGGCACTTCCCCGAGGGCGTGCAGGTCTTCGAGCGTCGGTCGATCAAGGGCGAGACGCGCGGCCAGTGGTATCTGCGCCAGATGATGGGCTCGGCGAACATCAGCGGCAGCAAGGCCATGCACTTCATGAGCGGCAACCTGTCGCACCAGATCGAGCACCACCTGTTCCCGGACCTGCCGAGCAACCGGTACGCCGAGGTCGCGGTGAAGGTGCGCGCGTTGTTCGACAAGTACGAGCTGGACTACGTCACCGGGCCGCTGCCCAAGCAGGTGTTCTCCGCGTGGCACAAGGTCTTCCGGCTCTCACTGCCGAACAAGAAGCCCAAGGTCACGACGCCGGACCGCGAGCAGGAGCTCGTCGCGGCCTGATTGCCGGTGTTGGCTGCGAGCTTTCGGCCATACCGGCGGCACCCCCGGGTTCGGTGAGATCCGTTGCGGACGGTGGGCGGCCGCGACATCTCCGTTGCCACGGAGATCCGCGACGCAGCCGGTTTGTCTGTCCGTCTCAGAACATGCCGCATCCCTCTGCCAAGGCCGTACGAAGCTCCGTGGCACCGGCGGGTCTCCCGGGTCGCGGGTCCAGGGCGGTCGGGGATCGGGCAGGTCGGTGATACGGCTGTCCTCGGCTGCGCCTGGTCATGCCTGCCGCCCGCGGACCGTGGTTGGGGGAGGTCCGGTCCGCGGGCGTGCCTGGCTGAGCTGGGTGATCAGTGGCCGGATTCGACGCGCTTCTTCAGAGCCCTGACGTAGCTCGCGGAGCCCTCCTCCATCTGAGCCCGGGCGGGTTCCACGGTCTCCACGGCGGCCGATCCGGTGAACTCCTCGGATTCCGTGAAGTGGGTTGCGCCGTCGTGCGGTTCGAGGACGAAGGAGTGCAGCCCCGTGAGGACGTCGGGAATGCCGCCCGTCCAGGCCAGGCGTTTGGGTGCCTCGTAGTCGACGACCGTGAACTCGTAGGCGCCGTCGTTCTCGGTTCCCAGCGTCAGCTGGGCCTGCAGCCGGGTTCCGGGCAGGACCTCGGCGGGAACGTCGACGAAGCGCAGCGCAGGGTGCCACTCCGCGTATCCGGCGAAGTCGGTCAGGACCCGCCACACCTGCTCGGGCGAAGCGTCGATGTCGGTGACCGCGGTGATCACAGGATTGTTTGCCATGGTGCTCAGACCCCCCTGCGGTTTTCGAGGACGACCTTGCCCCGGACGTGGCCGCCGGCCAGCAACTGCTGGGCCTGCGCCGCTTCTTCGAGCGGGAAGGCCCGGTCGATGTGGACGGTGAGCTTGCCTTCCTCGGCGAGTTCCACCAGCCGGGTCAGGTCGTCGCCGTCGAGGTAGAGGTAGACGTCGATGGCCCCCGGGTACTCGGCGGCGGACCGTGTGATCGAAGCGACGCGCACCCCGAGGGCGGCGACGTCCTGTGTCGTGGCCAGGGAGCCGCGCCCGGCGGTGTCCAGGACCGCGTCGACCCCGTCCGGGGCGATCTTGCGTACCTGCTCGACCAGTTCGTCGCCGTAGCGCACCGGCGTCGCGCCCAGGGAGGCGATGAACTCCTGGCTGGCCTCGGAGCCCGTTCCGATCACTCGTGCGCCCCGCGCGACGGCGATCTGGACGGCGAGGTGTCCGACGCCGCCCGCTGCCCCATGCACCAGCACGGTGTCACCGGCCGCCACCTCAAGGCTGTGCACGATCGCCTGGTAGGCGGTGAGCCCGGCGACCGGCAGCCCGGCGGCCTGGGCCCAGCTCAGGTTCCTCGGCTTGCGCACCAGTTGGCGCGGCTCGGCCGCGACCTTCTCCGCGTAGGTGCCGTGGTGCATGATCTGTCCGCGGACGAACCCGATCACCTCGTCGCCCGGCCGGAATCCCGCCGTCGCCTCTCCGGCCTGCTCGACGACCCCGGCCACATCCCACCCCGGGATCACCGGGAAGAAGAAGTCCACGACGGGATCCACGGCTCCGCTCTGGAATCCCAGATCCGCCGGGTTGAGCGCCGCCGCCTCGATTCTCACCAGCACGAGATCGGCGAACATCTTCGGATCCGGGATGTCGGTGACCTCAAGGACGTCGGGTCCGCCGAAGCTCTGGTACTGAACAGCCTTCACAGCTCTGCCTTTCGTGTTGCCTGCGGTTCGGCGCAAGCAGCCTGGGGCGCCCGGGAGTGGAGGGCGCACAACCAAGCTGACCAGGGCGTCTTCGGCGGAGCAATGACTGTCTGGGCACGGGGTTATACCTTGGATGCATGAATCAGCTGGAGACCCGGCAACTCGCGTACTTCGTGGCCGTGGCCGAGACGCTGCACTTCGGCCAGGCCGCGGAGAACCTCGGCATCACGCAGCCGCCGCTGTCCCGGGCCATCGCCCATCTGGAGAGGCGTGTGGGCGTCCCCCTGCTGGAGCGCACCACGCGACAGGTGCGGCTGACAGCCGCGGGTGAGGTCTTCCTGGCTGAATGCCGCACGATTCTGGCGGCGCTGGACACTGCCGTACGCAAGGCGCTCAAAGCCGCCGGGCAGCAGCGGGTCACCCTCGCGGTACGGCCCGCCACCGGCCCCGGCGTCCTGCCCGCGCTCCTGGCCGCCGACGCACAGGGTCCGGACGGCTCGCTCACCGACGTCGTGTTCACCTATGACGAGATCGGCGCCCTTAGGGACGGCACCGCGGACGTCGCCCTCATGTGCCAGTCGACTGCCACACCTCCCGGTCTCCAGCTGATGGAGCTCGGCGTTGAGGAGCCGGTCGTCCTGCTCCCGGCGGGCCATCCGCTGGCCGACCGCCCGTTCTTGACCCTGCCCGAGGTGGAGGCGCTGCCGAGCTACGAAGCCGAACTGCCCCACGAGGCACTGGACACCATGGTCGACCGCGTGGCGCTGGGACAGCTCGTGCTCGTCGTCGGCGACAGCGTCCGCGACCGTCTCGGCAACTCCGTACGGGCCGTGCCCGTCCACGGATACCCGGACACCCAACTGGTCCTGGCCTGGCTCCCGGACGCCAGCCCGGCGGCGTCCCGCCTCACCGCGGCCGCCCAGGCCGTGCTGGAACAGCGCACGCTGCGACGGCCGGAGCCAGCAAGTAGCTGACCGGAGCGGAACCCGGCCGTACACAGAGGACGGTCAGCACGATGTGCAGCGGGTGTCAGTGCCAGTCGGCGGCGAGGCAAGCCCTGCTGGTCCTCCCGCCTCGTAGGCTATCCGTCCCGCCTGGGTCCGGCCGCTTCCTCGGTCCGGACTCAGCCGCAGCGGCGCACAAGGTGCCCGAAACGGTTCTTCTCGCGGAGTCCCACCCTCAGGACCTACCCCCAGGACTTGCACCTGACGTTAGCGTCAGGTTCTAGCGTAGGTGATGTCGGCCCCCACCAGGGCGTTTCCGACAACGCAACTCCTACGTGAAGGACCACCCCCCATGGACATCGCCAACTCTGTCGCCCTTGTCACCGGTGCGAGCCGCGGCCTCGGCCGTCACTTCGCCACCCAGCTGCTGGAGCGGGGAGCGAGCAAGGTGTACGCCACCGCACGCAACCCCGAGAGCGTTGATCTGCCCGGAGCGGAGGTGCTGCGGCTCGACATCACCGACCCGGCTTCCGTCGCCGCTGTGGCGGAAGCCGCCTCGGACGTGACGCTGCTGGTCAACAACGCCGGCATCATCACCACCCACGGCCTGGTCGACGGCGACCTGGACCAGATCGAACTGGAGATGGACACCGCCTACTACGGCCCGCTGCGCATGATCCGGGCCTTCGCCCCAATCCTCAAGGCGGGTGGCGGCGGCGCGATCGTCAACGTCCTGTCGGTCGCGTCCTGGGTCCCTTCCGAGCACTGGGGCGCCTACAGCGCCGCCAAGGCCGCCGCCTGGAGTCTGACCAACAGCGTCCGCCTCGAACTCTCCGGCCAGAACACTTTGGTCACCGGCCTGTACCTGGGACCCACCGACACCGACATGGCCCGCGGGGTGCCGTTCGAGAAGAACGACCCGGCCGACGTCGTCAAGGCCACTCTCGACGGGATCGAGGCCGAGCAGGCCGAGGTCATCGCCGACGCGCTGTCTGTGCAGGCCAAGGCTAATCTGGCGCTGGACCCCGCCGTGATCTACACACCGGCCGCTGTCTCCGCCTGACATCCAGGCCCACTCACCACGGGCGCGACCCTGCGCAGCCGAGGAGCGCCCCCTCCACTCCCCCAGCTCACAGAGCGAAAGAAGGCCCGCCATGAACGCCCCCGTCTCCTCCAAGCCCAAGGCCCTGATCATCATCCCGTCGGCCGCTCTCCTGCCGCTCACCGCACCGGCTGACCACCCCGGCGTCTCGACCGGGTTCTACCTGGTCGAACTGGCGCAGATCCTCAAGGAATTCGGCGACGAGTACGACTTCACCTTCGCCACCCCCGGCGGAATCGTCCCGCAGCTGGAAATCAACGGCCTGGCCCTGCCGATGCACGCCGCGGACAAGTTCAGCTCCGCGAACATCACGGCCACCGCGGCGCAGGCGTTCCGTTTCGATGTCGACACCTTCCGCGCCAAACGGCCAGGGCTTGTCGCCCGCCGGGACGGCGAACTCGCCCTCGCCCGCCGCTACCTGGGCCGCCTGCCAGTCTCCGAAGCGCTGCCCGGCAGCGACAAGGAAGTCGTGGTGCTGCGCGACGACCTGGTCAAGTCGATGCAGGATCTGCCGGAGCACACCTACCTGTCCATCGAGCAACTCGTGCTCAGACACCGCGACCCCGAGGACTCCTTCGACCTGAGCGGCTTCGACTTCGTGCACATGCCCGGCGGCCACGCCCCCATGGTCGACTTCGTCGACAACCCCTGGCTCGGCGAACTCCTGCACACCCTGCGGGAAAACGGGGTGATCATCTCGCTGATCTGCCACGCACCCATCGCCATGGCCTCGGCCAAGTACCGGGTGGGTGCCGACGGCACCGTCGTCACCGACCTCGATCACGCCTTCAAGGGCGTGCGCGTGACCACGGTCGCCAAGTCCGCCGAACTCTTCGTCCTCAGCAACGGCTACCTCAAGATCCCCGGCAAGAAGGTGCGGATGGGCTACTACATCGACGAAGCCCTCCGGAGCGCCGGCTACAAGGTGGAGACGACCACCAACCCGACCGCCATCAAGGTCATCTGGGAGGAAAATGTCCGCCTGCTCACCAGCAACGGCCCCCAGTCCATCGACGAGCACACCGCCCGCCTGCGCACCCTCCTGCCGAGCCACTGACCCTCCCTCTTCCTGGCATCGCCGGGATCACAGATCTGGCGCATGCCGTCCGCGGATGGCATGCGCCAGATCTGTATGCATCCACTGATTCGCCGTGATCCGGCGCGCTGCTGCCGGACGAGACGAAAGGCCCACGATGTCGACTTCAGCTACGCTGAAACCTCACGCCGACGTCAGATGCAACTCTGGCACGACGCCAACCCGGCAAGGAGGAGCGATGCGGATCGGAGAGGTCGCCGAACAGGCGGGGGTGAGCGTCCGGGCGCTGCGCTACTACGAGGAGCAGGGCCTGCTCGGCGCCACGCGTACCGGCGGGGGGCAGCGGCAGTACCCGGACGGCGCGGTCGCCCGAGTCAGGATGATCCAGCAGCTGTACTCCGCCGGCCTGTCGAGCAGGCTTGTCCGCGAGGTCCTGCCGCGGTGCATGAACGAGGGCCCCTCGCCCGTCGGGTTCAGCGACAGCCTCATCACCGAACGGGCCCGCATCGACCGCCAGATCGGCGACCTGACAGCAGTGCGCGCCCGCCTCGACGAGATCATCGAAGTGGCTACGGACCCCAGCCACCCGCACCACAGCCACCCCGTACGCGGCGGCGCTGCCGCGAGTACCGCCTGAGCCGACCGACCCCACCCTCATTCCAGTGGGGTCGCTGCGCGCGGAACGTCGTCCTCCTGTGTGCACGTGCTCGCCGTGGCGTGCAACCGGTACCGGACGGCGACGGCCTCTGTCCCTGCAGGCCGGCAGGGACAGAGGCCGTCGTACGAGAGGGTGTCGCGCTCACTCCATGGTGAGGACGACACGTCCCTGGAGCCCGCCCCTGGTCATGCGCGCGTAGGCCTGCGTCACCTCCTGCAGGGGATAGGTCTCCGCCACGCGGAGCGCCAGGTCTCCCGCCGCGGCGAGATCGGAGAGCGTGGTGAGCATCGCTGCGTCAGGGCCTACCTGCGTCAACAGAACCCTGATCCCCCGCTCGGCCTCAGGCAACGCGTCACGTCGCGTGGTCACGAACCTGCCGCCGTCCGCCACCGCTCCGATGACGGCATCCCCCAGCCGGGCCGTGTCCAAGACGGCGTCGACTCCTTCGGCACGCACCGTGCGGACGGCCTCCACCAGCGGCTGCGACGCCGGCACGTACACGTCGGCCCCCGCCGTCTCGGTCGCGAACCCGCCCTCGGCGGACAGGTCCGTCGCGATGACCACGGCTCCCCGACGCTTCGCCAGCTGCACCGCGTAACCGCCGACCGCCCCCTCCGCACCGGTGATGAGCACGGTCTGGCCCGCCTGGATGCCGAGCAACTCGACGGACTGGGAAGCGGTCAGGCCGTTCAGCGGGATCGTGGCGGCGTGGACGGGGTCGACACCCGCGGGCGCCTCGGCGATCGCATGAGCGGCAACCACGACGTACTCGGCCTGACCACGGTTCAGCCCCAGGGGCAGACCGTAGCTGAACGCGATGACACTCTGTCCGGGCGTCCAGTGGCTACCCGGGCCGACGGCATCCACGACGCCGGCGATGTCCCAGCCGAGGCCATAGGCAGCCCCCTCCGGCGGAGCGGGGAAAAAGCCCCCGCTCCAAGCCGCCGCGTCGGTCGGGTTGAGCGCGGACGCCTGGACCCTGATACGAACCTCGCTCAGGCCCGGAACAGGCTTGTCGACCTCGGCCACCTCGACAACGTCCGGGCCACCGAGCGAACGGTAAACGGCTGCGCGCATGAGTACTCCTGCTGTCGGTCGCACCTGCTCACAGCAGACACGGAAGATCATTGACGTAAGGAGGCGATGTCCGCAGCAAACTTCGGAACGCCCACAGCCACCACGCTAAAACCTGACGTCAACGTCAGATGCAAGTCGACGGCTGCCGGACCCGGTGGCATCGGGGCGTCCGGAGCTGCCACCACGACCTGGACGATCCAGACAACGACGCAGCGCCACCGGTGGGCTGCCGCCGTCACGTTCAAGAACACGATCCGAGAAGCGCCTGGCCGCAGCGGTCGCCATAGCCAGGCTGCATGGCCGACATCCTTACAACCTCAGGGAATTGACAGGGCGCGGGTGTCCGGGAGGTGTCGTTGTGTCATGCCTTCCAGCTACGACGCACACCCCGCGGGATGGGGGTCGAGCTTGTACCCCCCATAAACCCAACCTGCCACGCCTGGCGCAGAAGCGGTCTCCTGGAAGCACGCCTCGGTCACAACACCACTGACCGTCGCGCCTTTTCCCCCACCGACCGATTATGAGGTCCACTCCATGGAACGTCGAAAAGCGCTCGGACTGATCGCCGCCACCGGCGCCGCCTCCTCCTTCACGGCTCTGCCCGCCTTCGGTGCGGAGCGCGGCCGTGCCGCGCGCGCCCCAGGACAGGGCAAGGCCGCGGCCAAGGGCGGCTACACCTTCGCACTGGACAAGAACGTCAAGCGGACCTCGGTGCGGTTCAAGAACCGCTACGGCATCGAGGTCGCCGCGGATCTCTATGTGCCGAAGGACGCCAGGGGAAAACTGCCGGCCTTGGCGGTCAGCGGCCCGTTCGGCGCGGTCAAGGAGCAGTCCTCGGGGCTCTACGCCAACGAGTTCGCCCGCCGCGGCTATGTCGCCCTCGCCTTCGACCCCTCCTTCACCGGGGAGAGCGGCGGCACCGTGCGCGACGTGGGCTCGCCCGACATCTACACCGAGGACTTCAGCGCCGCCGTCGACTTTCTCGGCCTGCAGAAGACCGTCGACCGCGAGCGGATCGGCGTGCAGGCCATCTGCGGCTTGAGCGGTATGGCGCTCACCGCGGCGGCTGCGGACAGCCGTATCAAGGCGGTCGCCGCGGCCTCGATGTACGACATGTCGCGCAGCATGTCCCGTGGCCACGAGGACTACTACACGCGTGAGCAGCGCCAGAAGGTCGTGGACCACCTCAGTCGGCAGCGCTGGATCGACGCCGAAAAGGGCACCTACGCGCGGCTCTCCCACGAAGTCCCCTTCGACGAGAACGGCGACGTCGCCCCCTCCAACCGCGTCCTGCCCAAGGCCCTCCCGGCGGACGCCGATCCGATCACGAAGATCTTCTTCGACTACTACCGCACCGAGCGCGGCTACCACCCGCGCTCGATCAACTCCACCACCGCGTGGACCGGGACCACGCCGATGTCGTTCTTCGCCTTCCAGCAGATGACGAACCTCGACATGCTGGCGCCCCGCAAGGCCCTGCTGGTGGCCGGCGCCGACGCGCACTCGCGCTACTACTCCGAGGACGTCCAGGCGATGGCCCCCGGCAGTGTCGACCTCGTGATCGTCCCGGGCGCGGACCACGTCGACCTGTACGACCGCAAGGACCTCATCCCCTTCGACAGGCTCGACGAGTTCTTCACCAAGAACCTCGCCTGACTGCAAGTGACCCCGCCAGGCCGGTACCGCCGCCGGCCTGGCGGGGCGCGTCCTCTTCGGTGTCCTGCTCCGCCTCGGCCAGGCCCGGTAGAGCGAGGCAATTGGCGGGTTCTTGTCGGCACACCAACAGGGCGCCTGATGTGACGTGGCTCACATCGGCGACCTGTCACGTCTGGTGAGGGTTGCTTGTCCCATGGGCGTCACCGACACCGAAGCCGGTTCCCGACCTTGGGAGATCGAGATGAGCAACGGCCACCACATCGTCGTCCTCGGCGCTGGATACACGGGCATGTTCAGCGCCATCCGGCTGGCCCACCGCACCCGCCGGACCAGCGTCAAGATCACCCTGGTCAACCCCTCGAGCCGGTTCGTCGAACGGCTGCGAATGCACCAGATCGCCGCCGGGCAGGAACTGACCGACCACCAGATCCCCGTCCTGCTCGCCGGGACCGGCGTCACGTTCGTCCAGGGCGCCGCCACCGCCATCGACCCCGAGGCCCGGCAGATCACCGTCGACGACGCCGAGACCCTCGGGTACGACACACTCGTCTATGCGCTGGGCAGTTCGACCGACACCGGCAAGGTCCCCGGCGCCGACACCCACACGTTCACCCTCAACAACCCGGAGATCGCCGGTCGGTTCGCCGTGCGGCTCACCGAGGTCGCCACGTCCGGCGGGACGGTCACCGTCTGCGGCGGCGGCCTGACCGGCATCGAGGCAGCCACCGAGATCGCTGAGAGCCACCCCGGCCTGGACGTCACGCTGATCAGCCTGGCCGAGCCCGGCGGAATGATGGGCGCCAAGGCCCGCGCCTACCTCTACCGCGCGCTGGACCGCCTCGGCGTCACTCTTGTGACCGGCGCCCGCGTCACCAAGGTGCTGCCCGACGCCGTCGAGCTGGCCGACGGCCGGCTCGTCCGCTCCGACGCCTGCCTGTGGACCACCGGCGTCAAGGTGTCGCCGCTCGCCGCCGACGCCGGGGTCGCCACCGACGGCCGCGGCCTCGTCCTGGTCGACGCCACCCTGCGTTCGGTCTCCCACCCGGAGATCCACGCCATCGGAGACGCCGCCGCCGTCCGGCTGGGCTGGGGACAGATCCACGGCACCTGCCAGAGCGGCCTGCCCACCGCCCAGTACACCGCCGACACCATCGCGCGGCTCGTGCGCGGCAAGGCCGTCAAGCCCTTCCGCTTCGGCTACTTCCACCAGCCGGTCAGCCTCGGCCGCCGCGAAGCCGTCATCCAGTTCACCAAGGCCGACGACACCCCCCGCCGCATGCACCTCACCGGCCGGAGCGCCGTCGCGTACAAGGAGATGATCAGCGGCAGCCCGCTCACGACCTACCGGTTCAGCAAGCGCATGAACGTCACCACCATCGTCTCCAGGGGCGGCCGCGCCACCCGCGAGCCGGCGGTATGACGGGCACAGCGGCTCCCAGCGCCGCGATCTCGAGCCTTGCCGCCCTGGTTACGCCGCTGGCAGCATGAGCCGATGGTCGACACCAGATCTGAGCAGGACCCCTATATCGAGCACCGCAGGCTGCTGTTCGCCACCGCGTACCGCATGCTGGGCAGCGTCGCCGACGCCGAGGACGTCCTGCAGGACGCGTGGCTGAGCTGGAACACCACGGACCGCGAAGCGATTCGCCACCCCAAGGCCTACCTGGTGCGCACGGTCACCAACCTCTCGTTGAACCGTCTGACCTCCGCGCGGGCCACTCGCGAGACCTACGTCGGCCCCTGGCTTCCCGAGCCCTTGCTGACCTCCCCCGACATCGCCACGGAGACCGAACTGGCCGACAGTGTCTCCACCGCGATGCTGGTCGTCCTGGAAACCCTCAGCCCCGTCGAACGCGCCGTCTTCCTGCTCCGCGAGGTATTCCGCTACTCGCATGCCGAGATCGCCGAGGCCCTCGAACGCCCAGAGCCGACGGTCCGCCAGATCGCCCGCCGCGCCCGCGAGCACGTCCAGGCCCGCCGCCCCCGCTTCGACACGGACCAGACACAGCGCCAGCAGGTCACCGCCCAGTTCATGGATGCCTGTGCAGGCGGCGACCTGAACGCCGTCATGGAGCTGCTCGCCCCCGACGTCACCGCCTGGTCCGACGGCGGCGGCAAGGTCACCGCCGCCCGCCGCCCTCTCCACGGCACCGGCCACGTCGCGCGCTGGATCGTGGGTTTCCTGGCCAAGCCCGAACTGGCCGCCCTGACCATGGAGTCGGCCGTCATCAACGGCGAGCTCGGCGTGCTGGCCACCCTCGGCGGGCACACCGTCGGCGCCCTCTCGTTCGACCTCGTCGACGGCCGCATCCAGGCCCTGCGCTTCCAGGTCAACCCCGACAAGCTCAGGGGCCTGACCTCCGACAACGGCTTGGCGCTCACCTGAAGTGTTCGAAGCTGGAGCTTTACCGGCGGGACCCTGAGCCGGGACGAGCTGCCCAGGGGGCGCAGCCCAGAGCTTGCAACGCGGAAGGCGTCCTTGACGGAGCTGAGTAGCCTCGAACCCTTCGCCGGCGGGCGAATCGCCCCCAGTTGACCGAGACAACGGCCCGGGCAGAGAAGGGCATCGCCGGCCGATCACCGCGGGGGCGCGCGACTTCGGCCGGCACCGCCGCAGCCCCCGACCGCGCGCGGCCCGAGGGCGACCGCTTCATCGGCAGAGGCGGCGCCGTCGGTGTGTACAAGACGCAATTACGCTCAGGTGCGCATTCGTCTGTACGCCGACGGCACCGCCCCATGCCCTCTTTCTTGCTGGGCTGTGTCGGTGAGGGGTGCGTCAGTTGTTGATGAGGACCTTGAGGCTCTTGCGGTCGGCCATGTCCTGGTAGCCGGCCGGGACTCCGGCGAGGTCGGTGGTGACGTCGAAGACCTTGCCGGGCTCGATGGCGCCGCTGAGGATGTCGGGCATCAGTTCCTCGATGTAGGCGCGGACCGGCGCCGGTCCGCCGGCCAGGCGGATGTTGTGGCGGAAGAGGCTGCCGAAGCCGATCGGTGCCTCCTCGTACTGCGGGACGCCGACGCGGCTGATGACCCCGCCCGGACGGACGATCCCGGTGGCCTGCTCGTAGGCGGGCATGTTGCCGACGCACTCCAGGACCACGTGCGTGCCGTGACCGCCGGTCAAGTCCCGCACCTGGGCGATGCCTTCGTGGCCACGTGCGGAGATGACATCGGTGGCGCCGAACTCGCGGCCCAGATCGGTGCGCGCCTGGTGACGGCCCATCAGGATGATCTGCTCGGCGCCCAGGCGCTTGGCGGACAGGACTCCCAGCAGGCCGACCGCGCCGTCACCGATCACGGTGACGCGGGTGCGCTCGTTCACGCCGCCCGCCACCGCGGCGTGGTAGCCGGTGCCGAAGACGTCCGAGAGGGTCAGCAGGGACGGGATGAGCGCGGAGTCGGGTGCGACGGGGAGCTTGACGAGGGTGCCGTCGGCGAGCGGGACGCGGACCGCTTCGGCCTGGCCGCCCTCCTCCGCTTCGCCGTCCCAGAAGTTGGCCTGGGCGTGGGCGCAGGAGGTGTGCAGCCCTTCGCGGCAGAACTCGCAGGTGTTGTCGGAGATGGCGAACGGGGCGACGACCAGGTCGCCGCGCTTGACGGTGGTCACCTCCGAGCCGGTGTCCTCGACGACGCCGATGAACTCGTGGCCCATCCGGGCGGGACCGTCCTCGTGCTTGTGCGAGGCGTACGGCCACAGGTCGCTGCCGCAGACGCAGGACGCGGTGATGCGGACCAGCGCGTCGGTGGGGTGCTTGATGGCGGGGTCGGGGACGTTCTCGACGCGGACGTCGCCTGCGCCGTACAGAAGTGTTGCGCGCATCAGGGATGCTCCATTTCCTCGTGGTGGGTGATGGGGGTGGTGTGGATCAGGTGCCCGTCGAGAGCAGGACCTTGCCGATGGTCTGGCGCTCTCCCAGAAGCCGGTGGGCCTCGGCGGCGTCGGCCAGGGGGAGAACCCGGCAGATGCGTGGCTTCAGCCAGCCGTTCTCGATGCCTTCGATCACGGCGTTGGCGCGGGACAGCATGTCGTCGCGGGTTTCCATGAAGTGCCACAGGTCGCCGCCGGACAGCGACAGCGAGCGTTCCATGAGCATGGTGGGCGAGATGGGGTCTGCGGGGCCGCTTGCCGCGCCGAAGACAACGATGTGTCCGCGCAGGGCGGCTGCGCGCAGGTTTCCCTGGAAGGTGCTCGCTCCGACGCCGTCGATGATGAGATCGGCGCCATGCCCGGCGGTCAGACGCAGCGTCTCTTCGGCGAAGTCGCGTTCGGTGTAGAGAACGACGTCGTGGGCGCCTGCCTGGCGGACCACCTCTGCCTTCTCCTCGGTGGACACCGTCCCGATGACGCGTGCGCCCAGGTGACGCGCCCACTGCACCAGGAGGAGACCCACCCCGCCCGCGGCGGCGTGGATGAGGACCACGTCCCCTTCGGACGGCTCGCGGTACTCGTGGATCAGGTAGTGGGCGGTCATGCCCTGCAGCGGAAACGCGGCCCCGTCCTCGAAGGACATGTCGTCGGGCAGGGGGATCAGGCTGTCGGCAGGCACGACGGTGGCTTCGGCGTAGGCACCCTGCTGCTGCGCGTAGGCGACGCGGTCACCCGGCCGGACGTTGCTCACATCGGGGCCGACGGCCTCCACCACGCCGGCCCCTTCCAGTCCGGGGGTGAAGGGCAGCGACATGGGGCGCAGGCCGCGGCGCATGTAGGTGTCCACGAAGTTGACCCCGGCCACGGCCAGGCGGACCAGGACCTCGCCCCGCGCGGGGGCTTGGAGGTGGACTTCTTCCGCGGTGAGGGTGTCCGGTCCGCCGAAACTGTTGACGACCATCGCGCGGACGTTTGCCGTGCTGGGTGAGTCAGTCATGTGTGCTGTCCTGCCTCGGGTTGTTCGGTGCGGGGCCGGCCGGGTGCGGCCTGCTTCTCAAAGCGGCGCGCGGCAGACCCCTGTTGGCGTTGTGGCCCTCAGGTCGGCGAAGGGGCTGTGTCACACGGGGAGCCGGCGGGGGACGTAATTCCTGATCACCAGGCGGTCCATCCGGCTTCGACGGGCACGGTGGCGCCGGTCATGAAGGAGACTTCCTCGCTTATCAGGAACACGATCACCTCGGCGATCTCCCGCGGCTGGGCGTATCGCTTGAGCATCTGCCGTCCGGCGAGCGCGTCGATGGCGTCCTGCGGGGTGGCAAAGCTCTTCTAGTGCTCGGCCGCCATCTGCGTGTCGACGAGTCCCGGGCACAGGATGTTCGCCCGGACGTTGTGGGGCACGTACTCCATCGCGAGCGAGCGGGTGAGGCCGAGGACAGCGGCCTTCGACGCGCAGTAGACGCCGATGTTGGGAAGGGCCGCGAGTGCGCCGATCGAGGACACGTTGACGACGGACCCGCCCCCGGCCTTCACCATCTCCGGGACGACGCGCTTGGCGGTGACCAGACACGACAGGGTGTTGATGTGCATCACCCTGTCGAAATCCTCGACCGTGTGCTCCAGCAGCGGCTTGGAGAAGACGATGCCGGTGTTGTTCACCAGGCCGTCCACCTTGCCGTAGGCGTCGACGAGTCGGGTCGTCAGTTCGTCGATGGTCTGCGCGGAGACGATGTCGCCGGCCACCGCGATGGGCTCGCTTCCGGCCTGCCGTACCAGGGCGGCGGTCTCCTCCAGCGAGGTGGCGTCCACGTCGGTCAGCCCTACGCGTGATCCTTCCGCGGCCAGCCGCAGCGCCGCCTGGCGGCCCACGCCACCACCTGCCCCCGTGACGACCGTGACCGCGTTCTCGAGGCGTGCCATTTTCGTTCCTCTTTTCCATGTGGGAGTGGGCTGCGAGTGCGCTTCTGTGTCTGTGCGGCGTCGGCCTCCGCGGTGGCCTAGACGGCTGCTGCGGAGCGGCGCCGCTGGATGAGCGCGATGGCGATGGTGGGGATCAGGGTGAGGGCGGCGATGACGGTGCCGACCACGGCCGGGCCGGTGGCCCCGAGCGGCGAGCCGAGGGTGAGTCCGGCGATCCAGGAGCCGACAGCGGTACCGAGGTTGAACGCCGAGACGGTGAGGGCCGAGGCCAGGACGGGTGCCTGGCGGGCGAAACGGACGGCCAGAGCCATCAGGACCGGGTTGGCGCCGAGCCCGAAGAAGCCCAGCAGGGCGACCAGAATGATGGTGGGCACCGCGTAGCCGGCCAGCAGGGAGATCGCCAGGAGCAGGAGGGTCGCTCCCGCAGCGGCCACGAGTGTCACGGTGTGCGGGCGACGGTCGCCCAGACGGCCTCCGACGAGCGAGCCGACCAGGGCGCCGAGGCCGAAGCCGACCAGGACCAGCGGTACGATCCCGGACGCGATGCCCGACCGGTCGGTCAGCAGGGGCGAGATGTAGGAGTATGCCGCCAGCACGCCGCCGGTGGTGGTGGCGCAGGCCGCCAGCACCAGCCACAGGCGGCCGGAGCGCAGGGCGGTCAGCTCGGACCGGATCGACACCGTCTGCTGGTCGCCATCGTCGTGGGGGACGGTGCGGGCGATCAGTGCGATGGCCGCCGCGGCGAGGGCCGCGAGCGCCCAGAACGGTCCGCGCCAGCCCATGAGCTGCCCGGCGAACGCGCCCACCGGTACGCCGACGACGTTCGCGAGCATGGCTCCGGCGCCGACCAGGCCCAGGGCGCGGGAACTGGCAGCGGGCCCTGCGGCGCGTGCGGCGGCCACATTGGCCACCGCCCAGAACGCGCCGGTGGCGATCGCGGTCAGAAACCGTGCCGCCAGGACCAGGGTGAAGTTCGCGCTGAGGGCGACGATGACGTGCCCGGCGGCGAAGACGCCCAGGGCGAGCATCAGGGTGAGCCGCTTGGGCAGCCGCAGCGTGAGCATCGCCATCAGCGGCGCTCCGACGATCATCCCGACGGCGAAGACGGTGATCATCAGGCCGGTCCGGGCGACGCTGACCTGCAGGGCGCCCGAGATCTCCGGCAGCAGGCCCGCCACCACGAACTCGGTGGTGCCCATCAGGAACGTGCCCAGCGCCAGGATGTGGACGACGAGCGGCAGCCGAGCGGACGGAGGCTGGGGGTTGTCAGCCCGTACGGTCTCGGCGGGGGCGTGGAGGGTTGCTCCTCGCGTACTCAAGGTTCATCTCCGTGGGGGTTGCGATCGGGGTACGTCTCCCAGAGAACAAGCCGCCCAACCCTTGAGGAAGGTCGCGTTTATAGGGGGTACAAGCTCAACCTCCCTAACCGCCGACCAATGCCTACCGTGTAAGGCATGGACGACCGAAGAGACCACCGCACCGAGATCCGGGACTTTCTCGCCAGCCGCCGCGCCAAGATCACCCCGGAGCAGGCCGGGCTGCCCACCAGCGGCCGGCGCCGGGTCCCGGGGCTGCGGCGCGAGGAGGTCGCCGTGCTCGCCGGTGTGAGCACCGAGTGGTACACGCGCCTGGAGAAGGGCCACATCAGCGGCGTATCGGAGGACGTACTCGCCGCGGTCGCCCACACCCTGCAACTGGACGAGGACGAACGCACCTACCTGTTCGACCTGGCCCGGGCAGCCCGCCCGGCCACCCGCACACCGTCCCGCCGGAAGGAAGTCGCGGTCCCGCCCCGCATCCAGTGGCTGCTCGACTCCATGACGCTGTCCTCCGCCTTCGTACGCAACGGCCGCCAGGACGTCATCGCCAGCAACCCGCTGGCCCGCGCCCTGCACGCGCCCGTCTTCGAAAGCGGGACCACCGACAAGCGCGGCCGGCCCAACATCGCCCGCTACATTTTCCTCGACCCGGGCTCCCGGCAGTTCTTCGTCGACTGGGAGGCCGCCGCCGTCGCCACCACCGCGCTGCTGCGCGCCGAAGCCGGACGCGAACCCCAGGACCGGGCCCTGCGCGAACTCATCGGCGAGCTGTCCACAGTCAGCTCCGAGTTCCGCGGCCAGTGGGCCGCGCACGACGTGCGTATCCGCCACGACGGCGTCAAGCGGCTATGGCACCCCGAGGTCGGCGACCTGGAGCTGACCTACCAGTCCCTGGACCTGCCCGTGTCCCACCGGGCCATGCACGACCTGACCCTCTACACCGCCGAACCGGGCACCACATCCGAGGACCGGCTCAAACTCCTGGCCAGCCTGGCCGCACCCCATCCCCAGGCAACAGAGCCCGCTGACCAGCCGGGCCGCGCTGCGCCGTCCTCGCTCGCGCCCCGCTCCGGCACCGACGAGAACCGCCCGCCCGCGCCCTGAAGCTCCTCCAGGCTTGTCCACGAAGAACGATCGGCGAGGACGCTCGACGGGCACGGGCACGGGCACGGGCACGTGAGATTGAACGGTGCGACTCTCTTGGCAATCGGCCAGATTGGCGCTTGGCGCTTGGCGCTTGGCGCTTGGCGCCGCCAGCATGCCGGTCAGCGGCTCAGCGCGCGTACGCGCGCAGGAGGACTGCGATCGTCCCGTCCGAGCCCTCCTGCGTCTTGTCGGCGGAGAGTGCGCTGCTCGGAGCCGGCTCAGACGGGAAGTTCGGTGATGCTGAGGGCGAAGTCCAGGTTCCCCACCCCGTGGTGGGCGAGGCCCACCGTGACCACGCCCGCTCCTTCCAGCCAGTGCGCCATTTTCAGGCCGCCGACGTCCAGCGGGCGCAGTCCGAGGCTCTCGACGAACGCCTCCACACTTGTCTTGGCCTGCGCGTTGTCGCCGGCGATGAAGACATCGGGCCGACCCTTTTCCAGGACATGACGGAAGACGGTGTTGAACGCCTTCACCACGCTGGCGCCGGCCGGGGCCGCCCTGGCGACTTCCTGCGCGATCGAGGTCTCCTCGCGGTGGGCTAATCCGTCGAACGTGGAATTGAAGGGATTGCTGATGTCGACGATGACCTTGTCCGCGAGAGCGTCTCCGTACTGGGCGACGACCGGCACGACACCGTCGTACAGCAGGGCCATGATGACGATGTCCCCGGCCGGGGCGGTGCCCCATTCTCCCGTCGTGGCGCCGCCGCCGAGAGCCTTGGCCGGGTCAGCGGACTTGGACTGATCCCGGCCCATGACCTCGACAGTGTTGCCGCCCGCCACCGCCCGCTCGCCGATGGTGCGGGCCATGTTCCCGGTGCCGATGATGCTGATGCTGCTCATGAGATGTCCTGCCCTGGTTGTGTGTTGGTCGGTTCAGATGGCGGTGGTGCCGCCGTCGGCGACGAGTTCCATGCCGTTGACGTAGCTGGAGTCGTCGGAGGCGAGAAAGAGGGCGGTGGTGGCGATCTCGTCGGGGCGGCCCATCTTTCCGCGCGGGATGAGGGACTCGAACTGGCGCTTGGTGGCCTCGTCGAAGAGTTCTGCCTGCTTGGCGGTGGCGACCTGGCCGGGGGTCAGGACGTTGACGCGGATGCGGCGGTCCTTGAGCTCGTTGAGCCAGACGCGCGCCCACGCCTGCTGGACGGCCTTGCTGTCGGCGTAGACGCTCCAGCCGGGGAAGGCGCCGAGGGAGGCGTTGGAGCCGGTCATGAGGATCGAGCCGCCGTCGTTGAAGAGCGGAAGGGCCTTCTGGACGGTGAACAGGGTGCCGCGGGCGTTGAGGTAGAACGCTGAGTCGAAGTGGGCCTCGGTGATCTCGCCGAGCGGGGCGGGCTCGCCCCCTCCGGCGCTGGCCCACAGCACGTCGAGACTCCCCTTCTCCCGCTTGACGGTGTCGTACAGGCGGTCCAGGTCGTCCAGGTCGGCGGCGTCGCCCTGGACGCCGGTGACGTTGCGGCCGATCTGCTGCACGGCCTCGTCCAGGGCGTCCTGGCGGCGGCCGGTGATGAAGACGTGCGCTCCCTCGTCGACGAACAGCTTCGCGCCCGCCAGCGCCATGCCACTGGTACCGCCGGTGATGACCGCAACCTTGCCGTCAAGCTTTCCCATACTCGCTCCCTGAGGGGTTGGTGGTGCCGGTGCACCTTGGGATGTCGGCGTTAAGTACACCGCTCTGTGTATGTACGGTATGGGGCGGGCAGCCGGGGCGCAACTATGTACACCGGCCGTTACCCAAGGAGGTAGGATGGCCCCATGACGGAGTTGGAGAAGGGCCCCACGGGCCGCCGCCGCGGCCGGGGCGCCCGCGAGCGCATCCTCAGCGCGTCCCAGCAGCTGTTCCGAGAGCAGGGCATCAACGGCACCGGCATGGACCAGCTCTGCGCCGCGGCCCAGGTGTCCAAGCGCACGGCCTACCAGCACTTCGCCGGCAAGGACGAGCTCGTCGCCGAGTATCTGCGCCGGTTCGACCCCTCGGTTCTGTCCGACGTGTTCGACCGCACCGACCTCACGCCCCGCGAACGGCTCCTCGCCGCCTTCGACATCCCCCCCACCACTCCCCTGTGCCCCTACATCGCCGCCGCCGTCGAACTGAACGACCCTCAGCACCCCGCGTCCCAGTACGCACGCGACTACAAGAGGGCCGTCGCCGCGCGGCTCGCCGACACCGCCCGCGAAGCCGGCGCCGCCGACCCCGAACAGCTCGGCGAGCAGCTCGCGCTACTCCTCGACGGCGCCGCGGCCCGCAGCCGGGTCCTCAACGCCGACGCCTTCCCCACCGCCGCCGCCATCGCCGCCGTCCTCATCGACAACGCCGTCCCCGCCACCGCCAAGTGAGCTCCGGCGAGGCCGACTTCGAGTCGGCAACGCTGCCGAGGGACAGCAGTGACGATCAGGGACCAGCACGCAAGCGGCGCGGTGACACAACGGTGACGAGCGGCGACGGAACGGTGACATGAGGGGCCACAACCAACCCCCGGGCCTCCTGGTCTCACCAGGTGTGGAGCCAACGGCAGGAGACCGGCCGGACCGCACCCACCGCCCGCCAGGAACGCACGATCACGTCACAGGGGGAACAGAAATGAAGCTCGTCCGTCACGCAGCAGCCGTCGCCGTCATCGTCACCGGAGGCGCTCTCGCCCTCGCGGCACCCGCCTCGGCATCGGAGCCGGTCGCCGCGCCCGCAGCGGCGAAGGCAGCCCCGGCCGCGGCAGCGTCGGAGGTCCCGGTCGCGAAGTACAACGGCGCCTGCGGCGCCGGTCACAAGGTGATCGACTCAGCCAACATGGAGAACCTCGGCACGACCTTCCTCACCTACAACAAGACGACCGGCGAGAACTGCGTGGTCACCGTACGCACCAAGCCCGGAGCCGCAGTGAACATGTTCGCCCAGCTCAGCTCCAAGACGGGTGGCACGGCCACCGACCGCGGCCGGTTCACCACGTACGCCGGTCCCGTCTACCTCGAGGCCCCCGGCGAGTGCGTCACGTGGGAGGGCGGCATCACCTCCTACTCCACGAAGGGGACCGGCCACTGCGGCTGATCCACACGACGGCCATCGGCGGGACGACGGGAAGCGGCCGGACGACGGGAAGTGGTCAGACGGCGGAGGGTGCCGAACAAGCGGCACCCTCCGTCTCAGGCCGGGGAGACCGGCCCCAGAAGGCGTCAAGCCGCTCGATGATTGCGCGGCACCCGCGGGCACTGTGCGGCGACAACGCCTGCATTGCGCCGTCGGGTAGAGCGCGCCCTTCGAACGGGCTCCCACCGCAGTGCGGCCCTTCGGCGAAGCTCTCCTGGACGGCCGCTACGGCGTACCTCCGTGGCTGGTCACGCCCCCAGGGCGAATACTCCCGCGCCCTTGCCCGGAGCCTCGTCCCAGCCCTTGATCCGGTTCGCCAGGCGGCGCAGCCGGGGATCGCCCGGGCGCACGTCGATCTGGAAGTGCGCCATGTGGGGTCGGCGCAGTCGGCCGCCCCATGCCACCACGCCGCCGCACTCCTTGACGATGTCCCGCACCACGGCCTCCTGGTGGGGGAACAGCACGCCGGTCGCGCCGAGCGGGTAGGCATCCGGACGAACCTCGAGGGCCGTGCCCGAGGCGTAGTTGGTGGCGTGCCCTGTCAACCCGGCGGCGGGCCGGTGCCCCGCCAGTTCGTGGCGGGCCACCTCCTCGACCTCGTAGTGGAAGCGGCGTGCCACGTGGACGAGAACCACCGAGACGTCACCGTCCCGCAGTGCCACCGACGCCGGGGTGCCCGGTACGAACTGGGTGGTGAAGCCGGCGGCGGTGACCGGCCATCCGTTGGCGCTCGTACCGGCCGCCTCGCCGGCAGCCGCGATCGCGGCGGGGGCCAGGAGGGGAACACTCACGCCGGCCGCCACCGCTCCCGCGAGTCCTGTCAGCAGGAACGACCGCCGCTGCAGTCCTACGGGCCCTGGTCTGGATGTGCCACTCGTGTGCATACCGGTTCCCCTCAGCCGCGCAGGGCCGCGTTGTAGCGCTCGAAGATGTTGTAGAGGTCGCGTGCTCGGCGTCCGTACTCCTGAGCGGCGTCCGGATCCGTGCCGTTGTAGCGGGCGAGCACCGCGACGTTGTCGGCGTCGCTGTAGCGCAGCCGATCGGCGGTGACGCCCACTCGGTGGGCGGAGTGGATGTGGACCAGGGCGACGGTACTGACGTTGTAGTCGTCGTCGTCCCGTAGTCGTTTCCAGATGTCCCGCCGTACGTGCCAGTCGTTGCCGTCCAGGGAGGGCCCCGGGATCACGCCCGCGCCGACGCAGTGGTTGCGCGCCAGGATCGCGGTGTTGCCGAAGATCTGGGCGGCGCCGGTGCTGGAGTCCTCCCTCCACACCGGGGGTGGGGCGGGCGGTTCGCCGACCGGGTTCTGCTCCCAGGCCTCGTACGTCTCCTTCCAGAGGAAGTAGCCCGCGACGAGCACGTCCACGCCGTCGTCGGTGAAGTCGGCCTGGTACTCCCAGAAGACCACGGCCTGGACGAGCGCCTTGCGCATGCGGAACGACCGGGCGAGGCCGGTGATCAACGGGTCCATGTCCAGGATCTTCGCGGCGCACTCCTCAGGGGTGCGGTCCCGGTACCAGTCGTCGTGCCCGTTGTCCTCGATGTAGTGGAGCAACTCTGTGGTCAGGGCGCCCTGCTGCGCCGGATCGAACGCCACGTCCAGTGCGGTGTCCGGCCCCCGCGGCGTGAACTGGTTCTGTCCGCGGTCCCGGCCGGACGCGACGTTCTTGTCGATCTCGATGAACCCGGCGCCGGTGCCCACCGTGATGGTCGCGATCTGGTCGAAGCACCAGTCCCTCGGCAGCGGGAAGCCCAGGTTTCCGCTGTAGCCGGTCGACATGTCCGATACGAAACTGCCCACGGTCAGGCCCGCCTTGGCGAGTCGACTGCAGATGTTGCGGGGCGCGTAGACACCGACACGGTATTCGCTGCCGTAGGCGGCCATACGGGCGTTCAGCGCGCGGAAGTGCGGGATGACCAGGCTGGTCACCTCCTCGTCCACGGCGTCGTAGTCGACGGAGAAGTAGATGGTGGTGCCGGGCAGGAATCCGTGTCCGCGGGCCGCCTCCAGGGCTGCCAGAGCGTCCCGTGCGCCCTGCTGCGCGTTGAAGTAGTCCCGGTCACCGCCATTGGTCTGGTAGATCGGAAAGACGGTGAGTCCGCCCGCGACGATGACGGCCAGTTCCCCGGGCTGGATCTTCTTGTTTCTCGGGTTCGGGACATTGGCGTTGGTCAGGTACCGGCCGACCGCGGTGTACCCGGCGGAGCGCAGCGCCTGGCCGCGGGCCGCGGTGATCTCGGTGATGCAGTCGCAGGCGGTACCGGGCCGGGCCGGATCACCTGTACTGACCAGCAGCGATGCCCAGGTGCGGAAGTCGGCGCTGCCGTTGGCCGGCAGCAGCTGCGCGAACCGCTGGAACTCCGTGACGGTGTCGGCGAGCGCCCCCGAGTAGCGGCCGTCGAACGCGACGTCCCAGCCGTTGAACCGCATGGCCGCCTGGAACAGGTGCACGAACTGCTTGCTGCTGTCGGCCGACCCGATGCCCAGGACCGCCTGCGTCCGGATGCCGTCCTGGGTACCCGGCCCGAAGCGCCCGTTGGCCACGTCGTCGCTCATGCCGATCTCGTACTGGATCGCGAAGACCAGGGCCTTCTGTACGTCCCTGGAGAAGTGCCCGTCACACGGGCAGACGAAGAACTCCCGGCGGTTGACGTAACGCCCGTTGAGCCACTGCTGGATCGAGCGCACCTGTTCGGTGCCGGTGCCCACCCGGACGTACGGGTCCATGGTGAGCAGTGCCTTGAACACCTTCGGTTGGAGTCCGCTGCCCGGATACGCCCCGCCCACGCCCATGTCGGACTTGAGGTCGCTGACCGACTCGGCGGTGCGACCGTTGTACGTGCCTTCCATGCCGCCGCCGTCGTAACCCTTGCAGTACAGGGCGGACTGCACGATCCGGTAGACGTTGCCGTGCCGGGTCATTTCGTCGATCTGAGGGCCGAACCTCGACTGCAGCGTGCTCAGCGTCGTCGGGCCGAAGCTGTCGGACAGTGTGGTGATGCCGAGTTCGTGCTGCAGCGCACGCGTCAGGGCGTACATCACCGTCCAGCTCGTCTTCCCGTTCACCTCCACCTTCGGGATGCCCGGCACGTTGTAGGAGTTGATGAACCGCTGCGCCAACTCCACCATTTCGTCAGCCATGTGACTTCTTCCCCCGAGTGACAGGACGTCAGACCCAGTCCTGGTACAGGCCGCCGTTGCAACGGGTGGTGCGGAATCCGCTGTCGTCGCTGTCGTCGATGCAGCGGTCGGTGTACTGGTTGCGGAAGGTGAGGCGGACTTCGTGGTGGCGGACGATGTACCAGCTCACGGCTTCCGAACTGCCGCAGAACTGGGTGCTGAAACCGGCGGGGCCGTCATAGAGGCATCGCCCCGTGGCCAGGTTCTGGAAGCGGCGCGTGCCGTCGTTGAAGACGTGCACGTTCCACTTCTGGAAGTCGGTGCCGTTGCAGGGGAACGTGCGGAACCCCAGGTTGCTGTCGTCCATACACCGGTAGGTGCCCAGGCTCTGGAAGGTGTTCACTGCCAGGACCGTGGTGCCCCCGTCCTGCGACTCCTGCGCTGCCGCCGCGGTGCCCGACGCGGTGACCAGGGCGCCCGCGCACAGCGCAGCCGCAAGCAGTGCCTTCATCGACTTCATCGGCCTCATCTGGTTCCCCCATTGCTTCTGTGGTCGCTCACGTGAGGCCCAGGATGGGACCGGACGCTCCGACGGCACCAGACGTTTCAGCCCTACCTGAAACGCTTGACCTTCCTCTGCGCCCCTGGTCTCAGCCTTTGCGTGGAGGCCCATGCCCTGGAAGAGCACCGCTCACTGATCGTTGTCTTCCCGCGCCCTGATGGCTGCGCGAGAAGACTTCCGACCGGTCCGGAGGACGGGGCCGCGTCCACCATTCCAAATCTCTCGAAATGCTTGAGGAAAAACCTCTTCCCTGCAGCTCCGGCGAATTCACGAAAGGGTCTTGAAGGGTTCCCGGGAGCGTGGTTCCGTCAATGCCAAGAGGTCGGCCGAATGGTCGGCCGGTGATCCCGAGTTAGGGGATGTCATGCCTGTGACGTCACTGTCCGAGCGGCTCGCCGGAAATGGGCTTCAGCAGCATCTGCACGCGGAGGCGACTGCGGTCGAAGAGGCCTGCGTTCCGCGCTACGAGGCGTGTGCCTGGGACTCTCAGTGCTGCCACGGTCTGATCTGTGAGTGGTTCCACTGCTACCTGCAGGGCTGACAACCGGCAGGTGAGTGAACCCCGTCGGGGCGGTGGGAGCGCAACCGGCGCCCACCGCCCCGACGGAGCAGGTCGAATCGAGGGGAGACGGCAACCCTCCTCGAACAGCGCGGCAGCCTGGGGGCAACGAAATGCTGAGACTCTGGAAAGCAGCACACACGGCACAGGAATTCGTGGAATCCGCCCGTCAGGACAGCGGCACGTACGAACTCGAATGGCCGCCTGTGCACAGGAAATTCGGCGACCGAACACGCGGCGCGCCGTTCGCGGTGGCCAGACTGCGAGTGGCCGAAAGAATGCTCATGGGTTTTCTCGACCCGGTGGAGGACGCGTTGTTCGTCACCGCCGGCCTCAACTCTCTCGGGTATCCGGCCTCGTTCCACCTCGGCCGGGAAACGGCCCCGGTCGTGGCGCCCGGGGGTTTCTACGCCTGGGTGCAGTGCGGTGGGTCCGTGGTGAGCACGACACTGCCCGTCCGAGAGGAGTACACCGAGGTGCTGCGCACCGGGAACAGGGGACTGCCGTGCTGAACGTCGTCACCTCGGACGGGCACGGCGCCGTCCGTTGCACCCCGCCGCGGCAGACCCCCGCGGCGGCCGATGTGACCGCGGTCATGAGCCCCGCGGGCTTCACACTGGAACGGGCGGGGCTCGGGGAAGGCGACGTGTACTACCGCGTCGGCCTCGGACGGCTGGAGTGGAGCGAGGATCCGGCCGACCTCGCCGAGGGGCCCGACGGGAACCTGCCGACCGCGGCTTCCGGCGGGCGCCTGCCCGGAGCCGGCACATTGCTCGCTCTGATCCACGGCCTGGCCCCTCCCCCGGACGCCACCCCTCTACCCGGGGTACGTCGACTGGCGCTGGGCACAACGGTGCACGTGGGCCCAGAAGGTGTCGTCGTCTCCCGCCGGCGCCCCACTCTCCCCGACGGACCGGCCGACCTGCTCGGGGCGGTGGCCGACGTCCTGGGCGCCGCACCCGACGACTACGCCATCGCCTACGGCGGAGGCCTGTCCTCGGCCTTCCTCGCGGTCGCCGCCCTGGCCGCCGGCCACCGGCCACGGCTGCTCCACGCGGACCTGGGCCTCCCTGGCCACCGACCGGCCCCGGCCGTCATCCCCGGACTGTCCGTCTCGCACGTACCGGTCGATGTGTTCGACCTGCTCGACCACCACCGGGCTCCCCTCGGCGGGCTGCTGCCCGTCCTGCCCGACGTCGAACTGCCCCGCAGGCTGGCCGTCGCCCTCACCGCGGCGGCGGGGCGGCCTCTGGCGTCGGCCGTGCTCCTGGAGGACCTTGTCGGCGTCAAACTGTCGGACGTCGACAGGGGCCCCCGTGACTGGCGGCTGCTGACCTGCGAACCCTTCCATCTGTCCGGCGTCCTGCCTTCCCTGCGGGAGGCGGCCGACCTTCTGGAGCAGGGCGTGGTGCGCAGCGACGGGCCCGGGCAGGCCACCCCCGACGACCAACAGGCTCCCGACGGGCCTCCGCCGACTCCGCTGGGCAGGCGCGACCTCCCCGTGCTGACCCAGAAGGGCCGGGTCGCCCTTCAGACGGTCCAGCAGGCATCGCTGTCCGTCTGGAAGGACCATCTGGATCTGCTGGGCCCCCTTCTGGGCCGCGCCGACGCCGGCCTGGCCGAGCGGGTGCCCCGGGGCGGTCTGGTCCTTCCCGCTCTCGACCCGGCCGTCCTGGGCGCTGTGCAGGCTCTGCCCTCCGAACGGCGCGGCCGTATCTCCCGGGGGCTGTTCCGCAACAACCGTCCGATGGCCGCGGCGGTCGCCCGCCACCGGGTGCGCGGACTGCGGCTCGCCTCGTCCTCGTTCGATCTCCGGCTCGCGGCGGCTGCCTATCTGCACAGCGAGAGCGCCAAGATCGTCATCGAGCTGGAGCGGGAAAGCGCCCTCGCGGACATGGGACTGATCGACGTCGACGCGGTGACCGGCCTCCTGAAGAGGGGCCCCGATTGTGCCGACCACGCCCTGCCGCTGCTGCGACTGCTGTGGATCGACCGATGGCTGAAGGGCTGACCGCCATGACCACCTCCACCGACAGCCCTGCCCGCCGTGTCGTCCTCGGCCCCGGAGTACGGCTCACCCACCTGCTGTTCGGGGGCGCCGTCCTGCTGAACGAGAAGACCTTGGCGCTCGCCGAGTGCACCGAACGCGACGCGGCAGTGATCGAGCGCCTGCTGTCCGGCGAACACCCCGGCCCCGACGACACGGACGCACGCCGGCTGACCCGTGACCTTCTGCGATCCCAATGGCTCGTCGTCACAGACGAAGTGAAGTGAGGTTCCATGTCCTCCCGACTCCCGCAGGCGGCGCTGGCCGCGCTGGCCGGACCGCTGCTCGTCGGCGGCGCCGCGAAGCTCCTCACACCCGTGTCCCGACTGGCGTGGCCCTACCGCACCGGACCCCTGCGCGCCCCTCACGGACCCCGTCTGGCAGGCGGTGCCGAACTGGCGGCGGCGACCGCGCTGGTCCTGCTGCCCGGCCGCGCGGCCCCCGCCGCCGCCATGATCACCTACGGCACGCTGACCGTCGTGGCGCAGTCCCTGGACGGACAGCGCTGCGCATGCTTCGGCGCCGCCCGGCTGGCAACCGTGGGCCGGGCACACATCGGCGCCAACGCCCTGGGCAGTGCGGTGGCGGCGACTCTGCTCACCGCCGACCTGCCCGCCCGGCCGCGCCTGCGCGGAGCCGCCGCGGTACTGGCCGCCGCCACGACGGCGGCCGCCGTGCTCCTGGCCGACCGGCGGCGGGCAAAGGCGGAGGAGACCGTGGCGCACTGCGCGGAAGCCGTGGCCGGCGTGCAGCTCTACGTATCGGACAACTGCCCCGCGTGCCGGGCGCTCAAGCAGCTGATCGGTGCGATGGAACCGGTGCGCCAGGACCGCGTGAGCATGACCGTGGTCAGCAGCGGCAGCGAACTCCCGCCCGGGATGGCGGACATGTCAGTGCCGTGCGCCATGCCGGTCGACGCGGCAGGCGCCCCCGTCTGCGCGCCCGTCTCCGGGATAGGGGCGGTCAAGGCCCTGATCGACACCGTCGTCATCGCCGGACCGGACGCACCACATGCCACCTGAACCCCCCTGGACCGCCGGGTCTGCCGGGTCTGCCGGGTCCGGCACACCCGACCGCGAAACCGTGCACTTCCGGCCCGACCTGTCCGCCTGGGCCGTGCTCGGCGCCGCCGAACTGCCCTCCGTGGCCGACCACCACCCACGCACCGCCTACTGGCGGGACCTGCCAGTGGACCCTGCCCTGACCGGTGTGACGCCGATCCGCGCCCGGCACGCGGACGTGGTGCTCGACGGCTCCCCGGTATCCACTCCGTGGCGGCTGCCGCTGCGCACCGTCCTGTCGGCGGGAATCGCCTGGCACCCACAGCTGCCTCTCGTAGCAGGCCTCGTCCAGCGGGACGACCGCCTGCATCCGTGGGTCGCCGACTACACGGCCCGTCGCCTGACCGTCCACCAGCGGGTACGGGCCGCGCTCTCCCTGGCCTGCCGCCGACCGGGCCGGCCGGCCCTCTCCTGGTGCCAGGACGGACGGCTGACCCTGCTGACACTTCCTGCCCCCGCGGCGAGCGGCCCCGAGCCCCAGGTCGAGAGCAACGATCCCGAGGTGTGGCAGCCAGTGGCGCTCGAGGCCACCGGGCCCGGGCATGTCGCGTTCGTCCCCGGCCATGCCGAACTCCTCCGCCTGGCCGGTGCCTCGGTGTCCGTCCTCGACACGGCCACCGGAGCCCTGCGTTCGCTGACCCCGCCGCTGCTCGTAGGGGGCCTCGAACCCTCCCCGAACGGACGCGCGCTGCTGGTGGAGCACGCCACCTCGGCCGACGACGGTTCGGCGGAGCAGTCACCGGGATCCGGCGACGGGCTCGGCTGGTCCCGGGCGGTGCTGCGGACCGACAGCGGCTCCTGGGCGCCGGTACCGGTCACCACACGCTGGGCCGGCGGGAGCGGCGAAACCACCGCGTCGAGCAGAACCGTCGAAGGCGGCACGGCGATCGAGTTGCGCGCACCGCACGAAACCCAGGGGCAACACCCCGCCGCCGTACCGATGATCACCCACGAGGACGACGACCCACCCCTTTGGTGGCGCTGCCTGACGGTGGGCCCCGACACGGCCGTTGTGAGCCGCCACCGCACCTCGCTGCGCCTGTACGGAGGCGACGACGCCCTCCAAGTGGCGCTGCCCGGCGCGCTCGGCAGACTGAGCACACCGACAGCCGAACACGACGCCGCGGGCGTCGTCGTCGCCTGCGTACAAGGCGGCGGGGCCGGATTCCTCCGGCTGGCCCACGGCGAGCCGGAGGCCGTCGTCACCGCCGAGTCACCGCCCGAAGGTGGCGAGGGGCCCCTCGAAGCCAGCTGGACGACGATCGAGGACGGCGTTCCCCACCTCCTCACGCGCAGGGCGGGACGCTTCGACCGCTACGAACTGCGCGACGGGCGCCTCGAACCTGTGAGTGGAGCCGCCCTCCCCCAGTTGCGCCCGGCCGCGGACCGCGGCCGCGCGCGCACGGTGTCCCCCACGCTCGTCCTGTCCCCGCCGCCCGGCGGGCGCGGTGCCCGGCTGACCCGCGTCGACGTCCCGGCCCGCGAGGCGGGCGCGGCGGCGCGACTGCTCTGGATCCAGGTACGCCGGAGCACGGGCGATTCGGCGGGCGCGGCCCCGCCGGCCGACACCTCCGCGCTGCGGACGTCCGGCTGGCTGCTCGATCTCCCCCTCTCCTGGCCGTCCGACGCCGAGCCCGCCGATGTCCGGCGGCAGATCGTTCACGCGGTCGGCCAGTCCCTGACGAAGATACGAGAACAGACCTCGTGTGAGGAGCCCGTCGTGGTCGGCGGGCACAGCTTCGCCGCCACGGTCGCCCTGCACGCGCTCGCCCACTGCCCGGGGCTGGCGGGCGCCATAGCCCACAGCGGCTGCTACAACCGAACCCTGACCCCGGAGGGCTTCCAGTACGAGCGACGGAGCTACTGGCAGGTCCCCGAGCTCTACCGTGCGTTCAGCGCCCTCGACTTCGCCGACCGCCTCAAGCGGCCGGTTCTGCTCGTGCACGGCCTCGACGACACCAATGTGGCCACTCCGCCGGACCAGGCGGTGGCCCTGTACCGGGCCGTCGTCGCCAACGGCGGGCGGGCCCGGCTCGCTCTCCTGCCGCACGAGGGACACACCTTCCGTCACCGCGAAAGCCTGGAGACCGTCACACGAGAGCACGAGGCGTGGCTGACGGCCTGCGCCACACCCTCCGCCCGCCGGACGGACCGCTCGGAAAGGACCTGATCGATGGCAGTAGTCGGCCCGGAACGCCCAGAGGTAAAACCGGCGGAGGCAGAGGCCGGGCCACCGGAGGCAGCCGGCGACGAGCCCGTCGACACCGCGCGGATCAGCACCGCCGATTTGATGCGGGCCAGCGCGTACATGGTGCGGATGGCATGGCAGGCGGACCGCCGGCGGCTGACCGGCATCGTCGCCGTACAACTGCTCACAGCGGCAGGGTTGGCCGCACTGGTGCTGGTTCTGCGGAACACGCTGGGTACGGCGTCCCTGGCCGCCGGTCCGGGCGGGCCGTCCGGGGACGGGCTGATCCTCGCCCTGTGCGGGCTGGTGGCCCTCGCGTCCGTCGGCGGCATCCTGCGTACGGTCGCGAGCGGCTGGCAGCGGGTGCTGACGGTGAAGGTCGACCGGCACATCATGTCCGCGGTGCTGAGAAGCGCGGCGCGGTCCGACCTCGCCCGCTTCGAGGAACCTGCGTTCCACGACGGCCTGAAGCAGGCTGTCTTCGCGTCCCGGTCCCAACCTGTGATGGTGGTGACGGCACTGATCGGCGCGTTGCAGGCGCTGCTGAGCATGGCCGCGGTGGGAGCCGCGTTCGCCGTCATGACCTGGTGGCTGCTCCCGTTCGTCTTCCTGGCGGTGCTGCCCGTACTCAAGGCGGCCCGGGACGAACGCGACGCCGACCACCGCCTGCACGGACGGCTCGCGGAGGGCCGCCGGGCGCGTGAGTACCTCGAACACCTCCTGGTCGGGCAGGACGCGGCCAAGGAGATCCGGGCCCTGGACCTCGGGGACACCCTGCGCGGACGATGGAACAGCCGATACGCCGAGGAGATCGCCGGCACCACCGAGATGCAGCGTCGGCACACTCGCCGGAAGCTGCTCGCGCGGCTCATCGGCGATGTCGTCTTCGTCGCCGTCATCGGTGCCATGTGGTGGACGGTGCGCAGCGGCGGCATGGCCCTGCCCACCGCGCTGGCCGCCCTGGCGGCGTTGCTCATGCTCGCCACCCGCGTGCAGATGCTCGGGTACCTCTTCAACAACATCGGTGCCGCCGCCGTGTATGTGAAGGACATCCGCACCTTCACACGGGACGGCGTCCGCACTTCCACAAACGACAGGACGTACGCCCAGGGCCAGGACGACACGGACCGCGGGCACGCCGCCGTGGCGGGCGGGAGCCGATCTGCGATTACCTCCGCGGAGAAGCCTGTGGCGGGCACACCGCAGAAGGCGGGAACGCCGGAGAGGCCCGCCTTCTCCTCCGTGAGCACCGAGAACCTCTCCTTCACCTACCCGGGCTCCACCGCGTCGGCGCTGCACGACGTATCGATCGAGCTGGCCGCCGGTGAACTGGTCGCCGTCGTGGGAGCGAACGGATCAGGCAAGACGACGCTGGCGAAAATTCTCGCCGGACTCTACGAGCCCGACGGCGGATCCCTGCTGTGGAACGGACTTGGCGCCTCCCGCCCCGGCAAGCGGCGAGCCGCGACCGCGATGGTCTTCCAGGACTTCGTCCGCTTCAAACTCCCCGCACGCGACAACATCGCCTTCGGTCGCCCCGAAGTGCCCTTCGATCCGGACGCCGTCGACCGCGCGGCGGCCGACGCCGGGGCAGGCGGCATCATCCAGGGACTGCCGTCGGGTTACGACACCGTCCTGAGCAAGGAGTTCAGCGACGGGGCGGATCTCTCGCTGGGCCAGTGGCAGCGGTTGGCGCTGGCCCGCGCCTTCTACCGGGACTCGCCCCTCCTCATCCTGGACGAGCCGACGGCCTCCCTCGACCCGCAGGCGGAGGCCGACCTCTTCGGCCGTATCCGCAGCCTGTTCGCCGGCCGGGCGGTGCTGGTGATCTCCCACCGGTTCTCCAACGTCCGGGACGCCGACCGGATCTACGTCATGGAGTCCGGCCGGGTCATCGAGCACGGCAGCCACGACGAGCTGACAGCGGCGGGCGGCACCTACGCCCGGCTGTTCCGGCTCCAGGCGGAGGCATACCAGCACGGCCGCCGTGGACGAGGCCGCACGGGGCGGGGGCACCGCGGCGGGACGGCCGCCACGCTGTCCTGAGCGCCGTCCGTCACCGGCTCAGGACGCGAGGACTCCGAGCAGCCGTTCGCCGCGCCGGGTCAGCAGCAGCCGCACCTGCTGCCCCTGACGCTTGCGCCGGACGAGCCCGGCCGCTTCAAGGAGCTTGCAGTGATGGGTTGTGGCTCCGGGCGCACAGCACAGCAGGGAGCTCACCTCCCCCATGGTCAGCCCCCGGTGTGCGAGACGCATGACCCTGGCGCGCATCCCGCCGAGCACCGCCTCCAGCGGGTCGAGGGCACGGCGGTCCGAGGTGGCGGCACCGGATGCCAGGTCCCGCAGGCCCGGTACGGGGTAGCCGATCCAGCTCGGGCCCTGCCGGCCCAGGGCGAGCACGGAGGCCGTGGTACCGGACACCAGGGGAACGAGCAGGAGCCTGCGGTCGGGTAGTTCCCATGCGTCCCGGCCCGTGCCGCGGCCCGGCAGGGACAGCCCTTCGCGGGTACGGCGGACGCGCGGCCCCAGAGTCGCGAGTGCGGAGTCGAGTGTTCCTGTGACCGTGGCGACGCCGATGCGTTCCGCCTCGAGTTCGAGAAGGTGCCGCGACCGTCGCCACATCGGCGCGAACGCCGCCCAGATGCTCGCCATCGCCTCGACATAGCCGTGGATGAAGGGCGCCGGCCTGTCGAGGACGCGCAGCCAGGCGGGCGGAACCCCGTCCGGAAACCGCTCGGTCACCTCGGCGGCGAGTTGCTCCGGTGTGGCCGCGGCCATCCGGTCGAGCTGCTCGGGCACCGCGTTCGTGTCGAGCGGGAGGGGCGACATACAGTCCGGCAGCCACAGCCCGTGGCTCTCTCGCGCCGGGCCCAGCGCCTGCGCTGTGCCGCTCGGACACGCGGCGCGTGCCGCCGACCGCCACCCGGGCGGCAGGCCCTGGCCCGCCGCGCCGACGACGTCGGCCAACAGCGAGAGCACCGTGGGCAGAGGCTGTCGGCCCACGGACACCTTCAGGTCTTCCACCGGCCCCAGTCGCAACACCGATTGGTTCACTTCTTCCCCCTCAGGAATGGGGTCCGCAGCGGTGTTCGTGCTGTGGTCTGTGCCGGTGCGACCCCTGGTGTGCCGGGCATGACGGACGGTGTCCGGTCGCCCCAAGTGCGGCCGAACACCGGCTTCAGGTTTAGCGGGTTCGGGGTTGTTCGAGTTCGAGGCCTGGTGCCGAACAAACAAGCCCTGAAAAATACGATGCCGCAGTGCAGGGTGTGGCACGAACGGGGAGCCACGGGAGCTGCGGGAACCACCGGGGAGGTGCGGCGATGCCGCGCAGGGAACAACCGCTGAGCGCTGGGAGCGGTCCGCTGTTCGCATTTGCCACGGAGCTACGGCAGTTGAGACGCAAGGCGGGAAATCCGCCGTACCGCAGGCTGGCGGAGCAGGCTCACTATTCGATTTCGACCCTGTCCTCCGCCGCCTCCGGACAGCGGTTGCCGACGCTGGCTGTGACCCTGGCGTACGTGCACGCCTGCGACGGGGACGTCGAGGAGTGGCGCAAGCGCTGGCGGGCGGCCGCGGAGCTTCTGGGCGAGGTGGAGTCCGAGCCGGGGGCCGAGGGCGGGCCGGTTCCGCCGTACGCGGGGCTGCGGTCCTTCCGGAAGCAGGACGCCGAGTGGTTCTTCGGGCGGGAACGGCTGCTGGAGGAGCTGGTCGGGCGGCTGGAGCGGCAGCGGTTCGTGATGGTCATCGGGACTTCGGGGTCGGGCAAGTCGTCGCTGTTGCGCGCCGGGCTGGTGCCGCACCTCGAGGCGGCCGGGTCGACGACGGTCGTACTGACACCGGGGGCGCGGCCCCTGGAGGAGTGCGCAGTGCGGCTGGGGAAGATGGCGGGCCTCACCCCGGGTGCCCTGTACGAGGAGTTGAGGGAGGACCCGAAGAACCTGGGGCGCCTGGTGCGGCAGATCACCGCACGGTCCGGCCCGACGGACGGGAACGGGGGTGGGGGCGGGGGTGACTGCGGGGACGGCGAACTGGTGCTGGTCGTCGACCAGTTCGAGGAAGCCTTCACCCTCTGTCAGGACACCGCCGAACGGGACGTGTTCATCGAGGCCCTCGTCTCGGCCGCCTCGGACGACGGCGGCCGATGTCGCGTCGCGCTGGGAGTACGCGCCGACTTCTACGCGCACTGCACACGCCACGCGCCCCTGGTGGAGGCGATCCGAGACGCGCAGGTCCCCGTCGGGCCGATGAGCCTGGACGAGCTGCGCCGTGCCGTGGTGCAGCCCGCTCAGCGGGCCGGGCTGACCATCGAGGGTGCGCTCCTGGCGACGCTCATCGCGCAGGCGCACGGCCAGGCAGGCGTGCTGCCGCTCCTGTCGCACGCACTGCTGCAGACCTGGCGGCGACGGCGGGGCACCACACTGACCCTGGACGCCTTCGAGGCGGCGGGCGGCCTGGAGGGCGCCCTGGCGCGCACCGCCGAGGAGTTCTACCAGGAGCTGGCCGCGGGACGGCAGAAGCTGGCCCGGCAGGTGTTCGTACGGCTGACCGCGCTGGGGGACGGCACGGAGGACACCCGGCGCCCGGCCCGCCTGGAGGAGCTGACCGGGTTGGCCGGGCGAGGTGAAGGCGACAGCGGAGACGACGGCGGCGAGGTGCGTGCCGTACTGGAGCTGGCGGCAGCCGCCCGACTGCTGACCCTGGACCGCGAGCGGGTGGAACTGGCCCACGAGGCGCTGATCCGCTGCTGGCCCCGCCTGCACGGCTGGCTGACCGAGGACCGTGAGGCCACCCGGACCGCGCGCCACCTCACCGACGCCGCCCAGACCTGGGAGGCGCTGGGCCGGGAACCCGGCGCCCTCTACCGCGGCACCCGCCTCGCCCTGGCCGCCGGGCTCGACCGTACGACGATGTCCGTGCCGGAGCGGGAGTTCCTCGACGCCGGTCTGGCCGCCCGGGCGGCGGAACACGCCGCGGTGCGGCGCCGGGCGCGATTCCGGCGCCTGGGCCTGGGGTTGTTGAGCGTCCTGCTCGTACTGACCACCACGACCGCGGCTCTCGCCGTCCGGGCGCAGCGAGCGGCGGACCAGCAGCGTGACGTGGCCGGTTCCCAGCGGGTCGCCGAACGGGCCGCGGCGCTGCGGACGGTCAACCCGGCGCTGGCCGCCCAGTTGAGCCTGGCCGCCTACCGCCTGTCGCCCACCCCCGAGGCGCGCGGCAGCCTACTCAGCTCCTTCGCCACTCCTTACGCGACCCAGCTGACCGGCGAACAGGGCGCCGTCACCGCGGTGGCGTTCAGCGCCGACGGCCGCGTCCTGGTCACCGGCGACGCCGACCGGACCGTGCGACTACGACGGGTGCCTGATCCGCACCGGCCGGCCGGTGCGGTCACGCTGGGGCGCATCGGCGGCATCGTACGCACGGTCGCCGTGAGCCCCGACGGGCGGCTTGTGGCAGCCGGGGGCGAGGACGGCACGACGACGGTGTGGGACATCGGCGACCCACGGCGGCCCCGGCTCGCGGCACGACTGCCGGGCGGCGCCGGTCCGGTCGTCGGGGTGACGTTCGGCTTCGGGGCCGGCTCTGACGGGCGTACCCTCGCGGTCGCCGCACGTGACGGAATCCAGGTGTGGCGGCTGTCGAATCCGCGCCGGCCGCGCGGCCTCGGCACCCTGCACACGGGCTCCGACGTCACCGCGGTGGCGTTCCACCGGGACGGGCGGACGGTGGCCACGGGGCATGGCGACGGTGCGGTGCGGGTGTGGGAATCGGCGAGGTCGGGTGAGCGACTGCGTCGCCTTTCGACCGTACCCGGCCAGACGCGCAAAGCTGATCAGAACGACGAGGCCGCCAGGAAGGGCGGGACAGGCGCAGCTGACCGGAACGGCGAGACCGACACCACGGACCACGTCAGCCGCTCGGGCCGCGACGCCCGTGTCGGCCACACCGGCCAGGTGAAGGCCATGGCGTTCGCTTCCGACGGGCGTCACCTCGCCACCGGCGGCGCCGACTTCACCGTACGGCTGTGGGACGTGGGCAGGCCGGGCCCACCCCGTCAGACACAGACGCTCGCCACCCACACCGACGCGGTCAACGCCGTCGCTTTCAGTCCCGACGGGCGTCAACTGGCCACGGCCGGCAGCGACGCGACCGTACGCCGGTGGAATGTGAGCCGTTCCGGAACCGCGCGCGAAGCGGCGGTGCTCTCGGGGCACACCGGCAGCGTCGGTTCGCTGGCCTTCGGCCCCGGGGGCCGCACGCTGGCCAGCGGCAGCGAGGACCAGAGCACCCGCCTGTGGGACCTGCCCGGCCCCGCACTGACCGGCCACACCAGTTCCCTCTGCTCCCTCGCCTTCAGCCCCGACGGCCGCCTGCTCGCAAGCGCCAGCTACGACGGCACCGTGCGCCTGTGGAACCTCGCGGACAAGCGCCGCCCACGCGAACTGCCCCCGCTCACCGGCCACACCGGGCCCGTCCAAGCGGTCGCCTTCCACCCCGACGGCCGCACCCTGGTCAGCGCCGGCGCCGACGGCACCCTGCGGCTGTGGGCCCTGGGAGCGGCAGACGGCCGCCGCGCCCGCCCGCTGAGCGCGGTCCCCGCCAGGATCGGCACGGTCAACACGCTCGCGTTCAGCTCCGACGGACGCACCTTGGCCACCGGCGGCGAGCAGGGCACCGTACGCCTCTGGGACACGACGGACGTCCACCGTCCCCGTCCGCTGTCCGCCCTGCGTGGAACCGGTGCGGTGGACTCCGTGGCGTTCGCCCCCGACGGCCGCACCCTGGCCGTGGCCGGCCGAGACCGCACGGCCGCTCTCTGGGACGTGACCAGCCGACGGCACCCGTCCCGCCTGGCGGCTCTCACCGGCCACACCGGCGCGGTGAAGTCGGTCGCCTTCGCCCCCGACGGGCGCACCCTGGCCACCGGCAGCGAGGACCGCACCGTACGCGTCTGGAACCTCACCGACCTGCGCCACCCGTTCTCCCGCGATCGCCTGACCGGCTATACCGATGGCGTGATGTCCGTCGCCTTCGCTCCGGACGGCCTGGGGCTGGCCGCCGCGAGCTCCGACAAGAAGGTGCGGATGTACAGCCTGACGGCCCGCGGCGAGGTCCGGGAACCCGTGCTGCTGACCGCCCACACCAAGCCGGTGGACAGCCTCGCTTTCAGCCCGGACGGACGCACCCTGGCCACCGGCAGCCAGGACTGGACCGTCCTGCTCTGGGACCCCGACACCGAACGCGCCGCGTCCCGGATCTGCGCCACGGCCTTCCCAACGATCACCCGCGCCGAATGGCGTCAGTACTTCCCTCAATGGACGTACCGGCCACCGTGCGGGAGTTGAGGGCGGGCCGGCTCGCAGGGGATACGGCCCGGGCGGGCCCCGGCCGTATCCACACCGGCCCAAGTACCGTGCGGGGCGCCGCACATGCGCGAGCCGCCACGCTGTGACACCGTCCGCATCCTGAGATGGGGCGGCTTCGGGCCGTCTGTCGCGCTGGGCCAGGGCTATGCTGCAGTAAAGGCGTCCCAGACCCCGGCGGCTTGTCGTTCCACGACACAGATGGCTGCGGGGAGTGGACCTTTCGTCCGTCACCCGGCGCATCCCTGGAGGGAACCGGGTGGATCCTCTGTCTTGTTGCGAGGTTCTCGGACCGGCCCTCGTTCTGCCTCCGCCGGACGTACGCCCCTGCCGACAGCGCACCAGGAGGGGCCGGGAAACCCGGTGTCCCCATCTCGCTGCCGGGTGGTCTCCGAACCGAGGCGTCATGCCTGTCCCACAGCTCACCAATTGCCGCCATGACCGACGGAAACGGGCACTCATCACGCTGGCAGGTGAGATCGGCCTGGAATCGGCACCGCTCCTGCGCGCGGCACTGGCGCGATGCCTGAGCGACGGCATCCGCATCGTCGATGTCGACCTCACCCCCGTGACCTTCTGCGACGGCGGCGGCCTCAACGCCTTCCTCTACACCGAGCAGCGGACCACCGAAGCCGGCGGGATCCAACGGCTACATGACCCACCAACGTCAGTGGAGCGGATCATCGAGCTCACCGCCTGCGGGTTCCCGCTTCCCGGCCTTCCGCTCCGGCATCTGACACCGTCTCTCGGGGACGTCCCTGCCCCGGCCGCTCCAGGCCTGCCGCACCGGAGCGTTCCGCCGGCGCCCGTCCTCTCCGGCGATGCGCGGTGAAGGCCCGGCCCAGGCAGGGGCAGCCACGCAAACCCCCTGCAGGCAAGCCGTCGGCCATGGACGCGGTGCGGTTGCGCCGCGTGAACCGCTGGCTGGCGCAGGGCCTGAGCGGAAAGCTCGCGGATCTGTACGTCGGCTCCCGTGAGACGTCCGCCCGCGGGCCATACCGCAGCAGCCGCCAGGCCTTCCTGAACCGTCTCACCGGTGACATCCGCCGACCGGGGTTCGCCATGGTGATCGCGGAGACGGACCACCTGGTGGGATGTGCCTTCGGGTGCCCGGTGAGCCGTAACGGCTTCTGGTGGCTCGGGTTCGACGGAGCACTACCGCGGAGCATCGAACAGCTCACCGCCTCCGGCGGCGTCTTCGCGATCACCAGCATCCTGGTCCAGCCACACCCACAGGACCAGGACGTCGCCCGCCATTTGCAGGAGCGGCTGCTGAGCGACCACCAGGCATCTCTCGGCGCCACCTTGGTGGATAAGAACGATCACCCGACCCTCGCCTCACTCCGCTCCTGCGGATGGCTGCACGTCGGAGTGATGCGGCGGCCAGCGGGCCCAACCATGTTCCACGCGCTGGTACTCCCCCTCGGGGAACGCACCACGGCGCGACTGGAGGGCCTGGCACACGACGCCTGGACACCGTGGCCCGGATGAGGGCCGACAGCCGCTCGGCCCGTATCCAGGTGCTGGTCGCCGAACACGCAGCCCGACGCGGCGCCCGGCCCAGTGTGGTCGATGTGTGCGCCGCGGCCGTGGCTGCCCTCCCAGTCGGCGGAGCCGGGGTATCGGCGATGTCCCGGACCGCTGCAAGTCATCCGCTGTGCAGCACCGACACCATCAGCGAGCAACTGGAGGAGCTCCAGCTCACGCTGGGTGAAGGACCCTGCGTCGACGCCTTCACCCAGGGCTCGGCCGTTCTGACACCCGATCTGCTCACCGGTGAGCTGCAGGACCGCTGGACCGTGTTCGCCGATGCCGCCCTGGACGCCGGCGCACGCGCCGTCTTCGCTCTCCCCCTGCAGATCGGGGCGATCAGCCCGGGAGTTCTGGACCTGTACGCCAACATCCCCACCGTGCTGGACGCGGAGGAACTGGCCGACGCGCTGGCGTTCGCCGATCTCGCCACGCTGCTCCTGCTCGATGCGCGCATCGAGGAGACGGGCGCGCCGGTCGACGGACCACTGGCAGATCGAGGCTTCGAGGACCTGGGCGGATACCGGGCGGAAATCGACCAGGCCACCGGCATTCTCACCGTCCAGCTCGAAGTCGGCATCGACGAAGCCTTCGTCCGGCTGCGGGCCTACGCGTATGCACAGGGACGCCGGCTCGCCGACGTGGCCGCCGACGTGGTGGCCCACCGGCTCCGATTCTCCCCCCACACGGAGCCCAGAGGGACCGATGAGGAATCCTGACGCACCGGTGGCATCCGAAGTACGTGCAGTGCTTCCCGTCCTCTTCCGGCGGGACTGGTCTCAATCGAGGGTGACACGATGAACCAGCAACTACTGGCCAAGACCTTCGTCGAGCTGGCGGACAACCTGGTCGCCGATTTCGACCTGATCGACTTCCTGCGTCTGCTCACCGACCGCTGCGTCGGCATGCTCGGTGTCAGTGCGGCCGGGGTGCTGCTCGCCGACCGCGACGGCAAACTCCGGGTGATGGCCGCCTCCGACGAACGGGTACGCCTGCTGGAACTCTTCCAGCTGCAGAACGACGAAGGACCCTGCCTGGAGTGCTCCCGCACCGGGGTACCAGTGATCGTCCCCGACCTGACTCGCGAGGTCGACCGCTGGCCGCACTTCGCCACAGCGGCCCACCGCAGCGGATTCGGCGCCGTCCAGGCCCTGCCCATGCGCCTGCGGGACGAGACCGTCGGCGCGCTGAACCTCTTCCGGGCCGACCCCGGCCCTTTCGATCCTGCCGCCACTCTCATCGGCCAGGCCCTGGCTGACGTCGCCACCATCAGCCTCCTTCAACAACGCTCCACCCACCGCAGCACTGTCCTCAACGAACAACTCCAGACGGCGTTGAACAGCCGCGTGCTGATCGAGCAGGCCAAGGGGAAACTCGCCGAACGCCACAACATCGACATGGAACAGGCCTTCACCGCGCTGCGCGGCTATGCCCGCTCCCACAACCGCCGCCTGTCCGATGTGGCCCGGGCCTTCATCGACGACTCCGCATCCGTCCCCGGCCTGGTGGCCTGACACCGGCGCCGAGGCCGTGATCGCACGCAGCTGCCCTGGTCGAGAAGATCGCCTCCAGCCGTTGCCAGGTGGCGAGGATCAACGGCGAGATGGACTACGTGACCGACCCGGTGTGCCGTCCGCGGTTCAAGGACTGCTCTCGCTGGGCACACCCCTTCATCGCGCTGGGCCTGTCCCATGTTTCGTTCGGTGACTCAGCCGAGCTGAACGTCCTCCTCGGAGCCGGGCAGCAAGCAGCCGGCCGGTGATGGGCTGCTCCGGACCCGCCCTCCGGCGTGGGGGAACCGCACTGCCCGACTTTTGCCGAGGTCGGCGCCACAGCAAGCCCATGGCGACCGCTGCGGAGCAAGCCTGTGCGGTGTGGCAGCGCCGTCTCCGTGGGGCGCGGCATTGCCAACCTGAATCGTCATTGAGTGGCCCCGTGGCGGAACCAGTGGTGCTTGTGACGGGGGCGTTCGGCAGGGTCTGCGTCATCCCTCTCCGCCCGCCCCGTCTGCGCGCGGGCGGAGTCGCGTTCGCTGGTCGGGACGCCGCGTTCCTGTTCGGCTGCGGCTGTCTCGCGCCGCGACTGCTTGAGCCCGCGGCGTGCGGTGCGGCCGCGATGAGCGGCGTGGCGTGCGCCGGTCAGGATCAGGCTCAGCCCGAGCAGAACCGCCGCACCGACGACGATGCCGTAAAGGAAGAGGGTGCCGGTGGAGCCGGTGACGTCGACTCCGAAGACGGAGAATCCGCCGGTGAGCTCGTGGGCGCTGCCGCTGTTGGTAAGAACGCCGGCGACGCCGATGACTACCGCGGCGACGAGAATGACAAGTCCGAGGATGATCATGACGTGCTCCCGAGATTTGCTTCCTGTCCCCACGGTAGAACCGTTCTGTCCGGCAGGCCACCACCACGGGTTGCGTCTACCCTGAAATGAGGTACTGGCGAGTCCGGACGACGTCGGCACGGCTGGACAGCCCCTCCGGTCCGCCCTTCCGCCACGGCCCCAGGAGGTGTAGCGCCATGATCTTCTTCCTGGTCCTTCTCGGCGGTGCCATCGCACTGGTCGTCATCGGCGCTGCCGTCGACGGCATGCCGTATCTGATCTCCACCGGCGTGCTGCTCCTCATCATCGCCGTGCTCTACCTGCTCGCGCGCTCGGTATCGCGCTCGCGCCGCCGCCCGGCCGCCTGACGCACGATGGTGGACGACAGACCGCCGCTCCGCATGCCCGCATGTGCTCAGTGGCGGGGGCGGGACACTTCGCCGCTGTTGTGCTGACCGGTGTGGGGTGGCACCCCGGTCTCAAGAGCGAGCCTGCGGGTGCAGCCGGCAGATCTGGCCTGGGTCACCGAGTCGCAGGCGGTGCCACCGGGCAGAGGCTAAGACGACGTTTCCTTTGGCGAGGAGAGTCGTTGTGTTGGTATGACAAGTCTTGCTGAGCATCTGGTCTCGGATGAGTTGTGGGAGCTGTTTCGGCGGGTGGTGCCGGAGACGGTGGTGGTGCGTCCGCAGGGCGGGGGCCGTCGGCGGGCCGGGGACCGTGAATGCCTGACCGCGATCGTGTTCGTGGCCACGTCGGGCTGTTCCTGGCGGCAGTTGCCGCCGGTGTTCGGGCCAGTCTGGCCCACCGTCTACCGACGTTTCGCGCGGTGGACTCAGCAGCGTGTGTGGGCTCGCCTGCACCGCGTCATCCTCGATGAACTCGGTGCTCAGGGGGGATTGGACTGGTCACGATTCGCCGTGGACTCGGTCAGTGTCCGCGCCCTCAAAGGGGGCAGTTGACGGGACCGAATCCGACCGACCGCGGCAAGTTGGGATCGAAAATCCATCTTGTCGTCGACCGTGCCGGCCTGCCCGTCTCTGTCGCGATCTCGGCCGCCAACACCCACGACAGCCTGGCCCTGCAACCGCTGGTCATGGGGATCCCGCCGGTCCGCAGTCCTCGCGGTCCGCGGCGTCGCCGGCCGGCAAAGCTCCACGGCGACAAGGGCTACGACTATCCCTACCTGCGTCGATGGCTCCGTGAGCGGAACATCGTTCCTCGCATCGCCCGCCGCGGTGTCGAGAACTCACAACGCCTGGGCCGACACCGCTGGGTGGTCGAGCGCACCATGTCCTGGCTCAGCGGATGCCGCCGCCTCCACCGACGCTACGAACGCAAGCCCGAACACTTCCTGGCCTTCACCGCCATCGCCACCAGCCTCATCAACCACCGCCGACTCACCAAGTGAAACGACGTCT
>NZ_JAHRIB010000021.1 GCF_019090165.1 Streptomyces sp. BV286
GCCCTGAAACGTGCGAGGCTGAAAACGCCCTGAGCACGTCCCACCGCACCCGAGGAACTGACCGCGATGAGCCCCGCCGAAGGCGACCGTGAACCCCAGCGCATCCTGATCGTCGACGACGAGCCGGCCGTGCGCGAAGCACTCCAGCGAAGCCTCGCCTTCGAGGGGTACGGCACGGAGGTCGCCGTCGACGGCGCGGACGCGCTGGAGAAGACCGTCGCGTACCAGCCCGACCTGGTCGTCCTCGACATCCAGATGCCGCGGATGGACGGGCTGACCGCCGCCCGCCGGATGCGGGGCGCGGGCACGACGACGCCCATCCTGATGCTCACCGCCCGCGACACGGTCGGCGACCGGGTCACCGGACTCGACGCGGGCGCCGACGACTACCTGGTCAAGCCCTTCGAACTGGACGAGCTGTTCGCCCGGGTACGGGCACTGCTGCGGCGCAGCTCGTACGCCGCCGCGGCGGTCGGTGTCCCGGCGGACGACGCGCTCACCTTCGGCGACCTGCGGATGGACCTCGCGACCCGGGAGGTCACCCGGGCCGGACGTCCCGTCGAGCTGACCCGCACCGAGTTCACCCTGCTGGAGATGTTCCTGGCCCATCCGCGCCAGGTCCTCACGCGGGAGCAGATCCTGAAGGCGGTCTGGGGCTTCGACTTCGAGCCGAGCTCCAACTCGCTGGACGTGTACGTGATGTACCTGCGCCGCAAGACGGAGGCGGGCGGCGAGCCGCGCCTCGTGCACACGGTGCGGGGCGTGGGGTATGTGCTGCGGTCGGGTGGGGCGGAGTGAGGAAGGTCGCCCGGCTGGTGCGTGCTCTGCCGCTCCGGTCACGACTGTCACTGCTGACCGCCGCGGCGGTCGCGTTCGCCGTGGCTGCGGTCTCCGTGACGTGCTGGTTCATCGTCAGGGACCAGTTGTACAAGCAGGTCGATGAACAGCTGCAGAGTGCGCAGGTCTCACCGCCGCTGCTCCAGAGCATGTTGCGCAACTGTCAGCTGTCAGATCCCCAGGATCTCCAGCAACCGCCGAGTTCCCCCATCGTCACGATCTTCTACTCGGACGGGTCCACCTGCACGAATCCGATCAACCCGACCGTCCCGGTGCAGGACGCGGACCTGGAGGTGGCCAAGGGCACGGCTCGTAGTGCCACACACTCGGCCACGGCCGACGACGGTACAGACGTACGCGTCTTCAGCCAGCAGGTCCTCGACGGCAAGACCGGGCAGGTGCAGAGGGGCATTGCGGTCTCCATCGCCAAGCCCTTGAAGGACGTCACGAAACCTCTGTCCTCGTTGGCCTGGATTTTGCTCGTCGTCTCCGGCATCGGGGTGGTGGGAGCCGGTGCCGCGGGCCTCTGGGTCGCCCGCGCGGGCCTCCGTCCTGTCGACAAGCTCACCGAGGCCGTCGAGAACGTGGCCCGTACCGAAGACCTCACCATCCGCATCCCCGTCGAGGACGACAGCGAGGACGAGATCGCCCGGCTCTCCCGGTCCTTCAACTCGATGACCGCCTCGCTCGCGAGCTCCCGTGAGCTGCAGCAGCAGCTCATCGCCGACGCCGGTCACGAACTGCGTACCCCCCTGACCTCCCTGCGTACGAACATCGAACTGCTCACCCGCAGCGAGGAGACAGGGCGGCCCATCCCCGAGGCGGACCGCAGGGCGCTGCTGGCCTCGGTCAAGGCGCAGATGACCGAACTGGCCGCGCTGATCGGCGACCTGCAGACGCTGTCGCGGTCGGACGCGGGCACCCCGGCCGACCGCGTGCAGGTGGTCGCGTTGCAGGACACCGTGGAGGCGGCCCTGCGCCGGGCCCGGCTGCGCGGCCCGGAGCTGACGATCACGGCCGCCGTGGACCCGTGGTTCGTGCGGGCGGAACCCACCGCCCTGGAGCGGGCCATCGTGAACATCCTCGACAACGCGGTGAAGTTCAGCCCCCGGGGCGGCGCGATCGACGTGACCCTCAAGGGCGGCGAACTGACCGTGCGGGACCACGGCCCGGGCATCCCCGCCGACGAGCTCCCGCACGTCTTCGACCGCTTCTGGCGCTCGCCGAGCGCTCGGGCGCTGCCCGGTTCGGGCCTCGGCCTGTCCATCGTCGCGCGTACGGTCCAGCAGGCGGGCGGCGAGGTGACGCTCCACCCGGCGGAGGGTGGCGGCACGGAGGCGACGGTACGGCTGCCGGGGGCTCCCACACCGCCTCCGGACCTGCCCGGCCAGGAGTGACACCGAGCGGGAACAGGCGCGGGACCGACGCCGCCGCCGCGACATACTCGCCGGTATGCGGCCACACTGGTGAAGAGGGGGGTGCCCTTCGGGGGGTTCCCCAAGGAGGCCACGATGACGGCTCCCACACCGAAGGCCGGAGCGGGCGTGCTCTGGCCGGGCATCGCCGGAGCTCTTTCCGGCGGCCTGCTGATCGCCGGCCAGCTGCTGTTCTGGCGCACGCCGGAGACGGACTACCGCGGCGCGGTCGTCGACGTGGTCAGGTTCTACCGCGACGACGGCAACCAGGCCCTCGCCGAGGTCACCGTCCTGTTCCTGCTGGCCGCGGGCCTGCTCTTCCTGTGGTTCCTCGCCGACCTGGCCCGACGCTCGAACACCCGGTCCACGCTGGTGCTGGTCGGCGGCACGGTCTTCACGATCGGCATCATGCTCGCGGGGCTGGCCGGCAACGTCTTCGCGATCACCGCGAACCACTCGGACGACTTCGTGGTGGTCCCGAGCACGGCCCTGCTGTCGATGGTCCTCATCGACGTGGCGTACGGGGCCATGATCGCCGCCATGCTCGGCGCGGCCGTCCTGCTGTTCGCGGTCTGGCGCGCCGGTGTCCTGCCCGCCTGGCTGACCTGGACGGGCTTCGCGATCGCCGTCATCAGCCTGGGCGGCCCCTTCACCGCCTGGATCACGCCCCTGCTCCTGGGGGTCTGGCTGGTCCTCGCGGGTGTCCTGTTGATCATGGACACGGACCGGACCTGACGGGAGCCGGCCCCGCGCCCTGCCCCGCACCTCCTGACGCAGGCCCCCCGGTTGTTCCGGCGGGGCCTGCGTGCCGTGTCGGCCCGCCTGGGAAGGCGTCTGCTTGATGCCGTCGACGACGGCCCGCAGCCGCCACGCCTCCATGAAGGTCGCGGCCATCACGTCCTCGGCCGTCGACCAGGTTCGCAGCGTTCGTCCGCGAGGAGTGGGCCGGTCCGTCCCCTCAGCCGGTGAACAGGCTTCCCCTGGATGGTCCACAGGCAATGCGCCTACTCTCACTTTCAAGCAGCGGGCGGGCGGGCGGACACGGACGCGGCCACCGACAGGCATCAGGAGAGCGGCCATGAGCGAAGAACTGCACGATCACGACAGAGGTCTCTCCTTCGACCTGCCGACACTCCACCGGCGGAAGATGATCCGGCTGCTGGCCGGCGTCGGCCTGGTGCCGCTGGTGGGATGCAGCAGCGACGACTCGGACGGCGCGGCCTCCTCGGCCTCCTCGTCGTCCGGCTCCTCCTCGGCCTCCGCCGGGGGCGCCGAGTGCGAGACCATCCCCGGCGAGACCGCGGGCCCCTACCCCGGTGACGGCTCCAACGGCGTGAACGTACTCAAGGAGAGCGGTGTCGTCCGCAAGGACATCACCTCCAGCTTCGGGTCGGCGAGCGGCAAGGCGGAAGGCGTACCGCTGACCGTGACCCTCACCGTCGTCGACGCCGACTCGGGCTGCGGCACGCCGAAGGAGGGCGCCGCTGTGTACCTCTGGCACTGCGACCGGGAGGGCAACTACTCGCTCTACTCGGACGGCGTCACCGAGGAGAACTACCTGCGGGGCGTCCAGGAGACCGACGCGAAGGGCCAGGTCACGTTCACCAGCATCTTCCCGGGCTGCTACACCGGCCGCTGGCCGCACATCCACTTCGAGGTGTACGGCAGCCTGGAGGACGCCACCGGCGCCACGTCCATCACGGCCACCTCGCAGCTCGCCTTCCCGAAGGACGTCTGCGACACCGTGTACGCGACGGACGGCTACGAGAGCAGCGTCCAGAACATGGGCCGGCTCTCCCTGGAGACCGACATGATCTTCAGCGACGGCTACGACCAGCAGTTGGCGACGACGGAAGGCAGCGTCGAGAAGGGCTACACGGCCACCCTCACGGTGCCGGTGTAGGGGCCGGCCCCCTGGTACTCCCCACTCCCACCCCGGAACGCGCCTCCGTCCCCTCCCCCGGGACGGAGGCGCTCCGGTGTCACGGCAACCTTTCCTCCGCGGGCGGCGACCAGCAACCGACTCCCCCCTCCCCGGACTTGAACGGAAGCCGCCGTGAGTGTGAATCGCAGCAAGGCCCGCCACCGCAGGCGCAGGACCGCCGTGGCCGCCGGTGTCCCGCTCGCCCTGGGCGCCGCCGGTGTCATGGCCTACGGCACGGCGTTCGGTGTCTTCGGCGAGGACGCGTCGCCGAAGGCCTCCGCGGCCACCGTCGCGAACGCCTCGGCCGCCGCTCCCGCCTGGGCCGCCGACGTCGCCGACGGTTTCGCCTCGGTCGACGCGAAGGGCCAGAAGGGCACGTACGGCGGCCGGGACGGCCGGACCGTCACCGTGAAGACACTCGCCGACCTGGAGAAGTACGCGACCGCCGAGGAGCCGTACGTCATCGTCGTGGCCGCGACGATCGACATGAACCCGGTCGGCAAGGAGATCAAGGTCAGGTCCGACAAGACGATCGTGGGCCGGGGCACGTCCGGGCAGATCGTCGGCGGCGGCTTCTTCCTCGGCACCGGCGTCCACAACGTCATCATCCGGAACCTGACGATCCGTGACTCCTACCAGGGCGTCTGGAACGACAAGGACCACGACTTCGACGCGGTCCAGATGGACGGCGCCCACCACGTGTGGATCGACCACAACGACCTGCGTCACATGGCCGACGGGCTCATCGACGTCCGCAAGGACAGCACCAACGTGACGGTGTCCTGGAACAGGCTGAGCGACAACAACAAGACCTTCGGCATCGGCTGGACCGAGAACGTCCTCACCGACATCACGATCCACCACAACTGGATCCGCGAGACCGAACAGCGCAACCCGTCCACGGACAACGCGGCCCACGCGCACCTCTACAACAACTACCTGGAGGACGTCGCGGGCACCGCCGTCAAGTCGTCCTACGGCAACTACTCGCGCGGCAGGACGAAGATGGTCCTGGAGAACAGCTACTTCCAGGGCATGAACAACCCGGTCACCAAGGACGCCACGGCCGCGGTCGTCCAGCGCGGCAACACCTTCTCCGGCACCAGCGGCCGCAACGAGAGCGGCGGCACGGCCTTCGACCCCACGTCGTTCTACCCGTACACGCTCGACAGGACGGCGGAGGTGCCCGCGCTGCTCAAGGCCGGCACCGGCCCGCGCACGTCGATCGGCACGGCGAACGCGGTGAGCACCGCGAGCACCAGGGCCGCGACGCTCACCGTGGCCAAGGACGGCTCGGGGCAGTACAGGACCGTCCAGGCAGCCGTCGACGCCGTCCCCGCGAACAACCCCTCGCGCGTGGTGATCCAGGTCAAGCCGGGCACGTACCGCGAGACGGTCAAGGTCCCGTCGAACAAGCCGCACGTGACCATCCAGGGCACGGGCGGCAGCCGCAAGGACACCGTCATCGTCTTCAACAACGCGTCCGGTACGCCGAAGCCCGGCGGCGGCACGTACGGCACCGGCGGCAGCGCGACCGTCGCCGTCGAGGCCGACGACTTCCAGGCCCGCAACCTGTCGATCAACAACGACTTCGACGAGGGCAGGAACCAGAGCCTGAACGGCCACCAGGCCGTGGCGCTGCGCACCGCCGCCGACCAGGTGTTCCTCGACGGCATCATCACCGACGGCGACCAGGACACCCTGCTGCTGGACACCGCGGCCAAGGACAGGCTGGGCCGGGTCTACGTCACCAACTCCTACATCAGCGGGAACGTCGACTTCGTCTTCGGCCGGGCGACCGCCGTGATCGACCAGTCCGTGATCACCCTGAAGAAGCGCTGGGACGGCAGCTCGGCGGGCTACATCGTGGCCCCCAGCACCACGGCCGACCGCAAGGGCATCCTCATCAACCGCACGGTCGTGAACGGTGACGTGTCCGCCGGAAGCTTCTTCCTCGGGCGCAACTGGCACGCGGGCGGCGACGCGGCCCTGCGTCCGCAGGCCACGGTCCGCAACTCCACGCTCAGCGCCGCGATCAAGTCGACCCCGTGGTCGGACATGGGCGGCTTCTCCTGGAAGAACGACCGCTTCGCGGAGTACAAGAACACCGGGCCCGGCTCGGGTGCCGCGAGTGCCAACCGGCCGCAGCTGACCGACACCCAGGCCGGCGGCCAGGAGGTCGCCGACTGGCTGGGTACCTGGAAGCCGACCGCCTGAGGTCAGGCCGGTCACATCCGTCCGGCTGGGGAGCGCGAGCCGCGGGCCGCTTCCCAGCCGGGCACGTCCGCCGGCAGCGGGCCCGCGAGCCGCGCGTACGTCCCTCCGCGGGCCGTCAGTTCCTCGTGCGTGCCCTGTTCCACCAGGCGTCCGCCGTCCACGACCAGGATCCGGTCGGCGTCCGGGGCCAGGGTCAGATCGTGGGTGATCATGAGGGTCGTACGGCCGGACACGAGGCGCCGCAGCGGCCGTACGACCCTGCGTGCGGCGAGCGCGTCGAGCCCGGCGGTCGGTTCGTCGAGGACGAGGACAGGGGCGGGCCGGAGCATCGCGCGGGCGATGGCCACCCGCTGGAGCTGCCCGCCGGAGAGCACGGCCGTGCCGGGTGAGATCAGCGTCCCGTACCCCTCGGGCAGTGCCCGGACGAAGTCGTGCGCGTCCGCGTCCCGGGCGGCCCGCTCGATCTCCTCGTCCGTCGCGCCCGGCCGTCCGCAGGCGATGTTCTCGCGGATCGTGCCGTGCAGGACGAGGGTCTCCTGGGGCAGCAGGGTGACGTTCTCGCGCAGGAACTCCAGCGGTACGTCCGGGAGCGGGACACCGTCCAGCCGTACCGAGCCCGCGCAGGGGTCGTAGAACCGGGTGAGGAGTCTGGAGAGGGTCGATTTTCCGGCGCCGCTCGGGCCGGTGACGAGGACGAACTCGCCCGGCCGCGCGGTGAAGGTCACCTCGCGCAGACTGTCGCGCTCCGCGCCCGGATAGCGGAAGGACGTGCCGTCGAAGGAGACCCGGCCGCGTACGGGCCACGTCCGGACCGGTTCGGCGGGGTCGGTGACGGCGGGCTCGGCGTCGAGGATCTCCTGGAGCCGCCGGGCTCCGGCCGTGGCGGCGGTCAGGGTCAGGCCCAGCTGTCCGAGGTCGCGGACCGGCGGATAGAGGTAGCCGAGGAAGGCGGCGAAGGCGAGGAGCTGCCCCAGGGACATACGTCCCTGTGCGATCTCCCAGGCGCCGAGCCCGATGACCGCGAGGACGCAGAGCGTCTCGACGACCTCGACGAACTGCTCGTACATCTCGCTCGCGCGGGCTCCCCGCACGCTCGCCCGCAGCCAGGCGCGCGCCTCGCGGTCGAGCCGCTTCTCCTCCGCCCGGCGCCGGTTGTACGCCTGGGTGAGCACGATGTTGCCGAGGGACTCCTCGACGACCGAGGTGATCGCGCCGTCGGCGGTCCGCTCGTCCTGGGCGGCCGTCCTGATGCGGCCGGCGAAGCGGCGGGCCGCGACGAGGAAGAGCGGCGCGAGGAGGAAGGTGACCAGGGCGAGGTCCCAGCGGAGCCAGAGGGCCGCGGTGGAGTAGAAGAGCGCCGAGAAGACGGCGGACACCGCTCCGACGACGCCCGACACCACCATCTGTTCGATGGCCTCGACGTCACCCGTGAGCCGCTCGACCAGGTCGCCCCTGCGGTGCTTCTGGAAGAAGTGCGGGGGCAGGTCCTGGACGTGGCGGAAGACGCCCGCCCGCAGCCGCAGCACGAATCTCTCGGCCGTCCGAACGGCCAGGGAGTTGCCGAGGTACCCGACGGCCGCGCCGAGTACGGCCGCGGCCAGCCAGGCGCCCGCCGGGCCCCAGAAGGCGGCGAGCGAACCGGCCTTCAGCGCGTGGTCGGTGAGCTCCGCGAAGAGCAGGATCGAGGCCGTCTCCGTCAGCGCCGACCCGATCACGCAGGCGACGACCAGCAGCAGCCATCTGCGGTCGCCGTGTGTCAGCGGCCAGAATCGGGCGAACGCCTCCCGTACTTCCCGCATTCCGTTCAACTCCCTTTCCCCGCCCGTGTTCCATCCCGCGCTTTTCCCATTTCCCAGGCCGGGAAATGGCCGAGGCGGGGCCGCCGGAAAGAATCCGGGGCCCCGCCTCGCGGCATCGCCTACTTCTTGCCGACCGGACGGCGGCGCTGCTTCTTCGCACCGTGCTTCGGCGCGGGCGCCGGCGACTGCTTCCTGGCGGCCGGGGCGGGCTTGCGGGTCTTCTTGACCGGGGCGACCTTGTGGAAGCTCATGGGATTCCCTCTTTCTTCTGCGGTTGATTCCCTTTCGCCGTAAGCCCTGTTCGGCTTCGACATGGAAAACACTACGGGAGCGCAGAAGCGGAATTCGCCAATTTCGCTGAGACCTCGATGAATTGAAGCTGAGACCGTTTTTCAGACGCAACGGGGAACTGGACCCCTGTTCACACAGGATTTATTACGCCGCTCACCCGGAACTTATATGGCCGGGGCTTATACAGCCGGGACTTATCTGCCGACGGCGATGTCCCGGCCCGTCACCCGAACCCGGATCCCGTCCTTCTGGACGCGTACGTCACGCAGCCGCAGGTCGCCGCTCGGCGGCTCGGGAAGCCGGAAGCCGATGGAGAGGCGGTCGACGAGGGCCGGGCGCGTGAGGCGGGAGAGGCCGTCGAGGAGGGCCAGGTCGAAGCCGAGACGCTTGAGGATCTCGGGGTTGTCCACGGCGAGGTCGATGAGGTTGACCTTCATGAGCTGGCGGACGAACTTCGGGGAGCCGGTGAACTCGGCGAAGTCGTTGTCGTCGCTCAGCGCGGTCCGTACCGCGGAGTCGGGCACGCCGAGCCGCTTGGCGATGGCCGGGACGGACAGCAGTTCCTTGGCCTTCTTCTTCTCCTTCGCGAGGCGGGCGGCGGACTTGCGGGTCAGGTGCAGGCCCTCGGACTCGCGGGTGCCGGGCCGGAAGGTGGCCAGGTCGCCGATGTCCAGGCGCATGCCGCCGACCTCCGTCGAGATGCCGCGGTCGCCGTCCCGCCGGATCCGCGCGTCGGCCCGCAGCTTCAGGTCGTGCCCGGCGACGGGCAGGGTGCCGCGCGCCCGTACCTCGTCGCCGCCGTGGCCGCTGAACGTGACCTGCGAGGCGCCGAGTTCACGGTTCAGGTCGTCGAAGGAGAGCAGCACCTCCCCGTCGATCCGCGGAATGCTCGCGCCGCGTATGGAGGTGAGGCCGCCGTCGATGCGTATGCCCGTGGCCGTGGCCGAGACCTTGGCGAGGGAGACACGGTCCGCCTCCACGTCGGGGACGGTGACCGACACGGAGTCGATCCGCTTGTCGAGGACCTGGGTGACGAACGGGAAGCCGTCGATCTCGACCTCGGGCGCCGCGCTCAGCTTCAGCTGGTCCCTGACCTTCTCGGCGGCCGTGCGCTCGGCGTACAGGAGCGCCCAGCGGTCACCGAGGGCGAGGAAGGCGGCGAGGACGAGCACCGCGATGACGGCCTTGACGGCAAGGGACAGGCCCACGAAGGGACTTCGCCGGCGCCGGCGGGTCCGGCCGCGGGGAGTCCGGCGGCGCGTGCGCGCCACGGAACCCCTGCGGTGGTTGGGCGGCGCCCACTCCTCCTCCTTCGCGGCGTCGGCGACCGCGGGCTCCTCGTCGTACAGGAAGTCCTCAAGGGGTCCGTCGTCGAGGGCGGCGAGATCCTCGTACGGGTTCGGAGGGCCATGCGCCGCGATGGGATGGGGGGTACGCATCGTGTGATTCGACCATGCGTACCAACCCCACCCGCAACTCGAAAGAGCGGTTTGCGATCTACCTCACGGACAGTTCGCCGTTACCGGGCGGCTACTTCACGATGGTGATCCGGTCGGCCGCGGGCGGCGCGATCGGCTTCGTGGCCGAGGAGTTGGCCAGGAGGTACTTCTCCAGGGCCGCGAGGTCGTCGTCGCCGACCAGGTCTCCGGTGCCCTGGCCGAGGGTGGTGAAACCGTCGCCGCCGCCCGCGAGGAAGCTGTTCGTCGCGACGCGGTAGGTGGCGGCCGGGTCGATCGCGGCGCCGTTCAGCCTGATCGAGTCGGTGACGACACGGTCGGCGCCGGTCTTCGTCAGGTCGAGCGTGTAGGTGAGGCCCGAGGAGACCTGGAGCACCTTGGGCACGGTCGCGTTGACTCCGGTGACCTGCTCCTTGAGCACCTGGACGAGCTGGGCGCCGGTGAAGTTCTGCAGGTTCACCGTGTTGGCGAACGGCTGGACCGTGAAGCCCTCGGCGTAGGTGACCACGCCGTCGCCCTCGGTGCCCTTGGCCGCGTAGGTGAGGGGTGCCCGGATACCGCCCGGGTTCATCAGCGCGAGGTCGGTCTCCGCGTCGAGCTCCTTGCCGTACGCGAGCTGCGCGTCGGCGATCAGGTCGCCGATCGGGGACTCGGTGCCGACGTTGGAGATGTCACCGGAGATGTACCCGATGGCCTTGTTGCCGATCGGCGCCGCGAGGGTGTTCCACTTGGTGATCAGCTCGGTCATGTCCGGCGCCTTGGGCACCGTGCGCGTGACCACGTGGTTCGCGGAGGCGACGGCGGTCCGGGCGATGTCTCCGGTCCAGCGGTCGTACGTCAGCGTCGTGTCGGTGTAGAGCCGGCCGAAGGACGCGGCCGAGGTGACCGTGCGGGGCTTGCCCGAGGGGTCGGCGATCGTGCACGCGTACGCGGCGTGGGTGTGGCCGGTGACCAGCGCGTCGACCTTCGGCGTGATGTTCTTGGCGATGTCCACGATGGGGCCGGATATGCCGTCGCCGCCACCGGGCGAGTCACAGTCGTAGTTGTACGCGGCCGAGGCCGGCAGTCCGCCCTCGTGGATCAGCGCGACGACCGACTTGACGCCCTGCTTCTCCAGCTCCTTGGCGTACTTGTTGATCGTCTCGACCTCGTCCTTGAACTTGAGGCCCTTCACTCCCTCGGCGGAGACGACACCCGGGGTGTCCTCCAGGGTCACGCCGATGAAGCCGACCTTCACGCCGTTCCTCTTCCACACCCAGTAGGGCTTGAGGATCGGCTTCTTGGTCTTCTCGTCGAGGACGTTCGCCGCGAGGTACGGGAAGTCGGCGCCCTTGAACTTCTCGCCCTTCACATAGCAGCCGTCCGTGGGGTGGCAGCCACCCTTCTGGAGGCGGCCGAGCTCCTTGGCGCCCTCGTCGAACTCGTGGTTGCCGACGCTCGTCACGTCGAGGTCGAGCTTGTTCAGCGCCTCGATGGTGGGCTCGTCGTGGAACAGACCCGAGATCAGCGGGGAGGCGCCGACCATGTCGCCGCCCGCAGCGGTGACCGAGTACTTGTTGGCCTTGCGGGCCTGGCGCAGGTGCGTCGCCAGGTACTCGACACCGCCCGCGTCGATCGTCTTGGTGGTGCCGTCGTGCTGGATCTCGGTGACCCGGCCGGAGGAGCCGGCCGGCGGCTCCAGGTTGCCGTGCAGGTCGTTGAAGGAGAGCAGCTGGACGTCCTGGTAGCGGCCCGGCTTCGCGTGGCCGGGCTTCCCCTTGCCCGTCTCGCCCGCGGACGCCGGCATCGCGGCGACGAGGGCACCGACGGTGGCGACGCCCGCGGTCACCGCGAGGAAGCGGGTCGTACGGCGTCTGCGGCGGTACGGATGAGGTGTGGCTGACATGTGCCCCCCTGTGGGTCGGCTGAAATGTGGGCCCCGTCCGGCCGCAGCCTAAGGTCAACGCGCGTAGCGCGACAGGGGGTTCGTGGTTACGGACTGGTTGCCGTCCGGGGCACTTCGACGCGAACCGGACAGGCCGCGCAACCCTCGTGCCCCGACCGCACACTCCCCTGTCGGGCCACTTCGCCATGAACCGGACACGCCGTACTCTCGTACTCATGACCAGCGACGACACCGCACCGGCCGCCCCCGGCCTCCCGGGCCCGCTCGACCAGGGCGGCAGCCCCCCGGCCCGCTCCCTCGACACCCTCGCCGCGCTGCGCCCCGAGCAGACCGAGGCCGTGCTCGCGCTCCTCGCGGCGGCCGCGCGGGCGGACGGACAGCAGGCGGTGTCCGAGCAGGGCCGGCTGCAGCTGCGCGGAGGCGCGCGGGACGGGGTCCGGCATCTGCTGCTCAGCGTCCAGGACCGGCTCGTCGGGTACGCGCAGCTGGAGGACACGGACCCCGTCGAGGCGCCGGCCGCCGAACTGGTCGTCCACCCGGAGCACCGCGGCCACGGTCACGGGCGGGCGCTGGGCAACGCGCTCCTCGCCGAGTCCGGCAAGCGTCTGCGCGTATGGGCCCACGGCGGCCATTCGGCGGCCCGCCATCTCGCCCAGGTGCTCGGCCTCACGCTCTTCCGTGAACTGCGGCAGATGCGGCGGCCGTTGACCGACCTGGAGCTGCCCCGGCCGAAGCTGCACGACGGCGTCTCGGTGCGGGCCTTCGTGCCGGGCGAGGACGACGCGGCCTGGCTCGCCGCGAACGCCGCCGCCTTCGCCCACCACCCCGAGCAGGGCTCCCTCACCCAGCGCGACCTCGACGACCGCAAGGCCGAGCCGTGGTTCGACCCGGCCGGCTTCTTCCTCGCCTTCCGCGGCGGCGAACTGGTCGGCTTCCACTGGACGAAGGTCCACGAGGCGGAGGCCGGGGCCGGCGCCCTCGGCGAGGTGTACGTCGTCGGGGTGCGCCCCGGCGCACAGGGGGGCGGCCTGGGCAAGGCGCTCACCGCGATCGGTCTTCGTCATCTGGCGGAGCGGGGTCTGCCGACCGCGATGCTGTACGTCGACGCCGACAACAAGGCGGCGGTGACCGTGTACGAGAGGCTCGGCTTCGTCACGCACGAGACGGACCTGATGTACCGGTCGGAGTCCTGAACAGGGGCCTGAACAGGGGTCTGAACGGGGGCCTGAACAGGGTCCTCGCCGGGCGGGCGACGGAATGCCGCGGACCGTCCCGAAGGGGCGGGGCGGTCGGGCCGGTCGCGCAGTTCCCCGCGCCCCTCAGGAGAGGGCCGCGCCCCTATTGAGGGGCCGCCGGGGCTTGGCGCCTGAGGAGCGGCGGCCGCCACGGCGCCCTCAGCGGCTCGACGCACGCCCGCGCGCCCATCGCCGTCGCGAGGGCCAGCAGCACCGCCCAGCGTTCGTGGCTGCTGTCCCAGCGCGGATCGTCCGGGACCACCAGGAGTGCCCAGTCGCCGTGCGTCAGCAGGGCCACGGCGACCGCGGTGGACAGCAGCCAGGCCGACACCGCGACACCCGGCTCGGTCACCTGCGGACGCCGTACGACCAGGGCGGCCGCGGTGAGGGCGAACACCGCGGTGGCGGCCGCCTCCAGGGTGACGGCGCCCACCGGCGGCCGCGCCTCCCGCGGTACGAGGAGCAGCGCGGCCGTCCAGCAGAGCGCGGCCCACGGGGCGACGAGCGCCACGCGCAGGCCGATCCGCACCGGGCGCCGGGCCGGCACGGTCGAGGTGACGTGCCGGGCCGGATCGTCCAGCAGGAACGCGAGACCGAGGGCGAGAGCGAGCGCGGCGCCCCGCAGGGCGTAGAGACCGAGCAAGGGGTCGGGGGCCCCTGACTGCATGCGCGGGACACCGGCCAGCAGCAGCCCGGCGGCCGCACCGGCCGCGAGGGCGCGCCGGGGCAGCGTGCGCCACACGGGCCGGACGAGAGCACGGGTCACGGCCGTCACTCCTCGCACGGGCCACCGCCCGTTCCCGTCTCCGCCCCGGTCGCGGCGGGCACGCCCAGCAGCCGCGCCGCCTCGGCCGTCGTCGTCCTGGCAGAGGTGAGTTCCGTCCACCTGGCCTTGACCTTGGGGATGACGCTGTAGCGGGGCTTTTGGAGCAACTCCCTCACGATCCTGGTCTGTTCGGCGCTCATCGAGAACGGCTCGGTGGGGCTGAGGACGATCGCGGAGCCCGAGACGCTGTCGTCGACCCGGACATCGCGCAGTGCGGCCATCGGGTCGGGGTCCGCGCCCAGCGCCAGCCACATGATCGTCACCACGCGGGCGTCGCAGATCGGTTCGAGGGCGGCCTTCTCGTTGCCCAGGACCAGCACCGCGGCCACGGCGGCCGCGAACTCGGGGACGCGGTTGCCGCCCCAGGCCGTGCCGACGCTGACCCGGCCGGGCTCGTCGAACGGGGAGAGCACGGCCTGGGACCCCAGCCCGTGGCGGGCGTCGACGCGCTGCTGCACGGTCAGCCGTTCGCCGCCGGCCCGGCCGCCCGCGAGGTTCTGGACCCGGTCGACGACCGCGGCCCAGTCGGCGGTGCGGCCCGTCCACTCGGGATAGGCGCAGTACGTGGACCGGTCGTGCGTGAGACACGACTGGACCTTGTCCGGGGTGAGGGACGCCCGGTCGCGGGCCGGCGTCGACCCGGGCGGCGTCCCGCCGGACTGGCCGACCGCGCCCACCAGGGTCAGCGCGAGCGATCCCGCGACGGCGGCCTTGACGACTGTCGTCCGCCCACCGCTGACCAGCACCGCGACGACGGCCACGAACAGGCAGAACCCGACGAGGTAGAGGGCGTGCCAGGCGGCGGGCCGCTCCAGCAGGTCGGAGGGGAGCGGTGTGGCGCCGCTCTCGGTGACGACGGGGCCCAGCCAGCTCGTCCAGGCGGTGCCGGACGGACTCGCCACGAAGAGCAGGGCGAAGAGCAGGAGGACCAGGAGGACCGGTGCGGCGAACACCGAGGGGACCAGGCGGGCGACGAGGACACCGAACACGCCGAACAGCAGGACCGTCAGCGGGCCCACGGCGAGTTCGGCGGGCGAACCGTGCCCGACCGCGCCGGGCTTGAGCGCGGCCCAGGTGAACTGGACGCCGACGCACACCGCCGTGAACAGCGCCGCCGGGAAGACGGACAGCACGTGGGCGACCGTACGCCGCCACGGCTCGACGACCAGCACCTCGAAGTGGCGGTCCGTGTCGCACCGGTGGGAGCGCAGGACCGCGCGGTTGACGCCCAGCAGGACGGCCAGCCCGAGGAGCACCGACATGCCCTGCGTGTCCCGGTCGACGTCCTGGAGCACCGGGTAGTCACCCTGGCGCTGCGTCGTCTGCCACACGATCCAGGCGACGTACAGGGCGGCGATGCCGAGGAAGGGCACGGTCATGCGCAGTTCGCGCGCCTCGAAGCGGGCGAGGGCGAACACGGCCGCCCAGGGGCGTGGCGGCCGCGCCGGTTCGACGGCCCGTGCGGGTGTCTCAAGGGCGGTGCTCATACGGCCGTCACCTCCGAGGACTCGCCGTCGAGGGTGAGCAGATAGCCGTCCTCCAGGGTCGGTTCGACGAGCTCGGCGCCCTCGGGGGGTTCGCCGACGTTGCGGAAGGAGCCCGTGCCGGTGCGCCATCCGGCCCAGGCGCCCGGGTCGCGTTCGGTGCTGCTCCACACCCGGCCCGCCGCCCGTGCGGTCAGTTCGGCCGGGGTGCCCTCGAAGCGGACGCGGCCGCGGACCATGACGATCACGCGGTGGCAGAGCATCGCGACGTCCTCGGTCTGGTGGGTGGACAGCAGGACGGTCCGCCCCTCACCGGCCCGGGCGATCAGCTCCCTGAAGCGCATGCGTTGTTCGGGGTCGAGGCCGACGGTCGGCTCGTCGAGGATCAGCAGTCCGGGGTCGCCGACGAGGGCGGCGGCCAGCGCGACCCGCTGGCGCATCCCGCCGGAGAGCCTCTTGATGCGTCTGCTGCGTACGTCGGACAGCGCGACGGCGTCCAGGACCCGCCGTACCTCCTGGTGGCGGGCGGTGCGGTTCGTCAGTTCCTTCAGGATCGCCACGTAGTCGACGAACTCGAAGGCCGTGAAGTCCGGGTGGAATCCGGGCGTCTGCGGCAGATAGCCCAGCGCGCGCCGCACCTCCAGGCGTCCGCCCGTCGTGCCGGGGTCGTTCCCGAGCACGGTGAACGCCCCGCTGTCCGGGGGGACGGCGGTGGCCAGGACCCGCAACAGCGTGGTCTTGCCGGCCCCGTTGGGCCCGAGCAGTCCGGTGACGCCCGTGCCGAGCCGTACCGACACGTCGTCGAGGGCGGCCGTCCTGCCGTACCGGAGTGTCAGCCCGGAGGCGGACACCGTCGGCGTCGTCGGAAGGTCAGACATGCGTGACTCCTGAGCAAGAGAGCGGAGGCGGGGGGAGGCGGCGGCCGGGACGGGACACCGGCGCCGGAGCGGGGACGAGGGCCCTCACTCGCCGCCCCCGTCGGAGGAGGACGAGGACGAGGAGCTCCGGTTGCCGGAGGACTTCAGGAGGACCAGGGCGACCAGATAGAGCACCTGCAGGACGGCCGAGACCGTCATCAGCAGCGCTGTCCCGAGGAGCTTGAGCCTCCTGCGTGTGGCGTCGGACATCACGCTGTCCCTCCGTCGTGGAAGCCCGCGAACGGTGTGCGCGCGGGGGTCGAGTCGAATCGGTCGCGGCCGAGGTAGAAGAGCCCGGCGGCGAGTGCGGCGACCGCGGCGGCGACGCCCTGTCCCGCGGCCGTGTACGGCGCGAGGGTCCCGTCGGTCGTCCGCTGCGTCAGCACCAGCAGGACGACCCAGGTCCCGCCGACGAGGGAGGGCGCGAGGACCGGTCCCAGGCGGGGCGTCAGCGCGAGCCCGGTCGTGGTGAGCGCGAGCGCGGGCAGCAGCCAGCCGAGCGCCCGCAGTCCGTACGAGGGGAGCGCGAGGGTCGCGAGGCCGTTCAGGACGAGGGCCATGACCAGCACGGGAACGGTGCGGATCATCAGCAGCCGGAACCCGTGCGTCGGCGACACCACCGCCATCTCGTACGTCGGGTCGAGCGCCGGCCCGTACGACAGCGCGACCCCGGCGAGGGGCAGCAGCGGGGCGAGTGCGAGGAACATCGCCGGAGAGTCGGACGTGCGGGCCGCGTTGCTGACGAGCACCGTGATGGCCAGCACGGCGACGACCGCCCCGAGCCAGGACCGGCGCAGTACCGGTGTCGCGGCGAGCAGGCGTGCGGTGTGGTCGGCCACGCCCGTCCTGACGAGCAGCGACTCCAGGAACCCGGGTCGCGGCGCGTCCAGTTCGGCGTCGAGCCGCTCCCAGCCCGCGTCCAGGGCGACCGGGTCGCTCACCTCGGCGAGCGCCGCCCGGCAGCGTTCGCAGGCGGCGAGGTGCGTGTCGGCCGACCAGAGCACCGGGGGCGTCAACTCGCCCCGCGCGTAGGCCCGGAGGTCGTCCTCGGCGACGTGCCAGGTCATGCCGCTCGCGTCGCGGACATCGTTCGTGTCGCTCATGCCAACTCCTCCCGCAGCTGCTTGCGGGCCCGCAGGGCCCGTGTCTTGACCGTCCCCGGCGGGATGCCGAGGAGGACGGCCGCCTCCCGGGTGGTCAGCCCGTCGACGACCGTGGCCTGGAGGACCGCCCGCAGCTCGGGCGACAGCCGGACCAGGGCGCCCGCGAGGTCCCCGTGCTCGACTCCCGCCAGTACGCGCTCCTCGGCGGACGCCTCGTCCCGGTGGCGCAGCCGTCCGAGCGCCTGCCGCAGCCGGCCCCGTGCTCCGTCGCCCCGCAGCGCGTCGATCAGCCGCCGCGAGCCGATCCGCCACAGCCAGCCGGCGGCGTCCGGGGCACCCTCCTCGCGGTAGCGGGCACTGCCCCGCCACACCGCGAGGAACGTCTCCTGCACGACGTCGTCGACGATCCCGGCGTCGGCGCAGCGACCGCGCAGCCTCGCCCTGAGCCAGGGCGCGTACCGCCGGTACAGCTCTTCGAAGGCGCGCCGGTCACCGTCCGCCGCGATGGCCCGCAGCAGCTCTCCGTCGCTTCTCGATTCCCTCACGCCCCTTCATCGCACGAGCCCCGTCGATCGGTTCACGCATCCACCAGAAGTTTCCGGAGGCCCTCGTTCGCCTTGACATGCACCCCCGCATTGCATCACCCTTTCACTACTCAATTAGTGAAAGGGTGTTGTCGAGTGGTCGAGTACCGCATCGACCGGCGCAGCGGTGTCGCCACCTACGTCCAGATCGTCCAGCAGACGAAACAGGCCCTGCGCCTGGGCGTCCTCGAACCCGGCGACAAGCTGCCCACGGCCCGCGAGGTCGTGGAGGCCACCGCGATCAATCCGAACACCGTCCTCAAGGCCTATCGCGAGCTGGAGCGCGAAGGCCTGGTCGAGGCCAGACGAGGCCTCGGCACCTTCGTACGGCGCTCGCTGGGCGCCGCACCCGCCGACCACACGGCCCTGCGGTCGAAGCTGACCGCCTGGCTGGACGAGGCACGCAAGGAAGGCCTGGAGCGCGAGGACATCTCCGCGCTCTTCACCTCCGTACTGGACGAGAAGTGCCCTGAGGGGGAGCTGTGAGCAGGGACAACGAACAGACCGCACTGGAAGCGGCCGGGCTGGCCAAGCGCTACTGGCGCAGGCGCGCCGACGTGCTGCGGGACTGCGCCTTCCGGCTGCCCGCGGGCCGGATCTGCGCCCTGGTCGGGCCGAACGGCGCGGGCAAGTCGACCCTCCTGCAACTGGCGGCCGGCCTGATCCGCCCCACCGCGGGCGCGGTGAAGGTCCTCGGCACCACCCCCGCGCAGGCCCGGGAACGCTTCGCCTACGTGGCCCAGGCCAAGCCGCTGCCGCCCCAGCTCACGGTGGCCGCCACCCTCCGTCTCGGCGCCGAGCTGAACCGCGCCCGGTGGGACCAGGGGGCCGCGGAACGGATCGCGTACGGCCACGACACCTCCGGAGCGCCCAGGGAGGGCGCCCTCGACCCCGCCGCCAGGATCCGTTCCCTCTCCGGCGGCCAGCGCACCCGCGTCGCCCTCGCCCTGGCCTTCGGCAAGCGGCCCGAACTGATGCTGCTCGACGAGCCGATGGCCGACCTCGACCCGCTGGCCCGGCGCGAACTCCTCGGCTCCCTGCTGGGCGAGGCCGCCGAGCACGGCACGACCATCGTGATGTCCTCGCACGTCGTCGCAGAACTGGAGGGCATCTGCGACCACCTGCTCCTCATGGGCGGCGGGCGGATCAGGCTCGGCGGCGACCCGGAGCGCCTGATCGCCGCGCACACCCTGATCACCGGCCCGGTGCGCGATCTCACGGGCCACACCGTCGTCGAGTCGCGCGGCACGGGCCGTCAGCTCACCGCACTGATCCGCCCGGGCAGCCCGCTGTCCGACGACTGGCAGACCGCCACGCCGTCCCTGGAGGAGGTGCTTCTCGCCCACCTGCGCAATCCCGACGCCCCCGACCTGCTCACCGGCGAGTCCGGGCGGCCCGGAGGGCCCGGGGAGTCCGGGGAGTCCGGGGAGTCCGGGGACAGCGCCGACGGCAGCAAGGGCGACGGCGCGAAGGGCGACGAGAAAGCGGCGAACGGGGCTGCCGAGGGGAGCGCGCGCGGATGACGACTCCCCTCGCCTCCCCACGTGCCGCCTCGGCGCGCGGGCCCTCGGCGCCGGGCGCCCACGGCCTCGTCTGGTCCGTCCTGCGGCTGCACCGGGTCGCGCTGTGGTGCTGGCTGCTGCTGGTGGTGGCCGTCACGGCGGCGATGCTGTGGGCGTACGGTCCGGGCTTCGACGCCACCATCGCGGACCTGCGTGCACGGTGCCGGGGGAACACCGAGGACTGCTACTTCCCCGGCGGCACCTGGCTCGGCAGGTACGACTCGGTCGTCTACCTCACCACCCTCGCACTCGCCCACCTCCCCCTCCTGATCGGCGCCTGGGCGGGCGCGGCCCTCATCGGCCGCGAACTGGAGAACGGCACCGCACAGCTCGCCTGGACCCAGTCCGTCCCGCCGGCGCGCTGGCTCGCCACGAAGCTCACCGTGCCCGCGCTCCTCATCACCGCGGGCATGGCCGTACTGGTCCCGGTGCACCACCTCATGTGGTACTCCGGGCAGGAGTTGCTGTGGACGGACTGGTCCGGCCAGGACGGCTTCCGCTCCAACGGCACCGTCACCTTCGCCTACGCCCTGTGCGGCCTGGCCGTCGGCGCCCTCGCGGGCCTGGTCGTCGGCCGCGCGCTGCCCGCCCTGGGTGTCGCCGTCGCCGCCGTCCTCGCCGTCGTCACCCTGGGCAACGAATACCGCATGAGCCTGTGGCCCACGGTCACCGTCACCGGCGCCGACGCCCTGACCCTGCCGGACAGGGCCCTCCAGCTCGACAGGGGTGTGCTCACCGACGAGGGCGTCCGCATCGCCAACAACATGGCCTGCACCGACGCCGACGGCGCGGCCGGCCTCCGCCGCTGCCTGGACAGCAACGAGCTCAGCGAGATCTGGGCCATCTACCACCCGCACTCCCACTTCTGGCCTCTGCAGTTCGTCGAGACCGGAATCGTCCTCGCCGTCGCCGCCCTCGCGGTCGCCGCGGCGTTCGTCCTGCTCCACCGCCGTACCGCTGCCACAGGAGCCGCCGCATGAGTACCTTCGCCGTCAAGGGAACAACCGGAGGGGCCGGCGGGCCGCACGACGGGCCGGTCACGGGGCTGCCGTGGGCCGTGCTGCGCCTGCACCGCGCGGCACTGATCGCGTGGGGCGCCTTCCTGCTGGCCGCCATCGGCGCCCTGGTCTGGGAGGTCGAGGTCACCGCGGAGTCGGTACGGGACCGGATCGCCGCCTGCGGTGACGACCCCGGCCTGTGCCGTATCAGGGCCCTGGTCGACTACAGCGGGACCGTCAGCTGGGCCTCCACCCTCGTCTACTACAGCTTCTTCGCCGTGGCCGCCTGGGCGGGCGCGGCCCTCATCGGCCGCGAACTGGAGAACGGCACCGCACAGCTCGCCTGGACCCAGTCCGTCTCGCCGACGCGCTGGCTGGCCGCCAAGCTCGCCGTGCCCGCCCTGCTGCTCACGGTCGGCGGCACGGTGTTCGTGTTCGTGTTCCGGTGGGCCTGGGCGGCCCATCGCGATCTGATGGGCGACGACTGGACCCACACCGACATCTTCGCGGCACGGGGTCCTGCCGTGGTGGCGTACGGGCTGTGCGGGCTGGGGGTGGGCGCCCTCGCCGGGGTCGTCCTGCGCCGGTCGCTGCCCGCCCTCGGCGTCGCCTGCGTGGTGATGTACCTGATCAACCACAACCTGGAGGAGTACCGCGGGCAGCTGTGGCCGACGTCCGGCACGGCCGGCCCCGAGGGCGGCCCGCCCGACACGTGGGAGCTCCCGAACGGCACCCTGCACCCGGAGTCCCACTACTGGCCGCTGCATCTCGTCGAGACCGGCATCGTCCTGGCCGTCGCCCTCGTCACCACCGGAACGGCTTTCTGGCTCCTGCGCCGCCGAACGGCCTAACGGCACCGCACGGACTCCGGTCCGTACGTCCTTCCTACGGGGGGAGGGACGTACGGACCGGCCGCACGGCCCCCGGGGGCCTCCCCCCGCTATCCCGCACGTCATGTCTCCGTAACCAGCGATTCAGACAGGCTTGCGACCCTCGGTCAATGAACCCCGCCCCGCCCGAGCCCTCACCTCCGCCGGAGCACGAGCCCTCCCCTTCGGGGGAGAACGGGACCCCCCGCACCCTCGCGGCGCTCCCGCCCGCTCTCTCCGACGCGCCCGTTTCCGGCCCGGCGCGGAAGAATGGGTTCATGAGCCAGCCCAATGCCCAGGCGCAGGTACAGCACCCGCAGCCCTCCGTCGGTTCCATAGCCGCGCACCGCCCGCACACCGTGGCGGCGAACGTCTCCGACCTCGAGCCCGACCTCGACGCCGACCTCGACTCCTACGAGGACACGGTGCAGGACGGTGTCCAGCTTCCGCAGGGCCGTTTCCTCGACCGGGAGCGCAGCTGGCTCGCGTTCAACGAGCGGGTCCTCGAACTCGCCGAGGACCCCAGCACTCCCCTCCTCGAACGGGCGAAGTTCCTGGCGATCTTCGCCAGCAACCTGGACGAGTTCTTCATGGTCCGCGTGGCCGGCCTGAAGCGGCGCATCGCCACCGGCGTGGCCACCCGCTCGGCCTCGGGCCTCCAGCCCCGCGAGGTGCTGGAGATGATCTGGGCCCGCTCGCGCGAGCTCATGGCCCGGCACGCCGCCTGCTACCAGGAGGACGTGGCGCCCCAGCTCGCGGAGGAGGACATCCACCTCGTCCGCTGGAGCGAGCTGTCCGAGAAGGAACAGGCCCGCCTCTTCACTCTCTTCCGCCACCAGATCTTCCCGGTCCTGACCCCTCTCGCGGTCGACCCGGCGCACCCCTTCCCGTACATCTCGGGCCTGTCCCTGAACCTCGCGGTCGTCGTGCGGAACCCGGTCTCCGGCCACCGCCACTTCGCGCGCGTGAAGGTCCCGCCGCTGCTCTCCCGCTTCCTGGAGGCCTCCCCGAGCCGCTTCGTCCCCATCGAGGACGTCATCGCGGCCCATCTGGAGGAGCTCTTCCCCGGCATGGAGGTCCTGGAGCACCACGCGTTCCGCGTCACCCGGAACGAGGACCTGGAGGTCGAGGAGGACGACGCCGAGAACCTCCTCCAGGCCCTGGAGAAGGAACTCATGCGCCGCCGCCTCGGGCCGCCGGTGCGCCTGGAGGTCGAGGAGTCCATCGACCGGTACGTACTGGACCTGCTGGTACGGGAGTTGAAGATCTCCGAGGCGGAGGTGTACCCCCTGCCGGGTCCCCTGGACCTCACGGGCCTCTTCGGCATCGGCGCCCTCGACCGTCCCGAGCTGAAGTACCCGAAGTTCATCGCGGGCACCCACCGGGACCTCGCGGAGGTCGAGTCCGCGTCCGCGCCCGACATCCTCGCGGCCCTGCGCGAGCGCGACGTCCTCCTGCACCACCCGTACGACAGCTTCTCCACCTCCGTACAGGCCTTCCTGGAGCAGGCCGCGTCCGACCCGGACGTGCTGGCCATCAAGCAGACCCTGTACCGGACCTCGGGCGACTCACCCATCGTCGACGCCCTCATCGAGGCCGCCGAGGCAGGCAAGCAGGTCCTCGTCCTCGTCGAGATCAAGGCCCGCTTCGACGAGCAGGCCAACATCAAGTGGGCGCGCAAGCTGGAGGAGGCCGGCTGCCACGTGGTCTACGGCCTCGTCGGCCTCAAGACCCACTGCAAGCTGTCGCTGGTGGTGCGCCAGGAGGGCGAGACCCTCCGCCGCTACTGCCACGTCGGCACGGGCAACTACCACCCGAAGACCGCCCGGCTGTACGAGGACCTGGGACTGCTGACCGCCGACCCGCAGGTCGGCGCGGACCTCTCCGACCTCTTCAACCGGCTCTCCGGCTACTCCCGCCGCGAGACCTACCGCCGGCTCCTCGTCGCGCCCAAGTCCCTGCGCGACGGCCTGATCTCGCGGATCAACAAGGAGGTCCAGCACCACCGTGCCGGCCGCCCCGCCTACGTCCGCATCAAGGTCAACTCGATGGTCGACGAGGCACTCATCGACTCCCTCTACCGCGCCTCCCAGGCGGGTGTGCCGGTGGACGTGTGGGTGCGCGGCATCTGCGCGGTGCGGCCGGGCGTCGCGGGCCTGTCCGAGAACATCCGCGTACGGTCCATCCTCGGCCGCTTCCTCGAACACTCCCGGGTCTTCGGCTTCGGCAACGGCGGCGAGCCCGAGGTGTGGATCGGCAGCGCCGACATGATGCACCGCAACCTCGACCGGCGCATCGAGGCCCTGGTCAGGATCACCGACCCGGCCCACCGGGCGGCCCTCAACCGGCTGTTCGAGACCGGTATGTCCGACACCACTTCCTCCTGGCACCTGGGCCCCGACGGCGATTGGACCCGGCACGCGACCGACACCGACGGCCGCCCCCTGCGCAACGTCCAGGAGATGCTCATAGACGCCCGGAGGCGCCGGCGTGGCACAGCGACACCTTGACCCCACGGCCGGCCCCGTGGCCGGGGACGTCCTCGCGGACTACCTCCGCGCCCAGGCCACGGAGTTCCTCCGCGCGCTGCGCCAGCACCGGGAGACCGGCGGCGCGGGTGGGGGTACCCCCGCGCGAGCGCATTCGGGCGCGGGGGAGAACGGCTCGAAGGAGGCCGTCGACGCGGCGCGCGCCCTGCGCCGCTCGGCCCGCCGCATCAGCGGCACCCTGCACACGTTCCTCCCCCTGCTCGACGAGAGCTGGTCGGAGGGCATGCGCCCCGAACTGGCCTGGCTGTCGGGCACGCTGGCCCGCGAACACGCGTACGGGGCACGCCTGGAGCGGCTGCTCGCCGCACTGCACCGGCTGTCGGGCTCGTCCGCCCTCCCCGCCCAGGCGGCGTCCTCCGCCACCGCTGCGGGCGGCCGCTCCGCCGGGGCGGGGTCCGCGCCGAGGACGGCCGAACCCGAAGGCACCGGCCCGCGGACCCGGCCCTCCCCGGAGCGGAGCAACCTGACCGTCGGCGCGGCCAAGGCAGGTGCCCTCCTGGAGCGCCAGCTGACCCTGGCCCGCACGAGAGCCCACTCCGCCGCGCTCCAGGCGCTGGGTTCCAGCCGCTTCCACGCCGTCGCCGACAACGTCGCCGTGCTGGCCAGCGAGGTCCCGCTGGCGCCGTCCGCGACCACCACCACGGGGCTCGAACCCCTGGCCGCAGCCGCGGACGAACGCCTCCGCGACGCCGTCGCCGGGCTGCCCCTGATCGCCGCGGGCCACCCCTACAACTCCCAGGCCCTCGTCCACGGGCTCTCCGCCGACACGGCACCCCAGCCCCAGGACGCCCCCTGGCACCAGGTCCGCCTCCTGCTGCGCCTGCACCGCTACGCACGCGAGGTCCTGGCCGGCGACGAAAACCTCGTCGACGTACGCCTGTTGAACGCCGGCCAGGCCCTGGACCGGCACCGCGACGCGGCGGAGGCGGCCGCCGCTGCCGCCTCCGCGGCCCGCACCCCGCGGATCGCCCCGGCGACGGCCTACGCGCTCGGCGTGCTCCACGCGGACCAGCGACACGAGGTGGAAGCGGCCAGGTTCGCGTTTCAACGGGCCTGGCTGAGGGAGACGGTCGGCACTCCGTGACCCGGCGGAGGGCCCCCTACGCGTACTGAGAGGCCGGTGCACGCGATGAACGAAGATCCCGTACTCGCCGCGGGCTGCGTACTGTGGCGCCGCTCGCCCGCCGACGGCGAACTCGTGATCTGCCTGGTCCACAGGCCGAAGTACGACGACTGGTCGCATCCGAAGGGCAAGCTCAAGCGCGGCGAGGACGCACTCGCCGGGGCGCTCCGCGAGGTCGAGGAGGAGACCGGCCACCGCTGCACCCCCGGCCCGCGCCTGGCGACCGTCCACTACATGGCCAACGACCGCCCCAAGCAGGTGAGTTACTGGGCCGCCGAGGCGACCGGGGGCCGCTTCACCGCCAACAACGAGGTGGACCGCGTGCTCTGGCTGGCCCCTGCGGCGGCCCGCGAACGCCTCACCCAGCTCCGGGACCGCGACCTGGTGGACGAGCTGCTCGCGGTGCTCCGTCACGTGCAGCACCGCTGACGGGCACTCCCGGCGGGGCTCCCGGGCGGGGCTCCCTCAGGCGGTGCCCTCGATCGTGTGGGTCTGCGCGTCCGTACGGGCCCTGCTGCGGGCCCGGCGGGCCGGCCCTCTCCAACCGCAGGTGCACCGGGCCAGGCAGAAGCGGCCCTGCTCGACCGTCGTCGTCCGGTGTTCCTGGGAGCCGATCTCTTCCTGCTGCGCCACGCGACCCACGGTACCGATCCCCGGTGAACGTTTCCCCATGGTCCGCACCGGCGTGACAACACCCCCCACCCCGTCGTTAGGCGGAACATCAGGAGGACCGCCCAAGGACGTCCCGGCTGGGGGTAGCAGGCGATGGTGGAGCGGCAGCGCAGGCGCAGGGACGGGGCACTCGCCCTGACCGCCGCGGCGACGGGGCTGATGCTCTGCGCCGTCGGCTGCTCGGGCAGCGGGGCCGTCGCCGAGGACTCCCGGGCGGCCGAGGACCCGGTCACGGTGCTCCACCGGGCGGCGGGGAACCTGGTCCGCGCCGGTACCTCCAAGGCCAGTACGTCGATGGAGATGGCCACCGGCGGCACCCGCGTGACGATCCGCGGCAAGGGCGTCTACGACTTCGCGGGCCGGATGGGCCGGCTCGACGTGCTCCTCCCCCAGGACCCGGCCGGCGCCGGCGACCACCGCCCGATCACCGAACTCCTCGCACCGGGCGCCCTCTACATGAAGAACCGCGGAGCGGGCGTGCCGGCCGACAAGTGGGTGCGCGTCGACACGGCCACGCTCTCCGACGGGAACCTGGTCACGGGAGGCGCGACCGACCCGTTCGCCGCCGCCGAACTGCTGCGCGGCACACGGCGGGCGACGTACGTCGGGAGGACGTCGGTCGCGGGCACTCCCGTACGGCACTACCGCGGGACCGCCGACCTCACGACGGCGGCGCGCGGCGCCTCGGCGGGCAACCGGGCGGCTCTGCGGGCGGCGGCGAAGGGCTTCGCCACGGCGACGGTCCCCTTCGACGCCTACCTCGACGACGAGGGCCGCATCCGCAAGGTCCGCCACCGCTTCAGCTTCGTGAACGGGCAGCGGAAGGACACGGTCGCCGTGTCCTCGACGACGCTGCTGTACGACTTCGGTGCCGCCGTCGACGTACGCCTGCCGAAGGCGCGGGACATCTTCGCCGGGCGGATCGCCGAGTGACGGAACGGTGGAGGAGCGGCGAAGGTATGGCGGACCGGCCGGGCGGGGGGTGCCGCGGGCGGGACGGTGGAAGGCCGGAATGTACGGGGCCGGAAATGGTCCGTTGGTGCCATGCGCTGTCCGTGGACCGCTCCCTACTCTAGGAAGTCGGTGACGGCAGGAAGAGGTGATGCACGTGGCTCCGGCGCGCGGTACGGCAGTTCAGGACCACGTGGCCCTCGCCGAGATCGAGCTGTGCGGCGACCTGATCATCGCGGCGTCGACCGCCCGCGAGGACCGGCTCAGCCCCGACCGCATCGACGAGGTCCTGAAACTGGCCGAAGAGCGCTTCCTGGAAGAGCACGGCGAGAAGACCGACAAGTAGCACGGCCGCGCACCGACCGCTTTCCAGGGGCGCGGGGAACCGCGCGACCGGCCACGACGCACCCGCGGACAGCACACGGGCCTCTCCGACCGGCTCGCCCCGGAGGGGTCACGTACGCAGCAGCCGTGCGATCGCCTTCGTCGCCTCCTCCACCTTGGCGTCGATCTCCGCGCCGCCCTTGACGGCCGCGTCGGCGACGCAGTGGCGCAGGTGCTCCTCCAGCAGCTGGAGGGCGAAGGACTGCAGGGCCTTCGTGGAGGCGGAGACCTGGGTGAGTATGTCGATGCAGTAGACGTCCTCGTCGACCATGCGCTGCAGGCCGCGGACCTGGCCCTCGATCCGCCGCAGCCGCTTGAGGTGCTCGTCCTTCTGCTTGTGGTAGCCGTGGATCCCGCGGTCGTGGTCGGTCACGGTCTCGTGGACACCGGCCTCTTCGGTCCCCCCGGAGGGCGCCGTGGCGCCGGCCTCGGTGGTCGTCATCCCGTCCTCCTGCTGACTGATACCCCTACCGGGTATATGGTAACGAACTTTGCTGGGTATAGGGCCCTTGGCCAACGCCCTCGCGGGACCCCGTGCTGATCACTCTGCCCGATGGGCGACACTGGAGGGCGGCCGGTTAGCCGTGGCCGGATGATGCGCCTAGCATCAGCCTGACCGAAACCGAAGCAATCCGAGGACCCCACGTGCGATTTCGTCTGACCCCCAGGGAGACGAGCTTCTACGACATGTTCGCCGCATCCGCGGACAACATCGTCACGGGCTCGAAGCTCCTGATGGAACTGCTCGGGGCGGACTCGTCCGGCCGGGCCGAGATCGCAGAGCGTATGCGGGCCGCGGAACACGCCGGTGACGACGCCACGCACGCGATCTTCCACCAGCTGAACTCCTCGTTCATCACGCCGTTCGACCGCGAGGACATCTACAACCTCGCCTCGTCCCTCGACGACATCATGGACTTCATGGAGGAGGCCGTCGACCTGGTCGTCCTCTACAACGTGGAGGATCTGCCGAAGGGCGTCGAGCAGCAGATCGAGGTGCTGGCCCGGGCGGCGGAGCTGACCGCCGAGGCCATGCCGAACCTCCGCACGATGGACAACCTCACCGAGTACTGGATCGAGGTCAACCGCCTCGAGAACCAGGCCGACCAGATCCACCGCAAGCTGCTGGCCATGCTCTTCAACGGCAAGTACGAAGCCATCGAGGTACTCAAGCTCAAGCAGATCGTGGACGTGCTGGAAGAGGCCGCCGACGCCTTCGAGCACGTGGCCAACACGGTGGAGACCATCGCGGTCAAGGAGTCCTGACCCCTTCATGGACACCTTCGCCTTGATCGTGACCATCGGCGTCGCGCTCGGATTCACCTATACCAACGGCTTCCACGACTCGGCCAACGCCATCGCCACCTCCGTGTCCACGCGCGCGCTGACGCCGCGTGTGGCGCTCGCGATGGCCGCGGTGATGAACCTCGCAGGCGCCTTCCTGGGCAGCGGGGTCGCCAAGACCGTCAGTGAAGGCCTGATCGAGACGCCGCACGGCAACAGGGGCATGTGGATCCTGTTCGCCGCGCTGGTGGGCGCGATCGTGTGGAACCTCGTCACCTGGTACTTCGGCCTTCCGTCGTCCTCCTCGCACGCGCTGTTCGGTGGCATGGTGGGCGCCGCGCTCGCCGGCGGCATCGGTGTCATCTGGTCCGGCGTCCTGGAGAAGGTCGTCATCCCGATGTTCATCTCCCCGATCGTCGGCATCGTCGCCGGTTACCTGGTGATGTGCGCGATCCTGTGGATGTTCCGCAAGTCCAACCCGCACAAGGCGAAGCGCGGTTTCCGTATCGCGCAGACCGTGTCGGCGGCCGGCATGGCTCTCGGCCACGGCCTCCAGGACGCCCAGAAGACGATGGGCATCGTGGTGATGGCCCTGGTCATCGCGGACGTCGAGGACGCGGGCGACCCGATCCCGGTCTGGGTCAAGATCGCGTGTGCGGTCATGCTGTCGCTGGGCACCTACGCCGGCGGCTGGCGCATCATGCGGACGCTGGGCCGGAAGATCATCGAGCTGGATCCCCCGCAGGGCTTCGCCGCCGAGACGACCGGCGCCTCGATCATGTTCACCTCGGCGTTCCTCTTCCACGCCCCCATCTCGACGACCCACGTCATCACGTCCGCCATCATGGGCGTCGGCGCCACCAAGCGCGTGAACGCCGTCCGCTGGGGCGTCGCCAAGAACATCATCCTCGGCTGGTTCATCACCATGCCGGCCGCCGCCCTGGTCGCTGCGGCCAGCTTCTGGATCGTGAACCTGGCGTTCCTGTAGGACGTTCCCCCCGCCCGGCGGGGGCGAAAAAGCCAACGGGCCCGCCCCCCGGACTCCGGGGGGCGGGCCCTATTGGGCCCCGCGGTGGCACCGCCATGCAGCACCGCGAGGGGTCTTCGGGAGAACGCGAGGGCGACGGCTCAGCCGAAGCGCCCCGAGATGTAGTCCTCGGTCGCCTGGACCGACGGGTTGGAGAAGATCCGCTCCGTGTCGTCGATCTCGATGAGCCGCCCGGGCTGCCCGACCGCGGACAGGTTGAAGAACGCCGTCCGGTCCGAGACCCGCGCCGCCTGCTGCATGTTGTGCGTCACGATGACGATCGTGAAGCGCTCCTTCAGCTCACCGATGAGGTCCTCGATGGCCAGCGTGGAGATGGGGTCGAGCGCCGAGCAGGGCTCGTCCATCAGCAGCACCTGAGGCTCCACCGCGATCGCCCGGGCGATGCAGAGCCGCTGCTGCTGACCACCGGACAGCCCCGAACCGGGCTTGTTCAGCCGGTCCTTGACCTCGTTCCAGAGGTTCGCGCCCTTCAGCGACTTCTCCACGACGTCGTTCAGCTCGGACTTCTTGTACGAGCCGTTCAGCTTCAGCCCCGCCGCCACGTTGTCGAAGATCGACATGGTCGGGAACGGGTTCGGCCGCTGGAACACCATGCCGATGGTCTGCCGCACGGAGACGGGGTCGATCCCGTGCGCGTACAGGTCCTCGTCGTCGAGGAGCACCTTGCCCTCGACCCGGCCGCCGGGCGTGACCTCGTGCATGCGGTTGAGCGTGCGGAGGAACGTGGACTTGCCGCAGCCGGAGGGACCGATGAAGGCCGTCACCGAGCGCGGCTCGACGGTCATCGAGATGTCTTCGATCGCCTTGTGGGCTGAGTAGTAAGCGGTCAGGCCGCTCACGTCGATTCGCTTGGCCATGTGAATCACTGCTTCTTTCGAGGGGGAGACTGGTCGCTTTGTGGCCGCGTCAGCGACCGGTCTTCGGGGACTTCCAGCGGGCGATACCGCGAGCCCCCAGGTTGAGGATCATCACGAAGGCGATCAGCGTGAGCGACGCCGCCCAGGCACGGTCGTACGCGGCGCCCGAACCCGCGCTGTTCGCGTACTGCTGATAGATGTACAGCGGCAGCGAGGACTGCGCACCCTCGAAGGGATCGGTGTTGATGAAGGGGTTGCCGAACACCAGCAGCAGCACCGGTGCCGTCTCGCCCGCGATACGGGCGACCGCCAGCATCACGCCGGTGGTGATGCCGCCGAGGCACGTCGGCAGGACCACCTTCAGGATGGTGCGCCACTTGGGCACGCCCAGCGCCAGAGATGCCTCGCGCAGCTCGTTCGGTACGAGCTTGAGCATCTCCTCCGTGGAGCGGACGACGACCGGCATCATCAGGATGGCCAGGGCGAGCGAACCGGCGAAGCCGAAGGGCTGCATGTCGAACATCAGCATCAGGCTGAGGATGAACAGGCCCGCGACGATGGACGGGATACCGGTCATCACGTCGACGAAGAAGGTCACCGCCCGGGCGAGGTTGCCCCGCCCGTACTCCACGAGGTAGATCGCGGAGAGCACGCCGACCGGCGCGGCGATCAGCGCCGCGAGACCGACCTGCTCCAGGCTGCCGATGATGGCGTGGTAGATGCCACCGCCGGCCTCGGTGTCGGCGACCACGCCCATCGAGTGGGTCAGGAAGTAGACGTCGAGGACCTTCACACCGCGCTTGACGGTCGTCCAGACCAGGGAGACCAGCGGCACCACGGCGAGCAGGAAGGCGACCCAGACCAGGGCGGTCGCGATGCGGTCCTTGGCCTGGCGGCGACCCTCGACGCGGGAGGCGACGACGTACGTACCGACGACGAAGAGGATCGCGGCGATCAGGCCCCACTGGATACGGCTGTGCAGGCCGCCGGCCAGGCCGATGCCGATCGCGACGGCGACGGAGCCCGCGGCGATGGCCCATCCGGACCACTTCGGGAGGCTGGCGCCACGCAGCGTGCTGGGGCGCTTGTCGGTGACGGCGGTGCTCATGCGTTGGCCCCCGAGTACTCCTTGCGGCGGGCGATGATCGCACGGGCCGCACCGTTGACCAGCAGGGTGATGACGAAGAGGACCAGACCGGAGGCGATGAGCGCGTCACGGCCCTGCTCGGTGGCCTCACCGAACTTGCTGGCGATGTTCTGGGCGAAGGTGCCGCCGCCCGGGTCGAGCAGGCTGGCCTGGATCTCGAAGGTCGGGGAGAGGACCGTGGCGACGGCCATCGTCTCGCCGAGCGCGCGGCCGAGGCCGAGCATCGCGGCCGAGATCACGCCGGAGCGGCCGAAGGGCAGGACGGCCATGCGGATGACCTCCCAGCGCGTGGCGCCGAGGGCGAGGGCCGCCTCTTCGATCATCTGCGGGGACTGGCGGAAGACCTCGCGGCTCACGTTGACGATGATCGGCAGGATCATGATCGCGAGCAGGATGCCGACCGTGAGCATCGAGCGCGGGGCGCCGCCCTGCCACTCGAAGATGCCGGTCCAGCCGAGGTAGTCGTCCAGCCAGCTGAACAGGCCGTTCATGTGCGGCACCAGGATGAGGGCGCCCCACAGGCCGTAGACGATGGACGGCACGGCGGCGAGCAGGTCGATGACGTACGAGATGGGGCCGCTGAGCCTGCGCGGGGCGTAGTGCGTGAGGAACAGCGCGATGGCGACCGCGATCGGCACCGCGATGACCATGGCGATGATCGAGGAGACGACCGTGCCGAAGGCCAGGACGGCGATGCCGAAGTCCGGCGGGATCGCGGTGGGGTTCCACTCGAAGGTGGTGAGGAAGTTGCCCTCGTTCTTGCTGATCGCGAGGGAGGCGCGGTAGGTGAGGAAGACCGCGATCGCGGCCATGACCACCAGCAGGAAGATGCCGGACCCGCGGGAGAGCGCGAGGAAGACCCGGTCACCGGGGCGGGTGGCGCCACGGGCCGCGCGCTTCAGCTCGGTCTCGGTCGGTGGGGCGGAGGGAGGCGGGGTTACGTCTTGAGTGGATATATCCATCAGGGTCTCCGGTCTGCGGAGCCGTTGCGGGCGGCTCCAGGCGGCGGTGCACCGGACGGTGCGAAGTCCGGCCCCGCGGTGGGGGCCGGACCGCGCACTCGGGTCAGCTCAGGCCGGCGACGGTCGTGCGGACCTTGGCGATGATCTCGGCGGGCATCGGCGCGTAGTCGATGTCGGCCAGCAGGTTCTGTCCGTCCTCGCTCGCCATGTAGGTGAGGAGGGCCTTGGTGGCGGGAAGGGTCTCCGCCTTGTTGCCCTTGTCGCAGACGATCTCGTAGGTGACCAGGACCATCGGGTAGGCGCCGTCGGCCTTGGTCGTGTAGTTCAGCTCGAGCGCGAGGTCCTTGCCCGTGCCGACGACCTTGGCGTCCGCGATGGCCTTGGTGGCGTTCTCGACGGTGGCCTCGACCGGGGCGCTGGCGCCGGTGTCGAGGCTGACCGCCTTGACGCCGTCCTTGGCGTACGACAGCTCCATGTAGCCGATGGCGCCGGAGGTCTGCTTCACCTGCTGGGCGACGCCGGAGGAGCCCGACGCGGCCTGGCCGCCCTTGGCCTGCCAGGCCTTGCCGCCCTCGTACTTCCAGTCGTCGGGGGCCGCGGCCTTCAGGTACTTGGTGAAGTTGTCCGTGGTGCCGGACTCGTCCGAGCGGTGGAACGCCTGGATCTTGAGGTCGGGCAGCTTCGCGTCCGGGTTCAGGGCCGCGATCGCCTTGTCGTTCCAGTTGGTGATCTTGCTGTCGAAGATCTGGGCGAGGGTCGGAGCGTCCAGCACGAGCTTGTCGACGCCCGGGACGTTGAAGCCGGCGGCGATCGGCCCACCGACCATCGGGAGGTCGAGACCCTGGCCACCGGTGCAGACCTCCTTGGAGGCGGTGACCTCTTCGGGCTTCAGCGCGGAGTCGGAGCCGGCGAAGGCAACCTGGCCCTGGGTGAACGCCGTGATGCCGGCGCCCGAGCCGCCACCCTTGTAGTTGATCTGCACGCCCTTGCAGGCGGCCGTGAACTGCTTGACCCACGCGTCGATCGCGTTCTTCTGCGCGGACGAGCCGTCTGCGAGCAGCTGGCCCTTGGCGTCGTCACACTTGATGGAGCTGGCGCCGGCCGTCGAGCTGGGGTCGCTGCCGCTGCCGCCGGTGTCGTCGGAGCCGCACGCCGTCAGCGCCAGGGCGCCGGAGACGGCGACAGCACCGAGGGAGAGGGCGCGAAGCCGGTTCTTGCGCTGAAGCTTCACTTTTCGGAGGTTCCTTCCGGGAGCCGCCGTCTGGTGGCGGCGTGCGATGTCGTGGTGCGGCCTCTTCGTCCGGACGAGGCCGCTGTCATGCCGTTGTTCATCGACCGGCACGCGAGCTCGCTTCCGTCCGCACCACGCACCGTGTAAGGCCGAAATTAGGCAGAACAGGTGAAGCCGCCGATGGCCGTGAGTGAACGCAGGGTGAACCCCTGCCGTCAGTGCGGTGAGGTCACGGAACGCTTACGGGTAGAACACGTGAGGGTCCCGACTACCGGAAGCTCCTCCTTCGGAACGGCCGCCGCCCCTGCACCCGCCTCCGGCGTCCCCGCCGCCCCGTCCGCCTCTGCCGACTCCTTCCCGGTGTCCCCGCGCCCCCCGCGCCCGGCGGTCTCCCGGTCTCCTGGCCGAAAACACCGGGGTGGGCCGCCGGATCCGTCCGCGCGCCTGTCCTTCACCCCACCCCCGCCGGTCGGCGCGATTCCCCGCCGCCGCCCGTGGAACCCGCCGTCCCGTGGGCCCGTCTCGCTTCACGGGAACAACGGGAGGCGCACATGCGACGGCGTACGTTCATGGGTGGCGGCGCCGCGGTCACGGCCACGGCGGTTTCGGCAGCGTGTTCCGGCGGTGGTTCCGGGTCGCGGCCGGGTGAGGGGGCGCGTACGTCCGGGACATCGAGCAGGACGGCCGAAGGGGCCGCGGCGGGCGGCCTGAAGGCCCTGGCCCGTGACCTCGACGGGCCGTTGGTCCGCCCGGGCGACTCCGACTGGGCGGCGGCCCGGCAGCTCTACAACACCCGCTTCGACTCCCTGAAGCCGACGGCGGTCGCGTACGTGGCCCACACCGACGACATCCGCACGGCTCTCTCGTACGCCCACGCCCACGACGTGCGCGTCTCGATCCGCAACGGCGGTCATTCGTACGCCGGTTGGTCCTCCGGGGACGGCCGCCTGATCGTCGACGTGTCGAAGCTCGCCCAGGTCCGGGCGTCCGGCGACGGGGCCGTGGTCGGCGCGGGCGCCAAGCTGATCGACGTCTACCGCGCGTTGGCCGCGAAGGGCGTGACGATTCCGGCGGGTTCCTGCCCGACGGTCGGCGTCTCGGGTCTGACACTGGGCGGCGGCCACGGGGTGGTGTCGAGGGCGTACGGGCTGACCTGCGACAGCCTCACCCAGGCGACCCTGGTCACGGCGGACGGCAGGCAGCTCACTGCGAACGCGACCGAGAACAAGGACCTGTTCTGGGCGCTGCGCGGCGCGGGCAACGGCAACTTCGGCGTCGTCACCGAGCTGCGCTTCAGGACGCATCCCGCCCCGCGCGGTGTCTCGGCGTTCATGTCCTGGCCGTGGTCCAGGGCCGCCGCGGTCCTCGGGGCCTGGCAGGAGTGGGGTCCGGACCAGCCGGACGAGATCTGGTCCTCGTGCCACTTCGCGAACACGGCCGGCGGCACTCCCACGGTCTCGGTGTCCGCGTTCTCGCTCGGCACGTACGGCGAACTGCAGAACGCGGTGGACCGCCTCGCCGACCGCATCGGCGCCTCCGCCCGCAGCGTCTCCCTCAAGCGCCGCTCCTACGAGGAGTCGATGGAGGTGTACGCGGGCTGCTCGACCTTCCCGGACGACGCCCAGTGCCACCTGCCGGGCGCGACACCGGGCCGCTCACCCGAGGGCGCGCTGGGCCGCGAGACGTACGCGGCGTGCTCGGACTTCTTCGACCGCTCGATCCCGGCGGAGGGTGTGCGGGCCCTGCTCTCCCGGATATCCGGGGTCCGGGGCGGTACGGGCAGCATCGCGCTCACCGCTCTGGGCGGCGCGGTCAACCGCGTCGACCCCTCGGCGACAGCCTTCGTGCACCGCCGCTCCCGCATGCTGGCCCAGTACATCGCGGCCTGGCGCCCGGGCACGTCCGGCACGGCGTCCCGGTCCTGGCTGGCGCAGGCCCACACGGCGATGCGCCCCCACGCCTCGGGCGCGGCCTACCAGAACTACACGGACCCGACCCTCACGAACTGGCGCAAGGCCTACTACGGCCAGGCGGCCCCCCACCTGAAGACCGTGAAGACCCAGTACGACCCCCAGAACTTCTTCAACTCCCCCCAACCGCTGTAACCAGCCCGGCCCCGCCCCCTCAGGGGCACGGGGAACTGCGCAACCCGAGCACCAACCCCCTCAGGGGCACGGGGAACTGCGCAACCCGAGCACCAACCCCGTCAGGGGCGCGGGGAACTGCGCGACCAGCCGTCACCGAGCGGCACCCGGCAACGAACACGGCAGCCCTGGCTACGCCGCAAGATCCCGCTGCTCAGCCTCGCTCCGAGCCCCGGGAACCACATCCCGCCGCTCCGCGCCGCCGCCGGAGCGCCTCGCGGAGCCACGCGCCCGGACCAGCCACCCCACCCGGGGCGACCTCTCCACCGCTCGCACGACAGGCGTCAGCAAAGCCATGGCGAGCGGCGAAAGCAGCAGAACCACCGCGGTTCCGAGAGCGAATCCGCCGATGACATCCGTCGGATAGTGCACGCCCATATAAACCCGGCAGAAGCCGCCGAACAGCGCGAGCCCTATCCCGACGAGCCCGAACTTCCGGTTCGCGACAAACAGTCCGACACCCATCGCCATCATGAGAGTCGAATGGTCGCTCACGAACGAATAGTCGCTCTTGCCACCGATAAGGACTTCCAGACCCTCGTGGTCCACAAAGGGCCGAGGCCGTTCGACAAAGCCCCGTATCGGTACGTTCACGAGTACGGCGACCGCGGCCGCGAGCGGTGCCCAGATCAGCGAGGCCACGGAAGAGGCGGCGTCTTCCCCGCCCCGCCGTCGCACGCCCCACCAGCACCACAGCACCAGCAGGACCATGACGAGCAGGAGCCCCCACTCGCCCACGAACTCCATGACGCGGTCGAACCAGTGCGGCGCGTCTTTGGCGAGACCATTGATGTCATAGAGCAAGTCGACGTCTGGGTTCGACCCGGAATCGGCGAGTCCAGCCATGGTGCAACGGCCCTTCGTCGTCATCTTTCAGACGCATCCCACCGGATGCGCCGCGCCACAACCCCCGTCGTCGGCTACAGGAACAGGAACGCACACTCCCCTTCAATACGTTCCACCCTCCACCGAATGATCACTCAGACGTTATCGAAGAGAGATACATCGCTGCAGCTCAGGGGAGGGTTTCACACAGAGGTGGGCAATGCTTTCGCGCCATCTTCGGTCACGCGGGTCGCCCCGAAGTAGTCGGGGGTGTCGATGGGGTCGAACCGGATCACGGCACCCGGCCGGGGCGCGTTGATCATGTACCCGCCCCCGACGTAGATACCCACGTGCCGGATGGCCCGGGAGTTGGTGAGGTCGTCCGAGAAGAAGACCAGGTCCCCCGGCAGCAGCTCGCTCCGCTTGGGGTGCGGCCCGGCGTTGTACTGGTCGTTCGCCACCCGGGGCAGCGTGATCCCGACACTTTCGTAACTGGCCTTGGTCAGCCCCGAGCAGTCGAAGCGTCCTCCCTGGTCAGCGGTGCCGTTACCGCCCCAGAGATACAGCGTCCCGAGCTTCTGCTGCGCGTAGTGGATGGCCGCGGCGGCCTGCTGCGAGGGCTGCACACGACCGACCGGAGCGGCGAAACTCTGCTCCAGCGTCGTGATCGTCTTCACGTAGTTCTGCGTTTCCTTGTACGGCGGGACGCCCCCGTATTTGATGACGGCGTACGCCCCCGCGTTGTACGCGGCGAGCATGTTCGCCGTCGGGTCCCCGGGTGCGTCCTTGACGTACTTGGCGAGCGTGCAGTCGTACTTCGCGGCCGATGGAATCGCGTCATTCGGATCCCATACGTCGCGGTCACCGTCGCCGTCGCCGTCGATTCCGTGCGTGGCCCAGGTACCGGGGATGAATTGCGCTATCCCCTGCGCGGCGGCGGGACTCTTGGCGGTGGGATTGAATCCGCTCTCCTGATACAACTGCGCGGCGAGAAGTGCCGGGTTGATCGCGCTGCACAGGTTGCCCCACTTCTGCACGAGCGACTGGTACGCCGCCGGTACGGCCCCCTTGGCCAGTCCGACGGCCCCCGGCCCCACACCGTTGGCGAGGTTCCCGGCGACCATGTAGACCCCGACGACCAGCACCATGACGAAGCTGAGCCCCGCCCCCATGGCAGCGGCCGCCACGATCCAGGCCTTACGCACCGTCAACCGCCCTCCGCAGCTCCGGAATTCGCCGGCACCAGTCTAGGAGCTTCCCACCCGGAAGCCGGTACAACCGATGCTCCGGTAATCGGTGGAGCTTCCCCCGACGTTGTAGAAGACCGCGGTCCAGTCGCCCGGGTCGTTGGTGACGGGGATCGCGTCCTCGGCCCGGCCGGCCCGGTGCTGCCGGAAGTCGTCGGGATAGGTCAGCTCGACGTACCCGCCGGTGCGCCAGTGCCGGTAGATGTCCACCGGCTTGCTGGTGTAGCCGATCGTCTTGTTGGGGCTCATCACGTCCACGTACGGCCGGCCCGTGTCGGGGTCGATGTCGTGGGGCGGCTTCACACCGACCGAGACGTAGTACGGCTCGGGCGCCTTGTTCTTCAGCTCCGCGTACTTGAAGCGGAAGGAGATCTTCGCCCTGTCACTCACGTCGGCGCGCGTGGGCTCGTCCGCGTCGCGCGCGCTGTACTGGAGTTCCTCCGGCGGAGGGACCGCATCGATCCGGGCGCACTGGCCGATGCCGCGCGCCGCCTCGTCCGGCTCCTCGGAGAGCGTCCAGATGTCACGGGAGATCCTGTTGTCCTCGATGTACGCCGGGACCTTCCGCGCCCCGGCGCCCGCCGAGCCCGACGGAGAGGCCGACGACCCGCCGCCTCCCTTCCCGTTCGCCCCCTCGTTCTCCCCGCCGTCGGGCAGCATCTGCCAGGCGACGATCGACCCCGCGCCCAGCACCACGGCGCCGACGACCGCCGCGACCAGCCGGGTACGCCGCGCCCGCGCCGACACCTGCGGAGCAGCGCCCGGCACGACCGTCGGCACGTACCCGGGCACGGCCGTCGGTACGTATCCGGGTCCGACGGTGGGCCGGTGGGCGGGCGGAGTCGCCGTCCCGTGCCCGGCGGGGACCAGCCCGGCGGCGACGGCCGCCGGGAGGTCGGGCGGCGCGGTGTCGCCGCTGTCGGCCAGCGGCCGGTAGAAGGGGTCGTCGGCGAGCGCGGCCGAGACCGCGCAGCGGGCGATGACCGTGTCGAGGGCGGGCCGTCCGGCCGGCTCCTTCGCGACGCACTCCCGGATCAGCGCGGCCAGTCCCGCCTCGGTGCCGGTCACGTCGATGTCCTCGTGGACGGCCCGGTAGGACACGGCGTGCGCGTGTCCTGCCCCGAAGGGCGCCCGGCCGGTCGCCGCGTACGCCATCGTCGCGCCCAGCGCGAACACGTCCGCCGCCGGGCCCACCTCGTTGCTCCGCAGCACTTCCGGCGCGGTGAATCCGGGCGTGCCCGGGGTGAGTCCGGTCCGGGTGAGCGCCGTGTCCGCCGTGCCCCGCGCGATGCCGAAGTCGATGAGCAGCGGCCCCTGCGGCGAGAGGATCACGTTCTGCGGTTTCAGGTCCCGGTGCGTCACCCCGTACCCGTGCACGCTCGCCAGCGCCTCCGCCAGCGCCGCGAACAGCCGTCGCGCGCTGTCCGCGGGGAACGGCCCCCGCTCGGCCACGGCCGCGCTCAGCGTCGGCCCCGGTACGTACTCGGTGGCGAGCCAGAGGGGAGCGGTGTCCAGCGACGCGTCGATCAGGTTCGCCGTGTACGCGCTGCGCACCACCCGCGCGGTCTCCACCTCACGCCGGAACCGAGCCAGTGCCTCCGGGTCGTCGGTGATCTCGTCCCGGATCACCTTGATCGCCACGAGCCGCCCACCGGGCGACCGCCCGAGGTACACCTGCCCCATCCCGCCCGCGCCCAGCCGCGCGAGCAGCGTGTACGCGCCTATGTGAGCGGGGTCCCGTTCTCTCAGTGCCTGCACCGAACTGACCTTTTCACACAGGTCACTTCGTCGCCTCCAGATACAGCGCGGCGGTCTCGGCCCCGAGGACGGCGCTGTACGAGACGTCGTCGGTGGTGCCGCCCTCCTGGAACCCGCCCAGCACTCCGACGATCCGCCCCCGCGCGTCGGTCCACGGGCTGCCGCTGGTGCCCCCGCTGTATCCCGGACACTCGATGCGCTGCTGGCCGCCGCCGTACGCGGTGGACGTGTTCGTGCACCTCACGGGCGTCTCGCGCGCCTTGGGATACCCGACGACGGTGACCGCCCCGCCCACCGGGCTCCGGCCCCGCCCGGCGAGCAGCCGACCGGCCCCGACGACGTCCTCGACCTCGGAACCGCCCTGGGAGCCGCCTCTCGAACCGCCCCGGGAGCCGCCCTTCGAGCCGCCCGTGGGGACGACCCGGGCGAACGCCACGTCGCTGTCCTCGTCCTGGCTGTCCCTCCACCCGTCGGCGAGGTACGTCCGCGTCACGGTCCACTTCCCGTACGGCGCCTTCCCGCCCCGGTATCCGGGCACGAAGACGATGTCCCCGCCCCCGCTCAGACAGTGGGCGGCCGTGACGACGAGGTCCCGCCGCGGGCTGTGCACGACGGAGGCGGTGCAGTAGTGCTCCCCGCCGCTGACGAGCACGCCCACCCGGGCGTCGGCGGCGGTCGCGGGAGCCGCCCTGGTGACGCCGAGCCGTTCGGGCGTACGCACCCGGGTGTGCGCGGCCGCCACGGGAACCGACCCGGTGGCCAGCAGCGCGACGGCGGCGAGGAACGGGAGACGGGTGGGACGCTTCATCGTGCAAGAGCCTTGCCCGGCTCGGTGAGAGAAACCCCGGGCCCGTCTGAGAATCCCGTGTGAACCGTCGGTCAGTTCAAGGACCCTCCGCACTCGGCCCACAGCAGTTTCCCACCCCTGGAGACCCCCAGCTCCCGCAGGGCGTTGGCCAGCAGCTCGGCGGCGAGGGGATCGTGCGGGAGTTGAAGGGTGTAGGCCCAGGACGGGGATACGGTTGCCATCGGAAGTCTCCGATCACGGAGGGGAGTTGGACGGTTGCTCAGTGACCACGGCCGCTCCGTCGAGCGGGGTACTTCTGAGCGGGGCGCCTTCGGCAATAAGGTAGCGGTACCTGAGTAAGCTCTTACTCGAATCCTTGGGAAGCTCTGATCAACCACTCGTGTGAGTGAAGAGGAGGCGGGGCAACCCGTGAGAAGCAACCCGACGGGTCGTCAACTCCGTCTGGGCACCGAGCTGCGCAAACTCCGGGAGCGGGCGGGCCTCACGTCCACCCAGGCCGGCCGACTGTTCGGCGTGCAGCAGAACCAGATCAGCAACGTGGAGGCCGGGCGCACAGGCGTCAGCCCGGAACGAGTCCGCACCATGGCCTGCCAGTACGACTGCGGGGACAAGGTCCTCGTCGACGCGCTCAGCGACATGGCGGCCGGACGGGCACGCGGCTGGTGGGAGGAGTACCGGGAACTCCTGCCCGCCGTACTGCTCGACCTCGCCGAGGTCGAGCACCACGCCACGCGGCTGCGCACGGCCGTCACCGTGCACATCCCCGGCCTCTTCCAGACCACGGACTACGCACGTGAGATCTTCCGCCAGGACGTACCGGAGATGTCCCCGCCCGACATCGAACACCGGGTGTCCTTCCGCGTGAAACGCCAGGCCGTGCTCTACCGGGACTCGCCCACCCCGCACCAGGCGATCATCCACGAGGCAGCCCTGCGCATGAAGTTCGGCGGTCCAACGGTGACCGGGACCCAGCTACGACACCTGCTGGACATGGGCGAGCGGGACCACATCACCCTCCACGTGATCCCGTTCGACGCCGGTACCTTCCCGGGGTCGGGCCAGTCCATCTACTACTCCGACGGACCCGTGCCGCAGCTCGACACCGTGAACCTCGACCAGTCCCACGGCCCCGCGTTCCTCGACTCCGAGGCCCAGCTCGACAAGTACCGCGTACTGCTGGACCGCATGGAGGCGAGCGCACTGCCGCCCGCGCAGTCGCGGGACTTCATCCACAAAGTCGTCCAGGACCTGTGAGGAAACCCAAGATGCCCGAGCCCACCTGGCAGAAGTCGTCCTTCTGCGCCCAGGGCAACTCCTGCGTACACATAGCCACCTCCCCCACCGGCACCGTCCGGCTCACCGAGAGCGGCGACCCCGCCCACTCCGTGCTCGGGGCCTCCCCGCGGGCCTTCGCCGCCCTCGTCCACGTGCTCAAGGAGAAGCCGGCCCATGTCTGACATCCCCACGGACCTCACCTGGGAACGCGCCGCCCCGCCGGAGGCGACCGGCCCGGGCCCCTGGATCGAGCTGGCCTTCGGCCCGGGCGACAACGTCTACATCCGTGAGACCAGCGACCCCGACACCGTCGTCACGACCACCCGGAAGAAGTGGGACGCCTTCGTACTGGGCGTGCAGGCGGGCGAGTTCGACCACTTCGTCGAGGGCGTCGACATCAACGGTGCCGGCCCCGACGACGGCCCCGACGACGGGGCCGTCACGACCTGACCGACGTCAGTCGGACTCGGCGCCGGTGTACGCGGCCGTCGTGCGGTCGGCCTTCGCCCGGGCGACCTCCTCGGCCTCACCGCCGGCGACACTCGCCGCGTACCAGCGCTCACTGCTCAGGGTGACGAACCGGATCCCTTCCTCGCTCCCGAACCAGGCCATGGCCTCCTGCGCGTCCACGGCCGCGCCGGAGGCCAGGTGCAGGGTGAGCCCGATGAGGGCCATGTCCCAGCCGATTCCGACCGCGCCGGGCCCGAACTGCGCCCACTTCTCGTCGTCGTCGGGTGCGATGTGGTCCAGCTCCAACCGCGCGCCGCCGTCCGCCGCGGGGGTCAGCCGGACCTCGATCCAGCTGACGTTCCCGTCGAACTCCCAGGTGGCGGCGAAACCCTTCGGCGGATCGCACCGCTCGACGGTGCCGTTGGCGTTGCCCTCCAGCTGGTATTTGCCGCCGGGCCGCAGGTCGCCGGACACGGGCAGGAACCAGCGCGGGATGCGCACGGGGTTGGTGCAGGCGTCCCAGAGGTCGTCGACGGTCGTGTCGTACGTCTGGCTCAGGGTCACCACGTGTCCCTCGCCGGCCTCGATGACTCGGCTGCCGACCTGGCGCCGCACGGCGTTGATCTGATGGGTGACGTCGATCATGGGGGGGGTGCTCCTTCACTGTGAGGGTCGGTCGTCGCCCTCGCCGGACCGCTCGCCGAGCCGGCGTTCGCGTTTGCCCCGGGCCACCTCGGTGGCCAGGGCGTCCAGGTGGGGCGTCCAGAAACGCCGGAAGCGGTCGAGCCAGGCGTCTATGTCGCGCAGGGGATCGGAGTTCACGGCGTAGAGCCGACGGGCGCCTTCCGGCCGGACCGTGGCGAAGCCGTTCTCCCGCAGGACCTTGAGGTGCTGCGAGACACCGGGCTGCGATATCCCGAACTCGTCCCTGATGACCTCGCTCACCGCCCCGGAACTCTTCTCCCCGTCGGCGAGCAGCTCCAGGATCCGGCGGCGTACGGGGTCGCCGAGTACGTCGAATGCGTGCACGACCCCAAGATATCACCCATGGCTTATATAAGCGTGGGTGAATATTTCTGCGGCCCGCCGACCCTGTGAGTCCGGTCAAGGCACAGCCAGCCCCTTGCCATCGCACAGCCATTGATCAGTAAGGCACGGGCCGGGTTCGGTAAGGCGGAAGTCAGGATTCCAGAACGCTCCTTGTTGTCACGTACCCAACAAGGAAGGGTCGTCCGCGGGCCGCTCGGCCCTCCGCCGGGGACACCGCACCGGCGAAACCGCACCCGCGCTGCTCCTGTCAACCACGCCCAGGAGGCTGTCCGTTGCGTACCACCACCCCCCACACCACCTCGAACAGACGCTCCATACGCGGCAGATGGAGCCGCCTCGGCTCCATCTCCGTCGCCACCGCCGCACTGCTCCTCGCCGGGTTCGGCGCCGCCGGCCACGCGGCCGCCGCACCGGCCGCCCCCGCCAAGTCGACGGCCGGCAAGGTGACCTGGAGCCGCGCCTGCGCCACCCCCCGGAAGGGACGGATGGCCTGCAAGGCCCTGCGTGTCACCGGCGGCACGACCGCCTTCCAGAAGGCCGAGGCCAGGACGGACGGCGTCACCCCCAGGGCCGCGGACGCCTCCACCCCCTCCGGCTACGGCCCGGGCGACCTCCAGAGCGCGTACGGCCTGACGTCCGCCGCCGCCTCCAGGGGCTCCGGCGAGACGATCGCGATCGTGGACGCGTACGACGACCCGAACGCCGAGGCCGACCTCGCCACATACCGCTCGCACTACGGCCTCTCCTCCTGCACCACGGCCAACGGCTGCTTCAGGAAGGTCGGCCAGACCGGCTCCGCGACCTCCCTCCCCACCGCCGACAGCGGCTGGGCCCAGGAGATCTCCCTCGACCTCGACATGGCGAGCGCGACCTGCCCGAACTGCGCAATCCTCCTCGTCGAGGCCAAGTCGTCCTCCATGGCCGACCTCGGCACGGCGGTGAACAGGGCCGTGACCCTCGGCGCGAAGTTCGTGTCCAACAGCTACGGCGGCGGCGAGTCGTCCTCCGACGCCTCCTACGACACCTCGTACTTCAAGCACCCCGGCGTCGCGATCACGGTCAGCGCGGGAGACAGCGGCTACGGCGCCGAGTACCCGGCGTCCTCCCAGTACGTGACCGCGGTCGGCGGCACGGCTCTGTCCGCCGACTCCTCCGGCCGCGGCTGGACCGAGAAGGTCTGGTCGACCAGCAGCACCGAGGGCACCGGCTCCGGCTGCTCCGCGTACGACACGAAGCCGAGCTGGCAGACGGACACGGGCTGCGCCAAGCGCGCCGTCTCGGACGTGTCCGCGGTCGCCGACCCGGCGACCGGCGTCTCGGTCTACGACTCCTACGGCGTCACCGCGGGCTGGTACACCTTCGGCGGCACCAGCGCCTCGGCCCCGCTCATCGCGGGTGTGTACGCCCTCGCCGGCGCCCCCTCCGCCAGCTCCTACCCGGCGAAGTTCCCGTACGCGGCGGCCGGTACGTCCTCCCTCAACGACGTGACGAGCGGCAGCAACGGCACCTGCGCCACCGCCTACCTCTGCACGGCGAGGGCGGGCTACGACGGCCCGACGGGCCTGGGCACCCCCCAGGGCCTCGCGGCCTTCACCGGCTGACCGGCACGGCCCGGCCGTCGCAGTCCGCGATCACCGCCGACCGCCGGAGCCGACCGTCACAGCGAGCGACCACAACCGGCCGCCGCCTCCGAACGACCGGACCCATGGGCCGCGGCACCCGCCGCGGCCCATGGCCGTTCCCGGCGACCGCCCGAAGGCCCGCACGAAGAACCGCGACAAGGCCCGCACCTGACACCCCGGCACATCCCACCGCCCCACCCGGGATAGCCTTCACCGAGCGGACAGCGGGCGGCGTCTACTCACCAGGAGACGTCCGGCCCGGAGTACATCGGCACGACGGACCGGCGCACATGGGACGGGGTCGGGCTCGGTGGACGAGCGGAGTCGGCCCCCGCGAAGCGGCAGTCGCGTAAGAGGGGCTAACGACGGAACCACACCACAGGTTCCGGTTCGACTTCATTGCCCGGCGTGACCTGCCGTGATACACAGAGTGACCATACGCCTTCTCACACACCGTCCCCCGCGCCCGGAAGGGTCCCGCGAGGGCCGGTCACAAGAGATTCGTACGAAACCCGCCAATCAATGACGCCAAGTCGACATGCGAGAGCGTCTTTGTCAGCGAGAATGACCCTGACCTCTGCGCAGAGTGGCAGGGGGTGCAGAACAACCCACTAGGGGCGGTGACTTACCATGCTTTTCGCAGCCGAAAAGGGCGACATCAACACGATCATCGGCGGAATCGCCCCGGACTGGGGCCCGTTCGGCAGCCTGGGCAACGAGGCACGGATCATGATCGAGGTCGTGATGGCGGTCGCCATCCTGCTGTGCCTCGGCATCGCGATCTGGGGCGCGGCGAAGCAGCGCATCGGTGCCACGGCCCTGCGCGACACGTTCAGCGCGGAACAGGGCAAGGGCTTGATCGTCGCGGGTCTCACCGGGGTTTTCATCATCGGTTCACTCGGCACGCTCTTCACCATCGTGTACGGCATGGCCGTCTAGGCGGCCTCCGGCTCGGCGGCCTCCGACCCGGCCGGGCACACCCGGTCCCTCCCCCACCCCACCCGTCCGTCGTGCCCACCGGCTGAGGTTGCTTTTCCCTGATGTCGAGTCACCACACCGCGTCCGCGCGGGAACCAGCGGGGCTACCGTCGTACTACGCGGTTCAGCAAGAGGTTGAGGGGGCGTACGCGGCATGAGTCTCGGCGACGAGCACGGAGCACGCGGCGAGGACGGCGGGTACGGAGGTACCGGCCAGACGCGCACGCGGCTGCCCGACAGTCCCGGTGACGTCTACGGCGGAGCACGACGCGGCGGCCGTTCGTCGTCCCGCAGCCTCGTGACCGTCGTGGGCGTCGTGGTGCTCCTGATCGCGGCGATCGCCTTCGCGAACCGCGGTGGCGACGATTCCGGCTCCGGCGCGGCCGCGGACGGCGACAAGGCGGAGAGCGCGCCCACGGCCGCCTCAGGCAACCGGCCCGTGGAGACGAAGGCGGGCGGAATCCCCTCGGGGTTCGCGCACGACCGGCAGGGCGCGGAGTCCGCCGCCGCGAACTACGCGGTGGTGCTGGTCTCGGCGGACATCCTCAAGCCCGCCCGGCGCGGCGAGATCGTCCAGCAGGTGTTCGCCGCCGACAAGGTCTCCGAACTGGAGACCAGACTCGACAAGACCTACGACAAGGCCTTCCTGGAGAAGGTCGGCCTGGACGAGAACGGCTCCGCGCCGACCGGCAGCACGTACGTCTCCCGCACGATGCCGGTCGGCACCAAGGTCACGAGCTACTCCGACAGCACGACCACCGTCCAGGTCTGGTGCGCGGGCGTGTTCGGAATGGCGGCCGAGAACTCGACCGACCCGGTCACCAGCGACTGGTTCACCATGACCCTCCAGATGCGCTGGGCCGACGACGACTGGAAGATCGACACCTTCACCCAGAAGGACGGTCCCGCGCCGGTCAACGGCGACAACAAGGTCTCGACATCCGAAGAGATCTCGAAGGCCGTCGAGGAGTACGGAGGGTTCACGTATGCCCGGTAGCCGACACCGCGTGCGCACGATCGCGGCAGCCCTCGCAGCCGTACAGACCACCGCCGTCCTCCTCGCCACGCGGGCCGCCGCGGCCCCCACGCCCACGCCCACGCCGTCCAACGACAACTGCGGCCTCCTCTCGGGCGAGGCCAAGCGGATCTGCGAGAACGACACCGGCGACAGCACCGGACCCGGCACCGCACCCGGCGTGAGCGACACCCTCGACCCCCTCGCCTCCCTCGCCAAGGGCTGCGCCAAAGCCGCCTCCTGGACCATCGACAAACTCAGCGACGCCGTCCAGAACACGGCGACCGTCGACTTCACGAACGACACGTTCCTCCAGCAGTACGCGGTGGTCTTCGCCGCGTCGACGATCCTCACCCTCCTCCTGTGGCTGCTCGCCGTCGCCAAGCGGGCCGTGCGAGGCGTCCCCCTCAGCACCGCCATCGGAGAGGCGATCGGCTTCCTCTGGCTGACCGTCCTGGCCTCCGCCTTCACCCCGCTCATCCTCTACACCGTCGTGTCGGCGACCGACGGCGTCGCGGAGGTCCTCGCCAAGACGACCGGCAACCAGACGGACACCTTCTTCGGCAACTTCTCCGGCGCCCTGAACAAGGGCACCGACATCGGCGGCGGCCCGATCATGCTGATCGTGGTGTCCCTCGTGTCGATCCTCGCGGCGGGCGTACTGTGGCTGGAGCTGGTCATCCGAGCCGCGCTCCTCTACGTCGGCGCGCTGCTCGGCACGGTCGTCTACGCCGGCCTGGTCGACAAGAACCTCTGGGGCCACGTCCGCCGCTGGGCGGGCATCATGATCGCCGTCATCCTCGTGAAACCGGTGATCGTGATCGTGCTGGGCCTGGCCGGAGCCCTGTCCGCCGAGGACGGGCCCGACGCGTTCTCCGCCGTCGTCTCCGGCCTCGCCATCATCCTGCTCGCCATCTTCGCGAGCGCGATGATCTACCGCTTCGTACCGGGCTTCGGCGACGAGATCGCCGGCTCCCGCAACAACCGCATCATGCAGGGCGCCGAAGGCAAGGCCGCGGCCGTCATCAGCTCCCCCGCCACCCTCGTCGCCCAGGGCATCAAGACCCACAGCACCCGGGCCGACAACAACGGCGGAGGCGGCGGCAACAGCGGCGCCCGCCCCTCGAACCCGGCCTCCGGCGGCGTCGCCGCCCACAGCTCACGCGGCTCGTCCGGCGGCGGCGGATCCGTCCCCTCCGCCGCACCCCCACCCCGCAGCAGCCCGGTCAACACCCCCCACGCCGCCAACACACGCAACAGCAGCAACAACCGCACGGGAGGTGAAGGGCGTTGACGACCGACTCACACGTGGCCCATGCGTCCCATCCGGTCACGCCCCGCCGTACGTATCTGATCGGCCGCGCCCGGCCGAACGCGATCGTCGGCCGGAACCGCGAGTCCGGCGAGATCGCACTGATCATCGTGGGCGCGTTCCTCGGCATGATGTGCGGCCTGCTCGTCCCCGTGCTTTCCCTGCGCATCGTCCTGCTCATGGGCTTCCCGCTCATCGCACTGGCCGCCGTGTACGTGCCGTACAAGCGGCGGACCTTCTACAAGTGGTTCGAGATCAACCGCAGTTACAAGCGCAGCCTGCGCGCGGGCACCGCCTACCGCAGCAACGTCATGGAGTCCGGCACCCGCATCGACGGCCGCGAGGTCGAGGTCGGCCCGCCCCCGGGCATCGGACGCATCACCTGGCTCGCGGCACCCTTCGGCCCGGACGAGATCGCCGTCCTCCTGCACGCCGACCGCAAGACCGTCACCGCCGCGATCGAGATCGAGGGCCCGGGCGTCGGCCTGCGCGACAGCGAGGACCAGGAGGCCCTCGTCGACCGCTTCGGCACCCTCCTCAAGCACGTCGCGAACGGCGACGGCTTCGTCACCCGCCTCCAGATCCTCGCCCGCACGCTCCCCGCCGACCCGGACGCCCACGCCAAGGACGTCGCCGTACGCGGCGACGAGCGCGCCCCCGGCTGGCTCCAGCAGTCGTACGACCAGCTCCAGTCCATGGTGTCGACGAGCAGCGAACAGCACCGCGCCTACCTCGTCGCCTGCATGCACTACTCCCGCGAACTGGCCGCGGAGGCCCAGGCGATGGCCCGCGCCGCCCGCCCCAAGGGCGGCAAGAAACTCGACAAGGACGCCGGACTCGCCGTCGTCATGGCCCGCGAGCTCACCGACATCTGCTCACGGCTCCAGGAGGCCGACATCCGGGTACGCCAGCCCCTCGGCCAGGGCAGGCTCTCCTCCCTCGTGCACTCGATGTACGACCCGGACCACCCCATCGACCACATCCAGGCGATGACGAAGCGCAACGCCTGGCCGGCCGAACTGGACGCCATGGAGCCGACCTACCTCCAGGCCAAGACCCGCGAGTCCTCCACCCGCGCCCCCTGGTGCCACGCCACGGCCTGGGTGAAGGAATGGCCGATGACCCCGGTCGGCGTCAACTTCCTCGCCCCGCTGCTCGTCCATACCCCCGACGTGATCCGCACGGTCTCCGTCACCATGGACCTCGAACCCACCGAGGTCGCCATCGAGCGGATGCTGACCGAGAAGACCAACGACGAGGCAGAGGCCAGCCGCCAGGCCAAGATGAACCGGACCGTCGACCCCCGCGACGTCGCCTCGCACAACCGCATGGACCAGCGCGGCGAGGACCTTGCGAGCGGCGCAGCCGGCGTCAACCTCGTCGGCTACATCACCGTCTCGTCCCGCAACCCCGAGGCGCTCGCCCGCGACAAGCGGACCATCCGCGCCTCGGCCGGCAAGTCGTATCTGAAGCTGGAGTGGTGCGACCGCGAACACCACCGGGCCTTCGTCAACACGCTCCCGTTCGCGACCGGTATCCGGAGGTAGGACTTCATGCGGGATCCGCTGACCGTCCTCACGGAAGCCTTCACGTCCTTCCTCTTCGGCAAGGTCGAGACGACCCGGCCCCCGGTGCGCACGTCCACCGGCCAGGCCCAGGCCGTCTACCTGCCGACCGCCGCCCCCGGCCTCGGCGACTCCGGCGTCATCATCGGCCGCGAGGTCTACTCCGGGAAGGGCTACATCTACGACCCCTTCCAGCTGTACGGACAGCAGCTCCCGGCACCGCACTGGCTGGTCCTCGGCGAGTCCGGCAACGGCAAGTCGGCGCTGGAGAAGACGTACGTCCTGCGCCAGTTGAGGTTCCGCGACCGGCAGGTCGTCGTGCTCGACGCACAGGGTGAGGACGGCGACGGCGAATGGAACCTCATCGCCCGTGAGCTGGGTATAACCCCCATCCGGCTCGACCCGACCGCCGCCCTGGACATGGGAATCCGGCTCAACCCTCTCGACCCGGCGATCACCACGACCGGCCAGCTCGCGCTGCTCCGGACGATCATCGAGGTCGCGATGGGCCACGGCCTGGACGAGCGCTCCGGCTTCGCCCTGAAGGTCGCGCACGCGTACGTCAACGAGTCGATCGTCGACCGCCAGCCCGTCCTGACGGACATCGTCGAGCAACTCCGCCACCCCGAACCGGAGTCGGCCGAGGCGATGAACGTCGCCATAGACGACGTACGGGCCTGGGGCCTGGACGTCGCCCTGGTCATCGACCGGCTGGTCGACGGTGACCTGCGGGGCATGTTCGACGGCCCGACGACGGTCGGCATCGACCTCGACGCCCCGCTCATCGTCTTCGACCTGTCCCACATCGACCGCAACTCCATCGCCATGCCCATCCTCATGGCGATCGTCGGCGTGTGGCTGGAGCACACCTGGATCCGCCCCGACCGGAAGAAGCGCATCTTCCTGGTCGAGGAGGCCTGGCACATCATCAACAGCCCCTTCGTCGCCCAGCTCTTCCAGCGCCTGCTGAAGTTCGGTCGACGGCTCGGCCTGTCGTTCGTGGCGGTGGTCCACCACCTGTCGGACGTCGTGGACGGGGCCGCCGCGAAGGAAGCCGCGGCGATCCTGAAGATGGCCTCGACGAGGACGATCTACGCCCAGAAGGCGGACGAGGCCAGATCGACGGGCCGGGTGCTCGGCCTGCCCCGGTGGGCCGTCGAGATCATCCCCTCCCTCACCCCGGGCATCGCCGTGTGGGACGTCAACGGCAACGTCCAGGTGGTCAAGCACCTGATCACCGAGACGGAACGGCCACTCGTCTTCACCGACCGCGCGATGACGGAGTCGTCGGTCGACCACCTCGCGGACGACGCCCTGCGCGCCGCCGAGCTGGAGGCCGAGGAGCGGGCGGCGGCGTTCATGGAGCAACACCTGAGCGACCTCGACGACTCGTCCGAGTCCACGGTGGCGTAGAGGAGCGGCCCGAGATGAGACCGGACGATCGCGACCGCCACCGCGGCGGCGAAGGGGGCATCCCCGACGGGCTGTTGCTCGGCCTTTTGGCCTTCGTCCTCGGCATGAGCGTCATGGTGTGGACGGCGACCGGCCTCGCCGGCCTCTTCGCCCACGGCTCCTGGCCCGCCGGGGTCACCTTCGGCCGTACGCCCCTGGCCATGCGGCACCTCGTCGAGGCGCCCCACGACGTCCCGGGGGCCTGGCCGGACACACCGGCGGCCCAGCTGTCGGGGTACGGGCTCTTCTGGGGCCTGTTCATCGGCCAGGTGATGGTGCTGGTCGTCCTCACGGTGTTCGTGCTGGGGACGGTGGCGAGATGGAAGGCGGGCAGGACCAGACGCAGAACGCAGGCCGCGACCGCGTCAGTCCCCTCGGCGCCGGACCCCACGCCCGAGTTCACGCCCGAGCCGCAACCGGAGCCGAAGGCGGCACCCCGCCCCGGCAACGGGCCCCGCGAGAGCGCCCCGCACCCCGCCATGGAGCGCGTACCGGTCGCCGACCCCGTACCGGCGACGGAGCCCGCCCCGCCCTTGGAGCAGGCCCCCGCCGTGGCCGCCACCGACCGCATGGACGCATGGGAAGGCATCGACGCGCAGAGCACGGCCCTGACGGTGCCCACTCCGCGGGGCCCGGTCGTCCTCGGCCCGCCCGAGACCCGCCACCCCCTCGCCGTCCAGGCGATCCGGGACGCGGACGGCGCCGCCCTCGTCATCACCTCCAACCCCACCCTCTGGTCGGAAACGAAGGACGCCCGCGCCAAGCTGGGCCCCGTCCTCCTCTACGACCCCTCCCACCTCTGCGACACCCCGGCCCGCCTCCACTGGTCCCCGTCCGCCGGCTGCGAGACCAAGGAGACCGCGAGGGCCCGGGCCGCGGCCCTCCTCGCCCCGGTCCGCCCCACCGCCAGGATCGACCAGGCGGTGGCCGACACCGCGGAGACCCTCCTGCGCAGCTACCTCCACGCCGCCGCCGTGGACGGCCGCGCCATCCGCCACGTCCACCGCTGGGCCCAGGGCACCCAGGTCCAGGAAGCCGTACGCATCCTCCGTACGAACCCCAAGGCGGCCTCCGGCTCCGCGGGCGAACTCGAAGCCGCCCTCACCTCGCATCCCGAACGCCGGGACATCGCACAGGAGTTGACGGCCCGAGCGCTCTCCGCCCTCTTCACCGTCAACGTCAGGGAAGCCTGCACCGCGAACCGAACCGACACCCTCACCCTGGATTCCTTCGTCGACGAAGGGGGCACGCTTTATGTGGTCGGTGAACCCATCGAGGACCCGAGGTCGAATCCCGGCGCCATGCCCCTCCTGACGGCCCTCGCCTCAAGCGTGGTCGAGCGCGGCCGGCGCATGGCCGAACGGTCATCCTCCGGTCGCCTCGACCCACCACTCACCCTCGTCCTGGACGACGTCGCCGCGGTGGCCCCACTCCCTCAACTCCCTGACCTCCTGGCCGCGTCCACGGACTCGGACCGCGGCCTCCCCACCCTGGCCCTGCTCCGCTCCCGCGAACAGGCCCGCTCCCGCTGGCCCCACCACGACCTCCCGGCGTGACCCTCGGCCGGGACCACTCGTCAGGGCTCACGGACACCCCGTGGTACCGGGGTACTACGAGCCCCACCCCCTGTACCTCCGTCGTCCGACGCCCGGCCCCTCCCCTCGGCGGAGCATCAGGAGCATGACTACGGGAATGGACCTGTGACCCGCGAAGCATCCGGCGAGGCGACCGCCGGGGCGACCCGCGAACAGGACTGGCAGGGCGACTGGACGCCGAACGGGCAGCCCCTCACCCGCCAGTTCCACCGCGTCTGGCAGCGCGCACGCGCCTTCGACCGCCGCAGCCCGCTGCTGTGGGACGCCCTGCTCACCGGCTTCTACGTGATCGCCTGCACCATCGACGTCTCCAGCGGCGGCTGGCGGCACGTCACCGAGAACACCGGCACACCGGCCTGGCTCCTCTGGACGATGTCCCTGGGCTTCTCGGTCCCCCTGCTGTGGCGCCGCGATCACCCCTTCGCGGTACTCCTGGTGACGTTCCCGGTCGCCGTCGTCAACGCCTGGTCCGGTGCTCTCCTCCAGGCCTCGATGCTCCTGCTCGTCGTCCTCTTCAACATCGCCCTGCGCACCCGCCTGCGCACCCTCCTGTGGTCGTACGCCCTGACGGTGCTTCCGTTGATGGTCGCCGGCACCCGCTATCCCGCGGAGCAAGGCCTCGACCAGAACGTCGTCCCCACCGCGATGAGCCTCGCCCTGTCGGCGATGGGCGGTATCGCCGTCCGCACCCGCCAGGAGTACCTGGCCTCGCTCGTGGACCGCGCCCGCCGGCTCGAGGTGGAACGCGACCAGCAGGCCCAGCTCGCCGCCGCCGCCGAACGCGCCCGTATCGCCCGCGAGATGCACGACATCATCGGCCACAACCTCTCGGTCATCACGAGCCTCGCGGACGGCGGTTCGTACGCCGCCGCCAAGAACCCGGCGAGCGCGGCCCAGGCCCTCACCGCCATCGGCACCACCAGCCGTCAGGCCCTCACCGAACTCCGCCGCCTCCTCGACGTCCTGCGGGAAGATGCCTCCACGGCGGCGGAGCTCGCACCCCAGCCGTCCCTCACGGACCTCGACCAACTCGTCAACGGCGTACGGGCGGCGGGCCTCCCCGTCCTGACGAAGATCGTGGGCCCCGCCGACTCCGTCCCCACCGGCACACAGCTCACGGTCTACCGCGTCATCCAGGAAGCCCTCACGAACACCCTCAAACACGGTGGCCCGGAGGCCACTTCGGAGGTCTCCGTATCGTACGAGGCAGGGGGCGCCGTCACGGTCACGGTCACCGACACCGGTCGCGGAGGCCCGCCCCCGGCCGGCGCACCGGGCCGCGGCCTCACCGGCATGCACGAGCGAACAGCCCTGTACGACGGGACACTTGAGGCGGGCCCGCTGCCCGACCGCGGCTGGCGGGTCCATCTCCACGTTCCGGAGGAAGCCACCTCGTGACCACCGTCCTCATCACCGACGACCAACCGCTCCAGCGTCTCGGCTTCCGCATGCTCCTGGAGAGCCAGGACGACATGACGGTCGTGGGCGAGGCGTCCAACGGCACCGAGGCGGTCCGCATGACGGCCGAACTCCACCCGGACGTCGCTCTGATGGATATCCGCATGCCCGGCCTCGACGGCATCGAGGCGACCCGCCGCATCGTCACCACGGGCCATCGCACCCGCGTCCTCATCCTCACGACCTTCGACCTGGACGAGTACGCGTACGCCGGCCTGCGGGCAGGAGCTTCCGGCTTCCTCATCAAGGACGCACAGCCCGAGGAACTCCTCTCCGGGATCCGCTCGGTCGCCACAGGGGACGCGGTCGTGGCCCCGGCCCTGACCCGCCGCCTCCTGGACGCCTACGCCGAGCACCTCCCCACGCCGTCCCCGGACACCGCCCCCGCCCTGGACCCCCGTCTCACCGCCCTGACGGACCGCGAACGCGAGATCCTGACGGTCGTGGGAAAGGGCTGGACGAACCTGGAGATCGCCGCACGCCTCCATCTCGCCGAGTCGACGGTGAAGACCCACATCGGCCGCATCCTCGCAAAGACGGGCTCCCGGGACCGAATCCAGGCAGTGATCCTGGCGTACGACACGAAACTGGTCCAGCCGTCCTGAAACGAACCCTGGAAAGGGAATCCCGAACGAGAGTCACCGTAAACGCAAAATAGCCCCCGCACCGGAGTGCGGGGGCTATCAGCAATATAAGTTCGGCGGCGTCCTACTCTCCCACAGGGTCCCCCCTGCA
>NZ_JAHRIB010000211.1 GCF_019090165.1 Streptomyces sp. BV286
TTGCGTGGTCCACGAGTCCCAGTCGCCGTGGGGTGTCCCGTCTGTGAGATCGGTCTCTTCGTGGGGGGCTTCTCCGTGGGTCGCCTCTTCGTAGGGCGGGTTCGTGGGATCGCCGTCCGCGTGGTGGGTCTCGTTCGCGTAGTCGTCTTCTTCGTAGGGGGGCTCGTCCTCGTCGGGCGGGGGCGGCCAGTCCGGGTCGTCGTACGCGTCCGGAACGTCGTGGGACGTGAGGTGGGTGGTCTCTTGCGGGTGGCCGGACTCCAGGTACGCGAGGACGGTCTGTGCGGCTTCCCTGCGGCGGGCCATCGCGGTGTCGTCGAGCGGGAGCGGCCAGGCGTGGTCGCCGCCGGCCCGGTGGAGTGCGGGGTTCTCCTCGTTCTCCTCGGGTTCGTCCGCCCAGGCTTCGATCTCGCCGTGTCCGCTCTCGCAGTGGTCGTACAGGGACTGCAGGAAGGCGGAGGGGCCGCGGGGTTTCTTCTGGGAAGGGCCCCACCAGTGGCCGGAGCCGAGCAGCAGGGAGCGGGGACGGGTGAAGGTGACGTAGCCGAGTCGGAGTTCCTCGGTGTGCTGGTGTTCCTTCATGGCCTCGTGGAAGGCCTTCATGCCGCGGGAGTCCCAGGCGTCGATGTCGGGGAGGGTGTCGGCGTCGCCCCGCAGTTCGTGGGGGAGGACCTTGCCCTGGGCGGTCCATTTCTCGCGGCCCTGGCTGCTGGGGAACGTGCCGGTAACAAGGCCGGGCACCGCGACGACGTCCCATTCCAGGCCCTTGGACTTGTGCGCGGTGAGTACCTTGACGGTGTTCTCGCCGCCCGGGAGGGCGTTGTCGAGGCCCTTCTCGTACTGGGCCGCGGTGCGCAAGTAGCCGAGGAAGGCGAGGAGGCTGGCTTCACCGTCGTTGGCGGCGAAGGCGGCGGCGACGTCCAGGAAGTTGGACAGGGTCTCGCGGCGGCGGGCGGCCAGGGCGTGCGGGGAGGCGGAGAGTTCCACCTCCAGGCCGGTGGTGGCGAGGACCCGGTGCAGGACGTCCATGAGCGGGTCGGCGAGCGAGCGGCGCAGGTCGCGCAGCTCGGTGGCGAGGCGGGCGAACCGTACGCGCGCGTCGGACGAGAACGGCAGTCCGTCGTCGTCGCCGTCGCCGCCGAGGGGTGTCTCCAGGAACGTGTCGAGGGCGTCCGCGAGGGAGATCACTTCGGCCGGATCGACTCCTTCGACGGCTGCGGCGAGCCGCCGGTCGGGGTCGTCGTCGGCTCCCACGCGCGCGTGGGACACGAGCGTGCGGGCCCGGCGGCCCAGGAGGGCGAGGTCGCGGGCGCCGATGCGCCAGCGCGGGCCGGTGAGGAGGCGGACCAGTGAGGCGTTGGCGCCGGGGTCCTGGAGGACCTCGCAGACGGCGACCAGGTCGGCGACCTCGGGCAGGTGCAGCAGGCCGGAGAGGCCCACGACCTCGACGGGGACGTCCCGGGCGACGAGTGCGCCCTGGATCTCGGCGAAGTCGGTGGCGGTGCGGCACAGGACGGCGATCTCACCGGGGGCCTTTCCGGTGCGTACGAGGTGGGCGATGGAGTCGGCGAGCCAGTCCATCTCGTCGGCGTGGGTGTGCAGCAGGGCGCAACGCACCGTTCCGTCGCGTTCGGCGCCGGGGGCCGGGCGGAGGGCCTCCACGCCCGCGTGCATGGCACGCAGGGGCTCGGCGAGGCCGTTGGCGAGGTCGAGGAGGCGGCCGCCGCTGCGGCGGTTCTCGCTGAGTGCCTGGCGGGTCGCGGGGCGGCCGTCGGCGTGTGCGAAGTGTTCGGGGAAGTCGTCGAGGTTGGCCACGGAGGCGCCGCGCCAGCCGTAGATGGCCTGGCAGGGGTCTCCGACGGCGGTCACGGGGTGGCCGGTGCCGCCGCCGAACAGACCCGCCAGGAGGATGCGCTGGGCGACGGACGTGTCCTGGTACTCGTCGAGGAGGACCACTTTGAACTCGTCGCGCAGGATGCCGCCGACTTCGGGGCGTGTGCTCGCGAGGGTCGCGGAGAGGGCGATCTGGTCGCCGAAGTCGAGGAGGTCCCGGTCGCGTTTGGCGGTTCTGTAGCGGCTCACCAGTTCGGCCAGTTCACGCCGGGTGGCGGCCGTCTCGGGGACCTTGCGCAGGTCTGCGTTGGTGAGTCTGGCGGTTTCCAGGTCGCTGAGCAGCCGGGCGTCGTACGCGCGCAGCTCCTGCGGGTGTACGAGGTGTTCGGCGAGCTCGGAGTCGAGGTTGAGGAGGTCGCTGACCAGGTCGGGGAAGGAGCGGGTGAGGGCGGGGTAGGGGCCCGGTGCCTCGCGCAGGACGCGTGCGGCGAGCTGGTAGCGCGTGGCGTCGGCGAGGAGGCGCGCGGTGGGTTCGAGCCCGATGCGCAGCCCGTGGTCGGTCAGGAGGCGGCCGGCGAAGGCGTGGTAGGTGGAGATCACGGGCTCGCCGGGCGGGTTGTCCGGGTCGATCACGTCCGGGTCGGTGACTCCGGCCTTGATCAGTGCCTTTCGTACGCGCTCGGCGAGTTCGCCTGCCGCCTTGTTGGTGAAGGTCAGGCCGAGGACCTGTTCGGGGGCGACCTGGCCGGTGCCGACCAGCCAGACCACGCGCGCGGCCATGACCGTGGTCTTGCCGGAGCCGGCTCCGGCCACGATCACCTGCGGTGCGGGCGGTGCGGTGATGCAGGCCGTCTGCTCCGGGGTGAACGGGATGCCGAGGAGCTCCTTGAGCTGCTCGGGATCGGTGATACGGGCTGGCACGTCAGAGAGGCTAGCCGCGCCCACTGACAGTCGGTGCCGATTCGGTGGCCGGGCCGGAGGATGCGCTGGTCAGCACGCGTGGTGCCGTACGTCACTCCGGGGCCGCTCGTGGACGTGGTGCCCGGTCCCGGGTCACTCGACGATGTGCCGTCCCTCGGGTCGCGCACTGCAGGAGGCCCGGAACGCGCAGTGTGTGCAGTGTTGGCCGGTCGTCGGTGTGAACCGTTCGTCGAGGACCTTGCCCGCGGCGGTGGCGAGCAGGTCACCGACCCACTCCCCCTCCAGGGGCTCCTGGGCCTGCACCTTGGGCAGGGTCTCGCCGCCGTCCTTCTTGGGGGCGCCCTGGCGGAGCTGGACGAGTTCGGCGCCGCCCGGCTCTGGGCGTGTGCCGTCGAAGGCGTCGTCGACGGCTCCTTCGCGGACGGCGAGCTGGTAGACGGCGAGCTGAGGGTGGTGGGTCACGTCGGCGGCGCTCGGTGCCTGTTTGCCCGTCTTGAAGTCGACCACGTAGGCGCGGCCGTCGGCGTCCCTCACGACGCGGTCCATGGAGCCACGGATGCGGACTTCGTAGGAGCCCGCTTCGAGGGTGACGTCGAAGTCGTGTTCGCTGGCGACCGGGGTCCGCTCGGCGCGGTCCATGACGTGCCATTTCAGGAAGCGTTCGAGCGCCACGCGCGCGTGTTCCTTCTCCTGCGCCGACTTCCAGGGCGCGTCGAAGGCGAGCGCCTCCCATACGGAGTCGAGGCGTTCCATGAGGACGGCGAGGTCGGCGGGCGTGCGGCCGGAGGCGACCTCGTCGGCCAGGACGTGCACCACGTTGCCGAATCCCTGGGCGACGGTCGCGGGAGCGTCGGCCTTGACCTCCCGGCCGAGGAACCACTGCAGGGCGCAGGTGTTGGCGAGCTGGTCGAGGGCGCTTCCGGAGAGCACGACGGGGTGGTCCCTGTCGCGCAGCGGCACCTTGCTCTCGGTCGGTTCGTACATGCCCCACCAGCGGTAGGGGTGGGCGGACGGGACCAGAGGGCGGCCGTCCTCGTCGCCGAGTGCGGCGAGCCGGCCCAGGCGGCGGGCCGCCGCCGCCCTGAGGGTGTTTGAGACGCGGGGGTCGACCGTCGTGGCGCGCAGTTCGGCGACGAGTGCGGCGACGGACAGGGGGCGGCGGGGGCGGCCTGTTATGTCCTTGGGTTCCGCGCCGAGTTCGGTGAGGAAGCGGGAGGGCTGGTCGCCGTCGTCGGCCGGAGCCTTCACGGCGGTGACGACGAGGCGCTCACGCGCGCGCGTGGCGGCCACGTAGAACAGTCGGCGTTCTTCGGAGAGGAGCGCTCCGGGGGTGAGGGGCTCCGCGAGGCCGTCGCGTCCGATGCGGTCGGCCTCCAGGAGGGAGCCGCGGCGGCGCAGGTCGGGCCACAGGCCCTCCTGGACGCCCGCGACGACGACGAGGCGCCATTCCAGGCCCTTGGAGCGGTGCGCGGTCATCAGGCGTACGGCGTCGGGGCGCACGGCCCTTCGGGTGAGTGTGTCGGCGGCGATGTCCTGTGCCTCGACCTCCTCCAGGAAGTTGAGGGCGCCCCGGCCGCCGGTGCGTTCCTCGGCGCGGGCGGCGGTCGCGAACAGTGCGCACACGGCGTCGAGATCGCGGTCCGCGTTGCGCCCGGCCGCGCCGCCGCGTCGGGCGGCCCGCTCCAGGCGCTGCGGCCAGGGTGTGCCGTCCCACAGCTCCCAGAGTGCCTCCTCGGCCGTGCCGCCTCCTGCCAGGCGCTCTCGTGCCTTGCGCAGCAGGGCGCCCAGGCGCTGGGCCCCGCGCGCGTAGGAGGGGTCGTGGGCGATGAGCCTCTCCGGTTCGGCCAGTGCCCGTGCCAGCAACTCGTCGGAGGGCGGTGGCACATGGTTGCCCGCGGCGCGCTCCTCCTCGCGCAGGGCGCGGCCCAGGCGGCGCAGGTCGGCGGCGTCCATGCCGGCCAGCGGGGACGCGAGAAGGGTGAGGGCGGTCTCGGTGTCGAGCCACGGCTTCTCCGGGTCGGGCTGCTGCTCCAGGGCAGGCTGCTGCTCCGGGGCAGGCTCCTGGGAGGGGCGGGGGCCGGCCGGTCCGGTGGCTTCGGGTCCGGGTCCGGGTCCGGGTGCGGGTGCGACCGGCGGTGTGTCTTCCTCCGGGGGCTCGACCGGTTCCGGGCGCTCGGCGGCCGGTTCCTCGCCGGCGGTCTCTTCGGGCTCCTCCTCGTCGGCAGGCAGCGCGTGCTGTGCCGTCTCCTCCAGTTCCGCCGCGGCCACCACCTTGAGGGCTGTCAGCAGGGGTGTCACCGCCGGTTCGTGGCGCAGGGGCAGGTCGTCGCCGTCGATGTCGAGGGGGACGCCGGACGCGGTGAGGGTGCGGCGGATCGTCGGGATGGTGCGGGAGCCGGCGCGCACGAGGACGGCCATCTCGTTCCACGGAACGCTGTCCTCCAGATGGGCGCGGCGCAGGATGTCCGCGATGTTGTCCAGCTCCGTACCGGGGGTCGGGTACGTGTGGACCTCCACGCGTCCGCCGTCCCGTACGGGGGCGAGTTCCCTGTGGGCGCGGACCTTGTCCGCAGGGAGCCGGGTCAGGGGCATCCGCTGGGTGAGCAGTCTGGTGGCCGCCAGCAGGTCCGCGCCCGACCGGCGTGACGTCCTCAGGACCTCGACCGGCGCCGGTCGGCCGTCCGCGCGCGGGAAGGTGTCCGGGAAGTCGAGGATGCCGTTCACGTCGGCGCCGCGGAACGCGTAGATCGACTGGTCGGGGTCTCCGAAAGCCACCAGGGTGCGGCCGCCTCCCGCGAGCGCGTCCAGGAGCCGCAGCTGCGCCGGGTCGGTGTCCTGGTACTCGTCGACGAGGACCGCGTCGTACCGCTCGGCGAGCCGTTCGGCCACGCCCGGGCGCCGGGCGAGGATCACTGCCCGGTGCACCAGTTCCGCGTAGTCGAGCACTCCCTGCATGTCGAGCACGTCGAGGTACTCGGCGAGGAAGGCGGAGGCCGCGAGCCAGTCGGGGCGGCCGATGCGCCGGGCGAAGGTCTGGAGGGCGTCGGGGCCGAGGCCCAGTTCCCGGCTGCGGGCGAGGACGGCGCGGACCTCGTCGGCGAAGCCGCGTGTCGTCAGGCAGGCGCGCAGTTCGTCCGGCCAGCGCACGTGGGCGAGGCCGAGCCGCTCCAGGCCGGGCTGGCCCGCGAGCAGTTCCCTTACCGCCACGTCCTGTTCGGGGCCGGAGAGCAGCCGCATCGGTTCCACGAAGAGGTCGGTGTCCTGGTGGGCGCGGACGAGGGCGTAGCAGAAGGAGTGGAACGTGGTCGCTTGGGGCGCTCGGGCGGCTCCTATGCGCAGTGCCATGCGGTCGCGCAGTTCCACGGCGGCCTTGCGGCTGAACGTCAGGACCAGGACCCGCTCGGGGTCCGTGCCCTGGGCGATGCGGGCCGCCACTGACTCGACGAGCGTGGTCGTCTTGCCGGTTCCCGGACCTGCGAGGACGAGCAGCGGGCCGCTCTGATGGTCAACCACGGCGCGCTGTGCTGCGTCCAGCAGAGGGGGGGCCACCCGGGCCGGCGGGGTACGCACCAGTCGGTAAGCGCCGCGGGCCCCTTGTCGCCCCTGTGGGTGCGACAGGCGCCTGGTGGAGGAAGAGGAGCTCACGTGGTTCGCCGGTCCTGGTGGGTGTGCTTGGGGCTGTCGGAGTCGGCGCGGAACGCCGTCGTTGAGGGATCGTGCTCGGGCGACGGGTGGGAAAGCTACGGCAGGGGGAGGGTGGTGGCCGCCGGATGAACGGGCTGCGTGCCGTCGACGCTACGCCGGTGGGTGACGTGGAAGGAGCGCTTCCTCGTGTTCCCTCCCGGCACGGGCGTCTCCCGCTTCCCGAACGTACGGCATGTCACGGGCGTGCCCGCGTTCCCCCGTACGGGCCATCTGTCCCTGTCCCGGCGGTCCCATGCCGGAAGCTGTCAGGTGTGACCCTCCGCGCGATCTCCGCCTTCCCACCGGGCCTGTTTCATGTCGAGGCGCGGGAGATGGCCTTCGGAGGCTCTGCTCGCCCCCTTCAGGGGCGTGCCTTCCGCCCGGTAATGCTCCAGCGCCTTCAGTTCGTGGCCGGGGAGCAGCACCCCGTCCGCGCGGACGACCCGCCACCACGGAACGGCTCCTCCGTAGAGGGCCATCACGCGGCCGACCTGGCGCGGGCCGCCTTCCTCCAGCCATTCCGCGACGTCTCCGTACGTCATGACGCGCCCGGGCGGAATTTCCTCGGCGACGTCGAGGACTCGTTCCGCGTATTCCGGCAAGGCGTCCGCCGGGAGGCTCTGCTCGCTCATCCGGCCCATCCTGCCCCACGCCGCCGACAACGTGACGCGGCGGCGACTGTGCGTATTCCTCGCACGGGATCAGCGCTTCGGGCAGACTGTGCGCCCCCGCATTGCACCCTGATGCCCCCCTGTCCCGGCGGGGCATGCCACCATCGTGCGGGCGGTTACTGGTGATACGAGACCAAGAAGAGACGATGAAACAGCAGGGTGTGCACCCCGAAGGCGCGGAGGGCACCTCTGAGGTCTCGTCGCGCCCCGATACCGGCGACGACACGGACGGGCGCCCTCCGGAGAGATCCGGGACGCCCGAGAACCCGGACACGTCCCAGAAGAAGACGGACATGCGCAAGGAGAGCGGAGCCGAGAAGGCCGACTGCGCGGCCGACGACGCCCATGCCGAAGAGGTCGAGGGCGACGAACCGCTGCTCCCCGCGCGCGTGCACCGTCCTTCCGACCTGATGCGTCTCCTGGTGGGCGTCCTCGCGGTCGCCCTGCTGCTGTCGATCGCCGCGTTCGCGCACGGTACGACGTCGGGGCTGGCGCAGGACATCAACAAGGGCACCGACGAGGCACCCGACCTGCTGATCAAGATCGCGGGGCTGGCGTCGAGCATCGCGATCCTTCTCGTACCGGTCGCCTTCGCCATCGAACGGCTGATCAAGCGGGACGGACTGCGGATCGCCGACGGTGTACTGGCCGCGGTCCTCGCGCACGGTGTGACGCTCGCCACCGACCTGTGGGTGGCCAAGGCCGCCCCGGACTCCATCCAGAAGGCACTCACCCAGCCCTCCCCCGCTGACATCCAGGCCCTGACCGACCCGGTGCACGGCTACCTCGCGCCGGTCATCGCGTACATGACGGCCGTCGGCATGTCCCGGCGGCCGCGCTGGCGTGCGGTCCTGTGGGTGGTGCTGCTGCTCGACGCGTTCTCGATGCTGGTCACCGGCTACACGACGCCCTTCTCGATCATCCTCACGGTGCTGATCGGCTGGAGCGTGGCGTACGGGACGCTGTACGCGGTCGGCTCGCCGAACGTCCGGCCCACAGGGCGGACGCTGATGGCTGGTCTGCGGCACGTCGGCTTCCACCCGGTGAGTGCGGCCCGGGACGAGACCCCGGAGGCCCCGGACGGGGACCGCGGCCGCAGATACTTCGTGACACTCCAGGACGGCCCCCCACTAGATGTCACGGTGGTGGACCGGGAACAGCAGGCGCAGGGCTTCTTCTACCGCGTGTGGCGCCGTCTGACGCTGCGCGGCATCACCACGCGCCGCAGCCTCCAGTCACTGCGTCAGGCCCTGGAGCAGGAGGCACTCCTCGCGTACGCGGCCATCGCGGCCGGTGCCAACGCACCGAAGCTCATCGCGACCTCCGAGCTCGGCCCGGACGCCGTGATGCTGGTCTACGAGCACACGGGCGGACGCACCCTCGACTCTTTGGCGGACGAGGACATCACCGACGACCTGCTGCGTGACACCTGGCACCAGGTGCAGGCACTGCAGTCGCGGCGCATCGCGCACCGCAGACTGGCGGGGGACGCCATTCTGGTGGATCGTTCCGGCACGGTGATCCTCACGGACCTGCGCAACGGCGAGATCGCTGCGGGTGAGCTGCTGCTGCGCATGGACGTCGCCCAGCTGGTGACCACGCTCGGCCTGCGGGTCGGCGCGGAGCGCGCGGTGGCCTCGGCCGTCGGCGTGCTCGGCCCGGACGCGGTCGCCGACTGCCTGCCCATGCTGCAGCCCATCGCGCTCACCCGCTCCCACCGCGCGACACTGCGGAAGCTGGCCCGGGAGCGGTCGGAGCGCGAGCGCGAGGCGGTTCTGGAGGCGTCCCGGCAGGCCAAGCTGGTCCGCGCCGAGGAGCATGAGGCCACGCCCGAGGAGTCCAGGCGGCCGGTCCTCGAAAAGCCCGACAAGAAGGCCGTACGCGCCGAGCAGCGGGCCGAGAAGCGGGCGATCGACGAGGCGCTGGAGGAGGCCCGTGAGGAGGATCTGCTCACCCAGATCCGCCATCAGGTGTTGCTGATCAGGCCGCTGGCACCGGTCGAGCCGGCCCGCCTCGAGCGCGTCCGCCCGCGCACGCTGATCAGTTTCATCGCGGGCGCGTTCGGCGCGTACTTCCTGCTGACGCAGCTGACGCACATCGAGTTCGCGACGCTCTTCGACAACGCCGAGTGGGGCTGGGTCGCCGCGGCCGTCCTCTTCTCGATGCTGAGCTACTTCGCGGCGGCCATGAGCCTGCTGGGTTTCGTGCCCGAGCGGGTGCCGTTCATGCGGACCGTGGCGGCGCAGGTCGCGGGGTCCTTCGTGAAGATCGTGGCGCCGGCCGCGGTGGGCGGTGTCGCGCTGAACACGCGGTTCCTTCAGCGCGCGGGGGTGCGGCCGGGGCTCGCGGTGGCGAGTGTCGGCGCGTCGCAGCTGTTCGGGCTCGGCTGCCACATCCTGATGCTGCTCTCCTTCGGCTATCTGACCGGTACGGAGAAGACGCCCTCCTTGTCGCCGTCCCGGACGGTCATCGCCGGGCTGCTGACCGTCGCGGTCCTCGTCCTTGTGGTGACCTCGGTGCCGTTCCTGCGGAAATTCGTCGTCACGCGCGTGAGGTCGCTCTTCGCGGGTGTCGTGCCGCGCATGCTGGATGTACTGCAGCGGCCGCAGAAGCTCCTCACCGGCATCGGCGGCATGCTCCTGCTGACGGCGTGCTTCGTGATGTGTCTCGACGCGTCGGTCCGGGCGTTCGGTACCGAGGGCATGCCCTCGCTCAGCATCGCCAGCGTCGCCGTGGTCTTCCTCGCCGGGAACGCGCTCGGCTCCGCTGCGCCCACCCCGGGCGGTGTGGGCGCGGTGGAGGCGACCCTCACGGTCGGTCTGATCGCGGTAGGGCTCCCCAGTGAGGTCGCGGCGCCCGCCGTGCTCCTGTACCGACTGCTCACACTGTGGCTGCCCGTGCTGCCGGGATGGCTGTTCTTCAACCACCTGACGCGCAAGGGCGCGCTCTAGGGGCGGAGGCGGGGGTCTCACCCGCACGGCTCGCGCCCCGAGCGGCCCGTGCCGGGCGACCTCAGGATGGGTTCATGCCGAACCCTTCCCCGCCGCGTGCCGCAGCCCTGACCGCCGCCTCCCTCCTGCTGTTCGCGGCCCTCGCCGGATGCGGGGACGACGGCGGCTCGAAGGACGTGGACCTGTCGGCGCAGAAGCTCAGCTGGAAGGACTGCCCGGAACCGTCCGAGTCCGAGGGCGGCGGCGAGGCCCCCTCGCCGCTGCCGGACGGCACCACGTGGAAGTGCGCGACGATGAAGGCGCCACTCGACTGGGACAAGCCCAGGGGCGACACCATCGAACTCGCGCTGATCCGTGCGCAGGCCGGCGGTGCCAAGGACGAACGCATCGGTTCGCTGCTGTTCAACTTCGGTGGTCCCGGCGGTTCTGGCGTGGCGGCGCTCCCCGCCTTCGGCCAGGACTACGAGCAGCTGCGCACCCGCTACGACCTGGTCAGTTTCGACCCGCGCGGTGTCGGCCGCAGTGCCGGCGTGACGTGCGAGGACAGCGAACAGCTCGACGAGTACTTCCAGCAGGACGCCACCCCGGACGACGACGCCGAGCAGCGGACACTCCTGGACAACACGAAGGAGTTCAACGAGGCCTGCGAGGAGAACTCCGGGAAGGTCCTCCCGCACGTGCGCACCACGGACGCGGCCCGCGACCTGGATCTGATGCGCCAGGTCCTCGGCGACGACAAGCTGCACTACTTCGGCATCTCGTACGGCACCGAACTGGGCGGCGTGTACGCGCACCTGTTCCCCAAGAAGGTGGGGAGGGCCGTCTTCGACGCGGTCGTGGACCCGACACAGAACGCCGAGCAGGGGTCCCTGGGGCAGGCCAGGGGTTTCCAGCTCGCGCTGGACAACTTCGCCGAGGACTGCGCCTCGAAGCCCGAGGAGTGCCCGATCGGCGACAGTGCGCAGGACGTCAAGGACCGGATCGCCAAGCTGCTGAAGGACCTCGACCGTCGGCCGATTCCGGGGGACTTCCCACGGCAGCTCACCCAGACCGCTGCCACCAGCGGCATCCTGCAGGCCCTGTACTCCCAGGACTTCTGGGAGTTCCTCACCGAAGGGCTCCAGCAGGCGTACGACGGTGACGGCAGGAATCTGATGCTGCTGTCCGACTCGATGAACGGCCGCAATCAGGACGGCGAGTACAGCAACATCAGCGCCGCCAACATCTCCGTCAACTGCGCGGACGACAAACCGCGGTACACCTCCGCCGACGTGCGGGCGAAGCTCCCGGCGTTCCGAGAGGCCTCTCCGCTCTTCGGTGACTATCTGGCGTGGGGCATGGTCGGCTGCACCGACTGGGCCGTGGCGGGCGCCGCCGACCACCCTGACGTGAGCGCGCCCGGCTCGGCCCCGATCCTCGTGGTCGGCAACACCGGCGACCCGGCGACCCCGTACGAGGGCGCCCGCAAGATGGCGCAGGCGCTGGGCAGGGGGGTCGGGGTCGAGCTGACGTACAAGGGGCAGGGGCACGGTGCGTACGACAGCGGAAACAAGTGCGTGCGCGCCGCGGTGAACGGCTATCTGCTGAACGGCAAGGTTCCGTCGAACGGCACGGTCTGCTCCTGAGACGACCGGGGCTGCTGCCGGAAAAGGGGGCCGGGACCCACCGTCGAGAAGGGCCGGGCCCGCTCGTGGTGCACGCCGGGGCCGGGCGGCGAGCAGACCAGGTCCAGGACACCTCAACACCGAATCGGACTCGCAAATCCGCAGGTCAGACGGTTATCCACAGGACCTGGCAGGGGCTCACGGCGATCTGCCTACTATGGCCTGACTGTCATCCGCGACATCCGGCGGACGACGATGCGAGGGGGGAAGTGTTCATGGCGCGTATCCCAGGGTGGACGGCACTGGCTGCCGCCGCGTTGCTGGTGGCCGGCTGCAGCGGCTCGTCCGGGGACGACGAGGAGAGCAAGGACGACGGCAGGCCGCCGGCCCCCTCCTCCGAGACGATGCCGGGTCTGCCCGCCTCGCTCACCTCGCAGAAGCTCGACTGGAACAGCTGCAAGGCCACGGCGACCGGCCCCGCGCCCGGCGGGGACTGGCGGTGCGCGACGCTCAAGGTGCCGCTGGACTGGGCGAAGCCGAAGGGCGAGACCATCGGTCTGGCCCTGATCCGCAGTGAGTCGAGTGGCTCCTCGGACGACCGCATCGGCTCGCTGCTGTTCAACTTCGGCGGCCCCGGCGGCTCGGGCGTCGACTATCTGCCCCCGTACGGACCGACGTTCGCGAAGCTCCACGAGCGGTACGACCTGGTCAGCTGGGACCCCCGCGGTGTCTCCGCCAGCGAAGGCGTGCGCTGCCGCAGCGACAAGGAGATCCAGGCAGCGGAGTCGGTCGACACCACGCCGGACACCTCCAGCGAGGAAACCGCCTTCCTGAGCGACGCCGCCGACTTCGGCAAGGGCTGCGAGAAGTCGGCAGGGGAGCTCTTGGGGCACGTCTCGACGACCGACACGGCCCGGGACATGGATCTGATGCGACATGTCCTCGGTGACGCGAAGACGCACTACCTCGGCATCTCGTACGGCACCGAGCTGGGCGGCGTGTACGCGCACCTGTTCCCGAAGAACGTGGGCCGGCTGGTCCTGGACGCGGTCGTCGACCCGAGCGCGGGCACGGTCGGCCACGCGGAGAACCAGGCCAGGGGCTTCCAGCGCGCTCTGGAGGACTACCTCAAGTCCACGGGTCAGGACCCCGAGGAGGGCTCGCGGAAGATCGCGGACCTGCTGAAGCGAATCGACTCCGAACCGCTGCCGACGTCGGGCGGCCGCGACCTCACCCAGCAGCTGGCCCTCACGGGCATCGTCTACCCGCTCTACAGCAAGTCGTCCTGGCCCGCCCTCACCGGCGCGCTCGAGGCCGCCGAGGACGGCGACGGTACGGAACTGCTCGCGCAGGCCGACAGCTACAACGACCGTGACGCCTCGGGCCGCTACGGCACGACCACCCATTCCCAACGGGTCATATCGTGCTTGGACGACAAGGAGCGGCCGACCCTCGCGGAGGCGAAGGCACGGCTCTCCGAGTTCCGGAAGATCTCCCCCGTGTTCGGGGACTCGATGGGCTGGGACACAGCCGGCTGGTGCCACGACTGGCCGGTGGCCGGGCAGCACGAGACACCCGAGGTGAGCGCGCCGGGCGCGGAGCCCGTCCTGGTGGTGGGCAACACCGGCGACCCGGCGACGCCGTACGAGGGGGCTCGCAAGATGGCGGACGAGCTGGGCAAGGGCGTCGGCGTGCAGCTCACCTGGAAGGGCGAGGGGCACGGGGCGTACGGGAGCGGGAGCGACTGCGTCGACAGCGCGGTGGACGACTACCTGCTGGACGGGAAGGTGCCGCAGGACGGCAAGGTCTGCGAGTAGCGGCCCGGGCAGTCCCGGCCCGGGCAGCGGAAAGGGGCCCGGCACACGTGGTGCCGAGCCCCTCCTCCGAAGAAGGCGTACGTCCAGTACACCGGCTTCCGCTGGTGCACCGGCTTCTGTCGGTACACAGGCTTCCGCTAGTACACCGGCTTCTGCGGTTCGATCTGGTTGACCCAGCCGATCACGCCGCCGCCCACGTGCACGGCGTCCGAGAATCCGGCCGACTTGAGGACCGCGAGGACCTCCGCGCTGCGGACACCCGTCTTGCAGTGCAGGACGATCTTCTTGTCCTGCGGCAGGGTCGCCAGGGCGGTGCCCATGAGGAACTCGTTCTTCGGGATCAGCTTGGCGCCGGGGATCGAGACGATCTCGTACTCGTTGATCTCGCGGACGTCGATGATCTCGATGTTCTCGCCGTCGTCGATCCACTCCTTGAGCTGCTTGGGAGTGATCGTCGCGCCGGCGGCCGCCTCCTGGGCCTCCTCGGACACGACGCCGCAGAAGGCCTCGTAGTCGATGAGCTCGGTGACGGTGGGGTTCTCGCCGCAGACCGCGCAGTTCGGGTCCTTGCGGACCTTGACCTGGCGGTACTGCATCTCCAGGGCGTCGTAGATCATCAGGCGGCCGACGAGCGGCTCCCCGATGCCCGCGAGGAGCTTGATGGCCTCGTTGACCTGGATGGAGCCGATGGACGCGCACAGCACGCCCAGGACGCCGCCCTCGGCGCAGGACGGGACCATGCCCGGCGGCGGGGGCTCCGGGTAGAGGCAGCGGTAGCACGGACCGTGCTCGGACCAGAAGACGGAGGCCTGACCGTCGAAGCGGTAGATCGAGCCCCAGACGTACGGCTTGTTGAGCAGCACGCACGCGTCGTTGACCAGGTAGCGGGTCGCGAAGTTGTCCGTGCCGTCGACGATCAGGTCGTACTGGCTGAAGATGTCCATCACGTTCTCGGCTTCGAGCCGCTCTTCGTGAAGGACCACGTTCACGTACGGGTTGATGCCCAGCACGCTGTCGCGGGCGGACTCGGCCTTGGAGCGGCCGATGTCAGCCTGGCTGTGGATGATCTGGCGCTGCAGGTTCGACTCGTCGACCTCGTCGAACTCCACGATGCCGAGCGTGCCCACGCCCGCGGCGGCCAGGTACATCAGCGCCGGCGAGCCCAGACCGCCGGCGCCTACAGCGAGCACCTTGGCGTTCTTCAGCCGCTTCTGCCCGTCCATGCCCACATCGGGGATGATCAGGTGGCGGGAGTACCTGCGGACCTCGTCTACGGTGAGCTCAGCAGCTGGCTCGACCAGGGGTGGCAGCGACACGGGGACTCCGTTGGTCGGTCAATCACTACAGTTGTTCTCCCCGTAACACTGCCACGCCCTTCTTCATTCCGAGACACCCGTTCCGATCCGCGAGACGATCTCGTCCCAGTAGCCGGGCAGGCTCTCCCAGGGGTCGGCCGAACCTCCGCGATCCGTGCGGTCGGTGAAGTAGATCGTCGATGCGCCCTGCCAGCGGGCGATGCGCAGAGCCTCGTCGAGATGGCCCCTGGGCATGCCGTGCACGAAGTGGCAGAAGCGGTCGGGTGGGTATTCGGCGGTCCACTCCGCCACCTGCGACCAGCGGTAGTCGCTCCAGGGCCCGGCGAAGGTCACCAACTGGTCGGCGGTCTCGGCGTAGCCGGGATACGGATGGGTGCCGTGGCCGAGGACGATGTGGCCCCCGCCGATGAGGGCCCGCAGGGTGTCGGCGGTGCGCCGGATCTCCGGAAGCGCTGTCCGCTCTGTGGGACAGCGGTCCAGAAGGAAGCCGTCGACCTGGTACCAGTCGCGGTAGCGGTGTGCGTCGGAGACGAGTTCACCGAAGGCGCGGGCGCCGTAGGTGACGTCCAGGTGACCGAGTACGCGGATGCCCGCGTTGCGCAGACGTCCGGCGGCTTCCAGACAGTGCGGGTCGGGGCGCGCGCCGGGGCCGTCGGAGACGTTCAGGACGACCCAGTGCAAGGGGGTGCCGGGGCGGGTGAGTTCGCTCCATTCGACGGGGGCGACCAGGGGGTGGGCGTAGCCGGGGACACCGAAGCCGATCCTCAGGTCCGTGCTCGCGGTGCCTGCCGTGGTGCTGGTCAGATGCGGCATGCCGCCTCCATCCAGATGTCGGCGAGGGATTCCTCGAGGTTGATCCGGGGCCGCCAGCCGAGCCGGTCGCGTGCGGTGCGCACGTCGGCCTGCTGCCAGCTGCCGCAGCCGTCCGGGTACGGGTACGCGGCCGGGGCGGTGTGTTCCGGTTCGGAGCGGGGGTGGCCGATGGACGGCCTGGTGGGGCCGGGAGGTGCGTCGAGTTCGTGGAGGGCTCCGCCGTATCCGGCGACGCGGGCGAGGACGGAGGCGGCGTCCCGCAGGCGTACGGCTCGGCCTGATCCGATGTTGATGACGCCCTGGGCGGCGGAAAGGGAGGCGGCGTGGACGGCACGGGCGACGTCACGTACGTCGATGAAATCTCGTTGTACGCCGAGGCCGGCGAGTTTGAGTTCGCCGTCGCCGGACTGCATGGCGCGGCGCATGGCTTCGGCGAGGCGTCCGAGCGGGGAGCCCGCCGGGGTGCCGGGTCCTGCGGGCGAGAACACCCGCAGGACGACGGCGTCCAGGCCGGATCCGAGGACCAGCTCTGTCGCGGCGAGCTTACTGACGCCGTACGGGCCGCCGGGGCGGGGCACGGCGTCCTCGGCCGTGGAGGATCCGGGCTGGCTGGGGCCGTACTCCGCGCCGCAGCCGATCTGCACGAGGCGGGCGCCGCAGCCGCTGCGGCGCAAGGCCTCGCAGACGGTGGCGACGGCGACGGTGTTGTGCCGGGTGAGCTCGCGGGCGCCGCCGCGGGTGGCACCGGCGCAGTTGACGACGACCCCGGGGTGCACCGCGTCCAGGAAGCGGGTGAGCGCTCCGGGGCTGCCGCTGGCGAGGTCGAAGCGCACGTCCGCGTCGTCGCCCCGGCCGAGCGCGGTGAGCTGCACGGCAGGGTCGGCGAGGAGGCGGTCGGCGACGAACCGGCCCAGGTATCCGTTGGCTCCGATCAGCAGCACCCTCATCGGGCGGCTCCCGGGGCGGATTCTCCGATGCGGAGGGTGATCATCTGGCGTTCTCCTTCAGGGTGTTGCCGTGGGTCGTGCGGGAGGCTCGCGGTGTCCGCCCCGCGGGAAGGGGTCCGCTCGGCGGGGACGCCGGGCGGACGTGGCGGTTCACGGCGTGTCGCCGCGTGCCGCGTGGGCCGAGGCCCGGGTGAGAGTCCTGGTCGCGTGGAGCAGGAGGACGAGTGCCGCGGCACCGCACACGAGGGCCGGGACGGCGCCCGGCCCCCAGGCGTCGGCCACGGTCTCGACGGGCACGGCCAGCGTTTCGCAGCCGGGCAGGCGCGCCGCGAAGACGCTCAGCAGCGCGGCCGCCTCGGTCACGCCCGCGGCTGTGAGGACGACGGCGGGGGCATGGGTGAATCCGTGCACGGTGAGGAGCCGGGCGAGCAGGAGGAGTGCGCCGAGGGCGCCGGCTCCGGTGTAGGCGGCGGGCTCGCCCAGTACCGCCCCGCTCAGGGCGAGCAGGCCGAAGAGGGCACAGAGGAACAGTCCGAACACGCCCAGGAGGAGGGGTCTTACGGAGGCGGCGAACTCCTCCAGTGCGCGGCTGGTGGCGAGTCGGCGCCGGGCGCGTACGGCGAAGAGGTGCACGCACCACACCGCCGGGGCGCAGGACGCGGTGAGAGCGACGACGGAGGCGAGGGCGATCGGCCAGGGACTGTCGGAGCCGCCGGTGGGCAGCCCGGTGGGCCCTCCCTCCATACCCGCGGCGAGCAGGCCGTCGCCGAGGATCGCGTAGGCGAGAAGCCAGCAGGTCCACGCGCGTGTGGACGGTGTCGGGGCCCAGGAGCGTGTGGCGTGCAGGGGGCCGCGGCTGAGTGCCGCGCGCAGACCGAAGGCCACGACGAGTACACCCACGACGGTCACCGCGAGGCGCGGCCGCCCTTCGGTGAACCGCAGCCCGGCGACGACTGCCGCGCACAGCGCGCCCGGCAGCAGCGCGAGTACGGCCCAGTCGGCGCGTGCCTTGGGGGTCTCGGGCACCTCGGAGAGAGGGGTCGTGTCGCCGGCGCGGGGCACGCGCGCGTACATCTCCTCGGCGAGGGAGAAGACGTCCCGGTGCCGGAAGCGTGTGGCGGTCCGGTCGGTCACGCCGTGCGCCTCCAGGCCCGCCGCGATCTCCAGCGGGTCCACCGCGCGTTCGCACAGCTCCCGATGGCGGTGCATCAGGGCCTTCACGGGGTCGGCGGCGCCGCGCCGGGCGGGGGCTTCGCGATCGGCGGGTTCACCGGGCGGGGCGTCCGAGAGTTGCGTCGAGCGGGACGGCGCGCTCACGGACTCCGGCTCGGCCGGACGGTCCGGTCGGGCGTCCGCGATGCTCGGCGCACCCGGCCGAGCGTCCACGGGCCCCGGCTCGCCCGGCTGGACCGCCGCATTCCTCGGCTTGCCCAGCCGCACGCCCGCGTTCCCCCGCTCGCCCGACCGCACGCCCGCGTTTCCCTGCTCGCCCGACCGCACGTCCACGGTTCTCGACTCGCCCAACTGCACGTCCACGACGCGTGTCTCTCCCTGCCGGACGTTCACCACCCGCGTCTCGCCCACCTCTGCGTGCGTGCCTCGCACGTCCTCGAAGTCCCCCGGCTCCCCGCTTCCGCGGTCTTCTCGCCCGGGCACTTCGAGTTCTCCGACTTCTCCGCCCTCTCCGGGCTCTCCGGGCTCTTCGGGTTCGCCGAGCAGCCATCCCTCAGACCGCGCGTCCCACTCACCGGGATCGCTCGGAGTCCCGGCCCGGTCGGCCAGGTCAGCGGTGTGGGCCCGGTCGGCGGTGTGGGCCGGGTCAACACCGTCGGTCGGGTGCCCGTCCCCGATCCGACGCCGGATGCTCACCACGCCCCCTCCCCGGCTGGCACAGGCTCGCCCGAAGCGGTGGACGCGGTGGACGCCGCCGTGGCGGATCCGGGAGCGAGGCCCAGCGAACCGCCGCGTACCGGTGGTCCCGCCGCCCAGCCGGGCCCTGGCCTCCCCGCCACCAGCCGCGTCCCGGACTCCGACCAGCGGGCGGGCACATGAGCCTCGGCGGGTACGGCGAACGGCAAGGGCTCACCGGATTCGCCGACCAGGTCCCGCGGGACCGGACAGCGCGTGACGATGTCGAGGTAAATGCTGTGAAATGCCGTGATGTTCTGCTCGACGGTGAAGAGTTCGAGTGCCCGGGCGCGTGCCGCGGCGCCGAGGCGCGACCGGCGTGGCGAGTCGCGCAGCAGGGAGACGCATGCCTCGGCGAGCGCTTGCGCGTTGCGTGGCGGGACCACGAGCCCCGTGCCGCCGATGACCTCAACGACCGCGCCGACGTCGGTGGACACCGTGGCACGTCCGGAGAACATCGCTTCCACAAGGCTGATGGGGAAGCCCTCGACGACGCTGGAAAGGACCACGACGGCACCCGCCGCGTAGGCCTCCGGGAGGGTCGGTACCTCAGGTCCGCCGATCTCCTCGAAGGAGACGGGGTTGTCGCCGACGGCGTGTACGCCGTCGGCCTCGTCGGGGAAGAGCTGCCCGGCCAGTGCCCTGCAGTGCGCCAGATAGGTGGCGCCCTCCAGGCCCTCGGCCGGCGCGCCGACGATCCGCAGCCGTGCCTTCGGCTCCTCCTTGCGGATGTCCGCGAAGGCGTGCAGCAGGGTGACGAGGTCCTTGGCGGGCTCGATGCGCCCGACCCACACCAGGGTGTCCGGATCGGCGGATTCGGCGCGCTCGCCCACTTCGGAGAAGCGGGACGCCTCCATGCCCGGGTAGACCGTACGGATCCTGGACCGGTCGGCGCCGCAGCGCTCCTGCCAGCGGCGGGCGTGCGTGTTGCCGGGGGTGATGACGGTGGCCTGCCGGTACGCCTCCGCGGTGAGCCTGCCGTGGAAGGCGGCGAGCAGCGCCCGCGCCGAGGCCGTCGCCGTGCGCCCCTCCAGGTCCTCCCGCGGACCCAGGTAGTGCGCCCGCAGCTGCACTCCGTACTCCGTGACCAGCAGCGGTACGCCGGAGAAGTGGTGGGCGAGCAGACCCGGCAGGGCCGCCGCGCCGCCGGAGGTGGCGTGGCACAGGTCGACCGAGCCGAGTCCGTCGTCCTCGTACCAGTCGAGGGAGAGGGGGCGCAGCGCGCGTTCCACCTGGGCGGCGACGGTGAGCAGATCGGGCACGCGTGCGGTGCGCGCCGCACGCAGTGCGCCGGGCGCGCGGCAGGCGCGCTCAAGGGCGCGCACGGCGCCTTCGGAACGGAGTGCGCCGACCAGGCCGCCCTCGTCGCGGGCCAGTTCGGCGAGCCCGTACAGCGCGCTGCCGAAACGGTCCGCCACGGCGGTCGAAGCGGTGCCGGTCTGCCCCGCGGCCCCGGCGGAATTTCCGGAGCCGCTCTCCACGGCGCCGCCCAAGGCGTCGCCCGCGCATATGGCCGCCGCCAACTCCCCGTAGCAGTCGGCGAATCGCCGACGCGCCCGTCGCCCGTAGCCGACGCCGTCGTCGTCCGCCGTCCACAGCGGGGCGGTGCGTACGCGGCTGACCTGGGACGGGAGTTGGATCCAGCCCTCGTCCTCCTGCTCCTCGCTGCGACTCAGGGCGTAGATGTCGAACTCGTGCTGCCCGAGCCCGCGCACGAGCCGGTCGCACCAGAGCCTGGCCTCACCGCTCACATACGGATAGCCACCCTCCGTAAGCAGTCCGATGCGCACGAGCGCACCCCCGATCTCCCGTATGGGGAGCCGCCGTTGACCCGGCGGCTCGCAGCGGGACGAACGTATGCGGACATGGCGGTTGCGCGATGGACGGTTGTCCGTCGCACCACCAAAAGGGGTGAACGGTCGTAACTTTCCCGTGCGGGTCGCGTTCCGTAGCGCTAAGAGATCATCCGAACACGTTTCGTCATACGCCGGGCAGCCGCCGACGGCCCCGCGTCGGGTCCCGCGACGAGTCCCGGCGCGGGCGGCGGGGACGATGGCGGGGCGGGCGGCCACGGCCACCCGATCTGCCGCGGGAACAGGTTCAGCGCCGGGCACGGAGCGAGGAGGCGGGGACGATCAGTCACCCGCCGTACGGGTCCCGGCGCGCCCCGGCCCCGGCCCCGAACCGACGGATTCGCGCGCGCCGATCCGGCACCACGTCCCGCATGGTTCTTGTATGGGGTCCGGCATGGGGCCCGGTGTGGATCGCGCGTGGCTCCCCTGCGGTCCCGCACAAGGACGTCGAGCGGCTCTCCGAGCGCCCCCACGACCCGCGCGCCCCTTGGCCGAGCCCTCGTGGGCCGTGCGCCCCCTCGCCGCCCTCTGTCAGCTTCCGGGGAAGGGCCAGGGGTTGGGCCGGCAGCTGATCCCGTCGTGGTCGAGGAACTTCGTCTGCTGCTGCATGACGGGCGCCAGGCCTCCGTCGACGCTGCAGCTCACGTGGCCGTATCCGAGCCGGTGGCCCACCTCGTGATTGATCAGCATCTGGCGGTACGCGTACATCTTGTCGCCGTACGTCTCGGAGCCCTGGGCCCAGCGGTACGCGTTGATCATCACGCGGTCGGTGGCGGCCGAGTCGCAGGAGACGTTGTCCTCGGTGGTGTCGAGGCCCGATTTGGCGCACCAGAACGCGGTGGTGCCGGGACTGGCCAGCGTGATGACGAAGTCGGGCTTCCCGGAGGAGATCCGCTCGAAGGTGCGGCCGCCGCCGTGGGCCCAGCTCCGGTCGTCGTTCAGGGTTTTCTGCACGGCCTGCGCGAAGAGTTCCCCGTCGAGACCGAGGGCTTTCTCCACGTCGACGCGGTAGGTGAATTTCTGCCCGGGGCCAGGAGCCTTGGCGAGACCGGGGATCGCCTCGAATTCGCCGGCGCCCTTGAGCCCGGCCGCCAGGGGGTACCGCTTCGTCATCTGCTGTGCGTACGAGAGCGTGGCCGCGCTCGGCTTCGTGGACGGGACCGCCCGGTTGTCGGTGCGCGAGGCGGAGTCCTTGGCCTCCCGGTCGACGCCGTTCGACGCCTGCGGAGCACGCGCGGCGGAGTCGTCCTCGCCCCCTCCGGCGACCTGACCGGCCACGACGACGGCCAGCACGGTGGTGACGGCGGCGGCCGCGATACCGGTGAAGGCCCGGCCCTTGCCGCCCCTCGCCTTCTCCGGCCCGGCCTCCGGACCGCGGGGCGGCGCCTTGTGCTCGACCTCCTCGTCCCAGTCGGTGACAGAGGAGTAGGAATCCGCTCGGAACGCCGTCGCCGTCCCGGCGGAGCGGGACGCGAAACGGTCGTCGTCGCCGAAGGCGTCGACGTAGGCCTGGCGGGGGCCCGCGCCCGCCGCGGAGGGCCCGTACCGCTGCCCCGGGGGCGGGGGTCCCGGACGGCCTCGGGGCACGCCCTGCCCCGGACCGCGCGGGGCCGCCTGTGGAGCCGCGCCGGGCATGCCGTACCCGGAGCCCGCCCTCGCCTCGCCCCAGCCACCGCCGGTCTCGCGCTGCTCGGGGTGTCCACCGCGGACACCGGGCATGCCGCGAGCCGGGGTGCCGTCGGCGTGGCGCGGTGCACCGCCCCGCGTCGCGTTCCCGTCGGGCAACCGGGGGAAGCCGTGCGCGGGGGTCCCGTCCTGGAACCGGTAGGAGCCGTGCTCGGGAGTCCCGTCCGGCAGCCGCGGGAATCCGTGCGCGGGGGTGCCGTCGGGAAGCCTGGGCCCTCCCCCGGTCTGCGTCCGGTCCGAGTAGGAGGGGCCCCCACCGGCGTATCGGGGTGCCGCGCCCGCGGGCGCGGCACCCGGACGGGACGCTCCCTGTCCGGGTGGGCCGCCGGGCCCTTGCGGCACCCATCCCTCAGGCAGGCGGGGCACCCCCCGAGCGGGTGCCCCGCCTGTCGGCGGTGATGGAGCCTGCGGCCCCGCGGGAGGCCGGCGGCGCCCCGTTCCTGTCCCTGTCGTCCGCGTGTCCGGCCGGGCGGCCGGGAACGCGGGCGGGTCGGCGGTGTCGCCCTTGGGGGCGCGCCCGCGACGGCTGTGACGTCCCACGTCCCGCCTCAGCTCCTCGCGCTGGTAGCGCCGGTGTCGGCCAACTCACCCGTGTCCGCGAGGAGTTCGCGGAAGGCCGTGGCCACGGTCTCCGGGGACTCCATCATCGCCACATGCCCCGCGTGAGGCAACGTCAGCAACCGGGAGTCCCGGAAAGCGCGCGCGGCGCGCTGGGCCATACGGTACGAGACAAGTTGGTCGCGGCCCCCGTAGACGAGGAGTGTCGGCGCGAGTACACGCTCGGCCTGGCGCCACAGTCCGTGCTGGCCGCCCAGCGTGTACGCGTTCACGATGCCGCGCGCCGAGCGTGCCATGGCGTCCCAGAAGTAGGGGAGGGCGAGCCGCCGTTCCATCTCCTCGACCGCGTTGCGGAACCCCTCGGGTGTGACGACGCCGGGGTCCCCGTAACAGAGCGCGGTGACGCCACGTACGCGCTGCTCGGCGGTCCAGCCCTTGGTGTACCTGGTGAACAGGGCCGCCACGCCGGGCACGGCCAGCAGCGCCGTCGGCACCGCCGTGCGCTGCACCCGGATCTCGGGGAGAGCCGGCGAGACCAGCGTGAGGGTGCGGACGAGGTCGGGCCGTACGGCGGCGACGCGCGTCGTGACGGCGCCGCCCAGCGAGTTCCCGAAGAGGTGCACGGGTCCGCGTCCGGACGCGTCGAGATAGCGGATGACCGCGCGCGCGTGCCCGGTCACCGAATAATTGCCGTCGTCCGGCGGCGGCGAGTCGCCGAAGCCCGGCAGGTCGACCGCCTCGCTGTCCACGAGGCCGTCGAGGAGCGGCATGAGCGCCGACCAGTTCTGCGAGGAACCGCCCAGGCCGTGCACGTACAGCGCGGGGGGCAGTCCGTCCCGGGCCGGCGGTCTCGACCGGACCGTCAGCGTGATCCCGGGAAGGCCGACCGTGCGCAGCCGTTCCCCCGCCGCCACCCGCACGGCACTGACCTTCGGCACGACGGAAGTGGCCAGTACTGACGGCAGTTCGGTCGAAGACATGCGGCAATGTTACGAGACGATCACGCAGTGGTTCGTGTGTTCGCCGTCACAAGGAACGTCCAACACCCGACCGCAGCACAGCCGTACGACCGCCGGCCCCCGCCCGGGCACCTCGCGCGTCGCCGTCGCGGCGCCACGGGAGCACCGCCGCGATGCCGCCGGAGGGCCGCCGGAGCAGCGCCGACGAGCGATCCTGCCGGGGCCTGATCACATAGCGCCCTCATCCCGGCTCTCATACGCTTCGTAAACGAGGGCACTCGTACTCACGCAAGAGCGCACTCGCACCACTCGGGAAGAGGACACATGACTGCCGACCCCACCGACCCCGAGGCACTCGAGGACACGGACGACACCGGCGGGACCGAGTTCGACGCGGAGGCCCCCGAGGCCGACGCCGCCGAGCAGCGTACGGATCTCGCACCCCGGCGGGACGACCCGCTGACCGGCGTGGACCCGGCCCGCGGCAGCGAGGCGGACCTCGTCGAACAGGCGAGGGTCGTGGAACTCGACGAGGACGACTATCGGTGAATCCGACCCGGAGCGGTCACCGGTGACCGCTCCGGCCGTCCCACCGGGACACTTACCGGGAGTCCGACGAGCCCGCCATACCCCCTTATGGCGCGTTATGCGGGATTTCACCGGCGTCCGGTCCGTGAAATTCTCCGCTCGCACCGCGCACACCACGGTTACCGAAAAGTACGATGGCCGCGCGGCGCTCACCGCATGTGGACGACTTTGGGAGGCGGCGTGACAGCCATCGAGCAGACAGAGGCAGCACGCCCGCGGGGCACACGCCTGCCGCGCCGTGCCCGACGCAACCAGCTCCTCGGCGCCGCCCAGGAAGTGTTCGTTGCGCAGGGATACCACTCGGCCGCGATGGACGACATCGCCGAACGCGCGGGCGTCAGCAAGCCGGTTCTCTACCAGCACTTCCCCGGCAAGCTCGATCTCTACCTGGCGCTGCTGGACCAGCACTGCGAGTCACTGCTGCAGGCCGTACGGACCGCGCTGGCGTCCACCACGGACAACAGCCTGCGTGTCCGGGCCACCATGGACGCCTACTTCGCGTACGTGGAGGACGACGGCGGCGCGTTCCGCCTGGTCTTCGAGTCGGACCTGACGAACGAGCCCGCGGTGCGCGAGCGAGTGGACAAGGTCACGTTCGAGTGCGCGGAGGCCATCTGCGAGGTCATCGCGGAGGACACGGGTCTGTCCAAGGCCGAGTCCATGCTCCTCGCCTCCGGCCTCGGCGGCCTCGCCCAGGTGGTGGCCCGCTCCTGGCTGCACAGCGACCGCAGCGTGCCCCGCGACGAGGCCGTCCAGCTGCTGACCTCGCTGGCGTGGCGCGGCATCGCCGGTTTCCCCCTGCACGGCACCGAGCACTGAGCGCCCAGCACCGCGGATCATCACCGAAGGCCACTTTGTTCCCACAGGGTGTTCGCTCATGGCGTTCTCGGGCGGAGCATGTACGTCCCCTCACCGGGCTAATGTGTGCTGCGTACGGCGCGGAGGAACGCGCACATCAGTGACCGTCGGAGGGACATAGCCGTGGAGGTCAAGATCGGCGTGCAGCACGCGCCTCGCGAGATCGTTCTGGAGAGCGGTCAGACCCCTGAAGAGGTCGAGCGCGCGGTGTCCGAGGCGCTGGCGGGCAAGTCTCAGCTGCTCAGCCTCGTGGACGACCACGGCCGCAAGGTCCTGGTTCCTGCGGACCGCCTCGCCTACGTGGAGCTCGGCGAGCCGACGACCCGCAAGGTGGGCTTCAGCGCGCTGTAGGGCATGAGAGAAGGGGCTCGGCGGCATCGGCCGCCGGGCCCCTTTTCCATGCCCGCTGCCATGCCCGCTCCGTCTCCGCTCCGTCTCCGCTTGCAGGTCCGCGCATGGCCGCCCCCGGGCGGCCGCCTCCGCTCGCGCGGGCTTCACGGATGGAGCACAAGCCGTCCGCACAGGGGATTGCATTCCGCAGGTCACGGGTATGACGGGCTACGACCGAAGTGCACACTGCCGTGCGGGAAGGACCCCTTATGTTTTTGGAAGCGCTCGGCTCCGCGATCCTCGGTCTGGCTCTGGCCTGGACGGCGGCACACCGCCTGCCGCACCGCCTGCCGGCGCGTCGCCTCGTCCTGTCGACGGGCATCGCGGGCGCCCTCTTCGGCGCCTTTCTGACCCACACCGCTCTGGGCTCCGTCGGCTTCCTGCCGGTGATGCTCGGCGCGGTCGCCGTCTCGGCGGCCTCCGTGTCGCTGCTCCTGCGCCCGGCGGGAAGACTCCACCGCCACTCGGCGACGGTGTGAGCGACGACACCGAGGGCGACGACCCGGCGGGCGCCGGCTGAGGTACACCCCGAGGGCGCGCGGGAAACAGCGCGGCCCTGGGGTGTTCCGGCCCACCCGCGGACGACGGACCGCGCCGGGACGACTCAGGCGGCCAGGCCCAGCGCCGCCATCCGCTTCGTGTGCGCCTCGGTGATCCGCGAGAACATCCGGCCCACCTCGGCGAGATCGAACCCGTCGGCGACACCTCCGACGAGCATCGTCGACAGCGCGTCCCGGTCGGCGACCACCCGCTGCGACTGCGACAGGGCCTCGCCCATCAACCGCCGCGCCCACAGCGCGAGCCGCCCGCCCACCCGCGGATCCGCGTCGATGGCACCCCGCACCTTCTCGACGGCGAACGAGGCGTGCCCCGTGTCGTCGAGCACACCCAGTACGAGCCGCCGGGTGTCGGAGTCGAGCCGGGCCGCGACCTCCCGGTAGAAGTCACTGGCGATCGAGTCGCCGACGTACGCCTTGACGAGCCCTTCCAGCCAGTCGGACGGGGCCGTCTGCCGGTGGAACCCGTCGAGCGCGGCGACGAAGGGCTCCATCGCCTGCGTCGGCTCCGCCCCGATCCCGGTGAGCCGGTCCCTGAGCTGCTCGAAGTGGTGGAACTCCGCCGAGGCCATCTTCGCCAGCTCCGCCTTGTCCGCGAGCGTCGGCGCGAGCTTGGCGTCCTCCGCGAGCCGCTCGAACGCCGCCAGCTCCCCGTACGCGAGCGCCCCGAGCAGATCCACGACCGCGGCACGGTACTGGGGGTCGACGGAGGCCTTCGCCCAGTCCTGGGCGGCGACTCCGGTGTGTTCGGCGGGTGCGTCGGAAGCGTTGTCAGGGGTCGTCATGAAGCGCACAATAGCCCGCTCACCGTACGGCGGAAGGCCCTGGTCAATCAGTGTGACGACGACTACGTGACCAAACCGGCCATCGCATATGCGCGATTCCGGGGTATGGTGGTAATGCGCCCGCTGAGTTGATCTACGTAACTCGACGGGCCGCACGAATGAGGATGCCCGGTCGGTGGCCCGATCGGCTCCGACCCGACAGCCCTCCACGTCGGTACGGCACATTGCGTACGGCACCCGGAGGGAACCCTCAGCGGTACGAACGCTCGAGCGTCGGCAGTGGTCCCATGCCACCCGGCCCGCTGGTCAAGCGCGGCCGTCGTCCCCGGCACGGTCCCGACACGACCCCCGCGCTCGCCTCGCACCGCGTACACAGAAGAGGCAGCACCCTGACTACTTTCCGAGAGCTCGGAATCCTTCCCGAGACCGCCGAAGCCCTTGAAGCCGTCGGTATCACCAGCGCCTTCCCCATCCAGGAGATGACGCTCCCCGTCGCCCTCACCGGCACGGACGTCATCGGCCAGGCCAAGACCGGCACCGGCAAGACGCTGGGCTTCGGCCTCCCGCTCCTCGAGCGCGTGACCGTCCCCGCGGACGTCGAGGCGGGCCGGGCGAAGCCCGAGCAGCTCACCGACGCCCCGCAGGCCCTCGTCGTCGTCCCGACGCGCGAGCTGTGCACGCAGGTCACGAACGACCTGCTGACGGCCGGCAAGGTCCGCAACGTCCGCGTTCTCGCCATCTACGGCGGCCGGGCGTACGAGCCGCAGGTCGAGGCCCTGAAGAAGGGTGTCGACGTGATCGTCGGCACCCCGGGCCGTCTCCTGGACCTCGCGGGCCAGAAGAAGCTCGACCTCAAGCACATCAAGTCCCTCGTCCTCGACGAGGCCGACGAGATGCTCGACCTGGGCTTCCTGCCCGACGTCGAGAGGATCATCAACATGCTGCCGGCCCGCCGCCAGACGATGCTGTTCTCGGCGACCATGCCGGGTGCGGTCATCGGCCTCGCGCGCCGCTACATGTCGCAGCCCACTCACATCAACGCCACCTCGCCGGACGACGCCGGCCAGACGGTGCGCAACACCAAGCAGTTCGTCTACCGCGCGCACAACATGGACAAGCCGGAGATGGTCTCGCGGATACTGCAGGCCGACGGCCGCGGTCTCGTGATGGTCTTCTGCCGCACCAAGCGGACGGCGGCGGACCTCGCCGACCAGCTGCAGCAGCGCGGCTTCGCCTCCGGCGCGGTCCACGGCGACCTCGGCCAGGGTGCCCGTGAGCAGGCGCTGCGCGCCTTCCGCAACGGCAAGGTGGACGTACTCGTCTGCACCGACGTGGCCGCGCGCGGCATCGACGTCGAGGGCGTCACGCACGTCATCAACTACCAGTCCCCCGAGGACGAGAAGACGTACCTGCACCGCATCGGCCGTACGGGCCGCGCGGGCGCCAAGGGCATCGCGATCACCCTCGTCGACTGGGACGACATCCCGCGCTGGCAGCTCATCAACAAGGCGCTGGACCTCGGTCTGAGCGACCCGCCGGAGACGTACTCCACGTCCCCGCACCTCTACGAGGAGCTGAGCATCCCGGCGGGCACCAAGGGTGTCCTGCCGCGCGGTGAGCGCACCCGCGCCGGTCTCTCGGCCGAGGCCGTCGAGGACCTCGGCGAGACCGGCGGGCGCGGCCCTCGCGGCCGCGGTGGCCGTTCCACGGGTCCCGCCCCGGTCGCCGAGCGCGAGCGTGAGCGTCCGGCGCGCACCCCGCGCCGCCGCCGTCGTACGCGCAACGGCACGGCGCTGGACGCCGCGGAACCGCAGAGCGCGCAGGCCCCGCAGAGCACGCAGGACACCACCGAGTCGGCCCCGGCCACGGAGTCGCGCAGCCCGCGCCGGCGTCGCCGTACGCGTGCCGGATCCGGCTCGGAGGCCGCCGTGACGGCGGTCGCCACGGCCGAGGGCACCGCTGTCGAGGTCGCGGCCGTCGAGGCCACCGCACCGGCCGCCGAGACCGCGGTGGACGGCGAGGCCAAGCCGCGTCGCCGTCGTACGCGTCGCACGGCGGAGGTCGCGCAGCCCGAGGCCGCCGTCGTCGAGGAGGCCCCCGCGGCCGAGCCGGCCCAGGTCGCCGAGGTCACCGAGACCAAGCCGCGCCGTCGCACCCGCAAGGCCGCGGAGACCGCGGTGGACACCGCCGAGGGCACGGCCGTCGAGGTGGCGGAGGTCACCGAGACCAAGCCGCGTCGGCGTACGCGCAAGGCCGCCGAAGCCGCGGTGGAAGCCGTCGTGGACCCGGTCGAGGCCGTCGAGGCCGTCGAGGCCAAGCCGCGCCGCACCCGCAAGGCCACCGCCCCGGCCGCCGAGGCCGCCCTGGACACCGCCGAGGCCGCGGAGGCCAAGCCGCGCCGCCGGACCCGTAAGGCCGCCGAGGCCGCCCCGGTCGCCGAGGCCGGGATCCCCGCCCAGGCGACCGAGGAGCCCGAGGCCAAGCCGCGGCGCCGCACCCGCAAGGCCGCGGAGACCGCGGTGGACACCGCCGAGGGCACGGCCGTCGAGGTGGCGGAGGTCACCGAGACCAAGCCGCGTCGGCGTACGCGCAAGGCCGCCGAGACCGCTGTGGACACCGCCGAGGGCACGACGGCCGAGGCACCGCAGGCCACGGCCACCAAGCCGCGCCGTACCCGCAAGGCCGCCGCACCCGCTCAGGCCGCTGAGAGCGCCGTGGACACGGCCGAGGCCACCGAGGCGAAGCCGCGCCGCACCCGCAAGACGGCCGCCAAGGCCGCGGTCGCCGAGGCCGGCATCCCGGCGCAGGCCACCGAGGCCGCCCCGGCCGAGGCTGCGGCCAAGCCGCGCCGCACCCGCAAGACGGCCGCCAAGGCCACGGACGCGGTCGCGGTCGCGGAAGCCGTTCCGGCCGAGGCCGCCCCTGCGGCCAGGCCCCGCCGTGCGCGCAAGACGGCCGCGACCGTCGAGGTCGCGGACAGCTGAGGCACACAGCAGACGGCCCGGTCCCCCGTGAGGGGGCCGGGCCGTCGGCGTTCCACGGCCCCGCCGTGGGTACCGCGTCGCGGCCCCTCCCGGTATGCCGCCCAGGAGGTTCCCCGGATAGCCTCCTTCCCATGAGCAGGCCCGCCACCTTCGTCCCGCCCTCCGGTGCCCGCGCGTATCGCCTCGGCACCGCGCGCGGGGAGTTCGCCGTGATCGACGCGGGCACTCCCGTGAAGGGAACCGCTGTGCTGCTGCCCGGGTTCACCGGCAGCAAGGAGGACTTCATCTCGCTGCACGAACCGCTGGCGGCGGCCGGGTACCGGACCGTCGCGGTGGACGGCCGCGGCCAGTACGAGTCACCGGGCCCCCGGGACGACGAAACGCCTTACGCGCAGGCCGAGTTGGCGCAGGATGTGCTCGCTCAGGCCGACGCGCTGGCCGACGGCCCCGGGGAGCGGTTCCACCTCCTGGGGCATTCGTTCGGCGGCCAGGTCGCCCGGGCGGCCGTCCTGCTGGCCCCGGCCCGGTTCCGGTCGCTCACCCTGGTGGCCTCCGGGCCCGCGGAGATCTCCCCCTCCCAGCAGCAGCGGGTGAAGCTCCTGCGGGACGCGCTCGCCGTGATGGACATGGACCAGGTGTGGGACGCGATCAGGGCGCTGGAGCCGCCGGAGGACGCCGAGGGCGACCTGGACGCCGGCCTCGACGACCAGGAGGACCTGAGGCGGCGCTGGCTCGGCAACAGCCCGGCCCAGCTCACCGCCGCGGGACGGCTGCTGTGCGAGGAACCCGACCGGGTGGCCGAGCTGGCGGCCCTACGGCTGCCCGTGCACGTCCTGTCGGGCGAACGCGACGACACCTGGCCGGTCCCGCTCCTCGACGACATGGCCGTGCGCCTCGAGGCACATCGCACGGTCGTCCTGGGCGCCGAGCACTCCCCCAACGCCGACCGCCCCCTGGAGACCGCCGAGGCCCTGGCCGCGTTCTGGGACCGGGTGATCGCCGGCTGAGAGGGCGGCGCGGGTCAGTACTGGCCCTGCAGGTGCTCCCAGAACCCGTCCCGCAGCGCCCTGCGCAGATCGGCCTGCCCCCGCAGCGAGTACTGCAGCAGCCCCTCGGCCTCCACCAGCAGGTCCTGGTCGACCGGGCCGGGCAGATACGGTCCGGGCAGCAGCTCCGCCAGCGACTCCCGTCCCCGCGCGGCCAGCCATTTCGCGACGATCTGCGCTCCCACGAACCGCACGTCCTCGCGGGTCGGCCTGCTCACCGCCGTGTCGTACGAGGCGGAGGTGCGCCGGACGACGTACGGCTTGAAGAACTCCAGGTCGAAGGTGCGCTGGCTGTCAACCTCCCACAGCAGCGGCTCGGCCTGGTTGCGGCCCTCCGGTGCCTCGATGCCCCAGAGGTGGACCCGGGCCCCGTATCCCTGCGCCGCCTCGACGGCCGAGACCAGGTCCTCGTCGCCGCCGATGAGCGTCGCGTCGCTGATGGCGCGGTGCCGGGCCAGGGACTCCAGATCGGAACGGATCAGGGAGTCGACGCCCTTCTGCTGGTTGTTTGCGTTGAGGTTGCCGAGCCGGACCTTGACGTCGGGCAGCTCCGCGATGGACTGCTGTTCCGCGGTGTGGATGCGGCGCCGCGCCCCGTCGTACCAGTAGACGCGCAGGAGCCTGCTGTCCGCGAAGATCGTGCGGGCCCGGTCGATGAGTGCCTCGATGAGCCCTTCGGCGTCCAGCTCGAAGGCCCGGCGGTCCTCCGTGCCGGCGACGAGGCGGCCCGCGGCCGCGTACAGATACCCGGCGTCGACGAAGATCGCGTGGGTCGACGGCGTCTTCGCCACCTCGGCGAGCACGCGCTGGAGCAGCTCGTTCGAGCGGTCTATGCGCGCGCCGAGGGTGGCGAGATCGTCGGCTGCCGCGAAGTCGTCATTCATATGCGCCTCATTGTCGCAGGACGTTACCGTGTGAACACAGTCGGTCCCGGTACTCGCAAGTAGTTAGACGTTCGAAAATTTTCTTTAGCGTAGGGAATGTTCGTAACAAGCATCCCGTTGACTCCTACGGGAACGAGGGGCACTGACGCCCCACTCACCCACCCACCAGTAGTTCTCCTTCAGGAGGATGACCAGACGAAGGGAGAAGCCCTTGCGCTTCGAAATCATGCGACTCGACGACGTCGACGGCACGCCCGTGGACAGCACCGTCGTGGACGCCGCCTCCGTCAACCGGATCGTCCAGCAGGCCGCCGCCATCGGGCAGCGCCTCTGGATCCGCCCGGCCGACACCTCGGCCTCATAACAGCGGACGTCTGACAGACTTCGGAACCCCCGTCCGGCTCGACGCCGGGCGGGGGTTTCGCGTGTGCGGCCGCGTTCCACGAGGTGGTCAGCTGTTCTGGACGACCATCGTGACCCCGTTGATGATCTGCTGCACGGCGATCGCGGAGAGCATCATGCCCGCGAGCCGCGTGACCAGCACCACGCCGCCGTCCTTGATGACCCGGATGATCAGCAGCGAGTACCGCATCACCACCCACAGCACTACGTGGATGGCGACGATCGCCGCCCACACCGACACCCGGGTCGCCGCACTGTCGGCCTTCTGCACGGCCAGGATGACGGACACGATCGCGCCGGGGCCGGCGAGCAGCGGCATGCCCAGCGGTACGAGGGCGACGTTGACGTCCTTCGTCTGCTGGGGTTCGTCGGTCTTGCCCGTGAGCAGGTCGAGCGCGATGAGCAGGAGCAGCAGTCCGCCCGCGATCATCAGCGCGGGGACGGACACGTGCAGGTAGTTCAGGATCTGGTGGCCGAGGAGCCCGAAGACGGTGATGACACCGCCGGCCACGCAGACGGCCTGGAAGGCCATGCGCTTCTGCACCTTGGCCGGCCGTCCGGCCGTCAGCGCGAGGAAGATCGGGGTGATCCCGGGGGGATCCATGATGACGAAGAGCGTGAGGAAGAGGGAGCCGAAGACGGCGAGGTCGAACATGAGGGAGGCCTTGCGGAGTGTCGGAAGAGAGGTGAGCGTGCCCCTCGGGGGGCGGTGCGGGGCGTCGTTGCGGCGCCGCCGCGTGGGTACGGCCTGGGGTGACCCGTCCGCCCGGTGCGGGGAGCACGATCGGCCCACGGCCCGGTGCGGCGGTCTCGGGTCGCGGCTTGTGCCCGCGAAGCGCTACGCGCCCGCGGTCCCGCCCGTGCCGGGCACGGGGAACGCGCCGGTCGCCCGCCGGGTGATCTCCCCGTAGACCTCGGGATCCGTCGTGAAGTCCCCGAGCTCGCATGCCTTGCGGCTGCCGTGGTAGTCGCTGGATCCGGTCGTCAGCAGCCCCAGTTCGCCCGCGAGGCCGCGCAGCCGGGCCCGGGTGGCCGGGTCGTGGTCCATGTGGTCGACCTCGATCCCGTCGAGGCCCGCCGCGGCCAGTTCGGCGATCGCGGACTCCGGTACGGTCCGTCCCCGCTTGGCGGCGGCGGGGTGCGCGAGAACGGTCACTCCGCCCGCGGCCTTGACCAGCCGGATCATCTCGAAGGGGTCCGACTCGTGCTTCTCGATGTGGGCCCGGCCGCCGTCGGAGAGCCACTCGGTCGTGAACGCGTCCGACACCGTGGGCACGACCCCCAGCTCGACGAGCGCGGTGGCGATGTGCGGCCGCCCCACGGACCCGCCGGCCGCGATGCGCGCCACCTGCTCCCAGGTGACGGGCACGCCCATGTCCTGCAGCCTGCCGATCATCGCGCGGGCCCGCGGCACCCGGTCGTCGCGCACGAGTTCGCGCTCACGCAGCAGGTCCGGCTCCTCGGGGTCGAAGAGGTACGCGAGCATGTGCAGGCCGACGCCGTCGAGGCGGCAGGAGAGCTCCGCGCCGGTGACCAGGGTCAGCCCGGCGGGCATGGCCGCGATGGCCTCGGCGTATCCGCGGGTGGTGTCGTGGTCGGTCAGCGCGACGACGTCGAGTCCGGCCGCTGCCGCGTTCCGTACCAGTTCGGCGGGGGTGTCCGTACCGTCGGAGGCCGTGGAGTGGCAGTGCAGGTCGATGCGCACGACGCGGGCTCCAGACACGGACGGAACAAGAGGGACCGGTCAAGGATAGCGGCCCGCCCGACCGGCTCTGTCACACCCGTAATGGGGCTGTGCCCCCTACAGCCGCCTTGCGGTGTTCCGCCCGCCCCTCAGGACCGTGGGGGCCGCTCGCCCGGCCGCGTCCGACGCGTGTCCGGCCGGCCACAGGCGCCCTGCATCAGCGGCCGCCGGACCTCCCGAGCCCGCCGAGCCCGCCACGGGGGCGGCTTCACGGTTCGAGGATCCGCGGCGACAGTGCCCCGCAGGGCAGCAGGTCCACCTCGGCCCCGGCGTCGCGCAGGTCGGTGAGCACCAGCTCGTCGTACATCAGCAGCCCGGACTGCTCGGGCCATACGACGGCCCACAGCCACAGTCCCCGCGCCTCGCCCGCGAAGACGGCGCGGTCGTCGGGCGCCCCGGAGACGTGCCACAGCGGCGTGGGCCGCCCGGCGGCCAGCACCTTCGTCTGGGCGGGCTTCTCGACGTTCATGTACGGCCCCGGGTCGGGTCCGTCCATTCCCGCGTACCGCGCGCCGAGCCCGACGCCGAGCTCCTCGGCGACGAGCACCAGCTCCCCTATGCCGCCGAGCGGTCCCGGTCCGGAGCACGCCACGGCCGTGGCCCGGCCGCCGGTGCGGTCGTCCCCGGCGAACGCCGCCCCCGTGAAGAGCCAGCCGACAGGCAGCGGCCACGGCATCCACACCGGTACACGCGCACGGTGCACGACCACACCGAGGGCCTCGACGCTGGGCGGGATCACGGGCTGCAGCGGATGCACGATGCCGTGCACATCGCACTGCCAGGAGTCGGCAAAGAGGCCGGGAGCCCTGACCCGGCCACCACACTTCGGGCAACTGGGTTCGCCCCTCATAGGGCCCAACGGTCCTCTCCGTCTTTCGCCGCGTCAAGGACGATCACCCGTCCGGCGTGTGCCTGTCATCGCTCCCCCACCCCGAAAACTAGATGTAACTTGCATTCATTAGCCGAGCTAACTTATTATGTGTAAACGCCAACGATCTCCCCGCGAGCAATGAAGGAGCGGACATGAACAGCAGCACGGGAGGCCCCGCCGAAGGGGACACGTTCGACGCGGGAGCCGGCGGCCTCCTGCGTCAGCCGAAGGCGGTCTGGGCGACCGCCGGGGCATCCGTCGTCGCCTTCATGGGCATCGGCCTCGTCGACCCGATCCTGCCGTCCATCGCCAAGGGCCTGGACGCCACCGCCGGCCAGGTCTCCCTGCTCTTCACCTCGTACTTCCTGATCACCGCTCTCGCGATGCTGGTCACGGGCTTCGTCTCCAGCCGTATCGGCGGCCGCCGGACCCTGCTCCTCGGCCTGGCCCTGGTCGTGGTCTTCGCCGGACTGTCCGGCACGTCCGGCTCGGTCGGCGAACTCGTCGGATTCCGGGCGGGCTGGGGGCTCGGCAACGCCCTGTTCGTCTCCACGGCCCTCGCCGTCATCGTCGGCGCCGCGGCGGGCGGAAGCGCGGCGGCGATCCTGCTGTACGAGTCCGCCCTCGGCCTCGGCATGGCCTGCGGGCCCCTGCTGGGCGCGCTGCTCGGTGACGCCAGCTGGCGCTACCCGTTCTTCGGCACCGCGTTCCTGATGGCGATCGGGTTCCTGTGCATCACGGTGTTCCTGAAGGAGCAGCCGAAGCCGGCACGGAAGACGGGCCTGCTCGACCCGGTCAGGGCCCTCGGGCACGGCGGACTCGCCTCGGTCGCCGCCTCGTCGTTCTTCTACAACTACACGTTCTTCACCGTGCTGGCCTTCACGCCGTTCGTGCTGGACATGAGCCCGTACAGGTCCGGCGCGGTCTTCTTCGCCTGGGGCCTGCTGCTCGCCGTGTTCTCGGTGCTCGTGGCACCGCGTGTGCAGGCCCGGTTCGGTTCGCTGAAGGTGCTCGGCGGCTCGCTGCTGCTGCTCGCGGCGGACGTGCTCGTCCTCGGATACGGCAGCCACACCACGGCCGTCGTCTGCACGATCCTCTCCGGCGCCTTCATCGGCGTGAACAACACCGTCTACACGGAGCTCGCCCTCGGCGTCTCGGACGCTCCCCGCCCGGTGGCGAGCGCCGGCTACAACTTCGTCCGCTGGTTCGCGGCCGCCGCCGCCCCGTTCTTCGCTCCGCGGATCGAGGAGTGGACCGACATCCACGTCCCGTTCGTCGTCGCGGCGGTCACCGCGGTGCTGGGCGCGCTCGTCGTCCTCGTCCGCCGGAACTCCCTCACGCACGAGGCGGAGGAGCTGGAGGAGCGGCACGCGGCCGAGGACGGCGTCACCGTCTTCGCGGGCTGAGGCCCTGCGCGTCCGCGGGCCGGGACGACGGCCGGCCGGAGTGTGAGATTCCCAACCGGACCTCCCCGGGCGGCCGTTGGGTGTCAGTCCAGGGTCACGGACCTGCGCGAGGGGTCGCGCAGGTCCGTTCCGCTCGCGAGCCAGCGCTCCTGGAGGGCTCCCGCGCCGTGCACCCGCTTCCAGGCGGCCTCGTTCGGCGTCATGGGCAGCAGCGGCAGGAACCGTACGGGATCGAGGGGCGCGTCCAGTTCCAGGTCCTCGACGAGGCCGCCCGGCTCGGCGACCAGGACGGACGTGAAGGGGGCTCCGGGCCACAGCGGGTCGCCCACGTCGAGCGAGGCGCCGGGGGCCACGACCAGGCCCTCCACCTGCGGAGAGGCGGCCAGGACGGCGAGCGGGCGGAGCACCTTGTCGGTGTCGGCGCCGCCGGCCCGTACCGAGAGGACGAGCTCGGCGCGCGGGCCCGCGACCGGGTCGGCGACGACCGCCGTGGGGTCGGCCATCGGCTGGGCGGACATGCCGAGCGTCGCGTAGCGGACGATCCCCGTGCCGGTGCCCGCGTCGGGGAAGCGGAGCACCTCGATACGGTCCGTGCCGAGGAAGGTCACCGCGGCGCGCGCGTCCGGTTCGCCCAGCGCGCTGCGCAACCGGGCCTCCACCAGAGGAAGAACATCTGCCATGCGCCGAGCATAGAACTCGTCGGTAGCGGGCAAAGGGACGGCTTGACACTTCAGGCGGCTGCTACTCTGGGCCGCCGGTCGGGGCAGCACGCAGAAGCGTCGCTCTCGAGTCCCGACCCACGTCTCGACAGTCTCGACGCAAGAGACTCCCCCACGGGGGATGGACCTCCCCCACGGGGGACCGGCCGGAGGAGGTGGGGCTCCATGGATCGAAGTCGACCAGGTAGTACCACCCGCTCTTCCGGCTGCTGAGTCCCGCTCAGCTCCAGAGCTCACGCTCTCCTGGCTGCCACCTCACGCACTCGCGTCATGGCCGGTCCGGTACACAACGGAAGAGCACTTCGTTTTTCCTGATCTGTCTGAGTTTTTCTGATCTGTATCAGTAGCGAAGCTGCCACCGTGACGGTGCGGTGCTCCCCGCTTTGTGGACGTGCCAAACATCCGAAGTCAGGACGTCCCCATTCCGGGTAGTTCCATCCGTCGTCGGCGGTCTTCGTTCGCGAAGGAGCCAGCCATGTCGATGATCCACAACCTGCGTGCCGCGGTCCGCCCCTCGATGCGCAAGGACGGCGGCGCGTACGACACCACCCGGTCCGCCGCGGAGAGTTCGGCCGTCGTGGACTGCGCGGTCTACCGCGACGGCGCCCGCCTCCCGTCCGACGACAGCCTGACGCCGCGTGCTGCGATCCGTCAGGTGCGGCGCGACGGAGGGTTCGCCTGGATCGGTCTTCACGAGCCGACCGAGGACGAGTTCGCCGGTATCGCCGCCGAGTTCGGGCTGCACCCGCTGGCCGTCGAGGACGCCGTCCACGCCCACCAGCGGCCCAAGCTGGAGCGGTACGACGACACCCTGTTCGCCGTCTTCAAGACCATCCACTACGTCGAGCACGACGAACTCACCGCCACCAGCGAGGTCGTGGAGACCGGCGAGGTGATGTGCTTCACCGGGCGGGACTTCTTCATCACCGTCCGGCACGGCGGGCAGGGCTCGCTGCGGGCGCTGCGGCACCGGCTGCAGGACGACCCGGAGCTGCTCACCAAGGGTCCTTCGGCCGTGCTGCACGCCATCGCCGACCATGTCGTCGACGGGTACGTCGCCGTCGCGGACGCCCTGCAGGACGACGTCGACGAGGTCGAGACCGAGGTGTTCTCGCCCGGCCGCCGGGGCGGGGTCTCGCGCGGTGTCGACTCCGCGCGGATCTACCAGCTCAAGCGTGAGGTCCTGGAGTTCAAGCGTGCGGTGTCGCCCCTGATGCGCCCCATGCAACTGCTGAGCGAGCGGCCGATGCGGCTGGTCGACCCCGACATCCAGAAGTACTTCCGCGATGTCGCCGACCACCTGGCGCGGGTGCAGGAGCAGGTCGTCGGCTTCGACGAGCTGCTCAACTCGATCCTCCAGGCCAACCTCGCCCAGGCGTCCGTCGCGCAGAACGAGGACATGCGCAAGATCACGTCGTGGGCGGCGATCATCGCCGTGCCGACGATGGTGTGCGGTGTGTACGGCATGAACTTCGACCACATGCCGGAGCTGCACTGGCGGTACGGCTACCCCGTGATCATGGGCATCACGGTGGCGCTCTGCCTGGGCATCCACCGCACCCTGAAGCGCAACGGCTGGCTCTGAGGGCCCCGGCTACGCTGGCCCCATGACGGATCAGCTGCTCGACCAGGCCCTCGTCGAGGAGGCCACCAAGAAGTCCGGGCTCGTCTGGGTGCGGGGACTCCCCGGCCAGGAGGACGGGGCGTCGTCCCGGGCCCTGTGGCACGTGTGGCACGACGGGGCCGTGTGTCTGGTCGGGGACGGGCCCGGCGAACAGCCGCTGCCGGACCTCGTGGACGGCGGCGACGCCGTGGTCACCGTCCGCAGCAAGGACAAGGGCGGTCGCCTCGTCTCCTGGTCCGCGAAGGTCGTGGAGCTGGCTCCCGGCTCCGAGGAATGGGACGTGGCCGTCGGCGAGCTGAAGGGCAAGCGGCTGAACGCGCCGGACGGCGAGGCCATGCCGGCGCGGTGGGCTCGCGAGTGCCGGGTGGTCCGGCTCGCGCCGACGGGTTCCACGACGGCGCTGCCCGACGGGTCGCTGGCCGCGGCGCCCGTGCCGACGTCGGCGACCACGCGTCGGGCGGCCCCGGCCGGGTTGCCGCGGCTGCTCTTCAAGAAGCGCAAGCGCTGAGCGCCGAGCGCTCCGCCCGGAGGCGGGGTGGGAGGCGGCGGATCGGATCCCGGGTGCGGGCGAGTGAGGGTTGAGCGCGCAGTTCCCCGCGCCCCTCAAGAGCGGCCGCTCAGGAGGTGGGGAGCTGCTGTCCGTAGTCGACCATCTCGTCCTTTTCCGGTGCCTTGAGCTCGAAGTCCTTGCCCCAGTCCGTCAGGCGGATCGTGCCCGCGTCGCCGGCGCGGACGAGGAGCAGCGGGTAGGGCTTGCCCTCCAGCGAGACGTCGATCTCGCCGCCGGAGCCCTTGTCGCCGGTGAGGCGGATGGTGCGGACGCCGTTCAGCTCGTGGTGGCCGTCGGTGGCGAGCTCGCCGTGCAGGGCGAGGAGACCGCCGAGCAGGACGTCCTTGTCGGTGAAGACGCTGAGCTGCTTGTAGGCGGGGTCGCCCTTGGGGACCTTCACGTACATGCCGTCGAGCTTGCCCGCCGCCTCGGTGTCGGACGTGCTGTCGTCGCTCTTGCCGTCCTGGTGGTTCCAGAAGTCCGCGTCGGCCTTGATGAAGAGGTGCTCGTCGACCCGCAGCAGCCGGAACGTCACATCCTTCGAGGTGACCGAGCCGGTACCGCCGTCACCCTTGAGCTGCATGTCCAGCTTGTAGGTGCGCTTGTTGCTGACGACCGCTCCGGACAGCCGTACCGTCTCGGCGGCCCTGGCCGCCGACTGGGTTCTGCTCTGGATCTTGGCGGGGGGAAGCTTTCCGACCCCGTTGGTCCCCGCGTCCGGATCGTCACCGCCGCACCCCGTCACCCCTGTCCCCGCCACGACGAGCGCGCACACGGCACTCGTCAACGCGGCCTTACGGGTACGTCCCTGGGGAATCGCAGTCACAGGTTGCGCTGCCTCTCGTGCGGTTGTCCTCAACGGCGTACCGCAGCGTACCGGGGCCCGCGACACCGCTCGGAGTCAGTCCGTCCGGACCGCTCACCAGGGCGTATCCGACCGGGACGGGCTAGCCTGAAGCCCACCCGAGCGGACATGGCACCCCATACCACCCGTACCGCAGCGCGTACGAGGAAGGAGGCGCTGGGATGGCGGCAGGCGCCCCCAGGATCTTCGTGTCGCACCTCGCCGGCATCGCCGTCTTCGACCCGAGCGGTGACCAGGTGGGACGCGTGCGCGACCTGGTCGCCATCCTGCGCGTCGGACGGCGGCCCCCTCGGCTCCTCGGCCTCGTCGTCGAACTGTCCACCCGCCGCCGCATCTTCCTGCCCATGACCCGCGTGACCGGTATCGAGTCGGGTCAGGTCATCACCACCGGCGTGCTGAACGTCCGCCGTTTCGAGCAGCGCCCCACCGAGCGGCTCGTGCTCGGCGAGCTCCTGGACCGGCGCGTCACGCTCGTCGAGACCGGCGGACCGTCCGAGACCGTCACCGTTCTGGACGTGTCCATCCAGCAGCTGCCCGCCCGCCGCGACTGGGAGATCGACCGGGTCTTCGTCCGGAAGGGGAAGCCGGGCGGCACGTTCCGGCGGGCCAGGGGGGAGACGCTGACCGTCGAGTGGTCGGCCGTCACCGGGTTCTCGCTGGAGGAGCACGGGCAGGGCGCCGAGAACCTGCTCGCGACCTTCGAGCAGCTGCGCCCCGCCGACCTCGCCAACGTCCTGCACCACCTGTCCCCCAAACGGCGTGCCGAGGTCGCGGCGGCCCTGGACGACGACCGGCTCGCCGACGTCCTGGAGGAGCTCCCGGAGGACGACCAGATCGAGATCCTCGGCAAGCTCAAGGAGGAGCGCGCCGCGGACGTCCTGGAGGCCATGGACCCCGACGACGCGGCCGACCTGCTCGGCGAGCTGCCGGAGGAGGACAAGGAACGGCTGCTGGCGCTGATGCGTCCGGACGACGCGGCGGACGTACGGCGGCTGATGGCGTACGAGGAGCGCACGGCCGGTGGTCTGATGACGACCGAACCGATCGTGCTGCGGCCCGACGCGACCGTCGCGGACGCGCTCGCCCGGGTGCGCAACCCCGACCTCTCGCCCGCGCTGGCCGCCCAGGTGTACGTGTGCCGTCCGCCGGACGAGACGCCGACCGGCAAGTACCTGGGAACGGTCCACTTCCAGCGGCTCCTGCGCGATCCGCCGTACACGCTCGTGGGCTCGATGATCGACGACGACCTGCGGCCGCTGGACCCGGAGGCCGTGCTGCCCGTCGTGGCCGGATTCTTCGCGACGTACGACATGGTCGCGGCGCCCGTCGTCGACGAGAGCGGCTCGCTGCTGGGCGCGGTCACCGTGGACGACGTGCTCGACCACATGCTGCCCGAGGACTGGCGGGAGACGGAGTTCCACCTGGACGGGGAGCCGTCCGCACAGGCGTCCGGCGAGGGGGCCCCGCATGACTCCTGAGCGCGAGGCCCGCGAACGGGCCGCCACCGGGGCGAGTGCCACCACCCGGCCGCGCACCCGGCTCGACCAGCCGCAGCCGCCTCGGCGCCGCTTCCTGCCCGAGTACGACCCGGAGGCCTTCGGCCGGCTCTCCGAGCGGATCGCCCGCTTCCTCGGCACGGGGCGGTTCATCGTCTGGATGACGGTCGTCATCATCCTGTGGGTGGTGTGGAACGTGTCGGCGCCGCGTGACCTGCGTTTCGACAATTACCCGTTCATCTTCCTGACCCTGATGCTCTCGCTCCAGGCCTCGTACGCCGCCCCGCTGATCCTCCTCGCGCAGAACCGGCAGGACGACCGCGACAAGGTCAATCTCGAACAGGACCGCAAGCAGAACGAGCGGTCCATCGCGGACACCGAGTACCTGACCCGGGAGATCGCCGCGCTGCGTGTGGGCCTCGGCGAGGTCGCCACCCGCGACTGGATCCGCTCCGAGCTGGAGGACCTGGTCAAGGAGCTGGAGGACCGGCGTTCCGGCGGGCACGGCGACGGTCGTGTCGTATTCCCGGCAGAACACCCTCGGGGACGTGACGTAGACGACCGGTGAGAGGCTTTCCGGCCCCCCGGCCGGGCGCCGTACCATCGACCCCATGGCTACGGAAGACGCGGTGCGTGAAGCACTGGCGACGGTGAACGACCCCGAGATCCAGCGACCCATCACCGAGCTGGGGATGGTCAAATCGGTGGGGCTCGGCGCGGACGGTTCGGTCGCGGTCGCGGTGTACCTGACCGTCTCCGGCTGCCCGATGCGCGAGACCATCACGAAGAACGTGACGGAGGCGGTCTCGCGGGTCGAGGGCGTCACGCGCGTCGACGTCACGCTGGACGTGATGAGCGACGAGCAGCGCAAGGACCTGGCGTCCGCGCTCCGAGGCGGCCAGGCCGAGCGCGAGGTCCCCTTCGCCAAGCCGGGCTCGCTCACACGCGTGTACGCGGTCGCGTCCGGCAAGGGCGGCGTGGGCAAGTCGTCCGTGACGGTCAACCTCGCGGCGGCGATGGCCGCGGACGGCCTCAAGGTCGGTGTCGTGGACGCCGACATCTACGGCCACTCCGTGCCGCGCATGCTCGGCGCGGACGGCCGCCCGACCCAGGTCGAGAACATGATCATGCCGCCGTCGGCGCACGGCGTGAAGGTCATCTCGATCGGCATGTTCACCCCGGGCAACGCGCCCGTCGTGTGGCGCGGCCCGATGCTCCACCGCGCCCTGCAGCAGTTCCTCGCGGACGTCTACTGGGGCGACCTGGACGTGCTGCTCCTGGACCTCCCGCCGGGCACCGGCGACATCGCGATCTCGGTGGCGCAGCTCGTCCCGAACGCGGAGATCCTCGTCGTGACGACCCCCCAGCAGGCCGCCGCCGAGGTGGCCGAGCGGGCCGGCTCGATCGCCGTCCAGACCCACCAGAAGATCGTCGGCGTCGTCGAGAACATGGCGGGGCTGCCCTGCCCCCACTGCGACGAGATGGTGGACATCTTCGGCACGGGCGGCGGCCAGTCGGTCGCCGACGGGCTGACCCGCACCACCGGCGCCACCGTCCCGGTCCTCGGTTCCATCCCCATCGACGTCCGCCTCCGCGAAGGCGGCGACGACGGCAGGCCGGTGGTCCTGACCGACCCCGACTCCCCCGCCGGCTCCGCCCTCCGTGCCATCGCGGGCAAGCTGGGCGGCCGTCAGCGCGGCCTGTCGGGCATGTCCCTGGGAATCACCCCGCGGAACAAGTTCTAGGCTCTCTGCGCGACACCGGGGGCCGGGCGACCCTCCAGGGGCGCCCGGTGCCGCAGCACCGGCCACCTCCCGGCCGCACCCGACGCACCGCACACGCCGAAGGGGGCACCGTCACTCGACGGTGCCCCCTTCGGCGTGTGCCGCCGGTCAGGCGTACGTACCGATGTCCTTGATCACGGCGAAGGCCAGCCCGTACGCGCTCATGCCCCGCCCGTACGCGCCCAGGTGGACCCCTTCCTGGGTGGAGCCCGCAAGGACCCAGCCGAACTCGGACTCCCGGTAGTGGAAGGGCGTCGGCACCCCGTCCACGGGAAGGGACAGCGTCGACCAGTCGGAGCCCGTCAGGTCGTCCGCGAGGACCCATGCCGTCTCGGTCTGCTGGTCCAGCCAGTCGTCGCGCAGGGTGTGGTCCATCTGGCCGGGCCAGGTGAAGGACAGCAGTCCCACCCCGGCGAGCCAGGCCGCGGAGGACACCGAGGTGGCCTCCAGCAGTCCCGTGCCGTCGGCACTGCGCCGCACGGGGTTGGCCGCGACGGTGACCACGACCGCGAACCGTTCCTTGTCCTCGGTGGACTCGCTGCGTACCGAAGGCTCGTCGCCGTGTCCGATCGAGCCGTGCTCGATGGCCCCGTCGGCCGAGGCGCCGACCTGCATCAGCCAGCGCGGCCCCGTGAAGGCCTCATCGAGGCCGTACCACGGGAAGGGCGCCAGCAGGTAGCCGTCGACCGTGCGCCGGGCGGAGGGAACCTGCTGTCCGCCCTCCGCGGCCGGCGCCTGCGCGCCTACCCGACTTGTCGTCTCCATCTGCCCGGACGCCTCCTCGCTCTAGTCGAACCGGGCGCCCCGCCCCCCTTCGGGCGTTCCTCCGGTCCGCACAACAACTAGGCAGGATAGCCACAGGTCTCCGGCGGGCCGGGAAACCGGTCGGCACTTGGCCCTCGTACGCGGCGCATCCGGCCCGCCCCGAGGGGACGGAATCCGGGCGGTGTACGGGGAGACGGACGGCGTTCGACTGAAAGTGAAACGTGTTCCGGTCGGCGGGCGTGCCGCCCCGGGGGCGGGCCGCGGGGCGGGTCCGCCCGTGGCTCAGGTGGCGTCCGCGTCGAACGGCGGGCGCTCGACCGCCGCGGGCTTCTCGGGCTTCTTCGTCATGTCGACGGAGCCGCCGGTGGAGCCCCCCGAGGACGAGGAGGAGGAAGCGGACGAGGAAGAGGAGGACTCGATCTCCCGGCCGTGCACGGCGTCCGTGACGTCGGCCATCTCCTTCTTCAGGTCGAAGCCGTTCCGGATCTCCTTGAGCCCCAGCTCGTCGTTGTCCAGCTGCTTGCGGATGAACGTCTTGGGGTTGAGGTCCTCGAACTCGAAGTCCTTGAACTCCGGGCCCAGCTCCTCACGGATGTCCGCCTTGGCGCTCTCCGAGAAGTCACGGATCTTGCGGATGGTGCGCGTGACGTCCTGGATCATCTTCGGGAGCTTCTCCGGGCCGAAGACGAGCACGGCAAGGACGACGAGCGTCACCAGCTCGAGCGGTCCTATGTCATTGAACACCTTGCAGCTCCTTGCGATGTCCTCGGCGCTCGGCAGGTCATTCCGTGGTCCGGGCCGGGTCCACGGTACCCGGCGATCCTGTCTGTCCGGTACTGTCCCGGGTCCTCCGACCGCGTGTGGAGGGCGGGTTTTCCAGGATGTTTGCCTTGGAGGGCGGGGGTGCGGGCCCTTCTTCGTACGGCGCCTGCCTCTCCCCGGGCGGTTCCTGCCGGATCCGCCGGCCACCGGCCCGCCGGCCCCGGTCCGTGCCGGTCACCGTCCGCGCCGGCCCTCGCCCGTGTCAGTCACCGCCCGTGTCAGTCACCGTCGGCGGAGCCCAGGACGAGGGTGACCTTCCGTTCCTTGCCGTCGCGCTCCAGCGTCAGCTCCAGCTCGTCGCCCGGCCGGTGCGCACGCGTCTTGACGATGAGCTCCTCGCCGGAGTGCACGCGCTGCCCGTCGACCTCGGTGATGACGTCGCCGGCCTTGATGCCGGCCCGGGCACCGGGGCCGCCCCGGTTGACCGGCGGGCCGCCGTCGTTGCTCTTGGTGCCGACCCGGGCGCCGTCACCGCTGTACTCCATGTCGAGGGTCACGCCGATCACGGGGTGCGTCGCCCTGCCGGTGTTGATGAGTTCCTCGGCGACGCGCTTGCCCTGGTTGATGGGGATGGCGAAACCGAGGCCGATCGAGCCGGACTGGCCGCCCTCCAGGTCGGAGCCGCTGTCGGCGGAGCGGATGGCGCTGTTGATGCCGATGACGCGGGCCTTGGAGTCGACCAGTGGGCCGCCGGAGTTGCCGGGGTTTATCGGGGCGTCCGTCTGCAGCGCGTCCACGTACGAGATGTCGCTGCCGTCGCCCTCCTCGCCGCCCGCCGTGATGGGGCGCTCCTTGGCGCTGATGATGCCCGCGGTGACGGTGTTCTCCAGGTCGAAGGGGGCTCCGATGGCGACGACGGGGTCGCCGACCTGGACGTTGTCGGAGTTGCCGAGCGGGAGGGGTTTGAGGCCGCTGACGCCGCTGACCTTGACCACGGCGAGGTCGTACCCGCTGTCGTGGCCCACCATCTTGGCCCGGGCGGTCTGGCCGCCGCTGAAGGTCACGGATATCTCGCCGCTGCCGTCCGCCGGGTCGACGACGTGGTTGTTGGTGAGGATGTGGCCCCGCCGGTCGAGCACGAAGCCCGTGCCGGTGCCCTGCGCGTCCGAGCCGCTCACGTGCAGGGTCACCACGCTGGGCAGTGCGCTGGCCGCGATCCCGGCCACGCTGTCCGCGGCCCGCCCCTTGGCCTCGACGCCGGCCTGCGGCAACTCGACGTCCTCGATCCCGCCGGTCCGCTCCAGGTAGGCGCCCACGGCTCCGCCGACGCCGCCGGACACGAGGGCGAGCAGTGCGGCCCCGAGGACCAGGCCGCGCCGGGTCCGCCCGCGGCGCTCGCCCGGTGTCTCGACGGCGGCCCCGCTGTTCTGGAGGGGAGCGGCGGCCCAGGGGTCGTAGTGCTGCCAGGGGATGTGCGCAGCGGGGGGACCGGCGGCCGCGGGGGCTGCTGGCCGGTCGGTGGAGTCGTGGGGCGGGGCGGGGTGAGGGG
>NZ_JAHRIB010000212.1 GCF_019090165.1 Streptomyces sp. BV286
AGACGTCGTTTCACTTGGTGAGTCGGCGGTGGTTGATGAGGCTGGTGGCGATGGCGGTGAAGGCCAGGAAGTGTTCGGGCTTGCGTTCGTAGCGTCGGTGGAGGCGGCGGCATCCGCTGAGCCAGGACATGGTGCGCTCGACCACCCAGCGGTGTCGGCCCAGGCGTTGTGAGTTCTCGACACCGCGGCGGGCGATGCGAGGAACGATGTTCCGCTCACGGAGCCATCGACGCAGGTAGGGATAGTCGTAGCCCTTGTCGCCGTGGAGCTTTGCCGGCCGGCGACGCCGCGGACCGCGAGGACTGCGGACCGGCGGGATCCCCATGACCAGCGGTTGCAGGGCCAGGCTGTCGTGGGTGTTGGCGGCCGAGATCGCGACAGAGACGGGCAGGCCGGCACGGTCGACGACAAGATGGATTTTCGATCCCAACTTGCCGCGGTCGGTCGGATTCGGTCCCGTCAACTGCCCCCTTTGAGGGCGCGGACACTGACCGAGTCCACGGCGAATCGTGACCAGTCCAATCCCCCCTGAGCACCGAGTTCATCGAGGATGACGCGGTGCAGGCGAGCCCACACACGCTGCTGAGTCCACCGCGCGAAACGTCGGTAGACGGTGGGCCAGACTGGCCCGAACACCGGCGGCAACTGCCGCCAGGAACAGCCCGACGTGGCCACGAACACGATCGCGGTCAGGCATTCACGGTCCCCGGCCCGCCGACGGCCCCCGCCCTGCGGACGCACCACCACCGTCTCCGGCACCACCCGCCGAAACAGCTCCCACAACTCATCCGAGACCAGATGCTCAGCAAGACTTGTCATACCAACACAACGACTCTCCTCGCCAAAGGAAACGTCGTCTAAAGGAGTCCTGTGAGTGGGCGGACGGCTACAGACCCGGAATCCGTCCGTTACGGAACAGGTCCACGAAGATCTGGTGGTCGGCCCGCGCGCGGGCGCCGTAGTCGTGCGCGAAGTCCACGAGGAGGTCGCCGAAGCTGTCCTCGTCGCCCGCGATCGCCGCGTCGATGGCGCGCTCCGTGGAGAACGGCACCAGCTCCGAGTGGCCGCTCTCGTCGTCCGCCGCCGCGTGCATGGTCGCGGTGGACCGGCCCAGGTCGGCGACGACCGCCGCGATCTCCTCAGGGTCGTCGATGTCGCTCCAGTCGAGGTCCACCGCGTACGGCGAGACCTCGGCGACCAGCTGGCCCGCGCCGTCCAGCTCGGTCCAGCCCAGCCACGGGTCGGCGTGCGCCTGGAGGGCACGCTGAGAGATCACCGTGCGGTGGCCCTCGTGCTGGAAGTAGTCACGGATCGAGGGGTCCGTGACGTGCCGGGAGACGGCCGGGGTCTGGGCCTGCTTGATGTAGATCACCACATCGTTCTCCAGGGCGTCCGTGGCGCCCTCCAGGAGGATGTTGTACGAGGGCAGACCGGCCGAGCCGATGCCGATGCCGCGGCGGCCCACGACGTCCTTCACCCGGTACGAGTCCGGGCGGTCCAGGGACGACTCCGGCAGGGTCTCCAGATAGCCGTCGAAGGCGGCCAGGACCTTGTAACGGGTGGCCGCGTCCAGCTCGATGGAGCCGCCGCCCGGCGCGAAGCGGCGCTCGAAGTCGCGGATCTCCGTCATCGAGTCGAGCAGCCCGAAGCGGGTCAGCGAGCGGGCGTCACGCAGGGCGTCCAGGAGCGGGCCCTGCGCGGTGTCCAGCGTGAAGGGCGGCACCTCGTCGCTCTTGGCGCCCGTCGCGAGGGCGTGGATGCGCTCGCGGTAGGCGGCCGCGTACGTCCGGACGAGGGCGGTGATCTGCTCGTCGCTCAGGGCCTTCGCGTAGCCGATCAGGGCCAGGGAGGCCGCGAGGCGCTTGAGGTCCCAGGTGAAGGGGCCGACATACGCCTCGTCGAAGTCGTTCACGTTGAAGATCAGGCGGCCCTGGGCGTCCATGTACGTGCCGAAGTTCTCCGCGTGGAGGTCGCCGTGGATCCACACGCGCGAGGTGCGCTCGTCCAGATACGGCCCGCTGTGCGTGGCCGCCTCCTGCTCCAGGTCCTGGTAGAAGAGCCCTGCCGTCCCGCGGTAGAACGCGAACGCCGAGGCCGCCATCTTCCGGAACTTCACGCGGAACGCGGCCGGGTCGGCGGCCAGCAGATCGCCGAAGGCGGTGTCGAAGACGGCGAGGATCTGTTCCCCGCGCTGCTCGGCGTTGAGCTGCGGAACCGACATCGGTAGGTGCCTCCTGGTGCAGGTGGTGCATGACGAACAGGACGGAATGTGCCGTCCGCCGTGACGGATGTCTCCGTCATCCTCCAACGGACGGGAGTTCGCGGGAGTGCCCGTTTCCCCCGTACGAAGGTACGGGGGAGACAGCTCCGTGTGTCAGTGCTCAGGCATAGACTTCGACGCTGTCCGCCAGACTGTCCGCAGCCTGTCGGGAGCTCGTCGACGCCAGTTCTTCTTGGAGGCCGAAGCCGTGTCAAAGCCGCCGTTCACGCACCTGCACGTCCACACCCAGTACTCGCTGCTGGACGGTGCCGCGCGGCTCAAGGACATGTTCAACGCGTGCAACGAGATGGGTATGTCCCATATCGCCATGTCCGACCACGGCAACCTCCATGGGGCGTACGACTTCTTCCACTCGGCCAAGAAGGCCGGCGTCACGCCGATCATCGGGATCGAGGCGTACGTCGCCCCCGAGTCGCGGCGCAACAAGCGCAAGATCAAGTGGGGCCAGCCGCACCAGAAGCGGGACGACGTCTCCGGCTCCGGCGGTTACACCCACAAGACGATCTGGGCGGCGAACAGCACAGGGCTGCACAACCTGTTCAAGCTCTCCTCGGACGCATACGCGGAGGGCTGGCTGCAGAAGTGGCCCCGCATGGACAAGGAGACCATCTCCCAGTGGTCCGAGGGCCTGATCGCCTCCACGGGCTGCCCCTCCGGCGAGCTGCAGACCCGCCTGCGCCTGGGCCAGTTCGACGAGGCGGTGAAGGCGGCCTCGGAGTACCAGGACATCTTCGGCAAGGACCGGTACTTCCTGGAGCTGATGGACCACGGCATCGAGATCGAGAGCAGGGTCCGCGAGGACCTGCTGCGGGTCGGCAAGAAGCTGGGTATCCCCCCGCTGGTGACGAACGACTCCCACTACACGTACGCGCACGAGGCCACCGCGCACGACGCGCTGCTGTGCATCCAGACCGGCAAGAACCTCTCCGACCCGGACCGCTTCCGCTTCGACGGGACCGGTTACTACCTGAAGTCGACGGACGAGATGTACGCCGTCGACTCCTCGGACGCCTGGCAGGAAGGGTGCGCGAACACCCTTCTGGTGGCCGAGCAGATCGACACGACGGGCATGTTCGAGGCGAAGAACCTCATGCCGAAGTTCGACATCCCCGACGGCTTCACCGAGGTCACCTGGTTCCAGGAGGAGGTGCGCCGCGGCATGGCGCGCCGCTTCCCCGGCGGCGTCCCCGACGACCGCCAGAAGCAGGCCGAGTACGAGATGGACGTCATCATCCAGATGGGGTTCCCGGGGTACTTCCTCGTCGTCGCCGACTTCATCATGTGGGCCAAGAAGCAGGGCATCGCGGTCGGCCCCGGCCGTGGTTCCGCGGCCGGTTCGATCGTGTCGTACGCCATGGGCATCACCGACCTCGACCCCATCCCGCACGGTCTGATCTTCGAGCGGTTCCTCAACCCCGAGCGCGTCTCCATGCCCGACGTCGACATCGACTTCGACGAGCGCAGGCGCGTCGAGGTGATCAGGTACGTGACGGAGAAGTACGGCGCCGACAAGGTCGCCATGATCGGCACGTACGGCAAGATCAAGGCGAAGAACGCCATCAAGGACTCCGCGCGCGTGCTGGGCTACCCGTACGCGATGGGCGACCGGCTCACCAAGGCGATGCCCGCCGACGTCCTCGGCAAGGGCATCGACCTGAACGGCATCACCGACCCCTCGCACCCGCGCTACGGCGAGGCCGGCGAGATCCGGGGGATGTACGAGAACGAGCCGGACGTGAAGAAGGTCATCGACACCGCGAAGGGCGTCGAGGGCCTGGTCCGGCAGATGGGTGTGCACGCGGCCGGCGTGATCATGTCCAGCGAGCCCATCGTTGACCACGCCCCGCTCTGGACGCGCCACACCGACGGCGTCACCATCACGCAGTGGGACTACCCGCAGTGCGAGTCGCTCGGCCTGCTGAAGATGGACTTCCTGGGCCTGCGCAACCTCACGATCATGGACGACGCCATCAAGATGGTGAAGGCCAACAAGGGCATCGACCTGGAGATGCTCTCCCTCCCGCTGGACGACCCCAAGACCTTCGAACTGCTCTGCCGCGGTGAGACCCTCGGCGTCTTCCAGTTCGACGGCGGTCCGATGCGCTCGCTGCTCCGCCAGATGCAGCCCGACAACTTCGAGGACATCTCCGCCGTCTCGGCCCTCTACCGGCCGGGCCCGATGGGCATGAACTCGCACATCAACTACGCGGAGCGCAAGAACAAGCGCCAGGAGATCACGCCGATCCACAAGGAGCTGGAGGAGCCGCTCGAAGAGGTTCTGGCGGTCACCTACGGTCTGATCGTCTACCAGGAGCAGGTCCAGAAGGCCGCCCAGATCATCGCCGGCTACTCGCTCGGTGAGGCCGACATCCTCCGCCGCGTGATGGGCAAGAAGAAGCCCGAGGAACTGGCGAAGAACTTCGTCCTCTACCAGGCGGGCGCCCGGAAGAACGGCTACAGCGACGAGGCGATCCAGGCCCTGTGGGACGTGCTGGTCCCCTTCGCCGGCTACGCGTTCAACAAGGCCCACTCGGCCGCGTACGGACTGGTCTCCTACTGGACCGGCTACCTGAAGGCGAACTACCCGGCCGAGTACATGGCCGCGCTGCTCACCTCGGTCAAGGACGACAAGGACAAGTCGGCGGTCTACCTCAACGAGTGCCGACGCATGAAGATCAAGGTCCTGCCGCCGAACGTCAACGAGTCGGAGCAGAACTTCGCCGCGCAGGGCGACGACGTGATCCTCTTCGGCCTCTCGGCGGTCCGCAACGTCGGTACGAACGTCGTCGAGTCGATCATCCGCAGCCGCAAGGCCAAGGGGAAGTACGCCTCGTTCCCCGACTACCTCGACAAGGTCGAGGCGGCCGCCTGCAACAAGCGCACCACGGAGTCGCTCATCAAGGCCGGCGCCTTCGACACGATGGGGCACACCCGCAAGGGCCTCACCGCGCACTTCGAGCCGATGATCGACAACGTGGTCGCGGTGAAGAGGAAAGAGGCCGAGGGGCAGTTCGACCTCTTCGGCGGCATGGGCGAGGAGGACACCAGCGAGCCCGGCTTCGGTCTCGACGTCGAGTTCACCACCGACGAGTGGGACAAGGCCTACCTGCTCGCCCAGGAGCGGGAGATGCTCGGTCTGTACGTCTCCGACCACCCGCTCTTCGGCCTGGAGCACGTGCTGTCCGACAAGGCCGACGCGGGCATCGCCCAGCTCACCGGCGGTGAGCACGGGGACGGCGCGGTCGTCACCATCGGCGGCATCATCTCCGGCCTCCAGCGCAAGATGACCAAACAGGGCAACGCCTGGGCCATCGCCACCGTCGAGGACCTCGCCGGCTCCATCGAGTGCATGTTCTTCCCCGCGACCTACCAGCTGGTGTCCACCCAACTCGTCGAGGACGCCGTCGTGTTCGTCAAGGGACGCCTCGACAAGCGCGAGGACGTACCCCGCCTGGTCGCGATGGAGCTGCAGGTCCCGGACCTGTCGAACGCGGGCACCAACGCGCCCGTGATCCTCACCATCCCGGCCCTGAAGATCACCCCGCCCATGATCAGCAGGCTCGGCGAGATCCTCAGCCACCACAAGGGCGAGAGCGAGGTGCGGATCAGGCTCCAGGGCCCGAGCAGGACCACGGTGCTGCGGCTCGACCGGCACCGGGTGAAGCCGGACCCCGCGCTCTTCGGCGACCTGAAGGTGCTGCTCGGCCCGTCCTGCCTGGCCACCGGCTGACCGTCTCCTGATCCACGCGAGCCACCGGTTCCATGCCGGTCACCGGTTCCAGGCGGGTCTCCGGACCGATGCCGGTCCTCCGGAACCGCGCGAGGGGCGCACCCGCTGCCGGGTGCGCCCCTCGACGTGTGCCAGGGCCGTAACGGCCCGTGCGCCTGCCTCAGTTGTGGCCGAAGCGCTTCTGGTGCTTACGGGCAACATCGGCGGGGCTGCCCTGGGCCTGCGACATCGGCGACTGCTGCGCCTCCGCCGAGGACCGGTCGGCCTGCTCCTGCGCACGCTCGGCCTGCGAGGAGCGGTCCTGCTGGCCGCCCTGCTTGCGGTTCTTGTTCTTGGCCATGACGATCTGCCTCCTACGGGGGATCTAGGGGCCAGGGCCGGGACCAGACTCACATAGGCTGAGAAGTCACGCATTTCGGAGAATTACCGTGCGTAATAAGGCCTGTCGGTGAGTGCTCCTCCGATCCGCCACGCCGAAGATCGAGTTCCGGCCGTTAACCTCCGCGTGGTCGGGCAGACTCGAAGGAAGCCCGAAGCAAACCTCCCGGAAAGAGGGTGGATCGCGTGGACCGCTGCATTGTCCTGGTGGACGCCGGTTATCTGCTCGGGGCCGCTGCCAGTCTCCTCGCCGGGGAACCCTCGCGATCCCGGATCACCGTTGACCACGCCGCCCTCATCCAGGGGCTGCGCGAGCGCGCCGAGTCCGAGACGGAACGGCCCCTGCTGCGCATCTACTGGTTCGACGGGGCCCCCGACCGCGTACCGCAGCCGGAGCACCGCAGGCTGCGGGTGATGCCCAGAGTCACGGTGCGCCTTGGTGCGCTCACCCGCAGTGACGGGCGGTGGGCGCAGAAGGGTGTGGATGCCGCCATGCACGCCGAGCTCACGGAACTGGCGCGCAACCGTGCCTGCTCCGACGTCGTGCTCGTCACCGGTGACGGGGATCTGCTGCCCGGCATGATGGCCGCCAAGGAGCACGGGGTCGCCGTGCACCTGTGGGCCGTGCAGGCCGCGGACGGCGACTACAACCAGTCGGAGGACCTCGTCGCCGAGGCCGACGAGCGCCGCGTACTCGACCGGATCTGGATCACCAAGGCCGTACGGGCCAAGGAACTCGGCGGGATCTGCGCGCCGGCGCCCGTGCCGCGGCCCGAGATCGCCGCGATCCTCTCCGCGCCGCTGCCCGAGTCCGCGCCGAGCTCCACGGGTGAGCGGGCCGCCCGGGAGACCGAGCACGCACAGGCCGACCCCGGGGAGAACGGCGCGGAGGCGCGGGTACCGGCCGCCAAGGGCGTGCCGACGCCCAAGGACCTTGCCGCGCTGCGCGCGCCCGGCGCCCCCGGAGCGCAGGCCCCCCAGCAACCCGCGAGCGCCACGCTCCGCTGGTCCTCCGACAAGGGGTGGGTCGACCGGCCCGGCACCGCCGCCGAGTCCGCGGAGGCCGCGCTGCTGCCGACGCTCGCGCAGCTCACCTCGGCGGAGCAGCGGTGGGCCGACCGCGAGGAGGACATCACGACGGTGGGCGGTGACCCCTACGAGGTCGGGCAGGTCTTCGCGCGGCGGTGGATGGAGCGGCTGTCGGACCAGGCGCAGTTGCCGAAGCTGTCCACGATGTATCCGCGGGTGCCGCACCGCATCGACGGTGAGCTGCTGCGGTATGCCGCGCGGTTCGGGCTGCTCGCCCACAAGGACGACCAGATCGACGAGCACGACCGGTATGCGATTCGGGCCGGGTTCTGGCGGGAGATCGACGTACGGACCGGGGCCGAGCACGCTCCCGCGGGGGAGTAGAGGGGGCGGACGCCGACGCCGACGGGGTGTTGTGTGTGATCCGCGGGTGAGTGGGGGCTTGTCGCGCAGTTCCCCGCGCCCCTCACGGGGCGCTGTTCCGCGTCCCTGATGTGGCCGATATCGGGCGTATCCCCGCCCCGGGCGTCGCCGGGTGTCCGTGACCCCGTACTCTCAATTCTCGTGAGTACGCGCACCGCACAGGCAGTCCGGGACGGGCACGGTGGGGATGTCGTGTGCGCGGTGCGGGATCTTACGAAGACGTATCCGGCGGTGCGCGGACGGCGCGGGGCACCCGGAACACCCGAGGTGCGGGCCACCGACGGGGTACGGATCGACATCAGGCGAGGCGAGATCTTCGGCCTGCTCGGGCCGAACGGCGCCGGCAAGACCACCCTCGTACGCCAGCTGACCGGGCTGATGCGCCCGGACCGCGGCAGCGTCGAGATCCTCGGGCACGACGTCGTGCGCCACCCCGAGCGGGCGGCGCGCATCCTCGCCTACCTCGGTCAGGAGTCCACCGCGCTCGACGAGCTGACCGTGTCCCTTGCTGCGGAGACCACCGGACGCCTGCGCGGGCTGGACGCGCGCGCCGCCCGGGCCGAGCGTGACGCGGTCCTGGAGGAGCTGGGACTCACCGCCCTGGCCTCGCGGCCCCTGAAGAAGCTCTCCGGCGGTCAGCGGCGGCTCGCCTGCTTCGCCACCGCGCTCGTCGGCGCCCGGCCGTTCCTCGTCCTCGACGAGCCGACCACCGGCATGGACCCCGTCGCCCGCCGTGCCGTCTGGGGCGCCGTCGACCGGCGCCGGGCCGAGCACGCCACGACGGTCCTCCTGGTCACCCACAACGTCATCGAGGCGGAGACGGTCCTCGACCGCGTCGCCGTACTCGACAAGGGCCGCGTCATCGCCTGCGACACCCCCTCCGGGCTGAAGGAACAGGTCGCCGGCGAGGTGCGCCTCGACCTCGTCTGGCGCGAGCGCGCGCCGCTCGACGTGCCCGAGGTCGCCGCCCTGCGCGACCGCGCCGTAGAGTCGGGCCGTCGCTGGTCGCTGCGGCTCGCCCCCGAGGAGGCCCGCGCGGCCGTGGCGGCGGTCACCGGGGGCGCGGCCTTCGCCGCCCTGGACGACTTCACGCTCGCCACCCCGAGCCTGGAGGACGTGTATCTGGCACTGGGCGGCAGCACCGGCAACGTACGGGGGCTGGTCAAGGCATGAGCACGCGGGCCCCCGCAGCCGTACGGAACAGGTACAGGACGACAGCCGAAGCGAACAGGAGCCGCTCGACGTGAGTGTCGTACCCGCCGAGGTCCTGCCCGGCGTAGCCCGCGCGGACGCGAACCGGGGCGTGGACACCGAGGACGGTGCCCGTGCCGTGGCCGCGCTCGGGCCGCGCGCGCGGCTGTGGCCGGCGCTGGCCGCCGTCTACCGGGCACAGCTCTCCCGGGCCCGGGTGGCGCGGATCCCCCTGCTGTTCGTGGCGACGTTCCAGTCCGTCGGGATCATGGTCCTGATGCGGGGGGTCGTGGACGGCGGCGACGAGGCGCGGGCGGTGGTCGCCGGTTCGTCGGTCCTCGTGGTCGCGTTCGTCGCGCTCAACCTGCTCGCCCAGTACTTCGGTCAGCTGCGTGCCAGCGGCGGTCTCGACCACTACGCGACGCTGCCCGTGCCGCCCGCCGCCGTCGTGCTGGGCGCGGCCGCCGCGTACGCCTCCTTCACCGTGCCCGGGACGCTCGTGACCGCCGTCGTGGGCAGTGTGCTCTTCCAGCTGCCGATGACGCACCTGTGGATCCTCGTCGCCGTCATCCCGCTCGCGGGCGCGGCCCTCGCCGGGCTCGGAGCGGCGCTCGGACTCCTTGCGCCGCGTCCGGAACTGGCCACGCTGCTCGGCCAGTTGGGCATGTCGGCCGCGCTGCTGCTCGGCGTGCTGCCGCCGGACCGGCTGCCCACGGTCGTCCAGTACGCGCGTGACCTGCTGCCTTCCACCTATGGCGTCGAGGCCCTCGGGCTGACCTTCGGGCCGGACCCGGACTGGGGCGTCGTCCTGCTCGACCTCGCCGTGTGCGCGGGCGTCGGTGTCGCCTCGCTGGCCGTCGCGACCTGGGCCTACCGCCGGGCGGCCGTCCGGTGACGCGGCCCGGGGGCGGGCCTGGCACGATGTCAGTGTGACCGCACCGCTGACTCCGCCACCGCAGCCGAACGACCAGCCTCCGCACCACACCTGGCAGGCGCCGCCGCCCGGGTACGGGCTCGGTCATGAGGAGGACGGTCCCGGGCTGAGGACGGAACTGCGCGAGGCCGCGATCGTCACGGTCGCGATGGCGCTCGGCGGGGTGCTGCTCGGTGTCCTGTGGTGGTGGCTGGCGCCGCACGTACCGCTCGTCTCGGACAGCACGGCGGTCTATCTCAAGGACACGGAGGGCGAGCAGGCGGTCGGCGTCGACGGCATGTTCACCCTGCTGGCACTCGGCTTCGGCCTGGTCAGCGCGCTCGCCGTGTTCCTCGTACGGCGTCGGGGCGGCATCCCGCTCGTCCTCGCGCTCACCGTCGGCGGCATCCTCGGCTCGCTGCTCGCCTGGCGCCTCGGCATCTGGCTCGGCCCCACCCAGGACGTGATCGGGCACGCCAAGGAGGTCGGCAAGGGAGTCGTCTTCGACGCCCCGCTGGAGCTCGGTGCCAAGGGCGCCCTGCTCGCCTGGTCCCTCTCGGCCCTGCTGATCCACCTCGGCCTGACGGCCCTGTTCGCCCCGCGGGACCCGGAACCCGACCAGTACCCGTACCCGCCGGGCCCTCCTGCCTGACGACGCGACCCGGGGGCGGCGGGCGGGCCGCCGTCCGGGTGCGCGGCACCGGTGCAAGGGTGCGGGGCCCCGCCGCGTGTGCGCGACGAGGCCCCACGGAAGCTCATGTGCCCTCAACCACCAGGTGGGCGGCTACCAGTGGTCCGCGGCCTACGAGGGCCTGCGTCCGTGGTTCGCCCGTCCCTTCCTGACCCGCCACTTCCGCTTGCGCGTCTTCTTCGACATGTCCTCGGTACTTAACCGAGAACCCGGCCTCCGTCGAGGGGTCATGCACGCCCGACAGGTGCCAGAACCGCGTCCGTGAGCTTCACCAGGTCGTCCGGAGCGAGCTCGACCTCGAGCCCCCGCCGCCCCGCCGACACGCAGATCGTGGCGTGCGAGCCCGCGGAGGCGTCCAGCACGGTGCGGAGCCTCCTGCGCTGCCCGAGCGGCGAGATTCCCCCGCGGACGTACCCCGTGGTGCGCTCCGCGGCGGCCGGATCGGCCATCGCGGCCCGTTTGCCGCCGACCGCCGCCGCCAGTGCCTTCAGGTCGAGGGAGCCCGCCACGGGCACCACGGCGACCGTCAGCTCTCCGTCGACGTCCGCGACCAGCGTCTTGAAGACCCGGTCGGGCGAGACGCCCATCGCCTCGGCGGCCTCCTCGCCGTACGAGGGATGCGCCGGATCGTGTGCGTAGGCGTGGACCGTGAACCCGACGCCTGCCGCGGTGAGTGCCACGGTCGCCGGTGTCCCGCCGGTCTGCTGCTGCTTCTTCGACTTCTTCGCCAAGAGATCCTTCTTCGCCGCCGGGAGACCTGCACCCGCGCCGGTCCGGTGCCCGCGCCGGTCCCGTGCCCGCTCACTGCCTGCGCGGGTCCGAGCAGACAGGGCTCACGTCAGTTGAGGCTCGTCGGCCCGCGCGTCAGCTCCGACGCGGGCAACGACGGCAGATTGCGGATGATCGCGGTCTCCGCCCGCAGCAGCGTCAGCTCCTCGCGCAGGCGGGCCGCCGTGTCCGGAGCCTGGAGCAGTCGCTGTTTCGCCGGGACGTCGAGCATCGCCGCGGCCGCGACCAGGTAGGAGACGACCGCCGGCTCGTCCGGCAGGTCGGCCCCGGTCGACAGGGACCGCTCCCGCGCCCCCGCCAGCCGCTTCTGGTACTGCCGGAAAGCCCGCAGCACCCCCTCGGCGAGCGCCCCCGCCTCTTCGCCGGGCTCTTCCGCCAGCTCCTCCAGCTCGGCCGTCAGATAGGCCCCCGAGGCGTCCACGGACAGCAGCCTCACCCGGGTCGTCCCGGTGGCGAGCACCTCGAAGCTGCCGTCGGCCCGCTCCCGGACGGTGGCGGCGTCGGCGACGCACCCCACCGTGTGGAAGGCCTTCACCGGGTCGTCGCCGAAGCCGGCCGAGGGCCCGCTCTGCGGCACGGCCGTCTGGTCCGGCATGCCGGGTGCGGTGCGCGCCACCTCGTGGCCGTCGCGGATGGCGACGACGGCGAACCGGCGCGGTTCGTCCTCCGGGGTCTTCAGCAGATCGCGCATCATCGCGCGATAGCGCTCCTCGAAGACGTTCAGAGGCAGGACGAGCCCGGGGAACAGCACCGAGTTCAGGGGGAAGAGTGGGAGCCGGACGGTGGTCACGACGCAAAATCCTAATGGTCACCGGAGGGCGTACGTCCGTCGTGCTCACTTTGTGGATACGGAAGATCCCTGTTGCGTGTTCTCAGCGGTCTGTCCGAGGCCACCTGGAGCCGGATTCCGTCCCGCAGTTCGAGGAACTGGCCGAGCGGATCGCCCGAGACACGGTCCCAGGGGAACGAGGTGGCGTACGGGCCGATCCTGCGCAGCTGCTCGAGCGCGTCCTCCCAGCGTTCGAGCCGGATCAGCACGTAGGTGAGCAGATTGCGGACCTCGGCGGGCCACGGGTCGCCGTCCGCGTACTCCGCGGAGAGGGCGACGGCCAGGTCGGCGGCCGCGTCGAGGCGCTTGCGGCTCACGGCCGCCCCGCCGCCCTCGGTCAGGTAGGCGAAGGCCGCGCGGACGGGCAGTGCCTGGATCAGGGAACCCGGCAGCGCGTCCTGCGCGGCCCGCTCGGCGAAGTCGAAGCACTCGCGGTGCGATCCGTACCAGGCGGCCGACAGGTACTGCAGGGCGGCCACGTGGCAGCCGTAGTGGTGCGGGGAGCGGCGCACGGCCTGGGCCCACAGCTGCTCGAAGTCGGTGTGCGGCGCGTTCGTGCCCCGGGCGTGGTCGAGGGCGATGCGCCAGGGCACCGGATCGCGCGGGGAGCTCTCGGCGGCGGCGGAGATCAGCGGCCCGACCTGGCGGAGCAGCTCGGCGCGGGCCGGTGACTCCCAGCTCCGGCACACCGCCAGCTCGGCCTTGACCAGGGTCGCGTCCGGGTCGTGCGGGGCGGCGGACCGCCACTCGTCGAACCACTCGCCGCGGGAGAGGGCGAAGGCGGCGAGGCGGATCGTGTACCGGTCCCGGTTCTCCCACTCGGCGGCCTCACGGGTGGCGGCCAGCAGCTTGCCGGCCGGTCCGTACTCGCCGCGGCCCGCCGCGACCAGGGCCGGACCGAGCCGTTCGTCCGGGACGTCGAGGAGCACCTCGTCGTCGGCGGGCAGTCCGGCGGCGAGGCTCGACGTGTTCCTGGCCATCCGGGCCGTACGGAGGAGCGCGCGCAGCAGTGCCATGGTGCTGCCCATTGAAATCCGCAGGTCGGACGCGTACCAGAGGGAGCGCGGTGACGCTTTTGTAACCGTGTATTGGTTGCGTGTGGAAGGGTCAAGGACAGGTAAAAGGTGACTGTTCCTCACATGTCGATCGGCTGTGCGGCCCTCATGCGCAGGGCGGGGCGGCTCAGCCCCTGCGGAGGGTGCGGGTGGCGCCCGCCGCCACTGTCGTCGCGAGGATCCAGCCCAGCAGGATCACCACCGCGGACAGCCACTGCCAGCCGCCGCGCAGCTGCCAGAAGCCGACCTGGCCGAGGTCGATGACCGGCAGCAGCAGATCCAGTGCGAACAGCGCGGGGTTCCACGGCGGATGCTCACCCCTCTTCAGCGGCGGATGATCGGCGTGCGCGAACGCGACCGAGGTCGCCGCCCACAGCACGGCCATCCACACGGCCGCGCGCCCCGGCCGGTATCCGTAGGCGACCGTCCAGTCCTGCGCGTACCCCCACAGCTTGGCCGCGATCGGCAGGTTCTCGCGCCGGTGGCGCTGCTTGGCGAGCAGCACCTCGCGCGCGTCCTCGTCCTCGCCGCCGTTGCGCAGCACCGTGGCCAGCCGCTCGTACGGCTCCGGGTTGTACTCCGGGGTGGCCGCGGCGACCCACTGAAGGCGCCGGGCCAGCGGGAACGGGCCGCGCGGCACCAGGTACTCGTACTGGAAGCCGCCCATCTGCAGCTGGCCCGCGCCCGGCCAGCTGGCCGCCTGGTCGATGAGGGTGATCACCCGCGCGCCGTTCAGCACGATCCGGCCGCGCTGCGGGCGCTCGCCGAGGAAGCGCAGCTCGGGCACCTGGACGCGGCGCAGCGAGACCTCCTGGTCGTCGTGCAGGGTGAGGCGGGCCTGCTCCAGGTCCACCGCGTCCCCGAACCGGCCGTCGTCGAGCCGGATCCCGCCCGTGCACTCGAACCGCTGCACCCGGGTGCCCCGCGCGGGGGTGCGTCCGCTGCTCTGCACGGGGTCGGTGAGGCCCGCGGGGGTCAGGTACACCGTGCGCTCGACGGTCAGCTGCGGCGCGTTCAGTGCCCGGCGCCCGTACGGATTGGCCAGGCGGCTGCCGCGCAGGCTGAGCGAGACGCCCACCTTGGCGCCGCGCAGGCTCAGCTCGCCGTGCGACTCCAGCATCTCGGCCTGTAAATCCTGCCCAACGGTCATCCCGTCGCCGACGAGGGAGCTGCCGCGCCGGTCCCGGTAGATCACCGCCTGGTTGAGCAGCAGGTCCGTGCCGATGTGCGCGTCGGTCAGACGTACGCCGTTGTGGAAGCGGCAGCGCGGCAGATGCAGATCGCCCTCGGTGTGCAGCCGGGCCGCCTCCAGCCGCGGTATCGCGCAGTCCACCAGGCGCAGGGTGGTGAACCGGGACTCGGGCAGCAGGACCTCCTTCTCGAAGCGGCAGCCCTTCATCTCGACATACGGCTCGACGGTGCCGCCCGCGAGATCGAGCGTGTCGACGATCTGCACCCCGGTCAGCTTGAGGGAGGCCACGCGGCCGTCCAGCGCGGGCGGCCCGTCCAGCAGCAGCCAGCACACGATCCGTGCCCGCACGGTGCGCTCCGGGCCCCACGGGTGGCCGCCGTGCGGATCGTCGACGACGGTGTCTCCGGCACGCAGGTCGTACACGCTGCCGTTGCGGAACGCCTGCCACATGCCGGCCTCGGCGGCGGTCAGGTCGTCGGGCAGCTCACCGGCGCGGAGGCCGGCCCCCTCGGTCACGGTTTTCTCTCTCTCCTCTGCTACTCGCGGGTTTCGTACAGTTGTCCACGTGATGCCCACTGAGAGACCGCCTGAACACCCAGAGTGAAGGGGGTCACTCAGCGTCACCGTCAGGTGCGAATTCGGGCCACTTGCATTCCGGTGGTCCACGGCTCGTATCAGCCGTTGATACAGGCGTCCGGCGTCCGACGGCCGTCTGCGAGAATTGGGCATGTGATCTCTCGAATCGATCTGCGCGGCGACGCCCTCCCCGAGGGTTCCGCTCTGCGCGACCTGCTGCCCCGAGCCGACTTCGACGTCTCGGCCGCCCTGGAGAAGGTGCGTCCGATCTGCGAGGCCGTGCATCATCGGGGTGACGCGGCGCTGATCGACTACGCGGAGAGGTTCGACGGCGTCCGCCTGGAATCCGTACGGGTCCCGGCGCAGGCCCTCACCGACGCGCTCGACCGGCTCGACCCGGCCGTCCGCGCGGCCCTGGAGGAGTCGATCCGCCGCGCCCGGACCGTCCACCGCGAGCAGCGCCGCAGCACGCACACCACCCAGGTCGTGCCCGGCGGCTCGGTCACCGAGAAGTGGGTGCCCGTCGACCGGGTCGGGCTGTACGCGCCCGGCGGCCGGTCGGTCTACCCCTCGTCCGTGATCATGAACGTGGTACCGGCCCAGGAGGCGGGCGTCAGGTCGATCGCGCTCGCCTCACCCGCGCAGGCTGACTTCGGCGGCCTGCCCCACCCCACGATCCTCGCCGCCTGCGCGCTGCTCGGGATCGACGAGGTGTACGCGGCAGGCGGCGCGACCGCCGTGGCGATGTTCGCCTACGGCACCGAGTCCTGCCCGTCCGCCGTCATGGTCACCGGACCGGGCAACATCTGGGTCGCCGCCGCCAAGCGGTACTTCGCGGGCAGGATCGGCATCGACGCCGAGGCCGGCCCGACCGAGATCGCGATCCTCGCGGACGAGACCGCCGACCCGGTGCACGTGGCGTCCGACCTGATCAGCCAGGCCGAGCACGACCCGCTCGCGGCCGCCGTCCTCGTCACCGACTCGGTCGCGCTGGCCGACGCGGTCGCGAAGGAGCTGGAGCCACAGGTCGCCGCGACCAAGCACGTCGACGACCGGATCGTCCCGGCGCTGAGCGGCAGGCAGTCCGCGATCGTGCTGGTCGACGGCGTGGAGGAGGGCCTGCGCGTCGTCAACGCGTACGGCGCGGAGCACCTGGAGATCCAGACGGCCGACGCGAGCGCGGTCGCGGACCGCGTACGGAACGCGGGCGCGGTCTTCGTGGGCCCCTGGGCGCCCGTCTCGCTCGGCGACTACGCGGCCGGCTCCAACCACGTGCTCCCCACCGGCGGCTGCGCCTGCCACTCCTCGGGCCTGTCCGTCCAGTCCTTCCTGCGCGGCATCCACATCGTGGACTACACGCGCGAGGCGCTGGCCGAGGTCGCCCACCACGTGGTGACGCTCGCCGAGGCCGAGGACCTCCCTGCCCACGGCGCCGCCGTCAAGGCAAGGTTCGACTGGAAGGTGCCCAGCAAGTGACCGGCATCGACGACCTCCCCGTCCGCGACGAGCTGCGCGGGAAGTCCCCGTACGGCGCGCCCCAGCTCGACGTCCCGGTCCGGCTGAACACCAACGAGAACCCCTACCCGCTGCCCGAGCCGCTCGTCGAGCGGATCGCCGAGCGGGTGCGCGAGGCCGCCCGCAGCCTCAACCGCTACCCCGACCGGGACGCGGTGGAACTGCGCACGGAGCTCGCCGCCTATCTGACGAGGACCGGCGGACACGCGGTCGGTGTCGAGAACGTGTGGGCGGCCAACGGCTCGAACGAGGTCATCCAGCAGCTCCTGCAGACCTTCGGCGGGCCCGGCCGCACGGCGATCGGCTTCGAGCCCTCGTACTCGATGCACGCCCTGATCTCGCGCGGCACCGGCACCGGATGGATCTCCGGCCCCCGCAACGAGGACTTCACGGTCGACCTCGCCGCCGCCGAGAGGGCGATCGCCGAGCACCGGCCGGACGTCGTGTTCGTCACGACCCCCAACAACCCGACGGGCAACGCGGTTCCGCCCGAGACCGTCGTCGCGCTGTACGAGGCCGCGCAGGCCGCCAGGCCGTCCATGGTCGTCGTCGACGAGGCGTACGTCGAGTTCAGCCACGGCGACTCGCTGCTGCCCCTGCTCGAAGGTCGGCCGAATCTCGTCGTCTCGCGCACGATGTCGAAGGCGTTCGGCGCGGCCGGCCTGCGCCTCGGCTATCTCGCCGCGCACCCGGCCGTCGTGGACGCGGTCCAGCTCGTACGGCTGCCGTACCACCTGTCGGCCGTCACGCAGGCGACCGCGCTGGCCGCCCTGGAGCACACCGACACACTGCTGGGATACGTCGAGCAGCTGAAGACCGAGCGGGACCGGCTGGTCGCCGAACTGCGCGCGATCGGCTTCGACGTCACCGAGTCCGACGCCAACTTCGTCCAGTTCGGACGGTTCGACGGCGAGATGGGCTCGCACGAGGCCTGGCGGAAGATCCTCGACCGGGGAGTTCTGGTCCGGGACAACGGCGTACCGGGATGGCTGCGGGTCACCGCGGGCACCCCGGCCGAGAACGACGCGTTCCTCGACGCGGTCCGTGAACTGAAGAAGGAGCAGAGCGCATGAGCCGCGTAGGCCGTGTCGAACGGAACACCAAGGAGACCTCCGTCGTCGTCGAGATCGACCTCGACGGCAGCGGAAAGGTTGACGTGTCGACAGGCGTCGGCTTCTACGACCACATGCTCGACCAGCTCGGCCGGCACGGTCTGTTCGACCTGACCGTGAAGACCGAGGGCGACCTGCACATCGACTCCCACCACACCATCGAGGACACCGCCCTCGCGCTGGGCGGCGCCTTCAAGCAGGCGCTCGGCGACAAGGTGGGGATCTACCGCTTCGGCAACTGCACCGTCCCGCTGGACGAGTCGCTCGCCCAGGTGACCGTCGACCTCTCCGGCCGCCCGTACCTCGTGCACACGGAGCCCGAGAAGATGGCGCCGATGATCGGCGAGTACGACACGACGATGACCCGGCACATCCTGGAGTCCTTCGTCGCGCAGGCGCAGATCGCCCTGCACGTGCACGTGCCGTACGGGCGCAACGCCCACCACATCGTGGAGTGCCAGTTCAAGGCGCTCGCGCGGGCCCTGCGGTACGCCTCCGAGCGCGACCCGCGCGCGGCGGGCATCCTTCCCTCCACGAAGGGTGCGCTGTAAAGCCATGAGCGGCCTCTCCACCATCCTGATCGTCGTCGGGCTCTTCCTGCTCGGCGGGATCTACTCCTTCGTCAAACAGCAGATGCCCAAGAGCCTCATCGTCCTGCTGTCGATCGGCGCGGGCATGTGTCTCGTGGCAGGTGTCCTCCGACTGGAGGTGTGGAATTGAGTACCTCGGCAAAGCGCGTGGTCGTCTTCGACTACGGCTTCGGCAACGTCAGGTCCGCCGAGCGCGCACTCGCGCGCGCAGGCGCCGACGTCGAGATAACGCGCGACTACGACAAGGCCATGAACGCGGACGGGCTGCTCGTGCCCGGTGTCGGTGCCTTCGCCGCCTGCATGAGCGGGCTGAGGGAGGCGCGCGGCGACTGGATCGTCGGACGCCGGCTCGCCGGCGGCCGCCCGGTCATGGGCATCTGTGTCGGCATGCAGATCCTGTTCGCGCGGGGCATCGAGCACGGCGTCGAGACCGAGGGCCTCGACGAGTGGCCCGGCGCGGTCGAGCCGCTGCAGGCCGACATCGTGCCCCACATGGGCTGGAACACCGTCGACACACCGGCCGGCTCCCAGCTCTTCGCCGGCCTGGACGCGGACGCGCGCTACTACTTCGTGCACTCGTACGCCGTCCACGACTGGTCCCTGGAGACCGGGAACCCGGCGATGCGCTCCCCGCTCGTCACCTGGTCCACGCACGGCAAGCCCTTCGTGGCGGCCGTGGAGAACGGCGCCCTGTGGGCCACCCAGTTCCACCCCGAGAAGTCCGGCGACGCCGGAGCCCAGCTGCTCACCAACTGGATCGGAACCCTGTAGACCATGGCCAAGCTCGAACTCCTCCCCGCCGTCGACGTCCGTGACGGTCAGGCGGTCCGCCTCGTCCACGGCGAGTCCGGTACGGAGACCTCGTACGGCTCTCCTCTGGAGGCGGCCCTCGCCTGGCAGCGGTCGGGCGCCGAGTGGCTGCACCTCGTCGACCTGGACGCCGCGTTCGGCACGGGGGACAACCGCGCCCTGATCGCCGAGGTCGCCAAGGCGATGGACATCAAGGTGGAGCTGTCCGGCGGCATCCGTGACGACGACACCCTCGCCGCGGCCCTCGCCACCGGCTGCACCCGCGTGAACCTCGGCACCGCCGCCCTGGAGACCCCCGAGTGGGTCGCCAGGATCATCGCCGAGCACGGCGACAAGATCGCGGTCGGCCTCGACGTACGGGGCACCACCCTGCGCGGCCGCGGCTGGACCCGTGACGGCGGCGACCTCTACGAGACGCTGGAGCGCCTCGACAAGGAGGGCTGCGCGCGGTACGTCGTCACGGACATCGCCAAGGACGGCACCCTCCAGGGCCCGAACCTGGAACTCCTGAAGAACGTGTGCGCGGCGACCGACCGCCCTGTGGTGGCCTCCGGAGGTGTGTCCTCGCTGGACGACCTCCGTGCCATCGCCGAGCTGGTGTCCCTCGGTGTCGAGGGCGCGATCGTCGGAAAGGCCCTGTACGCGAAGGCGTTCACGCTGGAAGAGGCCCTGGCGGCGGTGTCCGCGTGAGCGCCGTACGACGCGTCACGACGGGCGCCCCCTGGGAGGAGGCGTTCGGCTACTCCCGCGCGGTGGAGCTGCCGAACGGCCTGGTCCTGGTCGCCGGCTGCACCTCCGTGGTGGACGGCCAGATCGTCGGGGGCGACCCGTACGAGCAGGCGGTCAACTCCTTCAACGTCGCGCTGGCGGCCCTGAAGCAGCTGGGCCTCGGCCGCGAGCACGTCGTCCGCACGCGTATGTACCTCACGCACGCCCGGGACGTGGAGGACATCGGGCGCGCCCACAAGGAGCTGTTCGACACCGTCCGGCCCGCGGCATCAATGATCATCGTCTCCGGTTTCGTGGACCCCGGTCTGGTGGTCGAGGTCGAGGTGGAGGCGTACCGAGAGGCGCCCGCGTCATGACCCTGGCCGTACGAGTCATCCCCTGCCTGGACGTCGACAACGGCCGGGTCGTCAAGGGCGTCAACTTCCAGAACCTGCGCGACGCGGGCGACCCCGTCGAGATGGCCAAGGTGTACGACGCCGAGGGCGCCGACGAGCTGACGTTCCTGGACATCACCGCGTCCTCCGGCAACCGCGAGACCACGTACGACGTGGTGCGCCGCACCGCCGAGCAGGTCTTCATCCCGCTGACGGTGGGCGGCGGCGTCCGTACGGCCGAGGACGTCGACAAGCTGCTGCGCGCGGGCGCGGACAAGGTCGGTGTGAACACCGCGGCCATCGCCCGCCCCGACCTGATCCGTGAGATCGCGGAGCGGTTCGGACGGCAGGTGCTGGTCCTGTCGGTGGACGCGCGCAGGACGGACACCGGCTCCTTCGAGGTGACCACCCACGGTGGCCGCAAGGGGACCGGCATCGACGCCGTGGAGTGGGCGCACCGGGCCGCCGAGCTGGGCGCGGGCGAGATCCTGCTCAACTCCATGGACGCGGACGGCACGAAGGACGGCTACGACATCGAGATGATCGAGGCCGTACGGGGGCACGTCACGGTTCCGGTCATCGCCTCCGGCGGCGCGGGCCGGCTCGACGACTTCCCGCCCGCCGTCGCCGCGGGCGCGGACGCCGTGCTCGCCGCGTCCGTCTTCCACTTCGGAGACCTGCGGATCGGCCAGGTCAAGCAGGCGCTGCGGGAGGCGGGCCACCCGGTGCGGTGATGCCTCGGTGAGGCCCTGGTGAGAAGTGCTCGGTGAGCCCCGGCTGCCTGACGGCCGGGGCTTTCCGTCGCGCTGATACGAAAGAGAAGTTGCGCAATTTATGTTGCGCAACTTTTCCTTCGTATCTACGGTGGTGTCATGAGCGGCACGGAGAACCTCCCGATCACGGACCTGGGCACCCTCAAGGCCCTGGCCCACCCCCTGCGGATGCAGCTGTACCGAGGACTGTGCGTGGCTCGCACGGCCACCGCCTCCCAGCTCGCGGAGCAGGTCGACGAAGCGGTCTCGCTGGTCAGCTACCACCTGCGCAAGCTCGCCGAGCACGGGCTGATCGAGGCGGCCGAGCCCCAGAGCGGCGACGCCCGCGAGCGCTGGTGGCAGCCCGCGTCGCAGGGCGTGACCATCAGGGACAAGGACTTCAGGCACGCACCCGAGAAGGCGGCCGCCCATCTCGCCGCCACCAGGCTCTTCCACCAGCAGCGGACCGACCTGTACCGCCGCTACCTCGACGAACGCCTCACCTGGGGCCCCGAGTGGAACTCCGCGGCCCCGGACAACGAGTCGCTGCTGCGGCTGACCTCCGCCGAACTGGCCGAGCTCAGCGAGGAGTTGCTCGCCCTCGCCAAGAAGTACGACGAGAAGGGGCGCGCGGCGGAGGCGGCCGGCGAGACCGAGGGACGCGAGAACGTGGCGCTGCACGTGACCGGATTCCCCTTCCGCACCTGAGAGTTCGCCCGGCCCGTGCCCGCGCACTGAGAGAGGCCACCGACGTGACCATCACCCCCGTGAAACCGGGACCGGCGTCCCGCGAGCGACCCGCCCACCGTGACCCCGACGTCCTGCGCTGGCTCGGCGCGTACGCCTCCTCGGCGATGGGCGACAACGTCTACTACGTGGCCCTGTCCTGGGCCGCCGTGCAGTCCGGCACCCCCTCGCAGGCCGGGCTCGTGATGGCCCTGAGCGCCGCGCCGCGCGCCCTGCTCATGCTGGGCGGGGGAGTGATCGCGGACCGGTTCGGTCCCCGTCGCGTCCTGATCGCCGGCAGCGGTGTGCGGTGCGCGGCGGTCGTCACCGTCGCCGCCGTGCTGCTGGTGACCAGCCCCGGGCTGTGGCTGCTCGGCCTGCTCGCGCTGGTCTTCGGGGTGGTCGACGCCGTGCTCATGCCCGCGCTCGGGGCGATGCCGGCCCGCATCACCACCCGCGGACAGCTCGCCCGTGTCCAGGGCATGCGCGGGCTGGCGAGCCGTCTCGCCAACGTCGTGGGCGCCCCGGCCGGCGGTCTCGGTGTGGCGCTCGGCGGGGCGGCGGCGGCCTTCGGTGCGGCGGCGCTGCTGTTCGCGGTGTCACTGCCGTTGCTGACGGCCGTACGGACGGGGCGCCGCCAGGACCGGTCGGCCGACAGCCCGCAGCCCGCGGAGCCCGGGCCGACGGCCCGACCGGGGCTGCCTGCCGCCGGCCGGGGGCCGTCCGCCCCGCCCGCGGGACAGGAGCTCCGCGACGGGCTGGCCCACATCCGGCGCAACCCCGTCCTGGCGCGGCTGATCGTGGTCATCGCACTGAGCGACCTCGGCTTCGTCGGGCCGATGAACGTCGGACTGATCCTCCTCGCGGACGAGCGAGGCTGGGGTGCCTCCGGGATGGGGTGGGTACTGGCCGGATTCGGGGCCGGCGCCGGGACTGCCTCCCTGCTGCTCACCGTGAGGGGGCGGATACCGAGGGCCGGACTGGTGCTGTCCGTGTCGATCACCGCCGGGGCCGTCGCCATCGGCGCGCTCGCGTACACGCAGACCGTCGCCGCCGCCCTCGGCACGGCGCTCGCCCTCGGGCTGCTCGCAGGACTGAGCGGAGCCCTCAGCGGGGCGCTGGTGCAGACCGAGTCCGATCCCGCGTTCGTGGGGCGGGTGACCTCCGTGTCGAGCCTGTTCAGCCTCGGGCTCGCCCCGCTCACGTTCCCGGTGACCGGGGCGGGCATCGCCCTCTGGGGGACCGGTCCCGTCTTCGTGGCCAGCGCGGCCGTGTGCGTCCTCGGCGGGATCTTCGGCCTGTGTTCCCGGCCGCTGCGGCGAGCGGAGCTTCCCCGATAGGTGGCCGACGCGGCTACAGCCCCAGCTGCTTCGCCTCGTGGAGCTTGGCGATCGCGTCCTTGTCGCCCTCCAGCTCCACGTCGGCCGCGCTCTGACGGCCGTTCGCGAAGAGGACGAGCTCGGAGGGTTCGCCGGTGACCGTGACCACGGGGGTGCCCCGGTGGGCCACGGCCGTCTGGCCGTCCGGGCGGCGCAGGACCAGACCGGTGGGCGCGCCACGGCCCATCAGCCGGGCCGTCCGTTCGAGACGGGACCACAGGGCGTCCTGGAAGACCGGGTCGATCACGCGGGGAACCCAGTCGGGCCGGGCACGGCGTACGTCCTCGGTGTGGACGTAGAACTCGATCGCGTTCGACGCCTCGTCGATCTGCTTGAGGGAGAACGGCGAGAAACGCGGCGGTCCCGTACGGATGAGCTGGATCAGCTCCTCGTACGGCTTCGCCGCGAACTCCAGCCTCACCCGCTCCAGACGGGACGCGAGCTGCTTGATCAGGATGCCGCCGGCGGCGTCCGGGCGATGCTCGCGCACCACGGAGTGGGCGGCGAGGTCACGGGTGGTCCAGCCCTCGCAGAGGGTCGGGGCCTCCGGGCCCACGGCCTCCAACAGATCGGCGAAGAGAAGTCGTTCACGCTTGGCATGGGTCGACATACCTGCCAGCCTACGACCGCCCCCGCGGTCCGCCCAGTTCTCACGGCCGCAGGCTCCTCGTCAAGGCGTCCTGGAGCCGAAATGGCGGAGGGCCGGCCTCCGGCGCACCGCCCCTCTCATCCAGTGGACGGCGTCCGGGCGCGTCCGGCCGGCGCGGCACAATGGTCGGCATGACCAGCACGCCCACGCCCAGCAGGCCCAGCGGCCTGGACCCCGAGATCGCCGCCCGCCTCAGGCGTGGCGCCGACGGGCTCGTTCCCGCCATCGCCCAGCAGTACGACACCGGCGAGGTGCTGATGCTCGGCTGGATGGACGACGAGGCACTGCATCGCACCCTGACGACGGGCCGGTGCACGTACTGGTCGCGCAGCCGCCAGGAGTACTGGGTCAAGGGCGACACCTCCGGCCACGTCCAGTGGGTCAAGTCCGTCGCCCTCGACTGCGACGCCGACACCGTGCTCGTCAGGGTCGACCAGGTCGGCGCCGCCTGCCACACCGGCGACCGCACCTGCTTCGACGCCGACGTGCTGCTGGGGGACGCCGATTCCGGCGCACCGGCAGTGGATCAGTAAGGTCAGCCGCCATGGACCTAGAGACGTTCCGCAAGCTGGCCACCGACCGGCGAGTCATCCCCGTCAGCCGCAAGCTCCTCGCGGACGGCGACACCCCCGTCGCGCTCTACCGCAAGCTCGCCGCGGAGCGCCCCGGCACCTTCCTCCTGGAGTCCGCCGAGAACGGGCGTACCTGGTCCCGCTACTCCTTCGTGGGTGTCCGCTCGTCCGCCACGCTCACCGAGCGCGACGGCCAGGCCCACTGGCTGGGCACCCCGCCCGTCGGCGTCCCCGTGCAGGGCGACCCCCTCGCGGCCCTGCGCGCCACCATCGAGGCCCTCCACACGCCGCACGACCTCGCCCATGGCTCCGACCTGTCCGGGCTGCCCCCCTTCACGGGCGGCATGGTCGGCTACCTCGGCTACGACATCGTGCGCCGGCTGGAGAAGATCGGCCCCGGCGAGCGCGACGACCTGAAGCTGCCCGAGCTCACCATGCTGCTCACCAGCGACCTGGCCGTCCTGGACCACTGGGACGGCACGGTCCTGCTGATCGCCAACGCGATCAACCACAACGACCTCGACACGGGCGTTGACGAGGCGTACACCGACGCGGTCGCCCGCCTCGACGCCATGGAGGCCGACCTCTCGCGGGCCGTCTCGCAGCCCCCGGCCGCGCTCCCGCCGTCCGAACTGCCCGAGTACACCGCGCTGTGGGGCGGCCCCGACTACCAGGACGCCGTCGACGACATCAAGGAGCGCATCCGGGCCGGCGAGGCCTTCCAGGTCGTCCCCTCCCAGCGCTTCGAGACGCCGTGCACGGCCTCCGCGCTGGACGTCTACCGGGTCCTGCGGGCCACCAACCCCTCCCCGTACATGTACCTCTTCCGCTTCGACGGCTTCGACGTCGTGGGCTCCTCCCCGGAGGCCCTGGTCAAGGTCGAGGACGGCCAGGCGATGGTGCACCCCATCGCGGGCACCCGGCCGCGCGGCGCCACCGTCCAGGAGGACCAGGCCCTCGCCGACGAGCTGATCGCCGACCCCAAGGAGCGCGCCGAGCACCTGATGCTCGTCGACCTGGGGCGCAACGACCTGGGGCGGGTCTGCGAGCCAGGCTCCGTGGAGGTCGTCGACTTCATGTCCATCGAGCGCTACTCACACGTCATGCACATCGTGTCGACCGTGACCGGCAGGGTCGCCGAGGGCCGTACGGCCTTCGACGTACTGACGGCCTGCTTCCCCGCCGGCACCCTCTCCGGCGCCCCCAAGCCCCGCGCCATGCAGATCATCGACGAACTGGAGCCCTCGCGGCGCGGCCTGTACGGCGGCTGCGTCGGCTACCTCGACTTCGCGGGCGACTCCGACACCGCCATCGCCATCCGCACGGCCCTGCTCCGCGACGGCACGGCGTACGTGCAGGCCGGCGCCGGAGTCGTCGCCGACTCGGACCCCGTCGCCGAGGACACCGAGTGCCGCAACAAGGCCGCCGCGGTCCTCCGCGCGGTCCACACGGCCAACCGGCTGGCCCAGTAAGCCCAGTAGGGCGCGCACCGGCCCCGGGCACGACGCACACCGGTGGGAACGGCACGTCGCGTCCGGTTCCGGACGCCCGGAAGCGGACATACGCGCCCAGTGCGACGCGTCTCACGTGAGCCCCGGGTGACGGTTCGCCCGGGGTTCAGGCGATAGTGGAGCACGTGACTGCTGTTCCGCACCCCCGATCCGAAGCCCCCGGACCCGCCCGGTCCGGCCGCCGAAGCCTCGCCCTCGCCCTGGTGTCCGGCGCGCTCGGCGCGGCCGTCGTGCTGCTCGCCACCCGCCGTGGCTGGTCGGACGGCACCGCGACCGTCGCAGGCGGCGCATTCCCGCTGAGCGCCTCGGGCAGTGACGTCACGGGCGTCCCCGCCTCCCTGGCGATAGTGGGACTGGCCTCCCTCGTCGCGGTCTTCGCCGTCCGCCGGGCCGGCCGCTTCCTGGTCGCCGGACTCCTCGCGCTCTCCGGCGCGGGCACGATCGCCGCGGCGCTCCTCGGAGTGTCCGACAGCTCCGCGCTCGACGAGAAGGCCGCCCAGGCCACCGGGGACACCGCGGCGACCGTTGACACCATGACCCACACCGCCTGGCCGTACGTGGCCGCCGCAGGCGGTCTGCTGCTCCTCCTCGCCGGCCTCCTCGCCCTGCGCTACGGACGGCTGTGGCCGGCCATGTCGGGACGGTACGAGCGCGACGGCGCCCCGCGGGTGCGCAGGACCCGGGCCCCGGCGGACCCCGACCGACCCGAGGAGATCTGGAAGGCCCTGGACCGCGGCGAGGACCCGACCAGCGCCTGACGGATCCGCCACCCGGTCCGCCGGAACCGCCGTGAGACGCGGGCGGGTCCGCGGTGGCCGGCCGCGCGGCCCCCGCGCCCGGCGGGAGCGTGGCACCCCCGGCTCCGAGCGGTCCCGCAGGTACGGAACAATGGGCGGCGAGCGTCCGACTCACATACGCACACAGCAACGAGGAGCAAGTCATGGCGGGCAGCAGCCACGGTCACACCCCGGCCGCCTGGACCGGTGTCATCATCGCCTTCATCGGTTTCTGCGTCTCCGGTGCCTTCATGGTGATGGCCAGCCCGCTGGGCTTCTGGGCCGGCATGGTCATCGTCGTCCTCGGTGGCGTGGTCGGCATGGCCATGCGCGCGGCGGGCCTCGGCCAGCCGAAGCGCACCCACCCGACCCACCAGGTGGCGTCCGCCGAGAGCTGAGCCCGCCCGTAGGGCTGCACGGTTCCACGGCATCACGGGAGGCGGGTCCGGCTTCGAACGCCGGGGCCGCCTTCTCCGTGTGTCCCGGCGCGGGCCGGTGCGCGGTCCACCCCGGCGCGGCACAATGCGACGGGTGAACGCCGATTCCCAGAGGGTGACGCCCGCTCCCGGATCCCTGCCGCGCCGGCTCGCCGTGCCCGGCGGGATCCTCGCGGCCGTCGTCGGCGCCTTCGCGTACGTGGGGACCGTCGACCCGAACGAACCGGGGCACTACCCCGCCTGCCCGCTGCTCCGGTACACCGGCCTGTACTGTCCCGGCTGCGGCGGGCTGCGCAGCGCCTACGCCGTGGTGCACGGGGACTTCGGGGCCGCCCTCGGGGCCAACGCGGTCGCCGTTCTCGGCTACGCCGCCTTCGCCGCGCTGTGGACCGTCTGGGTGGTCCGCTCGGTCCGTGGACGGCCGACGCGCGTCGATCCGGGGCCGTCCCTGCTGTGGACGCTGGGCGCGTTGTTGCTGGTCTTCACCGTTGTCCGGAACCTGCCGTTCGGTGGCTGGCTCCACCCTTGATCAATGTACGAATGTCCAGGTAGTGGGACCGCCGTCAACCGGATGTGAGGCCTAAGCCCTCCTCCGGATACCATCGCAGTGACCACCGGTTTCGTCCGATGCGACGGATCCGGGGTCAACAGCAGAACCGCTGCAAGTGCCAACCGTCAGGGAAGGGGGCCGCTCGCGTGAGTGTGCTCGACGAGATCATCGACGGAGTCCGTGCCGACCTCGCGGAGCGACAGGCGCGCGTCAGCCTCGACGAGCTCAAGGAGCGCGCCGCGAAGGCTCCGGCAGCCAAGGACGGTGTCGCGGCCCTGCGCGGCGACGGCGTCAAGGTCATCTGCGAGGTCAAGCGCTCCAGCCCGTCCAAGGGCGCCCTCGCCGCGATCGCCGATCCCGCGGCCCTCGCCGCGGACTACGAGGCGGGCGGCGCGTCCGTCATCTCCGTGCTCACCGAGCAGCGCCGCTTCGGCGGATCGCTGGCCGACCTGGAGGCCGTGCGGGCCAAGGTCGACATCCCGGTGCTGCGCAAGGACTTCATCGTCACGTCGTACCAGCTGTGGGAGGCCCGGGCGTACGGCGCGGACCTCGCGCTGCTCATCGTGGCCGCGCTCGACCAGCCCGCCCTGGAGTCCCTCATCGAGCGTGCCGAGTCCATCGGACTCACCCCGCTCGTCGAGGTGCACGACGAGGACGAGGTCGAGCGGGCGGTGGACGCCGGCGCGAAGGTCATCGGCGTCAACGCGCGCAACCTCAAGGACCTCAAGGTCGACCGCGGCACCTTCGAGCGCGTCGCACCCGAGATCCCCGCCCACATCGTGAAGATCGCGGAGTCCGGCGTCCGTGGTCCGCACGACCTCATCGCCTACGCGAACGCCGGCGCCGACGCCGTACTGGTCGGCGAGTCCCTGGTCACCGGCCGGGACCCGCGCACCGCCGTCTCCGACCTGGTCGCCGCCGGCGCGCACCCCGCGCTGCGGCACGGACGGGGCTGACACCCCGGATGCGCACCGGCCGTACCCCCGCCGCGACCACCCGTCCGGGCTCACGCCCCGACGGTGGTCCGGCGTGTGTGCGGTCCGCCGCCGCGGGGCCCTCGGTGGCCCGCGGCCCCTACGCCCGGCTCGCCCGCGGCTGCCGTCCGCGCGGCTGCCGCGCGCCCGCCAGGCGGGTGCACGGGCGCCGGGTGCGGTACGTCATCGGCGACGAGCCGGGCCAGGTGAACGGCATGCGATGGCGCCGGCGCGTACGCGCCACCACCGCCCACGGACTCCGCCCCGTCTCCTGACCGGGCCGGGCCCCGGTTCGGCGCCACCCGATCCCCGTCGCGCGGGCTCTCCGCGCGCGGCCGGGTGGGTGCCACTCTCTCCTGCTCGTTCCCGGCCCCGTTCGGGCCCGGGAACTCCTTCCGCGCCGCGACGACCACGCGGCGCGGTCCGGCGGCACTGCGACCGCCGCGGCCGGGGAGACGGACCGCCGGCGGACGCGGCGCACACGTGACCGTCATCCGACCTGTAGACCGGGGCCACGCCCCAGCGAGGTAACCGCATGCCCAGCGAGTTCTTCATTCCCGACCCCGAGGGTCAGGTCCCCAGCGCCGAGGGGTACTTCGGCGCGTTCGGCGGAAAGTTCATCCCGGAGGCGCTGGTCGCCGCCGTGGACGAGGTCGCCGTCGAGTACGACAAGGCGAAGTCCGACCCCGCGTTCGCCCGGGAACTGGACGACCTGCTCGTCCACTACACCGGCCGCCCCAGCTCCCTCACCGAGGTGTCGCGCTTCGCCGAACACGCGGGTGGCGCCCGGGTGTTCCTCAAGCGCGAGGACCTGAACCACACCGGCTCCCACAAGATCAACAACGTGCTCGGGCAGGCCCTGCTCACCAAGCGCATGGGCAAGACCCGCGTCATCGCCGAGACCGGCGCGGGCCAGCACGGCGTCGCGACGGCCACCGCCTGCGCGCTGTTCGGCCTCGAATGCACCATCTACATGGGTGAGATCGACACCCAGCGCCAGGCCCTGAACGTGGCCCGGATGCGCATGCTCGGCGCCGAGGTCATCGCCGTGAAGTCCGGCAGCCGCACGCTGAAGGACGCCATCAACGAGGCGTTCCGCGACTGGGTCGCCAACGTCGACCGCACCCACTACCTGTTCGGTACGGTCGCGGGCCCGCACCCCTTCCCCGCCATGGTCCGCGACTTCCATCGCGTCATCGGCGTCGAGGCCCGGAGGCAGATCCTGGAGCGTGCCGGCCGCCTCCCCGACGCGGCCGTCGCCTGCGTCGGCGGCGGCTCGAACGCCATCGGCCTCTTCCACGCCTTCATCCCGGACGCGGACGTCCGCCTGATCGGCTGCGAGCCCGCCGGGCACGGCATCGACACCGGCGAGCACGCGGCGACGCTGACGGCCGGCGAGCCGGGCATCCTGCACGGCTCCCGCTCGTACGTCCTCCAGGACGAGGAGGGCCAGATCACCGAGCCGTACTCGATCTCGGCCGGACTCGACTACCCGGGCATCGGCCCCGAGCACGCCTACCTCAAGGACAGCGGCCGCGGCGAGTACCGGGCCGTGACCGACGACGCTGCGATGCAGGCCCTGCGCCTGCTCTCCCGCACCGAGGGCATCATCCCGGCGATCGAGAGCGCCCACGCGCTCGCCGGAGCCATGGAGATCGGCAGGGAGCTCGGCCCGGACGGGCTGATCGTCGTCAACCTGTCCGGCCGCGGGGACAAGGACATGGACACGGCCGCCCGCTACTTCGGCCTGTACGACGAGGGCGCCGACGCCGTCGTCGAGGCGGACGCCGACAGCGACCGTGCCGAGATCGAGGGGGACGCCAAGTGAGCGGCAACATCCAGCTGTTGAGCGACACGCTCGCCGGTGCGAAGGCCGAGGGCAGGTCCGCTCTCATCGCGTACCTCCCGGCCGGCTTCCCGACCGTCGACGGCGGGATCGCGGCCGTCAAGGCCGTCTTCGAGGGCGGCGCGGACGTCGTCGAGGTGGGGCTGCCGCACAGCGACCCCGTCCTCGACGGCCCGGTCATCCAGACCGCCGACGACATCGCCCTGCGCGGCGGCGTCCGGATCGCGGACGTGATGCGCACGGTCCGCGAGGCGTACGAGGCGACCGGCAAGCCCGTCCTCGTGATGACGTACTGGAACCCGATCGACCGCTACGGCGTCGAGCGCTTCACCGCCGAACTGGCCGAAGCGGGCGGGGCCGGCTGCATCCTGCCCGACCTCCCGGTGCAGGAGTCCGCGCTGTGGAGGGAGCACGCCGAGAAGCACGGCCTCGCGACCGTCTTCGTCGTCGCCCCCAGCAGCAAGGACGCCCGGCTCGCCGAGATCACCGCGGCGGGCTCCGGCTTCGTGTACGCGGCCTCACTGATGGGCGTCACCGGCACCCGGGAGTCCGTGGGCGCGCAGGCGCAGGACCTCGTCCGGCGCACCAAGGCCACCACCGGCATCCCGGTCTGTGTCGGCCTCGGCGTCTCGAACGCCCGGCAGGCCGCCGAGGTGGCCGGCTTCGCCGACGGCGTCATCGTCGGCTCGGCCTTCGTGAAGCTGATGCTGGACGCCCCGGACGAGGCCGCCGGGCTGGACGCCGTACGCGCTCTCGCGGCCGATCTCGCCAAGGGCGTGCGCGGCACGAAGTGACAACCGTTCGTTGCCGTACGGCTGTTCACGTACGTAACGGACAATCCGCTCACTCGAACGGGTGGACCTGAGGCCGGGGAGGCGCGGAGCGCCTCCCCGGTTCGTTCTGCGGGATGTGAGCGAGAAGAACCGTGAGGGAAAGCGCACCGCCCGCGAGCGGCTGGCGGAAGAGCGAGACAAGCAGAAGGCCGCGGAGAAGCGCCGCCGCGTACTGGTCGTGGGCGGGGCAGTCGTCGCCGTGCTCGGCCTGGCCGCGGTGATCGGCGTACTGGCCGCGAACTCCGGCAAGGACGAGGCGGACACGGCGGGCCCGCTGACGGCCCCCTCGGGGGCGAACGGCGACGACAGCCTGGCCATCCCCGCGGGCAAGGAGAGCGCCAAGTCCACTCTCACCGTGTGGGAGGACTTCCGCTGCCCGGCCTGCAAGAGCTTCGAGGACGCCTACCGCTCGACGATCCACGAGCTGACGGACGCCGGACAGCTGAAGGTCGAGTACCACCTCGCGACCCTGATCGACGGGAACATGGGCGGCAGCGGCTCCCTGCACGCAGCCAACGCCGCGGCCTGCGCCCAGGACGCCGGGAAGTTCACGGCGTACCACGACGTGCTCTTCGAGAACCAGCCCGCCGAGACGGACGACGCGTACGCGAAGAACAGCAAGCTGATCGAGCTGGCCGGCAAGGTCGACGGACTGACCACCGACCCCTTCAAGAAGTGCGTGGAGGACGGCACGCACAACAGCTGGGTCGCCAAGTCCCACAAGGCCTTCCAGAGCGGCAACTTCAGCGGCACCCCGACGGTGCTGCTGAACGGGAAGAACATCTACCAGGACCAGACGATGACCCCGGCCAAGCTGAAGCAGATGGTGCAGCAGGCCGACAAGGCGTGAGCGCGGCGGGCCGCGGGGGGCCGCACGGGCGCACCACCGGCCCCAGCGGTCCCGCCGGTCTCGTTATGGACCCGTAGCCCGGGCGGGTTGCCGTACGTGGCGCCCGGCAGGGTAGCGTCGACTCCGCCATGGAAATTGCCTACATCCCCAGCCCGTCGCGCGGAGTGTACGAACTATTCGGCGTCATTCCGCTGCGCGGCTACGCGTTCTGCATCATCATCGGCGTCTTCGTAGCCGTCTGGCTCGGCAACAAGCGGTGGATCGCGCGCGGGGGCCGTTCAGGCACCGTGGCGGACGTCGCCGTGTGGGCCGTGCCGTTCGGCCTCGTCGGCGGGCGGCTGTACCACGTCATCACTGACTACCAGCTGTACTTCAGCGAGGGTCAGGACTGGGTCGACGCCTTCAAGATCTGGGAGGGCGGCCTCGGTATCTGGGGGGCCATCGCCTTCGGCGCGGTGGGTGCCTGGATCGGCTGCCGCAGCCGTGGCATCCCGCTGCCGGCGTGGGCCGACGCCCTCGCCCCGGGCATCGCCCTCGCACAGGCCATCGGCCGCTGGGGCAACTGGTTCAACCAGGAGCTGTACGGGCGGGAGACGGACCTCCCCTGGGCGCTGCACATCACGTCCTCGACGGACGGCCGGGTGCCGGGCTACTACCACCCGACGTTCCTGTACGAGTCGCTGTGGTGCATCGGTGTCGCGCTCCTCGTCATCTGGGCCGACCGCCGCTTCAAGCTCGGCCACGGCCGCGCCTTCGCCCTGTACGTCGCGGCGTACTGCGCGGGCCGCTTCTGGATCGAGGCCATGCGGGTCGACGAGGCCCACCACTTCCTCGGGATGCGTCTCAACGAGTGGACCTCGATCGTCGTCTTCCTCCTCGCGGTGCTCTACATCGTGCTGTCGGCGCGGCGCAGGCCGGGCCGGGAAGAGGTCGTCGAGCCGGGCGCGTCCGACGGGGACACGGACGACGGAGCCGCGGTGGAACTGGACAAGAAGTCCGGGGACGAGAAGTCCGGGGACGAGAAGTCCGGGGATGCGAAGTCCGGGGATGCGAAGTCCGAGAACGAGAAGCCCGGGGACAAGAAGACCGACGACGGCGCCGAGGATTCCGCCGCGACGAAGGACGAAGCCGGGTCGGCGAAGAAGTCCTGACCTGAGCGAGTACGTGGACAGGGGCGCCCCCAGTACTGGGGGCGCCCCTCTTCCTGTGCGCGGTCAGGGGCGGCGGGCCAGTGCCAGGGTGCGGTGGGCCCCCGCGACGACCGCCGCGTCGATGAAGTGGCCGTCGGGGAGGGCCTGGGCGCCCGGCCGGGTGGCCGCCGCCTCGATGACGGACTCGGCCGTCTCGATCTCCTGGGGGGTCGGCAGGTAGGCGGCCTCGATGACCGGGAGCTGACGGGGGTGGATGGCCGCGCGGCCGAGGAAGCCCAGGGCGCGGCCGTGGGCGCAGGACGCGGCCAGGCCGGCGAGGTCGTGCACGCGGGGATGGACGGACTGGGCCGGCGGGGCGAGACCCGCCGCGCGGGCGGCCAGGACCACTCGGGAGCGGGGCCAGTCGAGGCCCGTGTCGTCGTGTACCCCCAGGTCGGCACGGAGGTCCGCCTCACCGAGGCCGATGCCGCGCAGGGCGGGGTGGGCCGAGGCGATCGCGTACGCGTGCTCGACGGCGAGGGCGGATTCCAGGAGGGCGTACAGAGGGAGGTGCGGGGCCCTGTCCGCCGTCCGTACGACCTGGGCGGGGGAGGAGACCTTCGGCAGGCGCAGGCCCGCGAGGGCCGGGAGCGCGGCGAGGGCGTGGAGGTCGGCGGCGCACTCCGGGCCGTCCGGGGCGTTGACGCGGACGTGGACCGGGACCGAGTGCGGCTCCGCGAGGAGGTCGGCGGTGGCGGCGCGGGCGTACTCCTTGCGGCCGGGGGCGACCGCGTCCTCCAGGTCGACGACGACCACGTCGGCGCCGGCGGTCAGGGCCTTCGCCACCACCTCGGGCCGGTCGCCGGGAACGTACAGCCAGGTGAGAGGGAGAGCGCCCCAGGCCCTCGCGGATTCCGTGGCGGGTTCCACGGCTCCCGGGGCTCCCGTTGCTCCCGCGGCTTCTGTGGTCACAGGGCGCCCTCCGCCCGGAGTTCGGTGATCTCGCCTGCCGTCAGGCCGAGTTCGGTGAGCACCGTGTCGGTGTCGGCGCCGTGCGGACGGCCCGCCCAGCGGATCCCGCCGGGGGTGTCGGTGAGACGGAAGAGGACGTTCTGCATGCGCAGCGGGCCCAGTTCGGGGTCGTCGACGGTGGTGATCGTGTCGAGGGCCGCGTACTGCGGGTCCTCCATGACGTCGGTGACGTCCTGGACGGGAGCCACCGCCGCCTCCGCCTTCTCGAAGGCGGCGATGACGTCGGCGCGGGTGTGACGGGCGATCCACGAGCCGACCGCGTCGTCGAGGACGTCGGTGTGGCGGGCCCGGTCCGCGCCCGTGGCGAACCACGGCTCGGTGATCAGGTCGGGACGGCCGACCAGGCGCATCACGCGTTCTGCGACCGACTGCGCCGATGTCGAGACGGCGACCCAGGTGCCGTCGGCGGTGCGGTAGGTGTTGCGGGGCGCGTTGTTCTGGGAGCGGTTTCCGGTGCGGGGCTGGACGTGGCCCAGCTGGTCGTACCAGAGAGGCTGCGGGCCGAGGACCGTGAGGATCGGCTCGATGATCGCCATGTCCACGACCTGTCCACGGCCCGTGCGGTCGCGGCCCGCCAGGGCCGTCATCACCGCGTACGCCGTGGCCAGGCCCGCGATGGAGTCGGCGAGGCCGAAGGGCGGCAGGGTGGGCGGGGCGTCCGGCTCACCGGTGATCGCGGCGAACCCGCTCATCGCCTCGGCGAGCGTGCCGAAGCCGGGGCGGCGCGAGTACGGGCCGAACTGGCCGAAGCCGGTGACGCGGGTGAGGACCAGCCGGGGGTTCACGGCCGAGAGCTCCTCCCAGCCGAGGTCCCACTTCTCCAGCGTGCCCGGCCGGAAGTTCTCGATGATCACGTCGGTGGTGGCGGCGAGGCGCAGCAGGGTGGCGCGGCCGCCGTCCGTGGAGAGGTCCAGGGTCATCGTGCGTTTGTTGCGTCCGAGGAGCTTCCACCACAGACCGATGCCGTCCTTCGACGGGCCGTGGCCGCGGGACGGGTCCGGCCGCCGGGGGTGCTCGACCTTGATGACCTCGGCGCCGAAGTCGCCGAGCATGGTGGCGGCGAGAGGGCCGGCGAAGAGGGTCGCGAGGTCGAGGACGCGGAGGCCGTCGAGGGGCGCCGGGGCGGTCGCGGCGGTGGCGGTCATGGGTGCGGGGCCTCCTGGGGGCTGGGACGGGCCGCCGGTGCGGCGGCCGGTGCGGCGGTCAGCCGGGCTGTCAGGTGGGCGAGGGAGTCGAAGCCGGTTCCGTCGAAGTCACCGACGGAGGTGGCCAGGCGGTTCTTCAGGGGGGCCGTCCACCGGGACGGGAGGGCCCGGGGGCTCCCCGCGAGCAGACCCGCGATCGAACCGGCCGTCGCGCCGTTGGAGTCCGTGTCCCAGCCGCCCGACACGGCACGGCAGACGGAGGCGGCGAAGTCGCCGTCCGCGTGGGTGAGGGCGGCGGCGAGCAGGGCCGTGTTGGGGACGGCGTGCACCCAGTGGTACGAGGCGTGGGTGGCGTGCAGTTCGTCCACGACACGGTCGAAGTCCCGCTGCTCCCGCGCCAGTCGGACCGCGTGGCGGACGGCCACAGCGAGGCGGGAGCCGGGGGGTACGACGGTGAGCCCCGTGCGGAGGCAGGCGTGGACGTCGCTGGTGCCGGTGGCCGCCTCGGACAGGGCGGCCGCCGTGAACATCGCCGCGTAGACGCCGTTCGCGGTGTGGGTGAGGGTGGCGTCCCGGTGGGCCTGTTCCGCGGCGGCCGCGGGGGCGCCTGGGTTGGTCCAGCCGTGGACGTCGGCGCGGATCAGGGCGCCGATCCATTCGCGGAACGGGTTGCGGTGGCGTGCCGTCTGCGGGGGTTCGACGCCGTCGAGGAGGTTGCGGTAGGCGATGCGTTCCGCGGTGAACGTACGGCCTGCGGGGAGTTCGTCCAGCCAGAGCCGGGCCACGTCCGTGGTGGTGAAGTGCCTGCCGTGGCGTTGCAGCAACAGGAGGTTCAGGACGGGGTAGTTGAGGTCGTCGTCCTCCGGCATGCCGTCGATGTTCTCGGCGAGGGAGGTGAGGGCGGAGCGGCGGTTCCAGGGGTGGGCGGCCTTCAGTTCGGGCGGCAGGCCGCGTTCCGTGAACCAGGTGGTGAGGGGCCAGTTGCCGGTGGCCCGGGCGAGTTGGCGGATGCCGTCGAGGGGCAGCTTCTCCACCGGCTTGCCGAGCAGGCAGCCCGCGGCTCTGCCCAGCCAGGCGGCCTCCATGCGGGGCTGGAGTGCGGCGGGGGTCGGGGCAGGGCTCCCGGGCGCACGGTGGGGGGCCGTTGTCGGCCAGTCGGGGCACAGGGCGCGGATCCTGGACAGGTCGGTCGGCTCCGTGTCCGCCAACGCGCTCGGCAGGTCCGCCAGTTCGTCCAGGAGGTCCCGGGCCAGTGCCCGCAGATAGGGGGAGGCGGGGTTCCTGGACGAGCCCGCGCGCAGAGGCGTGTCCGGGCCGCCCGCCGTCCGCCAGCGGGCCGCGACGGCCGACGGCTCGCGGCCGTCCTGCCTCGCCTGACGCAGTTCGTGACCGAGCAGGTCCTCCGGCTGGACCCAGGTCAGACGCAGAGGGGTCATGACAACTCCGCGTACGCCGTCTCGTGGGCCCGGCGGCGCCGAACGTCACGGGCGAAGATCTCGCGGGTCACCTCCGCGAGCGCCGTCGCGGGTGCCCGCAGGTCCAGGCGGCTGGCCTCGGCGACCGTCTTGGCCCAGTCGGACGGGATCTCCGACCCCAGGGCGCCCGCCAGGGCACCGGACATCGTGGCGATGGAGTCGCAGTCGCGGCCGTAGTTCACCGAGCCCAGCACCGCGTGCCGGTAGGCGCCGCGGGAGACCAGCAGCATGGCGAGGGCCACCGGGAGTTCCTCGACGGAGTGGATGCGGGAGGGGCGGCGGGCGCCCAGGGACGGGCTCCGGTAGTCCGGGCCGACCGTGTCGTAGGGGGCGACCGCCTCGCGCACGGGGCGCAGCGCCGACTCGAAGTCCGAGTACCGCGCCGCCGTGTCGCAGACCGTCTCGATCGCGGCCCGCGTGCCGTCCTTCGCCACCGCCAGGCAGGCCTCGACCACCGAGTCCGGGGTCGCGCCCGGGGCGCAGGCGGCCGCCACGGCCGCCGCGAAGACACCGGCCGCCTCCCGCCCGTACGACGACTGGTGGGCGCCCGCGATGTCCAGGGCCTCGGCGTAGGCGCCCGCCGGGTTCGCCGCGTTGACCAGGCCGACCGGGGCCATGTACATGGCGGCACCGCAGTTGACGATGTTGCCGGAGCCCGCCTCCCGGGGGTCCACGTGGCCGTAGTGGATCCGGGCCACCAGCCACTTCTCGGCGAGGAAGATCCGCTGGAGGGGCAGGGCGTCCGTCTCGAGTTCCGGGATCCAGCGGGGTGTCGTCATCAGGTCGGGCACCAGGTGCCCGGCGACGGCGTACGCGTCGAGATGGTCGCGGACCGTCGCGTACACCCGTACCAGCGCGTGCGTCATCAGGGTGTCGTCGGTGACGTGGCCGTCGCCCTTGTGGTACGGGGCGACAGGGCGGGCCGTGCGCCAGTCGTCGCCGTGCCAGGGGCCGACGATGCCGTGGACGCGTCCGCCGTGGCGTTCGGTGATCTGGTCGGGGGAGTAGCCCTCCACGGGGCCGCCGAGCGCGTCGCCGACGGCGGCTCCGACGAGGGCTCCGGTGATCCGTTCGTCGAGGGTTCCTGTTCCTTCTCCTTTGGGCGTCATGCCCGAATCATCCCTCCGGGAGGGCCAGTTCCGTCGCTTCCAGCAGTTCGGCGAGTCCGATGAGGTCCGTGCCGGTCAGCCGCGGCAGTGCGCAGCCGGACAGGGTGCGGCAGGTGTCGCGCCAGGCGGCGGGGATCGCCGCGCCGCCGCCGAGCGCGCCGGTCAGTGCGCCGGCGAGGGCCGGGGCCGAGTCCGCGACCCGGGACAGGCAGGCCGCCGCGGGCACGGCCTCCGCGATCCGGCCGTGTGCGGCGACGGCGAGCGCGAGGGCGACCGGGACGGTCTCGGCGGCGGCGATGCCGTAGCTGTAGACGTGGTCGACGATCTGGTGTTCCAGGAGGGGGACGACACCGAAGGCGCCGTGCCCCTCCGTCATGGAGTCACGGGCGAGCGCGAGGGCGTGCCGTGCGTTGCGGCCGATCTCCGTGGCCTCCGGGAGTTCGGCGAGGGCCGCCGCCGCGCAGGAGTCCACGTCCGCGCCGCCCAGCGCGAGCGCGACAGCCGCGGCCATCGCCCGGGCGCCGTGCACGCCGTCGCCGTCCTGGGTGTAGCGGGCGTCGAACTCGGCCAGTTCCGCGGCGGACCGGGCGTCTCCCGCGTGGGCCACCGCCAGGACGCACGCCCGTACGCAGGCCGCGTCGTCGAAGTAGTGGGGGTTGTCGTGGCCGGAGGCCGGCGGGCGCAGACCGGCCGCGAGGTTTCCGAGGCCGGCCCGTACCGAGATGCGGGCGCGCAGGGGGAGTACGGCGGACTCGATCTCGGGGGCGCGGTCGGCGGCCGCGGCGACCTCGCTGGCCACGGCGTTCCAGGAGAGGTCGATGGCCGCGCGCATCCGGCGCTCCCGGCTCAGGTCGCCGAGCGCGCCGGCGTCGGCGGCGCGCAGGACCGCCTCCGCCGCGAACGCCGCCCATTCGGCGTCGTCCGACGGGCCGAGCCGCAGCGGTTCCGGTGGCTGGTTCAGGGCGATGGGGACGGGGAGGGTGGTCGTCGCGTTCTGTTCCGCGAAGGTGTCCAGCTCGCGGGTCAGACGTCGGGTCCATTCGGGCATGCGGGCGGCTCGGTGCCGGGCCGCGGGCCAGCCCGCTGCGTCGCCCGCGGCCAGGCCCAGGAGGAGGCCCTCGATGCGGCGCAGGGCCTGGGGGCGGTGGGTGATGCGCGGGTCCGTGGGGGCCGGTCCCGCAGTTCTCCGCGCCCCTGAGGGGGCGGGGGGTGCCTCGGCTCCCGCGGCGGTGCTGTCGAGCAGGTGGGTCGTCGGGTTGGGATTCACAGGGGTACCTCGTCCTTCACGTGGACACCTCGTCCGGGGTCAGCAGGTCCGCCACGTCCAGGACGTGGTGGCCCTGCATGGCGGGCAGACAGCTGCCTCGGGCCGGGCCGATCGCAGCCGCCCAGGCGGCGGGGATCGCCGAGGCGCCCTTCGTCGCGCCGGCCAGGGCGCCCGCGACCGCGGCGGTGGTGTCGGCGTCCCGGCCCATGTTCACCGCTGTGAGGACCGCCTCCGTGAAGTCGCCGTCGGCGGCCGCGTACGCGCCGAAGGCGAGGGCCACGGCCTCGGGGGCCAGGTCGGTCCAGGGGTAGCCGCCGATGACGACGGCCGAGCGGACCGCGCGTTCGCCGCGGTGCGCGCAGGCCACGGCCCGGCGCAGGGAGCGTGCCGTCCAGGAGTCGTCGGGGACGACGGCCAGCGCGGAGGCGACGACCACGATCGTCGGGGCGCCGGCCATCGCCGCCGCGACGCCCGCGGCGACGGCCTGGCCGCCGTAGATGCCCTCGCCGTCGTGGCTCACCGACCCGTCGATCGCCACCAGCCTGGCCGCCTCCGCGGGGCGGCCCGCCGCGAAGACGCCGAAGGGGGCCGCGCGCATGGCGAGGCCGTCGCTCCAGGCGTGCCGGTGCTGTGCGGAGATGGGGGCGGCCAGTCCCCGGCGCAGGTTCTCCAGCGTGCCCCGCTCGCTGAAGCCCGCACCCCGGAACGGGCCCTCGTCGCGGTCCGCGATCCACTGGTGCCAGGCCGCCTCCACGTGCCGGGCCGTGAGCGCCGAACCGTGCCGGGCGAGCAGCAGCCCCGAGAAGATCGCGTACTCGGTGTCGTCCGTGCCGGCCGGCTTCTCGGCCACGTACCCCGTGATGCGTCCCCAGCGCGCACGGATCTCGGACGGCTTCATGTTCTCGGCCGGTGCCCCCAGCGCGTCACCCACGGCGAGCCCCAGCAGCGCGCCGCGGGCCCGTTCACGGAGAGCGGCGGCGCCCCCTGGCGCCGGGACCGGCGGAACGCAGGCAATCGAAGCCATGGCGGTGCCTCTCCGTCGCGGGGTCCCGGAAGGTCGGAAGGACCCTTTGCGCATGTGTCCCCACGGAGCGGTTCACCGGAGCCTCGCACGCCTCAGCATCACCCGGTCGACATCTGTGCGCAGGTCACCACGGATGAGCGGATGAGGCGAAAGCGCAGGTAAGTACGGCCTTCCTTGCTGGCGAGCGGGAAATTTCAGGCGTACCTTCGGCGTTGTCCAAAAGTAGAACCAATCCAATCAAGCACCTGGAGGACCCGGGAATGGCCATCATCGAGACCGAGGCGGCACTCCATGAGGCCCACCGCGACAACCACACCCACCGGGACGTGAACGGGGGATGGCTGCGCCCCGCCGTCTTCGGCGCGATGGACGGTCTCGTCTCCAACCTGGCGCTGATGACGGGTGTGGCGGGCGGAGCCGTCTCCTCCCGGACCGTCGTCATCACCGGACTCGCGGGCCTGGCTGCCGGAGCCTTCTCCATGGCCGCCGGCGAATACACCTCCGTCGCCTCGCAGCGCGAACTCGTCGAGGCCGAACTCGACGTCGAACGGCGGGAGTTGAGGAAGCATCCCAAGGACGAGGAGCGCGAGCTGGCCGAGCTGTACCAGGCGCGGGGCGTCGACGCCGGTCTCGCCCGCGAGGTGGCCCGTCAGCTGTCCAGGGATCCCGAGCAGGCCCTGGAGATACACGCGAGGGAGGAGCTGGGCATCGATCCCGGCGACCTGCCCTCGCCCGCCGTCGCCGCCGTGTCGAGCTTCGGCTCCTTCGCCCTGGGGGCCCTGCTCCCCGTCCTCCCCTACCTGCTGGGCGCGACCACCCTCTGGCCCGCCCTGCTGCTCGCCTTCCTCGGGCTCTTCGCCTGCGGCGCGATCGTGGCCAGGGTGACCGCCAGGTCCTGGTGGTACAGCGGGGCACGGCAGCTCGCACTGGGTGCTGCCGCCGCCGGTGTGACGTACGCCCTGGGCGGTTTCTTCGGTACGGCCGTAGGATGACCGCACCGCTGAGGCGAGCAGCTATGCAAGGGACTGCATAAGTAGTCGTTACTCAGCGGTTTCGAATGCTTAACCACTGGGCATGAGCCGTAAGCGCTGCGGGCAATGACGCCTGCTCCTCCCGTGAAGCGGTGGGCGACGTTGCCTGCCGCGCTCTGGCCGACGGTCACTGATCTGTCCGAAAAGGCCCCCTTGTTCAGCCGCCACGAGCGGCACCTCGCCGCACCCCTGGCGTCCGCATGTTGGAACGCGGTATCCGGTTCCCGAGATCCGTCCCATCATGTAACCTGCACGAAATTTTGCACCTTTCGCAGAGGGCCAACGTCGTCCCTCGGCACTCGCTCCCCCAGAGCCGCAAGAGCCTGGGAGGCGCCCCCAGCCACGACGACGACGGGAGAGCCGATGCGTACGCCGCGCCAGCCGTCCCAGCACTCCGAGAATGGCCAGAAGTGGTCCTTCATGGATGCTCGCCCTGCCGCGCAGGGTATGTACGACCCCCGCAACGAGCACGACGCCTGTGGCGTCGGTTTCGTGGCCACCCTCACCGGCGAGGCGAGCCACGCGCTGGTCGAGCAGGCGCTCACGGTTCTGCGCAATCTGGAGCACCGCGGTGCCACCGGCGCCGAGCCCGACTCCGGTGACGGCGCGGGCATCTTGTCCCAGGTCCCGGACGCCTTCTTCCGCGAGGTCACCGACTTCGACCTGCCCGGAGCCGGTGCGTACGCGGTCGGTACCGCCTTCCTGCCCGCGGTCGGCGCCGACGCCGCTGTCACGCGCATCGAGACGATCGCCGCCGACGAGGGCCTGACGGTCCTCGGCTGGCGCGAGGTCCCGGTCGCCCCCGGACTCCTCGGCGCCACCGCCCGCTCGACGATGCCCCTCTTCCGGCAGATCTTCGTCACGGACGGGGCCAGCCAGGGCATCGACCTCGACCGCAAGGCGTTCGTGCTGCGCAAGCGCGCCGAGCGCGAGGCCGACGTGTACTTCCCGTCGCTCTCCGCCCGCACCATCGTCTACAAGGGCATGCTGACCACCGGCCAGCTGGAGCCCTTCTTCCCGGACCTGTCCGACCGCCGCTTCGCCTCCGCGATCGCGCTCGTGCACTCCCGGTTCTCCACCAACACCTTCCCGAGCTGGCCGCTCGCCCACCCGTACCGCTTCGTCGCGCACAACGGCGAGATCAACACGGTCAAGGGCAACCGCAACTGGATGGCGGCCCGCGAGTCCCAGGTCGTCTCCGACCTCTTCGGACAGCAGGACAAGCTCGACCGGATCTTCCCGATCTGTACGCCCGAGGCGTCCGACTCCGCCTCCTTCGACGAGGTCCTGGAGCTGCTGCACCTCGGCGGCCGGTCCCTCCCGCACTCCGTACTGATGATGATCCCGGAGGCGTGGGAGAACCACGACTCCATGGACCCGGCCCGCCGCGCCTTCTACCAGTTCCACTCCACGCAGATGGAGCCCTGGGACGGCCCGGCCTGCGTCACCTTCACCGACGGCACCCAGGTCGGCGCGGTCCTCGACCGCAACGGCCTGCGCCCCGGCCGCTACTGGGTCACCGACGACGGCCTCGTCGTCCTCGGCTCCGAGGTCGGCGTCCTCGACATCGACCCCGCGAAGGTCGTCCGCAAGGGCCGCCTGCAGCCCGGCCGCATGTTCCTCGTGGACACCGCCGAGCACCGGATCATCGAGGACGACGAGATCAAGGCCGCCCTCGCCGCCGAGAACCCGTACGCGGAGTGGCTCGAAGCCGGCGAGATCGAGCTCTCCGACCTGCCCGACCGCGAGCACATCGTGCACACGCACGCCTCGGTCACCCGCCGCCAGCAGACCTTCGGCTACACCGAGGAGGAGCTGCGCGTCATCGTCGCGCCCATGGCCAAGACCGGCGGCGAGCCGCTCGGTTCCATGGGCACGGACTCGCCGATCGCGGCCCTGTCCGAGCGCCCGCGGCTGCTCTTCGACTACTTCACCCAGCTGTTCGCGCAGGTCACCAACCCGCCGCTGGACGCCATCCGCGAGGAGCTCGTCACCTCGCTGCGCTCCTCGCTGGGCCCCGCGGGCAACCTCCTCGAACCGACCGCCGCGTCCTGTCGCAGCGTCACCCTGCCCTTCCCGGTGATCGACAACGACGAGCTGGCCAAGCTCATCCACATCAACGCCGACGGCGACATGCCCGGCATGAAGGCCGCCACGCTGTCCGGCCTGTACCGCGTCTCCGGCGGCGGCGACTCGCTCGCCGCCCGGCTCGATGAGATCTGCGCCGAGGCCGACGCCGCCATAGAGAACGGCGCCCGGCTGATCGTCCTCTCGGACCGGCACTCCGACGCCGAGCACGCGCCGATCCCCTCGCTGCTGCTCACCGCGGCCGTCCACCACCACCTCATCCGCACCAAGCAGCGCACCCAGGTGGGCCTGCTGGTCGAGGCGGGCGACGTCCGCGAGGTCCACCACGTGGCCCTCCTCATCGGCTTCGGCGCCGCGGCCGTCAACCCGTACCTGGCGATGGAGTCCGTCGAGGACCTCGTCCGGGCGGGCACGTTCCTCCCCGGCATCGAGCCCGAGCAGGCCATCCGCAACCTGATCTACGCCCTCGGCAAGGGCGTCCTCAAGGTCATGTCCAAGATGGGCATCTCCACCGTCGCCTCCTACCGCGGCGCCCAGGTCTTCGAGGCCGTCGGCCTCGACCAGGCCTTCGTGCAGAAGTACTTCAACGGCACGGCCACCAAGATCGGCGGCGTCGGCATCGACGTCGTCGCCAAGGAGGTCGCCGCCCGCCACGCGAAGGCGTACCCGGCCAGCGGCATCGCGCCCGCGCACCGCGCCCTCGACATAGGCGGCGAGTACCAGTGGCGCCGCGAGGGCGAGCCGCACCTGTTCGACCCGGAGACGGTCTTCCGCCTCCAGCACTCCACGCGCAGCGGCAACTACGACATCTTCAAGAAGTACACGGACCGCGTGAACGAGCAGTCCGAGCGGCTCATGACGCTGCGCGGCCTCTTCGGCTTCACGTCCGGCCGTGAGCCGATCTCCCTCGACGAGGTCGAGCCGGCCAGCGAGATCGTCAAGCGCTTCTCCACCGGCGCCATGTCGTACGGCTCCATCTCGAAGGAAGCCCACGAGACGCTCGCCATCGCCATGAACCAGCTGGGCGCCAAGTCCAACACCGGTGAGGGCGGCGAGGACCCGGACCGCCTCTACGACCCGGCGCGCCGCTCCTCCATCAAGCAGGTCGCCTCCGGCCGCTTCGGCGTCACGTCCGAGTACCTGGTCAACGCGGACGACATCCAGATCAAGATGGCCCAGGGCGCCAAGCCCGGCGAGGGCGGCCAGCTGCCCGGCCACAAGGTGTACCCCTGGGTCGCCAGGACCCGGCACAGCACCCCCGGCGTGGGCCTCATCTCCCCGCCGCCGCACCACGACATCTACTCCATCGAAGACCTCGCCCAGCTGATCCACGACCTGAAGAACGCGAACCCGCAGGCGCGGATCCACGTGAAGCTGGTCTCGGAGGTCGGCGTCGGCACGGTCGCCGCGGGTGTCTCCAAGGCGCACGCGGACGTCGTCCTCATCTCCGGCCACGACGGCGGCACGGGCGCGTCCCCGCTCACCTCGCTCAAGCACGCGGGCGGTCCCTGGGAGCTCGGCCTCGCCGAGACCCAGCAGACGCTGCTCCTGAACGGCCTGCGCGACCGGATCGTCGTACAGACCGACGGCCAGCTCAAGACCGGCCGTGACGTCGTCATCGCCGCACTGCTGGGCGCCGAGGAGTTCGGTTTCGCGACCGCGCCGCTCGTCGTCTCCGGCTGCGTCATGATGCGCGTCTGTCACCTGGACACCTGCCCGGTCGGCATCGCCACCCAGAACCCGGCCCTGCGGGAGCGGTTCACCGGCAAGGCCGAGTACATCGTGAACTTCTTCAAGTTCATCGCCGAAGAGGTCCGCGAGATCCTCGCCGAACTGGGCTTCCGCTCCATCGAGGAGGCCGTCGGCCACGCCGAGACCCTCGACGTGGAGCGGGCGGTCACCCACTGGAAGGCGCAGGGACTGGATCTGTCCCCGCTCTTCTACGTGCCGGAGCTGCCCGAGGGCACCCCCCTCCACCAGGTCATCGAGCAGGACCACGGCCTGGAGAAGGCACTCGACAACGAGCTGATCAAGCTCGCCGCCGACGCCCTCGCCGCGTCCAGCGCGACCGACGCCCAGCCGGTCCGCGCCCAGGTCGCGATCCGCAACATCAACCGCACGGTCGGCACCATGCTCGGCCACGAGGTGACGAAGAAGTTCGGCGGCGCGGGTCTGCCCGACGACACCATCGACATCACCTTCACCGGCAGCGCGGGCCAGTCCTTCGGCGCCTTCCTCCCGCGCGGTGTGACGCTGCGCCTGGAGGGCGACGCCAACGACTACGTCGGCAAGGGCCTCTCCGGCGGCCGGGTGATCGTCCGTCCCGACCGGGGCGCCGACCACCTCGCCGAGTACTCCACGATCGCGGGCAACACCATCGCGTACGGAGCGACCGGCGGCGAGCTCTTCCTGCGCGGCCGCACCGGCGAGCGCTTCTGCGTCCGCAACTCCGGCGCGACCGTCGTCTCCGAGGGCGTGGGCGACCACGGCTGCGAGTACATGACCGGCGGTCACGCCGTCGTCCTCGGCGAGACGGGCCGCAACTTCGCGGCCGGCATGTCGGGCGGCATCGCGTACGTCATCGACCTGAACCGCGACAACGTCAACGCCGGCAACCTCGGTGCCGTCGAGGCACTGGACGACGCCGACAAGCAGTGGCTGCACGACGTAGTGCGCCGGCACCACGAGGAGACGGCCTCCACCGTCGCCGAGAAGCTCCTGGCCGAGTGGGACACCGCCGTGGACCGCTTCAGCAGGATCATCCCCAGCACGTACAAGGCAGTGCTCGCCGCCAAGGACGCCGCCGAGCGAGCCGGACTCACCGAGTCCGAGATCACCGAGAAGATGATGGAGGCGGCGACCAATGGCTGATCCCAAGGGCTTTCTGAACCACGGCCGTGAGGTCGCCAGGGCCCGCCCCGTCGAGGAGCGCGTCAAGGACTGGAACGAGGTCTACGTTCCGGGCTCCCTCCTGCCCATCATCCCCACGCAGGCCTCGCGCTGCATGGACTGCGGCATCCCCTTCTGCCACAACGGCTGTCCGCTGGGGAACCTCATCCCCGAGTGGAACGACTTCGCGTACCGCGAGGACTGGTCCGCCGCGTCGGAGCGTCTGCACGCCACGAACAACTTCCCCGAGTTCACGGGGCGGCTGTGCCCGGCGCCCTGTGAGTCGGCGTGCGTGCTCGGCATCAACCAGCCCGCCGTGACCATCAAGAACGTCGAGGTCTCGATCATCGACAAGGCGTGGGACAGCGGCGACGTCGCGGCCCAGGCCCCCGAGCGGCTCTCCGGCAAGACGGTCGCGGTCATCGGTTCGGGCCCTGCCGGACTGGCCGCCGCCCAGCAGCTCACACGGGCGGGCCACACGGTCGCCGTGTACGAGCGGGCCGACCGCGTCGGCGGCCTCCTGCGCTACGGCATCCCCGAGTTCAAGATGGAGAAGCGGCACATCAACCGGCGCATCGAGCAGATGCGCGCGGAGGGCACCCGCTTCCGTACGGGCATCGAGATCGGCCGCGACCTCAAGGCGACCGACCTGCGCAAGCGGTACGACGCCGTGGTCATCGCCGCCGGCGCCACCGTCTCCCGCGACCTGCCCGCCCCCGGACGCGAGCTGAACGGCATCCACTTCGCGATGGAGTACCTGCCGCTCGCCAACAAGGTGCAGGAGGGCGACTTCGTGTCACCTCCGATCACCGCCGAGGGCAAGCACGTCGTCGTCATCGGCGGCGGCGACACCGGCGCCGACTGCGTGGGCACCGCCCACCGCCAGGGCGCGGCCTCCGTCACACAGCTGGAGATCATGCCGCAGCCGGGCGAGGACCGCGCTCCCCACCAGCCCTGGCCGACGTTCCCCATGCTCTACAAGGTGACCTCCGCGCACGAGGAGGGCGGCGACCGGGTCTACTCCGTCTCCACCACCCACTTCGAGGGCGACGAGGACGGCAACGTGCAGTGGCTGCACCTCGTCGAGGTCGCGTTCGTGGACGGCAAGCTGACCCAGAAGCCGGGCACGGAGCGCAAGATCCCCGCCCAGCTGGTCACCCTCGCCATGGGCTTCACGGGCACCGACCAGGAGAACGGTCTGGTCTCCCAGTTCGCCCTCGAACTCGACGAGCGTGGCAACATCGCGCGCGACGGCGACTACGCGACCAACGTTCCCGGCGTGTTCGTCGCCGGTGACGCCGGGCGTGGCCAGTCCCTCATCGTCTGGGCCATCGCGGAGGGCCGCTCGGCCGCCCGCGGGGTCGACCGCTTCCTGACCGGGGTCAGCGAGCTGCCGGCTCCGGTCCGCCCCACGGACCGTTCCCTGATGGTCTGACGCTCCACCCCAAAAGACGTCCCGTACAACGGCGTACGGAACTGAGCGCGGCGCCCGCTGTGTCCCCGACCGGACTCCTGGTGGGCGCCGCGGTGCGTCTGGGAGCCTCCTGTTACAGGGGCTCCCGGCTGGGGGCTTGGCGCCCCCAGGCCCCCGCTTCGGTCCTGCGGCCGTCCTTGCCGGACGGGCCGGACGGGCTGGAGGGTCTTCGTCTGCGGGTCGGTGGGGGCTGGTCGCGCAGTTCCCCGCGCCCCTAAAAGGACTGCGCAGTTCCCCGCGCCCCTTAAGTGACTGCGCCGTTCTCCGTGCCCCCAAGAGGCAGTTGAACCGGGCCGGGGGTCAGCGGACCTCGTACGGCTGGCCGTAGACCTTCCACTTCAACGGGGTGTCCAGGTCCAGGTTGCCGTCGTACAGGAACTGGCGCTGGGCCGTGTCCACCCGGGACGTGTCCCGGTCTTCTTCCTTCATCGTCTTCTTCCTGGCGTCCAGGAAGATGTCGAGGTAGGCCTCCTCCTCGCCGCCCTCCGCGGGAGTGTCCGCCTGTTCCATGGCCCGCTCGCGGATGCCGTAGAAGCCGGGATCGGTACCGGGCCCGTGCATGACCATGGCGTCGTAGTAGACGAACTGGCCGAGCGCGCCCAGGCCGTCCCGCCGGGCGAGGCGGACCGCCGGGTCGAAGTACACCCGGTCGCGCTCGGAGTCCTGCGCGCGACGGAACGCGGCCTTGCGCGACTCCGCCTTCCAGGCCGCGACGAACCCGGAGCCCAGCCCCTCGTGGGACTCGGAGCCGTCGACCTCCCGGAGGGCGGGGAGGTAGCGGGCCAGGGCGTTGTCGGGGTGGGACTTCGTGTAGCGCTCGACCAGTACGAGCAGGTCGTGCGTGCCCGTGGTGAAGCCGATGATGCCGGCGGTGTAACCACGGCCGTCACCTATGTCCTCGACGTAGTCGTACTGTCCGCGCCAGTCGAGGCTGGAGTTCTCGGCGCTGGACACGATCCGCTGGGCCAGTTCCTTCTTGTCCGGCGAGTCCAGGCCGCTGCGTCCGTCGGCGGACCGGGCGGGAGAAGCCGTCCGGGCGTCCGAGCGCGAGTCGTCACCGCTCTGGCCGGGCACGGCGAAGTACGCCGCCACCGCGACGAGAGGGACGGCGACGAACAGCAGACGGCCAGCGCGTTTCATGGGCAAAGAGTACGATCGGCCCTCAGCGGCGTGCCGCATCGGGTGGAGTATCTGTGAGCGTCGGGGGAGGACCTGTGAGCGCGGACGAACTGGCGCTGCTGCGGGCGGAGTTGGGCAGCCCCCTGCCGGAGGGCTTCGGGACGCTGGACGGCCCGCAGGCCCGGTCGCTCGCCCAGGCACTGCGCCGGGCCCGGGAACGCAGGGCATCCGGACTGACGGAGGCCGTCGAGGACGCCCTCACCCTCGTACCGGCCCTGACCAGGGAACCTGTCCGCCGGATGCTCTTCCGCTAGGGGACCACCGCATGGACACGCTGCGCGGCAGAGCAGAAACCCTCAAGCTCGCCCGACTGCTGGACGTCGAGCCACAGACGCTGGCGTTCCTCGAAGAACTGCCCGTCGAGGACGTACGTCTCTTCCGTGAGCGGTCCGTCGCCGCGCTCTTCGACGACACCCCCGGAACCCTCGACCGCGTCGCCGCCCTGACGAAGCTGCTGCCCGCCGGCGTCGCCGCGGGCATCGCACAGAAGGCGCTGGGCCCACGCCTGGCCGCCGCGCTCGCCGGCCGCCTCGAACCGGCCCGCGCGGCCGACATCATCGACAGGCTCCCCGCCGACTTCACGGCCCGCTGCTGCCACCACCTCGACCCGCGCCGCATCGCCGGGATCATGGGCAGGCTGGACGACGGCATCGTCGTACGCATCGCCCTCGTCCTCGCCGAACGCGGCGACCACCTCACCATGGGCCGCTTCGTCGGCCACCTGCGGGACTCGGCCCTGAGGACGGTCCTGCCGCAGCTCGACGACACGACACTGCTGCGCACGGGCTTCGTCATCGACCATCCCGAACGGCTCGCACACATCGTCGAGCTGCTGGACGACGAGCGCGTCTCCTCGGTCATCGAGGCCGCGGCCGACCACGGCCTGTGGCCCGAGGCCATGGCCGTCGCGGGCATGGCGGCCGGCGCCCAGCGGACCCGGATCGCCTCACTGACCGCCGCACAGCCCGAGGCCCGCCTCGACTCGCTGGTACGGGTCACGGCCGAGCAGGACCTGTGGGAGTCGCTGCTGCCGATCGTGTCCCTGCTCAGCGAGGACGAGCTGCGAGCCGTCGCCGCGCTGCCCGCACTGCGCGACCCCGCGGTGCTCGACGGTCTCGTCCGAGGAGTGGTGGCGACCGGCCTCTGGTCGGACTTCCTGCCCATGGTGGGGGCCCTGCCGCCGACCGCCCGACGGACCGTGGCGAAGGCCACCGGAGCGCTCGACGACCTCGACCTCGACGCACTGGCCCGCGGCGTCGACAAGGAGGACCTGTGGGAACTGGTCTTCCCACTGGTCGAGTTGATGGACGACACCGCCAGGCAACGGCTCCACGAACTGCCGGCCTTCCAGGAGCGGGCGGCCGGTTAGGGCCTAGGCTCATTCGGTCCGGTCCATGACCGAAAGGAGCCCCTATGGCCGTGATCAGCCTCAGCAAGGTGGAGGAGACCGCACCCGCTCTGGTCAGCCTGTACAAGAGCGCGGGGCTTTCTCTGCACAAACATGGCCTGAGCGGGCAGCGGGCCGCCGTCTACCTCGTCGTCGATTACTCGGGATCGATGAGACCGTATTTCAAGGATGGCAGCGTGCAGGCGCTCGCCGACCGGGTGCTGGGGTTGTCTGCCCACATTGACGACGACGGGACCGTACCGGTCTTCTTCTTCTCCACGGACATCGACGCCGTCACCGACATCGCGCTCGACAACCACCAGGGGCGCATCGAGCGGATCGTCGCCGGGCTCGGGCACATGGGGAAGACGAGCTATCACCTGGCGATGGACGCCGTCATCGACCACTACCTCGACAGCGGCTCCAAGGATCCCGCGCTCGTCGTCTTCCAGACCGACGGAGGCCCGATCAACAAGCTCGCCGCCGAACGGTACCTGTGCAAGGCGGCGAAGCTGCCGCTCTTCTGGCAGTTCATCGGGTTCGGGGACACGTCGAGCAAGCAGTTCGACTTCCTGCGCAGGCTGGACGACCTGGCGGTCCCGGGCAAGCGGGTCGTCGACAACGCCGGTTTTTTCCACGCGGGTGCGGATCCGCGGCGGGTCTCGGACGACGAGCTGTACGACCGCTTGGTGGGCGAGTTCCCCCACTGGCTGTCCGCGGCGAGGAGGCAGGGCATCATCGGGTGACCGCACGGACGCTCCCACCGGGCCGGTTCGCGCAGTTCCCCGCGTCCCTGCGGAGCGGGCTGCCTGAGGCCCGTCCGCACCGTGCCGGTCAGTTGTGGCTGGTCGCGCAGTTCCCCGCGCCCCTTGGGAGCAGAGGGCGCCCTGCGCCCCGCACGGACCGAGGAGTGCCACGAGCTCATGGACGGCGACGAGCACCACCGCTGACGCCGTCCGCGGCGAGGACCAGTTCCCGGCACTGCTCCGGGGTGCCCCAAGCGCCCCGCAGCGCCCGGGCCTTGGTCAGCCACAGGGACAGGTCGTACTCCGCGGTGTAGCCGATCGCGCCGTGCAGTTGCAGGGCCGTGCGGGCGGTCGCGTAGGCCGCCTCGCAGGCGGTGACCTTCGCGGCGGCGACGTCGGCCGGGTCCATCGTCAGCGCGGCGCCGAAGAGCAGGGGGCGCGCGAACTCCAGGGCGATCTTCGCGTCGGCCAGCCGGTGCCTGACCGCCTGGAACGAGCCGATGGGAACGCCGAACTGGCTGCGCTGCTTGACGTAGGTGACCGTCCTGTCGAGGAGGGCGAGGCCCACCCCGAGGGCCTGGGCGGCGGTCGCGAGGCGGGCCCAGGTGAGGGCCGCGTCCGCGCCGGAGGCGAGGTGGGGGCCGGCGGCAAGCAGTTCACCTCCGGGGCGAGGGAGGCACAGGCGCCGGGCGGGGTCGAGGGAGCGGCGAACCCGTCCGCCCGCGACTTCGGAGGAAGCGGATCCTGGAACAGCCGTCAGCCGCAGCTCCCCGGCGCTGGACTCCCCGGCCCCGGCCACCGTTGCCCCGGAAGCCCCCGTCACGGTCAGTTCCACATCCGCGACGTCGCCGTCCAGCACGTACGGTCCTGAGCCCGGCAGGGCCACCGTCGCGACGGTCTCCCCGACGGCCAGCCCCGGCAGGAATCTCTTGGCCGGACCCGGATCGGTGAGCAGCGAAGCCGCCGCCACCGTCTCCACCAGCGGTCCCGGCACCACGTGCCTCCCCAACTCCACGAAGGCGACGGCCAGTTCGACGGGTCGCGGTCCGAAGCCCTCGTACGCTTCGGGCACCGCCAGCGCGAACACCCCCGCGTCGCCGACACGCGACCACAGGGCCCGCCCGGCCGCATGGTCGCCGACGCTCCACGACCGTACGACCGAAGGGGTGTCCGACGCGGTCAGCAGCGCGTCCAGGGAGCGGGCGAACGCGGTCTGTTCGGCGTCCAGGACGAAACGCATCAGCGGCGCCCCTTCGGCAGGCCGAGCAGCCGCTCGGCGATGATGTCGCGCTGGATCTCGTTCGTGCCCGCGTAGATGGGTCCCGCGAGCGAGAAGACGTACCCCTCCGCCCATCCGCCGCCGCCCGCGTCGGCCGATGGGCCGTCCGTCAGCTCCCCGTCCGGCGCTTCCCCACCCGACAACTCTTCACCCGACAACTCCCCACCCGCCAACTCCCCGTCCCCGCCGAGGAGATCGAGTGCCGTCTCGTGGAGCGCTATGTCGTACTCGGACCAGAACACCTTGTTCAGACTGGACTCCGGCCCGACGGGCTCGCCGTCGAGGAAGCGGGACGCGGCCGCGTACGTGAACAGCTGGTAGGCGCGGGCGCCGATCACCGCGTCCGCCACGCGGTCACGGGTGAACGGGTCCCGGCCGCGCTCGCGCCAGAGCGCTGCCAGCCGGTCGGCCGAGGCCAGGAACCGGCCGGGGGAGCGGAGCGTCAGACCGCGTTCGTTGCCCGCCGTCGACATGGCCACCCGCCAGCCCTGCCCGGGCTCGCCGATCACATCCTCGTCCGGTACGAACACCTCGTCCAGGAACAGTTCCGCGAAGGCGGGCTTCCCGTCCAGCCTGCCGATCGGGCGGACGGTCACACCCGGCGCGCGCAGGCCGAACATCAGGTAGGTGAGGCCCTGATGGGGCTTCGGGGTGTCCGGCTCGCTGCGGAACAGGCCGAAGGCGCGGTCGGCGAACGCGGCCCGCGACGACCACGTCTTCTGCCCGCTCAGGAGCCAGCCGCCGTCCGTGCGCACCGCCCTGGACCTGAGTGAGGCGAGGTCGGAACCGGCCTCGGGCTCCGACCAGGCCTGTGCCCAGACGACCTCGCCGGAGGCCATCGGAGGCAGGATCCGCGCGCGCTGCTCCTCCGTTCCGTGGTCGAAGAGCGTCGGCGCGAGGAGGTTGATGCCGTTCTGGCCGACCCGCCCCGGGGCGCCCGCCGCGTAGTACTCCTCCTCGAAGACCAGCCAGCGCAGGAGCCCGGAATCCCGGCCGCCGTACGCGGCAGGCCAGGACACCACCGACCAGCGGTCCGCGGCGAGTTCGGCCTCCCAGGCGCGATGGGCGGCGAAGCCCTCCCCGGTCTCCAGGGAGGGCAGCGGCCCGGCCGGTACGTGCACGTCGAGCCAGGCGCGGGCCTCGGCGCGGAACGCCTCGTCGGCGGGTGAGTGGGTCAGGTCCATCGGGCGGCTTCCTTCGGTGGCGGCACGCTTCCCTAACAAGTGTTTGGTAGGTTAGCGTGGGCTCATGACAGACGTCGAGGGTCCGGTGTACGTACCGGGGCACGGGCTGTTGAAGGGGCGCACCGCGGTCATCACGGCCGCCGCGGGCGCCGGGATCGGTGGTGCCACCGCCCGCCGCTTCCTGGAGGAAGGCGCGCGCGTGCTGATCAGCGACGCGCACGAGCGGCGGCTGAAGGAGTACGAGGAGGAGCTGGCCGGGGAGTTCGAGGGGGTCGCCGCGCTCGCGTGCGACGTCACCGACGGGACCCAGGTGCGCGCGCTCTTCGGTGCGGCGGTGCGGCTGCACGGGCGGCTCGACATCGTGGTGAACAACGCGGGTCTCGGCGGCACTTCGGACCTCGTCGACATGACCGACGAGCAGTGGTCGAAAGTCCTCGACGTGACACTGGGCGGTACCTTCCGGTGCACCCGCGAGGCTCTGCGGGCCTTCCGCGACGGCGCCCACAGTGGTCACGATGGTCATGGCGGTCACGATGGTCATGGCGGTCATGGCGGTCATGGCGGTCATGGCGGTCATGGCGGTCACGGTGGCGTGATCGTCAACAACGCCTCCGTCGTCGGCTGGCGCGCCCAGGCCGGCCAGGCGCACTACGCGGCCGCGAAGGCGGGCGTGATGGCGCTGACCCGGTGCGCTGCCATGGAGGCGGCCGCCTTCGGAGTGCGGGTCAACGCCGTCTCACCGAGCCTCGCCATGCATCCGCACCTGGTGAAGGTGACCACTCCCGAACTGCTGGAGGAGCTGACGTCCCGCGAGGCCTTCGGGCGGTACGCGGAGCCGTGGGAGGTGGCCAACGTGATCGTGTTCCTCGCCTCCGGCTACTCCTCGTACCTGACCGGCGAGGTCGTCTCCGTCAGCAGCCAGCATGCGTGAGCACTCCGCGTGGGGCCGGGCCGAGGCACCGCACACCACAATGGAACCGTGCCTACCAAGAAGAAGCCCCAGGTGACCGCCTCGCCCGAGCGGCGCCGTGAACTCCTCGGTACCGCCGCCGAGGTCTTCGCCGAGCAGGGCTACAACGCCACCACCGTACGCAAGATCGCGGACCACGCGGGCATGCTCGCGGGCAGCCTCTACTACCACTTCGACTCCAAGGAATCGATGCTGGAGGAGATCCTGCGGACCTTCCTGGACGAGCTCTGGGACGGGTACGACACCGTCCTGGACGCAGAGCTCGGCCCGCGCGAGACGCTGGAGGCCCTGGTCACCGAGTCCTTCCGGGAGATCGACCGGCATCGCGCGGCCGTCGCGATCTACCAGAAGGAGTCCAGGCAGCTCGTCGCGCAGGAGCGCTTCGCGTTCCTCGCCGAGTCGCAGCGCAGGTTCGAGAAGGCGTGGCTGTCCACGCTGGAGCGGGGCGTGGCCGGCGAGGTCTTCCGGGACGACCTCGACATCCGGCTCACCTACCGTTTCGTGCGCGACACCGTGTGGGTCGCCGCGTCCTGGTACCGGCCCGGCGGACAGCACAGCCCCGACGAGATCGCCCGCCAGTACCTGTCGATGGTGCTGGACGGGATCGCCGTACGAGACCAGCCGTAGAAGGCAGTTGAAGCAGGGGAGTCGTCATGGCCGAGGCCTACATCGTCGAAGCGGTCCGTACACCCGTGGGGCGCCGGAAGGGCGGACTGGGCGGGGTCCACCCGGCCGATCTGGGCGCGCACGTGCTGAAGGCCCTGGTCGCGCGCTCCAAGGTCGACCCGGCCGCCGTCGAGGACGTCGTCTTCGGATGCCTGGACGCCGTCGGGCCGCAGGCCGGTGACATCGCGCGGACGTCCTGGCTGGCGGCCGGGCTGCCCGAGGAGGTGCCGGGGGTGACCATCGACCGGCAGTGCGGATCCTCGCAGCAGGCCGTGCACTTCGCCGCGCAGGCCGTGCTCTCCGGCACACAGGACCTCGTGGTCGCCGGCGGCGTGCAGAACATGACGCAGATCCCCATCGCCTTCGCCTCCCGCCAGGCCGCCGAGCCGCTCGGACTCACCCAGGGGCCGTTCGCCGGCAGCGAGGGATGGCGGGCACGCTACGGCGACCGGCCCGTCAACCAGTTCCACGGCGCCGAGCTGATAGCCGCCAAGTGGGGCATCAGCAGGCAGGACCAGGAGGAGTTCGCCCTGCGGTCCCACCAGCGGGCGCTACGGGCCATCGACGAGGGACGCTTCGTGCGCGAGACCGTGCCGTTCGGGGATGTCACGGTCGACGAGGGGCCCCGGCGGGACACCTCGCTGGAGAAGATGGCCGGGCTGAAGCCCGTCGTCGAGGGCGGCACCATCACCGCCGCCTGCTCCTCGCAGGTGTCCGACGGGGCGGCCGCGATGCTGCTCGCCTCGGAGCGAGCCGTCCGTGAGCACGGCCTCACCCCCCGGGCGCGCGTGCACCACCTCTCCGTGCGCGGGGAGGACCCGATACGGATGCTGTCGGCGCCGATACCCGCCACCGCGTACGCCTTGAAGAAGACGGGGATGTCCATCGGCGAGATCGACCTCGTCGAGATCAACGAGGCGTTCGCGCCCGTGGTGCTGGCCTGGCTGAAGGAGACCGGGGCCGACCCCGGGCGGGTCAACGTCAACGGGGGTGCGATCGCTCTCGGGCACCCGCTGGGCGCCACGGGAGTGAAGCTGATGACGACCCTCCTGCATGAACTGGAGCGGACCGGCGGCCGGTTCGGGCTGCAGACGATGTGCGAGGGCGGGGGACAGGCCAACGTGACCATCATCGAGCGGCTCTAGGCTACTTGCCGGCTGCGGGTGGGCGAGGGCCCGTCCCGCAGATCCCGCGCCCCGAGGGGGTGTCCCGACGGGGCGCCCCTGTGGAGGCGCTCACGGTGAGCCGGGGCCGGGAAGCGCGCCGAGCGTCTCCCTGGCCTCCGCCATCACCCGCTCCACCAGCTCCGCACACGACGGCAGGTCCTCGATCAGCCCTGCCACCTGGCCCGCGGCCATCACCCCGAGATCCGCGCGGCCCTCGACCATCGACGCGCGCAGCAGCATCGGGGTGTTGGCGGCAAGGAGGACCTGGCTCCAGGTCAGGCTCCTGCCGTGCTTCATCGCCAGGCCGTCGCGGATCATCCGCGACCAGGTGAGCCCCGACAGCTTCCTGAACCCGGCGGCCCGGCGCACCGCCCGGCTCAGGGTCCGCACGCGGCCCGCTCCCTCCAGGGAGTCGACGAGGTCGGTACGGAGCATGCGGTGCGGCAGCCCGTCCACGGCGGTCGTCACCGTCACGTCCTTCACCGTGGCCGCGAGATACCGGGCCTTCACCGCGTCCGGCACCGTCGACTCCGAGGTCAGCAGGAAACGGGTGCCCATGGCGACGCCGGACGCGCCGTACGCGAGGGCCGCGACCAGACCCCGGCCGTCGAAGAAACCGCCCGCCGCGACGACGGGTATACCGACGGCGTCCACGACCTGGGGAAGGAGGACGCTGGTCGCCACCTCACCGGTGTGGCCGCCGCCCTCACCGCCCTGCACGATCACCGCGTCCGCGCCCCACGCCGCGACCTTCTCGGCATGACGGCGGGCCCCGATGGACGGGACGACGACAACGCCCGCGTCCTTGAGCTCGGCGATCAGCTCACGGGAGGGCGCCAGCGCGAACGAGGCGACCTTCACGCCCTCCTCCACGATGATCCGCACGCGGTCGCCGGCGTCCCCCGCGTCCGCGCGCAGGTTCACCCCGAACGGCGCGTCCGTACGGGACCTGACCTCGCGGATCGCCGCCCGCAGCCGGTCGGGTGTCATCGTCGCGGAGGCGAGGATGCCCAGCGCACCCGCGTTCGCCGTGGCGGAGACCAGACGCGGGCCCGCCACCCAGCCCATCCCGGTCTGCACGATCGGATACCGCACGCCGACGAGCCTGGTCAGTGCGGTCTCCATCAGCCCCTGACCTCACGGTCGCGCAGACCCCGCGGATCGATGACCTCGCGGATCGACGCCAGCTCCGCCGCGGACGGATCCCGGGTGTACGGCACCTCGTCCGCGACGGCCAACTCGAAGCCCGTCGCCGCGAAAACCTCCTCGACCGTCACCCCCGGATGCAGCGAGGCCAGTCGCATCGAGTGGTCCGGGGTCGTGAAGTCGAACACCCCCAGATTCGACACCACCCGCGGAATGCGGTGGAAACGGGTCGCCGTCGGGCCGGCCGCCGCCGCGCTGTCGTACCCCACCCCGCCGATCATGTCGACCTTCTCGACGAAGACCCGCTTCGAGTGCTTGGGCACCCAGTAACTGACCGGGTTGTTCAGCGTGTTGACCGGTGCGCCCCGCACTCCGAGCAACTGCCGGGTGGGCCGCTCCCAGTCGCCCACGCACGAGATGTTCTGGTTGCCGAAGCGGTCGATCTGGCTCGCGCCCATCATCACGTGCCGCCGCCCGCCGGTCACCAGGGCCAGATGCTGCCGGTAGGGCAACCAGCCCTCCGGGGTGCCGTCGGGGCCGACCAGCATCGCCTCGCCGTCGGTCAGCAGCAGGTCCGGCGAGAAGGTGTGCCGGGCGAGGCGGGCCCCGACCGACGGGATCAGGCCCATCGGGCTGGCCAGCACCTCGCCGTTGTCCCGCCAGGCCTCCGCGCAGGCGATCACGCAGTACTCGGCCCGGGTGACACCGCTCAGGGCCGTGCTCGTCGACACACTCATCGCTGCTCCTCGTGCCAGGCCTCCACGGCCGTCCGGTAGGCCTGCTCGTCGCCCGAGAGGAACCTCGCGGCGAACTCGGGCCAGGGCATGGACGCGTAGAGCCGCTGGAAGGCCTCGTCCCGGTCGTGGTCGGGCGCGCACGACGTGAAGTGGGCGCCGCTCGGCGCCTCCACCACGCCGGTCACGCTCAGCCGCTTGATCAGCAGGGTCTGCGGGGGCGCCGCCTTCGTCAGCTCCGCCGTGTCGACGATCCGCTCACAGGACACGTACGCCGTCGCGGCCGCCTCGCAGAACAGGTCGTCGAAGTACGGGTCGGGTCCCAGATACTGGCCGTTGCCCGCGCGGTCCGCGCGGTTCACATGGACCAGCGCAGCGTCCAGACGCAGGGCCGGCATCGCGACGAACGTCTCAGGCAGGCCCGTCGACTCGTCCTCGTACGGTGAAGTGACCGTGCGCAGCCCCGGATTGACCCGCATCACGTCCGAGCCGATACCGGCCCGCACCGGCAGGAACGGGAGCCGGTTGGCGGCCGCCCGCAGCCCCCACATGAACATCGCCTCGTCGATCTCCATCAGCTCCAGGGAGCCGCTCTCACGGGCCGCCCGGAAGTGCGGTTCGAGCGGGATCGAGTCGAGCGTCGCGAACGGGGCGACCAGTTTCCGTATCCGCCCGGCGGCCGCGAGCATGCCGACGTCCGGGCCGCCGTACGAGACGACCGTGAGATCGGTGACCGTGGAGCGGAGCAGCGCGCGCACGAGCGCCATCGGCTTGCGGCGGGAGCCCCAGCCCCCGATGCCGAGGGTCATCCCGCTCTCCAGCCGGGAGACGGCCTCGTCGGCGGTCATCGTCTTGTCACCCATCTACCCGCCCGCCTTTCCGAACGTGTCCCGGACCCTGTCGCCCACGCCGCCGAGGCCCGCCTCGAACGTGAACCCCTGCTCGAAGCGGTAGCTGCGCCGCACGTCGACAGGATCGATGCCGTTGATGGCCGCCTTGGCGAGCCGGATCAGCTGCCCGTCCTTGCCCGCGATCTCCCGGGCCAGCTCCAGCGCGGCCGAGCGCAGCCCCTCACGCGGCACGACCCGCCACACCGACCCGTGGCCGTGCAGCTCCGCCGCGGTCGCCGTGCGCGACGTGTAGTACAGCGCCCGCATCAGGTGCTGGGGCACCAGGCGGGCCAGGTGCGTGGCCGCACCCAGCGCGCCCCGGTCCAGCTCGGGCAGACCGAAGGTGGCCTCCTCGCTCGCCACGATCGCGTCGGCGTTGCCCACCAGGCCGATGCCGCCGCCCAGACAGAAACCGTGCACCTCCGCCACCACCGGCACCTCGCACTCGTACACCGCGGCGAAGGCCTCGGCGCAGCCGCGGTTGGCGCCCAGCAGGGCGCTGTCGCCCCCGGCCTGTATCTCCTTGATGTCCACGCCCGCGTTGAACCCCCGCCCCTCGGCGGCCAGCACCACACAGCGGATCCCGGGGTCGCGGCCCGCCGCGCGCACGGTGTCGGCCAGCTCGAACCAGCCGTGCACCGGCAGCGCGTTCACCGGCGGGAAGTCGACCGTGACGAGCGAAATCCCTTTTTCCGGGGACGAGGTGGAGACACCCATGGACGCATCAGCTACCTTTCCACCAAACGTTTGTTAGGTGCGGTCAGCTCTGAAAGTAACAGCGAACACCGGCGAGCGGGAGGCCCTGTGGACAAGCGGCTCGTTGTGGTCACCGGCGGGACCAGAGGAGTCGGCGCCGGGATTGCCCGGGCCTTCGCCGACGCGGGTGACGAGGTCCTGGTCTGTGCGCGCAGACCACCTCAAGTACCCCTGGAAGGCATCGGGTTCGCCCCTCTCGACCTGCGCGACCCGCCGGCCGTACGAGCCTTCTTCGAGCGGCTGCCCCGACTCGACGTCCTGGTCAACAACGCGGGAGGCGCCCCCTACCGGCTGCTCACGGAGACGGAGGCCGAGCGGCACGCACGCGTGATCGACCTCAACCTCACCGCCCCCCTGACGGCCTCCCTCGCGGCGTACGACCGGCTGAAGCACGCCCGGGGCTCCATCGTGATGATCGGCAGTGTCAGCGGGACCCGGCCCTCGCCCGGCACGGCGGCCTACGGGGCGGCCAAGGCCGGACTGGAGAACCTGGCGCGCTCGATGGCCGTCGAGTGGGCACCGGACGTGCGCGTCAACACGCTCGTCGTGGGGATGGTCCGCACCGGGCTGTCCCACCTCCACTACGGGGGCGAGGACGGCATCGAGGCCGTCTCCCGCACCGTCCCGCTGGGGCGGCTCGCCGCGCCCTCGGACATCGGCGGAGCGGCCGTCTTCCTCGCGTCGGACGCCGCCGCGTACATCACCGGCGCCGGCCTCCTCGTCCACGGGGGCGGCGAGCGGCCCGCCTTCCTGGACGCGGCGACCGTCAACAAGGAGAAGTGACATGACCTCAGGCACGTATCCGGACGCGGGCGCCGGCGGCCGCACGGGCATCTGCGACGGCCGGGTGGTGATCGTCACGGGCGCCGGGCGCGGGCTCGGACGGGCCCACGCGCTCGCCTTCGCGGCGGAGGGCGCACGGGTCGTCGTCAACGACCTGGGGGTCGGGCTCGACGGTTCCCCCGGGGCCGACAGCCCGGCCCGGCAGGTCGTCGAGGAGATCTCGGCGGCGGGCGGAGAGGCCGTCGCGCACGCCGGGGACATCGCGACGACCGAGGGCGCCGCATCCCTCGTCCACACGGCCGTGGACGCCTTCGGGCGACTCGACACACTCGTGAACAACGCCGGGTTCCTGCGCGACCGGATGCTGGTGAACCTCGACGAGGACGACTGGGACGCCGTCATGCGGGTCCACCTGAAGGGCCACTTCCTGCCGCTCAAGCACGCCGCCGCGCACTGGCGGGCGCAGGCGAAGGCGGGGCGGATGCCGCAGGCCCGGGTCGTCAACACCAGCTCCGGAGCGGGCCTGTCGGGATCCGTCGGACAGGGCAACTACAGCGCGGCCAAGGCCGGCATCGTCGGACTCACCCTCGTCGCCGCCGCCGAGATGGGGCGCTACGGAGTGCAGGTCAACGCCATCGCGCCCGCCGCGCGGACCCGGATGACCGAGGCGGCCTTCGCGCAGGCCATGGCGGCACCGGACAGCGGCTTCGACGCGATGGCACCCGGGAACGTGTCACCGCTCGTCGTCTGGCTGGGCTCCGCCGCGAGCGCCGGGGTCACCGGCCGGGTCTTCGAGACCGAGGGCGGCCGCATCACCGTCATGGACGGCTGGCGGCCCGGCCCGAGCGCCGACAAGGGGGCGCGGTGGACTCCCTCCGAGGCCGGGGACACGACACTGAAACTCCTCGCGGAGGCACAGGCGCCGCACCCGGTGCACGGGGCGCAGTGACCGGGGGCGGTCCGCGGAGAACGGGAGGAGGAGGAAGGCCGCGCACCGCCGCCGGGTCCTTCCGGGCGGAGGGCGGAGAGCGGAGGGCGGAGAGCGGCGGCGCGCGGCTGCCGCCGGTTGCTCCCGGGCGGAGGGCGCCGGTGGTCCGCCGAAGGGCGCGGGAACGCACGCCACCGGCCGCCGTGCATCCGCGACCCGCCCACGGCCCGCCGTCTACGTGTCGCACTCCAGCACGGTGCGACACAGCCCGCACCGCGCCCGCACCCGGCCGCGTACCGGCACCCGGATCCGCTGGTGGCAGGTCGGGCACGGGAACGAGACCCGCAGCGGACCCCCGCCGTCCGGCGTGAAGACGTACCCGGTGTCCACGGCCGGACGCGGCACGGGACGGTCCTGGGCGTGGCGGCGGTCCTGCGCGTAGCGTCGCCGCCCCGCCCAGCCCGCCGCGGTCAGCGGAGGCTGCCGCTCGTCGTGACGGGCCCGGGCCATGCCCTTCGTGTACGCGGTGTACGCCTGCGCACTGGTGAACCACGTCGAAGGGTCCTCCCCGAACACCAGCGACCGCTTCGCCAGCACGTACCCGAACTCCTCCGGCGTCAGATAGCCGAGCTTCTGCGAGGACGCCGCGTCCTCCCGGTACGCGTCGAGCAGCAGCCAGCCCGCGCCGAGATACGTCGTCGCCGTGTCCGTGAGGATCTCGTTGTCCCGTGTGCCGGGGAAGGACAGGCCGAGGCGGTGCAGCCAGACGTGCATCACCTCGTGCGCCAGCGCGGCGCCGATGTCCCGGCGGTGGGTGCGGAAGCGGTCGTTGAGCTCGATGAAGTACTCCGGGCCCGCGGTGAGCTCGACGCTCGCCGCGTGACCCATCTCCCGGAAGCTGATGATCATCCGGGCGTCCGGCAGCCGGAAGTGGCGCACCAGCTCCCGGGACACCCGTTGCGCGCCCAGATACAGGTCGTCCGTGTCGCAGAACGCCACGTCGGCGGGGGCCACGCTGGTGGCGAACATGTGCACGCTGTCGTACGAGAGCCGCTTGTAGAGCGCGGTGACAGCCGCCCGCACCGTCTCCAGGTGTGGATAGCCGTGCTCGACCGGACCGCCGTTCGCCACGCCCGTACCCCCAGGGAGGCCCCGAACCTCATTCCACTCTAAGGGGACGCGAGCGGATTCTCGCGGGTTGGGTTCCCCGACAGGGGAGTGACATCCGCCCTTGCCACCCATGCCGCATGATCTTCATACTTCTATGCACTCACTGTGCGCTCAACCCCCCGCGAAAGGGAACAAGTTGACCAATAGGACGCTCGGTCTTCTCAGGAGACCGGCTTACAGGCGGGCCGCGGCCATCGGTGCCGTCACTCTCGCGGCCGCCAGCCTCCAGCCCCTGGCCGCGCACGCCGCTCCCGCGCAGGACGACAGGCCCGGGACGAGGATCGTCGGGGGCACGCCCGCCGCACAGAACGAGTTCCCGTTCATGGTCAGCCTGTCCATGGGCTGCGGCGGGTCGCTCTACAAGAAGGACGTCGTCCTGACCGCCGCGCACTGCGTGGGCGGTTCGGGCAACACCACCGGCATCACCGCGACCGCCGGGAAGACCGACCTCGACGCCGCGGGCGGGATCAAGGTCAAGTCCACCAAGGTCATCCAGGCCCCTGGCTACGACGGCAACGGCAAGGACTGGGCGCTCATCAAGCTCGCCCGGCCCATCGACCTGCCGACGCTGAAGATCGCCACGAACACCCGCTACAACAAGGGCACGTTCACCATCGCCGGGTGGGGCGACACCGCGGAGGGCGCGAACGCCGGCTCCTCGAAGCTGCTCAAGGCCAAGGTGCCCTTCGTCGCCGACCGCCAGTGCAAGCGGCACTACGGCGGCAGGCTGATCGCCGGGCAGGAGATCTGCGCCGGCGTTCCGCGGGGCGGGGTCGACACCTGCCAGGGCGACTCCGGCGGACCCATGTTCCGCAAGGACGACGCCGGGAAGTGGCTCCAGGTCGGGATCGTCAGCTGGGGCGACGGATGCGCGCGCCCGATGGTGCCCGGTGTCTACACCGAGGTCTCCACGTTCGCGAGCGCGATAGCCCGAGCCGCGGCGACGCTCTAGCCGTCCGGCCCGGTGGGCGGGTGTTCGCGGCGCCAGTGCCGTGGGCGCCCGCCTTCTTGTGCCCCGGGGCGGGCGGCCTTCGCGCGGTTTCCCGCGCCCCCGATCGTGTCCGCGGGTCCGTCGCGCCGTGGCTGGGCGCGCAGTTCCCCGCGCCCCTGACGGGCGACGGCCAACCGCCGTCCTTCAGGCCTCGCCCCCGACGCCGGACAGCGTCGGAGGCGCCGCCGAGCCCTCCAACTCCAGTACCCAGACGTCGTTCGGGCCCTCCCGCAACAGCGGCCCGGGGACGTACAACGACGACTGCGGGCCGACGGACCAGTAGCGGCCCAGGGCGAAGCCGTTCACCCACACGAACCCCCGGGTCCAGCCCGGCAGTCGGAGACGGGCGTCGCCGGCGCCGCGCACCGACACCGTGCCGCGGTACAGACCGGGGGCGCCCACCCCGGGCAACACCCCGAACGGCACCCCCTCCACACCCGCGTCGAACGCGTCAAGACGCAGCGCACGCGCCCGCACGCCGTGCAGATACTGCCGTTCGTGCAGCACACCCCCCGTGAGCCCCTTCGGCTCCCCGGTCCGCGGCCCGTAGTTGACCCGCCCCAGCGACTCCACCCACAGCTCCACGCGAGCGGGCCCCGCGACCGCCTCCTCAAGCTCCGGCTCGTCCTCGGTGACCACCCCGGCCGGCACCCCGTCGACGTACACGACCGCCAGATCCCGCAGCCCGCGCACGGCCAGCGGATACGGCCGCCGCGGCCCCGGCACGTCCACCGTGTAGCGCACGAGCCCCCGGTCGACGTCCAGTTCCTCGAACGTGGGCGGCATGGGCGTGAGCGTCTCGGGCCCGCCCAGCGCGTCGAGCACCGCGGGCAGGGACGCCCAGCCCGTCAGGTCCACGGCGGCGGGCGAGCCCAACGAGGCGGGCTCGGGAGGCAGCGCCGGCAGCGGCCCCTGCGCGTGCGCGGCCAGCAGCGACCGGAACCGCCAGAACTTCTCGGTGGGGCGACCGTGTTCGTCGATCGGCGCGTCGTAGTCGTACGACGTCACATCCGGCTGGAGGACCTCGTCGTGCAGCGCGCCGCCCCGGTTGGCGCCCGCCCAGCCGCCGAAGCTCGTGCCGCCGTGCGCCATGTACAGGTTGACCGAAGCCCCGCACTCCAGGATCTCCCGCAGCGCCTCCGCCGCGTCCGACGGGTCACGCACCGCGTGCTCGCCGCCCCAGTGGTCGAACCAGCCGCACCAGAACTCCATGCACATCAACGGCCCCGACGGCCGGTGCCGGCGCAGCACCTCGAAGGCCCGGCGGGCGTGCGAACCGAAGTTCACCGTCGCCGGCACACCCTCCAGGCAACCGCCGGTGAGCATGTGGTCCTCAGCGCCGTCCGAGGTGAACAGCGGCACGCTCACGCCCCCGGCGCGCAACATCTCGGCGAGACGCCGCAGATACACCCGATCCGAACCGTAACTGCCGTACTCGTTCTCGACCTGCACCATCACCACCGGACCACCACGGTCGAACTGCCGCGGCACGATCTGCGGCAACAGACGGGAGAACCAGCGCTCCACCGGCCCCAAGAACCCGTCGTCGCGGGTACGCACCCGGACACCGGGCCGGCCGGTCAGCCAGTGCGGCAGCCCGCCGTTCTCCCACTCGGCACAGATGTACGGACCCGGCCGCACGATCGCCCACAGCCCGGCCTCCTGCGCCGCGTCCAAGAACCGGCCCACGGCCCCCACGTCCCGCGGCACGCCCGGACGCGGCTCGTGCAGATTCCACGGAACGTACGTCTCCACGCAGTTGAGCCCCATCGCCCGCAACATCGCCAGCCGGTGCCCCCACTGCCCCTCGTGCACCCGGAAGTAGTGCAACGCCCCCGACAGCACCCGCACCGGCCGACCGTCCACCAGAAAATCGGTGTCCCCCACCACGAACTCGCTCATGCCGCCACCCTCACCCCTGGCGGGCGACCCGGTCCATGGACAAAGATCGGCACCGGTTGGACGCAACTGACCGGACGCGGGACCCACCGGCGCGCCCGGCGGACACCGCTCGCCCCGGCGGGAGGAAAGCGGAGGAAGGCGGAGGAAGGCGGAGGAAGCCGATGTACCACACCTGGATGCGGTTCTTCACCCCCGGCCCCGCCCACCACAGACTCGGCCTCGTCTGCCTCGGCGTCGGCCTCCAGCACGGGGCACTGCCCACGGTCGGACCCCGCACCCTCGACCACCACGTCGCCGTCGTCGTCAGCACCGGCCGCGGCTGGCTCCGCACCCCCGACGGACACCGCACGACGGTCACCGCCCCGGCCCTGCTCTGGCTCACCCCCGGCGTACCCCACCACTACGCACCCGACCCCGACACCGGCTGGGACGAGGCCTTCGTCGACTTCACAGGCCCCACCACCGCCACCTACACCGAACTCGGCTACATCGAACCGGACCGACCCGTCGTACCCCTCTCCGACCCCGGCCCGGCCCGCGCCACCATCGGCCGCATCGCCCGCGCCGCCCGCCGCGGCAACCCCCTCCTGGAGGTCGAGACCAGCGCCGCCGTCCACGAACTCCTCGTCACCCTGCGCCGCACCCGCGCCGACACCACCCCCGACGGCGAACAGGTCCTCCAGGCCCTCGCCCGCGACGCCTGCCGGCCCCTCACCGTCGCCGACCACGCCGCCCGGCACGGCATGACCCCCGCCGAACTGCGCACCGCCGTCCGCCGCGGCGCCGGCTGCAGCCCCAAGGACTACCTCCTCGGCATCCGCCTCGGCCGCGCCAAGGAACTCCTCGCCGCCACCGGGCTCCCCGTCGCCGCCATCGCCCGCCGCGTCGGCTACGACGACCCGGCGTACTTCTCCCGCCTGTTCACCCGCCGCGTCGGCATGGCACCCGTGCGCTTCCGGGAACAACAGGGCCGTACCGTCCCCGGCGGCTGGAGCCACCAGGTCCCCGACCCCGACGATCCGCCGACGATCGAGCGGCCGCACACCACCTGAGGCACGCCACGTAGGGTTGGCCCCCATGACCACCAGCAACACCGGCAACACGGGCGACACCGCCCCGGCCGTCCGCGCCGAACTCGCCCGACTGCGCGAGAGCATCGACAACATCGACGCCGCCGTCGTCCACATGCTCGCCGAGCGCTTCAAATGCACCCAACAGGTCGGCCACCTCAAAGCCGCCCACCAACTGCCGCCCGCAGACCCGTCCCGCGAGGCCCAGCAGATCGCCCGGCTGCGCCGACTGGCCGAAAACGCCAACCTCGACCCGGCGTTCGCGGAGAAACTCCTCAACTTCATCATCGCCGAGGTCATCCGCCATCACGAACGCATCGCGGACGACGCCAACACCCGGGAATGAGCACACACCACCCCCCGTACGCCCCGCATCTCAGGCCGTAGTGCGCCCCGCCCCCTCGGCGCGCGCACCGAAATGAGGCATCCTGCGCTGAGCACTCCTTGTCAGTCCACGAGTACTCCCAGTCAGTCGGTTCGGACATAAGCTGATGGTCCTAGCGAGGGGACGTCGCTCCATGCCGCCGGATGCCAAGATCCTCATAGTCGACGACCATGAGGAAACGCTCTACGCACTGGAAAGCGCCCTGGCCCCGCTCGGCTACCAGCTGACACGGGCGACCAGCGGCGACGGCGCGCTCAAGGAAGTCCTGCGCGGCCAAATCGGCCTGCTCCTCCTCGACGTCCGCATGCCCGGCGTCAGCGGCCTCGACGTCGTCCGCTACATGCGGGGCGTGGAACAGACCCAGCTCATCCCGATCATCCTCGTCACCGGCTTCGGACAGGACGCCGAACTCACCTCCGCGGCCTTCCGGCTCGGCGTCGCCGACCTCGTCATGAAACCCGTCGACCCCTGGACCCTGCGCACCAAAGTCCGCTACCTGTACGACTCCCACCAGCGCTACCGCTCCCTGGAACGAGAAGTCCGCGACCTGCGCGCCCTCGTGAAAGGCCAGGAACCCGCCACCCCCTACGACCCCCGCATCACCGCCCAACGGCCCACCCCCCGCCAACAGGAACAGGGCCGCACCGCCTAGACACCACGGACAGGCGCGCGACCGCACCACGACGGGCGCGCGGCACCACCGGACGTGACGCCGACAGACCGGGCCGCCCCTGTGCCGGACCCCACCCATCAGGCAGCATGGCACCCATGTCCGTACTGACGCGCGACGAAGCGCAGACCCGTGCCAAGCTCCTCGACGTCCACCGCTACCGGATCGAACTCGACCTGACGCGCGGCGACGAGACCTTCGACTCCCGCACCGCCATCACCTTCACGGCCCGCGCGGACGGGGACACCTTCGTCGAGCTCAAGCCCGCCGAACTGCGTTCCGCCACCCTCGACGGACACCACCTCGACCTGGACACCCTGGACGAGAACCGGCTGCCGCTCAAGAACCTCACCGCCGGCGAACACGAACTGCGCATCGACACCGTCATGCGCTACTCCCGCACCGGCGAAGGCATGCACCGCTTCACCGACCCCACCGACGGCGAGACATACCTCTACACCCAGCTGTTCATGGACGACGTCCAGCGCGTCTTCGCCGCCTTCGACCAGCCCGACCTGAAGTCCGTCTTCGAACTCTCCGTGACGGCCCCCGACAAATGGACCGTCCTCGCCAACAGCATCACCACCCGCACCCCCGACGGAACGTGGCAGGCCGCACCCACCCCGCCGATCTCCACCTACCTCGTCGCGGTCGCCGCCGGACCCTGGCACTCCGTACGCACCGAACACCGCGGCCTGCCCTTCGGCATCCACTGCCGCCGCTCCATGGCCCCCCACCTCGACACCGACGCCGACGAGATCCTCGACATCACCCGCGCCTGCTTCGACCGCTACCACGAGAAGTTCGAGGAGCCCTACCCCTTCGACTCCTACGACCAGGCGTTCGTACCCGAGTTCAACGCCGGCGCCATGGAGAACCCCGGACTCGTCACCTTCCGCGACGAATTCGTCTACCGCTCCGCCGTCACCGACACCGAACGCCAGACCCGCGCCATGGTCATCGCCCACGAGATGGCCCACATGTGGTTCGGCGACCTCGTCACCCTGCGCTGGTGGGACGACATCTGGCTGAACGAGTCCTTCGCCGAGTACATGGGCTACCAGACCCTCACCGAAGCGACCCGCTTCACCGACACCTGGACCGACTTCGGCATCGTCCGCAAGGCCTGGGGCTACGACGCCGACCAGCGGCCCTCCACCCACCCCGTCGCACCCGACCCCGACGCCGTCCCCGACACCGCCTCCGCACTCCTCAACTTCGACGGCATCTCCTACGCCAAGGGCGCCTCCGCACTGCGCCAACTCGTCGCCTGGCTCGGCGAGAAGGACTTCCTCACCGGCATCAACACCCACTTCGCCCGCCACCGGTTCGGCAACGCCACCCTCGCCGACTTCATCGAATCCCTCGCCGCCGCCACCGAACGCGACGTCCACGCCTGGGCCGCCTCCTGGCTCCGCACCACCGGAGTCGACACCCTCACCGCGTCCGTCACCGCCGAACCGGGGGAGTGGACCCTCACCGTCGACCGCGAAGGCAGCCGCCCCCACCGCGTCAACGTCGGCGTCTACGACCGGGACCTCAACGACGACCGCGCGCTCGTCCTGCGCGAGCGGTACGAGACGGACATCCCGCAGACCCCGTCCGCCGACTCCCGCCCCGGCACCCGCCCCGCCCTCGTCGTCCCCAACGACCTCGACCTCAGCTACGCGAAGATCCGCCTCGACGACGTGTCCGAGGAGACCGCCCTGCGCGGCATCTCCGGCGTCCCCGACGCCCTCACCCGCGCCGTCCTGTGGAACACCCTGCGCGACATGGTCCGCGACGGCGACCTCGACCCCGCCTCCTACCTGGAGACCGCCCGCGCCCACCTCCCCGAGGAGACCGACCTCGCCGTCGTCCAGGGCGTCCTCACCTTCGCCACCACCCAGGTCGCCGACCGGTTCCTCCCGGCCCACGACCGGCCCACCGCCCTCGCCACCCTCGCCTCCCTGTGCCGCGACCTGATCCGCCGCACCGAGGACGGCGACCACCCCGGACTCCGCCTCATCGCCGTACGCCACCTCATCGACGTCGCCGCCCAGCCCGACACCATCAGCGCCTGGATCTCCGAAGGCACCGTCCCCGGCGGACCCGAGCTCGATCCCGAACTGCGCTGGCGCATCCTCGGCCGGCTCTCCGTCCTCGGCGCCATCGACGACGCCGTCATCGAGGCCGAACTCGTCCAGGACCCGAGCGCCTCCGGCCAGGAAGGCGCCGCCCGCTGCCGCGCCGCCCTCCCCGACCCGCAGGCCAAGCGCGCCGCCTGGGAGGCCATGTTCACCACGGACGACCTCTCCAACTACCTCTTCACCGCCACCGCACGAGGCTTCTGGCAGCCCGAACAGGCAGACCTCGTACGAGAGTTCGTCCCACGGTACTTCGAGGACGCCGTCGCCCTCGCCGCCCGCCGCGGCCCCGCCATCGCCGAGGCCGCGGGCCGCTGGGCGTTCCCGGCGTACGCCGTCACCCCCGAGACACTCCGCCTGGGCGAACAGTGCCTCAAGAAGGCCGACCCGACCCCCGCCCTCCGCCGCAAACTGACCGACCAACTGGACGACCTGGCAAGGGCCCTACGCGTACGAGAGTCATAACCCACACCACCCGCGCCCCTCCACACGGAGGGGCGCGGCCGAAGCCCCGCCAGGGGCGCGGGGAACGGCGCGAGCCACCAAAACGAACCCGCACCCGCCCACAGTCACAAGCCCCGCAGGGCGAACGCGGCAAAGCCCCCCGCACGGCTCGACCGGCCGAGGCCTCCGCCCCGCCAGGGGCGCGGGGAACGGCGCGAGCAACCAAAAGGAACCCGCACCCGCCCCACAGCCACAAGCCCCGCACCCGCCCCACAGTCACAAGCCCCGCAGCCACACCACTGGCACAAGCCCCGCAGGGCCGTACCCACTTTCGGGTGCCGATCGTTGAACTCCCCGGGCACGTCGGCCCAAACGCGACAAGCTGAAAGCTTCCCGCAGGAAGCCCCCGCCGCGCGCCCCGGAGGACGACCATGAGCCCGCTCGCATCAGGCCCCCAAGGCCCGGACACCCTGCGACCGTTGCTCACCACCGTGCTCGACGCGCTACGGACCGGCGCAGCCGCCCGCGGCGGCCCACTCCCCGCCGGCGGCCCCGCCGAAGTCGCCGCACGCCTGCGCGAAGCCGTCGGCGACGTCCTGCCCGACCACGGCGACGAGAACGCCCTGCACACCCTCGTCCACGCCTTCACCGCCGGCGCCGCAGACCCCGCGCACCCCCTCTGCACAGCCCACCTGCACTGCCCGCCCCTCGCCGTCGCCACCGCCGCCGACCTCGCCGCCAGCGCCCTCAACCCCTCCCTCGACTCCTGGGACCAGGCCCCGGCCGCCTCGGAACTGGAAGCCCTCGTCACCAGAGCCCTCGCCGCCGAGGTCTACCCACCGACCACCCGCACCACCACCAACCCCGACGCCCTCGTCACCACAGGCGGCACCGAAGCCAACCAGCTCGCCCTCCTCCTGGCCCGCGAAACCCACGGCCACGTACAACTCGTGCAGGCCGCCAACGCCCACCACTCACTGCACCGCGCCACCTGGCTCCTCGGCCTCCCCGAACCCGTCACCGTGCCCGCCCCCGCAGGCACCATGGACCCCGTCGCACTCCACCAAGCCCTCACCGCACTCCCCGGCCCCGTCGTCGTCGCCGCCACCGCCGGCACCACCGACGCCGGCCTCATCGACCCACTCCCCGAGATCGCCGCACTCTGCGAAACCCACGGAGCCCGCCTCCACATCGACGCCGCCTACGGCGGAGGCCTCCTCCTCAGCGACCGCCACCGCCCCAAACTCCACGGCCTCGACCGCGCCCACACCGTCACCCTCGACCTCCACAAACTCGGCTGGCAGCCCGTCGCCGCAGGCCTCCTCGCCGTACGCGACCCCCACGACCTCACCGCGCTCAACAACCAGGCCGACTACCTCAACGCCGACGACGACACCGAAGCCGGCCTGCCCGACCTCCTCGGACGCTCCCTGCGCACCACCCGACGACCCGACATCCTCAAGATCGCCGTCACCCTCAAGACCCTTGGCCGCCAGGGACTGGGCGCACTCGTCGACCAGGTCTGCGCCCGCGCCGCCGAACTCGCCGAACTCATCCACCGGCACCCCCACCTCGAGCTCTACGACCGGCCCACCATCAGCACCGTCCTCTTCCGGCCCACCCACGCCACCGACGACACCGTCGCCGCCGTACGCCGCACCCTCCTCACCGAAGGCCACGCCGTCCTCGGCCGCGCCCGACCGGACGACCGCCTCTGGCTCAAAGCCACCCTGCTCAACCCGCACACCGGACCCGGCGACCTGGCCGCGCTCCTGGAACTCGTGGAAGGACACACCGCACGATGAGGCCGACGCCACCCCCCACGCCCCCCACCCGCCACGAACCCGAAGCCCCCCGCGACCTCGTCGGCATCGGCATCGGCCCCAACAACCTCTCCCTCGCCGCCCTCGCCCACCCCCTCACCGAACTCGACACCGCCTTCTACGAACAGCGCCCCACCTTCGACTGGCACCCCGGCCTCCTCCTCGAAGGCACCACCCTCCAAGTCCCCTTCCTCGCCGACCTGGTGACCCTCGCCGACCCCGCCAGCCCCTGGACCTTCCTCAACTACCTCAAAACCCGCGAACGACTCTTCCCGTTCTACTTCGCCGAACGCTTCCACATCCACCGCAGCGAATACGCCGCATACTGCCGCTGGGTCAGCGACAGCCTCCCCGGACTCCACTTCGGCCACCAGGTCGACGCCGTCCGCTGGAACCCCGAACGCGACGTCTTCGAAGTCGACTTCACCCAACTCGACACCGACGGCGAAGCAGAAGCCCTCGGACGCACCTACACGAAGAACATCGCCCTCGGCATCGGCACCGCCCCCCACATCCCCGAACCACTCCGCCCACTCGTCGAAGCACCCGGCGTCCCCGTCATCCACGCCGCCGACTACCTCCACCACCGCGACCGGTTCCTCACCGCCGACCACATCACCGTCATCGGATCAGGACAGTCCGGCGCCGAAGTCTTCCTCGACCTCCTCAAAAACCGCCCCACCGGCCGGGAAAAGATCCACTGGCTCGCCCGCACCGAGGCCTTCGCACCCATGGAGTACTCAAAACTCGGCCTCGAACACTTCACACCCGACTACACGCGCTACTTCCACGACCTGCCCGAACCCGTACGCGACCGACTCGTCCCCGCTCAGTGGCAACTCCACAAAGGCATCGACGCCGACACCATCGCCGCCATCCACGACGAGCTCTACCGCCGCACCCTCGACGGCGGCTGGCCCGAAACCGTCCTCACCCCCGGCGTCCTCGTCCGCACCGCGGGCCGCATCGCCACCACCAAGATCGAACTACACCTCGAACACGTCCAACAGGCCAGCCGCTCCCGCATCACCACCGACGCCGTCATCCTCGCCACCGGCTACCGCGAACGCCCCCTCGGCGGACTCCTCGCCGGCCTCGACCCCTACATGCGCCGCGACGCCTCCGACCGCCCCAGAATCGACGACCGCCACCGCCTCGTCCTCGACCCCTCCGTCACCGGATCCATCTACATCCAGAACGGCGAACGACACACCCACGGCGTCGGCGCCCCCGACCTCGGCCTCACCGCCTGGCGCAGCGCCGGCATCCTCAACTCCCTGACGGACAAAGACCCCTACCCCCTGCCGAACCGAACCGCCTTCACGACCTTCGGACTCACCCCACAGCCCCAGATCCCACCCGCCCGGCAGTCCAGGATGCTCACACCCCTCACGGACTGAGGGCCCGCCCCGCCCTCCCCGCCGCCCCGAGGCGGAGAGAAGAGCCGGACAGGCCCCCTCCGAACACACGCCCTAGAAAACGGGCGTCCCCTCCCGCGTCAGCTTCCAGTCCACCGAAGCGAACTCCTTCGGGTCCAGCGAACCCTTCGCCGTCACCCACTCCGCGATCCGCGTACGGATCTCCGTCGACTCCGCCCACAGCTCCTTCGCCGACGCCACGTGCGGGAACGCCCCACCACCGTTCGCCCGGTAGTTGTTCACCGCGAACACGAACTGCTGCGCGTCGTCCAGCGCCGCACCGTTGTAGGAAAGATTCCTGATCCGCGACCCGGCCGCCCGCGCGATGTCGATGTCGTACGTCAGACCCGACACGTAGTCGTAGTTGTAGTCCGGCCGGTTGCCCGCGTTCGTCAGCTTCTCCACGTCCACCGGCGCACCAACCGCCGTCTGCACGAAGTACTGCGCCGAGAACTCCAGATACGCCCGCAACTGCGCACCCGTCATCAACTTCGCCACCAGCGTGTTGTCGTACACGTACAGACTCGACAGATCCCGGATCGTCACGTCCCCCGCCGGAATCTCCGACGTACGCGAGAACGGCGACGCCTGCGACAACACCGGCAGCGACGCATACTCCGTACCCACCAGCGCCGCCCTGACCACGTCCTCCTGCACCTTCGTGATCAGGTCGATGATCGGCGCGTCCTTGTACCGCGCCTCCACCGTCGTCAGCGTCTCTGTCGCCGTACCGACCACCTGGTTGACGTACGCCACGACCACGTCGTGCTCGTCCTTCAGAAGCTTCGTGATCCTCGGGTCGTCCGCCACCGAGTTCGAGTTGCGGACCGACGCCGCCACCGACTCGACCACCCACCGGCCCTTCTCGAAGACCAGCTCGAAATCGAACAGCGACAACCGCTCCGCATACGCCAGCGGCTCCGACAGAACAACCGTCTTCCCGGTCTTCGCGTTCGTCACCTTCAGCTCGGGAATCTCCACATGCGCATGCCCCACCAGGATCGCGTCGATCCCGGGCACCTGCTGCGCCACCAGCGCCGCCGAGTTCTCGACATACGGCAACTGGTCACCGTACGACGACGTACCGGACGACCCACTGTGCGCCGACACGACAACCACGTCCGCGCCCATCGACCGCAGCTTCGGCACCCACTTCGCCGCCTGCTCCTCCAACCCGGGAAACACCAGCTTGCCCTGGACATACGCCTTGTCCCAGATCGCGATACCGGGGTTGGTGAGACCGAGAACCGCGACCTTGACCGGCGGAGCACCCTTCACCTGGAACTTCTTGATGAAATACGGAGGGAAGGCCGGCTTCAGCGTCTTCGCGTCCAGCGCGTTCGCACCGAGCAGCGGGAAACGGCACTGCTCCTCGAACTTCCGCAGCGTCTCGATGCCGTAATTGAACTCGTGGTTGCCCAACGCCACCGCGTCGTACCCGATGGCGTTCATCGCCTGCGCCATCGGATGCACCGGCCCACCCTTGGCCGTGATCGGGTCGACCTTCGCGTAGTAGTACGTCAGCGGCGTGCCCTGGATCGTGTCACCCGCATCCAGCAACAGCGTGTTGCAACGGCCCTTCTCCTTGCGCACCGCGTTCACCAGCGTCGAGATCCGCGCCAGCCCCTGCGCGTTGCCCGCCGCGTCCTTGTACTCCGCGTCCTTGAAGTAGTCCCAGTTGAAGACATGCCCGTGCAGATCGGTCGTGCCCATCACCGTCAGCGAGTACCGCTTCGGCTTCGGCTTCCTGCCACCCGCCGCCACCGCCGCCTCCGCACTCGGCGCCACGACCGCCCCGGTCAGGGCGACACCGGCCCCGGTCACAGCGGACTTCTTCAGGAACTTCCGACGGTTCAACGGCATGGTGGGCACTCCTCGGGAACGGTGAACAACGCGCGTAGATTCTGACCCGCTCACCACGCACCGCAACACCCCCCACAGGTTTCGATCTGGTGACCGGCAGGAGCCGGAAACGGGCCGCCGGTGACAGAGTGGGACGTATGACCTCAGCCCACGAGGAACCCCGCCCCACCACCCCCCACGGCACACCCGAAGCCCCCCGCATCGCCGTCCGCGGCGAAGCCCACCTCGAAGTCGACCCCGAGATCGCCCGCATCGGCATCACCATCAGCGCCCGCGGCACCGACCGCCGAAACGCACTGAACGACCTCACCCGCCGCAACACCACCGTCCTCGACCTGGTCAAAACCTACGGAAACGCCGTCGAAAAACTCGAGACCGGCGCCTTCTCCATCACCCCGGAACTCACCCGACACGGCCGCGGCGAACGCATCCGCGCCTACCACGGCCGCGTCCACATCACCGCCGAACTCACCGACTTCACCGCCCTCGGCGAACTCACCACCCGCCTCGCCGACCTCGACCTCACCCGCGTCGACGGCCCCTGGTGGGCCCTGCGCCCCGACTCACCCGCCCACCGCCGCGCCAGGCAACAAGCAGTACGCGAAGCCGTCCAACGAGCCCGCGAATACGCCGAAGCACTCGGCACGACCCTCACCGCACTCCTCGAACTCGCCGACATCGGAACCGAGGACGCGCGCCCCTACGCCATGGAGGCCCAGTCCCGCTCCATGCGCACCATGGCCTTCGACGCCGCCGACCCCGACCAGACCCCCGCCCTCGACCTCGAACCCGAACGCCAACACGTCCACGCACAGGTCAACGCCCGCTTCACCATGTCACCGCCCACCCTGTGAACGCCCCGGACGACAGGCCCACGTAGGGGCGTGGGGTCAGTACTTGGCGCCGACGTGGACGTCCATGAGGGCTACGGAGGCTTTGCGGGCGACGGAGATGTTGTACGGGTTGCCGTGCCGGGTGCAGTGCGTCCACTCGACGCCCAGCCTGTCGAGTGTGTCCGTGTAGAGCTGCCGGATGTCGTCGGAGACGTTGGTGAAGAAGTACCGAGGGTATTCGTAGCGCTTACGCTCACCGGCGACGAGGCGGGTCGTCCAATTGGTGATGCGGCAGCCGTCGGAGTGGACGAGGCCGCGGATGAACTCCCATGGGTGGGCGTCGACAAGCTCCTGTTGCCAGGGTTCGAGGGCGATGGTGCGCTCGTGCTTCTTGCCGGGACCGTGCTGCGGAAACATGCACGTCCAGTGCTTGGTGTACGACTTCACCTCGACGCAACCTGCCTTGTGGCGCTGCCGGACGCTGGGGAGCGGCAGCACCCTACGCATAGCGTCTTCGGCGGCTGAGATCAGCCCGGTCTGCAGGGCGTTGCAGAAGATGGACAGGTGGTGCTGCTTGGGCTTCGAGATGATGTGGCCGTCGCCGAGGTAAAGGCCCAGGAGATAGGCGTACGCAACTTTGTCGTACTCGCGGCCCGTGCAGTGAGGGCAGTCCGTCGGCTGCTCGTACGTTTCACCACGTACACGGCGATCTTCGCTGCGCCACCAGCCAATGGTCCCGCGCGGGATGTTGAAGCGCTCGGCGACTGCGCGATTGGGGACGCCCTGGCGCATGAGTGCGACGGCCTGGGCACGAATCGAAGGGCTGTGCTGGTCCATGTGAAAACTCTGCGCGACTGATCGCTACAGAGCGCAGCGAAAAGCGGATGTTCACGAGAACGGGAACATCCGCTTCTTGATGGTGACCTTGGAAAACAAGGAAAAGTGCCCCGAGTCGGATTCGAACCGACGCTGTATGGGTTTTGAATCCATGGCCTCTACCGCTGGGCTACCGGGGCCCCCTTCGAAACGAAGGTCGACGGTCTCCCGCCGTGTGACCACCATACCGCAGCTAGGTACGCTCTTGGGAGCAGTACTTGCCCCATGACGAGGAGCCCCCGTGACCGCCCCCGAGTCGCCCCAGCCCGTGGACGCGCCCGACGACGACAAGTCGCACGTGCCTCCGCTGACGACCCGTGTCGTCATCGCCGAGGACGAGGCGCTGATCCGTCTCGACCTCAAGGAGATGCTGGAGGAAGAGGGGTACTCGGTCGTGGGCGAGGCCGGTGACGGTGAGGAAGCCGTCGAGCTCGCCAGGCAGCACCGTCCGGATCTCGTGATCCTCGACGTGAAGATGCCGAAGCTCGACGGCATCTCCGCCGCGGAGAAGATCGCCGAGGAGTCCATCGCTCCGGTGCTGATGCTGACGGCGTTCTCGCAGCGTGATCTCGTCGAGCGGGCGCGTGACGCCGGCGCGATGGCGTATCTGGTGAAGCCGTTCAGCAAGAGTGACGTGGTTCCGGCGATCGAGATGGCTGTCTCGCGGTTCACGGAGCTGAAGACGCTGGAGAAGGAGATCGAGGATCTCACCCAGCGTCTGGAGACGCGGAAGCTGGTGGACCGTGCGAAGTCGGTTCTTCAGACGGAGTACGGCCTGACGGAGCCGGCGGCGTTCCGTTGGATCCAGAAGACGTCGATGGATCGGCGTATGTCGATGCAGCAGGTGGCGGAGGCGGTCATTCTGGATGCGGACGAGAAGAAGGCCGCGAAGGACTGAGGTCCGTCCGAGCGGTTGTTGGTACGGCTGAGGCCCGCACCCCGGAAGATCGGGTGCGGGCCTCAGCCGTGTGCGGGGTCTGTGCCGTGGTGTGCGGCTCAGTCCTCGCCGAGGTACGCCTTGCGTACCGATTCGTCGTGCAGGAGGTCCTGGCCGGTGCCGGAGAGGACGACGTTGCCGACTTCCATGACGTGTCCGTGGTCGGCGAGGGAGAGCGCCGCCTGGGCGTTCTGCTCGACGAGGAGGATCGTCGTGCCGGAGGCCTTGAGTTCGGCGATGGTGGCCATGATCTTCTGCATCATGATCGGTGAGAGGCCCATGGAGGGTTCGTCGAGCATGAGCAGTTTGGGCTGTGACATGAGGGCGCGGCCCATGGCGAGCATTTGCTGTTCGCCGCCGGAGAGGGTTCCCGCGGCCTGCTTGCGGCGTTCCCCGAGGATGGGGAAGAGCTCGTAGGCGCGCTGGATGTCCTTCTCGATGCCTGGTTTGTCGCTGCGGAGGAAGGCGCCGAGTCGGAGGTTGTCCTCGATGGTCATGCGGGGGAAGATGTGCCGCCCCTCGGGGGAGTGGGCGAGCCCCAGGGCGACGATCTGGTGGGCGGGGGTCTTCTTGAGTGATTTGCCCTGGAACTTGATCTGGCCGCCGACGGGCTTGAGGAGGCCGGAGAGGGTGCGCAGGGTGGTGGTCTTGCCGGCGCCGTTGGTGCCGATGAGGGTGACCACTTCGCCGGCTTCGACCTTGAAGGAGATGCCCTTGACGGCTTCGATCTTGCCGTAGGCGACTCGGAGGTCCTCGACTTCGAGCAGTGCGGTCATCGGTCGGTCTCCTTGCGGGGCGCGGCGTCGGCCTGTGCTTCGGCCGCTTCGACCTCCGCGACCTCGGCTTGGCCGGGTGCGTCTTCGTAGGGTTCGCCGAGGTAGGCGGCGACCACTCGTTCGTCGCCCTGGACGGTGGCGCTGTCGCCTTCGACGAGCTTTTCGCCCTGGACGAGGACGGCGACGCGGTCGCAGAGGTTGAAGATGAACCGCATGTCGTGCTCGATGACGAGTACGGCGATGCCCATGTCGCGGATGGCGAAGACGAGTTCTTCGGTGGCGCGTGTCTCTTGCGGGTTCATGCCGGCGGTGGGCTCGTCGAGGAGGAGGAGTCCGGGTTCGCTGGCGAGTGCTCGTGCGATTTCGAGCTTGCGCTGTTCGCCGTAGGGGAGGTTCCTGGAGAGGTGGTCGCGCTTGTGGGCGAGGCCGATGAAGTCCAGGAGTTCCATGGCGCGCTCTTCGGAGGCCTTTTCGGCCTTCTTGAAGCCGGGGCCGCGCAGGAGCGCGGACCATAGGCCTTCTTTGGTGCGGGTGTGGCGGCCGACGAGCACGTTTTCCAGGACCGTCATGTTGGCGAAGAGACGGATGTTCTGGAAGGTGCGGGCGATGCCGGCGGCGGTGACCTTGAAGGACTGGGACGGCAGGACGGTGCCCTTGTACCGGACTTCTCCCTCGGTGGGGATGTAGAGGCCGGTGAGGCAGTTGAAGAAGGTCGTCTTGCCGGCGCCGTTGGGGCCGATGAGTCCGACGATCTCGCCGCTGTTGACGGTGAGGTCGACGTTGCGTACGGCGGTGAGGCCGCCGAAGCGCATGGTGACGCCGCGTGCGTCGAGGACGGTTTCGCCGGGGGCGTTCGCGCCCGGGGTGGCCTGTGTGGTGGTGGTGTTGGTAGTCATCGTGGTCAGGCCCCTGCCTTGCTGAGGACTGTGGGGGCTTCCGCCTCTTCGTGGAATTCGAGCTGGCGGCGCCGGTTCGGGATGAGGCCTTCCGGACGGAAGCGCATCAGCAGGACGAGCGCGAGACCGAAGGCGAAGAGTTGGTAGTCGCCGAGGAACTGGAGCTTGGCCGGGATCAGGTAGAGCAGTGCGGCTCCGACGAGGGGGCCGCTGATGGTGCCCATGCCGCCGAGGACGACCGCTGCGAGCAGGAAGGCCGAGTTGGGCGGGACGACGTGGGCGAACTGGTACTGCTCGGGGGTCACGGTGTAGGTGACGTGTGCCTGGACGGTTCCGGCGAGGCCGGCGAGGGCCGCTCCGAGTGCGAAGGCGATGAGTTTGACGCGGAAGCCGTTGATGCCCATGGCGAGGGCGGCTGTCTCGTCTTCGCGGATGGCGACCCAGGCGCGGCCGATGCGGGAGTCGCTGCTGCGTCGGAAGACGATGACGACGACGAAGGTGATGAGGAGCATCAGCAGGAAGTAGTTGGCGAATCGCGCGATGGTCATTCCGGCGATGGTGTGTTCCTGGCCGAAGTCGAATCCGAGGATGTTGAGGTTCGGGATGGAGGAGATGCCGTTGGAGCCGTTGGTGATGTCGGGTCCGGAGGTGCCGTCCATGTTGAGGACGCCGATCCGGAAGATCTCGCCGAAGCCCAGGGTGACGATGGCGAGGTAGTCGCCGCGCAGTCGCAGGGTCGGGGCGCCGATGAGGACGCCGAAGACCATGGCTACGGCTGCGCCGAGGAGGGCTGAGGCCCAGAACGGCAGGTGGATGTCGAAGGGTGAGGAGGGGGAGCCGGAGACCATGGCCGCTGTGTAGGCGCCGACGCCGAGGAAGGCGACGTAGCCGAGGTCGAGGAGTCCGGCGAGGCCGACGACGATGTTGAGGCCGAGGGCGACGGTGGCGAAGATCAGGATGTAGACGCCGATGGTCGCGTACTGGTCGTCGGACTGGGTGAAGGGGAAGGCGGCTGCTGCTGCGAACGCGCCGATCATCGTCACGTTGCGGTGCTTGGCGGTGAGCGCGGAGATCCGGCCGACGAGTCCGGCCTTGGCGGCGGCGGCGAAGCAGAAGCCGGCGGTGATGAGGAAGCCGACGAAGAGTTCGTCGTACTCGGTGCCGATGCCGTAGGTGAAGACGATCAGGCCGAGGGTGAGTGCCGCGCCGATGATGAGGATCTCGGCGTACGCCGGCAGTTTGCGGGCCGGGGTTGCGGTGCCGGAGGCGAAGGCAGTCTTGATGATGGTGAGTTGGTGCCGTGCCTTGTGGCGGAACTGCTCCCAGGCGGTGTCTTCGGGGTCGAAGGGGTCGGGCGCCGGTCGTTCGAACGGCAGGGAGAGTGCGCCGAGGAGGGCGACGAGGGTGGCGACGGCCGCGACCCAGCCGCCGGGTTCGAGGTTGGCGAGGCCGCCGAGCTGGGTGCTGATCGCGATGATCGTGTACCAGGCGGTGGCGAAGGCGGAGAGCGCGGCGAGTTTGATGGCGCTGTCGGCGCCTGCCGGTGCCAGCCAGCGCAGGCCCTTGATGCCGTAGGAGGCGAGGCCGAGCAGGGTGGTGAGGGCGCCGCCGATGAGGACGAGGACCTGGAGGCCGCCGGGGTAGCCGTAGTAGGTGAGGTCGCCGGGGAAGGCGTCGGTCCAGGTCCAGGCGAGGAAGGCGGAGATGACGGTGAGGATGCCGCCGCCGGTGGCGAGGGCGCGTCCGAGGTGCGGCGGGATGCCGATGAGTCCAGAGGTGGCGCCGGAGGGGTCCTTGGCGAGCGTCTGGGGGGTGGTGGTGTGTGTGGTCATCGGTGTCACGCCCTGTCCGCGACGCGCTCGCCGAGCAGGCCTTGTGGCCTGAAGAGGAGCACGAGGATGAGGAGTACGAAGGCCCAGACGTTGGCCCAGGACTGGCCGCCGAGCTGTTCCATGCCGGGGACGTCGGCGATGTAGGCGGTGGCCATGGTTTCGGCGAGGCCGAGGACGAGGCCGCCGATCATGGCGCCGTAGATGTTGCCGATGCCGCCGAGGACGGCTGCGGTGAAGGCCTTGAGGCCGAGGATGAAGCCCATACGGAAGTTGATCTCGCCGTATTTGAGGCCGTAGGCGAGGCCTCCGACGGCGGCGAACGCGGCACCGAGGGCGAAGGCGACCACGATGATGCGGTCGGTGTTGATGCCCATGAGTTTGGCGGTGTCCGGGTCCTGCGCGGTGGCCTGCATGCCGCGGCCGGTGCGGGTCTTCATGACGAAGTAGGCGAGGATCGCCATGCTGATGGGTGCGGCGAGCAGCAGAAAGACGTCACCTGTCTGGATGGTGACGCTGCCGATTTCGAAGGGGCCTCCGTCGATCTCCGGGAAGGTGATCGGGGAGTCGGCTTCGGGGTACCAGGCCCACACCGCCTGCTGGAGGGCGAGGGAGAGGCCGATGGCGGTGATGAGCGGGGCGAGTCGCGGTGCGGTGCGCAGGGGGCGGTAGGCGAATCGTTCCGCGCCCACGGCGACGGTGACCGAGACGAAGACCGCGCCGACGAGCATCAGTGGCAGGGCGACCCACATGGTGGTGCCGTCGGGCAGGATGTACAGGTAGACCGTGAGAGCGCCGAAGGCCCCGGTCATGAAGATCTCGCCGTGGGCGAAGTTGATGAGCTGGACGATGCCATAGACCATCGTGTAGCCGATGGCGACCAGCCCGTACATGGATCCCAGTAGCAGGCCGTTGACCAGCTGCTGCGGCAGTTCGTTCACCGCATGTCCTCCGAGACGTTCGGATAGTCGAGGGGTGTGACCGGATGTGAGTCCGCGCGGGGCGCCTGTGATGCGGCGCCCCGCGCGGCTCGGTGGTGCGGGGTGTGGGTCAGTCGGAGTAGGTGCCGGACTTCACCGGCTTCCAGGCGCCGCCCTCGACCGAGTAGACGGTGAGCTGCTTGTTGGTCGTGTCACCGAACTCGTCGAAGGAGACCTTGCCGGTCACGCCGTCGAAGGAGACATTCTGCATGGCTTCGGTGATCTTGGCGCGGGCGTCGTCCGGGAGCTTGCCGTCGTTGTCCTCGACGACCTTCTTCACGGCCTCGATGATCGCCCAGCCGGAGTCGTAGGAGTAACCGCCGTACGCCGCGAAGTCCTCCTTGTAGCCCGCTGCCTTGTAGTTGGTCACGAACTCCTTGGCGGAGGGGAGGTCCTCGACGGGTGCGCCGACCGAGGTGGCGAGGTCACCGGCGCTGTTCTTGCCGGCCAGCTCGATGAAGGTGGGGTCGAAGATGCCGTCGCCGCCGACGACGGGAACCTTGGAACCGGCAGCCTTGATCTGCTTGCTCAGCGGGCCGGCCTGCGGGTACTCGCCGCCGTAGTAGACGACGTCGGCGCCGGAGCTCTTCACCTGGGTGGCGACGGCGGAGAAGTCCTTGGAGTCGGGGTCGATGTGCTGGGTTCCGACGACCTTGCCGCCGAGCTTCTTGAACTCGTCGGTGAAGGTGGCGGCCAGACCGGCGCCGTAGGTCTTCTTGTCGTCGATGACGAAGACGCTCTTCTTCTTGGCGTCGTTGTAGACGTACTGCGCGGCGAACGGGCCCTGGATGGCGTCCGTGGTCGCGGTGCGGAAGTACGACTTGTACGTGCGGACCTTCTTGGTCTGCCAGTCCGTGCCCTGGGTCAGGGTCGGTCCCGTGTTGGCGGGGGAGACCTGGACGAGCTTGGCGTCGTCGAAGACCTTCTGCATGGACTCGGCCACGGAGGAGTTCAGCGGGCCGACGACACCGAGGACGTCCTTGTTGGCGACGAACTTGGTGGCGTTCTGCTGGCCCGCGGAGGGCTGCGCCTGGTCGTCGAGGGACTCGACCTTGAAGGTGATGCCTTCGACGGTCTTTTCCTTGTTGGCGGTCTTGGCGGCGAGGTCCACGGAGTTCTTGATACCGAGGCCCAGCGCGGAGAGGTCGCCGGTCAGCGGGGCGTCGACGCCGATGACGACAGTGGTGCCGCCGTCGCCGGAGTCCGAGCCGCCGCCGTCGTCGTCGCGCGAGCCACAGGCGGTGAGGGTGAGTGCTCCCGCCGCCAGTGCGGCGGTGATGGCGATGAGCGAACGTTGACGCACGATCAGCAGTCCTTTCCCTGGCGCGGCCGTTCCTCGTGGAACGGGCCGAGTCGAGCGCTGGGCCGAAAATTGTTCGAATCCGGTGGCGCGGTGACTGGCCGTGACTCTAAGCGGGTGAAGGGAACGTGGAGGAGAGTCTGACCCAGGCTGTGACGCTCTTGTTATGACACGAGGTAATGCAGAGCGGTACTCAGTGGGTGGATGGGCGGAATTCCGGCCGATTCGTCCTGTCCACATAGTGAGAACCTGCAGGACGGGCGGCGGTGATTTCAGTAGCGTTCCAGCATTTTGCTAGTGACAGTCACTCGTTGCTGCAGGCTACTTGAAGGGCCTCCGAGAGGTCGTGCGCGTAGCGCTCGCCCAGAATGAAGCTGTGGTCTTCTATTGCGCGCGTATTACGCAGAGTCACGTCCAGGAAAGGCAGTCCGGCATTCCTCGGCGTATGTGCGCATTCCGTGACATGCAGAGTGAAAACGATCTTGTGGCCGAAGCCCGTTCTGGCCCGGAACGGCGGCTTCGGCACCGACGTCAGGGCGAGACCGGCGTAGGGCTGGGAAATGCGCACGACGGTGATCGGCGGCCCGGACAGCGCGGTGACCTTCATCCCGAAACTGAAGCTGCCGCGCGGCGCGTTCGCGGGCGTCCCCTCCTTGCCCAGGTAGGTGACGTCGACGGCCTGGGACGGGTACGGGGCCGGGCCGGTCGGCGGTTCCTGCGGCCGGGTCGCGTAGAGGTAGCCGCCGCCCGCGACGAGCACGGCCGCCGTCGCGGAGGCGAGCGCGGCGCGGCGGTGCCGGGCGTAGAGCGCCACCAGGCGGCCGTGCGGCTGTCCGAGGTCCTGCGGCGGGGGTGGCTCGGCGGCGTCCCACGCACGCGTGCCCTCGCCCGGTTCGACCGGCCCCACACCGCTCAACTCCATGGCCCTTCGCCCGGACCGCCGTCGCGGTACCAGGCCTCGCAGCCGGTGCGCGTCTCGCGGTCGATCAGCCGCTCCGCGGCCTTCCGGCCCTCGCGGGCCTTCGTGATCCTGGCGGCGTCCACGACGTCCCGCAGGATGTCGTACTGGCCGTTGGACAGGCCCATGGACTGGTAGTCGCCGTAGGTGCCGTCGTCCAGGACCTCCCGCGACCAGTGGGCGACGATGCGTGCGCACAGGTCCTCGGGCGGGGTCGCCGCGGGCGAGGGCGCCGCCCCTGAGCCGGGGGGCGTGCTCTGCCGCGCGGCGCTCGCGCCGTTCGGTGTGTGCGGTTCGCCGCATCCGGTGACCAGGGCGGCGGCGAGGAGCACCGGCCCCGCACCCCGCCCGAGCGCCCGCCTCGGCCCGCAGGCCCCGCCTGTTCCCATCCTCTGACGCTAGGCCGCCGGGTGCCCGGGATCAACGCCGTTGCGTACAAAGGCTGTCGGACGGCGGCCGGCCGGTGGTTCAGCCCGTCGCGCCGACTCGCTCCGCGTCGCTCGGGTTCACGCCGCGCAGCATGCACGTCAGCCGCGCGCTGCACACCCGCTTCCCGTCCTCGTCGCTGATCACGATCTCGTACGTGGCTGTGGAGCGGCCGCGGTGCAGCGGGGTGGCCACTCCGGTCACCAGGCCGGAGCGGGCGCCGCGGTGGTGGGTGCAGTTCAGGTCGACGCCGACGGCGATCTTGGAGCTGCCGCCGTGCAGCATGGCGCCGACCGAGCCGAGCGTCTCGGCGAGCACGGCGGAGGCGCCGCCGTGCAGGAGCCCGTACGGCTGGGTGTTGCCCTCGACCGGCATGGTGCCCACGACGCGGTCCGCGGAGGCCTCGACGATCTGGACGCCCATGCGTGCCCCGAGGTGTCCGGCGGAGAACATGGCGACCAGGTCCACGCCGAGCGCCGAGTACTCGTCGATGACCTCTTGTGGGAACGTGACGTGCTGCTGCTCGCCCATGGGGTCCGGCTCCTTCGTCGTCGATCCTGGCGTCTAAGCGAACGCTCAGTTGGTGGCTGATTGTTCCAGACGGACGACGACGGACTTGCTGGCGGGCGTGTTGCTGGTGTCGGCGGTGGCATCCAGCGGCACCAGGACGTTCGTCTCCGGGTAGTACGCGGCCGCGCAGCCGCGGGCTGTCGGGTAGTGCACGATCCGGAAGCCGGGGGCGCGGCGCTCCACGCCGTCCTTCCACTCGCTGACCAGATCGGTGTACGAGCCGTCGGCGAGGCCCAGCTCGCGGGCGTCGTCGGGGTTCACCAGGACGACCCGGCGGCCGTTCTTGATGCCGCGGTAGCGGTCGTCGAGACCGTAGATGGTGGTGTTGTACTGGTCGTGCGAGCGCAGGGTCTGCAGGAGCAGGCGACCCTCGGGGAGCTTCGGGTACTCGACGGGTGCGGCCGTGAAGTTGGCCTTTCCGGTGGCCGTGGGGAAGCGGCGCTCGTCGCGCGGGGCGTGCGGGAGGGCGAAGCCGTTCGGGTCGGCCACGCGCGCGTTGAAGTCGGTGAAGCCGGGGACGACGCGCGCGATGCGGTCGCGGACGGTCGCGTAGTCCTTCTCGAACTCCTCCCAGGGGGTGCGGGACTCGTTTCCGAGGACGCGGCGGGCGAGGCGGCACACGATGGCCGGTTCGGACAGCAGCTGCTCGCTCGCGGGCTCCAGACGGCCGCGTGAGGCGTGCACCATGCCCATGGAGTCCTCGACGGTCACGAACTGCTCGCCGCCGCCCTGGAGATCGCGCTCCGTGCGGCCGAGGGTCGGCAGGATCAGGGCGCGCGCGCCCGTCACGGCATGCGAGCGGTTGAGCTTCGTCGACACGTGCACGGTGAGGCGGGCGCGCCGCATGGCCGCCTCGGTGACCTCGGTGTCGGGGGAGGCCGACACGAAGTTGCCGCCCATCGCGAAGAAGACCTTGGCCTGGTCGTCACGCATCGCGCGGATCGCCCGCACGACGTCGTAGCCGTGGCCGCGCGGCGGGGCGAAGCCGAACTCCTTCTCCAAGGCGTCCAGGAAGGCGGGTGCGGGGCGCTCGAAGATGCCCATCGTGCGGTCGCCCTGCACGTTCGAGTGACCGCGCACCGGGCACACGCCCGCGCCCGGCCGGCCGATGTTGCCGCGCAGCAGGAGGAAGTTGACGACCTCGCGGATGGTCGGCACGGAGTGCTTGTGCTGGGTGAGGCCCATCGCCCAGCAGACGATGGTGCGCTTCGAGGCGAGGACCATGCCGAGCGCCTCGTCGATCTGCGCGCGTGTGAGGCCGGTCGCGGTGAGCGTCTCGTCCCAGTCGGCGGCGCGGGCGGCCTCGGCGAACTCCTCGTAGCCGTGGGTGTGTTCGCCGACGAAGGCCTCGTCGACGGCCCCCTCCGTCTCCAGGATCAGCTTGTTCAGGAGGCGGAAGAGGGCCTGGTCGCCGCCGATGCGGATCTGCAGGAACAGGTCGGTGAGCGCGGCGCCCTTGAACATGCCCTGCGGGGTCTGCGGGTTCTTGAACCGCTCCATGCCCGCCTCGGGCAGCGGGTTCACCGTGATGATCCTCGCCCCGTTGGTCTTCGCCTTCTCCAGGGCGGAGAGCATGCGCGGGTGGTTGGTGCCCGGGTTCTGCCCGGCCACGATGATCAGGTCGGCCTGGTACAGGTCGTCCAGGAGGACGCTGCCCTTGCCGATGCCGATGGTCTCGTTCAGAGCGGACCCGGACGACTCGTGGCACATGTTGGAGCAGTCGGGGAGGTTGTTCGTGCCGAACTCGCGGGCGAACAGCTGGTAGAGGAACGCCGCCTCGTTGCTCGTACGGCCCGAGGTGTAGAACAGCGCCTCGTCGGGGGAGCCGAGGGCGGTGAGCTCCTCCGCGATGATGTCGAAGGCGCGCTCCCACGGCACGGCCTCGTAGTGGTCGGCGCCCTCGGCCAGATACACGGGGTGCGTGAGACGGCCCTGCTGGCCCAGCCAGTAGCCGCTGCGGGTCGCGAGGTCGGAGACCGGGTGGGCGGCGAAGAAGTCGGGGGTCACGCGGCGCAGGGTGGCCTCCTCCGCGACCGCCTTCGCGCCGTTCTCGCAGAACTCCGCCGTGTGCCGGTGCTCCGGCTCGGGCCAGGCGCAGCCCGGGCAGTCGAAGCCGTCCTTCTGATTGACCCGCAGCAGCGTCAGCGCCGTGCGCTTCACACCCATCTGCTGCTGGGCGATGCGCAGGGTGTGCCCGATGGCGGGCAGCCCGGCCGCGGCGTGCTTCGGCCCGGCGACCTGCGGCGCGTCCTGAACCGGATCACTCTGGGGCGGCTTGCCGGCCATCTCGGCCTCCTCTTCGAGCACACGTGTGAGGTACGTCTCCGATCCTCCCACGTGGGGGTGACACCGATCGCGGCCCGTCCCGGAGAGCGATCGTGCGCGCGCCCCGCCCAGGGACGAACCGTGACGCGGGCACGTGGCCGCGGGCGGCGGGGCGGGGCCGACTGTCAGTGGGGCGTGGCAGGATCGGGGGCGTGGCAGATTCAGCATCGAAGAAGACCGAGAAGACCTCCGGCGGCGGACGGCCGCGACTGATGCTCATGGACGGGCACTCGCTGGCGTACCGAGCGTTCTTCGCGCTGCCCGCGGAGAACTTCACGACGGCGACGGGCCAGCCGACGAACGCGATCTACGGCTTCGCGTCGATGCTCGCCAACACGCTGCGCGACGAGGCGCCCACGCACTTCGCGGTGGCGTTCGACGTGTCCCGCAAGACATGGCGTTCCGAGGAGTTCGCCGAGTACAAGGCCAACAGGTCGAAGACGCCGGACGAGTTCAAGGGCCAGGTCGAGCTGATCGGCGAGGTCCTCGACACGATGCACGTCGACCGGTTCGCCGTCGACGGCTTCGAGGCGGACGACATCATCGCCACGCTCGCCACGCAGGCCGAGGCCGAGGGCTTCGACGTGCTGATCGTCACCGGCGACCGTGACTCCTTCCAGCTGGTCTCCGAGCACACGACCGTGCTCTATCCGACCAAGGGGGTCTCCGAGCTGACGCGGTTCACCCCGGAGAAGGTCTTCGAGAAGTACGGCCTCACCCCCGCCCAGTACCCCGACTTCGCGGCCCTGCGCGGCGACCCGTCCGACAACCTGCCGGGCATTCCCGGCGTCGGCGAGAAGACCGCCGCGAAGTGGATCAACCAGTTCGGGTCGTTCGCGGAGCTGGTCGAGCGTGCCGACGAGGTCAAGGGCAAGGCCGGGCAGAACCTCCGCGACCACCTGGAGTCCGTCAAGCTCAACCGCCGCCTGACGGCGATGGTCTGTGACGTCGAGCTGCCGAAGACGGTCGCCGACCTGGAGCGCGCCCCGTACGACCGCACGGCGCTCGCGATGGTCCTGGACACGCTGGAGATCCGTAACCCGTCGCTGCGCGAGCGGCTGCTGGCCGTCGACCCCGGGGCGGAGGAGGCCGACGCCGGCCCGCCGGCCGCCCCGGGCGTGGCCGTGGACGGCACGGTCATCGGCGCGGGCGAGCTGCAGCCCTGGCTCGCCGAGCACGGCACGGCGGTCCTCGGTGTCGCCACGGTCGACACCTGGGCGCTCGGTACGGGATCGGTCGCCGAGGTCGCCCTCGCCGCGGCCGGCGGCGCCGCCGCGTGGTTCGACCCGGCGCAGCTCGACGAGACCGACGAGAACGCGTTCGCGCGGTGGCTCGCCGACCCCGCCAGTCCCAAGGTGCTGCACAACGCCAAGGGCGTCATGCGGGTGTTCGCCGAGCACGGCTGGAGCGTCGAGGGCATCTCCATGGACACCGCCCTGGCCGCCTATCTCGTCAAGCCGGGCCGCCGCTCCTTCGACCTGGACGCACTGTCGCTGGAGTACCTCGGCCGGGAGCTGGCGCCCGCCGCGGCGGCCGACGGACAGCTCGCCTTCGGCGCGGACGACGCGGCCGAGGCCGACGCGCTCATGGTCCAGGCCCGGGCCGTCCTCGACCTGGGCGAGGCCTTCGCGGAGCGGCTCAAGGAGGTCGGCGCGGCCGACCTCCTCCAGGACATGGAGCTGCCCACCTCGACACTGCTCGCCCGCCTGGAGCGGCACGGCATCGCGGCGGACAGGGCCCACCTGGAAGCGATGGAGCAGTTGTTCGCGGGCGCCGTGCAGCAGGCCGTGAAGGAGGCGCACGCGGCGGCCGGGCACGAGTTCAACCTCGGCTCGCCCAAGCAGCTCCAGGAAGTCCTCTTCGGCGAGCTGGGCCTGCCCAAGACGAAGAAGACGAAGACCGGGTACACGACGGACGCCGACGCGCTCGCCTGGCTGGCCACCCAGACCGACAACGAACTGCCCGTCGTCATGCTCCGTCACCGTGAGCAGGCGAAGCTGCGGGTGACCGTCGAGGGCCTGATCAAGACGATCGCCGCGGACGGCCGCATCCACACCACCTTCCACCAGACGGTGGCCGCGACGGGCCGCCTCTCCTCGCAGGACCCGAACCTGCAGAACATCCCGGTCCGCACCGAGGAGGGCCGCGCGATCCGCCGCGGCTTCGTGGTCGGTGAGGGCTTCGAGTCCCTCATGACCGCCGACTACAGCCAGATCGAGCTGCGCGTGATGGCCCACCTCTCCGAGGACGAGGGTCTCCTGGAGGCGTTCAGTTCCGGCGAGGACCTGCACACCACCGTCGCCTCCCAGGTGTTCTCCGTCGAGGGGACGGCCGTCGACGCGGAGATGCGCCGCAAGATCAAGGCCATGTCGTACGGGCTGGCCTACGGCCTGTCGGCCTTTGGTCTGTCCCAGCAGCTGAACATCGACGCGGGCGAGGCGCGGGTCCTGATGGACACCTACTTCGAGCGTTTCGGAGGAGTTCGGGACTATCTCCGCCGCGCGGTCGACGAGGCGCGGGCGACCGGCTACACGGCGACGCTCTTCGGGCGCCGCCGCTACCTCCCCGACCTCAACAGCGACAACCGTCAGCGCCGCGAGGCGGCCGAGCGCATGGCTCTCAACGCGCCGATCCAGGGCACGGCGGCGGACATCGTCAAGATCGCCATGCTGAACGTGGACCGCGCCCTGCGCGAAGCGGACCTCAAGTCCCGCATGCTCCTCCAGGTCCATGACGAAATCGTCCTGGAGATCGCGCCGGGCGAGCGGGCGAAGGCCGAGGAACTGGTCCGCCGGGAGATGGCCGGAGCGGTGCGGCTCCGGGCGCCCCTGGACGTCTCGGTCGGCTCCGGCGCGGATTGGGAGTCGGCGGCGCACTAGCTCCGCCGCAGGAGAGGGACCTCGGCTGCGGCCGGGCAGTTCCCCGCGCCCTTCCACGGGGGCGCGGGGAACTGTGCGATCGGCCCCCACGACCCGCACCCGGCACTACCCGCAAGCCTCCGCCCGCCCCCTTTCCCCCACCCCCGGGAGAGGCCCGTCACCCGCGTGGACGCCGACGGGGAGCCCCCGGCGATGCCCGCCGCAAGGATGCGGGCATGCGTCCTCACATACGGAACACGCGGCGCACGCGGTACGTACCGTCCGTACGACACTGCCGCACCGCGCTCGTCGCAGCCCTTGCCTCGGTGCTCATCGCACCGGTCCCCGCCGTCTCGGCCGCTGCCGCCAGTCCCAGAATCCCCACCGGAGCAGCGACCAGACGCCTCCCGGCGGACACCCCCGGCGAGTACCGGCAGACCGGCACCCCCGGCCATCGCGCCCACTCCGACGACCCCACCGACTCCGTCACCTGCCACGCCCCTCACGCGCCCGGCCTCGCCGCCCGCCTGTCGCACGACATCCGGGCAGCGCTGTCGTCCCGGGACGGCACGGTCTCCGTGGCCGTGCACGACGACCTGGGCCTGACCTGCGAACTGGCGAGCCGACGGCAGTACGACTCCGCGAGCGTCGCCAAGGTACTGATCATGGAAGGGCTGCTGAGGCGGGCCGAGGAACGGGGCCGCAAGCTCACCGGCTGGGAGACGACGAACGTCCGCCCCATGATCGTCAGCTCCGACAACGACGCCGCCTGGCGGCTGTGGACCGCCCTGGGGCACACCTACCTGAACGGCTTCCTCGCCCGCGTCCGTACCCGCGCCACCGTCCTCGGACCCGGCGGCTACTGGGGCCTCACCCGCACCACGGCCGACGACCAGATGCGCCTGCTGGACGTCCTGACCAACACCCGCTCCTTCCTCCGCACCCGCGCGTACGGCCTCAAACTGCTCTCCGAGGTCCGCTCCGACCAGCGCTGGGGAGTTCCCGCCGGAATGCCGCCCGGGCTGAAGGCCCACGTCAAGAACGGCTGGCTGCCCCGCTCCACCCACGGCTGGCGCGTCCACAGCGTCGGCGCGTTCACCGGCGAGGGCCGCGCGTACCGGATCGTCGTCCTGTCCCACGACAACCCCACGAAGGCGTACGGCGTCCGCACCATCGAGCGCATAGCGCAGGCCGTGCACAGAGGGCTGGGCCAGGGCCGCGTCCTCGGCCGCGACCTCACCCCGCCGGCGGCGATCAGCGAGGAACCGGACGGCTCCGCTCCGTACGATCCGCTGCCGGGCTGGGACGCACCGGAGCCGGACGCCACACCCTGACCGCCACGCCGTACACCGCCAGACCGACGGCCAGCCCGGCCCCTGCCCCGAAGCACAGGGTGGGGATCAGCTCCCACGGCTTCGCACGCGAACCCCAGTAGTCCCACCACCGCATCGCCCGCTGCGCGGCCGCCGCCACCGCGCAGCCGCCGATCAGCGCCGCCGCCAGCCAGCGGTCGCGCACCGACAGCACGGGCACGCCCACCGGCTCCGCGTCGTGCTGCCGCCGCACGGCCACCACGACGAACGCGGCGATCACCACGGCGGCGACCGCCGAACCGCCGTACTGCAGGTACCAGTACAGGGGCGAGCCCGCGATCTCCCGCCCCAGCACGGGAAACACCCGCATGCCCCACCGGTCGAGGTGCGTGAACGCGTCCCACACGACATGGGTCAGCGCGCCGGACACCGCGGACACGTACCACCACAGGGCGAGCGACGCGCGTGGGCGGGCGCGCGGCGCACCGCAGCGCAGGAGGGCCCCGATACGCCCCTGCCTGCCCCGCGGCAGCAGAGCCACCAGCGGCTCGCGCAGCACCAGCCAGGCACCCACGAGCGCCCAGGCGACCAGGACGTCGACCGTGAACACCCCGGTGAACGAGTGCGTGAAGTCGCCGAACTCCATCGCCTCCGGCAGCACACTCGCCACGTAATAGGTCATGTCGGGCGCCAGTGAACCGGCGACGAGTACGGCCGGGACCAGTCGGCCGCGTCCGGACCCGTCGGCACGCACGGCAGGCAGGACCGCCGCGACGTGGCTGAGAGTGAACGGCAACTGGGCTCCCCGAGAACGACGTTGACCGGAATCCGACGGTTCTGACGGTCCTGGCCGTCCCTTGATCGGTGACGCCCAGTATTGCGTGAACGGTTCCCGGCGGACGCGCATGGTCCGGTGTCGCCGGGGCAGGACGAACGGGATGTGGCCAACCGGTGAAAATCGGGCACGAACAGGTGTCTGCGCGGCGGAAGTTGTCGTAGGGTCACCTGGGTTGCCGTACTGGGGAGTGCGGCCCGCAACAGCGGACAGCAGGAGAACGCGCGGAACACGGGCGATCGTCCATCGGGAGGGGTTCACGCAATGGCGGCGCAATTCGGCAGGCGGGTCGTCAAGGGGGCCGCGACCACGGCCGTGGCCGCGGTCGCGGTGGCGGCCCTGTCCGCGTCCCAGGCCCCGGGCGTGACGGACACGTCGCAGGGCAGACAGAACACCGGCTCCTCGCCCGATGTGCTCGCCGACGACAGCGCGACCGGCAACTCGCCCTATTACACGGACCTCCCGCCGCTCAACAGCCCGACGGCGACCCCCAGCGCGGGCACCGGCACGCCCGCCGCCACGGGTGACGCCGAGGCGGGCATACCCGCGACCGTCCTCGACGCCTACAAGAAGGCCGAGGCGGCGCTGGGCGACTCCAAGCCGGGGTGCAACCTCCCCTGGCAGCTTCTCGCGGCCATCGGCAAGGTCGAGTCCGGACAGGCCCGCGGCGGCAAGGTCGACGCGAACGGCACCACGATCAGCCCGATCCTCGGCCCGCAGCTCGACGGCAACGGCTTCGCGCTCATCAGGGACACCGACAACGGCGCGTACGACGGCGACAGCAGCTACGACAGTGCCGTCGGGCCCATGCAGTTCATCCCGTCCACCTGGGCGTGGGCGGCCCGCGACGGCAACGACGACGGCAAGAAGGACCCCAACAACGTCTACGACGCGGCCCTCGCCGCCGGCCACTACCTGTGCCGGTTCGGCTGGGACCTGTCCGACCGCGCCGATCTCAGGCGCGCGATCCTCAGCTACAACAACTCGACGGAGTACCTGAACACGGTCCTGTCGTGGCTGGAGTACTACCGCAAGGGCACCCACGAGGTTCCGGACGGCACGGGCACGCTGCCCTCCGGCCGCAGCGACGGCAACACCGGCAACAGCGGCAACACGGGGAACACCGGCGGCGGGGGCGGCACCACCCCGACGCCGACCCCTCCGGGCACGAAGCCGCCCACCAGCCAGGAACCGGGCTCGGGCGGCTCCACGAGCCCGAGCCCGAAGCCGCCCAGCACGCCGAACACGCCTCCCGGCACGCCGTCGACGCCGCCGAGCACCCCCACACCCACCGACACGGTGGACCACCTGGAGAACGCGGGTACGGGCAAGCTCACCGCGACCGCGGGCGACGCCTTCGCCGAGAGGGCCGCCGCCCGGACCGAGACCAAGGCCGGCAAGGCCGTCGCGAAGGTCCGCGTCCGGTTCACGATCGTCGGCGACACCGACGCGGTCTTCACCGGCGGTGAGAGCGTCGCGACCGCCGTCACCGACGGCTCCGGCGTGGCGACCGCGCCCGTCCTCCAGGCCGGCGAGAAGACCGGCGGATTCACGGTCCGCGCCACCGTCGTCGGCCGCTCCGTCGCAGGCCTCGACTACGCGGCGACGGTCACCGCCCGCCAGGCCGACGGCCTCGCCCGCACCACCGACACCGCGCTGACCTGCGTCCCGGGCGGAGAGTTCGCGGACCAGGTCGAGGTGAAGGCCACCTACAAGGGGGCCGCCGCGGACGGTGTCGCCGCGACCGCCTCGCTCATCAAGGCGGCAGGCGACGCGACCGAGAACGACAAGGGCCCGTACTTCAAGGACGCGGCCGGCAAGACGCTACGCACCCTCGCCGGCCTCGAGACGGGCGAGAACGGCCTGCTGAAGCTGCCGAAGCTGTTCGCGGACGACACGGCCGGCACGTACCTGCTGCGGATCACCACGACCGGCGGCGCGACGCTGACCGTCGAACTGAAGGTGGCGGCGGCCGCCTCCTAGACCCGTGGGCCGACGGTGCCCCCTCGCCCCGACGGGCGAGGGGGCACCGTCGTCTGTGTGTGCAACGTGTTCTCATCTCGCCCGCCCGTTGCTACGGTGCCCGACCTGACGACGTATCAGTTCCGTCCGTGCCGGGAGGCCCGCATGCGTGCCCTGATCGCCGCCGCGACCGGTCTCGCCCTCGCGTTCGCGCTGGTCCTCACGATCACCGCCATGGGATCGCCGTCGGGCGAGACGTCACCCGAGCCGATGCTCACCACCGTCCCCAGCCACCCGTAACGCACAGGGAGGGCCGCCGAGATGCGCCGCAAGGCCAGCCTGATCCTGCTCGCCCTCGCCGTGTTCTTCACGGCCCTGTCCCCGCTGCTGCGCTGGTACGCCTTCCCGCGCCTGGCCAAGATCCCCGCCAACCAGTACCAGGACATGGTCCTGGAAGCGAAGGACGCGACCCTCCTCGACTACGGCAGCATGACGGCCAAGAAGGTCGACAAGGTCACCATCGTGCAGACCCTCAAGGGCAACGTCGAAGCCTCCGAGAAGATCGAGAGGACCGCGGGCCGCGACGTCGTCGTCTGGGACGGCCTCTCCTACGTCCAGGGTCCCGACGGCGAGATGGTCTCCAAGTTCCCCGAGCGGTACATCTTCGACGCCCACACCCAGGAACCCGTCCACGCCACCGGCGAGATGGTCGACGGCGACCCCGTCAAACGCGAGGGCATCGAGTTCAAGTGGCCCTTCCTGACGGAGAAGAGGGACTACGAGTACTTCGACGCGCAGGCCCGGATCACCGCACCCATCCACTACAAGGGCACCCAGGACTTCCGGGGCGTCGACGTCTACTACTTCGAGCAGACCATCCCCTGGACCAAGGTGCCCTTCCCGAAGACCATGCCCGTCGAAGGCATCACCCCGGAGTCGGTCGCCAAGACGGGCACGACCCGCTGGTACACCACGGTCCGCAAGTTCTGGGTCGAACCCGTCACCGGCGCACCCGTGTACGGGGAGGAGATCCACAAGGAGGAGCTGCGCGGCGGCAGCCTCCTCGGCGACCGCGACAAGGTGACGGCCTTCGCCGGGCACGTGAAGATGCGCGAGGACTACATCCGCTCCACGGTCGACCTCGTCAAGTCCCAGCGACTCCTCGTCCTGCTGATGACCTCGTACCTGCCCTGGGGCTTCCTGGCTCTGGGCATCGGACTGCTGTCCCTCTCCCTGTACCTGGAGGCCCGCGGCCGCCGCCCCGGCGACCCCTCGCCCACCGGGCCCCGGGAGCAGGAGCCCGTCAGCGCCTGAGACGCGCGTTCGTGTGCCGCGTCGGCGGTGCGGTCGCCGGGTCCTCGGGCCAGGGGTGCTTCGGGTACCGCCCGCGCAGCTCCGCCCGCACACCCCGGTAGCCGTCCTTCCAGAAGGACGCGAGGTCCGAGGTGACGGCGGCCGGGCGCCCCGCGGGCGACAGCAGATGGACCACCACCGGGACCCCGGCGACGGCCGGCGACTCCTGCGCCCCGAACATCTCCTGCAGTTTCACCGCGAGCACCGGCCGCTCGGGATCCGCGTAGTCGATCCGGATCCTGGACCCGCTCGGCACCTCGAAGCGCTCCGGCGCCAGCTCGTCGAACCGGGCCGCCTCCCCGGACGCCCACGGCAGCAGCCGGCCCAGGGCCTGCCCGGCGTCGATCCGTCCCAGATCGGCCCGCCGCCTCGCCCGGCTCAACTCCGGCTCCAGCCACTCGTCCACGCGCGCGTGGAGCGCGCCGTCCGACACCTCGGGCCAGGGAGCACCGACCTGGCGGTGCACGAACCCGAGCCGCTGCCGCAGCACCTCGGCGTCCCGGGACCACCGCAGCAGCCCGAAACCCTCCTCGGCCAGCCCCTGGAGAAGAGCCTCCCGTACGAGACCCGGGTCGGCGGCACGCAGCGGCCGCACGGTCAGCTCCACCGCCCCGAGCCGCTCGACGCGCCGGGCCACCACCTCCCCGTCGGCCCAGCGCACCTCGTCGCCCTCGGCGTACAGGGGCCCGGCCGCCTCCCGGGCAACCTCCTCGTCGACCACGGCCCCGAGCCGCACGCGCGCGTGCCCCGCGCCCAGCGGCCGGTCGGCGACCGCGACGGCGATCCAGCCGGCCTCCCGCAGCCCACTGCCGTCACCGACCTCACCCCGGGTCCCGGACACCATCAGGAACGATCCCCCTTGCCGGCGAGCGAGCCGCTCGGGGAAGGCGAGCGCGGCGACGAGCCCGGCGACCTGGTCGTCGGTGAGGGCCCCGTCAGGGGTGCGGGGGACCGTGCGCCCGGCCGCACCGGACCCGCCGTCGAGCGGCGTTTCTGAAGCGGTCCGCCCGCCGGGCCGGGCCGCGGGCGCCACCGCCCGCAGCCGCCGCACCTCCGTACGCCACCGCCCGGCGTACGCGTCACCCCCACGCCGTGCGGCCCGCAGAGCGGAGGCGAGGTCGTCCCCGTACTCCCGCGGCGGTTCCTCACTCAGGAGGGCGACCACCTCCGCGGCGCGCTCCGGACCCACGGAGGCCGCCGCGTCCAGCAGCGCACGCCCCAGCCGGGGATGCAGCCCGAGCCGCGCCATCCGTACGCCCCGGCCGGTCGGACGCCCGCCGTCGCCCACGGCGCCGACGGCCTCCAGAACACCCCGGGCGGCCGCCATGGCCCCTCCCGGCGGCGGATCCAGCAACGCCAGCCCCGAGGCGTCGGGATCGCCCCAGCAGGCCGCCTGCAGGGCGAACGCCGTCAGGTCGGCCACCTTGATCTCCGGCGCCGGGAACCGCGGCAGCCGCCCGTCCTCCGCCTCCGCCCAGCAGCGGTACACGGCACCCGGCGCCTCGCGTCCCGCCCGTCCGGCCCGCTGCCGCCCGGCCGCCTGCGAGGCCCGTACGGTCGTCAGCGCGCTCAGGCCCCGCGCGTGGTCCACCCGCGGCTCGCGGGCCAGCCCGGAGTCCACGACCACCCGCACACCCGGAACCGTCAGCGACGACTCGGCCACCGACGTCGCGAGGACCACCCGGCGTCCCGCGGCGCCGGACAGCACCGCGTCCTGCACGGCCGTCGGCGCCCGCCCGTGCACCTGCAGCACCTCGACGTCGCCGAGCCCGCCGAGCTGCCCCGCCACCCGCGCGATCTCCCCGACCCCGGGAAGGAAGCACAGGACGTCCCCGGCACGCTCGGACAGCGCCCGCCGCACCACCGACGCCACATGTGTCAGCAACACCGGATCCACCCGCATCCCATGGGGCGGACGCACAGGGCGCACGGGCGGCGCCCACACCACCTCGACCGGATGGGAGACACCCGCCGCCTCGACCACCGGCACGTCGCCGAACAGCCGCGCCCACCCCTGCGCGTCGGTCGTCGCCGAAGCGGCCACCAGCCGCAGCTCGGGACGCAGGGCGGCCCGCACGTCCAGCAGGAACGCCGCCGCCGTGTCCGCGTCCAGATGCCGCTCGTGGCACTCGTCGAGCACGACCGCGTCGACGCCCGTCAGCTCCTGGTCCCGTTGCAGCCGTTGCAGCAGCACCCCGGTCGTGACGACCTCCACGCGCGTGCGTGGCCCGGTCACCCGCTCCCCGCGCACGGTGTACCCGACGCTCTCCCCGGCCTTCTCGCCGAGCAGCCACGCCATCCGCCGCGCGGCCGCCCGCACCGCGATCCGCCGCGGCTCGGCCACGACGACACGGCGCGGGGGCCCCTCGCCGACCAGCCCGGCCAGCACCAGCGGCACGAGGGTCGTCTTGCCCGTGCCGGGCGGCGCGACGAGCACCGCGGCGCCGTGCCCCTCCAGGGCGTCGCTCAGGCCGGGCAGCGCCCCGCGTACGGGCAGAAGGTCCAGGGCGTCATGACGGATCACCCGCTCAGTCTCTCCCCCAGCCTCCGGCCGGGGGCGCTCCCCTCTAGTTTCGCTCGCACACGAAGATCGCCGTGCCCGGGATCAGGTTTCCCCGCAGGGGGGACCAGCCGCCCCACTCCTGGGTGTTCCAGGCCGGCCACTCCGGCTCGACCAGGTCGACCAGCCGGAAACCGCCCGCCACGACGTCCCGGACGCGGTCGCCGACCGTCCTGTGGTGCTCGACGTACACGGCGTTCCCCTCCTCGTCCTGCTCCACGTACGGAGTGCGGTCGAAGTAGGAGGAGGCCACGCTCAGACCCTCGGGTCCCGGTTCGTCGGGGAAGGCCCAGCGGACCGGGTGGGTGACGGAGAAGACGAACCGGCCGCCCGGGCGCAGCACCCGGCGCACCTCCCGGAGGACCCTCACGGGCTCGGCGACGAACGGCAGCGCTCCGTACGCGGAGCACGCCAGGTCGAAGGAGCCGTCCGCGAAGGGCAGCGCCGTGGCGTCCGCCTCCACGAGCCGGACGGTGTCGGCGCCGATCCGCAGGGCGTGCTGGAGCTGGCGGTGGGAAAGGTCCAGGGCGACCGGGCGGGCCCCCTGGGCGGCCAGCCAGCGCGAGCACTGGGCGGCGCCCGCGCCGATCTCCAGGACGTCCTTCCCCTTCAGTTCCTCCATCGGGCCGAGCAGCTCGGCCTCGATCTCGTCGAGGCCCTCGGGACACCACACGAATCGGTCGTCGCCGAGAAACGTGCCGTGCTCGACCTGGTAGTCGTCCGCGTTCCGGTCCCACCAGCCACGATTGGCCCGGGAGCTCTCGGAGCCCCCCGCCTCCCGCCGGGTCGCCTCGGGCTCGGACTGTTCGGGCTCGGACTGCTCGGGCTCTTGGATGATCGGCTCCCTCGTATTAATCTGCGGACTCTTCGGTACGACCCGCTCCGGCGGGTGTCACGGAAGAGGGCCCCAAGATCCGTGTGGACGCGTGGCGTTGTCCGATGTGCGGCTGCCGTCGCGTGGGTTCTGTGCCGGGTATGCGGCGATCCGCCCCGGGTGTGCGCCTTCGCGCATTGACCCTGTCCGGCTGCCCCCGTATGCTACAAGTTGCGCTGCGGGCCTGCGCTCCTCAGACGTAGCAGGCTGCGCTCGCATCTGTATGTATGACCCCTCGGTTGTCGAGGCGCCACCGGCGGTGTTCTTCGTGGACATCATCCGGATCTGGCGCTTCCTTGGCTGTCCGGCCTTGTACAGAGCGAAACGGGCTCCCGGCGTAAGCAGTACCTACGACTCACTGTCCGTACCGGAGCCCTTTCCCACATGACGAGCAGCACCGAGACCACCTCTACCACTCCGCAGGTAGCGGTCAACGACATCGGTAACGAGGAAGCCTTCCTCGCCGCGATCGACGAGACGATCAAGTACTTCAACGACGGCGACATCGTCGACGGCGTCATCGTGAAGGTCGACCGGGACGAGGTCCTGCTCGACATCGGTTACAAGACCGAAGGTGTCATTCCGAGCCGCGAGCTCTCGATCAAGCACGACGTCGACCCGAACGAGGTCGTCAAGGTCGGCGACGAGATCGAAGCCCTTGTTCTCCAGAAGGAGGACAAGGAAGGCCGCCTGATCCTCTCGAAGAAGCGCGCCCAGTACGAGCGCGCCTGGGGCACCATCGAGAAGATCAAGGAAGAGGACGGCATCGTCACCGGCACCGTCATCGAGGTCGTCAAGGGTGGTCTCATCCTTGACATCGGCCTCCGTGGCTTCCTGCCGGCTTCCCTCGTTGAGATGCGCCGTGTCCGCGACCTCCAGCCCTACGTGGGCAAGGAGCTCGAGGCCAAGATCATCGAGCTGGACAAGAACCGCAACAACGTGGTCCTGTCCCGCCGTGCCTGGCTGGAGCAGACCCAGTCCGAGGTCCGCCAGACGTTCCTCACCACCCTGCAGAAGGGTCAGGTCCGTTCCGGCGTCGTCTCTTCGATCGTCAACTTCGGTGCCTTCGTGGACCTGGGTGGCGTCGACGGTCTGGTGCACGTCTCGGAGCTCTCCTGGAAGCACATCGACCACCCCTCCGAGGTTGTCGAGGTCGGCCAGGAAGTCACCGTCGAGGTCCTCGACGTCGACATGGACCGCGAGCGTGTCTCCCTGTCGCTGAAGGCGACGCAGGAAGACCCGTGGCAGCAGTTCGCCCGCACGCACCAGATCGGCCAGGTCGTGCCCGGCAAGGTCACGAAGCTGGTTCCGTTCGGTGCGTTCGTCCGCGTGGACGAGGGCATCGAGGGTCTGGTCCACATCTCCGAGCTGGCCGAGCGCCACGTGGAGATCCCGGAGCAGGTCGTCCAGGTCAACGACGAGATCTTCGTCAAGGTCATCGACATCGACCTCGAGCGTCGTCGCATCAGCCTCTCGCTGAAGCAGGCCAACGAGGCCTTCGGTGCCGACCCGGCCACGGTCGACTTCGACCCGACGCTGTACGGCATGGCCGCGTCGTACGACGACCAGGGCAACTACATCTACCCCGAGGGCTTCGACCCCGAGACCAACGACTGGCTCGAGGGCTTCGAGTCCCAGCGTGAGGTGTGGGAGACGCAGTACGCCGAGGCGCAGACCCGCTTCGAGCAGCACCAGGCTCAGGTCATCAAGTCCCGCGAGGCGGACGCCCAGGCCGAGGCCGAGGGTGTCACTACCCCGGGTGCGGCTCCGGCCGCCTCCAGCGGTGGCGGCGGTGGCGGCGGTTCGTACTCCTCGGAGTCGGACGACAACTCCGGCGCCCTGGCGTCGGACGAGGCCCTGGCTGCTCTCCGCGAGAAGCTCGCCGGCGGCCAGAGCTGAAAGCTCACCGCCAGCGGTAGCTAGCTGGTAACCGAGGGCCCGCACCCACTTGGGTGCGGGCCCTCGGTGCGTTGTCCCGCCCGCCGTCTCGCGGGCTCTCCCGTCCGCCTGCGTGCTGTCCGGTGGGCTCCGCCGTGCTGTCCGGTGGGCTCCGCGCCCGGGCGGTGAGCCGTCCCGCCACGAGGCGGTGACGGCCCTCCGCGCGTGCTCGCGCCGGGAGTTGCCCGCACACCGCCACGGCCCCGATCCGGCCCTGATGCGACCCGGCCCACGCGCTCGCGGCCGTCGTCGCACGCACGTGGGTGCTCGTCGTGGGCATGAGAAGCCCGTAAGAGGGGACAGCGAAGCGACGTGAACCGGGAATGCTCATGTCCTGGCCCGCGTTGTTGAGTACGAACACGAGGAGGAGCGGTCACAGTGCTTGATCCGCAGGGTTTGTACGCGTGGGAGCCGAAGGGCCTGGCAGTCGTCGACATGGCGCTCGCCCAGGAGTCGGCCGGTCTTGTCATGCTCTACCACTTCGACGGATACATCGACGCGGGCGAGACCGGCGACCAGATCGTCGACAGGCTGCTCGACTCGCTGCCCCACCAGGTCGTGGCCCGCTTCGACCACGACCGGCTCGTGGACTACCGCGCCCGCCGCCCGCTGCTGACGTTCAAGCGCGACCGCTGGGCCGAGTACGAGGAGCCGACGCTTGAGGTGCGGCTCGTCCAGGACGCCACGGGCGCGCCCTTCCTGCTGCTCTCCGGACCCGAACCGGACGTGGAGTGGGAGCGCTTCGCGGCGGCCGTCCAGCAGATCGTGGAGCGCCTCGGCGTACGTCTGTCGGTGAACTTCCACGGCATCCCCATGGGCGTCCCGCACACCCGCCCCGTGGGCCTCACCCCGCACGGCAACCGCACGGACCTCGTCCCCGGCCACCGCAGCCCCTTCGACGAGGCACAGGTTCCGGGCAGCGCCGAGGCACTGGTCGAGTACCGCCTCATGGAGGCCGGGCACGACATCCTGGGGGTCGCCGCGCACGTGCCGCACTACATCGCCCGCTCCCCGTACCCGGACGCCGCGCTGACCGTCATGGAGGCGATCACCGCCGCGACCGGTCTGGTCCTGCCGGGGATCGCGCACGGACTGCGCACCGAGGCACACCGCACACAGACCGAGATCGACCGGCAGATCCAGGAGGGCGACGAGGAGCTCGTCGCACTCGTCCAGGGCCTGGAGCACCAGTACGACGCCGCGGCGGGCTCCGAGACGCGGGGCAACATGCTCGCGGAGCCGGTGGACATCCCGTCGGCGGACGAGATCGGCCTCGAGTTCGAGCGGTTCCTCGCCGAGCGGGAGGGCGACGCCTAGGCACCCGCCCCGTGAGAGGCACGGTCCTCGGCGACAGGCGTGCCGGGCCCGCGCGGCCCCGCCGGGGCGTCGTCGGCGGCGGGCCCTAAGCTTCTCGGCATGCTGAAGGTGGGCCTGACCGGCGGGATCGGCGCCGGCAAGAGCGAGGTGTCGCGGCTGCTCGTGGAGCACGGCGCCGTGCTGATCGACGCGGACAGGATCGCGCGGGAGGTCGTCGCACCGGGGACACCCGGGCTGGCGGCGGTCACCGACGCCTTCGGCGAGGACGTGCTCGCCGCGGACGGCAGCCTCGACCGGCCGAAACTCGGCTCGATCGTCTTCGCGGACGCGGAGAAGCTCGCCGTGCTGAACTCGATCGTGCACCCGCTGGTGGGCGCCCGTTCCCGCGAGCTGGAAGAAGCGGCCTCCGCGGACGCCGTGGTCGTGCACGACGTGCCCCTGCTCACGGAGAACGGCCTCGCCCGGCTGTACGACCTCGTGATCGTGGTCGACGCGAGCACCGAAACCCAGCTCGACCGTCTCGTCCGGCTGCGCGGCATGACCGAGGAGGACGCGCGCGCCCGGATGGCGGCCCAGGCCACCCGCGAGCAGCGCCGGGAGATCGCGGACGTCGTCGTCGACAACGACGTGCCACTCGATGCGCTGCGGCGGCGGGTACGCGACGTGTGGACGGACCTCGTGCGGCGGGCGGCGGCCTCGGAATAGCGGGCGCCTTCGAGGCGTTGATTCCCTGCAGTGAGGGAAGGACTCTGCCGTGCCCGAGACCAGCGGATTCGCCGGACGTACTCCGGAGACGCATGTCATCGACTTCCGTGCCGCCGAGCAGTTGCTCGCCGCGCGGGACCCCAGGGGCGCGGTCAAGCTGCTCGACGGAGTCATCGCCGCGTACCCCGAGAACACGGCGGCACGGCTGCTGCGGGCACGCGCCTTCTTCGCTGCGGCGCAACTGCGGCCCGCCGAGCTGGAGTTCACCATCGTGCTGGAGCGCGAACCGGACAACGCGTTCGCGCACTTCGCACTCGCCCGCACCTACGAGCGCTCCGGCCGGCCCGAGCAGGCCAGACGCCACTTCCGGCTCGCGGCGGCTCTGGACCCACAGCCGGAGTACCTGACCGCGGCACGGTTCGACTCCTGAGCGCCGCCCGCTCCTGAACACGCCCGGCCTGCCCCGGCGCCAGGTCGGCGGCCCGGACCGACGACCCGCCCTACACGCGGTGCTCCGGCGGCGAGTACGGCGGGATGTCGCGGCCGGGCTGGTAGTGCGGTCCCTGGCGGAGATGCCTGAGGATCATCGTCAGGTCGACGGTGGCGACCAGCCACAGCACGCCACAGGCGACCGCCCAGCCGGGACGCCCGACCAGGGCGAACGCGGCCGTCCCGATGATCGCCCACACCAGACCCCACACACTGAGCCACAGGCGGGCGCGCAGCGCACTGCGCGCGGTCGTCGGTTCACTGCCTGTACGCATGGGGACCACTGCTCCTACGGAAAAACGTACTCTTCGTGGTGCACGTTCACCCAAGGACGGACGAACGGGAGCGGCTGTGCTGCTGGTGGAGGAGCTGCGGGCGGACGAGAAGCTCGCCCGGTGGCTGAGGGACCTGGAGAACGAGGGCGAACCGCGTACGGAGGCGGTCCTGCCGGACGCGGTCGAGCTGCCGGACCTGCTGCTCGATCTGTCCGTGCCGCACGAGCACGTCAACGAACTCGTGCACCTGCGCGCCCGGCTGGCGGCGGACCCGGAGGCGATGGCGCTGCTCACAAGGTGCGTCGACCGGGTCGTCCGTGACATGGGTGAGGTCGGCAAGGGGTGGGAACCGCCGGTGTTCCCGGCGTCCACCGGGGCGCTCGGCCGCACCTTCCACGTGTTCGTCTTCATCGCCGCGCTGCCGTACGTGCGCGCCCACCACCGGCAGCGGGACATCCCGGCGGACGTTTCGCGGCGCACCCTCGCCGACCTGGGCCGGCACCTGGCCGTGCACGCCAGGCGGACCGGCACGATCGGGCTGCAGGTGCCGTGGTGGATCGCTCTGCACTTCCACGGAGAGCTGTACCAACTCGGGCGGCTGCAGTTCCAGCGCGCTCGGCTGGGCGGGCACACCGGGCGGGCGGCCGCGGTCGCGGGGCTCGGCACGGGCCCCGGCGAGCTCTGTCTGAGCCTGCACATCGCCGACTTCCGGGGTCCCCTGTCGCCGGAGGCCTGCGACCGGTCCCTGGACCTGGCCCGGGAGTTCTTCGCGCGCCACTACCCGGACGAGCACTACGAGGTGGCGGTCTGCCACTCCTGGCTGCTCGACCCGCAACTGAAGCGGTATCTGCCGGCCGACTCCAACATCGTGCGCTTCCAGGAGCGGTTCCGGGTCGCCCACGAGGAGACGAAGGCCGACGACAAGGCACCCGTCGGGTTCGTCTTCGGCGACCCCGAGCTGCCCGTGGAGGACCTTCCGCGGCGGACCGGGGTCGAGCGCGCGGTGGGCGACCACCTGCGGGCGGGCGGCCACTGGTACGGCGGGCAGGGCTGGTTCGCGTTGTAGCCGAAAGTTCCCGGCCGGATCGCCGTTCACCCGGACAGGTGGAAGGGGCCGGGGTGGGAACGGGGCGGCGGGCACGAGCCGTTGGGCTGGTATGACGATCGAGATGCGTGAGGGATACGAGGGGACGGGACCCGGCGCCATCACGCCGGACGGCTGCGCGGTGGAGCTGTACTCGCGACTGCCCGTGCAGGACGAGCCGGACATCATCGCCTCGGCCGTGCCGGCGGGAGCGCACATTCTCGAACTGGGCTGTGGCGTGGGGCGTATGACCCACCCGCTCCTGGAGCGGGGATTCACCGTGACGGCCGTGGACGAGTCCGCCGAGATGCTGGAGCGGGTGCGTGGGACGCGCACGATACGCGGCGCGATCGAGACGCTCGACCTGGGGGAGAGATTCGACGTGGTGATGCTCGCGTCGTTCCTCGTGCACAGCGGGGACACCGCGGTGCGGCGCGGCATGCTCGACGTGTGCCGGCGCCATGTCGCGGACGGCGGCTGTGTGTTGATCCAGCGAGAGGGCGAGAACTACCACACGGATCTGCCGCGCGAGCGGGTCGATCCGAGCGGGTTCACGCTCCGCATGCTGTCCGCGGAGCCCGTCGGGGACGGGGTCAATTCGGTGCGGGCGGAGTACGTGTTCCCTGACGCCGCGTGGACGCACACGTTCCTCGCCCGGCCGCTCACCAAGGAGCAGTTCGAGGAGGCGTTGGGCGAGGCGGGGCTGAAGGTCGACAGGTATCTGACGGAGGACCGGGTCTGGGTACGGGCGGTGCCGGTGGCGGCGTGAGGCGATGAGTTTCGGGCGGCGGGGCGGTCTATCTCCGTGACAGCAACGCGCCCCGCTTCACAGGAGATCCCCATGTCCGAGACCACCGTTCCCGTCGCCTCCGCCCCGGCCCGCACCGTCGTCGCCGAGTCCGCGACCGCCCGTGGCCGCCGTGCCCGCCTCGCACTGCGGGGGCTGCAGGTGCTGCTCGCGCTCTTCTACGTGATCGCGAGCGCGGTGCCCAAGCTCGTCGCGCACTCCTCGGCGGTCGAGTCGTTCGACGAGATCGGCTGGGGCAGCGCAGGGATGTACACCATCGGTCTCCTCGAACTGGCCGGCGGTATAGCGCTGGTGATCCCCGTACTGGCCTCCGTGGCAGCCGTCTCGCTGGGCGCGCTGATGGTGGGTGCGTTCATCACGCAGATCGCCGTGTTCGACGGGGAGTACGCGGCGACCCCGCTCATCCTGATCGTGCCGCTCGCGCTGATCGCCTGGGCACGACGGGGGCAGGCCGCGGAGCTGCTGAGGCTGGTCCGGCGTCGGTCCTGAGCACGGAAGCCCGGACGGCGTCCGGCAGGGCCTTCCAGCCCTGCCGGACGCCGCGTCGCGTCTCGCGTTGTCTTCTCCGAAGCCCGGCACTCGGAAGGCCGCCCTCGGCACGGGTCCAGGCTGGGTGACCGCCATGCGGCTCCGCCGCCGGTGTCAGGGTGCCTTCGGGCTGTCGTCGGGCGAGCCGATGCCACGGAGGCGTTCCAGCTCGCGGCGGTCGCGCTTGGTGGGGCGGCCCGTGCCCCGGTCCCGGATGCCTGCGGGGGCGACGGCCTCGCGGGGCGGGGGCGGGGGGCTGTTGTCGACATAGCACTCGACGGCGACCGGAGCCCCGACCCGCTTGCGGATCACGCGCTTCACGATGACGATCCGCTCCCGGTCCGCCTGCCGCAGGCGGACCTCGTCGCCGACGCGGACGGCGTACGCGGGCTTGACCCGCTCGCCGTTCACCCGGACGTGGCCGCCGCGGCAGGCGGTGGCGCCCGCGGAACGGGTCTTCACGAGGCGGACGGACCAGATCCAGCTGTCGACCCGCACGGTCTCACCGCTCGTGGGCGCGGCCGCCTTCGCGACGGCCACGGCATCCGCATCGGCCACGGCATCCGTCACGGCATCGGTCGCGGCGTCGGTCACGGCATCGGCGGAGCCGCCCGCGCCCGGCCCGTCGTCCTCGTGCCGCGCCGCGTTCCCCTGAGTCCCTGAAGCCATGGTCCGACCATAGCCCTCGGCGGGCGCCCGGTCGGAGTCGTTTTCCCTCGCTTCGCTCCGCCCTCGCCCAGGCATACCGTGGTGGCATGGATCAGGACCGCAGCCTGGCCGGGCTGGACGAACGAATCGCCGGATGCCGGGCCTGCCCGCGGCTGGTCGACTGGCGGGAGGAGGTCGCCCGCACCAAGCGGGCCGCCTTCGCCGGCTGGACGTACTGGGGCCGCCCGGTGCCGGGTTTCGGACCGCCGGACGCCTCGCTGCTGGTGGTGGGGCTCGCTCCCGCGGCGCACGGCGGCAATCGGACCGGGCGGATGTTCACGGGAGACCGGTCCGGGGACGTGCTGTACGCGGCGCTGCACGAGGTGGGTCTCGCGTCGCAGCCCACGTCCGAGAGCGCCGACGACGGGCTGGCCCTGTACGGCGTCCGTGTCACCTCGCCCGTGCACTGCGCGCCGCCCGCCAACAAGCCGACGCCTGAGGAGCGGAACACCTGCCGCCCCTGGCTGGTGAGCGAGCTGCGACTGCTGAGGCCCACGCTCCGCGCGGTCGTCGTGCTCGGCGGTTTCGGCTGGCAGGCCGCGCTGCCCGCGTTCTCCGAGGCGGGGTGGCAGGTGCCCCGGCCCCGGCCGGCCTTCGCCCACGGGGCGCGGGTCGAGCTGGAGGGCCCGGACCGGCCGCTGGAGCTCTTCGGATGCTTCCACGTCAGCCAGCGCAACACCTTCACCGGCCGGCTGACCCCCCGGATGCTGCGGGACGTGCTGCGTACGGCGGCTCGGACGGCGGGGCTGCCGACCGTTCAGTAGGCGGGCCGTTCAGCAGGCGGGCTAGGGTCGCGCGATGAGCCCGTATCCGGAGAACGAACCGTACGACCACGGCATGCTCGACGTCGGTGACGGCAACCATGTGTACTGGGAGGTGTGCGGCAACCCTCGGGGAAAGCCCGCGGTGGTGCTGCACGGTGGGCCCGGATCCGGCTGCGGCCCCTATTTCCGGCGCTACTTCGACCCGGCCGCGTATCGCATCGTCCTGCTCGACCAGCGCGGCTGCGGACGCTCGACGCCGCACGCGAGCGCGTACGAGACGGACATGAGCGTCAACACGACGGCGCGACTCATCGGTGATCTGGAGCTGCTGCGGCGGGAGTTGGGCATCGGGCGATGGCTCGTGTGGGGTGTCTCATGGGGCTCCGTGCTCGGGTTGCGGTACGCGCAGACACATCCCGAGGCCGTGTCGGAGCTGGTGCTCACGGGCGTGGCCACCGCGTCCACTGCCGAAGTGGACCTCCTCACGAGGGGACTTGGGCAGATCTTCCCCGAGGCCTTCGAACGGTTCCTCGCCGAGCTGCCGAAGGACGAGCGTGACGAGAACCTGGCGGCCGCGTACAACCGGCTGATCGAGTCCCCGGACCCGGAGGTGCGAGCCCGGGCCGCGCGCGCCTGGACCGACTGGGAGACGGCCATCGTTCCCGCGCCGCCGCGGTCGGTGGAGCGGTACGAGGATGCGGTGTTCCGCCTGGCCTTCGCCCGCACCGTCACCCACTACTTCGGCAACGACCACTTCCTCGCGGACGGCGACGGACAGGGGAAGGGGGAGGGCGGAGCCCAGGCCGTCGTCCTGCGCGATGCCCCGCTCCTCAGAGGCATTCCCGGCACTCTCGTCCAGGGGAGCCTCGATTTCGGGAACCTCCTCGGCACGGTGTGGCGGCTCCATCACGCCTGGCCCGGCAGCGAGTTGATCGTCGTCGACGACGTCGGACACAACGCGGGCGCGGCCGGCGTGGTCGACGCCCTGGTCGCGGCCACCGACAGGTACGCGGCCCGTTGAACCCCTAGCGGCGCGCCCGGTCCCGTTCGCCCGCCGACTGCACGAACTGCAGTTCCAGGGTCGACGGGGGAGCGGTGATGCCGGGCCCGCCGGCCTCCGCCCAGCGGAGTATCTCGTCGGTGCAGTCGTCGCCCATCGACCAGCCGATCCACACGGCCCGGCCACCCCGCCTGCGGCCCTCACCCGACGGCTGTACGACGATGATGTTGGCCTGGTCGCAGGGGCCGAGGCAGTCCGTCGTACGGACCGCGAGGCGGCCGCCGGAGGCCTCGGCGGCGGCACGCAACCGGTCCAGCTGCCAGTCGTGGTCGTAGCCGGGGTACTTGCGCGCGTCGCCGCAGCAGCAGCCGCGGCAGACGACGAGCGTGCAGGGCCGGTTCCTCGCGGCACCGATCGCCGTACGGACAGTCACACTTCTCCTTCGGAATCGGAATCGGTACCGGAGCCGTTGCCGCCCGGGACCGCGATGTCTGTGCCTGTGCCTGTGCCCTTGTCCGTACCGGTGCCTGCGTCCGGGCCCGTGTGTTCGCCCGGTCCCATGTCCGCGTCGCCGGCGGAGTCCGTGTCGCCGAAGAGGTGGCGGACGGTCGAGCGGTAGTTGGCCTGGACGTGGGCCAGGGCGTGTGAGCGGGCCCGCTCACGGTCGCCCGAGGCGATGGCCTCGTACAACTCGCGGTGTTCGGCGAGGAGTTGGGGCCACTCCTCGTTCTGGCGGGTGAGCCAGCGCAGCCGGCCGTCGACCGGTTCCATCACGGAGATCAGCAGGCTGTTCCCGGCCATCGCCAGGATCCGGTCGTGGAAGCGGGTGTTGACGTCCGTGATCGCCTCCGCGTCGTCGGCGTCGGTCGCGTCCGCCGCACGGTCGAGGAGTTCCTCCAGCTCGGCCAGGTCGGCGCGGGTGGCGCGCTGGGCGGCCAGACCGGTGGCGTACACCTCCAGTGCCTCGCGGAGTTCGAAGAGTTCGGCGACGTCCGCGGGGGTCAGCCGGCGCACGACCGTGCGACGCGGGGTCTCGAAGAGGACGAACCCCTCGGCGACCAGGGCGCGGATCGCCTCACGGACCGGCACGCGGGAGACCCCGAACCGCTCGGCCAGTTCACGCTCGACCAACCGGTCGCCGGGCAGCAGCCGCCCGGCGATGATCTCCTGCCGCAGCGAGCTGAGCACCCGCTCGCGTACCGCCCCCAGCGGCTCCACCGTCGTCATGCGTCCATCCTCGCCGACACCGGGACTGTTTTACCGAGCTGTAACCGTACGGACATGGCCAGAAGTCACCGATGGCGGGACCATGACCTCAGTTTGGTATACCAAAACTGCTCGACCTGCTTCCCGCACCCCTGTCCCCCGGCATGCGCCGCACTGCCCGCCATCCACCGCTCCGCCCGTCATTCACCGCCGCGCCCACCCGTCGCCCCCCGGGCCGTCCCCGTCCCGTCCAGCGTTCCGCCCTCGCCCCTCGGTCCTCCCGTCGTTCTCCCGCTCATGGAGGCTTTGTGTCCCTCGCCGATCCCGCCGCTGCCACCGGCGCGCCAGCGTTCGTCCCCGATCCCCGGCTCACCAACGAGGACCTCGCGCCCGCGGGCAAGCGCAACTGGAAGGTCTTCGACCTCTTCGCCATGTGGATGTCCGACGTCCACAACCTCGGCAACTACACGTTCGCGGCCGGCCTCCTGGTGCTCGGCATGAACGTCTGGCAGATCTTCACCTCCCTGCTCGTCGGCTTCGTGCTCATCTACGTCGGCATGAACTGGATGGGCAGGATCGGACAGCGCCACGGCGTGCCCTTCCCGGTCATCAGCCGCATCAGCTTCGGTGTCTGGGGCGCCAACATCCCGGCCCTGATCAGGGCCGTCATCGCCATCATGTGGTACGGCATCCAGACCTACCTGGCCTCCGTCGCCGTCAACATCATGCTGCTCGCGGCCTGGCCCGGCCTCGAGTCCTGGACCCACAACTCCTTCCTCGGCCTCGACGCTCTCGGCTGGCTGTCGTTCGTCTCGCTGTGGCTCGTCCAGGCACTGATCATCAGTCAGGGAATGGAGTCCGTACGGAAGTTCCAGGACTTTTGCGGGCCGGCGATCTGGTTGGTGATGATCGTCCTCGCCGTCTGGATCCTCGCGAAGGCCGGCTGGACCATCTCGCTCACCTCGACCCCGAACCCGGTCTCTGTGGGGGAGCAGTGGCGGCAGTGGTTCGGCGCGATCGGGCTGATCCTCGCCACGTACGGCACGCTGATGCTCAACTTCTGCGACTTCTCGCGCTTCGCGCCCAGCTACAGGACGGTCAAGCGCGGCAACTTCTGGGGACTGCCGATCAACTCGACGGCCTTCGTCATCGTGTCGGTCATCGTCACGGCAGGCTCCATCGAGGTGTTCGGCAAGGCCATCACCGACCCCGCCCACCTCGTCGCCGAGATCGGCAACAAGTGGGTTCTGATCCTGGGCGCGCTGACCTTCGCCATCGCCACCATGGGCGTCAACATCGTCGCCAACTTCGTCTCGCCCGCCTACGACCTGGCCAACGTCTGGCCGCAGAAGATCACCTTCAGGATCGGCGGCATGATCAGCACGGTGGCCGCGCTGGTCGTGACCCCGTGGAACCTCTTCTCCAACCCCACGGTCGTCAACTACTTCCTGGGCGGCCTCGGCGCCTTCCTGGGCCCGCTGTTCGGCGTGATCATGCTCGACTACTTCTGGGTCAAGCACGGCCGCATCGACGTCGACGAACTGTTCAACGCCCAGCCTGGCTCCCGCTACTACTACCGCAGGGGCGTCAACCCCAAGGCCCTGTGGGCGTTTCTGCCCGCGGCCGGTGTCTCGGCGGTGCTCGCCCTTGTGACGACCTTCAGCGAGGTCGCCCCGTACTCCTGGTTCATCGGGACGGCGCTGGCCGCCGGACTGTACGCGCTGCTGTGCCGCTCCGAGCGCGCCGCCACGGCCCCCGCCGCGGAGCCGGCCCCGACTCCCTTGGAGGGCTGAGCGTGCGGATCGTCGTCACCAACTGCAACACGACGCAGGGGATGACCGAGGAGATCGTGCGAGGTGCCCGGGCCGCGGCAGGCCCGGGCACCACCGTGCTCGGACTCACCCCCAGGTGGGGGCCCGAGTCCGCGGAGGGCTGGCTCGACAGCTATCTGTCGGCAGCCGCCGTCCTCGACACCCTGCGGACGTACCAAGGGCCCTACGACGCCGTCGTCATGGCCGGATTCGGGGAGCACGGGCGCGAGGGCGTACGGGAACTCGTGGACGTACCCGTCGTCGACATCACCGAGGCGGCGGCCCATCTCGCGTGCCTGCTCGGGCGGCGGTACGGGGTCGTCACCACGTTGGAGCGCTCGGCCGGGCAGATCGAGGACAGCCTGTACACGGCAGGCGTCGCCCAGAACTGTGCGGTCGTCGTGGGCACGGGGCTGGGTGTTCTCGACCTGGGTGATGCCGGGCGCACGGAAGCGGCCTTCGTCGCCGCGGCCGAACGCGCCCGGGACGCCGGCGCCGAGGTCCTTGTGCTCGGATGCGCCGGGATGACCGGATTGCAGCGGGCCGTGGGGGAGAAGCTGGGGCTGCCGGTCGTCGACGGGGTCGGCGCGGCGGTGAAGCTCGCCGAGTCGCTCGTATCGCTCGGGCTCACGACGAGCCGCGCGGGCGGTTACGCGAAGCCGCTGCCGAAGCGGCGGACCTGGGCGCCGCCGTCGGAGTGATTCCGGGTGCCGCGGATGCGGCGGGCGGGGCGGCGGATCGCGGGTGAAGCAGACTCCGGGAAGGGCGCCGGCGTGCGAGCCGGCGGCCTACGGACGAGTCGCCGCCGTTGCCGTCGGCGGTGGGAACGGAGTCGGTCGTGGCCGCATCTGTCGGTGCCCGTGTCCGGGTGTTCGCCGTCACGCTCGTCGCCATGGGGGCGGCCGCTTCGGGGGTGCTGTGGGGCGGTGGGGCTCCGGGAGCGGACGCCTCCGCGAGTGTGCGTGGCTGGGGTGTCGACCTGGGCGTCGGCTCCGGCGTCGTCGCCCGCGTCGCCGCCCAGGCCGGGCCGCCCTTCTGGCCGGCCGCGAGACCGGCGGTCGAACCGGGCGCCCGCTCGGACGGCGGGCCCGGTGCCGGTGCCGGTCCGGCCGGTCGCGGAGAGTCCCGAGCGGCCGCCACCGGGAGCCGGACCGGGAAGGGAGAGGGGCGCAGGGCCGGGACCGACGCCCTGAACGGAACCGGGGGCGAAGCCCCGAGCACGGTCCGGAGCAGCGCCGACAGCGGCTCGGAGAAGGGGTCCCAGGAGGTCTTCTTCTGGGTCGATCCCGAGTCACCCGCCGCCGGGCAGGCCGCCGAATGGCGTCGTACGGGACGAGAGGCCGACGCTCTGCTGATGGAGCGGATCGCCACCCGCCCCCAGGCCGAGTGGCTGAACGGGCCCGGGCCGCGCACGGTCGTGGAGACCCGGACCACCGCCGCCGCACGGGAAGGGCGTACGGCCGTCCTCGTCGCCTACTACATCCCGCACCGCGACTGCGGCTCCTACTCGGGCGGCGGAGCCGTGAGCGCGTCGGGCTACCGGGAGTGGGTCGACGAGTTCGCGGCGGGGATCGGCGACCGGAGCGCGTACGTGATCGTCGAACCGGACGCCGTGGCGCAGACGGTGGCGGGCTGTGGGCGTGTGGTGCCGGAGGAGCGGTACGCGCTGCTGGCGTACGCGGTGGACCGGTTCAAGCGGCAGCCGAACACCCGCGTCTACCTCGACGCGGGCAACGCGACCTGGCACCCGGACGCGTCACGGCTGGTCGAGCCGCTGAAGGAGTCGGGTGTCGCGCGTGCCGACGGCTTCGCCCTGAACGTCTCCAACTTCCAGACGGACGCCGTCACTTCGGCGTACGGCGACCTGCTGTCCGCGGCCCTCGGCGGCAAGCACTTCGTGATCGACAGCAGCCGCAACGGCAACGGCCCGCACGACGGAACGGAGTCCTGGTGCAACCCGCCGGGCCGGGCCCTGGGCACGGCGCCGACCGCCGTCACGGGCGCGCCCCTGCTCGACGCCTACCTGTGGGTCAAGCGCCCCGGCGAGTCGGACGGCACCTGCCGGGGCGGACCGGCCGCCGGGCAGTGGTGGCCGTCGTACGCGCTGGAGCTGGCCCGCAACGCCCGTGGATGATCCCCGAGTTGGGGGCGGAGGGGGCCAGAGGGGCTTCGGCGGGTGTCAGCCGGAGAGCTCCTTGGTGATGCGGTCCAGCATGAAGGCCGAGGACTCGCGTGCCCGTTCCTCCCAGGCGAAGACGCAGGCCGTGGCGACGCCGTCGAAGTCCAGCTCGCGCAGCGTGGCGAAGAAGACGTCCCAGTCGACCTCGCCCTGCCCGATGTCCAGGTGCTGGTGGATGCGGGCGGCGGTGCCGGGCGGGTTGAGGATGTAGCGCAGCCCGGAGGAGCCCTTGTGGTTGAAGGAGTCGGCGATGTGCACGTGCTGGAGCTTGTCGCCGGCGTAGCGCATCATCGCCGCGATGTCCGCCGTCGGGTCGGCGCCGGAGAGGTGGAAGGTGTGCGGGGCGCAGTAAAGATAGTTCACCCAGGGCTTGTTGACGGCGCGGACCAGGTCCACGGCCGGGGTGTTCTCCTCGCAGAAGTCGTCCGGGTGGGCCTCCAGGTTGAGCGCGATGCCCTCGCGCTCGAACACCGGCAGCAGTTCCTCCATCGAGCGCCAGAACGCCGCCTCGCTCTCGGCGGCCCGTTCGGGGCGGCCGTTGAACTCCGAGTTCATCAGAGGGCAGTCGAGTTCGGCGGTGATCTCGATCATCCGCTTCCAGTACCGCACGGCGGTCTGCCGTTCGGTCTCGTCGGGTGACGCCCACTTGTACAGCGGCAGCACGGAGGAAAGCTTCACCCCGTGCGTGCGGAGGGACCGCTTGAGGTGCGCCACGCGCTCGTCGTCCGCCCGGGGGTGCAGGAAGAACGGCATGAAGTCGTCCCGCGGCGACAACTCGATGTGGCTGTAGCCGAGTTCGGCGACCGTGCGGACCATCTCGTCGAGCGGGAGGGCCCGGAGCATGTAGGGGTCGAGGGCGATCTTCACGCGGTGCCTCCGGTTGCGTAGAAGGCCGGGCGGGGCTTCATGTCCACGGGGACGACGGTGCCGTCGGATTCCAGTGAGCGGACTGCGGCGTCCGTGATGACGGTGGCGGCGTAGCCGTCCCAGGCGCTCGGACCGGTGGGCGTCGCGCCGGTTTCGACGGCCGCGATCCACTCGCGGAACTCGGTGTCGAAGGCGTCGGCGAAGCGGCCCTTCCAGTCCTGGAGCACGGGGGTGCTGTGCAGTCCGGCGGTACGGATCCCGACGGCGGCCGGGTCGGGCAGCCGGACCAGGCCGTCCTCGCCGACGGTCTCGCACTGGATGTCGTAGCCGTACTGGCAGTTGACGAAGACCTCAAGGTCGACGCGGACGCCGCCGGCGGTCTCGAAGAGCATGATCTGCGGGTCCTTGAGGTGCTCGAACCGCTTGCTCGTGGCGCGCGGGGTGAGAACCTGCGCGGAGACGATCTCGTCGTCGAGCAGCCAGCGCAGTACGTCGATCTCGTGGACGGCGGTGTCCTGCGCGGCCATCGCCGAGCGGTAGGCGTCCGGCACGGTCGGGTTGCGGTGCGCGCAGTGCACGATCAGCGGGGCGCCGATGGTTCCGGCCGCGATGACCTCCTTCATCCGCCGGTAGCCGGCGTCGAAGCGGCGCATGAAGCCGACCTGGACCAGTCGCCGGCCGTGGGCGCGCTCGGCCTCCACGATCCGCAGACAGTCGTCGGCGGTCGTGGCGAGGGGCTTCTCGCAGAACACCGGCTTCCCGGCGCCGATCGCGGACAGCACGTGCTCCGCGTGGGTGGGGCCCCAGGAGGTGACGAGCACGGCGTCCACCTCGGGAGACCCGACCAGGTCGGCGCCGGTCGGCAGCGCGACGGCGCCGACGCGGGCGGCGACCTCCTCCGCACGGGCCGCGTCGATGTCCGTCACCGCGGTGACCCGTGCCGCGGTGACGACGTCGGTGAGCCGCCGGATGTGGTCCTGGCCGATCATTCCGGCACCGATGACACCTACACGCACAGTCATGGTCGGATCCTTCGTTCCAGAGCTCCGGAGTCCCGGAACCCCGCGGGTGACGGACGGGTTCGGGTGTGAACTGTCGCGCTCTACTAGCGCGCTCTAGTGCGAGTACGATGACCCCTGTTCAAATGTCATGTCAATAGGTGGTCGCCGAAGGATTCCGTGTCACCCGCGTCATCCGTGGGGCGGGGAGGAGGCGCGGAAGGATGGAGTCACAGGTGGGCGTATCGGGCACGCGGCGGGACGACGGCGCGGCGGCGGGACGGCGCCCCACCATGACGGACGTCGCCGCGAAGGCGGGCGTCTCCCGGGCACTGGTCTCGATCGTCTTCCGCGGCCGCCCGGGGGCGAGCCAGGAGACCCGCGACCGCGTGCTGCGCGTGGCCGACGAGATCGGCTACCGGCCCGACAGTGCGGCCCGGCTGCTCGCCCGGGGCCGCAGCCGCACGCTCGGCGTGGTTCTCACCGTCCACCAGCCCTTCCAGGCGGACCTGGTCGAGGGCATCTACCCGGAGGCCGAGCGGCTCGGCTACGACGTGCTGCTGTCCGCGCACGCCCCGGGACGCGACGAGGGAAAAGTGGTCGAAGCGCTGCTCAGCCACCGCTGCGAGGCGCTGATCCTGCTCGGCCCGGCCTCCGACCCCGACCGCCTCGACGCGCTGGGGCACCGCACCGTCGCCGTCTCGGTCGGCCGGCATCTCCCCGGGGTGCACGTCGACAGTGTCCACACCGCCGAGACGAAGGGGGTGCGGCAGGCCATCGGTCACCTCGTCGAACTGGGGCACCGGCGCATCGCCCACGTGGACGGCGGCCGCGACCCCGGGTCAGCCGAACGCCGCCGCGCCTATCGCGCAGCGATGCGCCGAAACGGCCTGGCCGAGGAGATCCGGGTGATCCCCGGCGCCCACACGGAGCAGGCGGGCGTCGATGCCGGGCGTCTGCTGGTCGCCGAGGCCGAACGCTCCGGCCGGACAGCGCTGCCCACGGCGATCCTCGCGGGCAACGACCGTTGTGCGATGGGCCTGTTGATCACCTTCGCCCGGGCGGGTGTCGAGGTGCCGGACGAGGTGTCGGTCGTCGGCTACGACGACAGCCACCTGTCGCACCTGATGCCGATCGGCCTGACGACGGTCCGTCAGGACGCCGCGCTCATGGCGGAGCACGCGGTGCGGTTCGCCGTGGAGCGGTTGGAGAACCCCGACCTGGAACCGCGGGAGGCCGTCCTGGACCCGAAGCTGGTGGTACGGGGGAGCAGTGGGGTGCCCCGGGTCGGGTGACGGCCGTGGTGCGGGTGCGGGTGCGGGTGCGGGCGTGGGTGTGGGTGAGGGCAGGGGTTCGGGCGCGGGCGCCGGCGATGGGCCGAAGTCGATGGGGCGGGTCCGGAGAGCCGGGTCCGATCGGCCTGGTTCGATCGGCCTGGTCCGATGGGCCGGGTTCGCCGCCGGGCGCGTCTCAGGTGGCTGCCGACTGGCCGGCCGACGGCGGTTGGTCACCCGGTTCGCGGTCGGCCGCCTCCCGGTCGTTGAGTTCCTGGTCGTTCAGTTCGCGGTCGTCCAGGTGGGCGCTGTAGAAGTCGCTCTGGCGCGCCATGATGTCCCGCATGGAGGTGCCGCGGGGGACTCCGTAGACCGTTCCCGGGAAGTCCAGATCCCTTTGCACCGCCCACAGTTCGTCGTGCTGGTCGGGTGAGAAGAGCCGGGCCTGCGGGGCGCCGGCCGCGATCCACCCGATGGGTACGACCGTGCCGGGCGGCAGGACCGAGTTCACCTGCAGCACGCTGTTGATCCGCAGTTCCGAACCGGCGCCCACGACGGCTCCGGGGAAGACGGAGGCTCCGGTGGCCACGAAGACCTCGTCCTCGATCCGGGCGCCGTTCACGTGGGCGTGCGGGCCGATGAGGACGGCGTTCCCGATGATCGCGGGGTGGCGTCGGCGGCCCCGCACGAGGGCGTTCTCCATGACGACGACGTCCGCGCCGGTCCGTACCTCGCCGTCCTCCGCCGTGAGCACGGCACCGTGCAGCACACGGGCGCGCTCGCCGAGGACGACGGCGCCGCAGAGGACCGCCGACGGGGCGACGTAGGCCGAGGCCGGGACGACGGGGCGCTGCCCGCGGTGTTCGATCAGCATCCGACGACTTTAGGCCTGGTTCGAGGACTCTTGGCCGGTGCCGGTGCCGGTGCCGGTGCCGGTGACAGCGTCGGCGTCGGGCTCAGGGGCCGAGACCGGGACCACGGCTGTCGCCGTGATCTCTACCAGCTGGCCCGGGTATCCGAGGCAGGCGACACCGAGGAGGGTGGAGGAGTGCGGGCCGACGCTGAGGCGGGAGGCCTCCACGACGTTCCAGACCTCGGAGAGCACCGCGGTGTCGGCGCTCACGACATACACGTCGGTGTACGCGACATACTCGAAGTCACTGCCGATCGCCCGGAGTTGCTCACCCAGGTTGGCGATCACCTGCTCGGCCTGCCGTACGGGATCGCCCGGGCCGACCAGCTCGCCGTCGGCGTTGAGAGGCACGGATCCGGCGAGGAGCGCGAGACGCGTACCGGTCTCGACCACGGAGGCATGGGAGTAGGTGGGCGGTGCGAAGAGGGTGGGAACGGTGACGCGCTTCAGCATGGGTGGCCTCCCGCGGGCGGATCGGTGGGTGCTGTGGTGCAACCCCGCCGATGATGCGACCCCGGCTCGCGGAGCCGCATCCGAATATCCGCCGTTCGGTGTCAGCCGGCCGGTGGAGGCTCCCAGCCCTGCTTGCGCAGGACGTCCGACACGTCCGGCGCGCGGTAGTGCTCTCCCTTGAGGACCTTGCCGTCGGCCCGGCGGCCGACCCGTCCGTCGGGTCCGAGTTTCGTCATGTTGGCGCGGTGGATCTCGGCGATCACCGCGTCGAGGTCGATGCCGTGGACGAGCGCGGTGCCGTAGGCGATGTACACGACGTCCGCCAGCTCGTGCGCCAGCCTGTCGAGCGGCCCGGACACGGAGACCTCCGCCACCTCTGCGGCCTCCTCGGCGAGCAACTCCGCACGGTGAGCGGCAAGTTCCGGCGACACGTCGGTCGGCGTCGCCCGGATGCCGAGCCCGAACGCCCGATGGAACTCACGGACCAACCGCGCGGGCGAGTCGGGCGAGGAGGGACCTGGTGAGGCGGGGGAGGGGGAAGTGGAGGAAGGAGGGGGCGCGGGAGAGGGGGAGGGGGAGGCGGAAGACTGCATCACGGGACTCCATCGGGGGTCGCGGACCGTGCCGGCGGTTCGAACATCTATGATCCCTTGCGTCTTCAAGCATGGCTGGAGCGTGGCCTCGCGCACCCCACACGCCCCCGCGGCCGTCAGGCAGGAACGACCAGGAACACCTAAGGAACCCCCATGACTGTTCCCCCCACCACTCCCTCTGCTCCTTCCGACCCTCCCGCCTCGCACCGCGCCCCGTCACGTGTCACGCGACGCGGGCTGATCGGTGCCGCGGGCGCCGTCGCGGCGGGCGCCGCGCTCACGCCGGTCGTCATGGCCAACACCCCCTCGGAAGCGGCTGGTTCGGACGCCACCGCCGCCGAGCCCGGTACGACCACGGAGACCTTCCCCAAGACCCGCGCCAAGGCGGCCAAGGGTGAGGCCCCCGTCGAGGCGGCCTTCCCCATCGGCTACGTGGGCGTGCGCTGGAGCGGCACCAGCAAGGCCGCCGGCGGCGGCATCCGGCTGACCGACGCCGACGGCGCCAAGGGTGCCTGGAAGTCCCTGAGCGGCAACGGCTGTTCGGACAGCAACGGCGGCGCGCTGCTCATCCCCGCGGACCAGGCCTCGGGTTACGAGCTGAAGGCCCCGGACGGTGCCACGGGTCTGCGTTCGCTGGCCATCGACACCACGCAGGGCCCGGCGCGCAAGGTCGCCGTACCGGAGGACACCACGCGCGTACGCGGCGTCGCCTATCTGTCGCGTGCGGCCTGGGGCGCGGACGAGAAGCTCCGTTTCAAGCCGGACGGCACGGAGAACACGCCGACGGCGTACTACCCCTTCCAGACCCTCACGGTCCACCACACCGCCACGGCCAACAACGACCCGGACCCGGCCGCCACGGTGCGCGCGATCTACCAGCTGCACGCGATCACCAACGACTGGGGCGACATCGGCTACCACTTCCTCATCGACGAGGAGGGCAACATCTACGAGGGCCGTTACTCGGGCGACGACGGCATCCCGGCCCACGACCCGGACGGCAAACTCGTGACCGCCTTCCACGTGGGCGGCTTCAACTCGGGCAACCTCGGCATCGCCCTCCTCGGTAACCTGATGGAGCAGGGCCCGACCGACGCGGCCCGCAAGGCCCTCACGGGCCTGGTCCGCGCCCTGACCCGCTTCCACGGCGTCGACCCGCAGGCCAAGGTCACGTACACCAACCCGATCAACGGCACCACCAGGGACGTCGACGAGATCAGTGGCCACCGCGACTGGATGGCGACGGAGTGCCCGGGCGAAGTGATGTACACGGAGCTGGCGACGCTGCGGAAGGCTGTGGCGGGCGGGAGCTGAGCCGGCCGGAACCGATTCGGGCACCGGTCGTCCCGGCTGCCGGAGCCGAATTCGGCGGGGTGGCTGTGGCTTTGGGCCGGGCCACCCCGCCGAACTGGCAGGAGGCCGAAGGGTCTTGCGCAACGCGCGCGGGCGTCGGCCGCTCCCGCTAACGTTGGTTTCCCGGAAGGGCGACGAAGGGGACCTGATGGACGCGGAGTTGACGGCTTTGGCGACGGCGGGGGCCACGGCTCTCGTGCAGCAGATGGTCACCGACGGCTGGGGAAACGTACGGGACCGGGTCGTCGTCCTGTTCTCACGGGGGCGCGACGAAGAGGCCGTCGCGGGCGAGTTGGAGGCGTCCCGGGCCGATCTGGTCGCCGCTCGGAACGACGACGACGAGGACGCCGCGGCCGACGTACAGGCGTCCTGGCGCAGCCGCCTCCGCCGCACCCTGCGCGACGACCCGGAGGCGGCGGCGGAACTGCGCGCCCTGCTGGCCGAGTTGGGCCCGCTGCCCACGCCCCCCGCGACGAGCATCGTCCACAACACGATCAGCGGCAGTGTGACCAACGGCGCGGCGGTTCAGGCGCATACGGTGGAAGGCGGCGTGACGATCGGGGACACACGGTCGGCCGGAGAACCACGGCGTGGCGGGTGACGACGGGGCACGCTGAGAAAGCCTGCGCTCAAAAACCCTTCGATCAGGAGCCGTTGCCGCTGCTACCGTCACCGGCGTGGCGAAACTCAATCAGATCATCGCAGTCGAGAAGGGCATCAAGTCCAAGTCCCATCAGGACCTGACGGCTGCCCATCACGGGCTGCAGAAGCCGGCCCTGCTGGCCGGAATCTCGCGTACGTACCAGCCCAAGGACGAAGAGGGTGAGCAGCTGCCGCCCGAGTCGACGCGGGTGCAGGTGCAGGCGGAGGACGTGCTGCGGGACACCGCGGCGACGCTGACCCGGCTGTTCGACGTGACCGCCACCAAGGACTGGGCCAACTGCGAGGCGCGCGCGGACGTGAAGGTCGACGGGCGGGTGCTCGTCGCCGACGTCCCGGTGTCCTATCTGCTCTTTCTCGAGAAGCAGCTCACCGACCTCAACACCTTCGTGCGGAAGCTGCCCGTGCTCGACGCCTCCGAGTCGTGGGTGCAGGACCCGTCGACCGACGCGTGGAAGACCGAGCCGGTCAGGACGCTGCGGACGAAGAAGGTTCCCCGCAACCACGTGAAGGCGGAGGCCACCGAGAAGCACCCGGCGCAGGTCGAGGTGTACTACGAGGACATCCCGGTCGGGTACTGGACGACCGTCAAATTCTCCGGTGCCCTTCCTGCCCGGCGCGTCAACGAGCTGCTCGACCGCGTCGAGAAGATGCAGCAGGCCGTCAAGTTCGCCCGGGAAGAGGCGAATGGCGCCGACGTCACCGACCAGCGCGTCGGAGACGCCGTGTTCGGCTACCTGTTCGGGTAGCCTCGAAGACTCCCCGGTCCACTGCGACCGGGGTGCGCGAGGAGCGCAAGCTGAAACTGAAGCTTGTCGTGACTGCGCGGTTCCAGTGGAGGTTCGAGTCCTCCCCGCGGCACCAACCCGGCACCCGTACACGTCGTACAGGGTGTCTCGCGCCGCGGTAGCCCAATTGGCAGAGGCAGACCGCGATCAATCTCAGACTATTGCTCCAGACTCACCATTCGCCGCCGATCGCCGGATCGACCGGACCCAGGCTCCGGGCGTCGAAATGCCGGTTCAAGTCCGGCCCGCACAGCTCGATGTGCGGTGGTCCAAAGGCAGGACGCGGCGACATAACACTGACCTGGGTCCTCAAGCGTGCCGGCGTGCCACATGGGCGGCATCACAGGGCTCGGAGGCCGGCTACGCCTCCGAGCCCGCTCCCGTTCCGGCACCCGGCCCCCTCCTGATTGCGTACATAAAGAACGCGGTCCTCCCGGCGATCGTCACACCGCCGAAACGTATACGTCCCATACGCTCCAGAAGTCCCGCCTAGCGTGGGCACCACCGCCCAGGCCGACGTCGCCCGAAGGCAAACACCTCGCCCTCGAACCGACAGGAGCCCCTCACCCGTGGTCGTTCCTCGCCCGTTCTCCGCCGCTTCCCGTGTCCTGCCGCCCTGGCTCACCCACGCGCTGCGTACGCAGAGGGGCCCCGTGCCGTGGAACGCCGTCGTGCGTGGGGCGCTCGCCGCCGGGCCGCTGCTGCTCGCGGCGGTTCTCACGGGGCGGGAGTCCCTCGGTGTCATGGCCGCCCTCGGCGCCATGCTCGCCGGGATCAACGACCGGCCCGGGAGCCGACGGGTCGCCGTGCACCGGATCGGGGTGCCGGCGCTGGCCGGGGCCGCGGGGCTCGTCGTCGGTACGTACGCCGGGGAGGGCCTCGGGGCCGTTCCGCTGACCCTGATACTCACCGCCCTCGGGCTGCTCGCCGGCGCCGTGAGCGCTGTGGGACCCGTCGCCTCGGGGGCCGGGACGCAGTTGCTCGTCGCCGCGGCCATCGGGGCCGGGATGCCGTTGCCCGAGGCCGGATGGCAGCGGGCTCTGTTCTTTCTCGCCGGTGCCGGCTGGCTGATCGTGCTGCGGCTCGCGTTGCCCACGCCCGGGACGAAATCCGGGACTCTGGCCGTCGATTTTCGGTTCGACGGGGAGCGGGACGCCGTCGCGGACGTCTACGACGCCGTCGCCGAGCTGCTGACAGCTGTCGGCGGCGGGCAGGCCGGGGCCCGGCGGGCCGCGCTCACCGCCGCGCTCGATCACGCTCAGGACGCGCTCGCGGGTCCGCGGCTGCGACGGTACGCCAGCTCCTCGGCCGAGCGGCGGCTGCGGGCGCAGTACGCGGCCGCGCTGCCGCTCGCCGAGGCCGCGACCGCGCTGGCCTGGGCGGGGGACGCCCTGCCCACCCGTACCGCGGAGGGGCCGCGCCGGCTCGCCGCCGCCGTGCGGACCGGTGCACCCTGCGGGCCGCTGCCCGCGCCCGCCCGGACCGTACCCGGACTGCGGGCCCTCGACGACGCGCTGCTGCACGCCGCCGAAGCCTTCGACCGCGGCGGCAGGACGACCGGAAGCGCCGCGGGTACCGGGAACGCCGGGGACGCCGGGAGTGCCGAGGACGCCGAAGTCGCCCGGGGCACCGAAAGTGTCAGGAGTGCCGGGGACACCGGAGGCCGGGACGGCCAGGAGCCCGGGCCCCGCGGTGACGCCGGCAGCCATCCGCTCGGACGCGGCGCCGAGCAGACCGCACACAAGGGACTGCACCTGCGGCCCCTGCGCGTCAAAGCGCTCCTGCGCACCGTCACGGGCACGGCAGGGCGCGAGTACGGATTCCGGGTCGCCCTCTGCTACGGCGCCAGCGCCGCCGTCGCGCAGGCACTGCACCACGTCCACTGGTACTGGCTGCCCGCGACCGCCGTGTTCCTCGTGAAGCCGGACCTCGGGCCGCTCGTCTCACGCGTACTGAACCGGGCCGCAGGCACCGTCCTCGGCGCCCTCGTCTTCGCGGGGTTCGCCGCGGTGCTGCCCCGGCCCGAGGGACTCGTCGCGCTCGTGGCGGTCAGCGGCGCCCTCATCCCCGTCGCCACCCGGCACTTCGCCGCGCAGACGGCCGTGGTCACCGTCCTCGTGCTCGCCCTCGTCATCGTCGGCGGTGAGCCGGAAGCCTCCTGGAGCCGTATCGGCGAGACGCTGCTGGCCTGCGCGATCGTGCTGATCGTCGGACACCTGCCGGCTCCGGGGCAGCGCGGAGGGAACGTGAAGGCACGCCTGGCCTCCGCGACCGACGCCGCGCACGCGTACCTCACGCACGTGCTGAGCGCCACCGACGACCGGGCCGCCCGCTGGGCACTGCGCCGCGAGGCCTACCGGACGCTGGCCGAGGCCCGCGCCGCGATCGACCGGGCCTCCGCCGAACTGCCCACCCTGGCCCGGCACACGGAAGGCACCGACGAGGTCGCCGCCACGCTGGAGCGCCTGGTGGACACCACCACCGCCTGTGCCGTGCACCTCGACGACACGGGACGGCTCACCCCACGGCACACCGAACGCCTCGCCACGCTCCTCGACGAACTCGTCGACCAGCGAGAACGCGCCGGGCTCGCCGCGGAGTCCCCGCCCGGCCTGCGCAGCGCCTGACAGCCGCTGCCGGACTGCTCCCTCAGGGTTCTATGCGCGCCCACACCGGCGCGTGGTCCGACCCCGCGGCGTCCCGGCGCGCGGCCGGATCCTCGTCGACCGACGGCAGCGGCGCCTCCTGGACGGGGGCTCCCGTCCCGGCCCCGGTCACATGGTCGAGAAGCAGGCGGCTGACCAGTATGTGGTCGATCAGTTCGGGGCGCCCGGCGTGGACACGGGAGAAACGCTGCTCCTCCGGGATGAGGGGCGCGATGTTCCACAGCCGTGCTGCGTCTCCCTGGTCGGGCCGCTCGAAGCCGACCGTGCCGATCTCCGACCCGGCAGGACCTTGCAGGATCTGGGTCGTGGCGGCCGTGACCTCGTCGTTGAGGTCACCGAGCACCGCCACGTTCCGCGTCTTGCCCTTGCCGTCGAGGAGACCGTCGGCGACGGTCCGCAGCGTCGTGGCCTCGGCGGCACGCCGGAACAGGGCGTACGCGCCGTAGCGGGCCCGCTCGCCCTCGTCCCGTGGCTGGAAGCGCTTGCCCGGGTACGTCAGCAGCTTCGACTTCAGGTGGCAGACCGCCACGGACAGGGTCATGCCCTGGGCGGCTACCTCCACGGCCAGAATTCCGCGGCCCGTCCGGGGCACCGGTTCGCCGTCGTCGTCGCCCTGGACCGCCCGCAGCGGTGCGGGGAAGTCATTGGTGTCCGTGATCGTCCGCGGCGCCGTCCGGCTGAGGAAACCGACCCTGATGCCACGGCTGTCCGGATGCTCCGAGAGCACGATGTGCCAGTCCCCGTCCAGCATCCCGGCCAGGTCCTCCAGGGCCTCCGGATCGCCGACCTCCTGCACGCCGAGCAGCGTGGGATCGAGCTCCCTGACGACGGCCGCCAGGGAGGTGAGTTTCGCCTTGTACGCGGCCTCGGTCCGGGGGCCGAACGCGCCGCCCGGCCGGTACAGGTTCTCCAGGTTCCAGGTGCCGAGCAGCATGCCGGGCTCCTTCCCGGACGCGCCACGTCCAAGGGGCGCCGCCCGTCGAATGGTGAGGCCAGCGTGCGCGTGAAACCGCCGGGGCGACAGGGCGGGGGCAGGATGCGCGGTTCACGTCACCCGACGGCACGATCCCGCCGTACGGTGGCGTGATGACCTCGCCCGAGCCCACGCCCGACGCGAAGACCCACCCGAGTCCCTCGGACCCCGCACGGTCAGGCCCGAGTTCCCCGGCCCCCGCGAGGACCGGCCCGATGTCCCCGGCCCACGCGAAGAGCGCCGCTGATCTCATCATCAGCGCATGTACCGCCCTCGTGCACGACGATCATGAACAGATCGGCTTCGTCGAGGACGCCACCATCGTCGTACGCGACGGCCGCATCGAGGCGGTCACCTCCGGGCCGGCCGGTATCCCCGCCCGCGAACACATCGACGCCCGGGGCCAGGTCGCGATGCCCGGCCTCGTCAACTGCCATACCCACGCCCCGATGGTCACCCTCCGCGGTATCGCCGAGGACCTGCCCGTCGAGGAGTGGTTCAACGAGTTCGTCTGGCCCATCGAGTCCAACCTCCAGGAGAAGGACGTGGAGTTGGGCGCGCGGCTCGCCTGCGCCGAGATGATCCGCGGCGGTGTCACCTGCTTCGCGGACCACTACTTCTCGATGGACACCGTCGCCGCCGTGACCGCCGAGAGCGGCCTGCGCGCCAACCTCGGGCAGGCCTTCTTCTCCTCCCAGGGCGCGGCGGGCCGCGAGCGCTCCCTCGACTTCGCCCTCCGCAACCGCGACACCGCAGAGGGCCGCATCACCACCTCGCTTGCTCCGCACGCGCCCTACACCGTGGACGACTCCGACCTCGCCGCCACCGCCGAACTCGCCGCGCAGCACGGCCTGTTGGTGCACATCCACGCCTCCGAGAACCGCGACCAGGCGGAAGCCAGCCTCGCCCGCCACGGCCGCACTCCCGTCGAGATCCTGGCCGCCGCCGGCCTCTTCGACACGGACCTGCTCCTCGCGCACGGCACCGGCATCATGGAACGCGACCTGCCCGTCCTCGCCCGGGCGACCGGCCGGATCGCCGTGGCCAGCGCGCCGCGCGGCTACCTCAAGTTCGCCTGGCCCACGACCACTCCGGTACGCGCCCTGCGTGAACTCGGCATCTCCGTGGGACTCGCCACGGACGGGGCGGCCTCCAACAACTCCCTGGACGTATGGGAGTCCATGGCGCTCACCGCGCTCGTCCAGAAGTTCACCGAGGCCGACGCCCGTCGCCTGACGTCACGTCAGGCCCTGCACCACGCGACGCTGCAGAGCGCCCGGGCCGTCGGACTCGGACAGGAGATCGGGAGCCTCGCGCCGGGACGCAGGGCCGACATCATCCTGGTCGACCTGACCGGCCCGCACACCCAGCCCGTCCACGACCTCGCGGCCACCCTCGTGCACAGCGCCCGCGCCGGTGACGTACGCACGACGATCGTCGACGGCCGGATCCTCATGCGCGACCGCGAGCTCCTGACCCTCGACGTCCCGGCGGTCGTACGGGAGATGAACGAGCGCATGCCCGCACTCATCGACCGGAGCCACGGGAAGCGCATCCAGGACTACGACACCTGAGACGTCGCACCCGGGCCGGACCGAGAAGCCACCCGGCCCGATACAGAAGGCCGACCGGGCCGCGCGGACCTCGGAGGAAGCCGGCCCGGACACGTCCGGAAAAGAAAATCCCCGCCCCACCGATGAGTTCCGTCCGTCCCTTCGGTCCACCTGGGAGATGGCACCGCACCGAAGGAGCAGCGATGACGCTTCCGCCGATCGTGACGCGCGAGGAGTGGCGCGCCGCGCGCGAGGAACTGCTGGCCAAGGAGAAGGCCGCGACCCGCGCGCGGGACGCCCTCAACGCGGAGCGGCGACGCCTTCCCATGGTCGAGATCGGCGAGGAGTACGTCTTCGAGGGCGGCGACGGCAAGGCGACGCTGTTCGACCTCTTCGCGGGACGGCACCAACTCGTCGTCTATCACTTCATGTTCGCGCCTGAGTGGGACGCCGGCTGCCGCAGCTGCTCGGCGTTCGTCGACCAGATCGCGCACCTCGCGCACCTGCGCGCGCGGGGCACCGAACTGGCCGTGGTCTCCCGGGCGCCCTACCCGAGGATCCTGCCCTTCAAGGCGCGGATGGGATGGACCGTGCCCTGGTACTCGTCGTACGGGAACGACTTCAACCACGACTTCCTGGTGTCGGTCCAGGGCGCGGAGGGCGAGGAGCCCCATGAGCGGCCCGGGGTGAGCTGCTTCCTCCGCGACCGGGACCGGGTCTTCCACACCTACTCGGCCTACGAGCGCGGACTCGACGGACTGGGCTCCACCACGAGCTTCCTGGACCTCACCGCCCTCGGCCGGCAGGAGGAGTGGGAGCGGCCCGCGGGGCGCGCGTCGGCCCTGGGCGCTCCCGCGGGCAGTGAGCGGATCCGGTACCACGACGAATACGAGGACTGAGCGCGTGCCCCCGCGAGGGAGGCACGGGGCAGGCGGGGAGCGACCGCACGATCCACTGTGACCGTGTGTCGACTACGTCTCAGTGCCGTCACTTCGCGAGACCTTCACCCCATGATGGGCGTTTAACTCTTCAAGAGCTCGCAGAAGAGCGGCGCGAACATGGAGGTGCAGGGTGGTGAACGGGCGAACGGTACTGGAGCGCTTTCCCGCCGGCGGGCCGCGTGGATCATGGCCCGCGGAAGAGTTCGCGCATGCGCGCCGCCTCGAGGGACAGCACGTCGAGGTCGTGATGGACCTGTCCACGGACACCTTCCTGGTCGTCGTACGGGAGCTCGCCGAGTGAGCGGGGCCGGCCGTCGCGGATCTCAGCCCGCCTTCGGGGCCGGTACCTTCACCGAGAACTGCCCGGCCTGCAGTCCGTACAGCTCCGCGTAGACCCCTCCCGTGGAGAGCAGCTCGTCAGGGGTGCCGGACTCCACGAGACGGCCCTGGTCGAGGACGTGCACCAGATCGGCGTGGCGCACCGACGCCAGCCGGTGCGTGATCAGGATGACCGTCTGGCCGGTGCCCGCCAGAGCCCGGATCTTCTCGAAGACCTCCAGTTCGGCGCGTGCGTCGAGGGCCGCCGTCGGCTCGTCCACGACGAGGATCGCGCCCCGCCGGTACGCCGCCCGTGCGATACCGAGCCGCTGCCACTGGCCGCCCGACAGCTCGTGCCCGCCGCTGAACATCCGGGCCAGCAGTGTGTCGAGACCCCGCGGCAGGTCCGCCACCACATCCTCGGCGCCCGCCTCGGTGACGGCCTCGCCCAGCCGCTCGTCGGTGAGCGGCGCGGAGGCCCGGCCGATCGCCACGTTCACCCGGGCCGTGAACGGCCACCTCTTGAAGTCCTGCGCCACCATCGCGATCCGCTCGGCGATTTGCCGCCGGTCGGCGGACGCCGCGTCGACGTCGTCCCACAGGATCCGGCCGCGCTGTGGCTCGTACAGCCCTGACAGCAGCTTGACCAGGGTGGTCTTCCCGGAACCGTTCTCCCCGACGAGCGCCACGATCTTGCCGAGCGGCACGCTGAGCGACAGGTCCGACAGCGCGGGCCGGGCGGCGCTGCCCGGATAGGTGAACGTGACGTTCTCGAAGCGGATCTCGCGCGGCTTCTCGGGCAGCGGTTCACCGCCGACGGGGATCGTGCGCCCGGCCGCCTCCACGTGCAGGCGTTGCAGATCCCCGACGAACAGGGCCTCCTCGTGCAGGGTGTTGACCTCCAGGACGAGCGTGTCGAGATTCGCGGAGCCCGTGCGGATCGCGATGACCGCCGTGCCCGCCACGGACAGCGCCATCGCGCCGGCCAGCAGCAGCCAGCCGAGTGTCGCGTACGTCGCCACGGTCGCGAGCCCCGTCCAGGCGGCCGCGATCAGACCGGTCCGTGCCTCCAGGCGGGCGAGGCGGGCCTGTTCGGTCTCGGCGGCCTCCGACATGGAGCGGAAGTGCTTCAGCAGGAACGGGCCGACGCCGTGGACGCGGATCTCCGGCGCGGCGGCGGGCTCGGTGAGCAGACCGCTGATCAGGCGGCCGGCCCTGGCGTGCTGCACCCAGGCGTGCCACGACGCGTAGCGGCGCCGGGCGATGGTCAGCGCGCTCCACGCACTCGGCAGCGTCATCGTCACCAGCAGCGGCAGCAGCGCCGGGTGCAGCACCGTCAGGACGCCTGCCGCCGCGATCAGCGAGATCATCGCGTTCACCACGCGTGTGGCGATCCCGATCATGCGCCGGGCGGACGAGGCACCGTACTGCGCGGTGTCCAGCAGCTTGTGGAAGGCCTCGTCCTCGATCGCCGACAGTTCGACGACCGCGGCCCGTTCCAGATACTGCTCCGTCGCGACGCGCTCCACCTTCGGTTCGAGACGGCCGGTGGCGTACGTCGAGGCGGCCCGCAGCAGCGCGGCCAGCAGCATCACCACGGCGACCGTGATCAGCGCGGGCACCGCTTCCCGCAGCCGGTCCGCGACCGCGCCGCGCTCCATCAGGCGCCCCAGGACGCTGTTGACCGCCAGCAGGCTCACCGCCTGCGCCAGCCCGCGGCCCATCTCCGCACCGAGGACGATCCGCGCGGCCCGGCGGTCCGCCTGCCAGGCCAGCCGGAAACTGGACGCGAGCAGGGCGGGCAGCCGCGTCACCATGGCACGGAAGTTCAGCTCCATGAACGCGTTGGAATGCTGCGACCAGCCCATGTCGTAGCGCAACGGCCCGCCGAACAGCAGCCGTTCGGACTCGGAGGGCTCGGGGCCGTCGCCCGCCCCGCTCTTCTCGCCGACGGACCGGGAGGACGCCTCTTCCGGCTTCGCGGCTCCCGCCGTGTCGCTCGGTTTCGCGGCTCCCGCGGCCTTCCTCGGTTTCGCGGCTCCCGTCGCGCTGCTCGGTTTCCCGGGCCCCGTCGTCTTTCCCGGCCTCCTGGATCCCGCCGACGCAGTGCCCTCCGATGATTCCGCCGATTCAGCAGACCCCACCGATGACCTCCCCGATCGTGGACGAACGGCCACTATCGCGGCGCAGGACGCCGTCGGGCAGGGCGCGCGCACGCTCCGTCACGGCGTGACCGGAGCACGCCCGGGCGCTTGTGGCCGCGCGCTGTGCCATGACGGGGAAAGCGCGCCTCCACGCGCCCGGGCACCGGGGGAGTTCCTGCGCCGAAGCCGCGAATCAGGCGCTGATCTGCCGGGTCCAGGCCGGTGGCGTCCCGGTCAGCCGGCACAGGGCCAGGTAGAGGGGGATCGGCGGGGTGTACGGCAGTGTGCTGTCCGGCGTGTGGATCAGTCCGGGGAAACCGGGCGAGGCGGGGACGAGCGCACCCGTGGCGTAGTGCGCGGGCGCCGGCCAGTCGAGGGCGACATCGGAGTCGGAGGGCACGAGCCACCACCAGTGCGTGCTGTCGGCGTACACACAGCCGACACGCGGCAGCCGGGGCATGAGGAGCGGGCCGAGTCTCGCGGGCATCGCCACCGCGTCACAGCCCAGCGGGGCCCGCATGCCCTCCGGCACGGTCAGCGGTCGTGACGCGCCCGCGCCCGACGCCGTCCGGCCGCGCTCCACGCGGACCAACGTGTCCAGGCTCAGCACCCGTGACGCACCGACCGAGCCAGCCCTCACACCCATTCGGCCCCCGTCCGTTCTCGCAGTTTTCCGGTCTGGGTCTCGCGATGTCCGAACCGGCCGGAGACCGGCTGGAACGATTCAGGTCAAAACCATCCATGCCCGGCGGCGGGCGGGTGTATCCCCGTCGGCGAGGAGCCGGCTGGGGCCGGCCGGCTCCTCGCACTCCAGCCCAGGTCCGACCGCGGCTCGGCGCCGTTGTTCGCCGAGCGCGGCAGTTCGGCCCAGACCAGCAGTCCGGGACCGGTTTCCTGGGCGCCCCAGGCAGTGCACATCGCCGCGACGAGAAGCAGTCCCCTCCCGTGCTCCTCCTCGGGACGCTGTGGCGACGGGTGGGGCTCACCCGGCGCACATCCCTCGTCACGGACCGCTATCCGCACCAGGTCCTCGCCGTCGTGCAGCTCGCACACCACATGGCGGCTCGCCGTGTGCACTATGGCGTTGGTGACCAGTTCGGAGACGACGAGCTCTGCCGTGTCGCAGGTGTCCTCGCAGACCGCCCATCCCGAGAGCCGGGCGCGCGTCAGGTGCCGGGCCTGTGCAGGGGAGCCCGGATGTGCGGCCAGCTCGAAGCGGAACCGGCGCTCGGCGGCAGTGTCGGGGCATACCCCGGCAGTGGCACCAAGACGGAACCGGTCCTCGGCGGCGTCTGTTCCTAACGGCGCGGACGGAATCACGCTTGCCACTATCTCCCCGTCGTGAACACTTGGCAAGTGTCACTCTGAAAATTGCAGAGTGCAGTGTTCTGTGCGGTATGGCCATGGCACACTGCTCGCAACAGCACGTGGCGCGGCGTCAGTTGGGTACCCGTACGGGGCCCGAACAGGCGCCGCCAGGGCTGTCTGGACATATATGGAGGTGGACGTGAGCGAGCCGCGGTCCGCGCCGACGGTCGGGCAGGTCGTCCTCGGACGACGCCTGCTGGACCTGCGGGAACGCGCGGGGCTCAAGCGCGAGGAGGCGGCGCGCATCCTGCGTGTCACCGCCGCCACCGTCCGCCGTATGGAGATGGCCGAGGTAACTCTCAAGATCCCGTACCTCCAGCTCCTGCTGAAGTCGTACGGCGTCTCCGACGAGGAGGCCGAGGCCTTCGTCACGCTCGCCGAGGAGGCGAACCAGCCGGGCTGGTGGCAGAGGTTCCACGACATCCTGCCGGGCTGGTTCTCGATGTACGTGAGCCTGGAGGGGGCGGCCTCCCTCATCCGGTCCTACGAACCCCACTTCGTGCCCGGAGTGCTGCAGACCGAGGAGTACGCGCGTGGCGTCATGGAATCCGGCGCCATCGGCCAGACCAGACCCGAGGACATCGAGCGCCATGTGGCGCTGCGTATGCAACGGCAGGAACTGCTGACGCGCGAGGGCGCGCCCCGGTTCTGGGCCGTGATGGACGAGACCGCCCTGCGCCGCCCGGTGGGCGGCCCCGAGGTCATGCGCGGCCAGATCGACAGGCTGCTCGAGGCCACGAAGCTGCCCAACGTGACCCTGCAGATCGCCCCGTTCTCATCGGGGCCGCACGCGGGCACGTACGGGCCGTTCGTGCTGTTCCGCTTTGCCATGCCCGAACTGCCGGACATGGTCTACAGCGAGTACCTGACCGGCGCCGTCTACCTGGACGCGCGTACCGAGGTGGCAACCCACCTCGAGGTCATGGACCGCATGGCGGCGCAGGCCGCCACGGCACATCGCACGAAGGAGATCCTGCTGGATCTCCGCAAGGAGCTGTGAATGGATCGCATCAAGTCCCGGATACGCGTCGCGCGGATCTACAACGGCATGCCCGCCAGGGAACTGGGCAGCGAAGGCTGGCACAAGCCGTGGAGCGGGGGCAACGGCGGCAACTGCCTGGAGGCGATGAAGCTCGCCGACGGCCGGATCGCGGTCCGTCAGTCGGCCGACCCGGACGGTCCGGCCCTCATCTACACCCCCGGTGAGATGACCGCGTTCATCCAGGGAGCGAAGGCGGGGGAGGCGGACTTCCTGCTCTCCTGAGGCCCTGACCGGCCTCTTCTCGTTCCCCGTTTTTCCCTGCTCCCTCTGTCTCCGCTCATTCTGTCTCTCCGCCTCGGCTTGCGGCAGACCCGGTCGGCTCGACGCCGATCCGGTCGCTTCAGGGCCGTCCCGCCCGACGCGGAGCTGATCCGATCGACGCAAGGCCGCTTCGATCGACGCGGGCCATCGGCGAAGATCACCGACTCGGAACCGGAACCACCTGCGCCGCGGCGCGCCCACCAGCCGGCTCACCGCCCCACCGGGGGCCGGCGACTGTGGGCCCGGGCAGGCAGGCCCGAGGCCGACGCGCGGAGGACCCGCTCGGAGGGCGGCGGTCGACCGCGACATCACGTCGGGCCGGCCGCGTCCGACTGACCGCTACGGACCGACCGCGTCCGACGGGGACACCCGCGCTGTATCCCGGTATCCCGGCGTGACGAGGTACGCCGAGGCCGTCGTACCGCCGCAGGCGGCGGTACGACGGCCCGGCCCGCCCTGGGCTGCCTTCCCGCACGGTGCCCCGCGTACCGGAAAGGTCGTTTTCCGGCCACCTGCCCTGCCCTGCCCTGCGCTGCTGCCCTCACGGGGGCGGAAGCGCGGCGCACAACGCCTCCAGCGCGGCCCCGTACGCGTGGTCCGACGGCGTGGCGTAGCCCACGACGAGCCCGTCCGGCGAGGCCATGACCGCCTCCGGGTGCCGGAACTCCGCCAGCCCGTCCAGCGCGAGGCCCTGCCACGCGGCGGCCTTGACCGCGGACCGCTCGCTGCCCGGTGGCAGCCGCAGCACCGCGTGGAGCCCGGCCGCGATCCCGGTGACCTCGACGTGCGGGGCGTGTTCGGCGAGCGCCCCGACCAGCCGGTCCCGCCGGCTCCGGTACTGCTGCCGCATCCGCCGCACATGGCGGTCGTACGACCCGGACGCGACGAAGTCCGCGAGCGCCAACTGGTCCAGGACGCTCGCCCACGCCTCCCGCTCGCCCTTGGCCGCCAGTACGTCCTCGACGTACCGCTCGGGAAGGACCATCCAGCCGAGCCGCAACGCGGGCGACAGGCTCTTGCTGACCGAGCCGATGTGGACGACCCGCTCCGGATCCAGGCCCTGTACGGCCCCGACGGGCTTGCGGTCGTAGCGGAACTCGCCGTCGTAGTCGTCCTCCAGGACCACGCCTCCACGCGCGCGTGCCCAGTCGATGACGGCGGCACGCCGAGCGGGATGCAGAGGCCCGCCGGTCGGGAACTGGTGCGCGGGCGTGAGTAGCACGGCCCGTTCCCTGTCCAGGCCGTCGACCTGGGCGCCGTCCTCGTCGAGAGCCAGCGGGACGGTTCGCACCCCGGCCGCCGTCAGCAGCCCCCGGTGGAAGGCGAGCCCGTACGACTCGACGCCCAGGGGGCCGCGCAGAACCGCGGGGAAGAGCAGCCGCAGGGCGTGCGCGAAACCCGAACAGATCACGATCCGACCCGGCTCGGTGCGCACGCCACGCGCGCGTGCCAGGTACTCCGTGAGGGCTTCCCGCAGTTCGAGGCGCCCCGCGGGATCGCCGGGACCGAACACCTCGTTGGGAGCGGCCTGGAGAGCCCGCCGGTACGAGGCGAGCCAGGCGGCGCGGGGGAACGACGACGCGTCGGGGGTGCCCTGCCGCAGGTCGTGCCGCGGTCCACGCGCGCGTGGAGGTGCCTTTTTGGGTACGCGAGCCCGGGTCCCCAGCGGCTCGGCGCGCTCGGCGACGCGCGTGCCCGAGCCCTGTCGCGCGGTGAGCCAGCCCTCGGCGACGAGTTCGGCGTACGCGTCGGCCACCGTGTTGCGGGCCACCGCCAGATCCGCGGCGAGCGAGCGGTACGGGGGCAGGCGGGTGCCCGGAGCCAGACGCCCGCTGCGGATCGCCTCGCGCAGGGCGCGGATGAGGGCGGCACGGCGACCGCCCGGACCGGACAGTTCCAGATGCAGGTCGGCACCGATGTGCTCCGCCGGATTGACCCGTGAATCCACCATGGAAATGCACCCTACAGGGGGTCTTTGAGCCGCATAGATTCATGGTCATGACGACCAACGCGACCAACGCGATTACCGCGATCAACGTAACGAACGTGCCGACCACGACGACCGCGACCGCGAGCGGTACCGCGACCGCGACGCACGCGAGGGCCGCGGCTCCTTTGGGAGTGGGAGTGGGAGCGGGAGCGCGGGCACGGGTGGCCGAAAATGGTCGCCTCGACTTCGCGAAGTCCGCCCCCAAGGTCTTCCGCGCGCTCGTCGGCTTCGACGCCGCGGCCCGTGAAGGGCTCGACCCGGCCCTCGTCGAACTGATCCAGATACGCGCCTCGCACCTCAACCACTGCGCGTACTGCCTCCACATGCACACCAACGACGCGCGCAGGGCCGGCGAGTGCGAGGACCGGCTGCACCTGGTCGCGGTGTGGCGCGAGGCCCCGCACTTCTTCACCGAGAGGGAGCGGGCGGCCCTGGCTCTGACGGAGGCGGTGACCCTGGTCGCCGACCGGGGCGTCCCCGCCGACGTCTACGCCGAGGCCGCCGCGCACTTCGACGACACGGAACTGGCCCGGGTACTGGCCCTCATCTTCGCGATCAACACCTGGAACCGGGTCGCCCTGTCGACGGCGAAGGTGGCGGGGACGGACACACGCTGACCGGCACCGACGGGTGGGCGAGGTGCTCCCGCGTCACGCCGTCATGGGCCGGTCGTGGGGTCCGATCGGCGCCGGCAGCCGGGAGTCGCCCGTCAGATGGCGGTCCACCGCGGCCGCCACCGCCCGGCCCTCGGCGATCGCCCACACGATGAGGGACTGACCGCGAGCCGCGTCCCCGGCGGCGTACACACCCGGCACGTCGGTCGCGAACTCCGCGTCGCGGACGATCGTGCCGCGGGCGTCGAGGCCGATGCCGAGCTGGTCGACGAGCCCGTCGGAGCGGTCGGGCCCGGAGAACCCGAGGGCGAGCAGCACGAGGTCGGCGGGGAGCACGCGCCCGGTGCCGGAGCGAGGGCGCCGCTCGGCGTCGACCCCGACGAGGTGCAGCGCACGCACCCGACCGGCCGCGTCCCCCGTGAAGCGGAGCGTGGACGCCGCGAAGAGCCGGGCGTCCGCGTCGGCCGCGGGCGCGGTCTCCAGGTCCCGGGCCTCCTCGTGCGCGGCCGACAAGCGGTAGATCCTCGGGTACACCGGCCACGGCTCGAAGTCCTCGTCGCGCTCCGCCCCCGGCTGTGCGTAGATGTCCAGCTGGGTCACGGACTTCGCCCCCTCGCGTACCGCCGTACCCAGACAGTCCGCGCCCGTGTCGCCGCCGCCGACGATCACGACGTCCTTGCCCGCCGCGGACAGCGGAGACGTCTCCAGATCCCCCTCGCACACCCGGTTGGCCAGCGGCAGATACTCCATCGCCTGATGGATTCCGCTCAACTCCCGACCCTCTACCGGCAGTTCACGCCAGGCCGTGGCGCCGACGGCGAGGACGACGGCGTCGTACCGGGCCCGCAGCTCCGCCGCCCCGACGTCACGGCCGACGGCGGTCGACGTACGGAACTTGGTCCCTTCCCTCCGCATCTGCGCGATCCGCCGCTCCAGGTGCCGCTTCTCCATCTTGAACTCGGGGATGCCGTAGCGCATCAGCCCGCCGAGCCGGTCGTCCCGCTCGTAGACGGCGACGGTGTGTCCGGCGCGGGTCAGCTGCTGCGCCGCCGCGAGCCCCGTGGGGCCGGAGCCGATCACGGCGACGGTCCGCCCCGACAGCCGGTCCGGCGGTCGCGGCGGCACGAACCCGTCGGCCCAGGCCCGGTCTGCGATGGCGACCTCCACGTTCTTGATCGTGACCGCGGGCTGGTTGATCGCCAGCACACAGCCCGCCTCGCACGGGGCGGGGCACAACCTGCCGGTGAACTCGGGAAAGTTGTTCGTCGCGTGCAACCGGTCGCTCGCGGTACGCCAGTCGTCGCGCGCGACCAGGTCGTTCCACTCGGGGATCAGGTTGCCCAGCGGACACGCGTCGTGGCAGAAGGGGATGCCGCAGTCCATGCACCGGTCGGCCTGCGTGCGCACGATCGGCAGCAGTGCTCCGGGAACGTACACCTCGTCCCAGTCCCGCACCCGGTCCCCGACGGGCCGGCGCGGCCACTCCTCGCGGGAGGCGTTGAGGAAACCCTTGGGATCGGCCATGGCCGTCTCCCTCGCGTATGCGAACGGGGCCCGTACCGTCTCCGCCACCAGCTCCGACACCGTGGTCCGGGCGGCTCGCAGGGCCTATCGGCAGACTCTCCCCGCCACGATACGACGCCGCCGCCCAGCCCGCCCCAGGTGAGCGCCCCCTCCGGCGCACTCGAACGCCGCTCGGGTGCGCCCGAACCCCGCTCCGGCACCCCCCGTACGCCGCTCCGGCACCCCCCGTACGCCGCTCCGGCACCCCCCGTACGCCGCTCCGGCGGCACTCAGGTCAGCGCCAGCACATAGGAGATCGTTCCGGCGGACGCGGCGACCGTCCGGATGTGGTTCCACCTCGACCACTCGCTCACATACGTGGGCCAGTACGCGATGGCCTCCTGGGAACCGGGGTCCATCCCCGCGAGCTTGTTGTTGCGTGGGACGTTCGCGGCGATCGTGACTCCGAAACAGCCGAACAGGTACAGCGCGCTGCCCACCAGCAGCTCCACCGTGCCCTCGTCGGGCCACAGCACGAAGGTGACCACCGCGATAACGGCACACACCACGGTCGGCCCGAGGAACACGAGCATGAAGGCCGGCATCAGTGCGGTCACGTTGATCGCCTGCATCGCCGCGACGCCCTGCGCCGGCGGCAGCGCGGCCAGTCCCCTCATCACGAACGTGGAGAACGCGCAGAAGGCCCCGGCCACCAGCCCGGTGCCGAGCACGCCCACCACGGTGAGCACGAAGTACGGTCCCTCGATCATGGCCACTCCCGTGTAGGCAAAACCTCTGGCTGACAACCCGCTCACCGCTCCCGGAACCGTTGGGCCGGACGACTCCGAACCCGAAGATCCTGCACGGCACTCCCTGTCACCACAAGTGAAATGCCGTACGGGGAGGGTCACCATGGCCGAAGGGCTCGGACGCATGTCCGGGCATCTCAAGGGCCGGGGGAGGGGCTTCCCCCGAGGCCTCGGACCACCCGTCCCGGGACCCGCGCCGAGCCCGCCTGGCCGAGCCTGTCCGTCCGCTCTCGCCCCACTCGGCGAGCGTCGCCTCGACCGCGGGAGCGATCCGGCGGCGGGCCTCGTGGCGCGGGACCCCCCTCATCAGCAACTGGTCGTACGGAGTACACGTGTGCCGGACCGCCGCGCGCACGGCGGACAGCACCGCCGCTTCGGACAACGCGCGCCCGGCGGCGCTGCGCCCCACCCGCCCGCTGCCCCGCACCGACGCGTGCGCGGCGATGGCGCGCGCCCGGTCGGCCGGGCAGCCGGGGAACCGCCGCCGGATCTCCCACGCGAAGGCGTCGGTGAACCGCACGTCCTCCGCGGCCCGCCGCCGGGCGTCCCGCACACGGCGCCGCCGTCGCGCCTCCGCGTCCGCCAGACACCGCTCCTCGGCCCGCGCGAGCGCCGCCTCCTCGACTAGCACCCCCTGTCGCTCGTACCGGCTCCGTCGCCGGTTGAACCGCACCACGACCGCCGACAATCCGCTCCCCTCCCGCGACCTCCGGGTCAACGCCGTGTCACCCCGCGGCAGGAACACCAGGTGCCCGAGGTCCGCGCAGTCGAGACACCGCGGTGACCCCTCCTCCAGCACCAGCAGCGGGAGGGGACCGCACCGGCACTCGCCGCAGTGCCGCCGCTTCAACGGCTGGACGACGAGAGGCCCGAAGCGGGGCGCAGGAGTTGCCGTGGTCACCATGGGCGGTTCATTCCCGGCCGGGACCCCGATGCACGCCGACCCGCGAACCTCTCCCGCCCGGTCCCTCCTCTCGCCCTTCTTGTCCTTCTCGTCGCCGTGTCGCCGGTCGCGCCACCCGGCGCGGTGGAGCCGCTCATGAACATGCGGCCGTCGTACGTGTGCGCCCGCGCGGCATCATGGGCCGTGTGCGACTCGAAGCGATCACCTGGGACCGGCTCGGCGAACTCCTCGCCGAGCGCCTGCTCGACCTGGAGCCGGCCGACGGCAGCCCCTGGCCGCGCATCGCCTTCGACGGTGCCCCGGCCGCCCGCCCGGGTGACCTCGCCGAACGCGTCGCCGAAGCCCTTCGCCCGCGCGGCCGGTTCCCCCTGGTCATCAGCTCGGAGGGCTATCTGAGGCCCGCCTCGCTCCGGTTCGAGTACGGCCGCCAGGACGTGGAGTCCTACTACGACGGCCGGCTCGACACCGGTGCCCTGTGGCGCGAGGTCTTCGGCCCGCTGGAACCGGGCGGTGACGGACGCGTCCTGCCCGACCTCCTGGACCCGGCGACCGACCGTGCCACCCGCAGCCCGTACATCCAACTCCCTCCAGGCGCCGTGCTGTTGCTGCACGGACCACTGCTCCTGCGGCACTGGTTCCCGTTCGACCTCGCCGTCCACGTGCACCTCTCCCCGGCCGCCCTGCGCCGCCGCACCCCGGAAGACGAACACTGGACGCTCCCCGCGTACGAGCGCTACGAGAGCGAGACGGCTCCGGGGGATACGGCCGATGTCCTGGTGCGCGCGGACGACCCGCGCCACCCGGCGTGGAACGGCTGACCCGACAGCCATCAGCCATCAGCCGACAGCCATCAGCCGACAGCCATCAGCCGACAGCCGACAAAGGGCCCCGGCCGGTCCTTCGCTGACCGGGCGGATCGCCGGCTTCCCTGTGCGGGACAAGGAAGGTGGGGCGCGGATGTCAGCCGGTGACCGCGGACCTCCGGGTGCGTATCTCCTCGTACCCGGCGAGAATGTAGGGCGCCGGGACCAGCGGTGCGTGCCCGCGCCGCGCCGGCCGTCCGGCACCGGGAGGTACTACATGACCACCGCCGGAGACATCATGCACCGCGGCGCCCAGTGGATCCCCGCTCACGAGACCCTGGACCGGGCCGCACAGCTGATGCGTGAACTCAACGTGGGCGCGCTGCCCATCAGCGACGAGAACGAACGGCTCTGCGGCATCCTCACGGACCGCGACATCGTGATCGGGTGTGTGGCCATGGGCCACGACCCGGCCCGCGTCACCGCGGGCGAGATGGCCAAGGGCACTCCACGCTGGATCGAGGCGAGCGCCGACGTCGGCGACGTGCTCGGTGAAATGCAGGGTCATCAGATCCGTCGCCTCCCTGTGATCGACAACAAGCGTTTGGTCGGAATGATCAGCGAGGCCGATCTGGCCAGGCACCTGACGGACGAACAGCTCGCGGGCTGGGTCGAGAGCGTCTACGCGAAGGGCGCCGCGGCACGCTGACGGCGTGGCTCCCACGGCACCACGGGGAGGTCCCGCCCGGCAGTCCGTGCCGGGCGGGCGGCCTCACAGCCAGCCGTTTCGCTTGAAGCCCCGGAAGAGGGTGAAGCACGCGACGGCGATCACGCCGACCGCCAGGGGGTAGCCGAACTTCCAGTGCAGCTCCGGCATGTGGTCGAAGTTCATGCCGTAGACACCGCAGACCATCGTCGGCACGGCGATCAGCGCCGCCCATGCCGTGATCTTCCGCATGTCCTCGTTCTGCGCGACGCTGACCTGTGCGAGATGCGCCTGCAGGATCGAGTTGAGCAGTTCGTCGAACGCGGCTATCTGCTCGGCGGCTCGCAGCTGGTGGTCGGAGACATCCCGGAAATAGGCCTGTATCTCCGGGTCGATCACCCGTATCGGCCGCGTGGCGAGATCCATGATGGGCCGGCCCAGCGGGACCACTGCCCGCTTCAGCTCGAGGAGTTCACGCTTGAGCTGGTAGATGCGCCCGGGGTCGGCCCGCGCGCCGTTCTCAGCGAACACGTCCGTCTCGACCTCGTCGATGTCCTCCTGGACGGCGTCCGTGACGTTCAGATAGTCGTCCACCACATGGTCCGCGATGGCGTGCAGTACGGCGGCCGGCCCCTTGGCGAGCTGCTGCGGGTCGGCCTCCAGCTCCTCGCGCAGCGGGCCCAGGGAACCATGCCGGCCGTGCCGCACGGTGACCACGAAGTCCCGGCCCACGAACACCATGATCTCGCCGGTGTTCACCACTTCGCTGGTCGCCGTCAGTTCGGTGTGTTCGACGTAGCAGACCGTCTTGAAGACCGCGAACAGCGTCTCGCCGTACCGCTCCAGCTTCGGGCGCTGGTGGGCGTCCACCGCGTCCTCGACGGCCAGCGGGTGCAGATCGAAGAGCTCGGCGATGCCCGCGAACTCCACCTCGGTCGGCTCGTGCAGCCCGAGCCAGACGAAGCCGCCGTCGGCCTTGCGGATCCGCTCCACCGTCTCGACCAGATCGCGGCCGGCCGGGACCCTGGCCCCTTCCTCGTACGCCACGCAGTTCACGACCGCGGTACCCAGGGGCGACCGGGCGGGGTGGCTCAGGTCGACACGAGTGCGCCGCCGTGTCAGCCGCGCCACCCTGCGGAGGCCGCCGACCTTGCTCAGGCCTGTGACCTTCCGCAGATTCACTGCCATGGACATCTGGATCTCCTTGCGTGGATCTCCTCGCGCCGCCCTCTGCGCCTTGCCGCGGCCAGTCTGCCAGGATGTTTTGACGGCCGGTTAGGCCTGGGGGAACGGAACATTCCGCTCCGGAAGCGCTGCTCCGCCCGATGCTGACGGGGCGTCGGGGCCGCGGATGCGCCGAGTGCGACGCGCCCGTGCCGGGAGCGTCGACCACTCCGGACAAGATGGGCAAATGGGATGATCGGCGCATGATGCGAACCGACGCGCACCTCCTCGACAACCGCCAGCCCGATGCGGGGCAGCGTTTCGACGCCCTCGCCGCTCTCTTCGACCCCACGACGTTCCGGCACATCGAACGGTTCGGCATCGGCTCCGGCTGGCGCTGCTGGGAGGTGGGCGCCGGCGGCATGTCCGTGGTGTCCTGGCTCGCCAAGCGGGTCGGCCCCACCGGACGGGTCGTCGCGACCGACCTCGACACCTCGTGGGCGCCCGCGAGCGTTCGCCCGCCGATCCAGCTGCGCGTCCACGACGTGGGCGCAGACGAGCCGCCGGGGGAGGGCTTCGACCTCGTGCACGCCCGACTCGTCCTCGCTCATGTGCCGGACAGGGAACGGGCGTTGCACTCGATGATCAGGGCGCTGCGCCCCGGTGGACGGCTGCTGGTCGAGGATGCCGACCCCACGATGCAGCCGCTGGCCTGCCCGGACGAGCGCGGCCCCGAGCAGCAGCTCGCCAACCGGCTGCGCCATGCGGTGCGCGACGCGCTCGCGGAACGCGGCGTCGAACCGGCGTACGGGCGCAGGCTTCCCCGGCTGCTCCGCGAGGCAGGACTGCGGCAGGTCGAGGCCGAGGCGTACTTCCCCATCACCGCCTCCGCCTGCCGGGCGCTCGAGTCCGAGACGGTCGGCCAGGTCCGCGACCAGCTCGTCGCGGCGGGCCTCGCCACCGACCAGGACATCGACCGCCACCTGGCGAACGTCGCCGCGGGCGGGATGGACCTCACCACGGCTCCACTGATCTCGGCATGGGGACGCAAGGTGTAGGGCCCGGGCGGGCTACGCCGCTCGCTCCGGCCTCCCGCCCACCTGCTCCACCGCTCGTGCCCCGGCTCGGCACCCCTCGGCGACCGCCTCCTCCGGCCGGCCGCCGCCCAGCAGCGTGGCCAGAAAGGCGCCGGTGAAGGCGTCACCGGCGCCCGTGGTGTCGACCGGGGCCGCCGGTTCCGCCGGAACCCGGGCCCGGACCGCCCCCGACCGGGCGACGAGGGCACCGGCGTCGCCCTGCTTGACCACCACCATCGGAATGAGCCGGCTCAGCTTGGCCGCCGCGTCCCCCGCATCGGGCAGGCCTGTGAGCAGACAGGCCTCGTCCCGGCTCGGCAGCAGGACGTCGACCCCCTCGACGAGCGAGAGAAAACGGTCCGCCCCCAGCACGGCGAGGAACCCCGCCGAGGCGGGATCCACGCTCACCGGCACACCACGCGCGCGTGCCGACTCCAGCGCCGCCGCCACCAGGGCCCGGGACGGCTCGGAGAAGAACAGATAGCCCGACAGGTGCAGCCACGCGACCCCGTCGAGGAGCGCCGGCGACCAGTCGTCCGCGCCGAGCCGCAGGGACGCACCGCTGTCCGTGAGGAACGTGCGCTCCGCCGAGGCATCCGCGTCCACCAGACAGATCACCGTCCCCGTCGGCGCCCGCGGGTCGACGACCAGAAGGGGCCGCACTCCGCGATCCACCAGTTCCCGCTCGTGCCACGCGGCGGAGTCGGCACCGACCCGGCCGAGGAACCGCACCTCCGTACCGCCCCGACGGGCCGCCCAGCATGCGACGTTGGCGCCCGCGCCGCCCGGCACGGTCCGGACGGCGGCGGCCGTGTCGGTGCCCGGCGCAAGCGGCCCGCGATGCCGGGCGACGACGTCCGTGATGACGTCACCGACGACAAGAAGAGCCCCGCCGGAGCCTCCCGCGCCGGTCACGCCTGCGCCCAGGCCGCCGCGATCCGTCCCGCGAGCCGGACGTTGCCGCGCACCGCCGCGAGGTTGGCCTCCAGCGACGCCCCGTCGGTGTGGCGCACCAGGTGGTCGAGGAGGAAAGGAGTGACCGCCTGGCCGCTCACGCCCTCCGCCTCGCACGCGTGCAGCGCGTCGGCGAGCACGCGCGCGTGGAGCCCGGGATCGAGCTGTTGCGCCTCGGGCACCGGATTGGCGACGATCAGCGCCGACTCGGGTCCGTCCAGCGCGTCCTGCGCGCGCATGACGGCCGCGACCTCGCCGGGCGACTCCAGCGTCCAGTCCACCGGGTGTCCCGAGTCCGACAGATAGAAGCCGGGAAAGCGCGTCGTCCCGTATCCGGCGACCGCGACCCCCAGTGTCTCCAGGCGTTGCAGGGTCGCCGGCACGTCCAGGATCGACTTCACCCCCGCGCACACCACCGTGATCCGGGTACGGGCGAGGAGCCCGAGGTCGGCGGACTCGTCCTGCGTCGCCGTCCACTCCCTGTGCACACCCCCGAGGCCGCCCGTGGCGAACACCCGCACACCTGCCTGCGCGGCCAGCAGCGCCGTCGCCGACACCGTGGTGGCCCCGCTGGCTCCGGCGGCGACCGCGAGCGGCAGATCGCGATGCCCGAGCTTGCGGATGCCGTCCTCGTTGGCGACCCGCTCCACCTGCTCCTTGTCGAGGCCCACGTGGGGCCGCCCGTCGAGCACGGCGATCGTCGCCGGAACGGCGCCCTCCCGGCGTACGGCGTCCTCCAGTTCCACGGCCACCTGGAGATTGCGCGGACGCGGCAGTCCGTGCGCGATGATCGTGGACTCCAGCGCCACCACGGGCCGCCCCGCGGCCAGCGCCTCCCGCACCTCTTCGGACACCACCAGCACGCGCGTGCCTCCTGTCTGTCGGTTCTCCCCTCATCCCTGGCGGGCGACGCGCCCGGCCAAACCCTTGAGGCCGGCTCAAGAGGGCAGCAGTCTGAGGGCATGACGGACAACACGACACGTCTCGACCATGTGGTCCTCTGGGTACGCGACCCCGTTGCCTCGGCCGACTTCTACGAGAAGGCGGTGGGTCTCGAACCCCTCAGGGTCACCGAGTTCGCCGAGGGAAAGGCGTCCTTCCCCTCCGTACGCCTCAACGAGGAGACCATCTTCGACCTGGCACCCCTGACGATGGCCGAGCGCATGGACGTCGTGCCCGGCGCCGCCGACAGCGCGGGCCACCCGGTCAATCACGTGTGCCTGTCGCTCACGGGCCAAGCCTTCGACGCGCTCCACACCCGCCTGGAGGAACGCGCCGTACCGCTCTCGGACTTCACGTACGACGCTTTCGGCGCCCGCGGAAAGGCCAGGCGGAGCTTCTACTTCAGGGACCCGGACGGGAACATCTTCGAGGCCCGGCACTACGAGTAGTTCTCAGGCACTGCCACTGCCACCGCCACCGCCACCGAGGATCGTCGATCCTCGGCCGAGGGAAACGGGGTGCCCGCGAGCATGGGCACCCCGTTCGACGAGGCGTCGTCCGGCCGGTTCCTCAGACGGGCTGAACCCCGTCCAGCACCCCGTGCGGATCGAGCACGTACTTGCGGCCGGCGCCCTGGTCGAACTCGGCGTAGCCGCGCGGTGCGTCGTCCAGACCGATCACCGTCGCGTTGACGGCCCTGGCGATGTGCACCCGCTCGTGCAGGATCGCCTTCATCAGCCCTCGGTGGTACCGCATCACAGGGCACTGACCTGTCGTGAAGCGGTGGCTCTTCGCCCAGCCCAGGCCGAGGCGCACTTTGAGCGTCCCGGTCCGCGCGTCCTGGTCGACCCCGCCGGGATCGTCCGTGACGTACAGGCCCGGAATGCCCAGCGCACCGCCCGCGCGCGTGATGCCCATCAGCGAGTTGAGCACCGTGGCGGGCTCCTCCGGAGCGTCGGGGCCGTGGGCCCGCGCCTCGAAGCCGACCGCGTCGACGGCCGCGTCCACCTCCGGCTCACCCAGGATCTGCTCGATCTGCTCGCCGACGTCGCCCCGGCTGACGTCGACCGTCTCGCAGCCGAAACTCCGCGCCTGCGCGAGCCGTTCGGTGTTCAGGTCGCCGACGATGACGACGGCCGCACCGAGCAGCTGTGCCGACGCCGCGGCCGCGAGACCGACCGGGCCGGCGCCGGCGACGTACACCGTCGATCCCACTTCGGTTCCCGCGGTCACCGCGCCGTGGAAGCCGGTCGGGAAGATGTCGGACAGCATGGTCAGGTCGAGGAGCTTCTCGCGTGCCTGGTCCCGGTCCGGGAACCGCAGCAGGTTGAAGTCCGCGTACGGGACCATCGCGTACTCCGCCTGGCCTCCGACCCAGCCGCCCATGTCGACATAGCCGTAGGCGGCCCCGGGGCGGGCCGGGTTGACGTTGAGGCAGATGCCGCTCGCGCGCTCCTTGCAGTTGCGGCACCGTCCGCAGGCGATGTTGAAGGGCACCGAGACGATGTCCCCGACCTCGACGAACTCGACGTCCGGGCCGCGCTCGACGACCTCTCCGGTGATTTCGTGCCCGAGGACAAGGCCCTCGGGCGCTGTCGTACGGCCGCGGACCATGTGCTGGTCGCTGCCGCAGATGTTGCTGGCGAGTACTTTCAGGATGACTCCGTGCCGGCACGTGCGGCCGACGTTCGCGGCGGCCACCCCCGGCCCGTCCTGCAGTTCGAGCGTCGGGTAGTCGATGGTCCTGACTTCCACCGCGCCCGGTTTGAGGTACGCGACTGCCCTGTTCCCGCTCATACGTGATCGCCGTCCCTTCGGCCCCCGTGACTTCGGATGCCAGTGGCTGTACGCAGGGCGGAGTCTGCTACCGCCACGCCGTTCCGGCCAGGCTTCGCGCGGGCTCCCGTGGGTCCTTCACGGCTGGGAGGGCCGGCCCCTGGTGAACAGGGCCAGCGCGCCGAGCGGCAGCAGCAGACAGGCGGCTACGAGGTTCAGCCAGCCGTAGCTCGCCTGGGCGACGACGAGACCGGCGGCGGCCCCGCCGAGCCCCGCGGCCGTGTTCATGGTCAGGTCGGACAGTCCCTGCGCGGCAGCGCGCGCGGGCTGGGGCACGGAGTCGGTCAGGAGCGCGGAGCCGGAGACGAGCCCCGCGGACCAGCCGAGACCCAGCAGGAAGAGCCCGGCGGCGGTCTGCTCGTGGTCGGCACCCGCGGTACCAGCGAGGAGCGCGGCGCAGGCCAGCAGCGCCACGGCGAGAGCGATCACCGGCAGACGCCCGAACCGGTCGGACAGCCGGCCCATGACGGGCGAGAACGCGTACATCCCCGCGATGTGGATGCTGATGACGAGCCCGATCAGATCGATGCCCGCCCCGTGGTGGCCGAGGTCCAGGGGCGTCATCGACATGACCGACACCATCGCCGTGTGCGACACGGCCACCGTGACCAGCGCGAGCCGTGCACGCGGGGACGCCCGGACGGCGGCCGCCCCCGCCCTGATGGACCGCGCGGCGGGGGACTGTTCCTCGACCGGCGCCAGCGCGCGGGCGGTCAGGAGCGGATCGGGCCGCAGCAGGACCGCCACCAGCAGTGCCGATATGAGGAAGACCCCGGCTGCCCACAGGAAGGGGCCCGCCGCCTCCGGTATGCCGAGCCCGGAGACGCTGCGGCCGGCGGGCGCAGCGATGTTGGGGCCGAGGACCGCGCCGATCGTCGTGGCCCACACGACGTTCGAGATGGCGCGTGCCCGCCGCTCGGGCTCGGCCAGATCGGCGGCCGCGAACCGCGCCTGCAGATTCGCCGACGAGGCCGCGCCGAAGCCCGCCATGCCGGCCAGCAGCAGCGGAAAGCTGCCCACGGCCGCGCCGACCACGACGACCCCCGCTCCCAGCGCTCCGACGAGGTAGGCTAGGACGAGCCCCGGCCGGCGCCCGCGCGCGGTCATCAGCGCGGCCAGCGGCACCGAGAGGACCGCTGTCCCGGCGACGGTCGCGGTGGGCGCGAGCCCGGCGAGCGACTCGGTGCCGGCGACCTCCTGGGCCAGGATCACGGCGAGCGCGATCCCCGTGGCCACCCCGAGCCCGCCGAGGATCTGACTGGCTATGAGTACGGCGGAGGTCCGGCGCCGCAAGGCGGCCAGTCCGGCCGCGTCGAAAGGCGCGCCGACCGGGCGCTCGACGGCGGTCACCGCGACCCCGCCCGAGTGGGAAGACCGACGGCGGATACGCCACCCGGGCCGGTGAACTGCACCGGGTCGGACGCGTGCACACGAGTGAAACAGAACGTCGTCACCGGCGTGGTCTCCCCCCTCGTCCTGTCTCCAGGACCCCTCACGAACAGCGACTTCGGAGCCGATCCTGCAGCACGCCCCCTGAGAAGGCATCCCTCAGAACAAGGGCTCCGGCAGCACACCCTCCAGCGCCAGCAGCTTCCGCTTCGTCTCCACGCCGCCCCCGAACCCGCCGATGCCGCCGTCGCGCTCCACGACCCGGTGACAGGGCACGACGACCGGCAGCGGATTGGCTCCCATGGCCATCCCCACCGCCTGGGCCGCCCCCGGCTGGCCGACCCGGCGCGCCAGGTCGCCATAGCCCACCACCGCCCCGTAGGGAACGCCGGACGACAGCTCACGGAGCACCTGTCGGTTGAACCCGGAGATCAGGGACCAGTCCAGCGGCAGCTCGAAGTCGTGGCGCTCGCCCGCGAAGTACGCCGCGACCTGGCGTATCGCCTCGGCAAGCAACGGGGACTCCGGATCTTCGACGGGCTCGGTGCCGAACCGGGAGCCGAGCCGCTCGAGCGTCCTGTCGCGCACCGCGTCCGTGGCGTGGAAGGCAACGCTGACCAGGCCCTCGCCGGTCGCCGCCAGCAGCAGCGGGCCGATGTCGCTGTCGACGACGGCCCACACCACCCGCTGCTCGTTCTGCCCATGGCTGTTCATGCGCTCCACGGTACGGCGCACCACTGACAACGCCGGTGGCGTGGACGCCCACGGGCGTCCACGCCACCGGCGTGGCCGGTCAGCGCAGGCTCAGTCCTCGCGAAGAGCCTGCCGCACCACGTCCGGCTTGTTCGTGATGACGCCGTCGACACCGAAGCCCGCGACGCGCCGGGTGTCCTGCGCGGTGTCGACGGTCCAGGTGAAGATCTCCAGGGGCCTGCCGTGCGGCCCTTCGAGCGCGTGGATCGCGGCGACGTAACCGAGGGAGATCGTCGTGTGCGACGAGTTGATCTGGTCGGCGAACTCCGCGTACGCGGGCAGCTGCGCGACCTTCGGGGTGCCCAGGAAGCCCGTCTTGATGTCGGGCCGCAGCGCGTGCACGGTCCGCACACTGTCCGCGCTGAAGCTCTGGATCACCAGCTTGCTCCGCACGTGGGCCGGGCCCAGCCAGCCCTCGTTGCTGAGGACCTTGAGGGTCTGCCGTTCGATGCCCGGGTACAGCGCGGGGTTCTTGATCTCCAGGACGAGCTTCTGGTGGTTGCGCGAGACCCGGTTCATGTACTGCTTCAGCGTCGGCACGCGTGCGCCCGTGTAACGAGGGCTGAACCAGCTGCCGGCGTCCAGGCGGGCGATCTCCGCCGCGGTGAAGTCCTTCACCTTCCAGGGGGCCCGCCCGGGGAAGACCTCCTCCACATCGGTCGTACGGGCCAGGTTGTCGTCGTGGATGACGACGAGCTGGCCGTCCTTGGTGCGCTGGACGTCGTTCTCGACCCAGCGGAACCCGAGACGGTCCGCCCGGTCGATGGCGGCGAGCGTGTTCTCGGGAGCCTGGGCCGAGGCGCCGCGATGGGCGATGACCAGCGGATGGTCGGTGCTCACGGCCGCGTGAGCGGTGGGGATGGGGAGAACGAGGGCGGCGGCTCCCAGGAGCGCGGTGGTCGTGGCGGCGGCAGCGCGCGCGTGCATGCGTACTCCTTGCGTCTGCGATCACGGACGGTTCAAGAGTGACAGCAGAGGGTCAACAACAGGGGGGTGCAGGATGGCCATAGATTGAATGGAGTTGCCCAAGTCCGATCACGCGTGCTGCACAACTGCGGCAAGGCCGTGATTCTTTGCCGCAAAATCGTTCGAGCGTTCCGGCGCGAGTCATACTCTCTGCGTCAACCCTGGTCGCCGTGGCGCTGCCGGGACGGGGGCAATTCACGGGGTTCCGGGATGTAACAGGGCGGAAGGGCAACCGCGCATGCAGGGCACGATCGACGGATTCAGCTATGGACTCGTCACGCCGCTCGTGGCGTACCTGATGGCTTGCCTCGGTGGAGCGCTCGGCCTGCGCTGCACCACGAGATCGATGCTCGTCACCCGCTCCTGGCGCCCGGGCTGGCTCGCGCTCGGCTCCGCGGCGATCGGCTCCGGCATCTGGACCATGCACTTCATCGCGATGATGGGCTTCTCGGTCCGGGAGACCCCGATCCACTACGACAAGCCGATGACCTTCGCGAGCCTCGGCGTCGCGATCGTCATGGTCGGCATCGGGATCTTCATCGTCGGATACCGGGGGGCCTCCGGAACGGCCCTGTTCACCGGGGGCACCATCACCGGTCTGGGCGTCGCGTCGATGCACTACCTGGGCATGGCCGGAATGCGCCTCAACGGCAAGCTCGAGTACAACACCTTCACCGTCGGCGCCTCGGTCCTCATCGCCGTCGCCGCCGCGATCGCGGCCCTGTGGGCGGCGGGCCAGGTCCGGGGATTCCTTTGGAGCGTGGGCGCGAGCCTCGTGATGGGTCTCGCCGTCAGCGGCATGCACTACACGGGGATGGCCGCCCTGAGCGTCCACCTGCACAGCGCCGCCAGTGCTCCGTCCGGGGACTCACCCGCATCCCTGCTGGCGCCCCTGATGATCGGCCCCCTGGCCTTCCTGCTGCTGGCCGGCGTCGTCGTGATGTTCGACCCGCTGATGGTCATGGGCAAGCCCGACTGGAGCCCCGTCGAACAGAAGCCGGGCATCCCGGCCCACACGGTCCGCCCCGCCGGCCGCCGGCACGTGCCCGGCCCGCGCTCCCGGCACCAGGGCTCCCGCACCCCGCAGAACTGGTGACGGGACCCCGTTGTCAGTGCGGGGTCGTACGGTTGAACCCATGCGGCCCGTATCCAAGATCGAACGCACGGTGGCGCCTTTCGAGGTCGTCAGTCCCTACCAGCCCAGCGGCGACCAGCCCGCTGCCATCGCCGACCTTGAGCGGCGCATCCTCGCAGGTGAGAAGGATGTCGTCCTCCTCGGTGCGACCGGCACGGGCAAGTCCGCGACCACCGCGTGGATGATCGAGAAGCTTCAGCGTCCCACCCTCGTGATGGCGCCGAACAAGACGCTGGCCGCCCAGCTGGCCAACGAGTTCCGCGAGCTGCTGCCGAACAACGCGGTCGAGTACTTCGTCTCGTACTACGACTACTACCAGCCCGAGGCCTACGTCCCGCAGTCGGACACCTACATCGAGAAGGACTCCTCGATCAACGAGGAGGTGGAGCGCCTGCGCCACTCCGCCACCAACTCGCTGCTCACCCGCCGGGACGTCGTCGTGGTCGCCTCGGTCTCCTGCATCTACGGCCTGGGCACGCCCCAGGAGTACGTGGACCGCATGGTCAACCTCAAGGTCGGCGACGAGATCGACCGCGACGACCTGCTCCGCCGTTTCGTCGACATCCAGTACACGCGCAACGACCTGGCCTTCACCCGCGGCACCTTCCGTGTCCGCGGCGACACCATCGAGATCTTCCCGGTCTACGAGGAGCTGGCCGTCCGCATCGAGATGTTCGGCGACGAGATCGAGGCGCTCTCCACCCTGCACCCGCTCACCGGCGAGATCATCAGCGACGACCAGCAGCAGTACGTCTTCCCGGCCACCCACTACGTCGCCGGGCCCGAGCGTCTGGAGCGCGCCGCCCACGCCATCGAGAAGGAGCTCGGCGAGCGCCTGACGGAGCTGGAGAAGCAGGGCAAGCTCCTGGAGGCCCAGCGCCTTCGCATGCGCACGACGTACGACCTGGAGATGCTCCGCCAGATCGGCTCCTGCTCCGGCGTCGAGAACTACTCGATGCACTTCGACGACCGTGAGCCCGGCTCCCCGCCGAACACGCTGCTCGACTACTTCCCGGACGACTTCCTGCTCGTCATCGACGAGTCGCACGTCACCGTGCCCCAGATCGGCGCGATGTACGAGGGCGACGCCTCCCGCAAGCGCACCCTCGTCGACCACGGCTTCCGGCTGCCGTCTGCCCTGGACAACCGCCCACTGAAGTGGGAGGAGTTCCAGCAGCGCGTCGGCCAGGCCGTCTACCTGTCCGCGACACCGGGCAAGTACGAGCTCTCGCGCGGGGACGGCTTCGTCGAGCAGATCATCCGCCCCACCGGCCTCATCGACCCCGAGGTCATCGTCAAGCCCACCGAGGGCCAGATCGACGACCTGGTGCACGAGATCCGCGAGCGCACCGCGAAGGACGAGCGGGTCCTGGTCACCACGCTCACCAAGAAGATGGCCGAGGACCTCACCGACTACTTCCTCGAAATGGGCATCCAGGTCCGTTACCTGCACAGCGACGTCGACACCCTGCGCCGGGTCGAACTGCTGCGTGAGCTGCGCGCCGGAGAGTTCGACGTCCTCGTCGGCATCAACCTCCTCCGGGAGGGCCTCGACCTCCCGGAGGTGTCCCTGGTGTCGATCCTCGACGCCGACAAGGAGGGCTTCCTGCGCTCCGGCACCTCGCTGATCCAGACCATCGGCCGCGCGGCCCGCAACGTCTCCGGTCAGGTCCACATGTACGCCGACAAGATCACCCCGGCGATGGAGAAGGCCATCGAGGAGACCAACCGCCGCCGGGAGAAGCAGGTCGCGTACAACACGGAGCGGGGCATCGACCCGCAGCCCCTCCGCAAGAAGATCAACGACATCGTGGCGCAGATCGCCCGTGAGGACGTCGACACGGAGCAGCTGCTCGGCTCGGGCTACCGCAAGTCGAAGGACGGCAAGAGCGCCAAGGCCCCCGTGCCCGCACTGGGGTCGAAGGCCGACAAGGGAGCCGGTTCCGCCAAGGGCAGGAGCAAGGAGACCGTGCCGACCGACCGCCCCGCGGCGGAACTCGCGGAGCAGATCGAGGAGATGACGCAGCGGATGCGTACGGCCGCCGCCGACCTGCACTTCGAGATCGCCGCGCGGCTGCGTGACGAGGTCTCGGAGATGAAGAAGGAGCTGCGGCAGATGAAGGAAGCCGGTATCGCCTGACGCCCGTGCTGCCGCGCTGTGTTGCAAGACCGACACAAAGTGTGCACCAGGCTTCGGCACTGTCAGTGGCCCTGCGTAGGGTTGCTGGTCAACCGCAGGTTTCTGCGGCAACAGGGGACAGGTCCGAGAAGGGAACAGCGCGTGACGGTCAACATGACCAAGGGTCAGGCCATCAGTCTGCAGAAGAACGACGGAGGCACGCTGACCGCGGTGCGCATGGGGCTCGGCTGGCAGGCAGCCCCGCGTCGTGGCCTGTTCGGCTCTCGCACCCGCGAGATCGACCTCGACGCGTCCGCCGTGCTCTTCGCGGACAAGCAGCCGGTCGACGTGGTGTTCTTCCGTCACCTCGTCAGCGACGACGGCTCCGTGCGGCACACCGGTGACAACCTCGTCGGCGGCGTGGGCCAGGGCGGGGACGACGAGGCGATCCTCGTCGACCTCGCGCGCATCCCGGTCCACATCGACCAGATCGTCTTCACCGTGAACTCGTTCACCGGCCAGACGTTCCAGGAGGTGCAGGACGCGTTCTGCCGTCTGGTCGACGAGACCAACGGCCAGGAGCTGGCCCGGTACACCCTGGCCGGCGGCGGCCAGTACACGGCACAGATCATGGCGAAGGTCCACCGCGCGGGCACGGGCTGGCAGATGACCGCTCTCGGTACGCCTGCCAACGGCCGCACCTTCCAGGACCTGATGCCGGCGATCCTGCCGCACCTGTAGACAGCCCGGCGCACGAAGTACAGAAGTACATAGGGGGAACGAAGGCGATGACGGCTGAGCTGGTCCGGGGGCAGAACCACCCGCTCTCCCAGGCACGACTTGAGATCCGGGTGTCGGCCGGCAAGCCGATCGTGGCCGGCGCCACGCTCAGCGACGAGCAGGGCAGGGTGCACGGTGTCGAGTGGGTGGCCCACCCGGGCTCACCCACTCTGCCCGGCATCGAGGTGTCCAAGCAGGCCGCGGCCGACCACCGGCTCGCGTGCGATCTGGACGCCCTGCCGGAGAGCGTGCACCGGGTCAGCGTGCTGCTCGCACTGCCGTCCGGAGTGGGCGGCCCGGTGCGGTTCGGCGTGGTCGCCGCCCCCTTCGTCGCAGTCACCGGGCTCGACGGCTCCGAGGTCGCCAGCTACACGGTCACGGGGCTCGACGTCGAATCGGCGGTCGTCGCACTCGAGCTCTACCGCAGGCAGGGCGCCTGGAAGGTGCGCGCCGTGGGACAGGGCTACGCGGGCGGCCTCGCCGAGCTCCTCGCCGACCAGGGCCTGCCCCAGGCCCACCAGCTCGCGGGCAGCATCAACGAGGCGGTGGCCCAGGGCCTGGCGCGCTCGGTGGCCGCACCCCCGCCGCGTACGGCCGAGGGCGACCGCTCGCGGCACGCCGCCGCCCTGGGGCAGGACCAGGGCGGATCGACGTCCCAGGCGGGTCCCGGCCAGGTGCCGCCGCAGCACGGACATCCGGGCGGGCCGGGATCCACGGCGTCCGGAGCCGGGCACGGCGGGCCGCAGTCCGGCTACCCCGCGGCGACCCCGCCGACGGACCCGTCCGCCGTCACCCAGCCCGCCGGACCCGGAGCCGGCGGCCCCGTGAACTACAGCCACCCGGGCAGGCAGGCCGCCGCGCCGCCCCCGCCCCCGCCGACCGCGCCCCCGGCCCAGCCGGGGCAGCCCGCACAGCCCGTGGCGGGCGACGCGACCGGCTGGTCCATGGAGGAGCGCCTGTACAACCAGGTGTGGGGCATGTTCGAGGACCTGGCCCGTGCCACCGCCGCATATCGCAGCGCGGTCGACTTCGCCGAGTCCCGCATGGAGCAGGAGCTCGACAAGGTCCTCTCAGACCCCCGCAGCCGCATAGGCGGGCAGGGCGACGCCGCCCGCGAGACGGCCCGCGCGAAGCACGCCGAGCTGGTCGACCGGGCCAGGCAGGCACTCGACCGCGACCTCGCCCAGCTCACCGCCGAGGCCGAGGTCGTCGAGCCCGCACTGCCGCCCGCGTTCGCGCGCTGGGACAATCCCGCCTGGCACGGCTACCGGGTGCCGATGGAGATCCCCATGGCTCTGCGCCTGGGAGATCTGCACCTGCCCGAGAGCGCGGGTATGAGCATCCCGATGCTGGTGAGGCTGCCGCTGGAGCGCGGTCTGTGGATCGACAGCGGCCGTACCGGGTCCTTCGACGGCTCGATCGCGGACTCCGACGACCTGCGCCGCCTCGCCATGGACACGGCCGTGGCGCATGCGGCCCGGCTCCTCGCCGTCTACCCGGCGGGCGAGTACACCGTGCACGTCATCGACGCGGCGGGCTCGGCGGCCTCGTCCCTCGCACCGCTCGTGAGCACCGGTGTGCTGGCCGGACCGCCCGCCGTCGGCGCCGCGGGAGTGACCGACGTGCTGGCCCGGCTCACCCAGCGGGTCGACCTGGTCCAGATGGCCATCCGGGGCGGTGCGGCGGACTCCCTGCCGCCCGACCTCGACACGGCCGAGCAACTGCTGATCGTCAACGACTTCCCGCACGGTTTCGACGACCGGGCCGTGACCCAGCTCCGCTATCTCGCGGACGAAGGCCCGGCTGTCGGTGTGCACCTCATGCTGGTCGCCGACCGGGAGGACGCCGCCGCGTACGGTCCGCTGCTCGACCCGCTGTGGCGGTCGCTGCTCCGGCTCACGCCGGTGCCCGACGACCACCTCGCGGACCCGTGGGTCGGGCACACGTGGACCTACGACCCCTCACACGTCCCGCCGGGCAGCCAGGTGCTCCAGCACGTCCTCACCCAGGTCGCGGCCGCCCGTCGCTCCTGGAACCGCTGAGCTCCGTCCGGCCTTTCCCAAGACTTCGTCAACTCGTCTGACCAGGGCATTTGGCCTTTCTTTTACCAATCCCTTTACCTTTCCTTGGTGATTGGGGTACTGTCGTCCGTACGGAGGGGAGTACTCCCTACCTACTGCGACGTACTCGTCAATACGGATCTGGCCAGATCCCGGGGCGTCGGCCCGAAGCGCACCGGACGCATCACGCGCCCCGGACACATCGGGTGGAAGAGACCTCCGGCAGCGACGACGCTGACATTTGCCGTTACGTACTGCCGGAGGCGCAGTGGATGTTTCCGTGACCCTTTGGGTCCTCACGATTGTGGGCCTCGCGGCCCTCATCGCGGTCGATTTCTTCATCGGCCGCAAGCCGCACGACGTGTCAATCAAGGAAGCCGGGATCTGGACGGTCGTCTGGATCGTCCTGGCCGCACTGTTCGGACTCGGACTGCTCGTCTTCTCCGGAGGCCAGCCCGCCGGAGAGTTCTTCGCCGGCTTCATCACCGAGAAGTCGCTGAGCGTCGACAACCTCTTCGTCTTCGTCCTCATCATGGCGAAGTTCGCGGTGCCCACGCAGTACCAGCAGCGTGTGCTCCTGGTCGGTGTGCTCATCGCCCTGGTCCTGCGTGCGATCTTCATCGCCGCGGGTGCGGCGATCCTCGCGAGCTTCGCGTGGGTCTTCTACATCTTCGGCGCGTTCCTCATCTACACCGCCTGGAAGCTGATCCAGGAGGCCCGGGCGAACGACGAGGACGAGGAGTTCGAGGAGAACCGGCTGCTCAAGGCCGCCGAGCGCCGCTTCGGTGTCGCCGACCGCTACCACGGCACCAAGCTGTGGATCCAGCAGAACGGCAAGCGGGTCATGACCCCGATGCTGGTCGTCATGCTGGCGATCGGCACCACCGACGTGCTCTTCGCGCTCGACTCGATCCCCGCGATCTTCGGCCTGACCCAGGACCCGTACATCGTCTTCACGGCCAACGCGTTCGCGCTGATGGGCCTGCGACAGCTGTACTTCCTGATCGGTGGACTCCTCAAGAAGCTGGTCCACCTCAGCTACGGCCTGTCGGTCATCCTCGGATTCATCGGCGTCAAGCTGGTGCTGCACGCGCTGCACGAGTCCGGCGTCCATGTTCCGGAGATCTCCATCCCGGTCTCCCTCGGCGTGATCTGTGCCGTCCTCGTGGTCACCACGATCACCAGCCTGATGGCCTCCAAGAAGCAGGCGGCCGAAGAAGCCCGCAAGGCTGAAGAGACCCAGAAGGCCGAAGGGCCCGAGAAGGACAGCATCGACGTCTGACCGTCGGACATAGCACCGATCAGCACCGGGAGTGGCGCTCGGCGAATTGCCGACCGTCGCTCCCGGTGCTTGCTTGTGTGCTGAGTGGTCCCCGGCCCGGGGACGCCTGGCCGGATGGAGGCACCGATGAAGTTCGTGCAGATCATCGACTTCGAGACCGAGCGCATCGACGAGATGGGGGAGCTGGTCCAGGAGGCCGAGAAGCGCTCCGCGGGCCGCGACGGCGGCCCCACACACCGCATGCTCCTGCAGGACCGGAACACACCCAACCGCTACCTCGTCGCCATCGAGTTCGAGTCGTACGAGGAGGCGATGCGCAACAGCAACGATCCCGAGACGACCAGGATGGCGGCACTGTGTACCAGGCCTCCGCAGTTCACCGACTGCGACGTACACGAGATGACCGAGATCAAGTAGCGCACGGGCGCCCGTAGCGGCCAGGGCCACGGCCGTGGCCCTGGCCGCAGGGGCAGCGGCGACAGCCAGGGACGCGGCTGTGGTTGTGGCGCCAGGAGGGCAGCAGCCGGTGGCTCGTTCGCCGCGCTCCCGACCGTGGTCCCGCATCGCCCAATCGGGGTGCGGGGCCGTCGTATGGCTGGGACGATCGCTGCATGCTTGTTCGGCTCCGGTCACTCGTGACGCAGTGGACGGCCGTCGTGCCGGTGATCGCGATCGTCCTGCTGGTCTTCACATGGGGCCGTGATCTCCCCGGTGCGGTCGTCGCCCTGGTGACGCTGGTGCTGGCCGGTGCCGTGCTGGCCGCCGTCCACCATGCCGAGGTGGTCGCCCACCGGGTGGGTGAGCCCTTCGGTTCGCTGGTCCTCGCCGTCGCCGTCACGATCATCGAGGTGGCGCTGATCGTCACCCTCATGGCGGACGGCGGGGACAAGAGCTCCACGCTGGCCCGCGACACCGTCTTCGCGGCAGTGATGATCACCTGCAACGGAATCGTCGGCCTGAGTCTGCTGGTCGCCTCCCTGCGGCACGGCTTGGCGGTGTTCAACGCGGAGGGGACCGGCGCTGCTCTCGCGACCGTGGCGACACTGGCGACGCTCAGCCTGGTCCTGCCGACGTTCACCACCAGCAAGCCGGGCCCGGAGTTCTCCACCACCCAGCTCACCTTCGCCGCGCTCTCCTCGCTCGTCCTGTACGGCATGTTCGTCGCCACGCAGACCGTGCGGCACCGCGACTACTTCCTGCCGATCACACGACAGGGCGAGGTGATCGACGCGGACGACCACGCCGACACCCCCTCCTCCAGGACAGCGAGGACCAGCCTGGGACTTCTCGCCCTGGCCCTGGTCGGCGTGGTCGGACTCGCCAAGGGCGTCTCGCCCACCATCGAGTCCGGGGTGGAGGCGGCCGGGATGCCGCACGCCGTGGTCGGCGTGATCATCGCTCTGCTCGTCCTGCTTCCGGAGACGATCGCCGCGCTGCGCTCCGCCCGCCGTGACCGTGTGCAGACCAGTCTGAACCTGGCCCTCGGTTCGGCGATGGCGAGCATCGGCCTGACCATCCCGGCTGTGGCCGTCGCGTCCATCTGGCTCTCCGGCCCGCTCGTCCTCGGCCTGGGTGCCACCCACATGGTGCTGCTCGCGCTGACCGTCGTGGTCAGCTCCCTCACGGTGGTCCCCGGCCGGGCGACCCCGCTTCAGGGTGGTGTGCATCTGGTCCTGTTCGCGGCCTATCTGGAACTCGCGATCAACCCGTAGGGTCCGGGGCCCTGAAGCGGCGCGCGGACTCCGACCAGCCACCGGTCGCCGGCCCTCGGACGCCGGCATCCCTCACCCCGTGGCCGGCTCGGCAGCCACCACGGTCACCGGCCGGGTCTCCGGGAGCAACGCGAAACACCCCAGGCTGAGCAGTGCCACGCCTGTCAGATAGGCGGCCACGCCCCACGGCACCCGACCGCTCTGTTCGACGATCGCGGTCGCCACGATCGGGGTGAGCGCGCCACCGAGCACACCGCCCAGGTTGTAGCCGACCGCGGCGCCCGTGCAGCGCACCCGCGGCTCGTACAGCTCCGGCAGATACGCGGCGATCACGGCGAACATCGTCACGAACGCGATCAGCGCCACCAGGAACCCGAAGAACATCAGCAGCGGTTCACCCGTCGACAGCAGCGCGATCATGGGGAACATCCACAGTGCGGCACCCGCGCAGCCCGCCAGACACAGTGGCCGCCGTCCGTAGCGGTCGCCCAGGACGGCCGCCACCGGAGTGAGCGCTCCCTTCACCACGACGGCCGCCATGATGCAGGCCAGCATGACGGTACGGCTCACCCCGAGCCGCTCGGTCGCGTAGGCGAGGGACCAGGTGGTCACGGCGTAGAACAGCGCGTACCCGACCGCGAGCGCCCCTGCGGTCAGCAGCACCAGCCTCCAGTGGCCGCGGACCACTTCGGCGAGCGGCACGCGCGCGTGCTCCCGCATCTCGAGGAACTGCGGGCTCTCGGCGAGGGAGGACCGCAACCACAGCCCGGCGGCGGCGAGCACGCCCGCCGCCCAGAACGGCACCCGCCAGCCCCAGGACGCGAACTGCGCCTCGGAGAGCGTCGCCGACAGCGCCAGCATCACACCGTTGGCGAGGACGAAACCCAGCGCCGGCCCGATCTGGGGGAAGCTCGACCACAGTCCACGACGGTGGGCGGGCGCGTGCTCCGCGGTCAGCAGCACCGCCCCGCCCCATTCCCCGCCGAGCCCCAGCCCCTGCAGGAAACGCAGCACAAGGAGCAGCACAGGAGCGGCCGTACCGATGGAGTCGTACGTCGGTACGCAGCCCACCGCGACGGTCGCGGCGCCGGTCAGCAGCAAGGAGGCGACGAGCACGGGCCGCCGTCCGTGCCGATCCCCGATGTGTCCGAACAGGACCGAACCCAGTGGTCGCGCCACGAACCCGACCGCGAACGTCCCGAAGGCCGCCAGCGTGCCCGCCACCGGCGAGAAGGTGGGGAAGAACAGCGGGCCCAGGACGAGGGCGGCCGCCGTCCCGTAGACGAAGAAGTCGTAGAACTCGATGGCCGTCCCGGCGAGCGCGGCGACGGCGAGCCGCAGCATGGAAGGGGGCTTTACGGTGCGTGCACGGTCCATGCCGCGTCAACCACCCACGGTGACGATGGGTTACGGGGGCGCGCGGAGGCCCGGCCGGTGTCAGTACGTCACCGTGATGCGCCGGGCAGGACCGTCGACCCGGATCACCCCGCCGTAGGGGATGACGATCTGCGGATCCGTGTGGCCGAGGTCCACATCGAAGACGACCATGGCGTCGGGGGCGTACGCCCGCATCGCGCGCTGTACGGCCGCACGCTGGTCGGCGGCGTAACGGGCGCCCCGCTCAGGGCTGTTGGGATGTTCGAACGACCAGGTCTTCGCGCGGCCCATCAGCAGCGCGGAGAAACGCTGGAGCAGACCGCGCTCTCCCATGCCCCGCAGGACGCGGAACACCCCCTCGTCGCTCGGCAGTTCTTCCGAGGTCTCCAGGAAGAGCACGCCTCCGTCGTGGACGGCGGGGTCGCCCGGGATCTCCCGGTCGGCCATCAGCAGACAGCCGACGGTCTCCAGACAGCCGCCCCAGCTGCGGCCCTCCACCACACGGTCGGGGTTGACCCAGGTCCACCCGGTGCCGGGCCGGGTCACCGGTTCGGACTCGAAGGTCGCGGGGTCGGCCCAGTCGCGGTCGACGTCACGCCAGTTCGCCGCGGGCCGCAACTCGTACGAGCCCGAGGTGAAGAGTGCGGCCCGGGCGGACTCGGCGGTCAGGGGATGCATGGCGACGGGGCGGCCGAACTCGGTCATCACACTCGCGCCGTGGTAGCCGACGATCCCGCAGTTCGCCAGGAAGGCGAGCAGGTTGGTGTTGTCGCTGAAGCCGAAGAACGGCTTGGGATTGGCACGGACGAGCTCCCGGTCCAGCAGTGGCAGCACGGTGATCTGATCGTCGCCGCCGATCGAAGCCAGGACCGCCTTGATGTCCGGGTCGGCGAACGCGGCATGGATGTCGGCGGCGCGCTCCCGCGGTGTCGAGTCCATCTTCCGGGTCGCCGGATACTCGACCGGTTCGAGGCCGAACTCCGTGCGCAGCCGCGAGAGGCCCAACTCGAAGGGAAGCGGCAGGATCGCCGGCAGGGCGGCCGCCGGGGAGATCACGGCCACCCGGTCGCCGGGCACGGGCTTGGGCGGGTACGCGGGTGTCGTCATGCCCGGCACCATAGGGACCGACCCGGTGTCGGCGCACCGTGATAAACCGGGTCGGAGCAGCGGTCCTGAACGGGCCGCATCACCCGAGCGGACCGGAGGAACCGTGCCCCGCACCCTCGCCAACGCCCCGATCATGATTCTCAACGGCCCCAATCTGAACCTCCTGGGGCAGCGGCAGCCGGAGATCTACGGCTCCGACACCCTCGCCGACGTCGAGGCGATGTGCGCCAAGGCGGCGGCCGCGCACGGCGGCACGGTGGACTTCAGGCAGTCCAACCACGAGGGCGAACTGGTCGACTGGATCCACGAGGCACGCCTCGGCCACTGCGGGATCGTGATCAACCCGGGCGCGTACTCGCACACCTCCGTCGCGATCCTGGACGCGCTCAACACCTGTGACGGCCTGCCCGTGCTGGAGGTCCACATCTCCAACATCCACCAGCGCGAGGCGTTCCGGCACCACTCGTACGTCTCCGTCCGCGCCGACGGTGTCATCGCCGGCTGCGGTGTGCAGGGGTACGTGTTCGGTGTGGAGCGGGTCGCGGCGATGGCGGGGACGGGGCGGACGGCGACCTGAGCGCCGCGGCAGGCGGGGCGGTCGGCCACGGACGGAACCGACGGGCCGGGCGGGCGCGGGAAGGACCGGACACGGCGCCCGGGGCGGTGGCCGCCGGACGTCGGCCACCGCTGCCAGGGCGGGGCCGCCGGCCGAAGGGCGGGGATCGTAAGGCCGGCGGCCCGTCCGCGCAGGAGCCGTCATCCTGTGCGGGACTGCCCTCAGTGGACCGCGCGCCCGCACGCGCGGGGAGCGCGCGCAGGGCACCAGCGCGTGTGCTCGGTTCACACGGGGCGCGCGACGGCGCGCGTGATGACCGACCCCGCATCCGGCATCATGCGCTTCACCGACTCCCGCGCGGCATCAGGATGTTCAGCTCCTCGCGGGCGGCACGGACGGCACGTGCGGACTCACCAGCCCCGGGCGTGCCACTCCGGCAGGTGAGGCCGCTCCGCGCCCAGCGTCGTGTCGCCGCCGTGTCCCGGGTAGACCCAGGTCTCGTCCGGGAGCGTGCCGAAGATCTTCGTCTCGACATCGCGCATCAGACTGGCGAACGCCTCCGGATCCTTACGTGTGTTGCCCACACCGCCCGGGAACAGACAGTCACCCGTGAACACATGAGGATGACCGTGCGGGTCGTCGTAGACCAGCGCGATCGACCCGGGGGTGTGGCCCACCAGATGACGTGCCGTCAGCTCCACGTGCCCCACGCGGATCGTGTCGCCGTCCTGGAGCGGGACGTCCGTCGGTACGGGGATGCCCTCGGTGTCGTCCCGTCCCGCGTACGTGCGCGCGCCCGTGGCCGCCACGACCTCCGCGAGCGCCTGCCAGTGGTCGCCGTGCTGATGCGTGGTCACCACGGACGCGATGCCGTCGTCGCCGATCAGTGTGAGCAGCGTCCTGGCGTCGTTGGCCGCGTCGATCAGCAGCTGTTCGTCCGTGGCCCGGCAGCGCAGCACATAGGCGTTGTTGTCCATCGGGCCGACCGCGACCTTGGAGATCATCAGGTCCCGCAGCTCGTGCACATCCGCAGGGCCGCCGACCTTCACCGCTCCGCTGTACGTCATACCGCTCAGCCTATAGCGGAGGCAGAACCGGCAACGGTCCGCCGTCGACGAGCAGAGCGGCCCCGTCGCGGCGTCCCGCGAGCCAGCCGAGCAGGGCGGGTGCGGGACCGGTCACGGTGATTTCGGTGCCGCCTCCGGAGTCACGTCCCGTGCTCCACGCGCGCGTGCCGTCCGTGACGCGCGTGGAGGGCACCCCGGGATGCCCGGCGAAACGGTCCGTGAGGAAGGCCACCTCCCGCTGGACGAAGTCCTCCGGCAGGTCCTCCAGCTCGTACCCGATTCCCAGGTCCACCCGGTGCAGCTCGATCTCGATCCACCGGCGGAACGGCACCCGGGCCGCCGAGTCGGTGACCCCGTTGCGCAGTTCCACGGTGCGTGACCAGTCGGCGGGCACGGAACCGGCCTCCTGGAAGCGGGCGGCGCTGTCGCGCAGGTCGGCGAGCTGTGTCTCCAGGGGGCGCGGGGCGTCCCGCTCGATGTCGGCGTCCCGGGCCTCACCGGAGGCGTACATCGGCCGCCCCTCCAGGACGTTCAGGAGCGCGTCCGCGTTGCGGGCGAGGTGGGCCAGGACGTGGCCGCGGCTCCAGCCGGGGAGCCGTGACGGTTGCGTCACGGCGGCGTTGTCCAACGTGGCGACTGCGGTGAGCAGCCGATCGGTCGCGTCACGTACAGACGCCAGGTCGCGCACATGATCGTTCATGCGCCCGACGATAGCTCCGCCACACGATCGGGTGAAGGTGGTGGACGACCTCCGTGAATCGAATGCACGTGCTATAAGGTCGGGGGCAGCGCCGGGCATTCCTGGAGGCCCGGAATTGTTGGGCAAGAGGCGAACCAGACCGGCGCTGTCAGTGGCTCCCCCTAGTCTGAGAAGGACGGGGGCCTCGCCCCTGTCACTTCTCTCTAGAAAGGTGCGGACCGGCGTGGCCGACCGTCTCATCGTCCGTGGAGCGCGCGAGCACAATCTGAAGAATGTCTCGCTCGACCTCCCGCGCGACTCGCTCATCGTCTTCACGGGCCTGTCGGGGTCGGGCAAGTCCTCGCTGGCCTTCGACACGATCTTCGCCGAGGGGCAGCGGCGCTACGTGGAGTCACTGTCCTCGTACGCCCGGCAGTTCCTCGGCCAGATGGACAAGCCGGACGTCGACTTCATCGAAGGTCTCTCCCCGGCGGTCTCCATCGACCAGAAGTCGACCTCGCGCAATCCGCGCTCGACGGTCGGCACCATCACCGAGGTCTACGACTACCTGCGGCTGCTCTTCGCGCGCATCGGCAAGCCGCACTGCCCCGAGTGCGGCCGCCCCATCTCGCGCCAGTCGCCGCAGGCCATCGTCGACAAGGTCCTGGAGCTCCCGGAGGGCAGCCGCTTCCAGGTCCTCTCCCCGCTGGTGCGCGAGCGCAAGGGGGAGTTCGTCGACCTCTTCTCCGATCTCCAGACCAAGGGGTACAGCCGCGCCCGGGTCGACGGCGAGACGATCCAGCTCACCGACCCGCCCACGCTGAAGAAGCAGGAGAAGCACACCATCGAGGTGGTCATCGACCGCCTCACGGTCAAGGAGGGCGCCAAGCGCCGCCTGACCGACTCCGTGGAGACCGCGCTCGGCCTCTCCGGCGGCATGGTGGTGCTCGACTTCGTCGACCTCCCCTCGGACGACCCCGAGCGCGAGCGCATGTACTCGGAGCACCTGTACTGCGCGTACGACGACCTGTCCTTCGAGGAGATGGAGCCCCGCTCCTTCTCCTTCAACTCGCCCTTCGGCGCCTGCCCCGACTGCTCGGGCATCGGCACACGCATGGAGGTCGACGCGGAGCTGATCGTCCCGGACGAGGACAAGTCCCTCGACGAGGGCGCCATCCACCCCTGGTCGCACGGCCACACCAAGGACTACTTCGGGCGCCTCATCGGGGCCCTGGCGGACGCGCTGGGATTCCGGACCGACATCCCCTTCGCCGGTCTCCCGCAGCGCGCCAAGAAGGCCCTGATCCACGGCCACAAGACACAGATCGAGGTCCGCTACCGGAACAGGTACGGCCGGGAGCGCGTCTACACCACGCCCTTCGAGGGCGCTGTCCCCTTCGTGAAGCGGCGGCACAGCGAGGCCGAGAGCGACACGAGCCGCGAGCGCTTCGAGGGCTACATGCGCGAGGTGCCCTGCCCCACCTGTCAGGGCACGCGCCTCAAGCCGATCGTCCTCGCGGTCACGGTCATGGAGAAGTCCATCGCCGAGGTCTCCGCCATGTCCATCAGCGACTGCGCGGACTTCCTGGGCAAGCTGAAGCTCGACGCGCGTGACAAGAAGATCGCCGAGCGCGTCCTGAAGGAGGTCAACGAAAGGCTGCGGTTCCTGGTCGACGTCGGCCTGGACTACCTCTCGCTGAACCGCGCCGCGGGCACCCTCTCCGGAGGGGAGGCCCAGCGCATCCGTCTCGCGACCCAGATCGGCTCCGGCCTCGTCGGCGTCCTGTACGTCCTCGACGAGCCCTCCATCGGCCTGCACCAGCGGGACAACCACCGCCTCATCGAGACCCTGGTCCGGCTGCGCGACATGGGCAACACGCTCATCGTCGTCGAGCACGACGAGGACACCATCAAGGTCGCCGACTGGATCGTCGACATCGGCCCCGGCGCCGGTGAGCACGGCGGCCACGTCGTGCACAGCGGCTCCCTGAAGGAGCTGCTCGCCAACGAGGAGTCGCAGACCGGTCAGTACCTGTCCGGCAAGAAGGCCATCCCGCTGCCCGACATCCGGCGCCCGCGCGACCCTTCCCGGCAGCTCACCGTGCACGGAGCCCGCGAGAACAACCTCCGGGACATCGACGTGTCGTTCCCGCTGGGTGTCCTCACGGCCGTCACGGGTGTCTCGGGCTCGGGCAAGTCGACGCTGGTCAACGACATCCTGTACACGCACCTGGCCCGCGAGCTGAACGGCGCCAGGAGCGTCCCCGGCCGCCACACGCGCGTGGACGGCGACGACCTCGTCGACAAGGTCGTGCACGTCGACCAGTCGCCCATCGGCCGCACACCCCGGTCGAACCCGGCGACGTACACCGGCGTCTTCGACCACGTCCGCAAGCTGTTCGCCGAGACGACCGAGGCGAAGGTCCGCGGCTACCTGCCGGGCCGCTTCTCCTTCAACGTCAAGGGCGGCCGCTGCGAGAACTGCGCGGGCGACGGCACGATCAAGATCGAGATGAACTTCCTCCCGGACGTGTACGTCCCGTGCGAGGTCTGCCACGGGGCCCGATACAACCGGGAGACCCTGGACGTCCACTACAAGGGCAAGTCCATCGCCGACGTCCTGAACATGCCGATCGAAGAGGCCATGCACTTCTTCGAGGCCGTCCCGGGGATCTCCCGCCACCTCAGGACGCTCAACGACGTCGGTCTCGGTTACGTCCGGCTCGGCCAGTCCGCGACGACCCTGTCCGGCGGCGAGGCCCAGCGGGTCAAGCTCGCCAGCGAACTGCAGAAGAGGTCCACCGGACGCACGGTGTACGTCCTCGACGAGCCGACCACCGGCCTGCACTTCGAGGACATCAGCAAGCTCCTCGTCGTGCTGTCCGGTCTGGTCGACAAGGGCAACACGGTCATCGTGATCGAGCACAACCTCGACGTCATCAAGACCGCGGACTGGGTCGTCGACATGGGCCCCGAGGGCGGCGCCGGCGGTGGCATCGTCATCGCCGAGGGCACACCCGAGGAGGTCGCCGCGGTACCGGCCAGCCACACGGGCAAGTTCCTGCAGGAGGTCCTCGGCGCGGATCGCGTCAGTGACGCCTCGCAGGTCGAGGCCCCGCGCAAGGCCGCCGCCAAGAAGGCCGTGGCGGCCAGGTCGACGACGAGGAAGACGGCCACGGCCAAGACCACGGCGTCCAAGGCCACGGCGTCCAAGACCACGACGGCCAAGACCACGACGGCGAAGTCCGCCGCGGCCAGGACCACCGCCGCCAACGGCACGGCCGCCAATAAGGCCGCCGGGGCCACGAAGAAGGCGACCCCGGCGAAGAAGACGACGGCCCGAGCCCGTAAGGCCTGAGACAGGCCCGAACGCCTCGGGAGAGTGTCACCGCAACGCGCCGTGCCCCACGGGAACTCCCCGTGGGGCACGGCGCGTCGCGCGTTGTTCGGCGGGCAGGCCCCCCTCGTTCGCTTGCCTGCCCGCGGTCCTGCCGCATGGCTGCGAGCGAACCGCACTCCAGTCCTCAGAACGCGTCCACCTCATGGGCGTACGGCGGTTCCGCGCCCGCCCGGGAGCAGGTGACCGCCGCGGCTCGCGCGGCGAACCGCAGCAACTCGCCCCAGCCGTCGGCCCCCAGGCCGGTCGGACCCGCCCCGGACAGTGCGTCGCGGGCGGCGAGACCGTGCAGCAGCGCCGCGTTCACCGTGTCGCCCGCGCCGATGGTGTCCACCACGTCGACCCGCTCACCCGGCACGGAGTACTCCCCGCCGTCAGGGGTGAAGGCGGTCAGTCCGTCGCCGCCCCGCGTGACCACCACGGCCGAGGGCCCCGCGGCCAGCCACTCGCGCGGAGTACCGCCCAGCCACCGGGCGTCCTCCTCGGACAGCTTGAGCAGCGACACCGACGGCAGCCAGCTCTTGAACCGGGCCCGGTAGGCGTCCGGGTCGGGAATGAGCCCCGCGCGGATGTTCGGATCGAGCGCGGTGAACACTCCCTGCGCGGACGCGCTCCGCATCAGCTTCTCGTACGCGCTCGCGCCCGGCTCCAGGACGAGCGAGCAGGTACCGAAGGACACCGCCCGCGTCCCGCCCGGGAGCTGCGAGGGCGTTGAGAACAACCGGTCCGCGGTCCCTTCGACGTAGAAGGAGTAGCCGGCCGAGCCGTCCGCGGCGATGGAAGCGACGGCGAGGGTCGTCGGCTCGGCGCCCCGCTGCACCGATGACACGTCGACACCCGCCTCGCGCAGCCCGCCGACCAGAGCCTCGCCGAAGGCGTCGTCCGAGACCCGGGAGCAGAAGGCCGTGGGGGAGCCGAGCCGGCCCAGCGCCACCGCCGTGTTGTACGGACCGCCGCCGCGGCGCGGGGCGAGCCCGGCGAGCGCGCCCCTCTCCATGGGCACCAGGTCGATCAGGGCCTCACCGGCGACGACGATCACGAGTCGGATCCTTTCTCGGGGCAGCCGCACGAGGTGCGGTGGACGAAGGCGGAGGGCAGCCGGACCGTACGGGCCGCACGACCGGGCGAGCCCAGCCGCTCCAGCAGCAGCCGCACGGCCCGGGCCCCGATCTCCTTGCTCGGCTGGGAGATCGCGGTGAGCCGGGGCGAGAAGAGGTCCGCCCAGGAGAAGTCGTCGAAGCAGCACAGGGCCAGGTCGCCGGGCACGGACAGGCCCCGCTCGCGCACGGCACGCAGGGCACCGATGGTCATCGCGTTGTTGGCGGTGACGAGTGCCGTCGGCGGCGCCGGAAGGGACAGCAGCGCCTCGGTCGCCCGCTCCGCCCCCGCCGCCTCGGAGCTGCCGGGGACCACGAGCCGCTCGTCGTACGCGAGTCCCGCGTAGGCCAGGCCGCGCCGGTAGCCGGTGATCCGCTCGGTCGTCGTACTGAGCCCCGGGAGTCCCGCGACCAGACCGATCCTCCTGTGGCCCAGCTCGGCGAGGTGGGTGACCAGGAGGGAGACGGGCTCGGCGTTCTCCGCGCACACCTGGTCGAACGCGAAGCCGGGCGCCCTGGTCTCGTCGACCAGTCTGTCCAGGAACACCGTCGGTACGTCGTGCCGCGCGAGGTAGTCGACCAGTCCCTGCGGATCCGCCGAGGGCGCGACGATCATCCCGTCCACGCGTCGTTCGTGCAGCAGCTGGACCACCTTGCGCTCATGGGCCGGATCATCGTGCGGATCCGCGATCAGCAGGCCGTAGCCGTGCTCCAGCGCGCCGGCCTCCACGCCTTGGAGGATCTCCGTGAAGTAGGGGTTGCTGATCGCCGACACCGCGAGCCCGATGGACCGCGTCCGTGCGGTGACCAGGGATCTGGCCAGGCTGTTCGGGGTGTAGCCGAGAGCGTCGATGGCGTCGAGAACGGCTTGGCGGGTGTGCGGAAGCACCGGGCGCGTGGCGTTGAGCACGTGGGAGACCGTCGCGACGGAAACGCCCGCGTGCCGGGCCACGTCGGCCATCGTCGCCAAGGGTGCCTCCTGGGATGCGGCTGCTCGCCCCGCGAAAGTACCCCATGCGAAAGGTGACGTAAACGCTTACGTAAGCGTTTACGTCAGCTGATGGTTGATGGATGGATGGCTGGGGGTCGGTCGGCCGTCGGCAGTCCGCCGCCCTACGGGCGGTGGCGCACCCCCTCACGTCATGTCCCTGCGGATCGGCCCTGCGGATCGGCCCTGCGACTCACTCCCAGTCCCACGCGATCCCCACGATCCCCGACCGCACCCGCTGCTCCACCATGTGGACCGACCGGTGGTGGCCGCTCAGCGGCAGCTCCTGGCGGCCGCTGCGTGGCGCCGCCGCCGAATGCTGGGCGAACCGGTGGCAGCGCACGGGCAGCGTCTCCTCGGCGAACCGCACTTCGAGGGCGTACTGCCCGCCGGAGAAGCCGAACCCCCGGACGTACTCGCCGGACGCGCCCGCCGTGCCGTCCTCCACGCCGTAGCGGAACAGGAAGGTGTCGCCCGCCCGCAGGCGCGTGTCGAAGAGCAGCTCGGCCACGAGGACGCCGGTCTCGTGGTGCCGGAGCACGCGGCCGGTGCGGCAGTTCTCCAGGGCGTGCACACTCATGTGCTCCGGGACGCAGCCGGGGTCGCCGTGGTGGACGGCCACATAGCGGTCGACGCCGTCACTGTGGGCCCGCACGATGTGCTGGGAGTCGCGCCCCAGCAGCTCGCGGCGGGTGCCGATCCGTACCCGCTCGTGGTGGCCGAGGCCGAGGAGTCCGCCGTCGAACGGTGAGTCGAGTTCGGCCAGCAGCTTCTCCAGGACTCCGGAGGCCTCGACCAGCGAGCGGTACGAGCGGGCCGCCGGCCGTTGTACGCCGGAGTGGTCGTCCGCCTTCGAGAGCAGCCGGATCAGCGACTCGTCGGGCAGCTGGAGTATCTCCTCCAGGGCGCGCACGGCGCGCAGTGACTCGGCGCGCTGCGGGCGCCGGGCGCCCTGCTGCCAGTAACTGAGACTCGTCACGCCGACCTTGACCCCGTACCGCGTCAGATGGTGCTGCACGCGCTGCAGCGGCAGTCCACGGGCGGTGATCGCGGCGCGCAGCGCGACATGGAAGGGGCCGCCCCGCAGGGCCGTCTCCAGTTCCGCCGCGGCGACGTCCGCGTGCTGTGTGCCGTGCCGCATGCAGGGGCCTCTCTGTGCGAGCTCGCGAGGGCTGGTGGGGCCGTTCGCGCTGTTCGGAGGGGCCGCCCGGTCTGCGTACGGGGGATGGTCACATGCGTACGCCGTGGTTCCCGGCCCAAGTCATCCCGCATTGAAGCCTGTTGACCAGGCCCGGACAACACCTGATGCGCAACTTCACTGTCCGGGCGCGCGGCGCGGTCCCCCGGAGTGGCGCGTCGAGGTGTCCGTTCACCGCGCCAGAAGGTCCCGGACCGCCCGCGCGGACAGCGCCGACCTGTGCAGGAAGCCGCGGGCCGGGCCGGCCGCCACCAGTTCCTGGAGATCCTTCAGGGAGCGGGTCGGGACGAGGCTCACCGCGGGCACGGACGCGGTGAGCGTTCCCATCACGCGTGCGGAGACGGCCGGGCAGGGGCGCGACGCTCGTCGTGAGGCTGCCTCTGCCGCAGGACGCCCAGGAGGCGGGCGGCGAGGTGTTCCCCGACCGAGGACGGCCCGGAGCGTGAGTGGCGAAGATCCAGCGAGGGGGAGTCCCGTCCTCGTGACACGCGTACGCTCCGGGCTGCCTGCACGGAAGGGGGAAGAACCGTCCGGTTCAGGGGCGGGGGTCCCCGCCGTGCCGTGCCGACCGCAGGCGCTTGGCACGGACGATGTCGGGGTCGCGGGGGTCGAGGCCGGACAGCAGACCGTCGCCGTACAGCTCCTCGTCCTCGTACGGGCGGACCCGGACCGACCGTCGTGGTTTCTCGATCCGTGTCTGTCGCATCTTCCGCAGCCCTTCGGTCATCGACCCGACGCCCTTTGTCCGGGGCGCCCGGTCCACCTGCATCTGCACTGGTACGAGCATTGCCCCGAACTGTTTCCGTGTCGTCACGGCCAGCCCCCGAAACGGGTTCCGGTCCACCTCCATTGCCCGCCACCGGCAGGCCGTAACCGTCCACGCCCGGCAGGCTGTTGCACGCGTACCGCGGACAAGTACCGCAGACGTGTGCGATACCGGTCGGCCGAGCGGACGGTAGGCACCATGGACGGAGCACAGCCTCCCGCGCGGGAGGGCCGTCCTGGCCGGTGACGACGTCACGCTCAGCGAGGGGCAGGCGAACCTCTGTGAGCGGCTCGGCCACGAGGCGGCGGGCAGGCGGGCGACGTCGGTGAGTGAGCCAGGCGTCCTCGGCGACCCCGAGTCGCACCGGGACGAGGGCACCGCGACAAGCACGTGCGGAGCGTCCTCGGGAAACTCGGCCTCCCCGAGGCCGCCGACGGCCACCGCCGGGTGCCGGCCGTCCTGACCCTGCTGGAGTCGCGGTCGTGCCTGGCCGGACCGGGTCCCGGCCGGGTGCCGACAGGCCGTCGCGCTGTCACACCCCGCCAGTAGGGTGTGAGACATGGCCGACCCCTCCAGCTACCGCCCCAAGCCGGGACAGATCCCCGACTCGCCGGGGGTCTACAAATTCCGCGACGAGCACCGCCGGGTGATCTACGTCGGGAAGGCGAAGAGCCTGCGCCAGCGCCTGGCGAGCTACTTCCAGGACCTCTCCGGCCTCCACCCGCGTACGCGCACGATGGTCACCACCGCGGCGTCGGTCGAGTGGACGGTGGTGTCCACGGAGGTCGAGGCGCTCCAGCTGGAGTACTCCTGGATCAAGGAGTTCGACCCCCGGTTCAACGTCAAGTACCGCGACGACAAGAGCTATCCGTACCTCGCGGTCACCCTGAACGAGCAGTTCCCGCGGGTGCAGGTGATGCGCGGTCACAAGAAGAAGGGCGTGCGCTACTTCGGCCCGTACGGGCACGCGTGGGCGATCCGCGACACCGTGGACCTCCTGCTGCGCGCCTTCCCGGTGCGGACCTGTTCCGCGGGCGTGTTCCGGAACGCCGAGCGGACGGGCCGCCCCTGTCTGCTCGGCTACATCGGAAAGTGCTCCGCCCCCTGCGTCGGACGCGTCTCGGCCGAGGAGCACCGCGAACTCTCCGAGGAGTTCTGCGACTTCATGGCCGGCCGCACGGGCACGTACATCCGCCGCCTGGAGCGGCGGATGGCGGACGCCGCCGAGGACATGGAGTACGAGCGCGCCGCCCGCCTGCGCGACGACATCGGGGCGCTCAAGAAGGCCATGGAGAAGAGCGCCGTCGTGCTCGCCGACGCGACGGACGCCGACCTGATCGCGCTCGCCGAGGACGAGCTGGAAGCCGCCGTGCAGATCTTCCACGTCCGCGGCGGCCGGGTGCGGGGCCAGCGCGGCTGGGTCACCGACAAGGTCGAGGCGGTCACCACCGGCGACCTGGTCGAGCACGCGCTCCAGCAGCTGTACGGGGAGGAGACCGGCGACTCCGTACCCAAGGAGGTGCTCGTCCCGGCGCTGCCCGACCCCGTGGAGCCCGTCCAGGAGTGGCTCACCGAGCGCCGCGGGTCGAACGTGTCACTGCGGATCCCGCAGCGCGGTGACAAGAAGGCCCTCATGGAGACGGTCCAGCGCAACGCGCTCCAGGCGCTCGGTCTGCACAAGACGAAGCGCGCCTCCGACCTGACGACCCGCTCCCGGGCCCTGGAGGAGATCGCCGAGGCACTCGGCCTGGACAGCGCGCCCCTGCGCGTCGAGTGCTACGACATCTCGCACCTCCAGGGCGACGACGTCGTGGCGTCGATGGTCGTCTTCGAGGACGGGCTGCAGCGCAAGAGTGAGTACCGGCGCTTCCAGATCAAGGGCTTCGAGGGCCAGGACGACGTCCGGTCCATGCACGAGGTGATCACCCGCCGTTTCAGGCGCTATCTCGGCGAGAAGGAGAAGACCGGCGAGTGGGCCGACGGCGAGTCCGGTCCCACCGAGGAGGACGGGCGGCCCAAGCGCTTCGCCTACCCGCCGCAGCTGGTCGTCGTCGACGGCGGCAAGCCGCAGGTCGCGGCCGCCCAGAGGGCCCTGGACGAGCTGGGTATCGACGACATCGCCGTCTGCGGCCTCGCCAAGCGCCTGGAAGAGGTGTGGCTGCCCGGCGAGGACGACCCGGTGGTGCTGCCACGTACCAGCGAAGGGCTCTATCTTCTTCAGCGTGTGCGCGACGAGGCGCACCGCTTCGCGATCACCTATCAGCGCGCCAAGCGGGCCCGGCGTTTCAGGGCGAGCCCGCTCGACGACGTGCCGGGACTCGGCGAGACGCGCAAGCAGGCGCTGATCAAGCATTTCGGTTCGGTGAAAAACCTGCGATCCGCGACAATCGACCAGATCTGCGAGGTTCCCGGCATAGGCCGCAAGACGGCCGAGGCCGTCGCCGTGGCCTTCGCCCGGGCGGCCCCGGCGGCCCCCGCCGTGAACACCGCGACCGGAGAGATCATGGAAGACGAGGACCACGTGGAAGAGGCGCCCGAAACGACGGCGGGTGCCGCAGGGGAGCCCGTGTCCGCGGGCGCCCCGGACGAACGACGGGGGCAGGAGAGATGACCGAGCACCAGCAGGAAGAACCCTCGGCAGGACGTACGGCGGAGACCGAGGAGCCGCGCACGGCCGCAGCCGGGGCACCGCACACAGCTGACACCGAGGCATCGCACAAGCAGGCACACGAGGATCACCCGCAGGAGCCGGCGGCGGACGACGCGGCCGGCGAAGCGGCGAAGGAAGACGGAGCGGAAGTGAACACGGGCACCATCATCGAGACGCCCGGCGTCCCCGAGGCGGCCATCCCGGAGCTGGTGATCATCTCCGGGATGTCGGGCGCGGGCCGGTCGACCGCCGCCAAGTGTCTGGAGGACCTCGGCTGGTTCGTCGTCGACAACCTGCCGCCGGCGCTGATCCCCACCATGGTGGAGCTCGGCGCCCGCTCGCAGGGGAACGTGGCGAGGATCGCGGTCGTCGTCGACGTCCGCGGCCGCCGCTTCTTCGACAACCTCCGGGAGTCCCTCGCGGACCTGGCGACCAAGCACGTCACCCGGCGGATCGTTTTCCTGGAGTCCTCCGACGAGGCCCTGGTGCGCCGCTTCGAGTCGGTGCGCCGGCCGCATCCCCTCCAGGGCGACGGCCGCATCGTCGACGGCATCGCCGCCGAGCGAGAGCTGCTGCGCGAGCTGCGCGGCGACGCCGACCTGGTGATCGACACCTCCAGCCTGAACGTGCACGAGCTGCGCGCCAAGATGGACGCCCAGTTCGCGGGCGAGGAGGAGCCCGAGCTGCGGGCCACCGTCATGTCCTTCGGCTTCAAGTACGGCCTCCCGGTCGACGCCGACCTCGTCGTGGACATGCGGTTCCTGCCCAACCCGCACTGGGTCCCGGAGCTGCGCCAGTACACCGGCCTCAACGAGGAGGTGGCCGCGTACGTCTTCAACCAGCCCGGCGCCAAGGAGTTCCTCGACCGGTACGCCGAGCTGCTGCGCCTGATCCAGACCGGCTACCGTCGTGAGGGCAAGCGCTATGTGACCATCGCGGTCGGCTGCACCGGCGGCAAGCACCGCTCCGTCGCCACGTCGGAGAAGCTCGCCGCCCGCCTGGTGGCCGAGGGAGTGGAGACGGTCGTCGTCCACCGGGACATGGGCCGCGAATGAATGGACGTTCTCTGCGGCTGAGCCGGCTGCGGCGGGTCGGCGCCGAGGGCCGCGGCGGCAAGCCCGCCGAGGCCCGCGGTGCCAAGCCGCGCCGCCGCGGCGCCCAGCCCAAGGTCGTCGCGCTCGGCGGGGGCATGGGGCTGTCCGCCTCACTCGCCGCCCTGCGCCGCATCACCGGCGACCTCACCGCGGTCGTCACGGTCGCCGACGACGGCGGCTCCAGCGGCCGCCTGCGCGACGAGCTGGGCGTGCTCCCGCCCGGTGACCTGCGCAAGGCCCTGGCCGCGCTGTGCGGTGACGACGACTGGGGCCAGACCTGGGCCCGCGTCATCCAGCACCGCTTCCAGTCCCAGGGCGAGCTGCACGAGCACGCGGTCGGCAATCTGCTGATCGTCGCCCTGTGGGAGCAGCTCGGCGACCACGTGCAGGCGCTCGACCTGGTCGGCAGGCTCCTGGGCGCGCACGGCAGGGTGCTGCCCATGTCCGCCGTACCGCTGGAGCTGCAGGCGCTGGTCAGGGGACACGACCCGGAGCGGCCCGAGGACGTCGACACCGTCCGGGGCCAGGCCACCGTGGCGCTCACCCCCGGCGAGGTGCAGTCCGTGCACCTGGTGCCGCACGACCCGCCGGCCGTGCCCGAGGCCGTCGCCGCGGTCCTCGACGCGGACTGGGTGGTCCTCGGCCCCGGCTCCTGGTTCTCCTCGGTGATCCCGCACCTGCTCGTGCCCGAGCTGCTCGACGCCCTCACCGAGACGAAGGCGCGCCGGGTCCTCCCGCTGAACCTCGCTCCGCAACCCGGAGAAACAGAAGGCTTCTCACCGCAGCGTCATTTGGAGGTTTTGGGACGACACGCCCCTAAACTCGCCCTGGACGTGGTGTTGGCCGACGAGGCCGCCGTGCCCGACCGCGAGTCACTCGCCGAAGCCGCCGAGCGGTTCGGCGCGGCGGTCGAGCTGGCGCCGGTGGCCAGGACCGACGGCACTCCGAGGCACGATCCGGAGCTGTTGGCCGCCGCGTACGACCGTATTTTTCGGATGCATGGAAGGATCGGCCCATGGCGATGACGGCAGCGGTGAAGGACGAGATCTCCCGGCTTCCCGTCACCCGGACCTGCTGCAGAAAGGCGGAGGTCTCCTCCATTCTGCGGTTCGCGGGCGGCCTTCACCTGGTGAGCGGCCGCATCGTGATCGAGGCGGAGCTGGACACCGCGATGGCGGCACGACGGCTGAAGCGGGACATCCTGGAGATCTTCGGCCACAGTTCCGAACTGATCGTGATGGCACCCGGCGGTCTGCGCCGCGGCTCCCGTTACGTCGTACGGGTCGTCGCCGGCGGTGACCAGCTGGCCCGCCAGACCGGCCTCGTGGACGGCCGTGGACGCCCGATCCGGGGTCTGCCGCCGCAGGTGGTCTCGGGGGCCACCTGCGACGCCGAGGCGGCCTGGCGCGGGGCGTTCCTGGCCCACGGCTCGCTCACGGAGCCCGGCCGCTCGTCCTCGCTGGAGGTGACCTGCCCGGGCCCGGAGGCCGCGCTCGCGCTGGTCGGCGCCGCCCGCCGCCTGTCGATCGCCGCGAAGGCCCGCGAGGTGCGCGGCGTGGACCGGGTCGTCGTACGCGACGGGGACGCCATCGGGGCGCTCCTCACCCGCCTCGGCGCCCACGAGTCCGTGCTGGCCTGGGAGGAGCGGCGGATGCGCCGCGAAGTCCGCGCCACCGCGAACCGCCTCGCCAACTTCGACGACGCCAACCTGCGCCGCTCGGCCCGTGCCGCGGTCGCCGCCGGAGCCCGCGTGCAGCGTGCCCTGGAGATCCTCGCGGACGAGGTCCCGGAGCACCTCGCGGCCGCCGGACGGCTGCGCATGGATCACAAGCAGGCCTCCCTGGAGGAGCTGGGCGCGCTCGCCGACCCGCCGCTGACCAAGGACGCCGTCGCGGGCCGTATCCGCCGCCTGCTCGCCATGGCCGACAAGCGGGCCCAGGACCTGGGCATCCCGGGCACGGAGTCCACGCTCACCGAGGAGATGGCCGACAACCTCGTGGGCTGATGCGAGGACCGGACCGCGCCGCTCCCCGCCTCGCGTGGCTGCGGCAGGCCCCGAAAACGCCAACCCGCCGGTGCGCGCGCCCATTTGAGGTAACCGCACCGGCGTTTCGCTGTCCTTGAGGCGCTCTTGACTTGACCATGAAGTGTCATGAGCCTGGCATCTGTTCGCCGCTGTGGCGGACTACTGCAAGGGGGGCTCATGAGACGAAGAGCGAGATCGATCCTCGCTGCCGGCGCACTCCTGCTCGGCGGAGTGGCCATCGCACCCATGGCACAGGCCGAACCCGGTGCCGCGGCCGACCCGGGCGCGGACGAGGTCAAGGTGTTCCGCGCGGACGTCACGAAGGAACAGGTACCCCTGCTCCTCGCGGCGGGCCAGGACAGTCACGAACTGGGTGAACGAGTACCCCGCAAGGGCACGGCCACGGTCGAGGTCTACCTCACCGACAAGGAGGCCGACCGCCTGGAGGACAAGGGCGTCGACCTCACCGAGCACAAACTTTCGGCCAAGGCACGCGCGCGCGTGGCGGCCGCGGGGGACGGCGTCTACCGGCCGTACAGCGGCAAGGGCAACCTGAAGGAGGAGATCCTCAGAACGGGGCAGCAGAACCCGTCCCTGACGAAGGTCGTCTCCATCGGCAAGACCCTCCAGGGGCAGGACATCCTGGCCGTCAAGCTCACCAAGAACGCCAAGAAGACCAAGGACGGCGCCAAGCCCTCCACGCTGTACATGTCCAACCAGCACGCCCGTGAGTGGATCACGCCCGAGATGACCCGGCGCCTGATGCACCACTACCTGGACAACTACGGCAAGGACCAGCGGATCACCAAGCTCGTGAACTCCACCGAGCTGTGGTTCGTCCTCTCCGCCAACCCCGACGGCTACGACTTCACGTTCGACGCCGACGGTGACCGCCAGTGGCGCAAGAACATGCGTGACGTCAACGGCGACGGCGCCTGGACGGTCGGCGACGGCGTCGACCTCAACCGCAACTTCGCCTACAAGTGGGGCTACGACGACGAGGGCTCGTCCCCGTACCCGACCAGTCAGACCTACCGCGGCGCCGGCCCCGGCTCCGAGCCCGAGACCAAGGCGATCGACGCCTTCCAGAAGCGCATCGGCTTCGAGTACGGCATCAACTACCACTCCGCCGCCGAACTGATCCTCTACGGGGTCGGCTGGCAGGTGGCGACCCCGAGCCCCGACGACGTGCTCTACAAGTCCCTGGCGGGCACGCCCGAGAACCCGGCGGTCCCCGGCTATCACCCGCAGGTCTCCTCCGAGCTCTACACGACCAACGGCGAGGCCGACGGACACGCGTCCAACGTCAACGGCACGGCGATGTTCACCCCCGAGATGTCGACCTGCCAGACCGTCTCGAACCAGGACCCGAACGACGCCTGGAACGCCGCGGACTGCGCCTCGGTCTTCACCTTCCCGGACGACGAGAAGCTGATCCAGCAGGAGTTCGCGAAGAACGTCCCGTTCGCGCTGTCCGTCGCCGAGTCGGCGGCCAAGCCCGACCAGCCGAAGTCCTCGGTCGGCGTCGACGCCCCCGACTTCACTCCGGCCCCCTTCGCGACGTCGTACTCCCGGGGCGCCGACCAGGAGATCTCGGTGGTCGCCCGCAAGTCCGTACGCGACAAGGAACTCAAGTACCGCGTCAACAACGGGCGTACGTGGGACCAGGCGCTCAAGCCCTGGAAGGGCGGCGAGACCTTCGGCGGCGAGGACAACCTCTACTTCGACGAGTACCGCGCCCCGGTCCAGGACGGTGAGCCCGGCGACAAGGTCGAGATCTGGTTCACCGGCGAGACCCGCAGCGGAAAGCCCACCTCCAGCGAGCGCTTCACGTACACGATCGCCGAACGGCCGCGCGCCGACACGCTGGTGGTCGCCGAGGAAGGTGTCGCGGCGACGAAGGCACAGCTGTACGTCGACGCCCTGAAGGCCAACGGCCGCAAGGCCCTCGTCTGGGACGTCACCACCCAGGGCACGCCCGACGCCCTCGGCGTCCTCGGCCACTTCAAGACGGTCGTCCACTACACGGGCGCCGACCGCCCCGGATACGCCACCCAGCTGCAGCTGCGCGCCTACCTCAACGAGGGCGGCAAGCTGATCGAGGCGGGCGAGCAGGCGGGCGGCCAGGTCGCACTGCCGGGCGCCCTGACCAACGACTTCAGCCAGTACTACCTGGGTGCCTACTCCCGCACGACCACTCCGGGCGTCACGGCCTTCACCGGTTCGGGGAAGCTCGGGGGGGCCGCGGGTCCGCTCGGCGACACGCCCGGGAACCCGCTGAACGCGGCAGGCGCCTACAGCGTCACCTCGGACACCCTGCCCGTCTCCACGTTCCCGCAGTTCGCGAGCGCGGGAGCCGGAGCGTACCCGGGCACCGTCAACCCGTACGGCCCGTACGCGGGCACGTCCATGGCGGCCGTCACCCACTCCGACTACGCCTGGAACCGTCTCACCCGCACCATCGACCTCACCTCGGTGAGCGCGGCCGACGCGCCCACCCTGCGCACCAGGCTCCTGTGGGACACCGAGGAGGGCTACGACCACGCGGCCCTGGAGGCGCACACGGCCGGGGCCGACGACTGGACCACGCTCCCGGAGAAGGGCGGCGCCACCGGCACCGCGGTGCCCGTCGAGTGCGAGGCCGGCTACTTCATCCAGGCGCACCCCGCCCTCAAGCGCTACCTGACCCTGGGCGAGGGCGGCTGCACCCCGACCGGCACGAGCGGCTCCTGGAACAGCTTCACCGGGGCCTCGGACGGCTGGCAGCAGGTCGAGTTCGATCTGTCCGCGTACGCCGGGAAGACGGTGGAGGTGTCGCTGAGCTACATCAGCGACCCGGGTTCCGGCGGACACGGAGTCCTCGCCGACAACGCCTCCGTCGTCCTCGGCGGCACGGCCGGCGAGACCGAGGGCTTCGAGACGTCGCTCGGCGCCTGGAAGGTCCCCGGACCGCCCGCGGGCAGCCCCGCGGTCGTCAACGACTGGGGCCTGTCCGGCGAGCTCTTCAAGACGTACGGAGCGGTCACCACGCGTGACACCGTGCTGTTCGGCTTCGGCCTGGAGCACGTCACCGCGGCGGCCGACCGCACGGCCCTGCTGGGCAAGGCACTGGCCGCCCTGCGCGGCTGACACGGTCGACACCGGGGCTTCGAGCCCGGGCGGTCCGTACCCCTACTGGCGGGTACGGACCGCCCTGCCGTGTATGGGGTATCTCGATGTCACCACGGGAGCCTCAGGGAGGTAGGGTCGTAGGCGGTCGGGGACATCCCATACAGCTCGCCGGTGTCGAACCCGGCGTACCAACGAGGAGATCGGTTTCGTGACGATCCGCGTAGGCATCAACGGCTTTGGCCGCATCGGTCGTAACTACTTCCGCGCGCTGCTGGAGCAGGGTGCTGACATCGAGATCGTGGCTGTCAACGACCTGGGTGACACCGCGACCACCGCACATCTGCTCAAGTACGACACCATTCTGGGCCGCCTCAAGGCCGAGGTGTCCCACACCGCCGACACGATCACCGTCGACGGCCGGACCATCAAGGTGCTGTCCGAGCGCAACCCCGCCGACATCCCGTGGGGCGACCTCGGCGTCGACATCGTGATCGAGTCGACCGGCATCTTCACCAAGAAGGCCGACGCCGAGAAGCACATCACCGGCGGCGCCAAGAAGGTCCTCATCTCGGCTCCGGCCAAGGACGAGGACATCACTATCGTGATGGGCGTCAACCAGGACAAGTACGACGCGGCCAACCACCACGTCATCTCGAACGCCTCGTGCACCACCAACTGTGTGGCGCCGATGGCCAAGGTTCTCGACGAGAACTTCGGCATCGTCAAGGGCCTGATGACCACGGTCCACGCGTACACGAACGACCAGCGGATCCTGGACTTCCCGCACTCGGACCTGCGCCGCGCCCGCGCCGCCGCCGAGAACATCATCCCGACCACCACGGGCGCGGCCAAGGCCACCGCCCTGGTCCTCCCGCAGCTCAAGGGCAAGCTCGACGGCATCGCGATGCGCGTCCCGGTCCCGACCGGCTCGGCCACCGACCTGGTCGTCACGCTGCAGCGCGAGGTCACCAAGGACGAGGTCAACGCCGCGTTCAAGAAGGCCGCCGACGACGGCGACCTCAAGGGCTTCCTTACCTACACCGAGGACCCGATCGTCTCCTCGGACATCGTCGGCGACCCGGCCTCCTGCACCTTCGACTCCTCCCTGACCATGGTCCAGGAGGGCAACTCGGTGAAGATCCTCGGCTGGTACGACAACGAGTGGGGCTACTCCAACCGCCTCGTCGACCTCACGGTCTTCGTCGGCGACCAGCTCTAGGTCCAAGAAGCAAGGCACCTCGATGTGAGCACAGGGCCCGGGCAGCGCACCGCCGCGCACCCCGGGCCCTGTGGCACGTGCTGAGCGATCAGCCCTCTCGGACACAAGAGCCACCCTAGGAGTCCACTTATGAAGACGATCGACGAACTTCTCGCCGAAGGGGTCGACGGCAAGCGGGTCTTCGTGCGCGCCGACCTGAACGTGCCGCTCGCCGAAGGCCGGATCACCGACGACGGCCGCATCCGTGCCGTCCTGCCGACCGTCAAGGCCCTCGCCGAGGCCGGCGCCAAGGTGGTCGTCGCCTCCCACCTGGGACGCCCCAAGGGCGCCCCGGACCCCGCCTTCTCGCTGCGGCCCGCCGCCGAACGGCTCGCCGAGCTCCTCGACGCGCCCGTGGCGTTCGCCCAGGACACCGTCGGCCCCGCCGCCCACGAAGCCGTGAACGGCCTGGAGCCCGGCCGGGTCGCGGTGGTCGAGAACCTGCGTTTCAACGCCGGTGAGACGTCCAAGGACGACGCCGAGCGCGGTGAGTTCGCCGATCAGCTGGCCGCCCTGGCCGACGTGTACGTGGGCGACGGCTTCGGCGCCGTGCACCGCAAGCACGCATCGGTCTTCGACCTCCCGGCGCGGCTGCCGCACGCCGCCGGTTTCCTCATCGCCACCGAGGTCGGTGTCCTGAAGAAGCTCACCGAGGACGTCAAGCGGCCCTACGTCGTCGCCCTCGGCGGCTCGAAGGTCTCCGACAAGCTCGCCGTCATCGACCAGCTGCTCGGCAAGGCGGACCGCCTCCTCATCGGCGGCGGCATGGTGTTCACCTTCCTCAAGGCCAAGGGGTACGAGGTCGGCGCCTCCCTCCTCCAGGAGGACCAGATCCCGGTCGTCCAGGAGTACATCGAGCGGGCGCAGAAGAACGGCGTCGAGCTGGTCCTCCCCGTCGACGTGCTGACCTCCACCGGGTTCCCGGACCTGAAGACCAAGGCGCCGTCCAACCCCGAGACCGTCGCCGCGGACGCCATCCCCGCCGACCAGCTGGGCCTGGACATCGGCCCTGAGACCCGCAAGCTGTACGCCTCGAAGCTCGCCGACGCCGCCACCGTCTTCTGGAACGGCCCCATGGGCGTCTTCGAGCACCCCGACTACGCCGAGGGCACCAAGGCGGTCGCCCAGGCCCTTCTCGACTCCCCGGCCTTCACGGTCGTCGGCGGCGGCGACTCCGCCGCGGCCGTCCGCATCCTGGGCTTCGACGAGACGGCATTCGGCCACATCTCGACCGGCGGTGGCGCCTCCCTCGAATACCTCGAGGGCAAGACGCTCCCCGGCCTCGCCGCACTGGAGGACTGACCCCGTATGACCACTCGTACGCCGCTGATGGCGGGCAACTGGAAGATGAACCTCAACCACCTCGAGGCCATCGCGCACGTCCAGAAGCTCGCCTTCGCCCTCGCCGACAAGGACTACGACGCCTGTGAGGTCGCGGTCCTGCCGCCCTTCACGGACCTGCGTTCGGTACAGACCCTGGTCGACGGCGACAAGCTCAAGATCAAGTACGGCGCCCAGGACCTCTCGGCGCACGACTCCGGTGCCTACACCGGCGAGATCTCCGGCTCGATGCTGGCCAAGCTCAAGTGCACGTACGTGGCGATCGGCCACTCCGAGCGACGCCAGTACCACGCCGAGACCGACGAGATCGTCAACGCCAAGGTGAAGGCCGCCCACAAGCACGGCCTCACCCCGATCCTGTGCGTGGGCGAGGAGCTGGAGGTCCGCGAGGCGGGCAACCACGTCGCGCACACGCTCACCCAGGTCGAGGGCGGTCTCAAGGACGTCCCCGCCGAGCAGGCCGAGTCGATCGTGATCGCGTACGAGCCGGTCTGGGCCATCGGTACCGGCAAGGTCTGCGGCGCCGACGACGCCCAGGAGGTCTGCGCGGCGATCCGCGGCAAGCTCGCCGAGCTGTACTCGCAGGAAGTGGCCGACGCCGTCCGCATCCAGTACGGCGGTTCGGTGAAGTCCGGGAACGTCGCCGAGATCATGGCGAAGCCCGACATCGACGGCGCCCTGGTCGGTGGCGCGTCGCTGGACACCGACGAGTTCGTCAAGATCGTCCGGTTCCGCGACCAGTAAGTCGTACTCCGGACGTGAACCGCCAGGCTGCGAGTATGCGGTAGCGGTGTTACGTCGTACCCTTGCGGGGGCCGGGAGGCTTCGACCCTGAAGCACCGGCCCCCGTCGTCCGTCTAAGTCCGAGGAAGTTGGTCCAGCCGTGGTTATGGGGTTCTCGATCGCCCTGATCGTCTTCAGCCTGTTGCTGATGCTGCTGGTGCTGATGCACAAGGGAAAGGGCGGCGGCCTCTCCGACATGTTCGGTGGCGGCATGCAGTCGTCCGTCGGTGGATCCTCGGTCGCCGAGCGCAACCTCGACCGCATCACCGTGGTGGTCGGTTTGATGTGGTTCGCGTGCATTGTGGTGCTGGGCATTCTGATGAAGGTCAACAACTGATCAACGGCCGACATCGGCACAGCAGCACAAACGCACATTACGCAAGCACATTCCGCACGTAAGGCCCCATGTCCGGTACGCGCCCGCAGGCGCGGCCTATCATGGGGCTTGCGTCTGTGTGCAGGGTGTAACTCGAATCACTGGACGCGCGTTGGGCCTTACGTAGACTGAGGCGCTCGCAGCGAAGCGTCACGCCGACTCGTTTCGCGGCACCATCACGCAGGGAGTTACGACCGTGGCAAGTGGCAACGCGATCCGAGGAAGCCGGGTCGGGGCGGGGCCGATGGGCGAGGCCGAGCGTGGCGAGTCCGCGCCCCGGCTGCGCATCTCCTTCTGGTGCTCCAACGGGCACGAGACGCAGCCCAGCTTCGCCAGCGACGCGCAGGTCCCCGACACCTGGGACTGCCCGCGCTGCGGCTTTCCCGCCGGACAGGACCGGGACAACCCGCCGGACCCGCCGCGCACCGAGCCGTACAAGACGCACCTCGCGTACGTACGGGAACGGCGCAGCGACGCGGACGGCGAGGCGATCCTCGCCGAGGCGCTCGCCAAACTGCGGGGCGAAATCTAGGAATTGAGATCCGGCCGGACACCGAGAGGTGCCCGGCCGGAGGTGTCTTTCGACAAACCCATTGTCCGACCGGACGTATTTCTCCTACGCCCTTGGCCGCACAGCTCCGCGGCCCATTGTCAGTGGTGCCCTCTACGGTTTCTGGATCAACGGAATCCGGGGGAGGAGCACGGTGACGACGGTCGGTACGAAAGACATCGGCGCGCCCGCGTGGCGCGGGGGATTCGGACGGCTGTGGAGCGCCGCCGTGCTCTCCAGCTTCGGCGACGCACTGCGCACGGCCGCGCTGCCGCTGCTGGCCGTCACGCTCACCGACGAGCCGTTGCTCGTCGCGTCCGTCACCGCCTGCGGCTATCTGCCCTGGATCGTCTTCGGGCTGCTGGGCGGGGCCGTCGCCGACCGGGTGGACCAGCGGCGTGCCATGTGGGCCGTGGACCTGGCCCGAGGTCTGCTGATGGGGGCCTTCGCGGTGGCCGTCTGGTTCGGGCACGCCTCCATCGCCCTGCTCATCGGGCTGGCCGTCACCCTGACCACCCTGCAGACACTCTTCGACAACGCCTCCACGGCCCTGCTGCCCGCGCTGGTGGGCAAGGAGACGCTGGGCAGCGCCAATTCCCGGCTGATGACCGGACAACAGATGGCGGGCGGCCTCCTGGCCGGGCCCCTCGTACCGCTGCTGCTCGTCGCGGGAGCGGCCGTCCCCTTCGCGGCCGACGCGGTGACCTTCCTGATGGCGGCCGCGCTGGTGGCCTCCCTCCGGATCGCCGCGCCCGGGCAGGCGCCGAGACCCGCGGGCGGCACCCTGCGCCGGGAGATCGCCGAGGGGTTGCGCGCGCTGTGGGGCGACAGGGCGCTGCGCGGACTCTGCGCGGCCACCGCACTGTGCAACGTGGGCATGGGCGCTCTCATCGCCACGATGGTGCTGCTCGTGACCGGCTGGCTGGACGCGGGAGAGCCGGGGTACGCGGCGGCGATGACCGCGTACACGGTCGGCAGCCTGGCCGGGGGAGTGCTGAACCGGCGGCTCGTGGACCGCGTCGGGCGGATCCGCGGTGTGCTGCTGGCCGGCGCGGTACAGATCGGCGCCCTCGTCGTGATGGGATCCGTGCGCAACCTAACCGCGCTCGTCGCGAGCCTCGCCGTCTTCGGGTTCATGGGGATGGTGTGGAACGTCAACACGCGGACGCTGATGCAGCAGCGCAGTCCCGCCGGCATGCTCGGCCGCGTCAGTTCGGCCTTCCGCACCCTGGCCGTCGCGGGAGCACCGCTGGGCGCACTGCTGGGCGGGCTCGTGGCCACCGCCTGGGGGCTGAACACCCCGGCACTGCTCGCGGCCGCCTTCTTCGTTCTGTCCGTCGTCGCGCTGATACCCGCGCTCCAGCCGGACGTATCTGTTGTTGAGCCGGACGACGACGGGACGACAGCTCACGTCACACCCTGATCAATTAGGTTGGGACCGGCAGCGGGGCAAGGTACGCAGCACAGGCAGGAAAGAGGCGGAAGTCCGAGATGAACGCAGAAAGCCGTACCAGGCTCAACCAGACGCCCGAGTGGACCGCTCTGGCCAGGCACCGGGAGGAACTCGCCGAGACGCACCTGCGCGAGCTGTTCGAGGAGAACCCGGGACGCGGCGCCGCATACACGCTTCAGGTCGGCGATCTGCACGTCGACTACTCCAAGCACCTGGTCACCGACCGGACGCTGCGGCTGCTGCGCGAGCTGGCCGCGGCGACGGACGTGGCCGGCCTGCGGGACGCGCTGTTCCGCGGCGAGAAGATCAACACGACCGAGAACCGGGCCGTCCTGCACACCGCGCTGCGCACCCCGCGTGACGCGGTCGTCGAGGTCGACGGCGAGAACGTCGTACCGGCGGTGCACGCGGTCCTCGACAAGATGGCCGGCTTCGCCGAGCGCGTCCGCTCGGGCGAGTGGACCGGGCACACCGGCAAGCGCATCAAGAACGTGGTGAACATCGGCATCGGCGGCTCCGACCTGGGCCCGGCGATGGCCTACGAGGTGCTGCGGTCCTTCACCGACCGCGACCTGACGGTCCGCTTCGTGTCGAACGTCGACGGGGCCGACCTGCACGAGGCGGTCCGGGACCTGGATCCCGCCGAGACGCTGTTCGTCATCGCCTCGAAGACCTTCACCACCATCGAGACGATCACCAACGCGACCTCGGCGCGCGACTGGCTGCTGACCGAGCTGAAGGCCGGTCAGGAAGCCGTCGCCAAGCACTTCGTGGCACTGTCGACGAACGCCGGGAAGGTCGCGGACTTCGGCATCGACACGGCCAACATGTTCGAGTTCTGGGACTGGGTCGGCGGCCGCTACTCGTACGACTCCGCGATCGGCCTGTCCCTGATGATCGCGATCGGCCCGGACCGCTTCCGGGAGATGCTCGACGGTTTCCATCTGGTCGACGAGCACTTCAGGACCGCGCCCGCCGAGTCCAACGTGCCTCTGCTGCTCGGCCTGCTGGGTGTCTGGTACGGCAACTTCCACGACGCGCAGGCGCACGCGGTGCTGCCGTACTCGCACTACCTGTCGAAGTTCACCGCGTACCTCCAGCAGCTCGACATGGAGTCCAACGGCAAGTCCGTGGACCGCGACGGGAATCCGGTGGAGTGGGAGACGGGCCCCGTCGTGTGGGGCACGCCGGGCACCAACGGGCAGCACGCCTACTACCAGCTCATCCACCAGGGCACGAAGCTGATCCCCGCGGACTTCATCGGCTTCGCCGAGCCGGTGGCGGAGCTCAGCGACGGGCTGAAGGCGCAGCACGACCTGCTGATGGCCAACTTCTTCGCCCAGACGCAGGCGCTGGCGTTCGGCAAGACCCCGGACGAGGTGCGGGCGGAGGGCGTGCCCGAGGAGCTGGTGCCGCACAAGACGTTCCGGGGCAACCACCCGACGACGACGATCCTCGCGCGCGAGCTCACCCCGTCGGTCCTCGGCCAGCTCGTCGCCCTCTACGAGCACAAGGTGTTCGTGCAGGGCGCGATCTGGAACATCGACTCCTTCGACCAGTGGGGCGTCGAGCTCGGCAAGGTCCTCGCCAAGCGCGTCGAGCCCGCGCTGACGGAGAGGGCTCAGGTGCCTGGCCTCGACGGGTCCACCACCGCGCTCGTGGCCAAGTACCGGGAACTGCGGGGCCGGAAGTAGTCGTGGAGTAGTCGTGTGGGTCGGGAGGCGGACGGCATGTCAGGTGTCCGCCTCCCGTAGAATTCCGGGCGATCATGGCGTCGAGGGCTCGGGGGAGCTGAACATGGCTGGTTCGCGCGGAAGATGGCTCAGCCGCAACCTGTCGGTGGCGTCGGTTCTGCAGCCCAAGGCCGTGGCCCAGGCGGTGTTCCACCCGGCGTGGATCCCGCCGGCGGTCGATCCGTCGGTGGAGCGCCTCAAGCGGGTGCGCGTCGTCGCCGGGGGCGTCGCGGCGTTCGGCGTGTACACGTTCGTGGAGGGCAGGTTCGACTTCAGGGAGATCCTGGAGAACATCGTCGTCGCGGCCCTCGTCCTGTTGTTCATCACCCCTCTGACGGTGGGCGTGATGCTCTTCGTCTGGCGGCGCACCGGCAGGATCCGCGAGCTGCGGGGGTCCCTGTTCAACTCGCTCAAGCTGCTGCTGCTCTTCATCGGCATGGTCGTCGGGACGGTGCTGCTGTGGCAGCTGTCGATCCAGCTCGGCGCCATCTGGACGGTGGTGCTCGGCCTGCCGGCGATGTGGATCACCGGCTTCCTGATGTACGGGGCCGTGCAGCTGTCCGGGAACTTCTTCGGCTCAGCCGCCGTGCACCGCGCCCTGCCGGCGCTGCTCGCCACGGTGACGACATGGCTGATGGCCCTGCCGGACCTGGTCACCGGTGATCTGCACGGGCTCAGCTTCAAGCTGGGGGTCGTCTTCATCCTGGGCGCCCCGCTGACGGTCACGGCCATCGCCGCCCTGGAGACGCACCGGCTCCGACGCCACCACGGCATCCGGCTGTCCGCCCATCCGGCGACGCTCCCGCCGACGCGGCCATACGCACCGAGCAACGGTTTCGTGCCGCCCCAGGGGAACATGTACCCGCCGCCGGGCCAGCCGTACGCGCCTCCCGGTCAGCCGTACGTGCCGCCGGGGCAGCCGTACGCACCTCCGGGCCAGCCGTATCCGCCGGGAAACGGCGTGCCGTACCCGCCGTATGTCCAGGGCAACCCGTACGGACCGCCCCAGTAGCCGCAGCCGCCGTACCGGTCCTGATCCGGCCGGTCCGGCGGCTCAGGCCACCGCGCTCAGCGTGTCCGCGAGTCTGCGGCGGGCCGCCCGGGCCGCGGGCAGGACGGCGAGCGCGGCGGCGCCGAACACGGCGGCCGCGCCGAGGAGCAGCAGCAGGACGGGGGAGGGCCCCCGGGCGATCCCGGCGCCGATGCCGCTCGACCTGCCCTGGGCGTCGATCAGCCAGTGCGCGAGGGGCACCCCCAGCGCCGCTGCGACGACGACCGCGGCCAGTGCCGTGCACGCCGTGGCCGTCACCGTGACCCCGGTGATCTGCCGCGGGGTCAGCCCGATCGCCTTCAGGGCCAGCAAATCCCGTTCGCCCTCGCGCACGGTGCCGCCGATCGCGGTCAGCAGTTCGATCAGACCGATCAGCGCGAGCACCGCGATCAGCCCCAGGACGACGGCGCGCAGCGGCGAGAGTCCGTCGGCCGGGTTCGGCGCGGGGTACGCGCTGACGTCTCCGTGCGCGGTGGCGGTCAGCGCGGCGGCCACCCGGTGCGGGTCGGCGCCGGGGCGCAGCTGGAGCTGGTACAGGGTCGCCCGGAGCCCCGGGTCGTTCTCCCGGAGGGTGTCGAGCGAGGTGGAGATGACCCGGCCGCCGTTCTCCGGCTCGATGCTCCGCCCCACGATGTGCAGGACCTGCGGCCGGGCGCCCACCGACATCCGTACCCAGTCACCGACGCGCACGTCCAGCAGGTCGAGCAGTCCCTGACCGGCCACCGCCTCGTCGGGGCCGCGCGCGGGGCGGCCCTCGGCCAGCGAGAACGGATACGGGTCCTGGCGGGTGCCGAGCCCGCGCAGCGCGATCGTGCCCGTCTGGCCCGGGACCAGGGCGGCCACCTCGACGCCCGGATGGACGGCGGCGACCTGCGGATTGCCGGCCAGCAGGGCGCGTACGTCCGGATCGCTCAGGTTCTCGTCCGCCCGTACGGTCAGCGCCGCCGCGAGACCGATCTGGTCGGGCCTGCTCTGGAAGCGGTCGATGGTCGTCCACGCGCTCATGGCCACGACGATGAGCAGCAGCGGCAGGGCCAGCCGGGCCACCGTGGCCGGCGAGCGCGAGCGGCGGGAGAACGCCTTGTGCCAGCCCAGGACCAGTGCCGACGGCAGCCGCAGCCCGAGCGCCGAGCGCGCCGGGCCGGAGAGCCGGCCGCCGAGCGGTGCCGCGGCCCGCAGCCCCGGCACCGGAGGCACCTGCCCGGCCCGCCAGGCCGCGAGAGCGGTCGTCGCGGCGATGAACAGCACCACCATCACGGGTACGGCGAACAGCGCGGCCGTGTGTCCCGGCAGGCCCTGCCACACCCCGACCGCGTCCCCCGGACGCCCCGGCGCCCGGCTGCCCAGCGCCTGGGTGAGGGCGGCGCCGAGCACGGCCCCGAGGAGTGCGAACGCCACGTGCTGGAGGAGGAAGATCCGCACCACCTGGCCCGGGGTGAATCCGATCGCCTTCAGGACGGCGATGTCCCGCAGATGGCCGCGGATGCGGGTACCGATCGCGCCGTGCACCGCGAGCGCGGCGGCGAGCAGGGCACCCAGGCCGAACAGTCCGAGGATCTGGCCGAGCAGCCGGTTGCCGCCCTGGGCCTCGGCCCGGGCCTGCTGCCAGCTGGAGACGTCGGTGACCGCCTTGGCGCCGAGAAGGGTGACGGCCCGCTGGACGGCGTAGTCCGTGTCGTCGGGGTCGGCCAGCCGCAGTCCGGCCACCTGGCCGCCGCGTCCGTCGGTGCGCTGCACCGCGGAGGGGAGCGCCCACACGAGGCCCGACCGCTCGCCCGGGCTGTAGCGGGGCTCGGCGCCGTCCGCGACACCCAGGACGGTCAGGGTCCGCCCGGTGCCGGGCACGGTGAGGGTGTCCCCGGGCTCGGCCCACAGGGCCCGGGCGAGGCTGCTCTCCAGCACCACACCGTCGGGCGTGGCCGAGTCGAGCCAGCGGCCGGAGGTGATCAGCGGACGACCGGTCGAGGGCCGGTCGGTGGTCCCCCGCAGCTCGACGGAAGCCCGGGTGCCGCGCGCCTCGACGGTCGCGGCGGCCGTGGGGTACGGGCCCGCGACGGACTCCACGCCGTCCAGTCCGGCGAGTCTGCCGGCGTCGGCCGAGGGGCCGGTGTGGATCCATACGTGCGCGCCCTGCGACTGGGTGAAGACCCGCTGCCAGGGGTTCGTCGCGTAGCCGAAGAGGGCCGTGGCCAGAAGCAGCGAGGCGACGATCCCGGCGGTGGCGAGCACGATGAACAGCGCCTCGCCGCGATGCGAGCGCAGATCGGCGTGCGCCCAGCGCAGGGTGGCCCGCACGCCCGCTCAGCCTCTCGGCTCGTGGAAGGGGGAACCGACGGGGGACAGGGCCCGGGAGGGGATCCGGGGCGAAGGCTCGGGCACGCGCTCAGTCCCTCAGTTCCAGCACGCCGGATATCCCCTTGCCGCGGGCGGGCGGGCTGTCGAGCACCGCGTCGTCGGCGATGCGGCCGTCGAAGAAGCTGATCACCCGGTCCGCGGCGCTCGCGAGCCGTGCGTCGTGCGTGACCAGCACGATGGTCTGGCCGCGCTGGTGGAACCGCGACAACAGCCGGGTCACCTCCCGGGTGCCCTTGCTGTCGAGGCTGCCCGCGGGCTCGTCGGCCAGCAGCAGCCGAGGGTGGTTGACCAGGGCCCGGGCCAGCGCCACGCGCTGCTGCTCGCCGCCGGAGAGCTCGCCCGGCATGCTGCGCTCCTTGCCCTCCAGGCCCAGCTCGGCGAAGAGCCCCGCACGCTCGGCGCGCGCCTGTCGGGGGGAGAGTCCGGCGAGGAGGGCGGGCAGCTCGACGTTGTCGGCGACCGACAGGTTCGACACCAGGTTGAAGAACTGGAAGACGATGCCGATCCGGCGTCGGCGCTCGACGGCCCAGCGGGCCTCGCTGTACGCGTCCGTGCACTCGCCGTCCAGCCGGATACTGCCGGAGTCCGGTCGCTGGAGCCCGCCGAGCAGATGCAGCAGGGTCGACTTGCCGGCGCCGGACGGGCCGGTGACGGCCACGAACTCGCCCTGACGTACGGACAGGTCCACGCCGCGCACGGCGTGCGCCGGGGCGCCTTCGCCGCGGTGGGTCTTGACCAGGCCCTCGGCACGCAACAGGGGCGCGCCCTCGGCACGCGGCGAAGGAGCGGTGCGGCTCATTCCAGCTCCTCCAGTTCCTCCTGGCACCGTTCCAGCCAGTCGAGGTCGGCCTGCAGATGCAGCATGGCGCCCTCTATGAGCAGCTGGGAGATGCGGTTGTCCCGGCTCTCGGCCGCGGCGAGCTTCGACAGGTCGCGCATGGTGTTCAGGTACTCGCGTCGTTGTTTGTTGATCAGGGCGATCTGGTCGGCGAGTCCGGTCCGCGGCGCGAGGGCGAGCTTCATGAAGAACTCGTCCCGCACGCGCGGCTCGTCCGCCGTCTCCTCGTACCAGGCGCGCAAGGCCTCGTGCCCGGCGTCGGTGAGGTGGTAGATCTTCTTGTTGGGCCGGCTCGACTGCTCGACTTCCTCGCCCTCGATCAGTCCCGACTTCTCGAGGCGGCCGAGCGTCACGTAGATCTGGCCGACGTTCGGCTGAGGGTACGCGGCACCCAGCAGTTGCTCAAGGTCCTGCTTGAGCTCGTAGCCGTGGGCCGGGCCGCGTGCCAGCAGGGCCAGGAGGGGCAGCCGCACTCGTGCTCTCCTCCCCCTTCTCCGGTCCTCGTAGGGTGCCGCAGGCCCGGGTGCCCGGGGCCGATGTGCCGCAGGCCCTAGTATCGCCCATACCTAACGGGTATACATGGCCTCTGACTCCGGGTGAAGGCGCCCGGCAGCCGGGTGTACCAGGGAGGAACCTATGCGGTGGCTGCATGCCGCGGGTAGGGGGCTCCTGGTCGCGGCCGTGGTTCTGACCGGATACGTCGCCTCGGGCGTGCAGGCCGACGGGGCGCGCGGCGGCGGGCGGGGCCCGCTCACGCTGGCCACCGCCGGGGACCTCACCGGTTATCTGGGACCGCTGCTCGACGGCTGGAACCGTACCCACCCCGGCGAGAAGGTCACCCTCGTCGAACTGCCGGACTCCGCCGACGAGACCCGGGCGCAGATGACCACCGACCTGCGCGGCGGTGGCCGGGGCCGCTTCGACGTCCTGAACATCGACGTCGCCTGGACCTCGGAGTTCGCCGCCGCGGGCTGGATCTCGCCGCTGTCCCGGGACCGCTTCCCGCTCGACGGGTTCCTCAAGCCGGTCGTGGACACGGCGACGTACGACGACCGGCTGTACGCGGTTCCCTACGTCACCAACGCGGGACTGCTCCTCTACCGCAAGGACGTCCTCGACAAGGAGGGCGTCCCGCCGCCGCGAACCTGGGCCGAGCTGGAGGAACAGGCACGCACCATCGCGCCGAAGTACGGGCTCGACGGCTACGCGGGCCAGTTCCTGCCCTACGAGGGGCTCACGGTGAACGCCGCCGAGGCGGTCTACTCGGCGGGCGGCAGCATCCTCGGCGACGAGGGCGAGCGGGTCACCGTCGACTCGGCGGCGGCCCGCGAGGGAATCGGCTTCCTGGCCCGCGGGGTACGCGACGGCTGGATCCCCAAGAAGGCGCTGGCCTACAAGGAGGAGGAGTCCAAGCAGGCCTTCCAGGACGGGCGTCTCCTCTTCCTGCGCAACTGGCCGTACGCCTATGTCGGTGCCTCCGCCAAGGGCTCGCCGGTCGCCGGCAAGGTGGGCGCGGTGCCGCTGCCCGGACCCGACGGGCCGGGTACGAGCGTGCTCGGCGGTTCGAATCTCGCGGTCAGCGCGCATGCACGGCACCCCGACTCCGCGGCCCGCCTCATCGCGTATCTCACGAGCGAGCGCATGCAGCGGCAGGTGCTCACCAAGGGTGCCCTGCCGCCCGTGCGGACCGCGCTCTACGAGGACCCGGAGCTGATCCGGCGGTTCCCCTATCTTCCGACGCTCCGTGCGAGCGTCCGCGCGGCGGCGCCGCGCCCCAAGAGTCCGCGCTACGACCAGGTCAGCCTGGCCGTGCAGGCCGTGGTGCACGACGCGATGACCGGGCATCAGACGCCCGAGGCCGCGGTGCGACGCCTGGCGCGGGAGCTTGCGGACATTTCACGCCGAGGCTGAGCCTCCCCTTCGCCGCACTCCGGCCGGATCATAGTTACATGTTAAGTAACACGACCGTCTCGTTCTTCGCTTTCGCGGTGGAAAAGTACGGATATAGAGCCCCAGCCCTCAGAAGGACTCGATCGACTCGTTGACACCTGTGCGACACGCCTACTTAACATGCATGCATAACCGGAGGCACGCACAGACAGGTCAACGGGTGACGCTCAACATGCACCGCTGGTGGCGCGACGCAGTGATCTACCAGGTCTACGTCCGGAGCTTCCTGGACAGCACCGGGGACGGCATCGGCGATCTCGCCGGGGTACGGGCCGGACTGCCGTACCTCAAGAAGCTGGGGGTCGACGGGGTCTGGCTGAGCCCCTTCTACCCCTCGCCGCAGCACGACCACGGCTACGACGTGTCCGACTACTGCGACGTCGACCCGCTCTTCGGCGACCTCGGCGAGTTCGACCTGCTGATGACGGACGCCCGGCGGCTCGGCATCAAGGTGCTCCTCGACATCGTCCCCAACCACTGCTCGGGCGAGCACCCCTGGTTCCAGGAGGCCCTCGCCGCGGCGCCGGGCAGCGCGGCCCGCGCCCGCTTCCACTTCGCCGACGGCCGGGGCCCGGGCGGCGCGGAGCCGCCCAACAACTGGCACGCCATGTTCGGCGGCCCCGCCTGGAGCCGGGTCACCGAACAGGACGGCACCCCCGGCCAGTGGTATCTGCACATGTTCACGCCCGAGCAGCCCGACCTGAACTGGCGCAACCCCGAGGTCGGCGCCCACTTCGACCACGTCCTGCGCTTCTGGCTCGACCGGGGCGTCGACGGCTTCCGCATCGACGTGGCCGCGGGCCTCTACAAGCACCCCGGGCTGCCGGACTCGCCCGACCCCGAGGCCGACGCCCGCACCCGGGACTCCGTCAACCCGCTCGCCTGGAACCAGCCCGAGGTGCACGACGTCTGGCGGCACTGGCGGTCGGTGTGCGAGGAGTACACCGACCGGGACGGCCGGGAGCGGCTGCTCGTCGGCGAGGTGTCCGTGCCGACCGCCCGCGAACACGCCCTGTACGTACGGCACGACGAACTGCACCAGGCCTTCTTCTTCGACCTGCTCAGCGCGCCCTGGAGCGCCGACGCCTTCCGCAAGGTCATCTCCCACGCCATGCAGGACATCGCGGGCACCGGCTCGACGGTCACCTGGGTCCTCAACAACCACGACCAGGTCCGCACGGTCACCCGCTACGGCGAACTGGGCACCGAGGGCAGCGGGCTGGGCGCCGCACGAGCCCGCGCCGCCGCCCTGCTGATGCTGGCACTGCCCGGCGCCGCGTACATCTACCAGGGGGAGGAGCTCGGGCTGCCCGAGGTCGTCGATCTGCCCGACGACGTGCTCACCGACCCGATCTACCGCCGCACCGGCAGCCGCGCCCGGATCCGGGACGGCTGCCGGGTGCCGCTGCCGTGGTCCGGGCACGCCTCGCCGTTCGGCTTCACCTCCGGCGCCGAGAGCGCCAAACCGTGGCTGCCGCAGCCCGCCTACTTCGCCGAGTACGCCACGGAGCGCGCCCTCGCCGACACCCGGTCCTTCTGGCACCTCTACCGCGACGGGCTCCAACTGCGAGCGGGCATGCCCCAGTTGGGTGAGGGGACGCTGCGCTGGCTGGACACCCAGCCCGGCGTCCTCGCCTTCGTCCGCGGCGACGGCCTGGTCTGCGCCGTCAACTTCGGCACGGCGCCGACACCCGCGCCGGTCGCCGGCACCCCTCTGCTGGCCAGCGGCCCCTGTGCCCCGGGCGTCCTGCCCGGCTCGACGGCCGCCTGGTGGATCAGCGACCGCACCACCCCCTGACCACCCCCCACCCCGACCGCCGACTCCCGCACCGACCACACCGCCTGACGTCCCGTCACATCCCCTGCTCCCGAAGGAACATCAACGATGATGCGACCACGTACGACCCTGCTCGCGAGCTGCACCGCCCTCGCACTGGCCCTCGGCGCGACCGCCTGCGGCGGCGGGCCCGTCTCCGCGGGAGGCGGCGACAAGCCGCTCAGCGGCGAGACCATCGACGTGGCCGGTGTCTGGTCCGGCAGCGAACAGAAGAACTTCCAGAAGGTCCTGGACGCGTTCACCGAGAAGACCGGCGCCAAGACCCGGTTCACCTCCACCGGCGACAACGTCTCCACCGTCGTCGGCAGCAAGATCGAGGGCGGCAACGCCCCCGACGTGGTGATGGTCCCGCAGGTCGGCGTGCTCCAGCAGTTCGCGAAGGAGGGCTGGCTCAAGCCGCTCTCCAAGACGGCCGGGCAGTCCGTGAGCGGCAACTACGCGAACGTGTGGAAGGACTACGGCAGCGTCGACGGCACCCTGTACGGCCTGTACTTCAAGGCCGCCCACAAGTCGACCGTCTGGTACAGCCCCGACGCCCTCGACGAGGCCGGCGTCGAGCCGCCGGCCTCGTACGACGCGATGCTGAAGGCCGGCCGGACCGTCTCGGAGTCGGGCCTCGCGGCCTTCTCCGTCGCCGGACAGGACGGCTGGACACTCACCGACTGGTTCGAGAACGTCTACCTCTCGCAGGCAGGCCCCGAGAAGTACGACGCCCTGGCCGCTCACAAGATCAAGTGGACCGACCCCACCGTGGTCGAGGCCCTCACCACCCTCGGCAGGCTCTTCCAGGACAAGGAGCTGATAGCCGGCGGCCAGAAGGGGGCCCTGAACACCGACTTCCCGGGCTCCGTCGAGAAGGTCTTCGGACCCGAACCCGTGGCGGGCATGGTCTACGAGGGCGACTTCGTGGCGGGCGTCGCCAAGGACCAGTACGGCCGGAAGATCGGTGAGGACGCCGACTTCTTCCCCTTCCCCGCGGTCGGCGACGGCAAGGCGCCCGTCGTCAGTGGCGGCGACGCGGCCGTCGTCCTCAAGGACGGCAAGAACCAGAAGGCCGCCATGGAGTTCCTGGAGTACCTCGCGACCCCCGAGGCCTCCGCGGTCTGGGCCGAGGCCGGTGGCTTCCTCTCCCCGAACAAGAAGCTCGACCTCGCCTCGTACGGCGACGACACCACCCGTGAGACCGCCAAGTCCCTTGTGGAAGCCGGGGATTCGGTCCGCTTCGACATGTCGGACCAGGCCCCGGCCGCGTTCGGCGGCACCAAGGGTGCCGGCGAGTGGAAGCTCCTCCAGGACTTCCTGCGCGACCCGTCCGACCCGAAGGGGACCGCGGCCGCGCTGGAGAAGGCGGCGGCCAAGGCGTACAAGGGCTGATCGCCGTGACCGCCACCCTGCTGAAAGAGGCGGGCCACCCGCCCCTCGCGCCGGCCGGCCACGACCCGAGGCGCCGCGCCCGCCGCCGCGCCCGGGTCGTCGCCCTCGCGTTCGTCTTCCCCACCCTGCTGCTGCTCGGCGCGCTCGTCGTCTACCCCGTGCTGTTCTCGGTGGGCCGCAGCTTCTTCGACGCGTCCGGCGACCGGTTCGTCGGCGGCGACAACTACACCGAGATGTTCCGCGACCCCGCCACGCTGACGGCCGTCCGCAACACGGCCGTCTGGGTCGTCGTCGCGCCCACCCTGCTCACCGGGCTCGGTCTCGTCCTCGCCGTACTGGTCGAGAAGGTGCGCTGGGCAACGGCGTTCAAGCTCCTGCTGTTCATGCCCATGGCCGTCTCCTTCCTCGCCGCGGGCATCATCTTCCGGCTCGCGTACGACGAGGATCCCGAGAAGGGCGTCCTGAACGCCGCCGTCGTCTCCGTGCACGACGCTTTCCAGGACGCGTCGTCGTACCCGAACGCCCGGGCCCGTGAAGGCCAGGGCCTGACCAGGGGCGCCGACGGCTCGTACCGCACGACGGCCGCGGCGTCCCCCGGCGACACCGTCGGGCTCGGCCTGGTCGGCGTACGTGCCGAGGACCTGCCGGCGGGCGCGCGCCCCGCGCAGTCGGCGGCGGCCCGCAAGGCGTCGGCCGACGAGCTGCGCGGCGTCGTCTACCTGGACTTCACCCGCGGCGGGGGAGGGGAGCAGGGCAGGGTCGACAGGACCGAGAGCGGCCTGCCGCAGATGAAGGTCGAGGCGGTACGGGACGGGAGGACCGTCGCGAGCGCCGCCACGGCGGCCGACGGTTCCTTCCGCTTCCAGGACCTCGGACCGGGCTCGTACACCGTGCGGCTGCCCGCCTCGAACTTCGCCCCGCCCTACGAGGGCATCTCGTGGCTTGGACCCGCGCTCGTCACACCCGCCATCATCGGCGCCTACCTGTGGATCTGGACCGGCTTCGCCATGGTGCTGATCGGGGCCGGGCTCGCCGCGCTGCCGCGTGACGCGCTGGAGGCGGCCAGGATGGACGGCGCGAACGAGTGGCAGATCTTCCGCCGCATCACCGTGCCGTTGCTCGCGCCCGTGCTCACCGTGGTCTTCGTGACCCTCGTGATCAACGTGATGAAGGTCTTCGACCTCGTCTACATCATCGCGCCGGGACCGGTCCAGGAGGACGCCACCGTGCTCGCCACCCAGATGTGGCTGGTGTCCTTCGGCGGCGGCAACAACCAGGGCCTCGGCAGCGCGCTCGGGGTACTGCTCCTGCTCCTCGTGGTCCCCGCCATGGTCTTCAACGTCCGCCGCTTCCGAGGGAGTCAACGATGAACGCGCTCAGGCGGGGGCTCGGCAGCAGCCTGGTGCAGGCGTTCCTGGTGCTGGTCGGCCTCATCTGGCTCACCCCGCTCGCCGGGCTCTTCCTGTCGTCGCTGCGGTCCGCCGAGGACACCGCGACGGGCGGCTGGTGGACGTCGCTCACCAGCCCCAGCCAGTTGTCCTTCGACAACTACTCGGCGCTGCTGGGCAACGCGGGAATGACACAGGCATTCTGGAACACCGTGCTGATCTCGGTGCCGACCACGGTTCTCGTCGTCGTCCTCGCCGCGCTCGCCGGATACGCCTTCGCCTGGCTGGACTTCCCCGGGCGGGACCCCCTCTTCCTGCTGGTGGTCGCCCTGTTGGTGGTACCCGTACAGATCGGCCTGCTGCCGGTGGCCAAACTCTTCGGGCAACTGGGGCTGTTCGGCACGATCCCCGGGGTCGTCCTGTTCCACGTGTCGTACGGGCTGCCGTTCGCGATCTTCCTGCTGCGCAACTACTTCGCGGAGATGCCGAAGGAGATGCTGGAGGCCGCGCGGATGGACGGTGGCGGGGAGTGGCGGATCTTCACCCGGCTCGTGCTGCCGGTCGGCCGCCCGGCCATCGCCAGCCTCGCCATCTTCCAGTTCCTGTGGGTCTGGAACGACATGCTGGTCGCGCTGCTGTTCGCCGACAGTTCGGCGCAGCCGCTGACGGTCCAACTCCAGTCGCAGATACGGCAGTTCGGGAGCAACATCGATGTGCTGGCGCCCGGGGCGTTCCTGTCGCTCGTGGTGCCGGTGGTGGTCTTCTTCGCCTTCCAGCGCCACTTCGTGCAGGGGGTCATGGCGGGGTCGGTGAAATAGCCGTCGGTGGGATGCGGGTCCGGTGAGGGCTGGTCGCGCAGTTCCCCGCGCCCCTTTTCAGAGGCGCGGGGAACTGCGCACCGGGGGTTCGGGGGCGGAGCACCCTGAGTCAGTGACGGAATCGGGCAGGGGTGGCGGGGGCGAAAGAGCCTCCGCCACCCCACCGGACCGTCAGGGGGACGACGGCGGATACAGCGCCCGTGGGAGTCGGGACGCCGCCGCCGCGTCCAGGAGCCAGAGCGTGCGGGCGCGGCCGTGCGCGCCGGCCGCCGGTGCCTGGATCTCCCCCGCACCGGACAACGCGATGGCCGCGGCCTGCGCCTTGTCCTCGCCCGCCGCGAGCAGCCACACCTCACGCGCCGCCCGGATCGCGGGCAGCGTGAGGGTGATCCGGGTCGGCGGCGGCTTCGGAGCACCGTGCACACCCACGACGGTCCGCTCCGTCTCGCGGACCGCGGGCAGCTCCGGGAAGAGCGACGCCACATGCGTGTCCGGGCCGACGCCCAGCATCAGCACGTCGAAGGACGGGACAGGGCCGTGGTTGTCCGGCCCGGCGGCCTTCGCGAGCTCGGCCGCGTAGGCCTCCGCCGCGGCGTCCGCGTCCTTGCCGTACGGGCCGTCCGACGCGGGCATGGCATGCACGCGCTCGGGATCCAGCGGCACCGAGTCGAGGAGCGCCTCACGGGCCTGGGTGACATTGCGCTCGGGATCGCCCTCGGGCAGGAACCGCTCGTCACCCCACCACAGGTCGAGACGGCCCCAGTCGACGGCGTCCCGGGCGGGCGCGGCCGCGAGCGCGGCCAGCAGGCCGTTGCCGTTGCGGCCACCGGTCAGCACGACCGAGGCCTGCCCCCGCGAGGCCTGCGCGTCCACGATCTTCGTGATCAGCCGGGCCGCGGCCGCCTGGGCCATCAGCTCCTTGTCACGGTGGACGACCAGCTGAGGAGTGCTCACTGCGGGTCCGCCTTCTTGACCGGGGGCATCTGGGCCGGTGTCGGACGCGTGGAGTCGCCGTCGCCCGCCGGGGAGGCGGGCGGCAGCGCCGGAGCCGGCGACCGGTCCGGGGCCGGGGGGTCCTGGACCGGCCGGACCGGAAGGGACCCCGGCGTCCACGTGGACGCCTCGGGCCGCTGCGAGACCGACTGGATCCCGCCGAGCCGGTCCACCCCGAACCGCAGCGCGGACGCGTACGTGTCGTCCGGGTCGAGCCTGCGCAGCTCCTCCGCGAGCAGCTCGGACGTCTCGCGGCGCTTGAGCGCCACGGCACGGTCCGGCTGGCCCGGCAGGGCCAGCGTGGCCATCGCCCCGTCCGACCGGTGCAGCGTGATGGGCCCGCCGGTCGTCTCCAGCCGCACCTGGGTCAGGCCGGGACCGGCGGAGACGGCGCGCCGGACATGCACGTGAAGGCGGTCGGCGAGCCACATGGCGAGCAGTTCGACGCTCGGGTTGGCCTCCTCGCCCGCCACCTCGACGGAGACGACCTCGCAGTCGACCTGGTCGAGGGCGGCGGCCAGCATCGAGCGCCACGGGGTGATCCGGGCCCACGCCAGGTCGGTGTCACCCGGCGCGTAGCTCTCGGCGCGGGCCCGCAGCTCCTCGACGGGCTTCTCCGCCGCGTAGCTGTCGGTGACCCTGCGCTGGCCCAGGGCGCCCAGCGGGTCGCCCGCCGCGTCGCGGGGGGCGTCCACCGACCACCAGACCACCACCGGCGCGTCCGGCAGCAGCAGCGGCAGGACGACGGACTGGGCGTGGTCGGACACCTCGCCGTACAGCCTCAGGACGACGGTCTCGCCGGTGCCCGCGTCCGCGCCGACCCGCACCTCGGCGTCCAGACGGGACTTCGTGCGGTCGCGGGGTGAGCGCGAGACGCGCTTGATGACGACGAGGGTGCGCGAGGGGTGCTCGCGCGAGGCGTCGTTGGCGGCCTTCAGGGCGTCGTAGGCGTTCTCCTCGTCGGTGACGATGACGAGGGTGAGGACCATGCCGACGGCGGGGGTGCCGATGGCCCGGCGGCCCTTCACGAGCGCCTTGTTGATCTTGCTGGCCGTGGTGTCCGTGAGATCTATCTTCATGGCCGACGCCAGCTCCGTCCGTCTCGCTCGAGCATTTCGTCGGCCTCGACGGGCCCCCACGTGCCCGACGGGTACTGCGCGGGCTTGCCGTGCTTGTCCCAGTACTCCTCGATCGGGTCGAGGATCTTCCAGGACAGCTCGACCTCCTCGGTGCGTGGGAAGAGGTTCGAGTCGCCCAGCAGCACGTCGAGGATCAGCCGCTCGTACGCCTCGGGGCTGGACTCCGTGAAGGACTCGCCGTACGCGAAGTCCATCGAGACGTCCCGGATCTCCATGGAGGTGCCGGGCACCTTGGAGCCGAAGCGGACGGTGATGCCCTCGTCGGGCTGGACGCGGATGACGATCGCGTTCTGGCCCAGCTCCTCCGTCGCCGTGTGGTCGAAGGGGGAGTGCGGGGCACGCTGGAAGACGACGGCGATCTCCGTGACGCGGCGGCCGAGGCGCTTGCCGGTACGGAGGTAGAAGGGGACGCCCGCCCAGCGGCGGTTGTCGACCTCCACCTTGATCGCCGCGTACGTGTCGGTCTTCGACTTCGCGTCGATGCCGTCTTCCTGGAGGTAGCCGACGGCCTTCTCGCCGCCCTGCCAGCCCTCGGCGTACTGCCCGCGGACCGTGCTCTCGCCCAGGTCCCGGGGCAGCTTCACCGCGCCGAGCACCTTGGTCTTCTCGGCGGCGAGCGCGTCCGCGTCGAAGGAGGCCGGCTCCTCCATGGCCGTGAGGGCCATAAGCTGGAGCAGGTGGTTCTGGATGACGTCACGGGCGGCGCCGATGCCGTCGTAGTATCCGGCCCGGCCGCCGATGCCGATGTCCTCGGCCATCGTGATCTGTACGTGGTCGACGTACGACCGGTTCCAGATCGGCTCGAACATCTGGTTCGCGAAGCGCAGCGCCAGGATGTTCTGGACCGTCTCCTTGCCCAGGTAGTGGTCGATACGGAAGACCTGGTCCGGGGCGAAGACGTCCTCGACGGTCGTGTTGAGGTCCTCCGCCGACCTGAGGTCGTGGCCGAAGGGCTTCTCGATGACGGCGCGCCGCCAGGAACCGCCCGTCTGGTCGGCCAGACCGTGCTTCTTCAGCTGCTGGATGACCACCGGGAACGCGGACGGCGGCACCGAGAGGTAGAAGGCGAAGTTGCCGCCCGTGCCCTGTGCCTTGTCCAGCTCCCCGATCGTCTCGCGCAGCCGCTCGAAGGCGTCGTCGTCGTCGAAGGTGCCCTGGACGAAGCGCATCCCCTGGATGAGCTGCTGCCAGACCTCCTCACGGAAGGGGGTGCGGGCGTGCTCCTTGACGGCGTCGTGGACCTCCTGGGCGAAGTCCTCGTGCGCCCACTCGCGGCGGGCGAAGCCCACGAGGGAGAAGCCCGGCGGCAGCAGGCCGCGGTTGGCAAGGTCATAAACAGCAGGCATGAGCTTTTTACGGGACAAATCGCCCGTGACCCCGAAGATGACGAGGCCCGACGGCCCCGCGATACGCGGGAGCCGTCGGTCCGCCGGGTCACGCAGCGGATTGCTGCTTGACAAGATTTCAGCCCTCCGAGGGGGCGAGGCGCTGGAGCTCCGCCTCGGTCGACTTGAGCAGGTCGTTCCAGGCGCCCTCGAACTTCTCGACGCCCTCGTCCTCCAGGAGCTGGACCACTTCGTCGTACGAGATGCCGAGCTTCTCGACGGCGTCGATCTCGGCGCGCGCCTGCTCGTACGTACCGGCGACGGTGTTGCCGGTGATCTTGCCGTGGTCCTCGGCGGCGAACAGGGTCGCCTCCGGCATGGTGTTCACCGTGTTCGGCGCGACCAGGTCGTCGACGTACAGGGTGTCCTTGTAGGCCGGGTCCTTGACGCCGGTCGAGGCCCACAGCGGACGCTGCTTGTTGGCCTGCGCCTTGTCCAGGGCGGCCCAGCGGTCCGAGGAGAAGACCTCCTCGTACGCCTCGTAGGCGAGCCGCGCGTTGGCGAGACCGACCTTGCCGCGGGCGGCCTTGGCCTCGGCCGTGCCGAGGGCGTCGAGCCGCTTGTCGATCTCCGTGTCCACGCGGGACACGAAGAAGGACGCCACCGAGTGGATGCCGGACAGGTCGATGCCCGCGGCCTTGGCCTTCTCCAGGCCCGCGAGGTACGCGTCCATGACCAGGCGGTAGCGCTCCAGGGAGAAGATCAGCGTGACGTTCACGCTGATGCCCCGGGCGATCGTCTCGGTGATCGCGGGCAGACCCGCCATGGTCGCCGGGATCTTGATGAGCGTGTTCGGCCGGTCGACGAGCCAGGCGAGCTGCTTGGCCTCGGCGACGGTCGACTTGGTGTTGTGCGCCAGGCGCGGGTCGACCTCGATCGAGACCCGGCCGTCCTGGCCCTGCGTCGCGTCGAAGACCGGGCGCAGGATGTCGGCGGCGTCACGGACGTCCGCCGTCGTGATCATGCGGATGGCCTCTTCGACGGTGACCTTGCGGGCGGCGAGGTCCGACAGCTGCTGGTCGTAGCCGTCGCCCTGCGAGATCGCCTTCTGGAAGATCGACGGGTTGGTGGTGACGCCCACGACGTGCTGCTGGTCGATCAGTTCGGCGAGGTTGCCGGACGTGATCCGCTTGCGCGACAGGTCGTCCAGCCAGATCGCGACGCCTTCCTCGGAGAGGCGCTTCAGTGCGTCTGTCATGGAAAATGCATCTCCTACGTGTCGTATGTCGGCGTCAGCGCTGGGCTGCGGCGATCGATTCCCGGGCGGCGTTCGCGACGTTCTCGGCAGTGAAACCGAACTCCTCGAAGAGGACCTTGCCGTCGGCCGAAGCACCGAAGTGCTCCAGGGAAACGATGCGGCCCGCATCCCCGACGAAGCGGTGCCAGGTCAGACCGATACCGGCCTCGACCGCGACACGCGCCTTCACGGACGGGGGAATCACCGAGTCCCGGTACCCCTGGTCCTGCTCGTCGAACCACTCCACGGACGGCATGGAGACCACCCGTGTCGGCGTGCCCGCGGCCTCCAGCTGCTCGCGCGCCTCGACGGCCACGTGCACCTCGGAGCCGGTCGCGATGAGCACGACCTCCGGCGTCCCGGTGGACGCCTCGAAGAGCACGTAACCGCCCTTCGCCGCATCCTCGTTGGCCTCGTACGTGGGTACGCCCTGACGGGTCAGCGCGAGACCGTGCGGAGCGCCCTTGCCGAAGACCTTGGTGTAGCGCCTGAGGATCTCGCGCCAGGCGATCGCGGTCTCGTTGGCGTCCGCCGGACGGACGACGTTGAGGCCCGGGATGGCGCGCAGGGAGGCGAGGTGTTCGACCGGCTGGTGCGTCGGGCCGTCCTCGCCGAGTCCGACCGAGTCGTGCGTCCACACGTACGTCACCGGCAGGTGCATCAGCGCGGACAGACGTACGGCGTTGCGCATGTAGTCGGAGAACACCAGGAAGGTGCCGCCGTAGATGCGGGTGTTGCCGTGCAGCGCGATGCCGTTCATCTCCGCGGCCATGGAGTGCTCGCGGATACCGAAGTGGATCGTGCGGCCGTACGGGTCCGCCTCCGGCAGCGGGTTGTCCGCCGGCAGGAACGACGACGTCTTGTCGATCGTCGTGTTGTTCGAGCCCGCGAGGTCGGCCGAACCGCCCCATAGCTCGGGGATGACCGCGCCGAGAGCCTGGAGGACCTTGCCGGACGCGGCACGCGTGGCGACGCCCTTGCCCGTCTCGAAGACCGGGAGCTTCTCCTCCCAGCCGGCGGGCAGCTCGGTCGCGGCGATGCGGTCGAACTCCGCTGCGCGCTCCGCGTTGGCGGTCCGCCAGGCGGCGAAGCTCTTCTCCCACTCGGCCCTGGCCTCGCGGCCGCGGTCGAGCGCCCGGCGCGCGTGCGCCAGCACCTCGTCGGCGACCTCGAAGGTCTGCTCCGGGTCGAAGCCGAGGACACGCTTGGTGGCCGCGACCTCGTCGTCGCCGAGCGCCGAGCCGTGCGCGGCCTCGGTGTTCTGGGCGTTCGGGGCGGGCCAGGCGATGATCGAGCGCATCGCGATGAACGACGGCCTGTCCGTGACCGCCTTCGCGGCCTCGATCGCCGCGTACAGGGCTGCCGGGTCGAGGTCGCCGTTCTCCTGCGGCTCCACGCGCTGGACGTGCCAGCCGTAGGCCTCGTACCGCTTCTCCGTGTCCTCGGAGACGGCGGTCTCGGTGTCGCCCTCGATCGAGATGTGGTTGTCGTCCCACAGCAGGACCAGGTTGCCGAGCTTCTGGTGGCCCGCCATCGAGGACGCCTCGCCGGAGATGCCCTCCTGGAGGCAGCCGTCACCGGCGATCGCGAAGACGAAGTGGTCGAACGGGGAGGTGCCGGGGGCCGCCTCCGGGTCGAACAGGCCGCGCTCGTAGCGGGCGGCCATCGCCATGCCCACCGCGTTGGCGACACCCTGGCCCAGCGGCCCGGTCGTCGTCTCCACGCCGGGGGTGTGCCCGTACTCGGGGTGCCCGGGGGTGCGCGACCCCCACGTCCTGAAGGACTTCAGGTCGTCCAGCTCCAGGCCGAAGCCGGCCAGGTACAGCTGGGTGTAGAGGGTCAGGGACGAATGGCCCGCGGACAGCACGAAGCGGTCGCGGCCGGTCCAGTCGGGGTCCGCCGGGTCGTGCCGCATCACCTTCTGGAAGAGGGTGTACGCGGCGGGTGCCAGACTCATCGCCGTACCCGGATGGCCGTTGCCGACCTTCTGTACGGCGTCGGCGGCCAGGATGCGGGCGGTGTCGACGGCCCGCTGGTCCAATTCGGTCCACTCGAGGTCTGTTGTGGTCGGCTTGGTGCTCACCCTGGGTCAGGGCTCCTCTCCACATGTTCCACATGTCGAATGCCGGTGCACGTGGCGCCCACCGGCTCGCTGTCGAGCCTACCCCCGTAGGAACGCGCATTTTTTCGAGTCATTCCAGACTGCCGGGACTCTCCCTCTTCCGCCTCCCGACCGGCGCGTTCCGTATTCGGCAAGTGAATACGGAACCATGGAACCGACTGCTCAATCAGAAGCCGATCAGTCCTTCGCGGGACCCTTCCAACACGAGGCGACCCCCGCGAGAGCCGGGGTCTGGGCAACGTCTACAGTGGCGTGGTACGCGCGAGCCTTTACCGGGAGTTCACACCCGGGGCTCGCTGGGATGTCTCTGTCAGGGGTGTGCGTGACGGCCGTTGAATCCCGTCCAGCGGGAGTGCTCGGTGGGACGAGCCAGGGTACGAACCACCGGCCGTTCGGGGCTCGGGTCAAGGCGTTCGTCGCTCTCACCAAGCCGCGGATCATCGAACTGCTGCTGATCACCACCGTTCCGGTGATGTTCCTGGCGCAGCAGGGAGTGCCCGATCTGAAGCTGGTGCTCCTCACCTGCCTCGGCGGCTACCTCTCCGCCGGGGGCGCCAACGCCCTGAACATGTACATCGACCGTGACATCGACGCGCTCATGGAGCGCACGTCGCAGCGGCCGCTGGTCACCGGGATGGTCAGCCCGCGCGAGTGCCTCGCCTTCGGCGTCACGCTCGCCGTGGTCTCCACCCTTCTGTTCGGTCTGACCGTCAACTGGCTGTCCGCCTGGCTGTCGCTCGGGGCCCTGCTCTTCTACGTCGTCGTCTACACGATGATCCTCAAGCGGCGTACGTCGCAGAACATCGTGTGGGGCGGCATCGCGGGCTGTCTGCCCGTCCTCATCGGCTGGTCCGCCGTCACGAACTCCATGTCGTGGGCCCCGGTCATCCTCTTCCTCGTCATGTTCTTCTGGACGCCGCCGCACTACTGGCCGCTCTCCATGAAGGTGCGGGAGGACTACGCGCGCGTGGGCGTGCCGATGCTCCCGGTCATCGCCTCCAACCGGGTCGTCGCACGGCAGATCGTCCTCTACAGCTGGGCCATGGTCGCCGTCTCCCTGCTGCTGCAGCCGCTCGGCTACACGGGCTGGTTCTACACCGCCGTCGCCCTGGTGACCGGAGGCTTCTGGCTCTGGGAGGCGCACGGCCTGCAGTCCCGGGCCAGGAACGGCGCCGTCGGCGCCAAGCTGAAGGAGATGCGGCTCTTCCACTGGTCCATCACCTACGTGTCGCTGCTGTTCGTGGCGGTGGCCGTGGACCCCTTCCTGCGCTGACCTCCCACCGCACGGCCCGGGCGCGTGGGGAAGACCACTGAGCCCGGCCGTCGCCAGCCGATCTACCCGTCGGTAGCATCCTGGTATGGCAGACATCCAGCAGGTTGACGAGGGCGCGGGCCCCGAGCGGGACGCCAGGGCCGAGCGCCGCACGGCGAAGCTCGCCAAGCAGATCTCCTCCTTCGCGCAGGCCCACGGCGGCGCCGAGGGCCAGATCGCGTACCTCGGGCAGAAGGGCGCCCGGATCGTCCTCGTGGGTGAGGACGGCGACTGGGGCGATCTCGTGGCCCCCAGCTACGCCGTCGCCGAACAGGCCGTGAAGGAATCCGGCATCACCGTCCACGACGACTTCGACGGTGAGTTCGCGAACAAGGTCAGGACCGGACCGTACGAGTGGACCCGCATGGCGGGCATCCAGGTGGGCGGCCCCGGCAACGCCTGAACCAGGTCCCGGCCGCCGCGGCCCCGCTCGAAGCCCAGGGCCGCGATGTCCGCGGCTCCGCCGCACGGGCACGGCCGGCCACGACCGACCCGCGGTCCCCAGGCCAACACCTGACCCCCGTCTCGCCCGTTAGGCCCCGTAATGGCAGGGCCCATACGCGGGGGGAGTCCGGATGATCGAAACACCGTCGCTGGTGGACCAGTACTGCCACGGCGTGCTGCGGACGGAGCTGGGCCTCGGCACCTTCGAGGCCCACCTGGCCAGGGGCGAGGGGCCGCCCGCGGCCGGCACCACCTTCTTCGACACGCAGACCGGGTTCGCCGTACGCCGCTGGTGCCCCCCGCTGCTGGGGCTGGAGCCGCACTGCCCGCCCGCCCGCTACCTGGCGCGACGCCGGGAGCTCGGCGTCCTGGAGGCGGGGCGCAAGCTGCTGCGGGGGAGCGGCATCACGACCTACCTGGTCGACACGGGGCTGCCGGGCGACCTCACCGGCCCCGGCGAGATGGCCTCCACCGGGGCGGCCGACGCCCACGAGATCGTCCGTCTCGAACTCCTCGCCGAACAGGTCGCCGACACCTCCGGCACCGTCGAGTCCTTTCTCGCGAACCTCGCCGAGTCGGTGCACGGCGCGGCCGTGCACGCCGTGGCCTTCACGTCGGTGGCGGGCGTACGGCACGGACTGGCACTCGCGCCCGAACCGCCCGGTCCCGGAGAGGTGCGGGGCGCGGCGGGGCGGTGGCTGGCGGGCCGCCGGGTGGGCGGCGCACTGAGCGATCCGGTCCTGCTCCGGCACCTGCTGTGGATCGCGGTCGCCTCGGGCCTGCCCCTCCAGCTGCACGCCGGTCTCGGCGAACCGGGTATGCGGATCGACCGCACCGATCCCGTCCTGCTCACCGACTTCGCCCGCGCCACGGCCGGCCTCGGCACCGACCTGGTGCTGCTGCACGGCTACCCGTACCACCGGCACGCGGCGCACCTCGCCGGGGTCTTCCCGCACGTGTACGCCGACCTGGGCGCGGCGCTCGTGCGGACCGGGGCGCGGGCGGCGGCCGTCCTCTCGGAGATCCTGGAGCTCGCCCCCTTCGGCAAGCTCCTCTTCTCCAGCGGAGCCCACGGGCTGCCCGAGCTCCATGTGGTCGGAGCCCGGCTCTTCCGGGAGGCGCTCGCACGGGTGCTCGGCACCTGGGTGGCGGAGGGCGCCTGGTCGCTGGCCGACGCGCAGCGGGTGGCGGGACTGATCGCGGCGGGAAACGCACGGCGGGTGTACGGGGTGGAGTGAACTGCACAGACTGGGTGCATGACTCGCAGCGACGCGACCGACCGGCTCCTCGACCGCTTCCTCACGGAACTGCGCGGACTCACCCCCGTCGCCGCGTGGGCGCACGGCTCGCTCGGCGGGGGCGACTACCAGGAGGGCCGCAGCGACCTGGACCTGATCGTGGTCCTCGACGGGACGATCACGGCGAGGACGGTCTGGCGGGTGGCCCTGCTGCACGCCCGCCTGCGCGGCGAACCGCTCGTCGCCAAACTGCACTGCACCTATCTGACGCCCGCGACGACGGCGGGCGCGGAGCGGCGGCACCTCACGTGGGCGCACCAGCAGCTCTTCAAACGGACGGTCACGCCGGTGACCCGGCGCGAACTGCACACCTTCGGGCTGGTCCTGTCCGGGGAGCCGCCCGAGCAGCTGCTGCCGCCCGTGACGGACGACGAACTCGCCGAGTTCGTCGCGCGGGACCAGCGGGACTTCTGGCGACCGCAGCTCGACCGGCCCGCCGACTGGACGCAGGACGTCTGGGTGGACGCGGGCCTGGTCACCCACGCCCGTGCCGCGGTCACGCTGAGGGAGGGGCGGCTGATCACCAAGCGGGAGGCCCTCGGCCTGCTGCCCGGCCTCGGCGCACCCGTCGAGGTGGTCGAGGACGTCAGGAGACGGCGGTACGAGGAGCCTGGAGCCACGGGCCGGGAGTGGGCCGCCCGCAGGGGGCAGCTCACCCGTGACTACCTGGGACCGGCGATCGACCGTCTGGTGGCCGCGTACACGTGACGCGTGGGCGGGTCGGTCAGGCGCGCGCGGGCGCGCCGGACGTCCGCTCAGGTGCGGCTGAGCGCCGACCGCGTCGACTGGCCCGGCAGCTCCGCCACGACCTCGGGCCGCTCCCGCAGCGCCAGGAGCACTCGGAGCGTGGCGATCCACACCAGGCAGGAGCCGAACATGTGAAGGCCGACCAGGACCTCCGGCAGGTCGGTGAAGTACTGGACGTAGCCGATCGCCCCCTGCGCGAGGAGCACCAGGAAGAGATCACGGGTGCGGTGCAGGGGAGCCGGGGGCGCGTCGACGGCCTTCAGCACGAACCACAGGGCGAAGACCAGCGTCACCACGATCCAGGCCAGGACGGCGTGCAGTTTGGTGACGTTCTCCCAGTTCAGCGGGATGCGCTCGACCTCGCTGGAGTCACCGGCGTGCGGGCCGGCGCCGGTCACGACCGTGCCCACCGCGATCAGCAGCACGGTGGTGGCGACCAGGATCCACGCCATCTGCAGCACCGGCCTGCCCACCAGCGGACGCGGCGCGTCGTCACCCTCCCGGGTGCGCTGCCACATCACCGTGGCGACGGCGATCAGGGCGGTGGAGAGGAGGAAGTGGGCGGCGACCGTGTACGGGTTGAGGCCGACGAGGACGACGACACCACCGAGGACGGCGTTGCCCATGACGACCCAGAACTGCGTCCAGCCGAGCCGGGTGAGGCTGCGCCGGTACGGCTTCTGCGAGCGGGCGGCGATGATCGCCCAGCCGACCGCGGCACACAGGACGTACGTCAGCATGCGGTTGCCGAACTCGATGACGCCGTGCACGCCCATCTCGCTCGTGGTGGTCAGCGAGTCGTCGGTGCACTTCGGCCAGGTCGGGCAGCCGAGGCCCGAGCCGGTCAGCCGGACGGCACCACCGGTGACCACGATCAGCACCGCCATGACGAGCGCGGCGAGCGCGGCGCGCCGGACCGTCCGTGGTGAGGGGGTCCAGCGCCCGGCGATGAAGGCGAGCGGGTTGCGCACGGCTTGAGCGGCGTCCGCTCGGGTCACGTTTGGCACGGGATCCATCGTAGGGGGCTGCTTGTGCACGCGTTCACGAGCCCCCACCCTGCCACCCTCCGCCACCGTGCCGTCACTCCCAGCGGAAGAACCTGCCGGCGGCCGCGAGGCCCACCACGGCCCACACGGAGAGGATCCCGAGGTCCGCCCAGGGCATTCCGGCCCCGTGCTGCAGCACGTCCCGCAGACCGTCCGAGAGCGCCGTGATCGGCAGCAGGCCGAGGACGTCCTGCGCCGCCGCCGGGAACTTGTCCAGCGGGACGATCACCCCGCCGCCCACGAGCAGCAGCAGGAAGACCAGGTTCGCGGCGGCCAGCGTGGCCTCCGCCTTCAGCGTGCCCGCCATGAGGAGACCGAGACCGGAGAAGGCGGCGGTGCCGACGACGAGGAGCAGCAGTACGGCGAAGGGGTTGCCCTCCGGCGACCAGCCGAGCGTCAGGGCGATGACCGTCACGAGGATCACCTGGAGCACCTCCGTGACCAGCACGGACAGCGTCTTGGCCGTCATCAGGCCCCAGCGGGGCAGGGGCGAGACGGCGAGCCGCTTCAGCACGCCGTACCGCCGCTCGAAGCCCGTCGCGATCGCCTGGCCGGTGAACGCGGTCGACATCACGGCGAGCGCGAGAATGCCCGGCGCCAGGAAGTCGACGGCCTCGCCCTCGCCCGTGTCGACGACGTCCACCGCGCTGAACAGCACGAGCAGCAGCGTCGGGATGATCACGGTCAGGAGCAGCTGCTCGCCGTTGCGCAGCAGCATCCTCGTCTCGAGCGCCGCCTGCGCCGCGATCATCCGGGGCAGCGGGGCCGCTCCCGGCCTCGGCGCGTACGTGCCGCCGCCCGTGGCCCGGGCGTCCGTTTCCGCGCTCATCCGCGCAGCTCCTTACCGGTGAGCTCCAAGAAGACGTCCTCCAGGGTGTGCCGCTCCACGGAGATCTTCTCCGGCATCACCCCGTGCTGGGCGCACCAGGTCGTGACGGTCGCGAGGAGCTGCGGGTCGATCTTGCCGCCCACCAGGTACGTGCCCGGGGCCGGCTCGGCCGCCGTGCAGTCCGCCGGGAGGGCCTTGAGGAGGGAGGTCACGTCGAGGCCGGGGCGACCGCTGAAGCGGAGGGTGTTCTCGGCGCCGCCGCGGCACAGCTCCTCGGGGGAGCCCTGGGCGATGACCCGGCCCGCGTCGACGATCGCCACGTCGTCGGCGAGCTGCTCGGCCTCGTCCATGTGGTGCGTGGTCAGGATCACCGAGACACCGTCGGCGCGCAGATCGCGTACGAGTTCCCAGGTGGCCCGGCGTGCCTGCGGGTCGAGGCCCGCGGTCGGCTCGTCCAGGAAGACCAGCTCGGGGCGGCCGACGACGGCCATGGCGAGCGCGAGGCGCTGCTGCTGGCCCCCCGAGAGCCGGCGGTACGTCGTCCGGCCGCAGCTGCCGAGGCCCAGGCGCTCGATCAGCGCGTCCACGTCCAGCGGATGCGCGTGCAGTTCGGCCACGTGCCGGAGCATCTCGTCGGCGCGGGCGCCGGAGTAGACGCCGCCGGACTGGAGCATCACGCCGACGCGGGGCCGCAGGGCGGAGGCCTCGCGCACCGGGTCGAGGCCGAGCACACGGACGGTTCCGGAGTCCGGCCTGCGGTATCCCTCACAGCTTTCCACGGTGGTCGTCTTGCCCGCGCCGTTGGGGCCGAGCACGGCGGTGACGCCCGCCCGGGCCACCAGGTCCAGGCCGTCCACCGCGGTCTTCCTGCCGTACCGCTTCACCAGACCGTTGACCTGGACGACTGGCTCACTTCGCATGGGCGGCCTCGCTTCGCATGAGCGCCAAGTCTAGGGACGGGCGGGCGGGTGCCGGAGGGCGGGTCGGGTCACGAGCGGCGCGGGACGGGCGCGTCGTCCGTGATCCATTCCTCCCGCGAGCGGTGCAGCGCGAGCCACCGCTGCGCGTAGGCCACCGCGTCGGCCAGGGGGAACAGCCGCACGTCGGCGGCGCCCACCCGGCCGCGCACGACCGGCCGGTCCCGCTCGAAGTCGGCGCCCAGGGTGTCGAACTCCTCCGAGCTGACCGCGACCTCCGTCACGACCTCCCAGCGCGGCCCCTGCGGAGTGAGCACGGACCGCCCCACCTCCGTCCGGGGCGAGGGGATCCGGTACTCGGCGAGGTGGAAACCGGTGCAGGAGTCGTAGCCCGCGCCGAGCAGCAGGACCCGGGCGCCCCTCTCCTCCAGGCGGGCCAGCGGGCTGCGCTCGCCCAGCCGGCAGTCCGGGGCGTGGTCCCGGACGACCGCCGCCGCGCCCGGGCCGACGGCCGCGAACGAGGTCTGCGGGTGCGCGCTGCGCAGGGCGCCGGGCCAGGTGCGCACGGTCTCCGGGACGACGCCCACTCCGCGTGAGGGCGTCACGAGCGGGTCGTACGCGGGCATCGTGGCGCGGATCGTCGGCCACCACTGTTCGGGCACGGCCGGGTTGCTCCACAGGGCCGGGTCGGAGAGGTCCCCCGACTGGGTGGGAACCACGAGCGTGCCGTCGGGGCCGAGTGCGTCGAGCAGTCCCTGGACGACGGCGACCGCACCTCCGTTGACCCAGCCGAGGGAACGGAGCGACGAGTGCGCGAGGAGCGTCTCACCGGGGCGCACACCGAGTGCGCGCAGGTCCGCGGCGAGGCCGGCGCGCGTGACGAGAGGGCCGGTCGGAGGGGGTGTCGGCATGGTTCGGCAGTCTCGCCGACACCCCCGCACGCCGCCACCGAATTGATCGATCAAAGATCATTGCCGCAGGTCAGATTAGGTTTACCTAAGTGATGCACCGCACCCCGCCCGGCGCGGACGCGGCTTGTCAGTCTCTGAGGAATTACGCAACAATGGCGTTGTGAAATACGTCGGCGAGGTTCGGGAGACCCCCGCGGGGGCCCCTCAGGAGGAACTCGCGACCGGTGAGCGCTCCACGCGCAACCGCGTCGCGCGCTCCATCCTGGACCACGGCCCGTCGACCGTGGCCGACCTGGCCGGACGGCTGGGCCTGACCCAGGCCGCCGTCCGCCGCCACCTTGACGCCCTCGTCTCCGACGACGTCGTGGAGGCCCGCGAGCAGCGGGTCTACGGCGCCCGTACGCGCGGACGGCCCGCAAAGGTGTTCGCCCTGACCGACTGCGGCCGGGACGCCTTCGACCAGTCCTACGACAAGCTCGCCGCCGACGCCCTGCGTTGGATCGCCGAGCGTGAGGGCGGGGAGGGGGCGCTCGTCGCCTTCGCCCGCGCCAGGATGGCCGCCCAGGCCGAGGCGTACCGCAAGGCCGTCGAGTCCGTCGCCCCCGAGAAGCGCGCCGAAGCACTGGCCAAGGCCCTGAGCGCGGACGGGTACGCTGCTACGGCGCGCAGCGCACCGGTCGGCGAGCAGCTCTGCCAGCACCACTGCCCGGTCGCTCATGTCGCCGAGCAGTTCCCGCAGCTGTGCGAGGCGGAGACCGAGATCTTCTCCCAGTTGCTGGGGACACACGTCCAGCGGCTGGCCACCATCGCCCACGGCGACGGGGTCTGCACGACGTTCATCCCCAAGATTTCCACGCTTCCCAAGACCACTGATCACGCATCCGCACGTACCGCCGGGAGGAACCCCGCATGACACTCCCCATCGAGGAGACCGCCCACCCCGAGCTCGAGGGCCTGGGCAACTACGAATACGGCTGGGCCGACTCCGACGTGGCTGGTGCCTCTGCCAAGCGCGGTATCAACGAGGACGTCGTCCGGGACATCTCCGCCAAGAAGAGCGAGCCGGAGTGGATGACCAAGCTCCGTCTCAAGGGCCTGCGCCTGTTCGACAAGAAGCCCATGCCGAACTGGGGCTCCGACCTCTCCGGCATCGACTTCGACAACATCAAGTACTTCGTGCGGTCCACGGAGAAGCAGGCGCAGTCCTGGGAGGACCTGCCCGAGGACATCAAGAGCACGTACGACAAGCTCGGCATCCCCGAGGCGGAGAAGCAGCGCCTCGTCGCCGGTGTCGCGGCCCAGTACGAGTCCGAGGTCGTCTACCACCAGATCAACGAGGAGCTCGAGGCGCAGGGTGTCATCTTCATGGACACCGACACGGCGCTGAAGGAGCACCCGGAGCTCTTCAAGGAGTACTTCGGCACGGTCATCCCGGTCGGCGACAACAAGTTCGCGTCGCTGAACTCCGCGGTGTGGTCCGGCGGCTCCTTCATCTACGTGCCGAAGGGCGTGCACGTCGAGATCCCGCTCCAGGCCTACTTCCGTATCAACACGGAGAACATGGGCCAGTTCGAGCGGACGCTGATCATCGTCGACGAGGACGCCTACGTCCACTACGTCGAGGGCTGCACGGCGCCGATCTACAAGTCGGACTCCCTGCACTCCGCGGTGGTCGAGATCATCGTGAAGAAGGGCGCCCGCTGCCGCTACACGACCATCCAGAACTGGTCGAACAACGTCTACAACCTGGTCACCAAGCGTGCCGTGGCCTACGAGGGCGCGACCATGGAGTGGGTCGACGGCAACATCGGCTCCAAGGTCACCATGAAGTACCCGGCCGTCTACCTGATGGGCGAGCACGCCAAGGGCGAGACCCTGTCCATCGCCTTCGCCGGTGAGGGCCAGCACCAGGACGCCGGCTCCAAGATGGTCCACATGGCGCCGAACACCTCCTCCAACATCGTCTCGAAGTCCGTGGCGCGCGGTGGCGGGCGTACGTCCTACCGCGGTCTCGTCGAGATCGGCGAGGGCGCCCACGGCTCCAAGTCCAACGTGCTGTGCGACGCGCTGCTCGTCGACACCATCTCCCGTTCCGACACGTACCCGTACGTGGACGTCCGCGAGGACGACGTGTCCATGGGCCACGAGGCCACCGTCTCCAAGGTCAGCGACGACCAGCTCTTCTACCTGATGAGCCGGGGCATGACCGAGTTCGAGGCGATGGCCATGATCGTGCGCGGCTTCGTCGAGCCCATCGCGAAGGAGCTGCCCATGGAGTACGCCCTGGAGCTCAACCGGCTGATCGAGCTGCAGATGGAAGGCGCGGTCGGCTAGACCCGCCCCCAGCAGTCGTTAGATTTCCGACGTAGGAAGAGAGCAGACCGACAGCCATGGCTGAGGCGCAAAACATCCCTGTGGGCTCCACCACCGCGGGCCAGATCGCGGTGGCCGCCGAGTCGACCGTCGCCACGCGCATGAGTGCGCCCCCGTCCTTCGACGTGGGGGACTTCCCGGTCCCCCACGGCCGCGAGGAGGAGTGGCGGTTCACCCCGCTGGAGCGGCTGCGCGGCCTGCACGACGGCACCGCGGCCGCCAGCGACGGCCTGAAGGTCGACGTCCAGGCGCCCGAGGGCGTCATCGTCGAGGCCGTCGGCCGTGACGACGCCCGCCTCGGCAGGGCCGGCACCCCGGTGGACCGCATCGCCGCCCAGGCGTACTCGGCGTTCGAGAAGGCCGGCGTGATCACCGTCCCCAAGGAGACCGTGCTCACCGAGCCGATCCGCATCGCCGTGCACGGCGAGGGCGGCGTCGCCTACGCCCACCAGGTCGTCGAGCTCGGAGCCTTCGCCGAGGCCGTCGTCGTCATCGACCACACCGGTGACGCCGTACTCGCCGCCAACGTCGACTACCTCCTCGGGGACGGTGCCAAGCTGACCGTCGTCTCCGTCCAGGACTGGGACGACAAGGCCGTGCACGTGGCCCAGCACAACGCGCTGATCGGCCGCGACGCCACCTTCAAGTCGTTCGTGGTCACCTTCGGCGGCGACCTCGTACGCCTGCACCCGCGGATCTCCTACGCCGGCACCGGCGGCGAGGCCGAGCTCTTCGGCCTGTACTTCACGGACGCCGGCCAGCACCAGGAGCACCGCCTCCTCGTCGACCACAACACCCCGCACTGCAAGTCGAACGTCGTCTACAAGGGCGCGCTCCAGGGCGAGGGCGCCCACGCGGTGTGGATCGGCGACGTCCTCATCGAGGCCAAGGCCGAGGGCACGGACACGTACGAGATGAACCGGAACCTGGTTCTGACCGACGGCGCCCGGGTCGACTCCGTGCCGAACCTCGAGATCGAGACCGGCGAGATCGTCGGCGCGGGCCACGCCTCGGCGACCGGCCGCTTCGACGACGAGCAGCTCTTCTACCTGATGGCCCGCGGCATCCCGGCCGACGAGGCCCGTCGCCTGGTGGTCCGCGGCTTCTTCGCCGAGCTGGTCCAGCAGATCGGCGTCGACGACATCCAGGAGCGCCTTCTCGTGAAGATCGACGAGGAGCTGGAGGCGTCGGTCTGATGACTGCCTCCGACCGTGCCCAATTCCTGCGGGCCTGCGACCTGAGCGAGCTGGAGAAGGACACCCCGAAGCGGGTGGAGCTCGACGGCACGCCGGTCTCGCTCGTGCAGACCGAGGGGGAGGTGTTCGCGATCCACGACATCTGCTCGCACGCGAACGTCTCGCTCTCCGAGGGCGAGGTGGAGGACTGTCAGATCGAGTGCTGGCTGCACGGCTCCGCGTTCGACCTCAGAACCGGTAAGCCGTCCGGCCTCCCCGCGACGCGCCCCGTCCCCGTATATCCCGTAAAGATCGAAGGAGGCAGCGTCCTCGTCGACGTCCACGCCTCCCTCACCCAGGAGTCCTGAGGTACCCATGGCAACGCTTGAAATCCGAGACCTGCACGTCACCGTCGAGGCCGACAACGCCACGAAGGAGATCCTCAAGGGCGTCGACCTCACCGTGAAGCAGGGCGAGACACACGCCATCATGGGCCCGAACGGCTCCGGCAAGTCGACGCTCGCCTACTCCCTCGCGGGTCACCCGAAGTACACGATCACCAGCGGCAGCGTCACCCTCGACGGTGAGGACGTCCTGGAGATGTCCGTCGACGAGCGTGCCCGCGCGGGCCTGTTCCTGGCGATGCAGTACCCGGTCGAGGTCCCCGGTGTCTCGGTCTCCAACTTCCTGCGCACCTCCGCCACCGCGATCCGCGGCGAGGCCCCCAAGCTGCGGCTGTGGGTCAAGGAGGTCAAGGAGGCCATGGAGCGTCTCAACATGGACACCTCCTTCGCCGAGCGCAACGTGAACGAGGGCTTCTCCGGCGGTGAGAAGAAGCGCCACGAGATCCTCCAGCTGGAGCTGCTCAAGCCGAAGATCGCGATCCTCGACGAGACGGACTCCGGCCTGGACGTCGATGCCCTGCGCGTCGTCTCCGAGGGCGTCAACCGCGTCCGTGAGACCGGTGAGGTCGGCACCCTGCTGATCACGCACTACACGCGCATCCTGCGCTACATCAAGCCCGACCACGTGCACGTCTTCTCCGGCGGCCGGATCGTCGAGTCCGGCGGCGCCGAACTCGCCGACAAGCTGGAGAACGAGGGCTACGAGGTATACACGAAGGGTGGCGCATCAGCGTGACGCAGTTGCCGGGCCTCCTCGACACCGAGGCGATCCGTAAGGACTTCCCCATCCTGGACCGCCGGGTCCACGACGGTAAGAAGCTCGTGTACCTGGACAACGCGGCGACCTCGCAGAAGCCGCGCCAGGTGCTGGACGCACTCAGCGGCTACTACGAGAACTACAACGCCAACGTCCACCGCGGCGTGCATGTGCTCGCGGAGGAGGCCACGGCGCTGTACGAGGGCGCGCGCGACAAGGTCGCCGCGTTCATCAACGCGCCGAGCCGCGACGAGGTGATCTTCACGAAGAACGCCTCCGAGTCGCTCAACCTCGTGGCCAACATGCTCGGCTGGGCCGACGAGCCCTACCGGGTGGACCACGAGACCGAGATCGTCATCACGGAGATGGAGCACCACTCCAACATCGTGCCGTGGCAGCTGCTGGCGCAGCGCACGGGCGCGAAACTGAAGTGGTTCGGCCTCACCGACGACGGCCGTCTCGACCTGTCCAACATCGACGAGATCATCAACGAGAAGACGAAGATCGTCTCCTTCGTGCTGGTGTCGAACATCCTGGGCACGGTCAACCCCGTCGAGGCGATAGTGCGCCGCGCGCAGGAGGTCGGCGCGCTGGTCTGCATCGACGCCTCGCAGGCCGCCCCGCACATGCCGATGGACGTCCAGGCCCTCCAGGCCGACTTCGTGGCCTTCACCGGCCACAAGATGTGCGGCCCGACCGGCATCGGCGTCCTCTGGGGCCGCCAGGAGCTGCTGGAGGACCTGCCTCCGTTCCTCGGCGGCGGCGAGATGATCGAGACGGTGTCGATGCACTCGTCGACGTACGCTCCCGCCCCGCACAAGTTCGAGGCGGGCACCCCGCCGATCGCGCAGGCGGTCGGTCTCGGTGCGGCGATCGACTACCTGAGCGCGATCGGCATGGACAAGATCCTCGCCCACGAGCACGCGCTCACCGAGTACGCGGTGAAGCGGTTCGCGGAGGTCCCGGACCTGCGGATCATCGGCCCGACGACGGCCGAGGACCGCGGCGCGGCGATCTCGTTCACACTGGGTGACATCCACCCGCACGACGTGGGCCAGGTCCTCGACGAGCAGGGCATCGCGGTCCGGGTGGGACACCACTGCGCCCGCCCCGTCTGCCTGCGCTACGGAATTCCTGCGACCACGCGAGCGTCGTTCTATCTGTACTCCACGCCGGCCGAGATCGACGCACTGGTCGACGGTCTGGAGCACGTACGGAACTTCTTCGGCTGAGGGGCGTGCTGAAACCGTGAAGCTGGATTCGATGTACCAGGAAGTCATCCTGGACCACTACAAGCACCCGCACGGGCGGGGCTTGCGGGATGGCGACGCCGAGGTGCACCACGTCAACCCGACGTGCGGCGACGAGATCACCCTGCGCGTGAAGTACGACGGCACGACGATCAGCGACGTCTCGTACGAGGGCCAGGGCTGCTCCATCAGTCAGGCCTCGGCCTCCGTGCTGAACGAGCTCCTCGTCGGCAAGCAGCTCACCGACGCGCAGAAGATCCAGGAGACCTTCCTGGAGCTGATGCAGTCCAAGGGCCGCATCACACCGGACGACGCGATGGAGGAGGTCCTGGAGGACGCGGTCGCGTTCGCCGGGGTCTCCAAGTACCCGGCCCGCGTCAAGTGCGCGCTGCTGAGCTGGATGGCCTGGAAGGACGCGACGGCCCAGGCCCTGGGCGAGGCCGGCGCCGAAAGGAAGACGGCATGAGCGAGACCATCGAGATGAAACCGGCCTCGGAGGAAGAAGTCCGAGAGGCCCTGTACGACGTGGTCGACCCCGAGTTGGGTATCGACGTCGTCAACCTCGGGCTGATCTACGGCATCCATGTCGACGACGCGAACATCGCGACGATCGACATGACCCTGACGTCGGCGGCCTGTCCGCTGACCGACGTCATCGAGGACCAGGCCAAGTCCGCCACGGACGGCATCGTCAACGAACTGCGCATCAACTGGGTGTGGATGCCGCCGTGGGGCCCGGACAAGATCACGGACGACGGCCGTGACCAGCTCCGGGCGCTGGGCTTCAACGTCTGACACCCGGCTGTACGAGCGAGGCCCCCGGCATGTCCGCCGGGGGCCTCGCTCGTGTCGGGGGGCCGGTGCCGCGCGTCGGCGGACACCGTGAGCGGCTCGCTCAGCCCGGTCTCCTGCTCAGCTCAGTCCCTTGACCAGCCGGAACGCCGAGTCCGCCAGGTAGAGCTGGTTGTACTCGGCCGGGTCCAGACGGAGCTCGAAGTTGCGGTGGCGCAGGAAACGGCCGCGGAAGTTGTACGACTCCAGCGCGACTGCTCCGGAGTGGACCGACGGGCGGGGGCAGAACGTGGCGTCCTGCTTGAAGTACTCGGAGCCGTCGTGCCGGTCCGCCCGCAGGCGGAAGTTCTGGTGGCGCAGGTAGCGCTTGTCGCCCAGCGAGAAGGAGACACAGCTGGAGTCGGCGATGCCGGGGACGACCTTGAAGGAGGCCTCCTGCCTGGTCCGGGACGAGCTGTGGGAGCTCACCTGGTCGAGGCGTACCGAGTCGTACGAGAGGTGCCAGTAGCGGTCCGGGTAGTTGACCGCCCGGACGGACTTCAGCGGGTTGGACGGCTTGGGGGAGGCGGACTTCGAGGGCCGCGGGACGGGATCGGGCTTCGCGCCGCCCTGCTGCTTGTCCTCGGGTGCGGAGGACTTGCCGTCCGTCTTCTCCTCGGAGGCCTCCGGGGCGGCCAGGCCGCTCTTCCCGCTCGGTGCGGTCGCGGCGGGCGCGCGGGGCGTGACCGGTTCGTCCGCGGCGGACGTGGTGTTCTGCTTCTGGTCCTTCGCCGACGTGTCCTTGCCGTCCTCCAGCACGGTCACCGCCGTCACGGTGGAGGCGAGGACCGCCACGAGGAGTGCTCCGGCCAGCCAGAGCCGGCGTGTTCCGGGTATTCGGGACTCGTCCAGGGATTCGCCGGTCTCCCACACCTTCGGGGGGTGGGCCGACGGGTCGGGAGCCGACCCGGTCTTTCTTTCTGGCATGCGCGGTTCCCCCAGCGTCGCCGAGGGCGGACGCGGATCGGTCATGTGTCGTGGCACAAGGTCGTGGCACAAGAAGGAGGCGGAGGTCACGGGCACGCGGTACGGCTGTGGCCGGGGGATCCGCGTGCGCGACGAGGGGAACATTAGTGGAACCTGTGCGCTTCGAGTAAGCGTTTCTGAGAGCGGTTTCTTCCAGAAGCCGCAACGATTGTGCGTCAGTTGCAACCGATCGTCGAATGGGTCGGCCGGGAAAGATAGTTCAAGGCTTAAGGATTAGAGATCAGGGCCCTGAGGAGGCGGTTTCGGCGCCCGAAGGGGGAGTTCGGGCGCCGAAGCGGATTCTCCCGTGCGGCCGGGAGATTTCCTCTCAGGGCCTAACGCGCTCCGAAGGCCGACAGGAGCGTGGCGATCCGTTCGCGGCCTCCGCCGTTCTGGACCGGGGCCGCCGTCAGGACGTCCAGGTGCTGGTAACCGGGAAGGACAATGGGGTTCTTGTCCGCCGGGACGTGGTCGGCGAGGATGCCGTCACCCGCGACGAAGGTGATCGCCGGATTGGCGGTCGGGCCTGTGGAGTGCACCATGTGCCGGGCGATCCGCGGGTCTTCCACGAGGGAGATGTCCGTGATGAGCTTCGTCGGGAAGTAGTCCTCGGTGAAGTCCAGCGGCTGCTCGGAGAGACTGCGGGCCAACTCCCCGATGTCCGACACCTCCTTGGCGGCCGTCGTGAACGGCGTGCCGTCGGCCGAGCGGTGCACCGGGTCGTCCGCCGCGCCCACCCGGTCGAAGTCGCGCCAGGTGTAGAGAGGGCCGCCCGGTTCGTCCGGGATCGCCTTCAACTCCGTACCGAAGAGGGCGGGCGAGCCCTGGACGTCGTTCGAGACCGGGAAGTTCTTGTCGGCGATCCGGCCGCCGTCGAAGAGGCCCACGCTGGTCTGGATGAAGGACAACGGGGCCGAGTTGTCGTCCATGAAGGCGCCCAGGACCGCCTCGTTGGTGAGGCGGAAGTCGCGGATCGTCGGATGTCCGCTCAGGAACACGGCCGCGTTCTTCGAGAACATCGTGCGGGACGTCGTCTCGATGTTGGTGTTCTCCGGCAGCGCGTCCTGGAGCGTGGACCGCGTGTCGGGCGCGGTGCGCGCGGCCAGTCCGCTGATCGCGAGCACGTTCATGATCTCCGGGTTGAGCACCGCGGGCAGCGCGAGGAAGCGGGGCAGGACGCCGGTGCGCAGGCCGGCCTGTACGGCGGTGAAGCCGAGGCCCGTCTCCGGGACCATGCCCCTCGGCAGCAGGCCGCCGTCGAGGGTGCCCGAACCGCCGTTCAGGTCGTCGAGGTTGACGGCGATCGTCGTGTCCAGGGCGAAGTAGCCCGCGCACTGGTTGAAGCCCGCGTCCGCCTTCGTCGCGCTGTTCCCGTCGAAGTCCCAGGTGGAGAAGACGCCGGTGAGCACCCCGCCGAGCGAGTGCCCGCCGCACAGCACCTTCTCCTTGCGCAGCTTCTGGTCGGGCAGTTCGGCGGTCAGCAGGTCGTACTGGTCGCGGACGGTCTGCTCCAGACCGACCTCGCCGAGCCACCCCACCTGATCGCTCGTCAGGAACCCGTCGAAGGCGCGGCCGTCCACCTTCTGGCCCTCGTAGTAGTAGCCGACCGCCTTCCCCACGCTGCCCGTCGCGACCCCGGCGTTGTCCTCCAGGCAGTTGGAGCGCCGGTCCAGCGCCCAGAACTCGATGTGGTCGCCCTTGTCCGCCGCCGCCCGCACCGTGTTGCGGGCCACGCTGTCGAAGGCGCCCGCGCCCTCCAGGATGCCGGGCTGGGCGACCAGGATCCGGTCGGCGTCGGCCGACCTCGACGGTCCGTCGGAGGAGCGGTAGCGCAGGTACGACAGCCGGTCGCAGCGCGCCGGGTGAGCCCCGACGGAGGCCGGCAGCGGGATCCGCAGCGAGACCTGGGTCTCCGTGATGCCCTTGACCGGGGACGCGGAAGACACCGGTGTCTCGGTGCGGGCCGTGTCGGCGGCGGCCGGTGCCCCGTCGGCCGAGGGTGTCGCGGTCAGCGCGGCCACGGCGAGCGCTCCCGCCGCCAGTGGGCGCAGCCACCGGGCGCGGCGAGGGGGGACTCCAGTGCTCATGTTTGTCTCCATGGGTGCGACAGCGGTCCGGAGTGCCGCACAGTAACCAGCGGTAACTTCCCTGTTCCATAAGGAAAACGAGCGAACGAGGGAAGCTCGGTGCGCACATTCGCACAGCCGGTCGCCGCCGGGTCCGCGGGGCGCCGACAGGGACCGCGGTCACGGCAGGCGCACGTCCGGGACGGACTTTCCGGTTCTGCGTACGGGCGTACATATCGATGCGTACACTCGTACGCATGGGATACGCGCTGCTCACCGGAGCCATCGCCGCGGAAGTGGCCGCCACGACCGCCATGAAGTACAGCGACGGCTTCAGCAAGCTCTGGCCGTCCGTGCTGACCGCCCTCGGCTACATCATCGCCTTCGTACTGCTCGCGCAGACGCTCAAGACCGTGTCCGTCGGCACGGCGTACGCGATCTGGTCCGGCCTCGGCACGGCGGCCATCGTGGTGATCGGGATCGTGTTCCTCGGGGAGGGGCTGAGCTTCACCAAGTTCGCCGGAATTGCGCTGATCATCGGCGGGGTCATCGTGCTGAACGTGGGCGGGGCGCACTGATGACTTCGTGCGGCGACCGCTGATGGCCCGGCGTTACGACCCCGCGCGACGGCAGAGGATCATCGACGCGGCGATCCGTGTCGTGGCCGCCAAGGGCATCGCCGGACTGAGCCACCGCTCGGTGGCGGCCGAGGCGGACGTGCCGCTCGGCTCGACGACGTACCACTTCAGGACCCTCGACGAGCTGATGGTCGCCGCGCTGCGGCAGGCGAACGAGGGCTTCGCACAGGTGCTCGCCGAGAGGAGCTCCTTCGAGGACACCGACGCCGACCTGGCCGGCGAACTCGCCGCGGTGACGGGCGAGTGGCTGGCGGGCGACCGCCCCGGGGCGGAGCTCGAGTACGAGCTGTACCTCGCCGCCCTGCGCCGCCCCGCCCTGCGCCCCGTCGCCGCCGAATGGTGCCATGACCTCGCCGACCGCATCGGCCGCCGCACGGACCCGGCCACCGCGCGGGCGCTCGTCGCGCTGCTGGACGGCATCTGTCTGCAGGTGCTCCTGACGGGCGCGGAGTACGACGAGGCGTACGCCCGCGAGATGCTGGCGCGGATGCTCCCCTGAACCCACCCCCTCCGCGTCCCCCTCCCGCCGTCTTCTCTCTCCCTCCGTCCGCCGCGCGGGAACCGTGAACCTTCTGCCGTCCTGCGGGGAACAGGCGGTGAAAGGCTCGGCACGACCAACAGGGGGAGGACTTGTGACCGGACCACCGGCACCGGAGGCCGAGGTGCACGACGACGCCGAGGTCGTCGCCCAGTCTCTGGAACAACCGGAGCTGTTCGCCCGGCTCTACGACCGGTACGCGCCGGACATCCACCGGTACGTGACCCGGCGGCTCGGGGACGGGGCGGCCGACGACATCACGGCGGACACGTTCCTCACGGCGTTCCGGATCCGCACCCGCTACGACCTGACCCGGGCCAACGCGCGCCCCTGGCTCTACGGCATCGCGGGCAACCTCATCGGCAAGCAGCGCCGCACCGAGGTACGGGCCCTCAGGGCACTGGCCCGGACCGGGACCGACCCGGTCGCCGCCTCATGGGTGGAGGAGACCGAGAACCGCGTCGCCGCGCAGGCACCGCTCGCCGGCGCCCTGGCCGCACTGCCGGCGGGGGACCGGCACGTGCTGCTGCTCGTCGCCTGGGCCGACCTCACCTACCAGGAGGTCGCGGAAGCCCTGGACATACCCGTCGGGACGGTCCGCTCCCGGCTCAACAGGGCCCGGCGCAGGGTGCGTACGGCCCTGGGCGCCGATCCCGCATTCGTACCGGACACCCCGGAGGTGATCTGACATGGACGAGATGACCGAGGTACGGAACCTCCGAGCGGATGCGCCCGCCCCGGACCGGGCGCGGCTCGCCCCCGGGCGCGCGCGACTGGCCGAGGCGGTGACGGCGGGATGGCGGTCCCGCGCGGTGTGGGGGCGCCGGAAGTTCGTCATCGCCGCCGTCGTGGTGTCGGTGACCGCCGTCGCCGTCACGGCGTCCGTGCTGGCGGACGGCGGCGACTCCGGCCGGACGGTCCGGCCCGCGGCCTCCCCGAGCATCAACCTGAAAGGGATGAGCGCGGCCGAGCTGCTGGAACGGGCGGCCCGGACGGTGGAGCGGCAGGGACCGGTCACGGTGCCGCGCGCCAAGCAGTGGATCTACACCGAGACCGTCCAGGAGGACGGACGGAAGCCCCCCGAGGAAGGGCGGACGAACCACTTCACCTCCCGGCAGTGGATCCGCTACGACGGCAGCGCCATCGGTTCCGTCCTGCCCATGCCGGGGGCGGAGCTCGAGATCCGGAGCATGCGGCTGGAGAACGGGGGAGAGGGCGACGACCGCTCGCCGCGCGAGATGTACCGGTTCATGACCACCGTGCCGGCCGACGGTGACAAGGCGCTCAAGGCGATCCGTGACGAGCACGCGATCGGGGACATCGAGGGCGAGACCGAGGCGCAGCGGGACTACCGGGAGATCGGCGTCCTCCTCGACACCCCGGTGATGCCGTCCGAAGGGCTGGCCGGGCTCTATCGCGCGCTCGCGACCCTGCCGGGCGGCGAGGTCACCGACCACGTCGTACGGAACGCCGCCGGACGCCCGGTGATCGCACTGCGGTACGAGGGGAAGGACATCGGGCCGACGGGCCTGAAGATGGGGGACGAGTGGCTGCTCGACCCGCAGACCTACCGGGTCGTCGGCAGGCGGCTCACCGAGGGCGGCAAGGTCGTCGGCGGCAACTCGACCGTGACCATGGCGGTGGTCGACAAGGCCGGCCGTCGCAGCTGACCTCATGAGCACGGGCGGTCCGCGCCACGGGGGTGCGAGGACCGCCCGGACACCTGGCCGGACGCGCTCGGGGAACGGGCGCCACGCCTGTTCGGCGCCCGTTCCCTGAGACGGCCCGTCCCCGAGTTCGCCCGGACGGCTCCGCGCCCGTTAGGTTTCCCTCATGACCGACACGACTGCTACACGCACCACCGGCGCCGTCGCCGCCGGGCTCGCCACGCTCGCCGCCGACGGCACTGTCCTCGACACCTGGTACCCGGCTCCCGAACTGGTCGCCGAGCCCGGTCCCTCCGGCTCCGAGCGCCTGTCCGCCGAACGCGCGGTGGAGCTGCTCGGCGACGGCGCCGTGAAGGCGGTCGGCCCGGACGCCCGCCGTGGCGTCGACGTGGTCGCGGTCCGTACGGTCATCGCCTCGCTCGACGAGAAGCCGGTCGACGCGCACGACGCCTACCTGCGCCTGCACCTGCTCTCGCACCGGTTGGTGAAGCCCCACGGGCAGAGCCTCGACGGCCTGTTCGCCCACCTCGCCAACGTCGCCTGGACCTCGCTCGGCCCGGTCGCGGTGGACGACGTGGAGAAGGTCCGGCTGAACGCCCGCGCCGAGGGCCTCCACCTGGCCGTGACGTCCATCGACAAGTTCCCGCGCATGACCGACTACGTGGCGCCGAAGGGCGTCCGCATCGCCGACGCCGACCGGGTCCGTCTCGGCGCGCACCTCGCCGAGGGCACGACGGTCATGCACGAGGGCTTCGTGAACTTCAACGCCGGCACGCTCGGCACGTCGATGGTCGAGGGCCGCATCTCCGCCGGTGTCGTGGTCGGTGACGGCTCGGACATCGGCGGCGGCGCCTCCACCATGGGCACGCTGTCGGGCGGCGGCAACGTCCGCATCACCATCGGAGAGCGCTGCCTGATCGGGGCGGAGGCGGGCGTAGGCATCGCCCTCGGCGACGAGTGCGTCGTCGAGGCCGGGCTGTACGTCACCGCCGGGACCCGCGTCACGATGCCCGACGGCCAGATCGTCAAGGCCCGTGAGCTGTCCGGTGCCTCCCACATCCTGTTCCGCCGCAACTCCGTCACCGGGAAGGTGGAGGCGCGGCCGAACAACGCGGTGTGGGGCGGCCTCAACGAGGTGCTCCACAGCCACAACTGAGCCGCCACGACCTGCTCGAACCGAGCGCCCTCCCACAGCTGTGGGAGGGCGCTCGGCGTTGTGCGGGCACCAGCCTGCCCGCGCGCCGCGACCGCGGCCGACCGGACCGTGAGAATTTCTCATCGCATGCGGCATAGCGGCAGGCACCCCCGCGCGTCAGTACGAGTGGGAGCGGGGGGACGAACCCGCGGGGAAGAGAAGGTGACGATGGATGCCCAGGGGCACGAGCGGTTCCATGAGTTCGTGGAGAACCGGTCGTCGGCGCTGCTGAAGACAGCTGTGCTGCTCAGCGGCGGGGACCGGCACGCGGCCGAGGACCTGTTGCAGAACGCGTTGATCAAGGCCGCCGGGCGGTGGCATCGGATCGACGAGCCGGAGGCGTACGTACGGCAGATCCTGTACCGGCAGCAGGTGAGCCGGTGGCGGCTGAAGTGGCGGCGGCGGGAACTGACCGTCGCCGAGCCGCCCGAGGCGACGGGCGGCGCCGACGCCTCCTCCGCCACCGAGCTGCGGATCGTGATGCGGGGAGCGTTGGCGCGGCTCACCGCCCGGCAGCGGACCGTGCTCGTGCTGCGGTACTTCGAGGACCTGCCGGAGGCCGACGTGGCCCGGATCCTCGGCTGCTCGGTCGGGACCGTGCGGTCCACCACGCACCGCTCGCTCGCCCGGCTGCGCGCCCTCGCGCCGGAGCTGGCCGCCCTCGGCCTGTCCGACGCCGAACAGAACCCGTCCCGCGACTTCTCGCCAGTGGAGGTACGTCCGTGAACATGGATCAGCTCGTCCGCGACGCCCTGCACGAGCAGGCCTCGGAAACCATGACCCCGCCGCCCGGCTTCGCGGGCCGGGTCTTCGCCGTCCGGCGCCGCCGCCGGACCCGTACGATCGCCGGCGCCGCGGTCGCCACGGTGGTCGCGGTCGCCGTCGGAGTGGCCGTCCCGGTCCTGTACGACGGCAAGGACGAGCCGCGGCTCGCCACCCAGATGAACCAGAGCGACATCATCGCCCACCCGGACCAGACACCGCCGCGCGACTTCATCGCGGTCGGCGACACCGCGATGGCCGCCTACTACACGACCGGCACCGTCCAGGAGGGCGACAACCAGGGCGTCTTCCGGCGCACCTACCACCTCCTCGACCAGAAGACCGGCAAGTACGTGAAGAGCGCGAAGTGGTCCGTCCTCGACGTCGCTCCCGGCATGCGCACCGCCGCCGTACTGGAGGAGAAGCTGCCCACCAAGCGGATCGGGCTGCTCGACCTGCTCACCGGCGAGGTCGAGCGCTGGATCACCGTGGACCGCGCCGTCGCGGGCGTCAGCTTCTCGGCCGACGGCAGCAAGCTCGTCGCGACGACGTACAGCAAGAACCCCGACATGCAGGAGCTGGCTCCCAACGACGCCGACGGGGACGGCAAGAAGAACGACTGGGGACCGCCGTGGGGCAAGTCGTACCGGACCGGCTTCTACGTCCTCGACGCCGACTCCGGCAAGGGATCCTGGAGCAAGGTCACGGTGCGCAAGAACGACGACGACATGCCCGGGGGGTTCCTCAACGCCCGCCAGGACTTCGCCTTCAGCGCCGACGCCAAGCTGGTGTACTCGGGGCTCATCATGGAACCCAACGTGCAGTACTACGACTTCGAGGGCAACGAGGTCGCCACGCCGGCCAAGGAGAAGTACCTGCACTGGTCCGTCGACGCCCGCCTCTCCCCGGACGGCAAGCTCGCCGCCGGCGACTTCGCGGGCGGCATCAAGACCACCGCGTCCGAGATCAACGACCCCTACACCGGCAAGCGGCTCCACAAGATCCCCGGCCAGCAGCTGCTCGCCTGGGCCGACAACAGGCGGCTCATCGCCTGGGACATCACACCCGGCTCGAACGAGTTCCACAACCGGCTCGTGCTCGTCACGATCGGCAGTGACAAGACCATCCCGCTGAGCGGCTTCCGCAAGGGGAACGACGGCGCGGCCGGGCGCTGGAACCCGGTCTTCGCCGCACGCTGAGCGGCCGCCGAGCCGTCGGCGGGGACCGCCCGGTCAGGAGGCCACCAGCCGCTCGTACTCGGCCAGCAGCCCGTCGACCACCTCCCGGCCGGCGGGCCGCAGCGGTGCCCGCACCGGACCGGCGGGCAGACCCAGGGAGTTGAGCAGGGCCTTCGCGGTGACCGAGCCCGGCAGGCCCGAGGCCATCATCGCCTCGATGAGCGCGACGGCCCGTCGCTGGCGGTGCGCGGCGCCCCCGGTGTCTCCCGCGTCGAACGCGTCCAGGACGCCCCGGAGCAGGCCCGGCACGACGTTGGCCACCGTACTGACGTACCCGGCGGCGCCCACCGCGTACAGGGCCAGCGCGTACTCGTCACAGCCCGCGTAGTACGCGAGATCCGTGCGGGCCAGCACCTTCTGGGTGCCGAGCAGGTCGTACGCGCAGTCCTTCACCGCCACGATCCGCGGATGCTCCGCGAGCCGCAGCATGGTCTCCGGCTCGATCCGGGTGCCGGTGCGGCCCGGGATGTCGTACAGGGCGAGCGGTAGCCCGGAGGCGTCCGCGAGGGTCAGGAAGTGCGCCTCGACGGCGTCCTGCGGGGGCTTGCTGTAGTACGGCGTGACCGCCAACAGGCCGTGCGCGCCCGCCTTCTCGGCGTCGAGCGCGAGCTCGACGGAGTGACGGGTGTCGGCGGTCCCGACGCCGGCGACGATCGCGGCACGGTCGCCGACGGCCTCGGCCACCGCCCGTACGAGCGCGGACTTCTCGGCGTCCGTGGTGGTCGGCGACTCCCCGGTCGTCCCGGACAGCACCAGTCCGTCGCAGCCCTCGGAGACCAGCCGCTCGGCGAGCCGCTGCGCGCCGTCCAGGTCGAGCAGCCCTTCGGCGGTGAAGGGCGTGACCATCGCGCAGAGCGCGCGGCCGAAGGGACGAGGACGGGGAGGTGTGGTCGTGGTCATGCAAGCAGTCTCGGCCCGCCGACCTGGAAGCTCCACTTAATTCTCCTACGCGCTATCCGTAAGGAAGGCTACGGAGTGTGTCTCCTGGGGCGCTCTGGGCACCCGGTCCGGTTCGGGCCACCACGCCGGGTGCGGCGGCCGGTGACCGGTTTCCGGGACGGCCGGCCCGGTGCTGTCCCGCCTCGGTGATCCCGGCTCGGGGAAGGGGTAGCGGCGGCCCGGCAGGGTACCCGGGCGGCCCCGGACGAAAGGAGGCAGGACGCCATGACCGGGACCACGGACCGGCGGCCGGAGGAGCAGCACTCGGTGGGTGAACTCGTCGGGCAGGCCACGGAACAGCTTTCCGAGCTCGTACGGCAGGAAATACAGCTCGCGAAGGAGGAACTGACGGAGAAGGGGCGGCGCGCGGGGCGCGGCGGCGGGCTGCTCGGCGCGGCCGGCGCCGTCGCCTACGTGGGGCTGATGGCCCTGTCGGCGACCGGCGCCGCCGCACTCTCCCTGGTGCTGCCCGTGTGGGCGGCGGCACTGATCGTCACAGTCCTGCTCTTCGTGGTCGCGGGGGTGCTGGCGAAGACCGGCCGCGCGCAATTCAGCCGCGCCACCCCGCCGTTGCCCGAGCAGGCGATGGACAGCGTGCGGGCCGACGTCGACGAGATCAAGGAAAGGGCGCACCGATGAACGACAGGAACGATGCCGTGCAGGCCGGCGGCGCCACGGACAGCCCCACCGACGCGGCCGAGGGGCCGGAGGAGCTGCGCCGCCGGATCGAGACGACCCGAGAGCAACTCGGCGTCACGGTCGAGGAGTTGGCGGCGAAGGTCGACGTACGGGCTCGTGCGAAGGCCCGGAGCGCCGAGCTGAAGGGGAAGGCCGCCGAGGCCGGCCACGTCGTGCAGGGCAAGGCGGCGCAGGCGGGTCACGTCGTACAGGGGAAGGCCGTCGAGGCCGGGCAGGTCGTGCAGGAACGCATGCCGCAGCCGGTGCGCGACGCCGCGACCGCGGTCGTCCAGGCCGGGCTGAGGTACCGCAAGCCCGTACTGATCGCCGGGGGAGCGGTCGTGGCGGCCTGGCTGCTGCGTCGGCGGCGCACCGGCCGTCGCTGACCGGACGGGTGCGCGCACCACCGGTCGGGCACGGGTGTCATCGACCGGGCGGAGCACGGCGAGCGGCGACCGGGTGGTTCCGGGGCAGCGGCGGGGCAGAGGGATTCGGCCCCGCCGCTCGCCGTGGTCCTGCCCGGTTCGCCGCTCCTCGCCGTCCTACCCAATCTCGCCGTCCCCACGGTGACTCCGCAGCCACGAGGCGCGAAGTCGCGCGGGCCACTTCCTGATGTCCCTCGGCTCCACGTACGGCTCCTCGGTCGCCGGCATCCCGTCCGTGATCGCCCGCTCCCGGGCGAGCTCCGCGTCGAACTCCAGGCCGAGCAGGATCGCCAGGTTGGTGAGCCAGAGCCACACCAGGAAGACGATGACGCCCGCGAGCGTCCCGTACGTCTTGTTGTAGAGACTGACGTTGGCGGCGTAGACCGCGAACGCCGCCGAGGCCAGCAGCCACAGGACGGCGGCGAGGAGGCTGCCCGGGCTGATCCGGCCGAAGCCGCGGCCGCGGACGTTGGGGGCGGCCCAGAACAGCAGCGTGATCATGAGGACGACCAGCAGCACCAGGACGGGCCACTTGACGACCGACCACGTGGCGATCGCCGCGTCGCCCAGCCCGAAGGCCGCGCCCGCGCGCTCGGCGAGCGGGCCGGTGAACACCACGATCAGCGCGCTCGCGGCGAGCATCAGCATCAGAACGACCGTCAGGGCCAGCCGCAGCGGGGTCAGCTTCCAGACCGGACGGCCCTCCGGGAGGTCGAAGACCGCGTTCGAGGAACGGATGAACGCGGCCACGTAGCCGGACGCGGACCAGACGGCCACGAGGATGCCGACGACCGCGAGAAGGCCACCGGTGCCGCCGCTGTCGCCGAGCTGGACCACCGCGTCGCGCAGGATGTCCCGGGCCGGACCCGGGGCGAGCCGCTGGACGTTGTCGAGCAGCCTGTCGGTGACGCGGTCGCCGACCACGCCAAGCAAGGACACCAGGAGCAGCAGCGCCGGGAACAGCGACAGGACCCCGTAGTACGTCAACGCGGCGGCGCGGTCGGGGAGTTCGTCGTCCTGGAACTCCCTCACCGTGCGCCGCACCACGGCCCACCACGAGCGTCCGGGCAGCTTGCCGGGGCTGTCCTTCGCCGTCAGGGACCGGTTCGCTTCCATGACCGGGCGGGTTGCCGCTCCGGCCGGGGTGAACCCTCCGGCGCGACGGCCGGGCTTGACCTCAAGTCCGATCGAGGTCGGAGGGTGGGTGCCGCAGACGTTGAGCAGCGATCACCGGAGGTTGTGATGACCCGTCGTACCGATGTGCACCCCGAACTCACCCGTCCCGAGGTCGGCGCCCCGTTCTTCAGCACCTGGCGGGTGGGGACCCCCGACCGGCAGCGGGCGACGCTGGAGGCGATCGCCGCCACCTGGGAGAGCCGCCCATGGCCGGCCGAGGGGCTGCTCGGGTACTACGTCCACGCCGGGGAGGACGGCACGACCCTGCTGCACCAGTCGCAGTGGAGGAGCGAGCAGGACTACGAGGCGTTCGTGAAGGTCCACCGGCAGGAGCGGGTGGACGAGATCGACGTGGCCGTGCCCGGCATCGAGAGGGTGGCACTCGACCGGTACCGCAGGTACCGCAGTGGTGTCCGGCCGGGGGAGAAGCGGGTGCCCGGCTGCGTCGTGATCGTCGAGATCGAGTTCGAAGGGGCGGATCCCGAGCGGCAACGGGCCTGGGTGGACGCGGTGTTCGAGGCCCTGGAGAGCGAGCCCGACCCGCACCCCGGCGGCATCTCCGCCCACTTCCATCTGAGCACCGACGGCACGAAGGTCCTCAACTACGCCGAGTGGGAGAGCGCCGAGGCACACCTCGACGCGTTGGGCGCGCCGGGCGAGGGCGTGGGATCGCATACGCCGCTGTGGGAGCGCGTGCAGACGTATCCCGGGCTGAAGCGGTCCACGGTCAGCCGCTACACCTACGCCCTCGGTCTCGTCCCCGGGTGATCCCCGGCCGGCCGCCTCCGCACTGCCCTCGACGCCGATGCGCCGGCGAGGGTCTCGGAAATCCGGCGTGAGGGGGGTCTCCATGTCGGATTCCCGGGATTCCGCGGCCGTGGCTGTCCCTCCTTCGGCGGCGCGACCGAAAGTGGGCGCGGAAACAGCCGACCGCGGCGGGGACGCCGCAAGGGAGAGTTCCGTGAACGTCACAACCGCGGCGAGCGTCTCGCAGGAACGACGGGCAGCCACGCTCGTCATGGCCTGCGTAGGCGTGTTCGTCGCCTATCTGCCGGTGACCACCGTCTCGGTGAGCCTGCCGGCCATCCAGCGGGCGATGCACGCGTCGACCGCCCAACTGTCCTGGGTGTCCGACGCGTTCGTCCTGCCCATGGCCGCCCTCATCCTCACCGCCGGGGTCGTCGGAGACGTCCACGGCCGCAAGAAGGTCTTCCAGGCGGGCCTGGCCTTCTGCGCCGTCGGCGCCGCGGTCGCCCTGTCCGCCCAGTCGATCGGGGTCCTGTGGCTCGGCCAGGCACTGGCCGGTCTGGGCGCGGCCGCGCTGCTGCCCACGACCCTGGCCCTGATCAGCCACGCCGTACCCGACCCGCGGGAACGCGGAAAGTTCATCGGCCTGTGGGCGACGTCCCTGCTGTCGGCCCTCGCCCTCGGCCCGATCATCGCCGGCCTCGTCCTCGAACACTTCGCCTGGCGCTGGATCTACCTGCCGGCCGTCCCCGTCGCACTCGTCGCCATGGCCTTCTCGGCCCGGTCGCTGACCGACTCCCGCGCCGCGGGCTCGCGCAGGCTGGACTGGCCCGGCCAGCTCACCGCCGCGCTGGCGATCACCGCCCTGGTCTACGGGGTCATCGAGGGTGGAGCCGGCTCCTTCTCGGACGAGAAGGTGATGACGGCCCTGTTCACGGCCGTCGTCAGCGGCGTCGCCTTCGTGCTCGTGGAACGGCGCAGTGACAGCCCGATGCTGGACCTGAAGCTGTTCCGCAGCGCGGCCTTCAGCGCCACGACCCTGATCGCCATGATCAGCTTCCTGGGGCTGATCGGGTTCTTCTTCGCGCTCAGCCTCTACTTCGGCATGGTGCAGCAGCTCAGCACCCTGGAGGCCGGTGCCCGGCTCGTGGTCGTCAGCCTCATGGCCATCCTCGTCGGGGCGCCGGTCGGCCGCCTCATGCACCGGGTGTCGGCACGCGCCCTGATCACCGGCGGTCTGCTCGTCAGCGCGGGCGCGCTGTTGTCCCTCACCACGATCGACGCCGGCACCTCGTACGTCTCGCTGGTCTGGCGGCTGGCTCTGCTGGGCCTCGGCATGGGCCTGGTCATCACTCCCATGACCGCCACCGCGGTGGGGTCCGTGCCGCACCACCTGGCCGGCATGGCGGCTGCCGGGAACAACGCCTTCCGGCAGGTCGGCGGCGCGCTGGGCCCGGCCGTCCTGGGCGCCCTGCTCACCGGCCGGGCCACCGGCTCCCTGCCCGGTCACCTCGCCGACGCGGGCCTGACGGACTCCCAGCGGCAGAGCGTCGTCTCGGCGGTGGACGGGGGCGGACTGGGCGCGGTCGCCCGTATGGACCTGGGCCCGGCTCAGGGGCGTGCCCTGGGCGCGCTGTCCGAGGCCTTCCTCGACGGCCTCCACCTGTGCCTGATCGTGTCCGCGATCCTGACACTGCTCGCCGCGGCGGTCGCCGCCGTCCTGCTGCGCGGCCCGCGGCAGGCGACGACGCAGGTGGCCGGCTCCGGCGCCACGGGCGGACGCCCCGCGCTCACGAACCCGCCCACGGCCGTGCACGGGGCGCCCCGGCGCCAGGGAGCCGGGGAACACCACCCGGAACTCGACCGCCGGGACGGATGAACCAACGGCGGCGATCCGGCGTCTTACCGGGCGCCCTCCGTGGGGACGGGAAGGGCGCCGGTGCGAGGCCCGGGCCCAGGAACACACTCCTGGGCCCGGGCCTCCCTGCTCGTTCCGGCTCCGCACGGGGCGACCTCGCTCCCCGTGCGCAGGCACCCCCACTCGGTACGATGATCTTCCGCAGTCCGCAGTCCGCAGTCCGCAGTCCGTGCCGCGGGTCCCCGGTGCCCGGCCCCCGGTCCCCGGTGCGCCGCTCCGGTGGGCATCCGCTGCATTCCGCTACGAATCCTTCCGAGAGCAGAGGCGGTCCGGTGGAGTCCCGCGCACTCGACCCGCTCGACCTGAAGCTGCTGCAGGCGCTCCAGGTCGACGGCCGTGCGCCGTTCAGCCGGATCGCGGAGGTCCTCGGGGTCTCGGACCAGACCGTCGCGCGGCGCTTCCGGCGGCTGCGCACCACGGCGGGCCTGCGCGTGCTCGGCATGACCGACGAGAGCCGGCTCGGCAGACAGAACTGGATCGTCCGGCTGCGCTGCACCCCGGACGTGGCGGAACACCTGGCGACCGCGCTGGCCCGGCGTCCCGACACGTCGTACGTCGACCTGGTCTCGGGCGGTACCGAGGTGCTGTGCGCGATGCGGCCGCGCTCACGGCAGGAACGCGACGAACTGCTCCTCGACCGGTTGCCGCGCACCCCGCACGTCGTCTCGGTCACCGCGCACTGCCTGCTGCACTTCTTCTACGGCGGCCCGCTCGGCTGGCTCAACAAGGTCCACGCCCTCGACGCCGCCGAGGAGGCCGCCCTGAGACCGCCGCCCGTCGAGGCGGCCACCACGCCCGTCGTCCTGGACGCGGACGACGAGGCGCTGCTCGCCGTCCTGAGGCGCGACGGTCGGACCCCGCTCACCGAACTCCAGGCGGCCACCGGGCAGAAGGAGTCCGGGGTCAAGCGGCGCCTGGACCGGCTGCGCTCCTGCGGAGTGCTCTACTTCGACGTACAGCACGACAGTGAACCCCTGGGACACGGCACCGGGGCCATGCTCTGGCTGACCGTGGCCCCTTCGGCCCTCGCCGAGGTCGGGAACGCTCTCGCGGGGCACCCCGAGATCGGCTTCGCCGCGGCCACCACCGGTCAGGCCAACATCGTCGCCTCGGTCGTCTGCCGCGACAGCGGCGCGTTGTACACGTACCTGAGCGAGAAGATCGCGGGTCTCGACGGCGTCGGGGCCGTCGAGACCGCCCTCATCCTGCGCCAGGTCAAACAGCTCACGTACGAACCCGGCCGCTGACCGCTTGCCACCGACCCCTGACTGCCGACCGTTGACCGCCGACCGTCCGGTGGCAGTACGTACCTGCCCTGCTCGAAAGCCCCAGCCCCGCACCGGCCACGGTCACGGCCATCCCCTCCACCGACAATCAAAATTTCCTGGACAAGAAAAGTTTTCGGTGAGACGGTGGAGTCATGTTGGACGTGACGGTGATCGAGGACCCGGCGGCAGCTGTCGTCTCGCTGGACCCCATAAGGGCCAGGCTCCTTGCCGAGCTGACGGGCGGCCCCGCGTCGGCCGCCATGCTCGCCGGCAAGGTCGGTCTGCCCAGACAGAAGGTGAACTACCACCTGAAGGAGCTGGAGCGGCACGGACTGGTCGAGCTGGCGGGCGAGCGCCGCAAGGGCAATGTCACCGAGCGGCTGATGCGGGCCACCGCCGCGTCGTACGTCATCTCACCGCTCGCGCTCGCCGCCGTGCAGCCCGACCCGGACCGTTTCCGCGACCAGCTCTCCGCCCGCTGGCTGCTCGCGCTCGGCGCCCGGCTCGTACGGGACGTCGGCTCGCTGATCACCGGGGCGGCCAAGGCCCACAAGCGGCTCGCCACCTACGCGCTGGACGGCGAGGTGCGCTTCGCGTCGGCCGCCGACCGTGCCGCGTTCATCCAGGAACTCACGGCCGGCGTCGGCGCCCTGATCCGCAAGTACGACGCCGGCGACGCCGAGGGCGGCCGGGACCACCGCATCGTCGTCGCCGTCCACCCCACGGTCAAAGCGGGGGAGCGCCCGGTCGGGCCGCCCTCGCCCGGGACACGCCCACCCGAGACGCCCTCGGCCGTGTCCGAACTCACCGATCCACACGCCTAGTTCACGCGCAGGAGCCCACCATGTCCAAGGAATTCGAGATCGCCCGCGAGTTCGAGGTCGATGCCACGCCCGACCAGGTGTGGGACGCCTTCACCAGCGGTACCGGCGGCTGGCTGTGGCCGCTCGATCCGCCGGAGCCGCGCGTGGGTGGCAAGGGGCCCTTCGGGTCCGAGGTCGTCACCTGGGACCCGCCGCACCGCTACACCAACCGTGTCGAGGACGTCGAGGGAATCTCCGAGCAGACCGTCAACCAGCTCGACTACACCGTCGAGTCCCGTGACGGCGGCCGGCGCGCCTGGGTGCGGTACGTGCACAGCGGCATCTTCGTCGACGACTGGGACAACCAGTACGACGGCGCCGCCAAGCACACGGACTTCTACTTGCACACCCTTCGCGAGTACCTGACGGGCTTCGCGGCCCGGCCGGCCGCCTTCGCCACGTTCGACGGACCCGACGCGTCCAAGGCGTCCGGCGCCTTCACCGTCGTCGGCCGGGCGCTCGGCCTCGCGGACGACACCGCCGCGGGAGCACGCGTACGGGTCCAGGGCCCCGACGGGCAGCAGTTCGACGCCGTGCTCGACTACCGCGACCCGTACTTCATCGGGCTGCGGACCGACGACGCCCTCATCCGCTTCTTCGGGCGCAACCACTGGGGTGCGCCGGTCGGCATCAGCGTCCACGACTTCGCACCGGACGCCGACGCCGAGCGGAACGAGACCGCCTGGCAGGGCTGGCTCGACCACGCCTTCAAAGCCTGAGCCCTTCCCCTTCCCGAAGGGCGCAACGACCGAGCCCGGCCCCCCTGACATCGGGGCCGGGCTCGGTGGCGTACGGCCGGAGAACCTCCGGCGGGACCGCAGCGGCTACGGGACCGCAGCGGCTACGGGACCGCAGCGGCTACGGGCGGAAGCGCAGCACCTGCGGGTCGTGGTCGCTGATCTGGTCGGAGAACTCCGAGTTGATGTGCACGCTGTCGTAACTGAAGTCGCAGTCCTTGCGGATCGACGGGCTGATCAGGATCTGGTCCAGGACCTGGCTGTTGCCCTGGTAGTCGTAGCTGTAACGCTCGCTCTTCGGCAGGGACTTGACGGCCGACCACAGGACGCCGTCGTCCTCCAGGAGCTTCGTCGTCTGCGAGAACTCGAAGTCGTTGATGTCGCCGAGCGTGACGACGTCCGCGTTCTTCTGCTTCGCCAGGATGTCCTTGACGAACGCGTTCACCGCGGTCGCCTGGAGGTGGCGCTGGGTCTCCGAGCTGCGCGCCGGCGGCTGGAACTGCGAGTGCAGGGCCTGGTCGCCGCCCTTCGACGCGAAGTGGTTCGCGATCACGAAGACCGGCTCGCCGCGGAAGGAGAACTCGCCCGCGAGCGGCTTGCGGCTGTTCGTCCACGCGGCGTTCGCCGGGTCGATACGCCCCGGGGAGACCGTCAGCCGCGCCTTGCCCTGCACCTTCGTGACGCCCACGGCGGTCGAGGCGTCGCCGCCCGCGCGGTCCACGAAGGAGACACGTGCCGGGTTGTAGAGGAACGCCTGACGGATGTTGCCGCCCGGCTCACCGCCGTCCGCGAGGTTCACCGGGTCGATGGAACGCCACTCGTACGCAGGACCGCCCGCGGCGACGATCGCGTCGACCAGCTTCTGCATCGTCTGGTCGGCGGCGACCGTACCGTCGTTCTTCGCGCCGTTGTTGTCCTGGATCTCCTCCAGGGACACGATGTCGGGGGCCTGGAGGTGGTCCACGATCGCGGCCGCGTGCTCGGCGAACGTGCCGTCCGTCGGGTCGAGGTTCTCGACGTTGTACGTCGCCACCGCGAGCTCCGAACGCGACTGCTTGCGCGTCGTCTCACGCTCCAGGCCGCCGGACTTCACCGTGCCCAGGGTGCGGGCGGTCAGCGTATAGCCGCCGAACTGGGTGTAGTCGAGCGGGCCCTCGGTGGTGCCCTTCAGCGTGTCACCGACGTTCGCCGTCGGGAACGGCTCGGTGGCGCTCGGGATCAGCGACTGGATCTGCAGCCGGCCGGTGTTCTGCTCGGAGTAGGCGCCGTAGACGGTGCCGCCGCGGCGGTTCGGGTTCTCGTGCGGCTTGACCGTCACCCACAGCTCGGAGAAGGGGTCGGTCGCGGTGACCACGCGCGAGGAGCCGATCGCGACGTTCATGCCCTCCAGGGACTCGTAGCGGTCGAGGGCGTACTTCTTGGGCCGCAGTGTCAGGTTGCCCACCGAACCGCTCGCCGCGGCGTCGCCCTCGGGCGCGTACACGGAGGGGACGGAACGGCTGTCGATGACCGTGGCCTTCGGCAGCGCGTTGCCGCTCGACACCACCGTCACCGTCGGCCGGACGATCTCGGTGACCGACTGGTTGCCGGAGGCTGCGCCGCCCGGCACGAACTCCGTGACCGTGCCCGAGACGGTCACCGAGTCGCCGACCGCGACCTTCGGCGTGGAGCTCGTGAAGACGAAGACGCCCTCACTGGTGGCCGGGTCGGCGTCCGCGGACGGACCCTGGATCCAGAAGCCGCGGGACGAACCGTAGGTCCGTACCCCCGTGACGATGCCGGCCACGTCCGTGACCTGCTGGCCCGCGAGCGGGGACGTCCGGGTGGAGCCCTGGATGTCGTGGACGGCGACGGCATCCGCGTGAGCGGGCGAGATGAGAACCACCGAGGAAACCGTGGAACAGACGGCTGCGACGGTGAGCGCGGCTATGCGCGCGGAAGACTTGCTCGGCAACGAAATCCCTCCGGGGACGTGCGTGGGCGCCGGGACGAGGGCGGAACATTCGACGGATGAGGGTGGAGCGGTGCGACAGGACGAACGCGAAGCCGTGGGGAGCCGCGACCGGTGGGGCGGTCGGTGACGCGCGTAGAAGCAGGGCACGGAGTTGCTACCCGTGAGTTTCTACGCGCGTCAATCTCGTGTCTGGCCACGGCACTTGTCAAGGTTTCCGGGGTTAACACTTCTGACAGGTTCATGAACCGGGCGGCATGGGTCCAAATCCGTCTAGGCTGAGGGCTGCATTTCCGGGGCGGCTCATGAGCGTTCTCCGGACGGCCCGCGGACCTCGCGCGTTTCGTGGCTCGCGGACCCCGTGGACGTCAGGTTCGTCCGTGACGGCCGTCGGAAATGTGCGTCCGAGACGGACGCCGAGATGCACGTCCGACTGTTCGTCCTAGGAGAACCAGCCGATGTCAGACAGCTCCCCCCTGCCGCCGGTGCGTCTGCACTCCGAAGCGGAGCTCGCACGGGACGCGCTTGCCACACCGCTTCTCTCCCGTGCCGTGCGGCTCGCCCGCTGGGCCGGCCCGGACACCCGGGTCGGTGCCGGTGGCGAACTCGTCGAGGAACTGCTGCCGGCCGCCGCCGCGGAACTGGCGCTCGACGGCGAGGACGCCGCGGCCTGTGCGAGCGAGGCCTGGCGGGTGGCCGTGGACACCGGGCTCGTCGCGGTCGTGGACGAGGAGGAGGGCACGGTCACCGCCGGCGCCGACCTGGGTGCCGTCCTGTCGGGTGCGCCGCAGGACGTGCTGGGCCTGTGGCTCGGCGCCCTGGAGACGGTGCTGGCCGACGCGAGCGTGCCCGACCTCGACGACCTCATGGAGGCCGTGGACGAGGGCGGCGAGATCGACTTCTCCGCACTGGACTGGGATCCCGAGGCGGAGGCCGAGTTCCTCGACGGGGTGCTCGGCAACCTCTATCTGCTGACCGCCGGCGAGGACGCGCCCGGTGACGGCCAGGTACCGCTGCCCGCCCTCGCCGCGTCGATGATCGTGCCGGACGACATGGGGGAACCCACCAACGACGTCCTGGAGCAGGTGTCGGACGCGATGATGCGCCTCGACGACCAGTTCCGGCTCCTGGAGCCGGTCGGCCTCGTCGACTTCCAGCCCGTCGACGAGGCACTCATGGCCGACATCGACGAGGAGCCCGCCGAGCCCGTGGACGACACGGACGTCTCCCGGTACGGGATGGTGCGGCTCACCCCGCTCGGGATGTACGGCATCAGGGCGCGGCTCCTGGAGGCCGGGTTCGCGGCGCCCGCGGTGGGCGACCTCGCGGACAAGGGGGCCGACGTGCTCCTCGACAGCACCTCCACGTTCCCTCCGACGGCCGCACAGGCGGAGACCGAGCAGTGGCTCGCACGGCGTGAACCCCTCGCGGCCGCACGGGAGTTGCTCACCGCGGCCCGGGGCGCCGACGCGGGGGCGCCGCTGCGCCGGCTGCGCTGCCAGCAGGCCCTGTCCCTGGTCGGCACGGAGGCCTCGCCCGCGCTGCGCGAGGTGCTCGACGATGCCGAGCTGGGTGGGCTCGCCCGGGTCTGGCTCGCCGAGCGGGGCGTACCGGACGTGCCCGCGCCGTCCGAGGAGATGGTCTTCTGGCTGACGGTCGACACGATCGCGGCGCAGCTGGCCGCGGAGGGCAACTCGGAGGAGCTGCAGGCGCTCGTCGAGGGGCTCGCGGCCCAGCACGGCAGCTTCTTCGCGGCGGCCTGGCGGGTGGACCACCCCGCCACACCGGACGTGCTGGAGGCCATGGGACGGCTGCACCCCGACAAGAAGGTCGCCAAGGAGGCCCGCAAGGCCGCGTTCAAGGCGCGGTCGCAGCAAGGGGGGTAGAAGGGGGAGCGGGGCGACCGCGAGCAGCATCCCCGGGAACACACCGGACGACAGGGGTCAGGGCTCGTCCGAGGGCTCCGGGTCGCCCATGGCGAGGACCCGTACCGGGACTCCTTCGAGCTCGTCCGGGACCACGTCCTGCGGGCTGAGGTGGTCGCGGGCCACCTTGCGGGTGACGAACACGACGATGACGTCCTCGCCGGAGTCCTCGTCGCGGCCGGTACCGACCCCGCTCACGTTGGCCAGTGCCATCAGCCGCTCCTCATGGAGCCGGCGTGCCTGACGTGCGTCCACTTCGGCTCGCCTCCCATGGGTCGTGCGGGTCGTTGGTACCGAGATTATTCCGCCCAACAGTTCGGATGCGAGGAGTGTTGGGCCGTATGGGGTGTCGTCGGCCCGGACGGGCGGATCGAGCCGCGTTCACGCAAGGGGGGCCCGGGCCGTCGGACGGCGTTCAACCGGTGTTCAGCCACGGGCGGGACCGTGTGGCCGACAGCCGGGTCCGCCACCCTGCGCGCGTCACCCCTCGCCACGGTCACACTCCACCGTCACAGGAGACAGCATGTCGCTCACCCGCAGGGACTTCGCCAGACGATCCGCGATCACCGGTGCCGGTGTCGCCCTGGTCGGCAGCGTCGGCACCCTCGCCACCGCGCCCGGCGCCCTCGCGTCCACGGACACCGAGACCGCGGGCGACGACGCCGACCGGCACGGCGGAGCCGTCGGCTACGGACCGCTCCTGCCCGACCCGAAGGGCATCCTCGCGCTGCCCGCCGGATTCTCGTACCGCGTCATCACCCACAGCGGCACGACCAGGCTGGAGTCGGGCGAGTTCACCCCCTCCAACCACGACGGCACGGCCGCGTTCGACGGCCCGCGCGGCACGACCCTCCTCGTCAACAACCACGAGCTGAAGGGCCCGCGCGCCAACTGGAAGTACCCGGTCCCGCTGACCGAGGGCCTCGTCTACGACCCGGCCGCGTCCGGCGGCTGCACCGTCGTCGAGGTGCGTCCCGGCGGCGCGGTCGCCGAGTGGGTCGGCATCGCCGGCACCTCCACCAACTGCGCGGGCGGCAGCACCCCGTGGGGCACCTGGCTCACCTGCGAGGAGAACTCCGACCGGGCCGGCGAGAACGGCATGACCAAGGACCACGGTTACGTCTTCGAGGTCGACCCCTGCGACCGCCGGGCCAACCGGAACCCCAAGCCCCTGAAGTTCTTCGGCCGGTACGACCACGAGGCCGTCGTCATCGACCCCAAGCGCGGCCACGCCTACCTCACCGAGGACGACTCCGAGCCCAACGGCCTGTTCTTCCGCTGGGTCCCGCCGAAGGGCTTCACCCACGGCCGCGGCAGGTTCCGTACCCTCGCCGACAACGCGGGCGTGCTCCAGGCACCCAAGTGCTACGACTCCGGCGGCCGTTACGTCGACGACCTGTCCCGCGCCACGAGGATCGGCACGGTGTACGGGGTCGACTGGGTCGACGTACCCGACCGCGACGGCCAAAAGACCGCCGTGCGCGAGCAGTTCGGCCCCGGCGAGGTCACCCGCGCCCGCAAGCTCGAAGGCATGTGGTGGGGCGACGGCGGCGCCTACCTCGTCTCCTCCTACGCCCGCGAGGAGAGCCCCGTCCAGCACGACGGCCAGGTCTGGTTCTACGACCCCAAGCGCCGCACGCTGACCCTGAAGGTGCTGCTGGGGGTCAACCCCGACCCGTCCAAGGACGGTGCCTTCGACGGTCCCGACAACATCACCGTCTCCCCGTACGGCGGCCTCGTCATCGCGGAGGACGGCGAGGGCGTCTCCCACCTCTTCGGCGCGACCGACAGCGGCCGCACCTATCCCATCGCCCGCAACGACCTGAACATCGGCACCGAGGCCGAGCCCGAGTTCAGCGAGTTCACCGGAGTCACCTTCTCGCCCGACGGACGCACCCTGTACGCCAACATTCAGGAGCCGGGCATCATGGTGGCCGTCAAGGGGCCGTGGAAGCGTCAGAAGCGCGGCTGAAATACGTGTCCCACAGCGGGAATTAAATCGCTCGCCCGAACCGCGGTACGCCTCCTAGAGTGAACAACGTCCAGGTGCGAAGGCAGGACCTACTTCCACTGCTAATGGGGCGGCCGCGGGTTCGAGTCCCGTCACCGGTACCACGCGCCGGTGTAGCTCAGGGGTCAGAGCACCTACGTCGGTTCCGCCGGCCTTGAACTCTGGACACCACAACTTCATGCACCTCCCGGTGCGAAGGCCGCGGCTACTTCTCTCTCAAAGAATCCCCGCCGCGGCCGACTTGATCTCGGGAGGCGCAGCACATGGTGTGTGCCCGGTGCGCAGGCAGCGGTTACTTCAGGGATCAGAGGGTTGCGGGTTCGAATCCCGTCATCGGCTTTGGGCCGGTGTAGCTCAATCCGGTAGAGCATCCGATTAGGTCCGTCGCCGAATCCTGATCTCGGGCACGCTCCATTTGCTGCGCCTCCCTCCGAAACACCAATGAATTCGGGGGAATTCACCATGGCGCGATTCAACACCAAGGCGGCGAAGGCCCAGGGCACTTCGCGTGTCACCTCGACCGGCCGCGTCCTGCGCACCTACGAGGGCGGCCGGGGCCAGGAGCGGGACACACGCTCCGAGCTCTTCCTGCTGTCGATCGCCAACTTCGTCGCGCAGAAGACCTTCTACGAGGACGGCGACGCGCGCGACGACCGGTTCGCCGCGCTCGTACGGCAGCTCGCCGTCGCGGACCCGTCCTGGACGGCCGCCCTGCTCGACTGGCTGCGCGGCGAGGGCAACATGCGGACCGCGTCGATCGTGGGCGCCGCCGAGTACGTCAAGGCGCGCCTCGACGCGGGCGCCACCGACGGCCCGGCGAACCGGCAGGTCGTCGCCTCCGTGCTGCGGCGCCCCGACGAGCCCGGCGAGCTGCTCGCGTACTGGACCGCGCGGTACGGCCGCGCGGTGCCCAAGCCCGTGAAGCGCGGTGTCGCCGACGCCGTCCGCCGGCTCTACGGCGGCAAGTCGCTGCTGAAGTACGACACCGCGTCCAAGGGCTACCGCTTCGGCGACATCCTCAACCTCGTGCACGCGGCGCCGGACCCGGACAAGCCGTGGCAGGGCGACCTGTTCCGGTACGCCCTCGACCGCCGGCACAACCCGGACACCGCCGTGCCGCCCGCGTCCGACCGGGTGCTCACCGCACACCGCGAGCTGATGGCGGTGCCGGTGGCGGAGCGGCGAGCGGTGGTGACGTCCGAGGGCGGCGCCGCGCGCCTCGCCGAGGCCGGGATGACGTGGGAGTCGCTGGCAGGCTGGCTCCAGGGGCCGATGGACGCCGCGGCCTGGGAGGCCGTGATCCCGTCCATGGGCGCCATGGCGCTCGTCCGGAACCTGCGCAACTTCGACGAGGCGGGAGTCTCGGACGAGGTCGCGGCCGAGGTCGCCGCGAAGATCAGCGACCCGGCGGAGGTGGCGCGCTCGCGGCAGTTCCCGTTCCGCTACCTCGCCGCGTACCAGCACGCGCCGTCGCTGCGCTGGTCGTACCCGCTGGAGCAGGCGCTCGGCCACTCGCTGGCCAACGTGCCGGCCCTCGGCGGGCGGACGCTGGTCCTCGTCGACCGGTCCGGGTCGATGTTCTACTCGCGGCTGTCCGACCGCTCCGAGCTCAACCGGGCCGACGCGGCGGCGATCTTCGGGACGGCGCTCGCGCTGCGGGCGGCGGACGCCGACCTCGTGGAGTTCGGCACCGGCAGCAAGGCCGTGAAGATCCGCAAGGGCGACTCGGTGCTGAAGACGCTGGGGCGCTTCGGCGACCTCGGCGGCACCAACACGAGTGAGGCGGTGCGCAAGCACTACCGCAAGCACGACCGCGTACTGATCGTCACGGACGAGCAGGCCACGTACAGCCACTACGGTGACCCGACCGAGCAGGTTCCGGCGCACGTGCCGGTCTACACCTGGAACCTCGCCGGGTACCGGGCGGGCCACGCCCCCTCGGGCTCGGGGAACCGGCACACGTTCGGGGGCCTCTCGGACGCGGCCTTCCGGATGGTGCCGCTGCTGGAGGCGGCTCGGGACGCCGACTGGCCCTGGGCCGCCTGAGCGACCGCGCGCACGGTAGGGAAGGACCGGGACCTTTGGAGAGGGCTGGAACGTGCAGGAACGGCGCGACCCGTACTTCGAGATGTACGACGGAGATCTCGGACTCAGCGGTCTGACCGAGAGCTTCGCCGACGGGGCGGCGCCCGGCAGCGAGGAGGCGGCACTCGCCCTCGTCACGGCGAAGATCGTCGCGTACGAGGAGGAGACGGCCCTCGACATGTCGGGGATCCTGCGGCTCGGCGAGGACGAGCGCCGCGCACTCGGGTTCGACATGTTCCACGACGACTGGGGATACGCCGAGGAACTCCGCGCGGACCTGCGAAGGCTCCTGGAGTCGCCGTTGCCGGACGAGGCGCTCCGCGTGGTGTGGCTGGCTGCCACGGGGAGCGCCTGGGACCCGGAGGCCCACGGGATCGGCGTGCGGGACTGGCTGGGGCGGATCGACGCGACCTGCGCGGCGCATCCGCCCCGGTCGATGGTCGGCCGGAAACCGGCCGCCTCCTGGCCGTTCTGGCGCCTTCCCGTCGCGGACGACGCCGTACGGGACGCGATCCTGACGGAAATCCGGTCCTCCGCCGGAGAACTCACCGCGCCCGGACTGGTGCCGGCACTCGAAGAGGTCGTCATCCGCGCCGACCTCGATCTCGGGTTCCGGCTCTTCCTGCGGGCGCTGAAGACCGCCTCCGTGCCGGTCCCGGAGGAGCGCTTCCACCGGTTCTTCGACCTCGGCGAGCCCTTCGGCTACCACATGGGTGTCGTCCACGACGGGCTCACCATCGTGTGGCGGCCCCTGCGCGTCGCCCGCTGCCACTTCGAGGCCGACTTCGGGTTCTCCGAACTCGCCAGGCAGTTCGACCCGGTGTGGGAGCGGAGCACTCCGCAGGCCGAACTCCTCCGGGCGACCATCGAGGCCGACGACTATCGCACCCCGGGAGTCCAGGCGCTCGTCCTGTGGGAGGACACCGTCCGGCTGCTGCGGTCCCCGCTGTCCACCGACACCGTCACCGCGCTCTGGGCGGCCACGGCGAACGTGAACCCCGACCGCTTCGGGACCGGCGGAAGGGACTGGCTCCGGCAGGTCTCCGACGCGTGCGCCGCCCGGCTCCGGGAGGTCGCTCCCGCCCACACCGCCGTCCTGCCGCCCGTACGGGACGACTTGGCCGACGCGGTCCTGCGTGAACTGCGGGACGCCGAGCACCTGTTGCCGGACGGGCACGCCGGAGTGCTGGAGCAGGTCGTCGTCCAGGTCGACCCCGGTCTCGGGTACCGGCTGCTGCTGCGGGTCCTGCACTCGGTTTCGGAGTGGCTCGGCGTCGAGCAGTACGACCGGTGTGTGGCGCTCGGCGAGCGGTTCGGGTACGGGTCTGACCTTGTTTCCGAAGCGGTGGGGCATCTCGTTCCTCAGGAGTGAGCTTGGGGCCCGGGGGCTCTCGGGTGGTGGGTGGTGGGTGGTGGGCTGCGGGGGTCTGTGGGTTTGAGGGACTGGTCTTGTGCGGCTGGGGACTGACATCTAACATTTCAATATGGCCATTCGACCGGTACCGCGCACCCTGCTCAGGGACCAGGCCTACGCCGCGATCCGCGACGCCATCGTGGCCGGGGAGATCGAGCCGGGCGCGGTCGTGCGGGACGCCGAGTTCGCCGAGCGGCTCGGGCTGTCCCGGGCGCCGGTACGGGAGGCCTTCTCGCGTCTCGTCGACGAAGGCCTGCTGGAGAGCAAGCCGCAGAGCTACACACGGGTGACTCCGGTGGTCGCCGCCGACGTGCGGGACGCCGCAGCCGTGGTCGGGGCCATGCACGAACTGGCCGCGCGGGTCGCCGTGCCCCGGCTGCGCGGGCCCGACGTGAACGCGATGCGCTCGGCCAACGCGCGGTTCGCGCACGCCGTACGCGCCGGGGACGTGGACGCCGCCCTGCGTGCCGATGACGAACTGCACGACGTCCTGGTGCGGGCGAGCGGCAACCACGCGGTCGCGGCCACCGTCACGCGGTACACGCCGCTGATCCGCCGGCTGGAACGGCGGCGCTTCGGCGAGGGCGGCAACTGCCGCTCGGCCGGGCTGCACGAGCGGCTCATCGAGGCGTGTGCCGAAGGTGACGTGGACGAGGCGGTCCGGGTCACCGCGGAGATCTGGCGAGGGCTCGAAGGCCTCGCCGACGGCGACTGATTCCGAACCCCGGGAGGACCCATGTCCCTATCCTCGTACGCGCGTTACCCCCTCCTGTTCGGGCCCTCGCCCGTCCACCCGCTGGAGCGGCTGACCGCGCACCTCGGCGGGGCCTCGCTGTGGGCCAAGCGGGAGGACTGCAACTCCGGTGTCGCCTACGGCGGGAACAAGACCCGCAAACTCGAGTACCTCGTCGCGGACGCGCTCGCCCAGGGGTGCGACACGCTCGTCTCGATCGGCGGAGTGCAGTCCAACCACACCCGGCAGGTCGCCGCCTGTGCCGCTCGGGCCGGGCTCAAGTGCGTTCTGGTGCAGGAGAGTTGGGTCGACTGGCCCGACTCCGTCTACGACAAGGTCGGCAATATCCTGATCAGCCGGCTCGCGGGTGCGGACGTGCGGCTCGTGCGGGCCGGGTTCGGGATCGGCTTCAAGGAAAGCTGGGAGCAGGCGCTGCGGGAGGTCGAAGGCGCGGGCGGGAAGCCGTACGCCATTCCCGCCGGAGCCTCCGATCACCCGCTCGGCGGGCTCGGGTTCGCCGGGTGGGCCTACGAAGTGGCCGAGCAGGAGCGGGAGTCGGGCGTCTTCTTCGACACCGTCGTGGTCTGTTCCGTGACCGGGTCGACGCAGGCGGGGATGGTGGCCGGGTTCCGTGCGCTGGAGGAGGCGGGCGGCCGTTCGCGGCGCGTCATCGGCATCGACGCGTCGGCGGATCCCGGCCGTACCCGGGCGCAGGTCGCGCGGATCGCGCAGAACACCGGGCAACTCATCGGTGTGGAGGCGGAGTTGACCGAGGACGATGTCGAGCTGGACGGGCGGTATCACGCGGGCACGTACGGCGTTCCCGACGAGGTGACGCTGGAGGCCATGCGGCTTGCCGCGCGGACCGAGGGCATGGTCACCGATCCCGTCTACGAGGGGAAGTCGATGGCCGGGATGGTCGATATGGTGGGTCGGGGGGAGATCGGGGCGGACTCGACCGTGCTGTATGCCCATCTTGGTGGGCAGCCTGCGTTGAATGCCTACAGCGCCCTGTTCTGACTGGCTCGTTGCCGCTTGCCGCTTGCCGCTTGCCGCTCGTGGGTGGTGGGGCGGGGCCGTGCCGGTATGTCCGTTCGCAGCCTTCCGGGCCTACTGCCCTGAGTTGTCGAGTACGGGTCTTTTGCGGGAGCCCTATGCTGCGAACGTGACATACCGGCACGGCCCCGCCCCGCGTGCGTTGCCGGGTGCACGGCGGGTGCGTGGTGTGGGGCCGGGCGTGCGTCGTCGGGTGCGCCGTGGGGTGTGGGGGGCTTGTGTTCGTGTGGCCGGATACAGTGCTCCGCGTGTGGGGTGACGATCAGCGGGAGCCGCTTACCGGACGGCCTGACGGCTCTCGCCGGCGGGCCACTATTCATGACGTGGCCCAGTTGGCCGGAGTGTCGCGCCAGACCGTGTCACGAGCCGTCAATGACAAGGGTGAGATCGACCCGGGTACCAAGGAGCGGGTGCTGGAGGCGGCGCGGCTGCTGGACTACCGGCCGAGCCGGTTCGCTCGCGGGCTGGTGCGGAAGGGGACGGTGACGGTGGGGCTGGTCATCCCGGACCTGATGAACCCGTTCTTCCCCGAGGTGGCCGCCGGTGTACTGGAGGCCGCCGAGCAGCGCGGCTGGCAGGTGGTCGTGTGGGACTCCCGTACCGATGACGCCAGGGAGCGCGAGGCACTCGACGTGCTGTCCCATCAGGCGGACGCGGTCGTCGGGTACTTCAAGAACGAGGACGACGTCCTGGCCCGGTGGCTGGGAGGGGTGCCTCTGGTGCTGCTGGAGCGTGGGCCGCAGCAGACCCGGTTCGCGGCCGTGGGGATCGACGCCGCCGTCGGAGTGGAGCAGGGCATCGCCCATCTGGTCCGTGCGGGACACCGCAGGATCGGCATGCTGGACGGGGACCGGCTCGAGATTCCCGGCCCCCGGCGGGAGGCCTTCCTGGCCCAGGCGCGGCAGCACGGGCTGCCCGTCGACGAGAGCTGGGTCGTGCTGTGCCCCGAGCACAGCGTCGCGGGCGGCGAGGCGGGCATGGAGATGCTGTTGCGCGACCGGCCCGACGTCACCGCGGTCCTCGGGTTCAACGACCTGATCGCCGTCGGCGCGATGCGGGCCGCCCGGCGCGGCGGGCGGCGGGTGCCCGACGACCTGGCCGTCATGGGCTTCGACGGGCTGTCGCTGGGGGAACTGGTGGAGCCCGCCCTGACCACCCTGCACATCGACAAGAGACGGCTGGGCCGGCTTGCCGTCGAGCAGGTGGCCCGGCTGCGTGCCGGTGAGGAACCGCTGCGAGGCGCGGACGCCTGGGTGGTTCCGGAGCTCGTGGTACGCGCCTCCGCCTGATCCCGCGCGAACGGCCGGTCCGCCTCGGCACATTGACCTCGTACGTCCCTTGACACTGGTTTTCGGCCGCCCCGATACTCGACGGCAACGTTCACGTGAACGCTCACGGACCCTGCGACGCTGTCGGCCCGAGCCCGGGAAACACCCGCCGACATCGTTGTCCTGGTCTTCCCCCCACCCGTAGACGGGCCCGAGGCGGCGTCATGCCCGGCCGGACCGTGCCCGGAAAGTGAGTGCGCGCCGATGGAACACCGAACGATGTCCCGCAGGGGTCTGCTGGGGGCCTCGCTGGGCAGTGCGGGCGCCGCCGTGCTCGGCCTGTCGGGATGCGGGGCGGGCAACGGCTCGGCCTCCGCGGGCACCGACCATCTCAGCATCTGGTACTGGCAGGGAGCCCTGAGCGACAAGCTGCTCGCCACCGCGAAGCGCTCCGTGCCCGGAGTGCCCGGGCTGAAGGTGAAGGGGTCGCCCATCGCCGGCGACTACAAGGCGAAACTGCGCACCAGCATGGCGGCCCGCGCCCACGTGCCGGACCTGGCGTGTGTGAACTCCGGTGTCTCGGAGTTCTTCCCGGACGAGCAGGAGTTCCTGGACCTGCGGGACCTCGGCGTGGGCGCGATCGAGGACCAGTACCTGGAGTGGAAGTGGAAGGCCGCCACCACTCCGTCCGGCCGGGTGATCGGGTTCCCTCTCGACGCCGGACCCACCGCGCTCTTCTACCGCCGGGACCTCTTCGACAAGGCAGGGCTGCCGACCGAGCCGGACGAGGTCGCACAGGCCACCTCGACCTGGGAGAAGTACCTGCGGGTCGGGCGGACCCTGAAGGAGCGGGCGCCTGGTAAGCCGTACCTCGTCTCCCAGATCAGCTACGTCTTCCGGATGGTGCTGTACCAGAGCCCGAAGCAGTTCGTCGACGCCGACGACCGCTTCATCGGCGACCAGGAACACGTCAAGCACGCCTGGGACGTGGCCGTGGAGACCTACCGTCAGGGGCTCAGCGCCCGGGTTCTGGACTCGACGCCCGACTACAACGCGGCCATGAGCCGCGGCCGGGTCGCCACGTTGATCAACGCGGTGTGGGCGATCAACGGTCTCAAGCAGGTGGCACCGAAGACCTCCGGGAACTGGCGGCTGACCGGGATGCCCGCCGGGCCGACCAACTACGGCGGCTCGTACGTGGGCATCACCCGCTACTGCCGTGACCCGGAAGGGGCGTTCGCCTTCCTGAAGTGGATGCTCGGGCCCGAGAACCAGCTGAAGAGCTATCAGGAGATGGCCCTGTTCCCCACCACCCCGGCCGCCTACAGCCGACCGGCGATGCGCAGGCCCGACCGCTTCTTCGGCGGTCAGATCCCCGTCGACGTCTTCGGCCCGGCGGCCGAGAAGGCCCCGGTCACGTTCTCCAGCCCTTACGAGGCGACCGCCAACACCCCCGTCTTCCAGGAGCTGACCAACGTGGAAACGCTCGGCAAGAACCCCGACAGAGCGTGGCGGGACGCCATGAACGCCGCCGAATCCGCCCTGTCCCAGCGGGGGGTGAGCTGACATGGCGACCGTCGCGGACGCTGCGCGGGTTCCCGACGCCGAACAGAGTGAGGCGACCAGCGGCCGGGGGGCGGGCGCCGGCACACCGGCCGGCCGGTGGCGGCGGCACCTTCCGCCGTACCTCGCCATCTCCCCGTACTACCTGCTGTTCGCCGTCTTCGGCGCCTTCCCCGTGGTCTTCTCCCTGTACCTGTCCTTCCAGGACTGGGACGGCATCGGGGACATGCGCTTCGTCGGCCTGCAGCAGTACGAGTGGCTGCTCAGGGACTCGGTGTTCTGGCACTCCATCCTCAACACCTTCCAGATCTGGTTCCTCTCCACGGTGCCGATGCTGTTCCTGGCCCTGGTCCTCGCCTTCCTGCTGCACTCGCAGGTGCGCTACGCGTCCGCCTGGCGGGTCGCGTACTTCATCCCCAACGTCACCTCGATGGTCGCCATGACCATCGTCTTCGGCTCGGTCTTCGCCCAGGCGGGCCTGGCCAACTCGATGCTCAAGGCCGTCGGGGTGGAGGACGGCGTCGGCTGGCTGAGCTCCTCCCTCGGCATCAAGTCGGCGATCTCGATCATGATCATCTGGCGGTGGGTCGGCTACAACGCCCTGATCTTCCTGGCCGGGCTGCAGGCCATACCCACCGAACTCTTCGAGGCCGCCCGGGTCGACGGGGCGAACAGCCGGCAGACCCTCTTCCGGGTCGTGGTGCCGCAACTGCGGCCGGTGATCCTCTTCGCCGTCATCACGTCGACGATCAACGGCCTGCAGATCTTCACCGAATCGCAGGTGCTCTTCTACTCGGACGACCCCGGGACCACCGGCGGGCCGGGCCAGGAAGGTATGACCATCGTGCTCTACCTGTGGCAGAAGTCCTTCAACGACCTGCAGTTCGGCTACGGGGCGGCGATGGGCTGGCTGCTCTTCGCGATCATCGGGCTCTTCGCGGTCATCAACTGGCGGCTGGTGTCCGGCTCCGACCGTGACGGCCGCCGCGGCATCTCGCTGCGCAAGGGGGCCCGCAATGGCCGCTGAACGTCGACGGGGGTCCGCGGCGACCGCCGACCGCGCGCCCTCCAACGCGGGGCTCGCCATCGGGTCCGGCAGCAGGGCGACCCGGATCTGGGTCCGTGTGGCCCTGCTTCTCGGGGTGCTGGTGTCGATGTTCCCCTTCTACTGGCTGGTGGTGATGGCCTCCGTCACCACCCAGGACATCCTCAGCTCACCGCCCAGGCTGGTGCCGGGCACCCAACTGCTGCACAACATGGGGGAGGTGCTCGACCGGATCGACTTCTTCACCTCGCTGTTCAACACCGTGGTGGTCGCCACGACCGGCACCGTGCTGGTGCTGTTCTTCGACTCCCTGGCCGCCTTCGCCTTCGCCAAGTACGAGTTCCCGGCGAAGAAGTTCCTCTTCGGCGCCCTGATGGCCACCTACATGATTCCCGCGCAGCTGTCGCTGGTGCCGCAGTTCGTCACCATGGCGCAGTTCGGCTGGGCCGGCACGCTGAAGGCCCTGGTCATCCCCGGCGCGGCCAACGCCTTCGGGATCTTCTGGATGCGCCAGTACGCGCAGAACTCGCTGCCCGACGAGCTGCTCGACGCGGGACGGATCGACGGCGCCGGCTTCTTCCGGCTGTACTGGCAGGTCGCGATGCCGCTGTTCCGGCCCGCGCTGGCCTTCCTCGGCATCTTCACGTTCATCGGCATCTGGAACGACTACATCTGGCCGCTGGTCGTCCTGGTCAACCCCGACCGGCTCACCCTCCAGGTCGCCCTGGCCAACCTCAACGTCGCCTACAACACCGACTACGCCGTGGTGATGGCCGGCGCGCTGATGAGCGTCATCCCGCTGATCGTGGTGTTCCTGATCGGGGCCCGGCACTTCCTGCGGGACCTGGCGGCGGGCGCGACGAAGATGTGACCGGGTCGGCCGAGGCCGGCCGGACGTCCCCGGTCCGGCCGGCCCGGTAGGACCTCGATGGGTCCGGGCGCTGCCTACAGCGCCTGGGCGGAGGGCTTCACCATGCCGCGGACCGTGCGGGACTTGACGAAGTTGCCCAGCGCCGTCATCTCCCACTCGCCGGAGAACTGCTTGATGAGCTTGGCCATCATCACGCCGGTCTGGGCCTCCGCGCTGGTGAGGTCGAAGCGGACCAGCTCCTCGCCCGTGGCGGCGTCGATGAGCCGGCAGTAGGCCTTGGCGACCTCCGTGAACTTCTGGCCGGAGAAGGAGTTCACCGTGAAGACCAGGCCGGTGACGTCCTGGGGGAGCCGGCCGAGGTCCACGACGATCACCTCGTCGTCACCGCCGCCCTCGCCCGTGAGGTTGTCACCGGAGTGCTTGATCGCGCCGTTCACGATCGAGAGCTTGCCGAAGTAGCAGCTGTCGATGTGGTTGCGCTGCGGGCCGTAGGCGATCACGGAGGCGTCGAGGTCGATGTCCTTGCCTCGGTACGCCGGCTCCCAGCCCAGGCCCATCTTCACCTGGGCGAGGAAGGGGCGGCCGCCCTTGACCAGGGACACGGTCTGGTTCTTCTGGAGGCTTACGCGGCCCTTGTCGAGGTTGATCTTCCCGGCGCCCGGGGCGGGGG
>NZ_JAHRIB010000022.1 GCF_019090165.1 Streptomyces sp. BV286
TCACGCCGGTCGTCACGGCGGAAGGGGGGACGGTCACTGTCGCGCCGGGGACCGCGGTCGTCGTCACGACGGAACGCCGGACGATCACCACGGCTGTCGTCACGACGGTCGTCACGCCGGCCGGATCCACCACGGTCGTTGTCCCGGCGCGGTCCTCCGCGGTAGCCCCCGCGGTCACCACTGTCCCGGCGTCGCTGGTCGCGCTCCGGTCGCTCGTCGGGAGAGTTGGTGGACATGGGTGACTCCTGTCATCGGTACCGCAAGTCATTCTCGCGCAGCCGGGTACCCAGCGCGCTTCGGAAAACAAAAAAGGACCTCTGGTCCCAGCGAGTCGCTGGGACCAGAGGTCCTCCAAAGATTGTTCGGCGGCGTCCTACTCTCCCACAGGGTCCCCCCTGCAGTACCATCGGCGCTGTAAGGCTTAGCTTCCGGGTTCGGAATGT
>NZ_JAHRIB010000023.1 GCF_019090165.1 Streptomyces sp. BV286
CCGTCACCGGCCCCGGACGGCACGTGCGCGTGGTCCTCGTCGACGACCACCGCATGTTCCGTACGGGAGTCCAGGCGGAGATCGGGCAGACCGAGCGGACCGGCGTCGAAGTGGTCGGCGAGGCCGCGGACGTCGACCAGGCGGTCACGGTCATCACCGCGACCCGCCCCGAGGTCGTCCTCCTCGACGTGCACCTCCCGGGCGGCGGCGGGGTCGAAGTCCTGCGCCGCTGCTCGCCGTTGATGGCCGACGCCGAGCAGCCGGTCCGGTTCCTCGCGCTGTCCGTGTCCGACGCCGCGGAGGACGTCATCGGCGTGATCCGCGGCGGCGCCCGTGGCTACGTCACGAAGACGATCACCGGCACCGACCTCGTCGACTCCGTCTTCCGCGTCCAGGACGGCGACGCCGTCTTCTCGCCCCGCCTGGCCGGCTTCGTCCTCGACGCGTTCGCCTCCACCGACGCCCCGCCCGTCGACGAGGACCTCGACCGCCTCACCCAGCGCGAGCGGGAGGTCCTGCGCCTCATCGCCCGCGGCTACGCGTACAAGGAGATCGCCAAGCAGCTGTTCATCTCGGTGAAGACCGTCGAGTCCCACGTGTCGGCGGTGCTGAGGAAGCTGCAGCTGTCGAACCGGCACGAGCTGACGCGCTGGGCGACAGCGCGACGGCTGGTCTGACGTCAGGGCTTCACCGCCACGGTCCGGAAGTCCGCGCGGTCGACGTGCCGTCCTGCTCCGCGTGCCGTCCTGCTCCGCCGTGCGACGCAGGTCGGCCGGACCGCGGTCCCGGTCTGCGGGGACCGCGACGCCCGCGGCGGGGCAGGCTCGCTCACGCCACGCGAGTGGCCCCCGCGAACGGCATCTCGTCGATCGGCGCCACCCGCACCGGCGCCGACGGGTTGGGCGCGTGCACCATCTGCCCGTTGCCCACGTACAGCCCCACATGGCTGATGCCCGAGTAGAAGAACACCAGGTCCCCGGGCCGCAGTTCGGACCGGGACACGCGTTGGCCCGCGTTGATCTGCGCGTACGTCGTCCGGGGCAGCGAGAGGCCCGCGGCGCGGTACGCGGCCTGCATCAGACCCGAGCAGTCGAAGGCGTCGGGGCCCGTCGCGCCCCACACGTACGGGCTGCCGAGCTTCCCGTAGGCGTAGGAGATCGCCGCCGCCGTACGGGAGTTGGGCGCCTGTGCGGAGCTGCCCGCGCCGAGGTCGCGCGGCGCCGGGGCGGAGCGCGAGGCGCGGGCGGTGTCCGCGTCGTCCGCACCGATCCGCGCCCGGTCCTCGTCCGACAGCCCCGACAGGAGCCGGCGCGCCTCACCCAGCTTCCCGGTGACCGTCTTCTTGTGCCGCTTCAGTTCCGCCTGCTGCGCCTTCAGTGACGTGAGCTCGACGTGCGCGGCCCCGCGCAGCTGCTCGATCTCGCGCAGCTGGGTCCGTACACGCGAGACCGTCGAGGCCTGCCTGCTGCCCGCACGCTCGGCGAACGCGGCGCCCTCCAGGTACTGGTCGGGGTCCGAGGAGAGCATCAGCGCCAGAGAGGGATCGACGCCCCCGTCCCGGTACTGGGCGGTGGCCAGCGAACCGAGCGCGTCCCGCTCGGAGTTGAGCCGCTCCGTCTTGCGCGCGGCCTCGTCCTGCAGGGTGCCGAGCCGCCCCGCCGCCTTCCCGGACTTCTCCCTCGCCCCGTTGTACTTCTCAGTGGCGACCTCCGCCTCCTGGTACAACTTGTCGACCTTGGCCTTCACCTGAGCCGGCGTCAGCTCGGGCGAGGCGACCCCGGTCCCGTCGAACCCGGTCGCGCTCGCCGCCCCCGCGAGGGCGATGGTGAAGGCGGTACGGGCCGTACCACCGCCGAGTGAGCGCTGTCTGGGCTTACGGTGCGCTGCCACGTGCGATCCACGTTCCTTCCGTACGGCCGCCGGGACACGGTGTGTCCCGGGCGGCGGTTCTCAGGGGCCGGTTGCACGTCCGGCGGCGGCCCGCACAGGGGGAGGCGGGACGCCGCCGGACCTTTTCTCGGCGGTGGCGCCGGCAGCCGCCCCTGGCCCGGGCGGTTGTGGTGGGGAGCCGGTCGCCTGGGAAAGGACGCTAAACCTGGTGGTGTGCCGGGGGTAACGGCATGTACGGAAGTGGTGTCAGTCGGGCACGAGCTGACCGGATGCGACCGCGATCCGGGCCCGGCGCAACCGACTTGGCGCGGTGGGCTGACCGAAGCGCGGATTGCGGGGGAGCGGCACACGGGACGGTGCTATGGGCTCCGTCAGAGGGTGCCGAGCGCGCTGCCGCGGGGGTGTCCGGACCGGGGCGGTGCGAGGCGGTATCCGGACGTCCGGTTAAGGTCCGGGCTCATGGACGTACTCATTCATGTCTTCGTCGCCCTGCACATCATCGGCATCGCCTCCCTGCTGGGCGGATTCCTCACCCAGATGAAGGCGATGGGCGACGGCACGGCCCGCTTCACCCCCGCGATGCTCCACGGCGCGCTGACCATGCTGGTCACCGGCGTGGTCCTCGTCGGCCTGAACCAGGCCGACGACCAGACCGTCAACAACATCAAGATCGGCGTGAAACTGGCGCTGCTGGTCGTGATCCTCGGCCTCGTCTATGTGAAACGCGACGAGGAGAGGGTGGAGAAGGAACTGTTCGGCCTGGTCGGGGCACTGACCACGGCGAACATCTTCATCGCGGTTCTCTGGACCTGATCTCCGGCCGGGCTGGATCCGGGCCGGACCGGGTCACGCGCGCGTGCCGTGCCCCCAGTCGTGCCTCCCGCCCCGAGGGGCCGCGGGCCCCTGCCCCGAGCGGCGCCTCTACGCCGGCCGCACCACGCTGTGGATCGGCATGTAGTAGACCGACTCCTCGCGGACGTACGAGCCCGGCTTGGGGGCGTGGATCATCATGCCGTCACCGATGTAGACGCCGACGTGGCTGATGTCGTCGTAGAAGAAGACGAGGTCACCGGGCTGAGCGCTGTTCACGGAGACCGTCGTACCGGTCTTGACCTGGTCCCACGTCGTACGCGGGAGGGTGACGCCGGCGGCCTTCCAGGCGGCCTGGGTGAGGCCGGAGCAGTCGTACGAACCGGGGCCGCTCGCGCCCCAGACGTACGGCTTGCCGATCTGGGCACGGGCGAAGGCGAGCGCCTTGTCGGCCTTGGCGGTGGAGGCGGAGTCCGAGCCGGCGCCCGGCACGCCTCCCGTTCCCGTGGAGGTCCCCGTGCCCTGCTGGGTCTGTGCGGCCGCCTCCTGCCGCCGGCGGTCCGCGTCGGCCGCCTGCCGCCGGGCCAGTTCGTCGGCCTTGCGCCGGGCCTCCTCCTGCTTCTCCCGCTCGATCGCGGCGAGCCGGACCTTCTCCTCGGCGGTCAGCTTCGAGAGGAGCGCGCGGGCCTCGGCGAGCTTCCGCTGGACATCGGCCTTGGACGTCTTCAGCGTGCTCTGCGTCGTGGTGAGCGTCTCCAGCCCCTCGGACGCCTCCTGCCGCTTCTTCGTGGTGGCGGCCTGCTGCGTCGCGTAGTCGTCGACGGCCTGCTGCTGGCGGGCCGTCAGCCGGTTCATCAGCTGGGTCTGGTCGAAGTAGTCCTGCGGGTTGTCCGCGAGGAGGAGGGACGCCGAGTCGGGGGCGGAGGCTCCCGTGCGGTACTGCGCGGAGGCGAACGTCCCGAGGTCCTCGCGGGCGGCGTTGAGCTTCTCCGTGCGCTGCGCCACGTCGTCGAGCAGAGTGCCGACGCGCTTGCGCTGCTTGGTGGTCTTCTCCTTGGCCGCGTTGTACTTCTCGGTGGCCGTACCGGCCTGCTGGTAGAGGTCGTCGATCTTCTTCTGGACCTCCTCCGTGCTCGGCGTGGGCTCCGTGGCCGGCGAGGCGTCCGCCGTCTGGGAGAGCAGGGCCACCGAGGTCAGAGCCGCGGTGGCGAGGGCCGGGGTCCGTATGCCCATGGGACCGGGGGGCCGCGACTTGCGGTGTGGCGCCACGAGGGCGTCTCCTTCCGTGATCCGCCTACCGAGTTAGCTGTCGGGTTCGGGCGAGTGCTTCGGAAGGTTTGCCCTACGGTCCTTGTCCCGCGAGGGAGTCGGACCGATTCACCCCAAGATCGGTTGGGTCCCCGGTTCCGGCGGCCGCGAAGGCATGCCGGATTCGGCGGAGTCCGCTCGGCCCGGCGATGTTCGCCGGTGCGGGTCGAGCGGCCTACAGGAAAGTTAGCCAATTCGTGTGGCTCCTGTGAAGTTTGATGTGCGATATGCCCGATACATTTTCGTGACCTCGCATTCTGATCTTGCCCTCCGGTGCCAATTGGCGCTGATCTGCGCCGAGTTGTCCGGAGTAATGGATTCCGATCGGCGAGTGCGTTGGCTTCCAATCAGCCAGAGTTGGGCGGCAGTACCGAACCGTGGGGGCGCGAGCCGGCAGGTGGCTCCAGGTCGACGCGCAGGCCGGCTCGGCCCACTCGGTGACCGGGCGCGACCCGGCGAGTGGGTACGACTCGGCGAGTGGGTACGACTCGGTGACGGAGTGCGACGAGTTCGACGGGGAGAGTGAGGGGCCGGGAGTGCCCGGTACCTGTGGGACTCCGGCGTCCGGGCGGGCGTCGCCGGGTGAGCGCGGCCGCCGCGTCCGGATTCCGCCGAGTTTCCGGGGTGGCGGCGGGGTGTCAGTGCGGGCGCCTAGACTCGGAGAGCGATGAGCAGCCTCTTTGACGACAGCTTCCTGGCGGACCTCAAGCCCTCGCAGGCCCATGAGGAGGAGCCCCCGCCGCCGCCCGAGGACCAGGCGCCGGATCCCGTGCCGGACGACTTGTTCGGCGGTCGCTTCGACGTGCCGCCGAGCAGGGACGGGTACTACCGGGACGGCGCCTCCCGGCCGCTCGTGGACCCGGCCGCCCTCCTGGACGGGCTGAACGAGAACCAGCGCGCGGCGGTGGTCCACCACGGCTCCCCGCTGCTCATCGTGGCCGGCGCGGGCTCCGGCAAGACGCGGGTGCTCACGCACCGGATCGCCCACCTGCTGGGCGAGCGCAGGGTGCACCCGGGCGAGATCCTCGCGATCACCTTCACGAACAAGGCCGCGGGCGAGATGAAGGAGCGCGTCGAGCAGCTCGTCGGCCCGCGGGCCAACGCGATGTGGGTGATGACCTTCCACAGCGCCTGCGTCCGCATCCTGCGCAGGGAGTCGAAGCAGCTCGGCTTCACGTCGTCCTTCTCGATCTACGACGCCGCCGACAGCAAGCGCCTCATGGCCCTGGTCTGCCGCGACCTGGATCTCGACCCCAAGCGCTTCCCGCCGAAGTCCTTCAGCGCCAAGATCTCGAACCTGAAGAACGAGCTGATCGACGAGGAGGACTTCGCCGCCCAGGCCACCGACGGCTTCGAGAAGACCCTCGCCCAGGCCTACGCCATGTACCAGTCGCGGCTGCGCGAGGCGAACGCGCTGGACTTCGACGACCTGATCATGACGACGGTCAACCTCCTGCGTGCCTTCCCCGACGTCGCCGAGCACTACCGCCGCCGCTTCCGCCACGTCCTCGTCGACGAGTACCAGGACACGAACCACGCGCAGTACGCCCTGGTGCGGGAGCTCGTCGGCACCTCCGAGCACCCGGTCGACGTACCGCCCCGCGAGGACGACCTCCAGCCGGCCGAGCTGTGCGTCGTCGGTGACGCCGACCAGTCGATCTACGCCTTCCGCGGTGCGACCATCCGCAACATCCTCCAGTTCGAGGAGGACTACCCGAACGCGACGACGATCCTGCTGGAGCAGAACTACCGCTCCACCCAGACGATCCTCACCGCGGCCAACGCGGTCATCGAGCGCAACGCATCGCGCCGCCCCAAGAACCTGTGGACCAACGCGGGCGCGGGCGCCAGGATCACCGGCTACGTCGCCGACACGGAGCACGACGAGGCCCAGTTCGTCGCCGACGAGATCGACCGTCTCACCGACTCGGGCGACGCGAAGGCGGGCGACGTCGCCGTCTTCTACCGTACGAACGCCCAGTCCCGTGTCTTCGAAGAGGTCTTCATCCGTGTCGGCCTGCCCTACAAGGTCGTCGGCGGCGTCCGCTTCTACGAGCGCAAGGAGGTCCGGGACGTCCTCGCGTACCTGCGTGTGCTCGCGAACCCCGAGGACTCCGTACCGCTGCGCCGCATCCTGAACGTGCCGAAGCGCGGCATCGGCGACCGCGCCGAGGCCATGATCGACGCGCTCTCCCAGCGCGAGAAGATCAGCTTCCCGCAGGCCCTGCGCCGCGTCGACGAGGCGTACGGCATGGCGGCCCGCTCGACCAACGCCGTCAAGCGGTTCAACACGCTGATGGAGGACCTCCGGACGATCGTCGAGTCGGGCGCGGGCCCGGCGACGGTCCTGGAAGCGGTACTCGAACGGACCGGCTACCTCGCCGAGTTGCAGGCCTCGACCGATCCGCAGGACGAGACCCGCATCGAGAACCTCCAGGAACTGGCCGCGGTGGCCCTGGAGTTCGAGCAGGAGGCCGGTGAGGGCGAGACGCCTGCCGGGCTCTCCGCGTTCCTGGAGCGGGTCGCGCTCGTCGCCGACTCCGACCAGATCCCGGACGAGGACGACGACGGGTCCGGAGTGATAACGCTCATGACCCTCCACACCGCCAAGGGCCTCGAATTCCCCGTGGTGTTCCTGACCGGTCTGGAGGACGGCGTCTTCCCGCACATGCGCGCGCTCGGCCAGACCAAGGAACTGGAGGAGGAGCGGCGCCTCGCGTACGTCGGCATCACGCGCGCGCGGGAGCGGCTGTACCTGACGCGGGCGTCCATGCGCAGCGCCTGGGGGCAGCCCTCGTACAACCCGCCGTCCCGCTTCCTGGAGGAGATCCCGGACACGCATCTGGACTGGAAGCGCACCGGCTCCATGGGCGCGGTGCCCTCCGGTCCGGCCGGTGGCGTGGCGGCTTCCCTGTCCTCCTCCCGCTCACGCTCGGCCGCCTCCGGCGCGTCCGGCTTCGCGACGCGGCGGGGTGCCGCGGAGAAGCCGGTGGTGTCGCTGGCCGTCGGGGACCGCGTCACACACGACCAGTTCGGCCTCGGCACGGTGGTCGGAGTGAAGGGCACGGGGGCGAACGCGGAGGCGACGGTCGACTTCGGCGCGGAGAAGCCGAAGCGTCTGCTGCTGCGCTACGCGCCGGTGGAGAAGCTGTAGCCCGCCGGGCCCTCGGAGCGGCCCGCGGGGCTTGGGCTGCCTGACGGTCCGGGGTGCTGCCTGCGGACTTCGACCGCCAGGGCCGCGAGGACTGCCAGGACTGCCAGAAGCGCTGGACCTCCTGCCTGATGGCGGTCCTGCGTCGCCCGGCGGTCAAGGGCTGTTCGCGGGCGGGATCGCGAGCCCGCGGCCCGCCCGGGGTTCGAGGACGAGTTTCGAGTGCGAGGCCGTTCAGACCACTGGGTGGGTTCGACCCGGCCCTGACGGTCGCCTCGGCGGTCCTGCCGGAGGTCGGCTCAGGTCGGGTTGAGTCCGTGGCTGCGCAGCCACGGGAGCGGGTCGATCGCCGAACCGCCGGCGGGGCGCACCTCGAAGTGCAGATGCGGCCCGGTGGAGTTGCCGGAGTTGCCGGAGTACGCGATCGGGTCGCCGGCCTTCACGACGGTCCCCGAGGCAACCTTGTACGTGGAGAGGTGGCAGTACCAGGTCTCCGTACCGTCCTTGGCCGTCACGATGATCATGTTCCCGTACGCGCTGTTCCACTGCGTGCGGACGGTGCCGTCCGTCGCGGCCATCACCGTCGTGCCGTACGAGACGGGGAAGTCGATGCCGGTGTGCACGGACATCCAGTTGATGCCGGCCTGGCCGTAGTAGGCGCTGAGCCCGTGCCGCGCGACCGGCAGCGCGAACTTCGGACGCAGCCGCTCCTTACGGGCCGCCTCCGCCGCCGCCTTCTGCTTCTCGGCGACCTGCTGGGCCTTCAGGTCGATACGTTCCTGCGTCCGACTCGCCCGGTCGGCGAAGTCGTCCGCGTCCGCGGAGAGGTTCTCGAGCTGGGTGTCCAGCTGGTTGTTCGCGGCCGCCGGCTGCACGGCGCTCACATCGGGCGCGGCGGCTGTCGTCTGGACCTCGTCCTCGCCGCCGCCACCGGTCACGGACGCGGCGGCGATCCCGGCGACACCCATCACGCACGCCGACGGCACGGCGATCGTCAGCAGCGCGGAACGCTTGGGCGGGGTGCGGCGGCGCGACCGGGAAGAGGCGGAACGGCCCGCCGCGCGGGACGCGGCACGGGAGCCCGGCGCGGCGGTGGCGGCGGGAGCGGTCTCCTCGACGCCGTCAAGAAGGGGGGACTCGTCATGAGCGTGGCCATCAGGGTCCGCGACGTCGTCGGCCCGGTCGGAGTGACCGAAGTCGTCCTGCGCGGTGGCCTGTTCCTCGTACGGAAGCTGCTCGAACGTGCTGGTGGCCTGCTGGTCGAACGGGACCTGACCGTCGTGCGGGTCCTGGTGGTCGTACGACTCGTGGTCCGTCTGTACCGGCTGGTGGACCTGGGTCCGGGTCTGGTGCTGCTCGCCGCCGTCCGAGTTCCAGGCCGTGGCGTCGTAGGTGCCCGTCTCGAAGGTCGGGGCGGTCCACTGCTGGGTGGGGTCGACCGGGTCGGCCTGCAGCCACGCGTTCGCGTCCCACTGCCCGGTGCCGTCCGGGTTCCCGGCCTGCGTGGGGATCTCGCCGAGCTGCTGGTAGCCGGCGTCCGGCCAGACACCGCTCGTGTCGTAGCTGCCGGTCTCGTAGGCGGCGTGGTGCTGGGCCGCGTACGGGTCGTAGTTCAGGGTCTGGTGGCCGCCGGTGGAATGCGCCCAGTCACCGCCGCCCGGCGAGGCTCCCGTCGCGGCGTCGTACGAACCCGTACCGCCGCTTCCGTCGGTTCCACTCCCGTTGCCGGGAAGGTCGCCGAAGAGGGGGTCGGTGTCGAACGTGGTCGTCGCGTAGGCGCCCGTCGTGTCGTAACCGCCCGTCGTTCCGTACGAGCCGGACGCGGAGGCATCAAAACCGGTGGCGGGGTACCCGTCGTACATGGTGAAGTCGCCGTACGGGACTCCCTGCTGGCCAGGGGACGCGTAATGCGCCGTGGCGGCCTCGGGAGCCGGAGCCGGGGGAGTTACGGTCCCCGACGGGTGACGGTCGTTCACCAACTTCTCTTTCGCCTCGACGACAGGGGCTGGCAGAGCAGTGCGGCGACTGTACCCGGCGGTATGAGGGCGCGACAATCTTCAGCAGGTTTCCTCTTCTCAGGAAAGGGGCATTCGGATGTCTTTCGGCGGAGGCCGGGCACAGCCTTGGCCTTGCGTTCGATGAACGTTCGAAGAAACGCCGTCTCCTGAGCCCGATACGGCTTCCGCTTACGGCACTTGCCCCCACGTACCCTTGCCCTGCTTCGGGGCGAGCTGTGCCCTGATGCCCGCTTCCGGTTACGCCACCGTCAGGCCGCCGGCGTGAGCGGCGGCGCGGGCGGCGGCGCCGGCGGTCGTCTCCTCGACGTCCAGGGCCTGTCGTATGCCGAGCGCGACCGCCGGGTGCACCGGCAGGGCGAGATGTCCGATTCCGGTCACTCGTACGTTCTGTGCGAGGAGGTCCGGGTGCTCGATACATGCCGTCTCCAGCGGGTCCATCAACTGGTCGAGGTCGCTCCAGAAGCTGACGAACCGCGTGCGGCAGTGCGGGGCCGGCTTGCTCAACTCGTCGAGCACGCCGGAGCCCGGGCGCATCTGGCGGACGATCGGGTGGGCGTTCATCAGCGGAACGACCCGCGTGCCCCCGTGCGGCGTGCCCAGCGTGACGAGGGTCCGGACGCGGACGTCACCCCCGAGGCACTGCACGTAGTAGCGCGCGATCAGTCCGCCCAGGCTGTGTCCGACGATGTCCACCTCGTCGCGGCCGGTGCGCTCGCAGATCTCCTCTATGTGCCGGCCGAGCAGCTCGGCCGCGGCCCGTATGTCGCAGGTCAGCGGAGAGTAGTTGAGCGACTCGATCTGCTGCCGGCCGTGCTGGGCCAGCGAGCGGCGCAGCAGCACGAAGACCGAGCGGTTGTCGATGAAACCGTGCAGCAGTACGACCGGGGGCTTCTCCGGGGTGGGGAGTCGGGTGGTGTCCGCTGCGGGGACCGCGCCGAGATCGGTGTCGGGCAGTTCGGGCAGCTCGGACAGGGGGCGGGGCGGGGCCGAGGACGGGCGGCGCTCCGGGGTGATGCCGGAGGGGTAGAGGAGGAGGTGGCCCGCGAGGATCGCGATCTCCAGGGCCGTCGCCTTCAGCAGGGTCAGTGAGAATCCGGCCAGGCTGTCGGGAAGCAGGCGCCGACACAGTGGAAGCAGGGGCAGTACTGCCCTGGTGACCTTCATGGCCGACCTCCCGTCGGCGCACGGCAGGACCCCTCTGTCCCCCGTGTGCCCTCGTGGGAAGCCGGTGGTGAGGACGGCGACAACGCACGTGCGGTGTGGGTGACACCGGTGGAGCGACGGGTGGCCCGTCGTCGTGCGATCACCGAAACGCCGCACCACCCCGTCGCGCGTGTGACGGCGCGGAGGTGCGGAGACCTCTTGGCGACTTCCCTTGCGCTCGTCCCGGGTGCGAACCGTTTGTCGCGGTGTGCGGACCGATGCGCGGCGAACTTGTCCCATCGTGTGATTTCCCCCTCGGTCTCCACCGCGAAACTGCCGGTTACGGGATGGTGGAGATAACGTTCGTTCACTTTCCCGGGCCGGCCGGCGCGGGGCGGCTGTGCCGGCGGGGTACTGACGGGGTACTTCGGAGGCGGCGCGGTGACGGCGAGCCGCCGTCGCGGTCGCCGGGTGCGGTGGTCGGTACGGGCGGCAGGTACGGGTGGCAGGAACGGACGGACAGCCGGTACGTGCGGCCGCGGTACGGGTAGTTTCTGTAGATCGGTGCAGTCGGTTCATGGAGGCAGTGATGGGTGTGGCAGCCGGTCCGATCCGCGTGGTGGTGGCCAAGCCGGGGCTCGACGGGCACGACCGCGGAGCGAAGGTCATCGCGCGGGCGCTGCGCGACGCCGGTATGGAGGTCATCTACACCGGTCTCCACCAGACGCCCGAGCAGATCGTGGACACGGCGATCCAGGAGGACGCCGACGCGATCGGTCTCTCCATCCTTTCCGGTGCGCACAACACCCTGTTCGCCGCGGTCATCGAGCTCCTCGAGGAGCACGAGGCCGAGGACATCAAGGTGTTCGGCGGCGGGATCATCCCCGAGGCGGACATCCCGCCGCTCAAGGAGAAGGGCGTCGCCGAGATCTTCACGCCCGGGGCCACGACGACGTCCATCGTGGACTGGGTGCGCGCCAACGTCCGGCAGCCTGCCGGCACGTAGGGCTCCGCCGGTTCGGCGGGATGTGCGGGGTGGGTCGGATTCGGTGTGCGTGCGGGCGTGCCGGCGTGCGGGCATGCGTGGGCGGGTGCGGGTCGCCTGTGGCTGGTCGCGCAGTTCCCCGCGCCCCTGGGCGGGGGCCGGTGCGGCAGGGGCTCGCCCGCGACGGGCGCGCGGACGCGGTAGGAACGGTCGCGTCCCGGGTCGGGCCCAGCCGCCATCCGCGCCTTGCGCACCCCGTACCCCGTGCCCCGTACCTGCATTCGGACCCCACGCTCACGCCCGCGTGAGTTCGCTCTGCATGGCCGCGCGCAGGCGCAGCGTGGTGACGAGGCGCTGGAAGGATTCGGCCCAGTAGCCTCCGGCGCCCGGAGCCGCGTCCTCCGGCTCGTCGGGGACGGCGGTCAGCGCTTCGAGGCGGACGGCCTCCGCCGGGTCGAGACAGCGCTCGGCCAGGCCCATCACCCCGCTGAAACTCCACGGGTAGCTCCCCGCGTCCCGCGCGATGTTGAGCGCGTCCACCACGGCCCGGCCCAAGGGGCCCGCCCAGGGCACCGTGCACACCCCGAGCAGCTGGAACGCCTCGGACAGCCCGTGCACGGCTATGAACCCCGCCACCCAGTCCGCCCGCTCCTCGGACCCCAGCGTGCCGAGCAGCTTCGCCCGCTCGGCGAGGGACACGGCACCAGGCCCGCCCGCCTCGGGTGCCGCGGGCGTCCCCAGCAGCGCTCTGGACCAGGAGGGGTCACGCTGCCGGACCGCCGCGCGGCACCACGCGGCATGCAGCTCGTCCTGCCAGTCGTCGGCCACGGGCAGCGCCACGATCTCCTCCGGTGTACGGTCCCCGAGCCGCCGTGACCACGCGCCGAGCGGTGCCGCCTCCACCAACTGCCCCAGCCACCAGGACCGTTCACCGCGGCCGGCCGGAGCCTTGGGAAGCACGCCGTCCCGCTCCATGCCGGGATCGCACTCGTGCGGCGCCTCCACCACGATCGCCGGTGTGCCCTGCGTGCGGTCGACCGCGACGCAGGACCCCGCTCGCTCCGCCATCCGGCCGGCGAGCGCCGAACCGGGCAGCGCGGACAACAACTCCGCCGCCGTGGCCCGCACATTGCGGCTCCGGTCGGCCAACGCCCGCTCCAGGAACGGCTCGTCGGCCGCGCCCAGCCCCGTCCGCAACGAGTCGAGGAACATCAACCGGTCCTCGGCCCGCTCCGTCGCCCAGGTGGTGGCGAGCAGGTCCCGGGCCGCCGCCGCGTCCCGCGCCCGTATCGCCGACAGGAGTGCGACCCGCTCGGCGAACAGCCCCTCCTCCCACAACTCGCGCATCCGCTCCGGCTCCTCGGGCCCGGGCAGGGCCGCACCGCCGCCCGGCGTCGACCGCAGCGCGAACCGCCAGTCCGTGTTCAGCCGGGCCAGCCACAGCGCGCGCGGTCCCGCGAACGCAAGCACCGCCGGCCGCAGATCCGTACGCCCCCGGGCCGCGTCCAGCAGCGCGGGCAGCGCCTGGGGAGGAGCCGCGAAGCCCTGACGGTTCGCCGTGGCGAGCCACTGCGGCAGCAGCTCCATGAGATCGGGGGCCGTCCCCCTGCGCCCGCCGCTCCCCGCTCCCGGCCGGTCGGCGAGGAGCATCGTCAGCCTGCGCGCCGCCGCCGGCGGCAGCGCGGGACGGGCATCCTCCGCCGCCGGCTCGACCCGGGCCGCCGCCCGCCCCGGCCGCATCCCGGCCCGTCGCCGCACGGTCTCCACCGCTGCCGCGTCCAGCAACGCCGCCGGTGCGTCGCGCCCGGCCGCCACCCCCGGCGGCGTACGCCGAGCCGTCCCCAGCAGCGCCACGGTAACGAGCTCCTCCCAGTGACTCCCCTCGGGTGCCTCAGGGAGAGCGGGCTTCCTGGTCATGCGCGTCCCTTCCGTAGGGGCCACGGGGGCCACAAGGTCTTCAGGGGGTCGAGAGGGCTGGAGGGCGGTGTCCGTCAGCACAGGGTCACCGCCTCGCCCGGGCCCTCGGGCCAGGCCGTGAGCGGGGAGAAGCCGCGGTGGCCGCACTCTCCGAAGACCGTCACCGGTGCACCGCCGGAGAGGGCGACCAGGCGCCACAGACCGGAGCGGGACCGGGCGGCCGGGGTCAGGGGCAGGGCGAGCTCCCCGTCGGCGTCCGCCAGCTGCCAGCCGTCGCCGTCCGGAATCGGTACGACACGGCCGAGCGTCACCGGGTGGGAGTCCAGCCACGGGTCGTCCCGGAGCGCCTCGCCGTACCGGGCCACGGCCCGCGCCACGTCCACGCCGGGCGGCCGGAACTCCGTGGGCGCCGCAGGAGCGAACCGCTCGCCCAGCGCCGCCCGCGACTGCCCCACGCCCGGATACGCGGACACCTCCGCGTCCAGGGCCAGCCCGACGGGCAACGCCAGCTCCGGCGCGCGCCCGGCCGCCCCGTACGACAGGACCAGCGCGGTGCGGCCCGACCCGGCGCCGTACAACCAGATCCGGCGGGTCGTGAGGTGGCTGTCCGAGGTGTCGTACTGGGCCAGGACCAGCCAGTGGTCGCGCACCGGCGGGCCGTCCGCCGAGCCGGGCAGCCCGATCCGGGAACGGACCGTCGCAGCCAGGCCGTCGGGCAGCCGCTCACGGCGCAGCCATCCCTGGTCGAGGAGGTGGAGCAGCGCACACTCCTCCAGCAGCCGCACCGGCCAGCCGGAGCCGGACGACGGTATCGCCCCCAACTCCCGTACGCGTGCGGCCAGTCCCGGTGCCTGCGCGTCGACCATGCGGGCCGCCGTCTCCTCCCACAGCCCGTACCCCGCCTGTTCCGCCGAGGCCAGGCCGCCCCGCAGCAGATCGGTCAGCCGCTGCTCCAGCTCCGCCGCCCCCGCGGTGATCCACTCGGCCCGGCGCTCCGCCCTGCGCCGCGCCGCCTCCGGATCACCCGAAGGCGGGGAACCGGCCGCGCCCGCCGCCCGCTTGTCGTCCGCGCGCTTCCTCCTGTCCTCGATCCACTCGCCCGCCCACTCCGGCACCTGCCCCCGCGGCACCGTGCCGTCCTCGCCGGCCCAGAGCAGCAGCAGCCCCAGCGCGTGCTTGCACGGGAACTTGCGGCTCGGGCAACTGCACTTGTACGCGGGCCCCGTGGAGTCCGCGATGTCGATCACCGTCCGGTACGGCCTGCTGCCGCTTCCCCTGCACAGCCCCCACACCGTCCCCTCGTCGGAACTGCCCGCCTCCGACCACGGCCCGGCCGCGCCGAGCTTGCTGCCCGCCTTGCGTGACGCGGTGTCAGGCGCCAGTGCCAGCACCTGATCCGCGGTCCAGCGCACCCCCTGCTGAGTCATGTCATCGAAGGTAGATCCCCCCACTGACAATTGACCGCGGTCAGTGTATTTCCGCAGGTCAGAGCCCATTGTCAGTGGCGTGGTGCACGGTGGAACCAGATCCGAACCGGCCGAGCCGCAAGGGGGACCGCTCCATGTCCGTGTCCGTCGATCCGACGTCCGTCGACCCGAGTCCGCACCAGTCCGAGCCCGCACCCACGAGTGGCGGCGCGGCGAGGGCGGCAGGCGTGCGTACGGCCACGGCCACCGCCCCGTCCGCGCCGGACGCGGGCGAGGAGTTGCGGCCGCACGCCGAGGACGCGTTCGCCGCCGAACTCGCCGCGCTGGCCGCACAGGACGACCGCCCGCGGCCGGCCCGCTGGCGGATGTCACCGTGGGCCGTGGCGACGTACCTGCTCGGCGGCACCCTCCCGGACGGCACGGTGATCACGCCGAAATACGTGGGACCGCGCCGCATCGTCGAAGTGGCGGTCACCACGCTCGCCACCGACCGGGCACTGCTCCTGCTCGGCGTGCCCGGCACGGCCAAGACCTGGGTCTCCGAGCACCTGGCCGCAGCGGTCAGCGGCGATTCCACCCTCCTCGTGCAGGGCACCGCCGGCACGCCGGAGGAGGCGATCCGGTACGGCTGGAACTACGCGCAGCTGCTCGCGCACGGCCCGAGCCGTGACGCCCTGGTGCCCAGCCCGGTCATGCGGGCGATGGCGGAGGGCATGACGGCCCGCGTCGAGGAACTGACGCGCATCCCCGCCGACGTACAGGACACGCTCATCACGATCCTGTCGGAGAAGAACCTGCCGATACCGGAGCTGGGTTCGGAGGTGCAGGCAGTGCGGGGCTTCAACCTGATCGCGACGGCCAACGACCGCGACCGCGGGGTGAACGACCTGTCGAGCGCCCTGCGCCGCCGCTTCAACACGGTGGTGCTGCCCCTGCCGGAGAGTGCCGACGCCGAGGTCGAGATCGTCTCGCGCCGGGTCGACCAGATCGGCCGCTCCCTGGACCTGCCCGCCGTGCCCGACGGCATCGACGAGATCCGCCGCGTCGTCACCGTCTTCCGCGAGCTGCGCGACGGCGTCACCGCCGACGGCCGTACGAAGCTCAAGTCGCCCAGCGGCACCCTGTCCACCGCGGAGGCGATCTCCGTCGTCACCAACGGCCTCGCACTGGCCGCCCACTTCGGGGACGGCGTCCTGCGAGCCGGTGACGTCGCCGCGGGCATCCTCGGTGCCGTCGTCCGCGATCCGGCGGCCGACCGCGTCATCTGGCAGGAGTACCTGGAAGCGGTCGTCCGTGAGCGCGACGGGTGGAAGGACTTCTACCGGGCGTGCCGGGAGGTGAGCGCGTGAGCGAGCCGGATACGGGACGCCAGGCGCGGCGGGCGCCCGGTCCCCTGCTGCTCGGGGTGCGCCACCACGGGCCGGGCTCGGCGCGGGCCGTCCGTGCGGCACTCGACGAGGCGAGCCCGCGCGCGGTGCTCCTCGAAGGGCCGCCGGAGGCGGACGCGTTGATCGCGCTCGCCGCCGACGAGGACATGCGGCCGCCCGTCGCCCTCCTCGCGCACGTCGTGGACGAGCCGGGTCGGTCGGCGTTCTGGCCGCTCGCCGAGTTCTCACCGGAGTGGGTGGCGATCCGCTGGGCCCTGGAGCACGAGGTGCCGGCCCGCTTCATCGACCTTCCCGCCACGCACACGCTGGCATGGGGAGGCGAGGAGGAGAAAGAGAAGGAGGCGACGAGGGAAGGAGAGGAGGAGAGCGGCGAGGAGAGCGACGAGGAGGGGCCGCCGGACGGACCTCGTCCGCAAGCCGCGGAAGCCGTGCGGATCGACCCGCTCGCCGTGCTCGCCGAGACCGCCGGGTACGACGACGCCGAGCGGTGGTGGGAGGACGTGATCGAGCACCGGGGGGCGCGGGGAGGCGACGCGTTCGCACCGTTCGAGGTGCTCGCCGAGGCCATGGGGGCGCTGCGGGAGGTCTACGGGGCGGGAGGACACGAGCGGGATCTCGTGCGCGAGGCCCACATGCGCCTTCAGATGCGGGCGGCACAGCGGGAGTTCGGGGACGACGTGGCCGTGGTGTGCGGTGCCTGGCACGTGCCCGCCCTGCGACAGCGGACGAGTGTCGCCGCCGACCGGGCCCTGCTCAGAGGGCTCCCCAAGGTGAAGACCGACATGACGTGGGTGCCCTGGACGCACCGGCGGCTCTCACGGGTGAGCGGTTACGGCGCGGGCATCGACTCGCCCGGCTGGTACGGGCACCTGTTCGCCGCGGCCGACCGCCCCATAGAGCGCTGGATGACGAAGGTGGCGGGGCTGCTGAGGGACGAGGACCGGCTGGTCTCGTCCGCGCACGTCATCGAGGCGGTGCGGCTCGCCGACACGCTCGCCGCGATGAGGGGCCGCCCCCTGCCCGGCCTCACCGAGACCACCGACGCCGTACGGGCCGTGATGTGCGAGGGCTCGGACGTACCGCTCGCACTCGTGCACGACCGGCTCGTGGTCGGCGACGTACTGGGCGAGGTCCCCGCGGCGGCACCCGCGGTCCCGCTGCAGCGCGACCTCGCCCGGCTCCAGCGACGGCTGCGGCTGAAACCGGAGGCGCAGCAGCGGGAGTTGGAGCTCGACCTGCGCAAGGAAACCGACGGCGGGCGCAGCAGGCTGCTGCACCGGCTGCGACTCCTGGGCGTCGGGTGGGGAGAAGCCGTCGCGTCACGCGGCAGCACCGGCACCTTCAGGGAGACCTGGCGACTGCACTGGGAGCCGGAGCTCGCGGTGCGCGTGGCCGAGGCAGGGGTGTGGGGGACGACCGTGGTCGCCGCCGCGACCGCGAAGGCCGAGGCGGACGCCGTCGGCGCCCGTTCCCTGGCCGACGTCACGGGCCTCGCCGAGCGCTGCCTCCTCGCCGAACTCCCGGACGCCCTCCCTGTGGTGATGCGGATCCTCGCCGACCGCGCCGCTCTGGACGCCGACGTGGGCCACCTCGCCCAGGCGCTGCCCGCCCTCGTCCGCTCCCTCCGCTACGGCGACGTACGCGGCACGGGTACGCAGGCCCTGGCCGAGGTCGCCGCAGGGCTGGCGGAGCGCGTCTTCGTCGGGCTGCCTCCCGCATGCGCGGCTCTCGACCCGGAGGCCGCGGAGGAGATGCGGGGGCATGTCGACGCGGTGCACGGCGCGGTGGGGCTGCTGGCCGAGGGCGGCGAGGACGACTCCCGGGCCGGCATCCGCGGCCGATGGCACGCCGTGCTGGGCACGCTGTGCGCGCGGGACACCGTGCCGGGCGTCGTCCGGGGACGGGCCGTCCGGCTGCTGCTCGACGATGGGGAGTTGGGGCAGGAGGAGGCGGCCCGGCTCATGGGTCTGGTCCTGTCGCCGGGGACCGCACCCGCGGACGCGGCGGCATGGATCGAGGGGTTCGTCGGCGGGGGGTCCGGGGGCGGGATGCTGCTCGTGCACGACGAGCGGCTGCTCTCGCTGGTCGACTCCTGGCTGACCGGGGTGCCGGGGGCCGCGTTCACCGACGTGCTGCCACTCCTGCGGCGCACCTTCTCGGCGTACGAGCCCGGAGTGCGCCGCACCCTTGGCGAACTGGTCCGGCGGGGGCCGACACCGCGCGGTGGCCTCGCGGCCACCACCTCCGGGACACCCGGCTTCGCGCCCGCCCTCGACACGGACCGCGCCGACGCCGTACTGCCGGTGCTGCGTCTGCTGCTCGGCCTGGACGAGGCGGACGGCCGCGCCGCCGACGACAACGACCTTGTGGGGGTGGGCCGGTGACCACGGGAACCGAGAGCACGGGAACCGAGAACACGGGAACCGAGAACACGGGAACGGCCGACCGGGTCGGCGCGTCCGGCCCGGCCGATGCCGTCGACGAACGGCTGCGGCGCTGGCGGCTCGTGCTCGGCGGGGACGACGCGGACGGCACCGGCCACACGCTCGCAGGACAGGACGCCGCGATGGATGGGGCGCTCGGCGCGCTGTACGGGAAGAAGGACGGGAAGGGAGGCAGGGCGCGGCCGGGACAGGACCGTTCGGCCGGGCTCGGGGCGTCCGCGCCGTCCGTCGCCCGGTGGCTCGGGGACATCCGGACGTACTTCCCGTCCTCCGTCGTCCAGGTCATGCAGCGGGACGCCATCGACCGCCTCGGCCTGTCCACCCTCCTGCTCGAACCGGAGATGCTGGAGGCCGTGGAGGCCGACGTGCACCTGGTCGGCACCCTGCTGTCGCTCAACAAGGCGATGCCCGAGACGACCAAGGAGACGGCACGGGCCGTCGTGCGCAAGGTGGTTCAGGACCTGGAGAAGCGGCTCGCGACACGCACCCGGGCCACCCTGACGGGCGCACTGGACCGCAGTGCTCGTATCAACCGGCCGCGCCACCACGACATCGACTGGAACCGCACCATCGCGGCCAACCTCAAGCACTACCTGCCCGAGTACCGCACGATCGTGCCCGAGCGGCTCATCGGCTACGGACGGGCCTCGCAGTCCGTGAAGAAGGAAGTCGTCCTGTGCATCGACCAGTCGGGCTCGATGGCGGCGTCGGTCGTGTACGCGTCGGTGTTCGGCGCGGTCCTGGCCTCGATGCGGTCCATCGACACCCGGCTCGTCGTCTTCGACACGGCCGTGGTCGACCTCACCGACCAGCTCGACGATCCGGTGGACGTCCTCTTCGGCACGCAGCTCGGCGGCGGCACGGACATCAACAGGGCGCTGGCCTACTGCCAGTCGCAGATCACCCGCCCCGCCGACACCGTGGTCGTGCTCATCAGCGACCTCTACGAAGGAGGCATCAGGGACGAGATGCTGAAGCGGGTCGCCGCGATGAAGGCGTCGGGGGTGCAGTTCGTGACGCTGCTCGCGCTGTCCGACGAGGGGGCACCCGCCTACGACCGTGAACACGCGGCGGCCCTCGCGGGCCTGGGAGCACCGGCGTTCGCCTGCACGCCCGACCTCTTCCCGGAGGTGATGGCGGCGGCGATCGAGAAGCGCCCGCTGCCGATACCGGACACCGGGAGCCCCGGGCGGTAGAGGCGCGGGCGAGGGAAAAAGCGGACATGCGTATCCATCGGTAACGGGGGACTTGCGCAACCTCGGGAGTCCCGTGCGAGGATCGGCGGGCTTTCGGGGGCGTGCAGCGCGTTCGGCCGCGCCCCCAACTCGCCCCACGCACGCCGTTTCACCTCCGCACCATCACCCGCAGCAGCTCTTGGGAGGCTCTCCCCGCCTTGGCCCTGTCCGCCGCACTTCCCGGTGCCGCTCCGCGCGCGTCGCGTACGGCGGTGGGGCGGCGTGCGCTGCACGTGGCACTGCTGGTGGGCGGGTTGTTCGTGCTGGGGCTTCTCTGCGGGGAGCAGGCACGCGCTGCGGACGGAGGCGTCGCGCAGGGCTCGACGACGGTGGGGCTGCTCCGGTCGGCGGTCCCGGACTCCGAGCCTCCGCCTGTCACGTCCCCGACGGTCACGTCCCCGAACGCCGACGAGGTTCAGCGGGTCGTACGGCCGGTCACCGAGCGGGTCGTACAGCCGGTGGCCGAGCATGTGGTGCGGCCGGTCGAAGACCTCGTGGACCGCATGACCGGAGGCATCGCCGAGCAGCCCGCCCCGCCGCAGTGGTGGCCGCCCGTGCCTCCGCTGCCCACGGTGCCTGGTACTCCAGGAGTTCCGGGAGTTCCGGGAGCACCGGGGTTGCCGGAGTCGCCGGGGCTCCCCGGTCTGCCCGAGGCCCCGGGGCAGAACTCGCCGGCCGATTCGGCGCCGCGACAGCCGGGCGGGGCGGCGGAGAAGCACGAGAGGGTTGAGAGGAAGGCGCGGGGCGTGACGGGGTGGGCGTACGGACCGCGGCTCCTCAGTGGCTCCGTGGCGGCGGTCACCGTCACGGAGGTGCGTCTGGGTGCCGACGCCCGCGAGGTCCACGGCGCCCGCGATGCCTACGACACGCCGGCCCCGCAGACGCCCACGCACGGGCCGCCCGACGGAGACGCCACGCCCACGGACGCGCTGGGGCGCCACTGCGCGGCCGACAAGGGATCGTCGCGGCACGGTGACGCGCAGGTCGTCGGGTCGCACGAGAGGGTCAGGCCGTTGCTGGCGCCCGGTCCCACCGCGGACGTCACCGTGTCCGGGACCCGGGACCGGTTCCGGGACGTCCCGGCGTCTCCCGGCTGAGGGGACCTCCCCGGCTGAGACCTGCCGCGCGGAGACGGAGCGGGCCTGCCCGCCGGGCCCGGACGCCTCCTGGACTCAGGACGCGATCGTCAGGCCCGAGCCCGAGCCCGAGCCCGAGCCCGAGCCCGAGCCCGAGCCCGAGCCCGAGCCCGAGCCGAGCCGAGCCCGGACCGAGCCCGAGCCTTGCCCAAGCCCGAGCCTTGCCCAAGCCCGATCCCGTACAAGCCCGATCCCGGACAAGCCGGGTCCAGGACAAGCCGGGTCCAGGCGCGGGATCCGGCCGAAATCGTCGAGTCCTTCGCGGTGCCACCGACCGGTGACCCCACCGGCGGGGGCTGGGCCGGTACCGACTCCGTCGCCCTCCCGAGCCGCCTGCCGCCCTCCGGCCACCTACTGCCCCTCCGAGCCACTGCCCCCTCCCGTGTCGCCTGTCGACCCCCGAGCCACCTGCCGCCCCTCCCGGGCGGCTCCACCCGCGGCGTCCGACGACGCCCGCCGTGCGACCGAGCCTGACGGCCGGTCGTACGGCACCCTCCGACCCCGCAGGGCGCAGGCCCCGTACGGCCGAAATCCTTCGGTCCGTGCGGCTGAAACCCCGCGGTCAGGGCAGAACGGTCCCCATTGGGGTGGGGACCGTTCGCCCGAGGCCCCTCAGGTCACTGTCAGGGGCTGTTCAAGGGACCTCACCAGGCAAACCCCAGCCTGGTGAGGTCCTTTACACCGGCAATCTGTGACCGTAATCACCGCCCAGGTGTGATCTGCGATTTACGACCCCACGGTGAGCGGGGATAACCTGCGAGGCGGACATGCCGCGTGCCGGCCACCGTGCTCACGCCCTCCTTGTGACCGCGCAGTCACGTTGCCCTCGCGGCACGCCCACGCAGACAACGAACCGCGAATTACCTGATAGGGACGGACGCGCGTGGACCTGTTCGAGTACCAGGCGAGGGACCTCTTCGCCAAGCACGGAGTACCGGTGCTGGCCGGTGAAGTCATCGACACGCCTGAGGCCGCGCGCGCCGCGACCGAGCGCCTCGGCGGCAAGTCCGTCGTCAAGGCCCAGGTGAAGGTCGGTGGCCGCGGCAAGGCCGGCGGCGTGAAGCTGGCGGCGGACGCGGACGAGGCCGTCGCCCGCGCGACGGACATCCTCGGGATGGACATCAAGGGCCACACGGTCCACAAGGTGATGATCGCCGAGCTGTCTCCCGAGATCGAGGCGGAGTACTACGTCTCCTACCTCCTCGACCGCACGAACCGCACCTTCCTCGCCATGGCGTCCGTACAGGGCGGCATGGACATCGAGGAGGTCGCGGAGAAGACCCCCGAGGCCCTCGCGAAGGTCCCGGTCAACGCCGTCGAGGGCGTGAACATCGAGAAGGCCCGCGAGATCGTGGCCCAGGCGAAGTTCCCGGCCGACGTGGCCGAGGGTGTCGCCGAGGCCATGGTGACCCTGTGGGACACCTTCGTCGCCGAGGACGCGCTCCTCGTCGAGGTCAACCCGCTGGTGAAGACCAAGGACGGCCGCATCCTGGCGCTGGACGGCAAGGTCTCCCTGGACGAGAACGCCGAGTTCCGCCAGGCGGACCACGCGGCGCTCGAGGACAAGGACGCGGCCAACCCGCTCGAGGCCGCCGCCAAGGAGAAGAACCTCAACTACGTCAAGCTCGACGGTGAGGTCGGCATCATCGGCAACGGCGCGGGTCTCGTGATGAGCACCCTCGACGTCGTCGCGTACGCCGGCGAGAACCACGGCGGCGTGAAGCCGGCGAACTTCCTCGACATCGGCGGCGGTGCCTCCGCCGCGGTCATGGCGAACGGCCTGGAGATCATCCTCGGCGACCCGGACGTCAAGTCCGTGTTCGTCAACGTCTTCGGTGGCATCACCGCCTGTGACGAGGTCGCCAACGGCATCGTGCAGGCGCTGCAGCTGCTCGCGGACAAGGGCGAGGAAGTCACCAAGCCCCTCGTCGTCCGTCTCGACGGCAACAACGCCGAGCTGGGTCGCAAGATCCTCTCCGACGCCAACCACCCGCTGGTGCAGCGCGTGGACACCATGGACGGCGCGGCCGACAAGGCCGCCGAGCTCGCGGCCGCGAAGTAAGGGACGAGGGAAAACCACAGCCATGGCTATCTTCCTCAACAAGGACAGCAAGGTCATCGTCCAGGGCATGACCGGTGCCACGGGCATGAAGCACACCAAGCTCATGCTCGCCGACGGCACGAACATCGTCGGCGGTGTGAACCCGCGCAAGGCCGGCACGTCGGTCGACTTCGACGGCACCGACATCCCCGTCTTCGGCACGGTCGCCGAGGCCATCGAGAAGACGGGCGCCAACGTGTCCGTCCTCTTCGTGCCGCCGGCCTTCTCCAAGGCCGCGGTCGTCGAGGCCATCGACGCCGAGATCCCCCTCGCGGTCGTCATCACCGAGGGCATCGCCGTCCACGACTCCGCCGCCTTCTGGGCGTACGCGAAGTCGAAGGGCAACAAGACCCGCATCATCGGCCCGAACTGTCCCGGACTCATCACCCCGGGCCAGTCCAACGCCGGCATCATCCCGGGCGACATCACGAAGCCGGGCCGCATCGGCCTGGTCTCGAAGTCCGGCACGCTGACGTACCAGATGATGTACGAGCTCCGTGACATCGGCTTCTCGTCGGCCGTCGGCATCGGTGGCGACCCGGTCATCGGCACGACGCACATCGACGCGCTCGCCGCGTTCGAGGCCGACCCCGACACCGACCTGATCGTCATGATCGGTGAGATCGGCGGCGACGCCGAGGAGCGTGCGGCGGACTACATCGCGAAGAACGTGACCAAGCCGGTCGTCGGCTACGTCGCGGGCTTCACCGCGCCCGAGGGCAAGACCATGGGCCACGCCGGCGCCATCGTGTCCGGCTCCTCCGGCACGGCTGCCGCGAAGAAGGAGGCCCTCGAGGCCGCCGGCGTCAAGGTCGGCAAGACGCCGACCGAGACGGCCAAGCTGGCGCGCGCCATCCTCGCCGGCTGAATCACCGGCTGATTGACCGGCTGAATCACTGGCCGACGTCCGCGGACGGGCCCGCACCCCCACCAGGGGTGCGGGCCCGTCCGCGTGTCCGGCGCCCTCAGCGGAGCTGCGGCAGCAGCCTCTCCGGGCCCTTCCCCCACATCGCGCGGAGCCTGGCGCGCAGTTCGACGTCCTTCCCCGAGAGAGGGCCGGGGCCGGAGCGCGGCGGAACCCCGGGTACCGCCGAGGCCGGCGCCTGCGGGGCCTCGTAGTGGTCCGGGGCCGTACGGAGCGTGAACGCGGTGGAGCCGATGATCAGGACCGTGAAGGCGATGGCCGCGCGGGTCCACCGGCGGGCCCGGCGCTCACTGCCCGAGCGCACGACGACGGGCTTCGCGGCGGCACGCAGCCGCTCCGTGCCGCCGAGCTCCGTGAGCCGCCGCCGCAGTTCCTCCTGCTCCGCCAGTTCCGGGAGGCGCGCGGTGACGGTCGCGCGCGCGTACAGCAGCCGGTTCGCCGCCGCGGGCGTGCTCGCCTCGGTCTCCGCCGCGGTCTCCGGCAGCCCGATCCCGAGCCCGTCGTAGAGGAGAAGGGTGCGCCGGTACGCGGGCGGCAGGCTCAGCAGCACGGACAGCAGCCGGCGGTCGTCCAGGGCGACGGGCGGCGACTCGGGGGCACGGTGGCGAAGCCGTAGCCGGCGCCAGGGGGACATCGCGTACTCGTACGCCGCCGCACGCACCCAGCCGGCCGGATCCCGGTCCACCGCGACCTCGGGCCAGCGCTGCCACGCCAGCTGGAAGGCCCGCTCCACCGACTCCCGCGCCAGCTCACGCCGCCCGGTGAGCAGATACGCCTGCCGTACGAGGTCGGGGGCGGCGAACGCGTACAGGGCATCGAACGCCTGAGCGGGCGTCAGGGCCGGTGCCGTGGTGGAGGTCGGAGCAGGGGCAGCGGTCTTCGTCACCGGGCGCCCCTTCGGACGTAAAAGTACATAAAACGTATATTGAGCGACACATCCGAGCTTCGCCTGTTACGACGGGAAAGCGCGTGTCGTTGGGAGCATGGCGGGCGTGACCCAGATGACCGACCGCAGCCCGGACCGCAGCCCGTCGTTGCCGCCTCCGCTCGCCCGGTTGCGCAAGCGGTCGCCCGCACTGGCCGCCGGCCTGGTGGGCGGCGCGCTCGCGGCGGGGCTGGGACTGGGGGCGTTCGCCGTCCTGGTGACGGTCCTGTGGATCAGTTCGCCCTATCCGGACAGTGGCCCCGACGGGGCGCTGCACGTCGCAGCCGCGCTGTGGCTGCTCGCCCACGGCACCGAACTCGTCCGCGCGGACACGCTGTCCGGAGCACCCGCACCCATCGGTGTGACGCCGCTGCTCCTGGTCACCCTGCCCGCATGGCTCCTGTACCGCGCGGCACGCGACGTGGCCGACGGCGACGAGGAGTCCGCGCCGCCCACGGTCCGTGCCGCATGGGGCGGGGTCGTGGTGGGCTACCTGGCCGTCGGCGCGGCCGCCGCGGTGTACGCCTCGGGCGGTGAGCCCGGCCCCTCGTGGGTGTCCGTCGCGGTGTGGCCGCCCCTGCTCGCGGTGACGGCCGCGGGGGCGGGCGTGTGGACGGCGTACGGGCGACCGCTCGGGCCCCTGCCGCCGTCCCTGCGCGGAGCTCTCGATGCCCTTCCCTTCGCCGAGGGGCTCCGGTTCCCGGCCGCCGCGCGCGCCGCGACCGCCGGCGCCGCGGTGCTCGTGGGCGGCGGCGCGGTACTCGTCGGAGCCTCGCTGGCCTGGCACGGAGGCCCGGCGCGGCAGTCGTTCCTCCAGCTGACGGAGAGCTGGTCGGGCCGGTTCGCGGTGCTGCTGCTGGCGCTGGCCCTCGTCCCGAACGCGGCGGTGTGGGGGGCCGCGTACGCACTCGGCCCCGGCTTCACGCTCGGGGCGGGGCACGCGGCGGGGCCGTTGCTGTCGTCCCCCGGCTCGCAGCTGCCCGCCTTCCCCCTGCTGGCGGCTGTTCCGGACGCCGGACCCGGAACGCCGCTGAACTGGGCGGCCGGTGCCGTGCCCCTGGTGGCCGGGGTGGTGGTCGCCTGGTTCACCGTCAGGGCCGGGGTGCCGGGGCGCAAGAGCGCGGGCGGGGCGGGTACGGGTCCGGCGGCGACCGGGGGAGCGGACGCCGCTCCGGCGGCCGCCCGGCGTGCCGCGGCCTGGTCGCGCGGCCGGACCGCCGGGACCGTCGCACTCGCGGCGGTGCTGTGCGGTCTGGCCCTCGCCCTGCTGGCCATCCTGGCGGGCGGGTCCCTCGGGGTGGCCGCGCTCGCCGACTTCGGCCCCGTCTGGTGGCAGACGGGACCGGCCGCGGCGGGCTGGATCGCGGCGGTGGGACTGCCGACGGCCCTGCTCCTGCGGGCCTGGCGCCTGCGCGAGCCACGGACGAGTGCGCCCCGCGCAGGTGCCTCCGAGGCACGCGCGCTCGGCGCCCCGACTCCCTGGGGCCGGCCGTCCGGACTTCGAGGGCTCGGCGCACGGGGGCTGGGCCTACGCGGACTGGGAGTACGCGGATTTTGGGCTCGGCGTGAACGAGGCGATGCAAGGTCGGCCGAAGGGGTGGTGCCCAAAGGGCCGGCGTCCGAGGGGCCGGAATCCGAGGGGGCAACGCCCCAGGAGCGGTCGGCACGGGAGCAGTCGATCCACGAGTTCCTGGTCCATGAGCCCCCGGCGCCGTGGTCCGCGGCCGCTTCGACCCACGATCCTTCGACCCACGATCCTTCGACCTCGTCGGGCGCGGCAGCTTCGTCGGGCCAGCCGGGCCTGTCGGGCCTGTCGGACCAGCCGGGCCTCTCGGGCCCGTCGGCACCGGTGGGGCCACCGGCCCACGACTCGTCGCTGCCGTCGGCCCCCGTCCCGTCCGCCCCCGTGAGCCCTCCGGAGCATGAGGTCCCGACCCCGGCCCCGGACCTTTCGTTCCCTGAGCCCTCGGCGTACGAGCGCGCGTCCTCGGAGCTTCGGTTTCCTCCGCCCGCGGTCCGTGAGACCCCGGCCCCGCGGCCTTCGTTCCGTGCATCCGAGGTCAGTGGGGCGGCCCCCGCCTCGGCGCCGGTTTCCTCCCGCGGGTCCCTCAAGGCCGGGGGAGCGGTGGCCGGCCCCGTGCCGCCTCTCGCCCCCGCGTCGGGGACGGCTCCTCGGAACTCCTGGTTCGCACGGTTCCGGTCAGGGAGGCGACCGCAGGGGGCACCCGGCGCGCCCGCCGACAGCCGTACGATCCCCGATCCCGACTTCGAGCCGTACGACTTCCTGCCATCAGCCGACTCCTACGGGTCCCTCTGGCACGACGACGTCTCGCGCGAGGCCCGCTGGGCCGCGCTGAAGCGGGCGTCCGCCCCCGTCGACCGGGTCGATCCCCCGGACTGACGGACCGGCCCTGCAGGCGGCCGCCGCTGCCCGGAGCAGTCCGGAGCAGTCCGGAGCAGTCCGGAGCCATTCCGGCGGTCCGAAGCGGTCCGAAGCGGTCCGGAGCCGGCCGTGGAGGGGCGGGCGGCTCCGCCCGCCCGTCAGTCGCGCAGGCCCAAGAACCCCTGGAGTGCGTCCGGGAGCAGCTTGTCGCAGGACTTCTCCGCCGTGTGGGTGAGCGAGTCGTTCACGCACGTGTAGTAGTCGCGGTACACGAGCTGTGCCGTGAACGTCGCCGCGACCAGGGCGAGCGCCAGGGACGCGGTGACGAGACCGCTGATCGCCGCGGTGGTCTGGGGTTTCGTCCCCTTGGCCGAGGCGGCCGGGGTGTCCGGGTCCGACGAGCGCGGCTTGGCGCGCAGGGCGCTGATCGCCCAGTACAGGGCCAGCGCGCCGAGCAGCAGGGCCATGTACGTCCAGCTGAAGAGGGCGAAGAAGAACGCCCACATGCCGGACAGTAGCGCGAACCTGGCACGCCGCTGCGCGGGGTCGGTCGGGTCCCAGCGGGTACCGCCTCCCGGGCCGCCGGACCCTTCCGGACCGCCCTGGCCGCCGCCGGAGCCGCCCGGGGAGCCGGGACCGGGCCGGTCACCGAAACGGCCGCCCTGAGCGGGCCCCGGCTGCCGGTCGCTCCACTGGCTGCCCCAGGGGGAGTTGTCGTCGCCCTGGCCGTCCTGGCCCTGGCCGCCGGCGGGCCGCCGGGGCTGCCACGGCCGGTCGGGGGTGCCCTCCGGAGGTGGGGCGAAGGGGTTGTCGTCCACGGGGGTTTCCGGCGTCCGGGACGGCTCGGGCCGCTGCCCGGAGGCCGGCGCGCCGGAGTCCTGGCCACCTGGGGAGCCCTGGCCGCCTGTCGAGTCCTGGCCGCCCTCGGGCACGTCGTCGCTCTCCCGCGGCGGAGTGGGAGAGGGGCGCCGCTCGCGCAGCAGGATCACAGGGCGTCGGAGACTTCGGTCCGGCATCAGGTGTGCGTCTTCCCCTTGGTGGTGTTCGGCGGGCAACGTGTCCACAGAGCTGGCTACGCGTCCGGGCTCGCGCCCGGGCGTTCGTACCCGTCCCTGGTCAACGTCCCGTACGCATAAGGCGTTCCCCTGCGCGGACTGTCTTCCCCGGGCGGATCCTTCCCAGACGCTACCTTCCGGCCGCGCCCCCGTCCCGTGGGGGCCGCCCGGTGTGCCGGTATCGTTGCTGACGGTCGGCCGCTTCGTAGACTTCCCCGTATCCGGGGGCACGAAGCATTCGTACGACCATACAAAGGCACTCCCCGAGAAAGGGCCCCGTCGTGGCCAAGGCCAAGCGCCTCGTCGTGCTGGTCTCCGGATCAGGTACGAATCTGCAGGCACTCCTCGACGCGATCGCGTCGCAGGGGGCGGCCGCCTACGGAGCCGAGATCGTCGCCGTCGGCGCGGACCGCGACGGCATCGCGGGCCTGGAGCGCGCCGAGCGTGCCGGACTGCCGACCTTCGTCCACCGGGTGAAGGACTACGCGAGCCGTGACGAGTGGGACGCGGCACTGGCCGAGGCCACCGCCGCCCACGCACCGGATCTCGTCGTCTCCGCCGGGTTCATGAAGATCGTCGGCAAGGAGTTCCTGGCCCGCTTCGGCGGCCGGTTCGTCAACACGCACCCCGCGCTGCTGCCCAGTTTCCCGGGGGCGCACGGCGTCCGTGACGCCCTCGCCTACGGCGCGAAGGTCACCGGGTGCACCGTCCACTTCGTCGACGACGGTGTCGACACCGGCCCGATCATCGCCCAGGGCGTGGTCGAGGTCCGGAACGAGGACTACGAAGACGATGGTTCCGCTCTCCATGAGCGCATCAAGGAAGTCGAGCGAAGGCTGCTCGTCGATGTCGTGGGGCGGCTCGCCCGCAACGGCTATCGCATTGAGGGACGAAAGGTAGTTATCCAGTGACCGCCGAGAGCACAGGCACGGCCGAGAGCACCAAGCGGGTCATCCGGCGCGCGCTCGTCAGCGTCTACGACAAGACCGGGCTCGAAGAGCTCGCCCGCGGCCTGCACGCGGCGGGTGTCGAGCTGGTCTCCACCGGCTCCACCGCCGCGCGGATCGCCGCCGCCGGGGTCCCGGTCACCAAGGTCGAGGAGCTCACCGGCTTCCCCGAGTGCCTGGACGGCCGGGTCAAGACCCTGCACCCGCGCGTGCACGCCGGCATCCTCGCCGACCTGCGGCTGGAGTCCCACCGGGAGCAGCTCGGTGAGCTGGGCGTCGAGCCGTTCCAGCTGGTCGTCGTGAACCTCTACCCGTTCCGGGAGACCGTCGCCTCGGGCGCCAGCCCCGACGAGTGCGTCGAGCAGATCGACATCGGCGGCCCCTCGATGGTCCGCGCCGCCGCCAAGAACCACCCGTCCGTCTCCGTGGTCACCAGCCCCGAGCGGTACGCCGACGTGCTGGCCGCCGTCCGTGACGGCGGTTTCGACCTGCACGCCCGCAAGCGCCTGGCGGCCGAGGCGTTCCAGCACACCGCCGCGTACGACGTGGCCGTGGCCTCCTGGTTCGCGAGCTCGTACGCGCCCGCCGACGAGTCGGGCTTCCCCGACTTCGTCGGTGCGACCTTCGAGAAGCGCAACACCCTGCGCTACGGCGAGAACCCGCACCAGGGCGCCGCCCTGTACGTGGACGGGACGGGCGGTCTGGCCGACGCCGAGCAGCTGCACGGCAAGGAGATGTCGTACAACAACTTCACGGACACGGACGCCGCGCGCCGTGCCGCGTACGACCACGACGACCCGTGCGTCGCGATCATCAAGCACGCGAACCCGTGCGGCATCGCGATCGGCGCGAACGTCGCCGAGGCGCACCGCAAGGCGCACGCCTGCGACCCGCTCTCCGCGTTCGGCGGTGTGATCGCCGTGAACCGGCCCGTGTCGAAGGAGATGGCGGAGCAGGTCGCCGAGATCTTCACCGAGGTCATCGTCGCGCCCGAGTACGAGGACGGCGCGCTGGAGGCCCTCACCAAGAAGAAGAACATCCGCGTCCTGCGCGCCCACCAGGGTCCGGCCGCGCAGGTCGAGGTCAGGCAGATCGACGGCGGCCGGCTCCTCCAGGCAGCCGACCGGCTCCAGGCCGACGGCGACAACCCGTCCTCCTGGACCCTGGCGACCGGCGATCCCCTCTCCCAGGGCGAACTGGACGAGCTGGCCTTCGCGTGGCGGGCCTGCCGGGCCGTCAAGTCCAACGCGATCCTCCTCGCCAAGGACGGCGCGTCCGTCGGCGTCGGCATGGGCCAGGTCAACCGCGTCGACTCCGCCAAGCTCGCGGTCGAGCGCGCGGGCGCCGAGCGGGCCCGGGGCTCCTTCGCCGCCTCGGACGCCTTCTTCCCGTTCCCCGACGGCCTGGAGATCCTGACCGCGGCCGGCGTCAAGGCCGTGGTCCAGCCCGGCGGTTCGGTCCGCGACGAACTGGTGGTCGAGGCGGCCAAGAAGGCCGGCGTCACCATGTACTTCACGGGGACGCGGCACTTCTTCCACTGAGACCCGTCCGCCCGACCGCTCAACTGCCCGCCTGAGGAAGCCCGGCCGGTGCGTTTCCGCGCACGGTCGGGCTCTCTCGTGCCGCCGTCATGTCGAACTGCGCAACGCCGTCCAGGTGTCGGGGCCGACCTTGCCGTCGGGGGCCAGTCCCTTGTCGCGCTGGAACGCCTTGACCGCGCTCGCCGTGTCCTTGCCGTACCGGCCGTCCACCCCGGCGGCCCCGGTGCTGTAGCCGCGCCGGGTGAGCATGCACTGCACCTGCGTCACCCGTTCGTTCTCGTCACCGCGGCGCGTGAGCTCGCTGCCGGAGTAGTACGTGCACTCGGAGATCCAGGCCGGTGTGGCCGGCCCGGCGGTGGTGTCGGCCGGGGAAGGGCTCGCGGTGGTGCCGCCGCTGCCGCCGGACTCCGTGGTCGCCGCGTCCGTGCCCGTCTCCCCGGCGTCACCCGTGCCACCGGCGGCCCCGGACACGGACCCGCCGGAACCTTTCGCCTCGGTCCCCTGCTCCCCCTCCTTCTTCTCGGTCCCGTTCTTCCCGCCGCGCGGAGAGGCGGAGGTTCCGTCGGCCGAGCCGGGCAGCGGAACCCGTTCCCCTTCATCGGCGGCGGTGGTCCCGGTGGCCGTCGGCGGCGAGGACGCTGTCCGGTCGGAGGGTGGACGGGTGAGCAGAAAGGCGCTCACGGCGACGGCGCACACGGCGAGACCCGCGACGACGGCGAAGTACGCCTTCTTTCTGTCGCGTCCGGCGGCCGGGATGCCGGGTCCGGCCGCCGGTGGACGACCGTCCGCGAGCGCGGGCGGGTCGTGCGGTACGGCGACCGCCGGCGGGGCGTACCGGCCCGGTGGCATCGGTGCATCGTGCGTGCCCGGTGCGGGCGGCCCGAGGGCCGGGCCCGCGGCGGGCGGGTCCACCCGCCGTGCGGGCGTGCGGAGGTGGGCGCTCTGCCCGGTGGAGGCGTCCCGCAGTACTTCGCAGGCCTGGCGCCGCGCGAGCAGCCGGGACTCCAGCGGTTCCTGCCACGACGGTGTACGAAGGTGTGCCGCGGCCGCCTCGACCAGTTGGTGCGGGGTGGGCCGCCCGGCGGGGTTCTTGGCCAGGCACGCGGAGAGCAACTCGGCCACCGGGGCGTCCGCCGCGGCGAGCTTCTCCATGAGTTCGGGCCTGGGTTCCTCGAACGCGACGCGGTGCATGACGTCCACGCCTGTGCCGTTGCCGAACGGCGCGGTGCCCGTGGCGGCGTAGATCAGCGTGCCCGCGAGGGAGAAGACGTCCGAGGCGCTGTCGCACCGGCCCTCCCTCAGGTACTCGGGGGCCATGAAGGCGGGAGTACCGACACGGTTGCCGGTCGTGGTGATCGAACTGCTGTCCAGGGCCTGCGAGATGCCGAAGTCGATCACGTGTGCGCCCTGTCCGGACAGGACCACGTTGGACGGCTTGAGGTCCCGGTGCACGATCCCGGTCGCGTCCAGCACGGACAGAGCCCGGCCGAGCTCCGCCACGAGGCGCCACAGTCCGGCCGGTTCGAGTACGCCGCACTCGCGCACCGCGTCCGTGAGGCTGAGCCCGGGTAAGTACTCGGTGGCCATCCACAGCAGCTCTTCCTGGAACCCCGCGTCCAGCAGTTCCGGCGCGTACGGGGTGCCGACCCGGGTGTGCATGGTGGCCTCGCGCTCGAACCGCCGCCGGAAGTCGGGGTCCTCCGCGTACTCGGGTCTGATCACCTTGACCGCGGCGAGCCCGGAGCCGCCGTCGACGGGACGTGCCAGATAGACCCGGCCCATCCCGCCGCTGCCGAGCCGTCCCAGCGGTGTGTACGGACCGATGACTGCCGGGTCCGCCGATCCCAGCGGGATGGCGCCGAGCTGCTTCAGCGGGGTGTCACCGGGCACGGGAGCCTCCGGTGGCGTGCGCTGCTCGTCCGACACGGATCCCCCGATGCGCTCTTCGTTCGCAGCCGTGTTTCCCAAACTGCTGTTCGGCCACCCCAGTTGGCATGAGGCTATCGCGGCCTCATGCGTCCCGCAGGTGTCTCGGACGTACGGCAACGGCGGTTGGCGCATGGGGACTTGCCGGGTGCATGTCGCGGCGGCGCGACGGGGCAGGCCCGGGCCGGCCGACGTACCCGGTCACGGGGTCGGGGCTACAGAAACGCGGCAGGGCCGTGTCCCCCTTGACGGGGTGAAACACGGCCCATGGCGTGAGCGGCGTGGACGCGCCGTCGCCCGAGGTCAGTACCGGGGGCGGTTGAACCAGGCGGTGGCGGCGCTGTTCACCATCGAGGCGAGGATGATGCCGGCGATGGCGAGGGAGATGAGCCCGCCGAAGGTGCCGGAACCGCCGCCGCCCTGAACGGTGTTGGCGAGACCGCCGAGGATCATCAGCGCCGCGTACACGATCGTCGTGATGCGGATGCCGCTGCCGCCGGTCTTGAACTTGACGCCCAGGAAGATCGACAGGGCGCCCAGGCCGACCAGGAACGCGGCGAGCACGAAGCCCAGGCCCGCGAGGGTGTCGGTGCTGTCACCACTGCCGATGCCGTTCGAGACGTCCTGCGCCGCGCCGACGGCGATGCCCGCGATGATGCCGAACAGGATCTGGAAGCCCGACAGGACGAACAGCAGGACGCGCGCGGTCTTCATCAGACCCGGCATCTCCACCGGCATGTGGTTCCCGCCCGGGTAGCCGGGATACGCCGGCTGCTGCGGGTAGCCGTAGCCGGGCTGCTGGGGCGGGGGGCCCTGCGGGTAGCCGTAGCCGGGCTGGCCCTGGGGAGGCTGGGGCGGATAGCCGGGCTGCTGCCCCTGCGGCGGCGGACCGTAGGGGTTGTTCGGATCGCCGAAACTCATGGCGTCTTTCCTCCGTCGTTGCGTAAGTGCGGGGACGACGCGGCACATTTCGGAGGAAAGTTCAACAGATGCGGTTCGTCCCCCCGGTACTGTCCGCGGCACTGTGTGTTCATCGTCCTTAACGCGCCACTTATTTGTCCAGCCGGATACCGCGTGTGTTGTGCAAGTGCAACATCGCCGATCAGGGCCGAAGCGGGACGGAGGGTCGCGGCGGGGCGTCGGGAGAAGGCCGCGGGGGGCCGGATTGGAACCGGGACCCCGTCATCCGCGAGGATGGGCACATGACCGCCCAGATTCTCGATGGCAAGGCCACCGCAGCCGCGATCAAGTCCGATCTGACCGTCCGCGTGGCGGCCCTGAGGGAGAAGGGCATCACGCCCGGCCTCGGCACCGTCCTCGTGGGCGACGATCCCGGCAGCCAGAAGTACGTCGCGGGCAAGCACCGCGACTGCGCGCAGGTGGGCATCGCCTCCATCCAGCGCGAACTGCCCGCGACCGCCACGCAGGAGGAGATCGAGGCGGTCGTCCGTGAACTCAACGAGGACCCGTCCTGCACCGGGTACATCGTCCAGCTGCCGCTCCCCAAGGGCATCGACGAGAACCGCATCCTCGAACTGATGGACCCGGACAAGGACGCGGACGGGCTCCACCCGATGAACCTCGGCCGCCTCGTCCTGAACGAGCCGGCCCCGCTGCCCTGCACTCCGAACGGCGTCCTCACCCTCCTGCGTCAGTACGGCGTGGAGATCAAGGGCGCGGAGGTCGTGGTCGTCGGCCGCGGTGTCACGATCGGCCGGCCGATGCCGCTGCTGCTCACGCGGCGCTCGGAGAACGCGACGGTGACGCAGTGCCACACCGGTACGCGTGACCTGGCCTCGCACCTGCGCCGGGCCGACATCATCGTCGCGGCGGCGGGCTCCGCGCACCTGATCCGCCCGGAGGACGTGAAGCCGGGGGCGGCCGTCCTCGACGTCGGTGTCTCCCGCAGCGCCGAGGGCAAGATCGTCGGCGACGTGCACCCCGGCGTGGCCGAGGTCGCCGCGTGGATCTCGCCGAACCCCGGCGGAGTGGGCCCGATGACCCGCGCCCAGCTCCTCGTCAACGTGGTCGAGGCGGCGGAACGCAGTGCCGGCTGAGCACGGGCCGGAGACCCCGGCACACCGGGCGGCCTCGGCCTCGGGCTCGACTTCGGTCTCGACCTCGACCGAGGGCGAGGCTTCGGACGAGGGCACGGCTTCCGGCGGGAGCGAGGCTTCCCGTGAAGGCGCTGCTTCCGGCGCGAGCGGGACGTCCGTGGCGAGTGAGGTCCGGGGCGAGGAAGGCACCGCACGTACGAGTGACTCGGAGCCCGGCGCCGTACAGCCGGAGAAGGAGCCGGAGCCGGAGCCGGACCCGGAGTCGGACCCGGAGCCGGAGGCCGGAGCCGAAGACCCTGCCGAGCCCCTCGTGCAGGACGGGGAGCTCACCGTCCGCGACGCCGTCAGCGCACCCGGCCCCGACGGGGAGCCCCGGCGTGTCACGCGGCGCTTCCCGCTGTTCACGCGGGACACCGCGCGGCCCGAGGGCGGCGGCAGGGCGGCCCCCCGTGACGCACCCGCGCCCGCACGTCAGTGGCCGATCCTGGCGGTGACCGGCCTGGTCGGACTCGGTCTGCTGCTGACCGCGCTCGACCAGTTCAAGGTCGGCACCCTGCTGATCGGTGTCGCCCTGCTCGTGGGCGCCGCGATGCGCTGGATGCTGCCCGACGTGGGCATGCTCGCCGTCCGCTCACGGTTCACGGACCTCGTCACGTACGGCGTCCTCGGTGTCACGATCGCGCTGCTCGCGATGATGGCGCAGCCCAACCCCTGGCTGGAGCTGCCGTTCCTGGACGACACGCTCCACTTCACGATCAGGACATAGCGGCGGGCGCACGGCCGGCTCCCGGCAGCGGCCCGGTCCATGAGAGCGGCGCCCGTCCTCTCCCCCGAGCGAGGGCGGGCGCCGCCTGGAACCCAGGTTCACGGACGTGCCGACAGCGGTTCAATACCTGTCAGTTCCCTGTGGCACGGAGGTGACGGTTCCGGTGCGTCCCGCACGAACCGGCGCGCGCCGTGGGGCGTGCGTCATGTCGCACGCGCCCCTGGGGACCAGGAGGCCGTGAGGGGCACGTGAGGTGGTACATGTGTTCCCTGCGCGTCGATGTGTTGACAAGTTCGGGGATGTACGGTGATCACCCCCGACACCACGGATAACGTGGGCAAACGGGACTCTCCGGGACGTCCCGTGCGTGGGCCGGGAGATCTCGTCGGCCGAGCGGGCAAGTCGGTGGGACACTGGACCGCAGACCGAGGGGCATGCGACGGTGCATGCCCACAGGCCCGAATGCTCCCGTGCGCCCCCATCCCGGGAACTGAGATCCTGCCTGGTCGCATCCCTGTGGGTAGCCAGAACGGGGACTCGGCAGAGGGCTTCACGCGCGGGAACAGCCAGCACGTACGGGGGAAAGAGGGGGGTAGCAATGCCTCGTTGGAGGGCCTTGCCGGATGAACTCGATCCGCAGGTCAGGGAGTTCGCCAGTCAGCTGCGCCGACTGGTCGACCGCAGCGGACTGAGTATCGCCGCCGTGGCCGACCGCACCGGATACAGCAAGACGTCCTGGGAGCGGTATCTGAACGGCCGGCTGCTCGCGCCCAAGGGCGCGATCGTGGCGTTGGCCGAGGTGACCGGTACCAATCCCGTCCATCTGACGACGATGTGGGAGCTGGCCGAGCGGGCCTGGAGCCGCTCGGAGATGCGCCACGACATGACCATGGAGGCGATCCGGATCTCCCAGGCGCGCGCCGCGCTCGGAGAGTTCGGGCCGACTCCCGCCAAGGGGGGACGGAACGGCAAGCAGGCGCGCGCCGGGGGGAGCACGACGGCCGCGCCCACGCCGGGTGTCGCGGGCCCCGCGGGCGTGGCGCCCACGGTGCCGCCGCAGAGCCCGGTGCAGGGGGACGAGCGCAGGTCGCCGTACGGGGCCGGGGCCGGCGGCGACGCGGGCTCGGGTGCCGGTACGGGTGTGCGCAGTGGCGGGTGGGGAGTCGTCGCCTCGCCTCCGGGATCGTCCGGGACCGCAGGGTCCTCGGGCGCCGGTGCCTCCGGCCGCGGACCGTCGGGAGCCTTCGGGCCGTCCGGTTCCGCGAGCCCTTCCGGTCCGGCCGGGGGTCCGCCTCAGGACGCGCGGCCGCGGTCGGGCGGTTCGCCCGACGGGCAGCGGCGCAAGCGCCGGCTCACCATGTTCCTCGCGGGGGTCGTGGGCGCACTCGTGGTGATAGCCGCGGCCGTGTTCCTCACGAACTCCGGCGGTGACGGCAAGGACGAGAACGAGGCCAGGCCGACGCCGAGCCCGACGGTGAGCAAGGAACTGCCGGCCGGCGTGGAGTGCAACGGGGCGGACTGCGCGGGCAAGGACCCGGAGGAGATGGGCTGCGGCGGGACGCTGGCGCAGACCGTCGAGAAGGCTGTCGTCGGCACCGCCCAGGTCGAGGTCCGCTACAGCGAGACGTGCGGCGCCGCCTGGGCCCGCATCACGGCGGCCGGCCCCGGTGACTCGGTCCGGATCTCGGCGGGCTCGGCTGCCGCCCAGACCGCCGAGGTCGACACGGACACCGACGCCTACACCCCGATGGTCGCGGTGAAGAACGCCACCCAGGCCAAGGCCTGCGGCACGCTCCAGGGCGGCCAGGAGGGGTGCACGAAGTAACCACGGGTCTCCGCGGCTGATCGCGGCTCCTGTGTCGGGCGCCCGGCTCCTCCGAGCCGGGCGCCTGCTTCATTGCCCCGACCCGTCGGCCCCGACCCGCTGGGGCGGGGCCGAACCTGCCGTCGGGCGCCCGCCCGCACGAATTCGGCCGTAACAGGAATGGCCGGCTCCTGCCGGGGCAGGCGGACCGTACCCCCACGGGAGTCCGGCGTTGACCGGCAGGGCGCACAGCCTGCCGACCGGCACCCCCACCTGGCGGCCGTCGGCCCTCTCTCCCGGATCGACGGCCGCCATTTCGTGCCCCGACGAGGCGGGATCGTGACCGGGGCCCGGCCTTGTGGGGTGGGCCACATCGGACCCGGCCGTCCGGGATCCCGGATGCGCGATAGCCTGACCGCTGGATCTCTCTTGACGCCAAGAGATCGATCATCGGTACCGGTGATCGATCATCGCGGCGACGGGCGGGAATCCCGTACCCCGGGGCAGGGACGCCCCACCGACAGCTGTCATACGGAGAACGCCATGACCCGCACTCCCGTGAACGTCACCGTCACCGGCGCGGCCGGCCAGATCGGTTACGCCCTGCTCTTCCGCATCGCCTCCGGCCAGCTGCTCGGCGCGGACGTGCCGGTCAAGCTGCGTCTCCTGGAGATCACGCCGGCGCTGAAGGCCGCCGAGGGCACCGCCATGGAGCTCGACGACTGCGCCTTCCCGCTCCTCCAGGGCATCGACATCACCGACGACCCGAACGTCGCCTTCGACGGCACGAACGTCGGTCTGCTCGTCGGCGCCCGCCCCCGTACCAAGGGCATGGAGCGCGGTGACCTTCTCGAGGCCAACGGCGGCATCTTCAAGCCCCAGGGCAAGGCCATCAACGACAACGCCGCGGACGACGTCAAGATCCTCGTCGTCGGCAACCCGGCCAACACCAACGCCCTCATCGCCCAGGCCGCCGCCCCGGACGTACCGGCGGAGCGCTTCACGGCGATGACGCGCCTGGACCACAACCGCGCGCTCACGCAGCTCGCGAAGAAGACGGGTTCGACGGTCGCGGACATCCAGCGCCTCACCATCTGGGGCAACCACTCCGCCACCCAGTACCCCGACATCTTCCACGCCACGGTCGCCGGCAAGAACGCCGCCGAGACCGTGAACGACGAGAAGTGGCTGGCCGAGGAGTTCATCCCCACCGTCGCCAAGCGCGGCGCGGCCATCATCGAGGCCCGTGGCGCCTCCTCCGCCGCCTCGGCCGCGAACGCCGCCATCGACCACGTCTTCACCTGGGTCAACGGCACGGCGGACGGCAACTGGACCTCCATGGGCATCCCGTCCGACGGCTCGTACGGTGTCCCGGAGGGCCTCATCTCCTCCTTCCCCGTCACCACGAAGGACGGGTCGTACGAGATCGTCCAGGGCCTGGACATCAACGAGTTCTCCCGCGCCCGCATCGACGCGTCGGTGAAGGAGCTGGAGGAGGAGCGCGAGGCGGTCCGCGCCCTCGGCCTCATCTGAGCACCGTTCGCCATCCGAACACCGTTCTGCCACTGATCCCCGGGCGCCTGCCCGGGGATCAGTGCGTTGCGTCCCCGACGACGAGGGCGGCCAGGTCGAGGAACGCGCGGGTGGTCGTCGCCCGCAGTCTGCCGAGATCCCGGAAGCCCGGGCTGCGCAGCGACAGGTCGAACGGGATCCGGACCACCTGGGCGGCGTCGACGCCCAGCCGCCGGGCGAAGCCGGCCGGCGGTGTCCACCCCGAGGGGCCCTCGATCTCACCGACCACCACGACCGCGTCGTCGGCGAGCTGCCGGTGGCCTGCGTCACGTACGCCGGCGAGCGCGTGCACCGTCGCGTCGAGGAACCAGTCGGAGCTGCCGCAGCACAGGATCAGCCGGTCGGTGAGCCCGAGCACGACCTCGGCCGTCCGGTCCAGACTCCGCGGCGACCAGTCGCTGAGTACGAAGGAGTAGTGCGGGGCGGTCCGGGCCAGTGTCCGTGTGTACTCCTGGGCGTGCGCGGGGTTGGGGCTGCGATGGCCCCTGCGGTGCGCGGCCACCTCCAGCCCCGACGGCAGCCGGGTCGTCAGGGCGCGGATGTCGGAGTACGGCGCGTCGGGCGGGAGGGCCGCGAGGGCTTGCACGGTCGCCGGGTTGCGGGCGGTCAGGAAGGCGTCGAGCGCGCCGTCGGCCGCCGCCCCGTCGAGTGCGAGGACGGGTTCCCCGCGGACGGTGGCGAGCAGCGAGCCGAGGACCATCGTCGTCGTGGCCCGGCCGCTGTAGTGGTACGCGCCGACGAGGGTGAGGCGCCGGCTCTGGCGCAGCGGCACGCGCAGCCGTTCCAGGCGGGCCTCGTCCTCCCGGCGGGCGGAACCGAACCGGGACAGCCGCAGCGGGCGGTCGGCCGGGCGGGGCCGTTCCTCCTCGGCAGGCAGGGCGAGCGGTACCCGCGTCGTGTCGGCCGTGCCCCCAGCCGGAGGGAGCGGCTCGGTGCCGTCCTGCGAGGCCCGGGTCAGGGCGATGTACTGCGCGAGGACGTCCGCGACCTTCCCCGCCGACGGCCGCTCGGCCGGGTCGGGGTCGAGGCAGCGCATGACGAGCAGCCGCAGCCGCTCCCAGGTGTCGCCCTGCCAGTAGTGCATGCCCTCCGGCAGACCCGGCATCACCGCACCGGCCCTGGTGCTGATCATCTGGAGGAGTTCGCCCAGGGCATGCAGGTTGTCCTCGACGGTCGGGACGGGGCCCGAGCCGAGGTACCGCCCGTCGACCACGCAGTCCGACAGGTCCGCCAGGACCACGGTGCGCCGCAGCACGAACACGCTGTCGGCGGTGAAGTCCCCGAGCACCAGGCCGCTGAGATGGCAGACGTTGAGGGCGCTCGCCAGATGCCAGGCGGCGAGCAGGCCGGCGAGTTTGTCGAAGGGGGTGGTGTTGTCCTGGTAGGCCCGGCCGGCGAGGTCGGAGAGGCGCGGCGGCTGTGCGTCGGGGGCGTCTGCGTCGGCGATCGGGGCCATCGCGAGCCAGGGCGGGCTGTCCTCGAGTCCGGCGCCGAGCAGGGCGGGCGCGTACCGTCCGTTCAGTCGGGAGAGGACCTCGGCCTCCACGCCGAGCAGCCGGGCGTTGACGGTGGGGAGATCGGGTCGCGGCACCCGCAGGACCGCGGTGCCTCCGCGGCCGGGGCTCAGGTCGACGGCCCGGTACACCACGGTCCGCCGTCCTCTGCGTCTGCCCAGCAGTTCGTAGGGGCCCAGCCGCCGGGGATCCTCGGCCGTCAGCGGTGCCCAGTCGTCGGTCTCCGAGGCCGGCCGTGCCCGCTCGACCCGCTCCGCGCCGCGCGTCGCCTCGACGGAGACCCCGAAACGCGTCAGCAGACGTCGTTCCACACTGGTGAACGGGCGGTGTGTGCCGGGCAGTTGGGCCAGACCGTCCGGATGGGCGAGCCAGGCGGGGAAGTCGGGTGAGTTGCCCGCCAGCTGTTCGAGGCGTCGCCCGATGTTGCGGCCCGTCCGCAGGAGTTCGGACTGCGGGACGGCGTCGAGGAGCACTGACTTGGTGGCGTCGGGGAAGTCGAACACCAGGTGCTTGGCGGGCAGCGGCCCCGGCACCGGGGCCGGATACGGCTGGATGAGGCCTCCGAGGAACACCTCTGCCAGATGCGAGGTGTGCGCCGTCCACGGCACCGCCGACTGCACGAGCCGCATCACCGGCACCGACAGCGGCGACACGGCCGCCAGATGCGCCGCGAGCCGGTACGCCTCAGGGGTGGCCGCGTCCCGGAAGTGCTGGGCGCTGTGCAGGTCGCGGGAGGAGGTGACGGCGGCGTACCGGCTGGGCAGGGCCAGGAGCGGCAGTTCCACGGTGGTGCCCGGGGAGGCGAGCAGACGGGACCAGTCCCGCAGCGCGGCGGCGGTGGGTTCCAGGACCGGCACCGGGATGCCGTCGAAGTCGGCGAGGCCGGGCGGCAGCACCCGGTCGGTGATCACCCACGAGGTGTTCGCCCCGCCGATGCGCCGGGTCGTGGCCTGCCAGCGCTCCGCGTGGACGCCGGACGCCTCCCACATCTGCGACGGCAGGGTGTGCAGCAGTGCCACGGGCCCGCGGGCGGCCCAGGTGGACAGCAACTCGTGCATCGTCCCGCGCCGCCACGCGGCGCCCATGCCGTCGCTGACGACCAGGACGAGGGTGCGGCCCGAGGGGTCGTTGACCGTGCTGGTCGGCAGCGGGGTGCTGTCCTGCTGGAACGGCCGCGCCCGCAGGCGCGGTTCCTGTGCGGTGCGGGTGTCGAGGCCGAGCACGCGGGTGGTCGCGAAGGCGCCGAGGCGTTCGAGCAGGGTGCGCAGTTCCGCGCCGAGCCGGTGCCAGAGCAGCATCGACAGACCGTCGTCGACGAGCAGTACGAGATGCAGCCAGCGTTCCTGGACGGGCCGCTGCACCACGTCCGGCAGTCTGCTCTCGGCGAGCTGGGCGGCCGTGCGGTCCTCGTCGATCTCCAGGTGGTGCCTGCTGGCGCGGCGCCGGCGCAACGGCCTGAGCGCGCGCCCCAGTTCGAGCTCGTCCCCGAGCGCCTTGTCCTCGGGGACACGGACGGGCAGGGCGGGCCGCGGTTCCGGGGCGGGCCGCCGCAGCAGCAGGTCGGGGGCCGGTGCCTGGCGGGCCGCCGCATACAGGGAGGGCGCGGTGAGGTCGGGCAGATCCTGGTCGCCCGGTTCCGGCGCGGGCCGTTGCGCGGATCCCCCGTCCGGTTCGGGATGGGCCGGCCGGGCCGGTTGGGGCTCGGTGGTGCGCAGGCCCTGGTGCAGCGGCGCGGTCGCCGAGGCGGGCAGCCGGCGGGCGAGCCAGAGCACGTCGAGCACCTGGTCCGCGTCCAGGTGCCGGCCGGACGCCCCCAGGATCCGTAACGCCTCGGCGAGCCGTTCACCGCCGCGCGTCGTGCTCACATCGCACCGGTGAGCTGGTGCATCACGGCGTCCAGGAGCCCCTCCGCGTCGAGGTCGACCCCGCCGGTGCGCAGGAAGACCGCGTTGAGCAGCTGGTCGGTGGCGAGTTCGCCCGGAGCGCGGCGGCGCAGGAACGCCTCCAGGAGGTCGTCCGCCTCTCGCAGCGCGTCCTCGCCGAGGTGCGCGGCGACGATCGCGCGCAGCCGGCCCTCGTCGGGCACGTCGAGGCCGAGGCGGACGCAGCGGCGCAGGAAGGCGGGCGGGAAGTCGCGTTCGCCGTTGCTGGTGATGACGACGACGGGGAACTCCGCGCACTGAACCCTTCCGTGGCGCACCCGGACGGCCCCGCGGTGGTCGGCGGTCTGCACCTCGACCTCGGCGAACTCCTCGGGCAGACGGCTGAGTTCGGGTATCTCGAAGACACCCTCCTCGAAGACGGTGAGCAGGTCGTTGGGGAGGTCGACGTCGCCCTTGTCCATCTCGTCGATGAGCAGCGCGCGGGGCACCACGGACGGCACGAGTGCCGTGCCGAGCGGGCCGAGCCGCACGAACGTGCCGATGGACGGCTCGCGTTCACCGCGGTCCCGGCTGAGGGTCGTCTCGCGGAGCCTGCCGATCGCGTCGTACTGGTAGAGGGCCTCGCGGACGGCGGAGCGGCTGTTGACGGGCCAGCGCAACAACTCGCCCAGGTTCAGCTCGTGCGCGACGGCCTTTGCGAGGGACGACTTGCCAGTACCGGCCGGCCCGGTGACGAGCAGCGGGCGGCGCAGATGGAGCGCGGCGTTGACCACGTCGGCGTGCTGTCGCTCGATCAGATACGGGAGTTCGGGACGCATGTCCCGGGCGGGGGTGAAGCGGCGCCACGGCGGAGCCGACGGAAGGGTGACGGCCCGTGGTGTGCCGTCACCGCGGAAGAGGCGCCAGTCGGCCTCGGGAGCGGGGTTCATGCGCTCTCCTGTGGTTCGGTCAGGTGCAGTCGGGGCACCGTGCGGTCGGCGTCGGCCCAGGCCAGGACGGGACGGCCGGGATAGTCCAGCGGATGCAGCATGGTGTTGGCACGGTAGGAACGCACCCCGTCCGGCAGTTCACGGGTGGCGACCTCGGCCATCTGCTTGACGACGTGCGAGTCCGTGTCCCGTCCGCGGTCCCACACCACCACCGGCACACCGACGGCCAGACACACCTGTACGACGGCGTCCCGGAGGCCCGCGGGCACGTCGACGGAGACGCGCACCGCGTCGAGCTTCCTCATGAGTTCGGCGTAGATCTCGTTCGTGCTGAGAGACGCGTCGGAGAACACCAGCGTTGCTCCGGAGTCCAGACGGCTCCAGCGGCGGCGCCAGTCGGGCAGGAAACGCTCGTGCCGGCGCAGGAGTTCGGGGCAGTGCACGACCAGCGGGAACTCCACGCCCAGGACGCCCGGGACGATCTCGTCCGGGGCGCTGCCCTCCCACTCGTCGACGGGCAGGTTGAGGCTGGTGCGGTCCACGAGGACCTCCACGAGCGGCCGCTGCTCGTCGACGGCGGCCGGGTCGAGGGTCTCCAGGACCCGCAGCAGCTCGCGTGCCGCCGCGGAGCCCGAGTACGAGACCGAGGTGTCGGTGGACACCTGCCGGGGGCCGGCGCCCTCGTCGCACCAGACACGCAGCCGGTGGAGTCCCGGTTCCGCCCGGGTGACCTGCACCAGGACTCTGACGCGGGTGGCCCGGGTGCGCATCACCCGGGCCCACTCCTGCGCGTCCGAACGTCGTTCCGCCAGCGCCGAGCGGGGAATGCCGAGCCGTACGGCGACCCCGTCGGACCACATCCGCAGCCCCGCGCGCTGCGGTCCGGGGCACAGCACACCCACGTACTCCATGACCCGCAGGAGCGCGGGGACCCTGGGCCCGCCGTCGTCCGAGCGGCCGTCCCCCGGGAGCGTCTCCAGGTGGTCGATCAGGGCGTCGAGCGTCTCGCCGCCGGGGAAGGCCGCGGCGAGCGGCAGAGCGGCGCGCACCGCCTCGGCGAACCGGCCGAGCACGGTCCGGTCGATGCCGCGCAGGAGCTGGTGGAGCCGTCCGTACTCCCTGGGGGAGAGCAGCCGGGGCACCCGGGAGAGCCGTCCCGCGGCCAGGACCCGGTCCGCCTCGTCCGGGTTCCCGCGCCGCAGGAGCTCGACGAGGGCCGCCAGAGCGCGCGGGTGGGTGAGGAGGAAGGCGGCGAACTCCTCGACCGTCGGCGGCAGGACCTCGCCGCCGTGGCCGACACCGCAGGCGCGGGCGAGTTTGCGGGCGCAGTCGCCGCGCCCGACCGCCGCGGGCAGCGCGTCCTCGATCGCCTCCGTGAGCAGCACGCAGGCCGGGTCCTCCGGATCGACGGGCCCGGACTCCTCGGCGCCGAGGACACCCAGGGCCCGCAGCTCCGCCTCAACGCGCTGCCAGGGAATGCCCCAGCTGCGACGGACCATGTGCTGGGGGCTGTGGGGCAGCGGCTTTCCCGTGTCCGGGTCGAGCGGCGGCATGAAGTGGGCGGCCATCAGGCCCACGACGGCGTTGTCCCGCCGGCACCAGAGGGGCCCGCCGCTGTATCCGGGGCCGACCGCCATGCCGGTGGCCGCCCCGTCGAGATAACCGACCTGTCCCTCCAGGGACTTGACCGTCAGGTCGGCGAAGGTGGCGCCGTTGCCGCTGCCGTGCCGGACGGTCACCTGCTGGTCGGCCGACATCGCGGTACGGCGGGGCGGCGGGAACGAGTTGCCGGGCGGTGCGTCGACCCGCAGGACCGCGAGATCGCCGAGCCACTCGCTGTCGCCCTCGCGTACCGCGCCGCCCGTCCTCGCCCGGGGTGCGATCCAGTGCGCCACGCGCGCGGGGTGGCGCTCGGTGCCGTGCGGGCCCCTGAGGACCACGAAGAGTTCCTCGGGACCCGGCGCCCGGCTCTCGAACAGAGCCCTGCCCAGGGCGTCGTTGACGACGTGCGCGCAGGTCAGAACGGTGTCGTCGTCGAGTACGAGGCCGCCGCCGGCCGTCCTGCCGTCCCGTGCGCGGGGTATGGACGCGGCGAACGGGCCCTGGTTCCCGTCCTTGCCGGGCTCCGGCCCCAAGGGCCTGAACCAGCCCACGGATCAGCCCGTGCCCGGCGCCGCACCGCCGTCGGCGCCCGCCACGGGCTGCCAGCTGGCGGTGACGGTGAGGTGGGCCTGCCCGTTCCCGCCGACGATCCCGAGCCGGAGGTCCTGCCCGACCTGGACGCCGAACGTCACGCTGATGTCGGACGGCGGTCGCGGCGCGGCCACCACCGCGTCGTGCACCTCCTGCAGCAGGGGGCCGAGCGGCCGCAGGGCCCGGCGCAGCGCCCCGACGGCGACGTCGGCGGCGAACCCGCCGCCGCGGCCCACGGGCACCGCCCTTCCCATGCCTTCGGGGAGGTCGTCGTCCGGGCCGGCCGGCCCCTGGTCCGGGGCGGCGGTGAGCAGGAACCTGACGGGCGTACCGTCCTCGAACTCCAGGTCTGCCGCGGTTGAGGTGGACACAGCGACATTGTGGCCCAGAGTGGGCCATGACAGGGGCATGTGTGCACAACTCGGTTGCGAGAGAGGTGCGTTCGGCACCGAAAGCGTACGATTCCGCCGAGGCCGGTCGGCCGGCCGCCGGCTCAGAAAGTGCTCAACTGCCTTGCTCCGCAGGGAGACGCCCGTCGAACATGGCTCCATGTTCGGACGATCCAGGGAACAAGACCTCCACGTCCTCGTCCTGCGGGACGCCGACGTCATCGCCGCGGCCGTTCGCCGTGCGCTCGAGGAAGCCCCACCGGAGGAGCGGCCCGGGCTGGAACGGGCGGTGGCGCTCGTCGAGCGGGCCGCCGCGACCGAGGACGGCGAACTGCGGGCCCGCTGGGTGCGGGAGCGAATGGAGGCGGCCGGGATCACGGACTCGTACGACTCCGTCCACGCGATCAAGGCGCTGCGCCGGGAGGCACCCGGGCTCTCGCTCCTCCAGGCCGTGCAGATGGCGAAGGAGGCGGAGGCGGTGCGCTCGGCCGAGTAAGCCGCCGGGCCGACGGCCTGACCGCCCGCCCGACCGGCTGCCCGACCGACCGCCCGGCGGGCGGCCCGGGTCAGCCGCGCAGTGGCTTCTCGAACCAGTACCCGGCGTGCGGGTTGTCGTCGTACGCGGGAATCTCGGTGTACCCGCTCGTGCGGTACATCGCCGCGGCCTCCGTGAGGACCTCGTGCGTGTCGAGGCGTACGACGTGATGCCCGCGCCCCGCGGCCGTGCGCTCCAGGTCGGTCAGGAGCCGGCGCCCGAGGCCGAGCCCCCGGGCGTCCGGATGGATCCAGAGGTGCCGGATCTCGGCCGTCCCGGCGTCGAGCGCGCACAGCGCCCCGCAGCCGACGGCACGCTCCTCCTCGTACGCGACGAGGAGGACGGCGATCTCCTCGGGCGGTACGAGGTCCGCCGTGTCGTATCCCTCCGGGAACCGCTCGTCGAGTTCGGCGGCGAACCCGGCCAGGCAGGCGCGGGCGTCCGCCGACCCTGCGTCCACGGCCCTGACCTCGACGGCGGCCAGCCGCAGCAGCCGCTCGGCCACCGCGACCGCCTCGGTCAGCCGCCCGCGCTGCTCCGTGCTCAGTCCGCGGAGCAGGCCCTCGGCCAGCCCGTCGGCCCGCCTGTTCTGCTCCGCGAGCTCCGCCCGCCCGGTCTCGGTGAGCTCCGCGAGCCGCAGTCTGCTGTCCGCCGGGTGCACGGTGACCCGTACGAGTTCCTGCCTCTGGAGCGCGCGCACCATCCGGCTCAGATAGCCGGCGTCCAGCCCGAGCCGGGTTCTGAGCTCCCTGAGCGACGCCCCTGCCCCGATCTCGAAGAGCAGCCGGGCCTCACCGAGTGGCCGGTCCTGCCCGAGGTAGTGATCGTCGAGCACGCCGATCCGGCGGGTGAAGTACCGGTTGAAGCGCCGCAGGGTCCTCACCTGCGCCGCGGACACCGACGCTGACTTTGGCCTCATGGTTCTTTGACTTTAGTCAAAGGAAAGTTCGGTGTCCATGGGACCGATTCGGAGCGGTCATCTGTCAGTTTTTAGTTGTGTTTCGACTGATTTTTCAGTGATCCCGCGCACTTCTCGTCACGGGGTGGGCATGCATTCCGGACTTGGGGGCATGTGCACACGGCCCCGGGAGTGACACGCGTGTGACGCAGGGGCACCGCTCAGGAACGGAAGGCAACACCGATCATGTCGGGACACCAGGCGCAGCAGACGATTCATGTGGGCGGAGAGTGGCGTGCGGCCGCCTCAGGAGCCACACGGGACATCCTCGACCCGGCGGACGCGAAGCCGTTCGCCACGGTCTCCGAAGGCGGAGTGCCGGACACCGACGCAGCCGTCGAGGCCGCCCGGCACGCCTTCGATCACGGAACGTGGCCACGGACGCCCGTCACGGAGCGGGCCGCCCTGCTGCGCCGTGTCGCCGACCTCCTCGTCCGTGACCGCGAGCGGCTCGGGCTCCTCGAGAGCCGGGACGCCGGCAAGACGCTGGAGGAGGGGCGCGTCGACATCGACTGCGTCGCCGACGCCTTCCGGTACTTCGCCGACCTCGTCGTCGGAGAGGGCGGCGGGCGGGTCGTCGACGCCGGTTCGGACGACATCCACAGCGTCGTCGTGCACGAGCCCCTCGGCGTCTGCGCGATGATCACCCCCTGGAACTACCCGCTGCTGCAGGCCAGTTGGAAGATCGCACCGGCGCTCGCAGCCGGGGACACCTTCGTCGTCAAGCCCAGCGAGATCACTCCGCTGACCACGGTCGCCCTGATCGAGCTGCTCGTCGAGGCCGGGCTGCCCGCCGGAGCCGCCAACATCGTCACCGGCCCCGGGCACAGCGTCGGCGCCCGCCTCGCCGAGCACCCGGACGTCGACCTCGTCTCCTTCACCGGCGGTCTCATCAGCGGCACGAAGGTCGCGCAGGCCGCCGCCCTCACCGTCAAGAAGGTCGCCCTCGAACTCGGCGGCAAGAACCCCAACGTCGTCTTCGCCGACTCCTGCGCCACGGAGGAGGGCTTCGACACCGCCGTCGACCAGGCCCTCAACGCCGCGTTCATCCACAGCGGCCAGGTCTGCTCGGCGGGCGCCCGCCTCATCATCGAGGAGTCGGTGCGCGACCGCTTCGTCACCGAACTGGTGCGGCGGGCCGAGCTCATCCGCCTCGGACGCGGCACCGAGGAGGGCGTCGAGTGCGGGCCGCTCGTCTCCGCCGAACAGCGCGAGAAGACCGAGGCCTACGTCGCCGCCGCCCTCGCGGAGGGAGCGGTCCTGCGGACCGGCGGCGCCCGTCCCGAGCCGTCCGCCGTCCGTCCCGCCACCGGCTACTTCTACGAGCCGACCGTCCTCGACCAGTGCCACCGCGACATGCGCGTCGTACGCGAAGAGGTGTTCGGGCCCGTCCTGACCGTGGAGACGTTCCGCACCGAGGACGAGGCCGTCGCGCTCGCCAACGACACGGAGTACGGACTCGCCGGAGGCGTCTGGACCGCCGACGCGGGCCGCGCCCGGCGCGTCGCCGGACGGCTGCGGCACGGCACCGTCTGGATCAACGACTTCCACCCCTACCTTCCGCAGGCGGAGTGGGGCGGTTTCGGCAAGAGCGGCGTCGGGCGCGAGCTCGGACCCGCCGGGCTTGCCGAGTACCGCGAGACGAAGCACGTGTACCAGAACCTCGCACCGAAGCCGGTCCGGTGGTTCGCGGGCTGACCCCCGGCCCCGCCCCCCTCCAACCCCCCACCGCACAAGGCACCTTGGAGCGCCACGCCATGCCCGAAAATGAGAACACGTACGACTACGTCGTCATCGGTGGCGGCACCGCCGGATCCGTCATAGCCTCCCGACTCACCGAGGACCCGGACGTCACCGTCGCCGTCATCGAGGGCGGGCCGAGCGACGTCGACCGCGACGACGTCCTGACCCTGCGCCGCTGGATGGGCCTCCTCGGCGGAGAACTGGACTACGACTACCCGACGACCGAGCAGCCACGCGGCAACTCGCACATCCGGCACAGCCGTGCCCGTGTCCTCGGCGGATGCTCCTCGCACAACACCCTCATCGCGTTCAAGCCGCTGCCGTCCGACTGGGACGAGTGGGAGGCGGCGGGCGCCGAGGGATGGGGCGCGGCCCCCATGGAGACCTACTTCCCGCGCCTGCTCAACAACATCGTCCCGGTCGACGAGAAGGACCGGAACGCCATCGCCCGCGACTTCGTGGACGCGGCGCAGGCGGCGCTCGGCGTACCGCGCGTGGAGGGGTTCAACAAGAAGCCGTTCACCGAGGGCGTCGGCTTCTTCGACCTCGCCTACCACCCCGAGAACAACAAGCGGTCGAGCGCGTCCGTCGCGTACCTGCACCCCGTCATGGACCGGCGGCCCAACCTCCACCTCCTCCTGGAGACCTGGGCCCACAAGCTGGAACTGGACGGGACCCGGGCCCGCGGTGTGCACGTCCGCACGAAGGACGGCGAGGAACTGCTCGTACGCGCCCGCAACGAGGTCCTGCTGTGCGCCGGCGCCGTCGACTCGCCCCGGCTGCTCATGCACTCCGGCATCGGACCGCGCGAGGACCTCGAAAAGCTCGGCATCCCCGTCGTCCACGACCTGCCGGGCGTCGGCGAGAACCTCCTCGACCACCCCGAGTCGGTCATCGTCTGGGAGACCGACGGACCGATCCCCGAGAACTCCGCGATGGACTCCGACGCGGGCCTCTTCGTGCGGCGGGACCCCGAACAGGCGGGCCCCGACCTGATGTTCCACTTCTACCAGATCCCGTTCACGGACAACCCGGAGCGCCTCGGCTACGAACGGCCCGCGCACGGCGTCTCGATGACCCCGAACATCCCCAAGCCGCGCAGCCGCGGCCGGCTGTACCTGACGAGCGCCGACCCGGCCGAGAAGCCCGCCCTCGACTTCCGCTACTTCACGGACGAGGACGACTACGACGGCCGCACTCTCGTCGACGGCATCAGGATCGCGCGCGAGATCGCGAAGTCCGAGCCCCTCGCGCACTGGCTCAAGCGCGAGGTGTGCCCCGGACCCGACGTCACCGGGGACGAGGAACTCGGCGAGTACGCGCGGAAGGTAGCCCACACCGTCTACCACCCGGCGGGCACCTGCCGCATGGGCGCACCGGACGACGAACTCGCCGTCGTCGACCCCGAGCTGCGCATCCGCGGGCTGGAGAACATCCGGATCGCCGACGCCTCCGTCTTCCCGACGATGCCCGCCGTGAACCCGATGATCGGGGTGCTCATGGTCGGCGAGAAGTGCGCGGACCTGCTGGGAGGTGGTGCGTGATGAGTACGTCCACCGCCCCCGCGCCCACCGCCGCCGAACGCACGGGCGACGAGCCCGTCTTCTCCGTCGACGGCCTGTGGAAGGTCTTCGGCCCCAAGGCCGACCGGATCCCCGGCGCCCCCGAGCTCGCCTCCCTCACCGCCGCCGAACTCCGCTCCCGTACCGGCTGCACCGCCGCCGTCCGGGACGTCAGCTTCGACGTGCGCAAGGGTGAGGTCTTCGTCGTCATGGGCCTGTCCGGCTCGGGCAAGTCCACCCTCGTACGCTGTCTGACCCGGCTCATCGAGCCGACCGCCGGCACGATCGTCATCGACGGCGAGGACGTGCGCGCCATGGACAAGGCCCGGCTGCGCGAACTGCGCCGCCACCGCGCCGCCATGGTCTTCCAGCACTTCGGCCTGCTGCCGCACCGCACCGTGCTCGACAACGTCGCGTACGGCCTGGAGGTCCAGGGCGTGCCGAGGCGCGAGCGCCGGGAGAAGGCTCAGGAAGTCGTCACGAAGGTCGGCCTGGAGGGCATGGAACAGCGGCGGCCCGGCCAGCTGTCCGGCGGCCAGCAGCAGCGCGTCGGACTCGCCCGGGCCCTGGCCGTGGACCCCGAGGTCCTGCTGTTCGACGAGCCGTTCAGCGCGCTCGACCCGCTCATCCGGCGCGACATGCAGGAGGAGGTGATCCGGCTGCACAGTGAGGAGGGCCGCACGATGGTCTTCATCACCCACGACCTGAACGAGGCCCTGCGCCTCGGCGACCGGATCGCCCTCATGCGCGACGGCCGCGTCGTCCAGCTCGGCACGCCCGAGGAGATCGTGGGCTCGCCCGCCGACGACTACGTACGCGAGTTCGTCCGGGACGTGCCGCGCGAGCAGGTCATGACGGTACGCAGGGCCATGCGGGCCGCGTCCGCGCAGGAGGCCGGCGAAGGCCCGGCCCTGTCGCCGGAGGCCACGGTCTCGCAGGCCATCGAGGCGGTCGCCCGCTCGGGCCAGACGGCCCGCGTGGTGGATCAGGGCCGCTGCCTCGGAGTCGTGGACTCCGACGCGCTCCTGGAGGTGGTGGCGGGCACGGACGGGCAGTCCACCCAACCGGCCGCCGAGCAGGACACCGAGCCGGTCTCCGCCACCGCCGGACCGGTCGGCCCCGCCCACCGCGGACCGGTCGGCCCCGCCCAGGACGGATCGGCCGGACCGGCCCGCGAGGGGGTGGCCTGATGGCCACCGTCACCGCACCCGCTCCCCGGACCCTCCTGCCCGGCCTCCTCAAGCACCCGGCCGCCGGCAAGCTCCTCCTGCTCGCCGTCGCGGCAGCCGTCCTCGTCCCGCTGGCCGACGCCCGCTGGGCGAGCGGCGCCTGGCCGAACGCCCTCACCGTCGACCTCTCCGAACCCCTCGGCCGGGCCAGCGACTGGATCATCGACAACCGCGACAGCCACCCGCTGTTCCTCTACTTCTTCGGACACGTCTCCAACGCGGTCGTCCTCTCCGTACGGGCCGTCTACCTCGTCCTGCTCGCCGCGGGCTGGGCGGGCGTCACGGCCGTGGCCGCGCTCGTGGCCTGGCGGGTGGCCGGAGTGCGACTGGCGCTCGGCACCGCCGTCGCGTTCCTGACCTGCGGACTGCTCGGCATGTGGGTCCCCACCATGCAGACGCTCGCACTCATGGTCGTCGCGGTCCTCGTGTCCGTCGCCCTCGGCGCGCTGCTCGGCCTCGCCGCCGGCCTCTCCGACCGCACGTACCGCGCGCTGCGCCCCGTGCTGGACACCATGCAGGTGCTCCCGGCCTTCGCGTACCTCCTGCCGGTCGTCCTCGTCTTCGGCATCGGCGTCCCGGCCGCGGTGCTCGCCACCGTCGTGTACGCCGCCCCGCCCATGGCCCGCCTCACGGCGCTCGGCCTGCGCGGCGCGGACGCCGGAGTGATGGAGGCCGTCGAGTCCCTGGGCACCACCGCCCGCCAGCGGCTCCTCACGGCCAGGCTCCCGCTCGCCCGCAAGGAACTCCTGCTCGGCCTCAACCAGACGATCATGATGGCCCTCTCGATGGCCGTCATCGCGTCCGTCATCGGCGCGGGCGGCCTCGGAGACCGCGTCTACCAGGCACTCGCCTCGGTCGACGTGGGCGCCGCCCTCGCCGCGGGCATCCCGATCGTGCTGCTCGCCGTGGTCCTCGACCGGGTGACGTGCGCGGCGGGGGAAGGGCTCGGCCAAGGCGGCTCCCGCTGGACCGGCTGGGCCTACGCGGCCGTCGCGGCACTGGCCGTCGCGGTCGCCGGACGCCTTGCCGGCCGGCTCGACTGGCCCGAGACCTGGGTCGTGGGCATCGCCGAGCCGGTGAACCGGGCCGTCGACTGGATGACCGACCACCTCTACTCCGGCGTCCCCTACGTGGGCGGCACCGCCGACTGGGCGGGCCACTTCACCACCTGGGTCCTGGACCCGCTGCGCGACGGTCTGCAGTGGCTGCCCTGGTGGTCGGTCCTGCTGATCGTCGCAGCGCTCGCCTGGCTGATCGGCACCTGGCGCACCGCCCTGACCGCGGTCCTCGCGATGGCCGCGATCGGCGTGCTCGGCGTGTGGGAACCCTCCCTCGACACCCTGTCGCAGGTCCTCGCGGCGGTCGCCGTCACGCTCGTCCTCGGCTTCGGCACCGCCGTCGCCGCGGCCAGGAGCGAACGCTGCGAGCGGCTCCTGCGTCCCGTCCTGGACGTCTTCCAGACGATGCCTCAGTTCGTGTACCTCATCCCCGTCGTGGCCCTCTTCGGCGTCGGCCGCGCCCCCGCGGTCGCCGCGGCCGTCGTCTACGCGCTGCCCGCCGTCGTCCGCATCACCACGCAGGGCCTGCGCCAGGTGGACCCGGCGGCCATGGAGTCCTCACGCTCCCTGGGCGCGACGAGCTGGCAGCAACTGCGCCAGGTCCAGCTGCCGTTGGCCCGCCCCGCCCTGCTGCTCGCCGTGAACCAGGGCGTCGTCCTGGTCCTCGCCGTCGTCATCATCGGCGGCCTGGTCGGCGGTGGCGCGCTCGGCTACGACGTCGTGTTCGGGCTCGCCCAGGGCGACCTGGCCACCGGCCTGGTGGCCGGCGCGGCGATCGTCTGCCTCGGCCTGATGCTCGACCGGGTGACCCAGCCGACGGACCGCCGTACGAAGAAGGGAGCCTGAGATGCGTACACGCACGACCGTTGGCACCCGCACGACCCGTGGTACGCGCCTGACGGGCGCTCTGGCCGTCGGCTGCTCCCTGCTGGTGCTGACCGGCTGCGGCGCCGCCGACATGACCAAGCAGGCCTCGCCCTTCGCCAACGCGCAGGGTTCGAAGACCGTGACCCTGTCGGTGCAGTCCTGGGTCGGCGCGCAGGCCAACGTGGCCGTCGCCCAGTACCTGCTGGAGCACGAACTCGGCTACCGCGTCGACACCGTCCAGGTCGACGAGGTTCCCGCGTGGGACGCGCTCAGCCAGGGCCGGGTCGACGCGATCCTGGAGGACTGGGGCCACCCCGAGCAGGAACAGCGGTACATCAAGGACAAGAAGACGATCGAGGACGGCGGCGGCCTCGGCGTCACCGGACACATCGGCTGGTTCGTCCCGACGTACTTCGCCAAGCAGCACCCCGACGTGACGAACTGGAAGAACCTCAACAAGTACGCCGACCAGTTGCGCACCGCCGAGAGCGGCGGCAAGGGGCAGCTGCTCGACGGCTCGCCCTCCTACGTCACGAACGACAAGGCCCTGGTGAAGAACCTGGACCTCGACTACCAGGTGGTGTTCGCCGGTTCGGAGGCGGCGCAGATCACCCAGATGCGGCAGTTCGCCAAGGAGAAGAAGCCCTTCCTCACCTACTGGTACTCGCCGCAGTGGCTGTTCAAGAAGGTGCCCATGACGGAGGTGAAGCTGCCCGCCTACAAGGAGGGCTGCGACGCGGATCCGGACGCGGTCGCCTGCGCCTATCCGCACACCCCGCTGCGCAAGTACCTCAACTCGGACTTCGCGAAGTCCGGTGGCGAGGCCGCCGCCTTCCTGAAGAAGTTCAAGTGGACGACCGAGGACCAGAACGAGGTCTCCCTCATGATCGCGGACCAGAAGCTGTCGCCGGAGGACGCGGCGAAGAAGTGGGTACGGGGCCATGAGTCGACGTGGAAGTCCTGGCTGGCCGGATAGCAGCCGCGACGGCCGCGCCCCACGTGCTGACCGGTGGGGGCGTGGGGACGCACCGGCCGCGCCGCTTCAGGGGCCCGAGGGACTGCGCGACAAGCCCCCACCGGCCGGCGGCCGACACCGTACGAGCAGGCCCGCCGCTCATGTCCGGGCCCTCACCGAGGGCCCGGACATCGGTGCGGTCACAGCCGTCCGGCGATCTCCTGGAGTGCCGCGGCCGCCGCGCGCTGGAGGCCGGGCCCGTAGGTGATGCGGCTTGCCCCCAGCTCGCCCCACTCGCGGGCGGAGAGCCCGTCCGGCGTCGCCGACGCGTTGACCGGGCCCTCGACGCCCGCCCGCAGCAACGGGAGCACGTCCGCCGGCACACCGATCGGGTACACGCAGTCGGCGCCGGCCGCGACGTACAGCCTGGCCCGCTCCACCGCCGGTCCCGGATCCGTGATCCCGCACGCGAACGTGTCGACGCGCGCGTTGACGAAGAGCCCGTCGCCCGCGGCCGCCCGCACCTCGGCGAGCCATTCAGCGTGCCGGGCGGGGTCCCGCAGGACACCGGCGCGGGAGTCCTCCAGGTTGCAGCCGACCGCGCCCGCCTCGAGGAGCCGTTCCACCAGCTCCTTCGGAGCGAGCCCGTAGCCGTCCTCGACGTCCGCGGACACCGGCACCTCTACGGCCCGTGCGATCCGCGCGACCGCCGCGAACATCTCGTCGGCGGGCGTGGCCCCGTCCTCGTACCCGAGCGACGCCGCGACCCCGGCACTGGGCGTGGCGAGCGCCGGGAAACCGGCGTCCACGAACACGCGGGCGCTGGCCGCGTCCCAGGGGCCGGGGAGGATCAGCGGGTCCCCGGGGAGGCGGTCGAGGTGCAGCGCGCGGAAGACCGCGGCCCTGCCCGCCGGCGCCGCTGTCACTTGTACTGCCCGGCCGTGTAGTGGCCCGGCGTGAGACGGCAGGTCACACCGAAGCGGTTCCAGGCGTTGATCACCGTGATCGCGGCGATCAGCTGGGACAGCTCGGCCTCGTCGAAGTGCCGGGCCGCCGTCTCGAACACCCCGTCCGGGACGAAGCCGTCCGTCAGGACCGTCACGGCCTCGGTCAGCGCGAGCGCCGCGAGCTCCTTCTCCGTGTAGAAGTGCCGGGACTCCTCCCACGCGCCGAGCTGGACGATCCGCTCGACGCTCTCGCCCGCCGCCAGCGCGTCCTTCGTGTGCATGTCGAGGCAGAACGCGCAGTGGTTGAGCTGCGAGGCACGGATCTTCACCAGCTCCAGCAGGACCGGGTCGAGCCCCGCCCGGGCCGCCGCGTCGAGCCGGACCATGGCCTTGTAGACCTCCGGCGCGAACTTGGCCCATTCGAGCCGGGGGGCCTCCTCGGAGGCATAGGGGGCGTCCTTGCGGGGGCCGTCGTGCGCGGTCCCGGCGGTTGTCTGCGTGGTCGTCTGCGGGGTCGTCATGAGATCGACCCTACGAGCGGAGTAGCCCAGGAGTATGGTCCATTTCCATGGCTGGATCTTGGGCCACTTTCGGTGTGGACCTGCATGTCGACCTGTCGCGTACCGGCTCCGGCCTGCGCAGAGGCCTCACGGACGCCTTGCGGGAGGCGGTGCGCGGCGGGCGGCTCGCGCCGGGCACCCGGCTGCCGTCGTCGCGCTCCCTCGCCGCCGACCTCGGCATCGCCCGCAACACGGTCGCCGACGCGTACGCCGACCTCGTCGCCGAGGGCTGGCTCACCGCGCGGCAGGGCTCGGGCACCCGCGTGGCGGAACGGCCGGTGCCGGTCCCGGCCTCCGCCGCCCGGCGGCCCCGCCGGTCCTGGGGGCCCGCGTACGACCTCGTCCCCGGCACCCCGGACCTCGCCTCGTTCCCACGCACCGAGTGGCTCAGGGCGTCCCGCCGGGCACTAACGGCGGCACCGAACGAGGCCCTCGGCTACGGGGATCCACGCGGCCGCGTCGAACTGCGCACCGCCCTCGCGGGCTATCTCGCCCGGGCCCGCGGCGTACGCGCCGACCCCGAACACATCCTCGTCTGCTCCGGGTTCGCCCACGGACTGATGCTGCTCGGAGCGGTGCTGCGGCAGCGGGGCGCGCGGGCGCTGGCGGTGGAGTCGTACGGGCTCGACGTGCACTGGGGCCTGATCGAACGGGCGGGGCTGGGTTCGGTGCCGCTGCCCTTCGACGAACTGGGCACGCGGACCGCCGAGTTGTCCGAGCTCGGCGCGAACGGCGGCGGCCCGGGCGGCACGGGAGGGGCGGGAGGGGCGGTGCTGCTGACACCCGCCCACCAGTTCCCCATGGGCGTCCCGCTGCACCCGGACCGCCGTGCCGCGGCGGTCGACTGGGCGCGCCGCACGGGCGGGCTGATCCTGGAGGACGACTACGACGGCGAGTTCCGCTACGACCGGCAGCCCGTCGGCGCACTCCAGGGCCTCGACCCGGACCACGTGGTGTACTTCGGCACCGCCAGCAAGTCCCTCGCCCCCGGTCTGCGCCTCGGCTGGCTGGTCCTGCCGCCGGGCCTGGCTTCCGAGGTCACGGCTGCGAAGGGCGGGGCCGACTGGTCGTGCGGCGTCCTGGACCAGCTGACGCTCGCGGAGTTCATCACGTCGGGCGCGTACGACCGTCATGTACGGGCCTCCCGCCTCCGCTACCGCCGTCGCCGCGACCAGCTCGTCGCGGCCCTGGCGGCCCGCGCCCCGTCGGTCACGGCCACCGGCATCGCGGCCGGATTCCACGCCGTGCTCCGGCTCCCGCCCGGCACCGAGCGGTCGGTGGTCCGCGCGGCCGCCTGGCACGGCCTGGCCGTCCACGGCCTCACCAGCTACCGCCACCCCACGGCCACGCCCCCACCACTGGACGCCCTGGTCGTCGGCTACGGCACCCCCTCGGACAGCAGCTGGCCAGGAGCCCTGGAGGCACTGTGCGGGGCACTGCCGTGACGGGGCGGGGTGCGGGTCGGCGCGTGCATGTGGACGGTCGGACCAGCCTGCTGCTCCGCCACTACCGCGTGACCGGGTCCGACCCCGGAGCCGTGTCCGGGCCTGGCCCTGCCTCGGGCCCCGGCCCGGACCCGGACCCTGGCCCGGACCCGGACCCGGACCCGGACCCGGACCCTGCCTCCGCCACTGACTTCTCCGCCGGAGCCTCCCCGAAGCGTGCCAGTGCCAGCGCACCGGCCACCGCGACGGCGAAACCGAGTACGGCCAGCCACGCCAAGCCTTCGCGCGTACGGTCGCCGAGCCAGACGACGCCCACGACAGCGGGCCCGATGGTCTCGCCGATGACCAGCCCCGCCGTGGCCGTCGTCACCGAGCCGCGCTGGAGCGCCGAGGTGAGGAGGAGGAACGCGGAACCTCCGCCCAACAGGAGCGCATACGTCGCCGGGTTGGTGAGGAGCGCCGAGGGGGCGAGGTCGTCGATCAGCCGGACCGACACCTCGACCACGCCGAACCCGAACCCCGCGCCCAGCCCGAGCGCGAGCGCCCGCCCCCGCCCGGACAGCCGCCCGGCCAGCGCCCCGACGAGCAGCACGGCGAAGGCGGTGCCGAGCATCGCGTACTTGAGTGCCGACGAGCCGGTCTTCTCGCCTTCCTCACCAGAAGCGAGCCCCAGCATCGCGAGCCCCGCGCACACCACCGCGACCGCCGCCCACTCGACCCTGCTCAGCCTTACGTCGAGGAGCCACGCCGCCACCACCGCCGTCACCGCGAGACTCGCGGCGAGGGCCGCCCCCACGGTGTAGATCGGCAACGAGCGCAGGGCCGCGATCTGCAGCAGGAACCCGACCCCGTCGAGCGCGAGCCCGACGAGATACCGCCACTCGCGCACGGCCCTCAGGAACAGGGCGGCGTCCACACCGGACGGGCCGGGGGACTCCGTGACCGGCGCGGCCGCCCGCGCGGCCATTGCCTGCAACACCGTCGCCGCCCCGAAGCACACCGACGCACCGAGCGCGCACACCATTCCAAAGAGCACAAAGCGACTGTATGGGGTGGAGAGTTCAGGGCAGCCTCTCGCCCGACCGGGTCACTCGATCTTCGGGCCCGGGGGCCGGGGGCCGGGGGTCGGGAGGTCCGGCGGTCCGGCGGGCGGCGGCCAGGGGCCCGCAGGCGCAGGCCCGCAGACCCGGCGGTCCGGCGATCCGCAAGAGGTCGTCGAGGGCCCCACACGCACGCTTATCTGTCTTCTGTCTTCTGTCTTTTCGTCCTCCATCTTTCGTCGCTCGCATGATGGACGGCCAGCCCTGTCTCCTGGGTGTGCCCGGTACGCTGATCCACGGGCCGTGACTGGCGCGCTGGGATGGGACCGACCATCGGGGAGCGGCCCAGCAACTGTGTGCCGTGCGCCTGGGCCGAACCGTGAACGCCGAACGCCACGTCCGGAGGCCGTCATGCCCGAGCCCCTTTCCACCGAATCCACCGCCTTCCGCAGTGCCCTCGAAGTGATCCGCGCCGTCGAGCCCCGGGTCGCCGACGCCATCGGGCAGGAAGTCGCCGACCAGCGCGAGATGCTCAAGCTGATCGCCTCCGAGAACTACGCCTCCCCGGCCACCCTCCTGGCGATGGGCAACTGGTTCAGCGACAAGTACGCCGAAGGCACCGTCGGCCGCCGCTTCTACGCCGGCTGCCGCAACGTCGACACCGTCGAGGCCCTCGCCGCCGAGCACGCCCGCGAGCTCTTCGGCGCCGAGCACGCCTACGCCCAGCCGCACTCCGGCATCGACGCCAACCTCGTCGCCTTCTGGGCCGTACTCGCCCAGCGTGTCGAGGCTCCCGCCCTCCAGAACGCCGGCGTCCGCAACGTCAACGACCTCTCCGAGGCCGACTGGGCCGAACTGCGCCGCGCCTTCGGCAACCAGCGCATGCTCGGCATGTCCCTGGACGCCGGTGGCCACCTCACCCACGGCTTCCGCCCGAACATCTCCGGCAAGATGTTCGACCAGCGCTCCTACGGCACCGACCCCGCGACCGGCCTCATCGACTACGAGGCCCTGCGCGTCTCCGCCCGCGAGTTCAAGCCACTGATCATCGTCGCCGGCTACTCCGCCTACCCCCGTCTCGTGAACTTCCGGATCATGCGGGAGATCGCCGACGAGGTCGGCGCCACGCTCATGGTCGACATGGCCCACTTCGCCGGTCTCGTCGCCGGCAAGGTCCTCACCGGTGACTTCGACCCGGTTCCGCACGCCCAGATCGTCACCACGACCACCCACAAGTCGCTGCGTGGCCCGCGCGGCGGCATGGTCCTGTGCGACTCCTCGCTCGCCGACCAGGTCGACCGCGGCTGCCCGATGGTCCTGGGCGGCCCCCTTCCGCACGTCATGGCAGCCAAGGCCGTCGCGCTCGCCGAGGCCCGCCGCCCCGAGTTCCGCGAGTACGCCCAGGCCGTCGTCGACAACGCCCGCGCTCTCGCCGAGGGCCTGATGCGGCGCGGCGCCAAGCTGGTCACGGGCGGCACCGACAACCACCTCAACCTCATCGATGTCTCCTCCTACGGCCTCACCGGTCGTCAGGCCGAGTCCGCCCTGCTCGAGTCGGGCATCGTCACCAACCGCAACGCCATCCCCGCCGACCCCAACGGCGCCTGGTACACCTCGGGCATCCGCATCGGCACGCCCGCGCTGACCACCCGGGGCCTCGGCGCCACCGAGATGGACGAGATCGCCGGCCTGATCGACCGGGTCCTCGCCACCACGGAGGCGGGCACCACGGCGAAGGGCGCCCCCTCCAAGGCCCAGCACATCCTCGACCCGAAGATCGCGGACGAGATTTCCCACCGCGCCACCGATCTCCTGACCGGCTTCCCGCTCTACCCGGAGATCGACCTCGGCTGAGGCCACAGGCCCCGAGACCGGTACCGGCACGGGCACCGACAGCGGCACGACTCCAGCACCGGCCCGATATCGACCCCGGCCCGGGATCGGCCGGGTACCGGCACCGACCCGGGCGTCGGCCCTGGCCCGGTATCGCGGTCCTGGCCCGGCCAGGGTCGGGCCCGGGCCGGGATTCACAAGTCGATCAGCTCTCGTCGTGGCTCCCGCGGCGGCCCAGGCTCATGCCGGGCCGCCGCGCGGCGTATCAGCAGGGTGCATCCGGAGCCGAGGACGAGTCCCGCAGCGAGTCCGCTCAGCACCCACCACTCGTGATCCGCCGGATCAGTCCCACCGCCCGCCGTGCGCCCCGGGCCGAACAGATCTCCCCGCTCCAACTGGTCGTAGACCGCGCGGGATGCCCTGTGCCACCGGATGTCGTCGTCGTTCACATCGACCGCCGGGTCGCTCCTCGTCCAGGGAGTACCGTCCTCCGCGAGAAACACCTGGTCCTGGCGCCCCATGTAGACATCGCCTCCGGGCGCGCTGTCCGTGTCGGGCCAGCCGCCCACGCCGGTCGTCCCCCAGAGCACGGTGGCGACCACGGCGGGATGGCGGCCCTCGATCCAGTCCTGCGGGACCTTCTCCGTGTCCGTGGCGGACGGCCGCAACAACTGCCAGAGCCGCGCGAAGTCCAGCTCGCCGGTGCGCACACTGGTCGTCCGCCCCGTCCCACCGTCGGCCGTCACCACGGCAAGATTCGGAGTGCCGGGACTCGGTTTCGAGCCCGCTGCCGTTTCCGCCCCCGCCCTCATCCCCATCCCCAGCCCAGTTCCTGTCCCCGTCGCTTGTGACTGTGCCGCCAGTCCCTGTACCGCATGCGCCCGCGTTGTCCCCAGGCTGGCGGGAGCCACGGCGACGAGCGCGGCCAGGACGAGCGCGGCCACGACGCGCCCGACCGGCGCCGCACGACACGGCCCCCTCAGCCCGGCCCCGTCAGACATCTCTCAGCTCCTGGCGGGGCCCCGACTCCCGCTCCCTCCAGTGGCTCAGCCGCCGCACGCCCGGCCATCGCCCGACGAACGGCCGCAGCCCCAGGCCCAGCACGGCTCCCGTCACCAACCCTGGTATCGCCCACCACCAGTCGGTGTCGTCCGCCGTCGCGGCGACGGCCGTGCGGGACTGCTCCGTGGACGCGGGGGCAGGTGCCGCCGAGGCGTCCTCCGATTCCGAGGGAGCCGGAGAGGCGACCCCGGCGCCCTTCCCGGACGGTTCGCCCAGCACGCCGATCCTCTTCAACAGCGCGCGGATCGCGGCTGGTTGCTTTGCCGTGTGCCAGTAGCCGTTCATCGACTCAGGTGCGTCGGCCGCTGTGTGTATCCAGACCTTCTTGCTGCCACGCATGTCCGGATAGACGCGGTCGACCCGCCACGGCGACACGTCGTGGAGCATCCAGGTGACATTGATCTGACTGCTGCCCACGCCCAGGCCCGGCGGCTCCTCGCTGGTGCCGCTGCCCGGCTGACCGAGGAGCCGCTCCAACTCCCTGTACTCCTCACTCGTGGTGTAGAGCGCCGTGCTCAGCCCGCTCTCCGGCGAGACCACCAGCACGCTCGTCGGGCCGCCGGCCGTGGCGGTCGTGGCGCTCGACACCACCAGGCCGAACCCCAGCACCCATCCCGAGACCACCGCCCATCCCCGGCCCTCCTTCACCAGTGCTCGGACACTCCGCATCCAGCCCACCCCCAACCGGCCCCCGATGAGGCCGCCCGCACCTGCGTGTCACTTCTGGTACACCGCTCGACCCGCCGGGGTTCCCAACCGGCGCCGACGAATATTTCGGCCGTCGAAGCAGCCGGGAACCGTCGGACAGCGGTGCGGCCCCCCAAGCGGGGAAGCCGTCAACCGGCCGAAGCACGCCACGGCCCGGAGCACCGCCACCGCCCCAAGCACCCCCACCGCCCGACTGGCAGGCCCGCAGTGGATCCCGCCCCGGAGCCGGAAGGTCCGCGGCTCGTCCGTCAGGAGGCGGACCGGCCCAGTGACTTCGCGATGCCCACCGCCCGGGACTTCGAGGCCACGCCCTCCAGCCTGAGCGTCATGTCGCCGCCGTGCGTCCACAACAGGGTGGGTCCCGCTGTCCGTTCGGTGCGGGTGAACTCGCCGTCCCTGTCCACCAGCCAGAGGTGCAGGAGGTGAGGGGCGGGGAACCACAGCGCGGTCCGCTCGACGAGGTCCGCGTCGGTGCCCAGCGGCACGTACTCCGGCTGTTCCTCCACGAGCTTGGTGAAGCCGGGGCTGAGCATCGCCGGGAACTCGTCCAGCCGGACCGTCCGCCCCCGCTCGCGCCAGCACAGACTGATCAGGAAGCGTCCCTTCGGTTCGCGGGTCACCGTCACCGCCTCCGGGGTCCCCAGGCCAGGGGGTACGAGCGGCGCGAAGCCCGCCCGCCGGCCGGCCTCCTCAAGCGTGAGGGAGGGCCCGCCGCAGCCGGGTACCTCGGCGCCGTGCGACGGGGTCACCGACGGGTCGTACCGCACCTCGACCCCGCCGAAGTCGAACCAGTCGACGACCGCCGCCCGCACCGGAGGCGTGAGCAGGAGGACCGCCAGCAGGGCGCACAGGCCCGCGGTGAGTGCGCGCCCGCGCGCCCGTGCCCAGCGGCGCACCGCCCGCAGCCGCTCCGCGGGTCCGGGCGGCTCGGCCACCGGGACCGGCACCCGCTCGGCGAGTATCCGCTCCAGGACCTGCTCGACCATCGACTCGCTGCCGGCCGCCCCGGGTTTGTCCAGTGAACGCCCGAGTGCCCGCAACTCCTCGGGCAACCGCGAGCTCCGCTCACGGCCCGGTCCGTCTCCCCGCTCACGACCGGTCCGGCCGCGGTCGCCTCCGCCACCGGACAACCGCGTGCCCCGCCCCTGGTCCGGTCCGTGCGGTCCGTGCGGTCCGTGCGTGTCACTCATGCTCATCACCTCCTCTCCGTGGATCGCGGGTCCTCCGACTCCCCGGCCTTCTCAGTCCTCGCAGCTCTTTCGGGCTCCCCGAGGCTCCCGGCCCGCCCAGCGCGCCCGGCTCCTCCGCCCCTTCCGCCCCTCCCGGCCTGTCCGCGTGCTCCGCCGGCTCGGCATCCGGCAGCAGTCTGCCCAGCTTCCGCAGCGCGCGGTTGAGCCGGGACTTCACCGTCCCCCTGGGCCAGCCCAGGGCCTGGGCCGTCTCCGACTCGTCCATCTCCAGGAGATAGCGGTAGGTGACGACCAGACGGTGCTCCTCGCTCAGCCTCTCCAGGGCGGCGAGCAGGGCCGACCTGCGCTCGACCTCCAGGGCCGCGACCGCCGGGTCGGCCGATTCCGGTATCCGCGGCTCCGCCTCGACGAGCGCGGCCTCGCGGCCCGCCAGCGTCCGCTGGCGCACCGCCGTCCGCACTGTGTTCCTCGTCTCATTGGCGACGATCGAGAGCAGCCACGGCTTGAAGGCCGCGCCGTCCCGAAAGCGCCCCAAGGAGCAGTAGGCCTTGAAGAAGGCCTGCTGCACCACGTCCTCCGCGTCCGCACCCGCCCCCAGCGCCGCGGCCGCCCTGAGCGCGAGACCCGTATGGGCACGCACCAGCTCCGCATACGCCTCCGGCTCTCCGGCGCGCACGCGTGCGATCACCGCGGCCTCATCGACGATGCGGCCCCCCTCCCGCGTCCTCACAGTCTTGTTACACCGCCGGAGGCAGATCGGTTCCCACCCGTGTCACTTCTGTTTCCGACCAGTTCCGGAACGACCCCTGACACCTGAGAGAATGGTGAGCATGGCTTCAGACCGTCCCCGCGTGCTCTCTGGAATCCAGCCCACCGCGGGCTCGTTCCACCTCGGCAACTACCTCGGCGCCGTCCGCCAGTGGGTGGCCCTGCAGGAGTCCCACGACGCGTTCTACATGGTCGTCGACCTGCACGCGATCACCCTTCCGCAGGACCCCGCGGACCTGCGCGCCAACACCAGGCTCGCCGCCGCCCAGCTGCTGGCGGCCGGTCTCGACCCCGAGCGCTGCACCCTGTTCGTCCAGAGCCATGTCCCCGAGCACACCCAGCTCGCGTGGATCATGAACTGCCTCACCGGCTTCGGCGAGGCCTCCCGCATGACCCAGTTCAAGGACAAGTCCGCCAGGCAGGGCGCCGACCGCGCCTCGGTCGGACTTTTCACGTACCCGATCCTGCAGGTCGCGGACATCCTGCTGTACCAGGCCAACGAGGTCCCCGTGGGCGAGGACCAGCGTCAGCACATCGAGCTGACGCGTGACCTCGCCGAGCGTTTCAACGGCCGTTTCGGGCCGACGTTCACCGTTCCGAAGCCGTACATCCTCAAGGAGACGGCGAAGATCTTCGATCTCCAGGACCCGACGATCAAGATGAGCAAGTCGGCGTCCACGCCGAAGGGCCTCATCAACCTCCTCGACGAGCCGAAGACCACCGCGAAGAAGGTCAGGAGCGCGGTCACCGACACGGACACGGTGATCAGGTTCGACGTCGAGAACAAGCCGGGCGTCAGCAACCTGCTGGGCATCTACTCCACCCTCACCGGAACCGCCGTCGCGGAACTGGAGCAGAAGTACGTCGGCAAGGGCTACGGTGCGCTGAAGACCGACCTGGCCGAGGTCATGGTCGACTTCGTGACGCCGTTCCGGGAGCGCACCCAGCAGTACCTGGACGACCCGGAGACGCTCGACTCGATCCTGGCCAAGGGAGCGGAGAAGGCTCGCGCTGTCGCCGCCGAGACGCTCTCCCAGGCGTACGAGAACGTGGGATTCCTGCCCGCCAAGCACTGACCGGCGGGAAGGGACCCTCCGTACGGCGGCCGGACGAGACCAGGACAACACCGGCACGACATCCTGTACGGGGCCGCACCGCCGTACAGTCGATAGCCGGACCGGCGCCAGCCTCTGTGCGCCCGGGACGACAGCACGACGGAAGACCGACACAACGACAGGAGACGACGTGGGGACCGTAACGATCGGTGTGTCGATCGCGGTCCCGGAGCCACACGGCAGCCTGCTCCAGCAGCGGCGCGAGGGCTTCGGCGACCCCGCGGCTTCCGGCATTCCCACCCACGTCACGCTGCTGCCGCCGACCGAGGTCGACCGGTCGGCGCTGCCCGCGATCGAGGCGCATCTCGTCGAGGTCGCGGCCGCCGGACGCCCCTTCTCGATGCGGCTGAACGGGACGGGGACGTTCCGTCCCCTGTCACCCGTCGTGTTCGTGCAGGTGGTCGAGGGTGCCGAGGCCTGCACCTGGCTGCAGAAGCAGGTCCGGGACGCCTCCGGGCCCGTGGCGCGCGAGCTGCAGTTCCCGTACCACCCCCACGTCACGGTGGCGCACGGCATCGCCGACGAGGCGATGGACCGGGCCTTCGAGGAGCTCGCGGAGTACGAGGCCCAGTGGCCGTGCACCGGCTTCGCCCTCTACGAGCAGGGGTCCGACGGGGTGTGGCGCAGGCTGCGCGACTACGTCTTCGGGGGCGCCGTCGTACCGCCGCAGGCGTCGCACGTGGCGCGGGGCCCGCTCCCGGCCCGCTGACCGGACCGACCGCCCGCCCGCAAGGCCGAGCGGTCGCGGGGTCCCGGGGCCGCCCCCGGGCCCTCAGACGGGCAGGCGGCGGAAGACCCCCCGCGGTACGTGCCGCAGCGCCGACATGACCACCCGCAGAGCCCCCGGCACCCACACCGTCTCGGAGCGTCGGCGCAGGCCCGTCTCGATGGCCGTGGCCACCGCCTCGGGAGTCGTCGCGAGCGGGGCCTCCGCCAGCCCCTCCGTCATCTTCGAGCGGACGAACCCGGGACGCACGACCATCACGTGGACACCCGTGCCGTGCAGCGCGTCCCCCAGGCCCTGGGCGAAGGCGTCGAGGCCCGCCTTGCTGGACCCGTAGATGAAGTTGGCGCGGCGGGCCCGCTCGCCCGCCACCGACGAGAGCACCACCAGGGAGCCGTGCCCCTGCTCCTGGAGGGCCCGCGCGCACACCAGCCCCGACGACACGGCGCCCGTGTAGTTCGTCTGTGCGACCCGTACCGCGGCGCCGGGATCGTTCTCGTCGCGCGACTGGTCGCCGAGGACACCGAACGCGAGCAGGACCATGTCGATGTCGCCCTCCGCGAACACCTTGCCGAGAGCAGGTTCGTGGGCGTCGGGATCGAGCGCGTCGAAGTCGACGGTACGCACGTCCGCGCCGAGCTTGCGCAGTCCGGCGGCGGCCGCCTCCAGGCCGGGCGAGGGGCGGCCCGCGAGCCACACCGTGCGGGTACGGCGGGCGATCAGCCGGCGCGCCGTGGCGAGCGCGATCTCGGACGTGCCGCCGAGTACGAGCAGGGACTGGGGGAGGCCGAAAGCGTCCTTCATGAGGCGAACTCCTGGGGAGAGGGTGGGAGAACCGGGCCGGCGGGGCGGCTCACGTCAGAGCCCGAGGCGCCGGGACAGGTCGGAGGTGAAGACGGCACGCGGGTCCAGCTCCGCGCGCAGCGCCCGGAACGAGTCGAGCCGCGGATACATCGCCGCGAGCAGTTCCGGCCGCAGCCGGGAGTCCTTGGCGAGGTAGACACGCCCGTCCGCCGCGGCCACCTCCTCGTCCAGCTCGTCGAGGAAGCCGCCGAGCCCCGGCAGGTTCGCGGGGATGTCCAGCGCGAGGGTCCAGCCGGGCATCGGGAAGGACAACCAGCCGGGGTCGCCCGCACCGAACCGCTTCAGGACGGCGAGGAAGGAGGGGCAGCGGCGCTGCGAGATGCGGTGCACGATCCGGCGCAGGGCCTCCTCCCCGCCGTGTCCGACGACGAACTGGTACTGCACGAAACCGCCGCGCCCGTAGATCCGGTTCCAGTGCGGCACGCCGTCGAGCGGGTGGAAGAAGGTGGACATCCGCTGCAGTTCACCGGTACGCGCGCGTGGCGCCCTGCGGTACCAGAGTTCGTTGAAGAGACCGACCGTCGTCCTGCCGAGCAGGCCTTCGGGGACGAAGGAGGGGGCCGCGGGAAGGCGTCCCGGACGGAACTCCAACGGGGCTCTACGCGCGCGTGTGCCGTCGGGCAGCGCCTCCAGGGGGGCGTGGTCGCCCCGGGTCAGCACCGAGCGTCCCACGGCCGCGCCACGGGCCAGCAGATCGATCCAGGCGACCGAGTAGCGGTAGCGGTGGTCGGTGGCCGTGAGGCGGGCCATCAAGTCGTCCAGGTCCGTGGCCCGTTCCGTGTCGACGGACATCAACGACGTCTCGACCGGCTGCAGTCGGACGGTGGCCGTGAGGACGACACCGGTCAGGCCCATGCCACCGGCCGTGGCGTCGAAGAGCGGGGTACCGGGGCTCACCGTACGGATCTCGCCGTCCGCGGTCAGCAGCTCGAAGGACAGGACGTGCCGGGCGAACGAACCGGCCACGTGGTGGTTCTTGCCGTGGATGTCCGCGCCGATCGCTCCGCCGACCGTGACATAGCGGGTCCCCGGGGTCACCGGCACGAACCAGCCCAGCGGCAGCATGACTTCCATCAGGCGGTGCAGCGAGACACCGGCGTCGCACAGCACGGTCCCGCCGTCCGCGTCGATCGCGTGGACGCGGTCCAGGGCCGTCATGTCGAGCACGGCCCCGCCCGCGTTCTGTGCCGCGTCGCCGTACGCCCGTCCCAGCCCCCGGGCGATGCCCCCGCGGGTTCCGCATCCCCGCACGGCCGCCACGACCTCCTCGTACGTACGGGGGCGCACCAGGCGGGCGGCGGTGGGTGCGGTGCGGCCCCACCCCGTGACGGAAACCGTGTCGGTAGGCATGCAAGTGACCGTATCGACCGAAAGTGACTGTTAGTTCCCTAACATCACTTCTCTCCCCGAAATGGGTGATTAATGGGATGTCGCTCAATATTGCCGGAGTTCCAGCGGTGTTGACGTGAACAGTGAGTCCCCATGGATCACCACGACGAGCTCCCTGACCTGGACCACCGGATCCTCTCGGCCCTCCACGCCCGCGCCGCCGTCCCGAGCGTCGCCGCCGCCGCGCGGGTCCTGTCGCTGGCCGGCGAGCACGGTGCGCTGTGGCTCGCGGCGGGCCTCGCGGGAGCCGCCGTGGACCGGGAGCGGCGAAGCGCCTGGCTGCGCGGCACGGCCCTGACCGCCGGCGCGCACCTCGCCGGCATGGGCGTCAAACGGCTCGTACGCCGTCCGCGCCCCCACCACGTCGAGCCGCTGGTCCGCACCGCGGGCCGGCACTCCTTCCCCAGCGCGCACGCCTGCTCCGCCGCCGCGGCAGCCGTGGCCTTCGGGGCGCTCGGCGCCCGCGCGGTGCCCCCACTGGCCGCCGCGATGTGCGTGTCACGGCTCGTCGTCGGCGTCCACTACCCGTCGGACGTGGCGGCGGGCGCCGCCCTCGGCGCGGTGACGGCCCGGCTCGGCGCCCGCTGGATGACAAGGGGCCGCGACCATGGCTGAGACGGCCCTCCTGGAGAGGACACACGGGAAACAGACCACCCCGCGGAAAAGTGGCCTCCTGAAGGGGCTGATCAGGACCGCCCGGCCCAGACAGTGGGTCAAGAACGTTCTCGTGATCGCGGCCCCGGCCGCCGCGGGCGAACTCTTCTCACGGCACGCCCTCACTCAAGTCGCGCTCGTGTTCGTCCTGTTCACGGCCTGTGCGGCGAGCGTCTACCTGGTCAACGACGCGCGGGACGCCGACGCAGACCGCGCCCACCCGGTCAAGCGCCACCGGCCGGTCGCCGCCGGGCAGGTGCCCGTACCGGTCGCCTACTGCGTGGGCATCGTGCTCGCCGTCGTCGCCCCGACCGCGGCCGCCTTCCTGTGCTCGCCGATGACCTCGGCGCTGCTGACCGCCTACCTGGGCCTGCAGTTCGCGTACTGCCTCAGCCTCAAGCACGTCCTGGTCGTCGATCTCGCCGTGGTGACCACCGGATTCCTGATGCGGGCCATGATCGGAGGGGTCGCGCTCGGCATCCCGCTGTCCCGCTGGTTCCTCATCACGACCGGCTTCGGCGCCCTCTTCATGGTGTCCGCCAAGCGCTACTCGGAAGCCGTTCAGATGGCCGGCACAGCGGGCGCCACGCGCGCGTTGCTCACCGAGTACACCACCGGCTACCTGCGCTTCGTCTGGCAGCTCGCCGCCTCGGTCGCCGTCCTCGGCTACTGCCTGTGGGCCCTGGAGGAGGGCGGAGTGCCGCACACCAGCGTGCTGCCCTGGAGGCAGTTGTCGATGATCGCCTTCATCCTCGCCGTCCTGCGGTACGCGGTCTTCGCCGACCGGGGCACCGCGGGCGAACCGGAGGACGTGGTCCTGCGCGACCGCGCGCTCGCCGTCATCGGGGTGGCATGGCTCACGATGTACGGCCTGGCAGTGGCCAACTGGTGAGCCACGCCCAGCAGCTAAAGGCCCCCCGGCCACGGGCCCGGCGCCCCAGGGCCCCGGAACTGCTCGGCTTCGCCGCCGTCGGACTCCTCGCGTACGCCGCCGACCTCGCCCTCTTCCTCTGGCTGCGCGGCCCCGCGGGCCTGGACCCGCTGACCGCCAAGTCGCTGTCGTTCGTGGCGGGCTGCTCGGTCGCCTACGCGGGCAACGCGCTCGGCACCTACCGGCACGCCTCCAGGAGCCTCGCCCAGTACGGGATCTTCTTCGCCGTGAACATCGCGGGCGCCCTGGTCCAGCTGCTGTGCATCCTCGTCAGCCACTACGGCCTCGGATTCACCTCCCCGCGCGCGGACACCGTGTCGGGCGCCGGAATCGGCATGGTGCTCGCCACCGTCGTGCGTTTTTGGGGTACCCGGACATTGGTTTTCCGAGGCGAGGGCAGAGTCGGATCATGGACTGGCTGAAAAAGCTCCCCGGTGTGGGCCCGTTGGTCACACGGCTGATGGCCACGCACGCCTGGCGCTCGTACGAACGACTGGACCGGGTGAAGTGGACGCGGCTCGCCGCGGCGATGACCTTCATCAGCTTCCTCGCGCTCTTCCCGCTGATCACCGTGGCCGCCGCGATCGCCGCCGCGACCCTCGACGAGAAGGGGGTGCAGACGCTCGAGGACAAGATCGCCGAGCAGATCCCCGGCATCGCCGAACAACTCGACATCGGCGCCCTCGTCGACAACGCCGGCACGGTCGGACTGATCGCGGGCGCCCTGCTGCTGTTCACCGGCATCGGCTGGGTCGGCTCGATGCGCGAGTGCCTGCGCGCGGTCTGGGAGCTGCCGGACGAGGAGGAGAACCCGATCCTGCGCAAGCTCGTGGACGCCGGCGTACTCGTCGGCCTCGGCGGCGCCGCACTCGTCACGATCGCCGCCTCCACCCTCGCGTCGACCGCCGTGGGCTGGGCCACCCGGCAGCTCGGCATCGACGAGGGCGGCTGGGGCGGGGTGCTGCTGAGGGTGGCGGCGTTCGCCGTGGCAGTCCTCGCCGCCTTCCTGCTGCTCCTGTACCTGCTGACGCTGCTCCCCGGCGTCCAGCCGGAGCGACGACGGCTGATCGTCGCCGCGCTGATCGGCGCGGCCGGGTTCGAACTGCTGAAGCTGCTGCTCAGCGGCTATATCCAGGGAGTCGCAGCGAAGAGCATGTACGGGGCGTTCGGTGTGCCCGTCGCGCTGTTGCTGTGGATCAACTTCACGTCCAAGCTGCTGCTCTTCTGCGCCGCCTGGACCGCGACGCCGCACGAGGACACGCCCCCACCGGACGGGACGGACGCGGAGTCCGGGGCCGGCGGGGCGGACGGCGCAGCGGGGGTCAGCGGCGGCGACGCATCAACTCGGGCAGCGGCCAGCGGCGGTTGATCACGAAGACACCGGCGGCGAGGAGCACGAGGACGCCGCCGGTGATCGCCAGGGCGATGCCGACGCCACCGGAACCACTCGTCTCGGCCGAGGCCGCCACCGGCTTCGCCGAGGCCGCCCCTCCGTCGCCCGAACCCCCGGCCTCACCGGAGGCGTTCGCGCCCGGCTGGGAGCCCGTGTCCGCGCTCTTCGGCGGCACCAGCTCGCCCACCGGGTCGACCTTGCCGGACGCCTGGAAACCCCAGTCGAGGAGCTTGGCGGTCTCCTTGTAGACCTCGTCGTGCTCCTCCTTCTCCGGGTTCATCACCGTGACGAGCAGCACCTTGCCGTCGCGCTCGGCGACCCCCGTGAAGGTCGCACCCGCGTTCGTCGTGTTGCCGTTCTTCACACCCGCGATGCCCTTGTAGGCGTCGAGACCGTAGTCGCCGGTCATCAGCCGGTTGGTGTTCTGGATCTCGAAGGACCCGCGGGTGGTCTTGCCCTTCTTGTTCTTCTTGGTCTCGCCGGGGAACTTCGCGCGGACCGTCGAGCAGTACTCCCGGAAGTCCTTCTTCTGCAGGCCGGAGCGGGCGAACAGGGTCAGGTCGTACGCCGACGACACCTGGCGCTTCTCGTCGTAGCCGTCCGGGCTCACCACGTTCGTGTCGAGCGCCTGGAGCTCCTCGGCGTGCGCGTTCATGTCCTTGACGGTCTGGTCGACGCCCTTGTTCATGGCGGACAGCACGTGGACGGCGTCGTTGCCGGAGCGAAGGAAGACGCCGAGCCACAGGTCGTGGACCGAGTACGTCTCGTCCTCCTTGATGCCCACCATGCTGGAGCCCGCGCCGATGCCTGCCAGGTCGGACGAGGCGACCTTGTGCTTCTGCTTCTTGGGGAACTTGGGCAGCAGCGTGTCGGCGAACAGCATCTTCAGCGTGCTCGCCGGGGGCAGCCGCCAGTGCGCGTTGTGCGAGGCGAGCACCGCGCCGGACTCGGCGTCCGCGACGATCCAGGAGCGGGCGCTCAGGCCCTTCGGGAGGACCGGCGCGCCGGCGCCGAGGTTCGCCTGGGTCCCGGGTCGGCCGAGCTGGGCGCCGCCCACGGTCGACATGTTCGCCGGCGGTGTCGCCGAAGGACTGGTCGACGCGTCGCCCGACGCGCTGCCCGACGGCGATGCCGAGCCCGAAGGAGTCGTCGAAGGAGTCGCCGACGGGGTCGGAGTCGGCTTGTCGTCCGCTGCGGCGGGGCCGGTGGCGGTCACCGTGAGCGCGAGCGAGAACGACAACAGCGTGGCGGAGGTGACCAGCAAGGACGACTTGGCGGTCTTTTTCATGGCGGGCACGATCGAGAACGTACATGGCGTCAGGCGTGAAGTCGCGCGGCCCTCCTCACCATGGCTCTTTCCGCCACGTTCTTTTCCGCCACGGCTCCGCGCGCCGTCGTCCTCCCCACCCCGGGCGCCGGTTCCGTTCGACGGCGGCGATACTGAACCCATGAAGCTCAGCCGTCCCGTTTCCTGGTTCCTGCTCGCCTTCGGAGTGTGGAGCTGGGTCATCTGGATCACTTTCGTCAAGAACCTGTGGAAGGACGGCAGCGGGCTCGCTTTCGACGACGCGGGCGATCCGACCGGGTACTTCTGGGTGCACCTGACGCTCGCCGTTGTCTCCTTTGTCTTGGGGACGGTTGTCGGGGGCATCGGGTTGCGCGGTGTCCGGGCCCTGCGTCACACGTCATCGTCATAACGGGGGAGTCACCGCGTGGTCATCGTGTTCCTGGTCCTGGTTCTGGCGGTGTTCGCAGGGCTGCACTGGTACTTCTGGCGCCGGATGGTGCGCGACACGACGGCACGGCCGGGTACCGCCAGACGGGTGGGCACGGCCGTCCTCGTGGCCGGGCCCGTACTCATGTTCGCGGGGTTCGCCTCCGAGCGGACCGGTGCGCCGTTCTGGCTGCAGCAGGTGCTGACCTGGCCCGGATTCCTGTGGATGGCGCTGTCGATCTACCTCCTGCTGGCGTTGCTGGTCGGCGAGGTCGTCCGCCCGCTGCTGCGGAGGGCTCTGGACCGGCGTCCGGCTCCCGCGGCGGACCCGGTGGACGTACGCGAGGCCGCGCCCGTGCCCGCCGGAGCGCCCGCCCGGGAGACCGGGCACCGGTCCGCCGACGAGTCGGCCGGCCCTGCCCTCACCTCCACCCCGTCCGGGACGCCCGCCGGAGCCGGGCCGGCGTCCCCGGCCGCGTCGCCGTCCGACGGCGCGCCCGGGCGCACCGACGCGCCGGTGCCCGCGACCACGGGTCCCTCGCGCCGGCTGTTCGTGTCGCGTGTGGTGGGCGGGGCCGCGGCGGCCGCCGCCGTGGGCACCGTGGGGTACGGGACGTACGGCGTCCTGCGCGGGCCCCGGGTGAAGCGGGTCACCGTGCCCCTGGCCAAGCTGCCGAGGTCCGCTCACGGCTACCGGATCGCCGTCGTCAGCGACGTGCACCTCGGGCCGGTGCTGGGGCGCGGATTCGCCCAGAAGGTCGTCGACACGATCAACTCCACCCAGCCCGACCTGATCGCGGTCGTGGGCGACCTCGTCGACGGCAGCGTGAAGGACCTCGGGCCCGCCGCGGCGCCGCTCGCGCAGTTGCGGGCGCGGCACGGGACGTTCTTCGTCACCGGGAACCACGAGTACTTCTCCGGAGCCGAGGAGTGGGTCGCGCACGTGCGTGACCTGGGGATGCGCCCGCTGGAGAACGCCCGCACCGAGCTGGCCGACTTCGACCTGGCCGGCGTCAACGACGTGGCCGGGGAGGACGAGGGCGAGGGCCCCGACTTCGCGAAGGCCCTCGGCGACCGGGACCGTGGCCGGGCGTGCGTGCTGCTCGCCCACCAGCCGGTGCAGATCCACGACGCCGTGGACCACGGGGTCGACCTCCAGCTCTCCGGGCACACCCACGGCGGGCAGCTGTGGCCCGGCAACTTCATCGCGGACCTCGCCAACCCGACCCTCGCGGGACTGGAGCGCTACGGGGACACGCAGTTGTACGTGTCGCGGGGAGCGGGTGCCTGGGGGCCGCCCACGCGGGTGGGGGCGCCGTCCGACATCACCGTCGTGGAACTGGCCTCCAGGAAGGCCTGAGGCCGCCGGACCCGGGGGCACGAGCAAGCCCGCGGGCACGAACAAGCCCGCGGGCACCAACGGGACCGCGGGCCGGCAGCCCCCGCCGCGCGGTTTCCCGCGTCGCTCAGGGAGCGCAGGCCCGCGCCGGCAGCGTCACCGTGACCGTCAGGCCCTCGCCCGGCGCCGTCCGCACCGTCACGTCCCCGCCGTGGGCCGTGGTCACGCCCTGGACGATGGCCATCCCCAGACCACTGCCCGCGCCGCCGCCCGCCCGGAAGAAGCGGTCGAAGATGCGCACCGCGTCCTCCTCCGCCAGCCCCGGGCCCTCGTCGGCGATCCGAAGCCGTACGACTCCGTCGGCCCTCTCCAGATCCAGGGCGACCGGGGTGCAGGCGGGGGTGTGCGTGCGGACGTTCGTCACGAGGTTGCCCAGGATCTGCCGCAGGCCCGACTCGTCCCCGCGGACGAGGAGGGCCCCCTCGGCGCTCACCGTCACCGGACGGCCGGGCTGCTGGGCCCGCAGATCCTCGGCCGCATCGCGCACCAGGCGGCTCAGGTCGACGTTCCTGAACCGCAGTTCGGGCCGCTGGTCCAGGCGGGCCAGGGTGAGCAGCTCGTCGACCAGACGGCCCATGCGGTCCGCCTCCCCGGTCATCCGGTCCCAGGCGCGCTTGCGTTCGCCGGGCTCGGACAGCATGCCCTTGTCGTACAGCTGGAGGTAGCCGCGGATCGCCGCCAGCGGCGTACGCAGCTCGTGCGAGGCGTCCGCGACGAAGCGGCGCAGCTGGGCGGTGCTCCGCTCGCGGGTGCGGTACGCCGACTCGACCTGGTGGAGCATCGAGTTGAGGGCGAGCCGCAGCTGTTCGACCTCCTGGGTGGGGTGATGGCTGGAGGGCACCCGGCGGGCCAGGTCTCCCTCGGCGATCGCCGACGAGGTCTCCACCATGTCCTCCAGGGGCCGCAGCCGCCGGCTCACACTGAGCATCGTCAGCACGGCGAGCAGCCCCAACAGCAGCAGACCGAAGGTGAGATCGAGCTTGAGGGCCTTGGCCATGCCCTTGTGCAGCGCGTCGGTGGAGCTGGCGAGGAGGACGACGGCACCGTCCGGGAGGGGGACGGCGGTGACGCGGTACGGCACGTCGTCCACCCGCACGTCGTGGGGCTCGGGGGCGGCGGCGAGGGCCTGGGGCCTGCCCACCGCCTCGGCCAGCTTGCGCTGGTTGTCGGTGGGTCGGAAGTTCGCGATCGTGATGGGCCGGCCCTTCTCGTCGACCACCGCGAACAGGGAGTCCGATTCCGGCGGGCCCTCGGCCTCGGGCACCTGCCCTTCGCGGAAGAAGGCCAGCGCGCTCAGCGAGTCGATCTGCCGCGCGGTCACCTTCGTGCTCCCCAGCGAGTCCCGGGTCTTGAGGAGCTGCGTGTCGATCTGGTCGAGGAGGTAGTACCGCATGCCCATCAGGCTCACCGCCGTCGCCATGATGATGCCCAGCGCCAGCAGGGCGACGTTGGCCAGCGTCAGCTTGCCGCGCAGCGAGTGGATGCCATGGCCGGGGCGGTGCCGGAAGATCATGCGAGGCCGTATCCGACGCCTCGCCGGGTCGTGATCACCGGGGCGCCGAGGGCGTCGAGCTTGCGCCGCAGATAGCTGATGTAGGTCTCCACGACGGTCGACTCCGCCGGGTGCTCGTACTGCCAGACATGCCGCAGGAGCTGCTCCTTGGACACGATCCGCCCGCCGTTGCGCACGAGGAAACGCAGCAGGGCGTACTCGGTGGGAGTCAGCTCGACCGAGCGGCCGGCGCGGTGCACCGAGTACGTCGTCTCGTCCAGCTCCAGGTCGCCGTACCGCAGCGGCGGGCGCTGCGGCAGGACGTCGGCCGGGCGGGTGCGGCGCAGCACGGCGGTGATCCGGGCGGTCACCTCGTCGATGTTGAACGGCTTGGTGATGTAGTCGTCGCCGAAGGCGAGGGCGCCGACGATCTCCGCGGGCGCGTCCCGCGCGGTCAGGAACACCACGGCCAGGTCGGGCTGGAGCGAACGCAGTTCGCGGCCCAGCGCCCGGCCGTCGCCGTCGGGGAGCATCACGTCGAGGAGCGCGGCGTCCGGGCGCGTGCGCTCGGCCAGCGTCAGCGCCTGACGGACGGTCCCCGCCGTCATCACCTCGAAGCGGTGGTAGCGCAGGGCGATGGTCAGAACGTCGGCGATGCTCGGCTCGTCCTCGACGACCAGGACGGTCGCCCCCTCGTGAGCGGTCATGCCCCCAGTATCGGCGCGCGCACCGGCAACGGGGCCGGGTCGCGCCTTGGAGTTCCTTGTGAGTCATGGCCGGGTCATGTGCACGCACCCGCGGCGCACCCGATGCTGAGCCGCAGGACCTGGGGGACCAACCGACCGCGAACTAAGGAGCGTTGAGGCGTGACGACATTGGCACGGTGGTGCTATCGGCACCGGCTGGTGGTCCTGTTGCTGTGGGTGGGGGCATTTCTGGGGCTCGGCTTCGCGGGTTCCGCCGCGGGTACGAACTACGCGGACACCTTCTCCCTTCCGAACACGGACTCCACGCGCGCGTACGACCTGATGGCCAAGGCCTTCCCGGAGCGGTCGGGCGACACCGACACGGTGGTGTGGAAGGTCGACGAGGGAACGGCCCGCGACGCGTCCGTACGCTCCCGGATCGAGCCCGCCCTCGAGAAGATCGGGCGGATGGAGGGCGTCGGCGAGGTCAGCAGCCCGTACACAGCCCAGGGCGCAGCGCAGTTCAGCGGGAACGGGCGGATCGCCTACGCCCAGATCACCTTCACCGAGCAGGCCAACGGCGTGCCGAAGGCGCTCGTGGAGGACGTCGTCGAGACGGCTCAGGACGCCGGACGCGACGGGCTCCAGGTCGAACTGGGCGGTCAGGCGATCACCCGGACCCAGGAACCACCCACCGGCATCGCGGAGATGGTCGGCATCGTGGCCGCGGCGGTCGTCCTCTTCCTCGCCTTCGGCTCGCTGTTCGCGATGCTGCTGCCGCTCGTCGTCGCGATCGCGGCCCTCGGCACCGGCCTGATGGCGACCTCCCTGCTCAGCCATGTCACCGACGTACCCGAAGTGGCGCCGCTGCTCGGCTCGTTGATCGGCCTCGGCGTCGGTATCGACTACGCCCTGTTCATCGTGACGCGGCACCGCCGGGGCATCCTGCGCGGCATGAAGCCCGAGGAGGCGGCGATCACGGCCCTCAACACCTCGGGCCGGGCCGTGCTGTTCGCCGGTGGCACCGTGTGCATCGCGCTCGCCGGGATGCTGGTGATGAACATGCGCTTCCTGGACGGCGTCGTCGTCGCGACCTCGCTGACGGTCGTGCTGAGCGTGCTCGCCGCGGTCACCCTGCTGCCCGCGCTCCTCGGGCTGCTCGGCATGCGCGTGCTCAGCCGCAGGCAGCGCCACCGGCTGGCCGCCGCGGGTCCGGAGTCGCAGGAGGCGAGCGGACTCGCCGCGCGCTGGTCCATGTACGTGCAGCGGCGACCGCGGTCCATCGCCGCCGGGGCGCTGGTCGTGATGCTGATCCTGGCGCTGCCCGTCCTGTCGATCCGGCTCGGTGCCACCGACCAGGGCAACCACCAGGACTCCACGACCACACGGCAGGCGTACGACCTGCTGGCCGAGGGCTTCGGGCCGGGCTTCAACGGCCCGCTCCAGGTCGTCGTGGACGGCGGGGACACGGACGGGCTCGTCGCGGCCATCCGCGGGACCGAGGGCGTCGCCCAGGTGGCCGCCGCGCCGCCCGCCGAGGGCATCACGGTGATCCAGGTCGTGCCCACCACGTCACCGCAGTCGCAGAAGACGGACCAGCTGATCGACCGGCTCCGCGACGACGTGATCCCGGCCTCCGGGACCGAGGCCCACGTGGGCGGGGTGACCGCCGTCTTCAAGGACTTCGCGGCCGTCACGGGGGACCGGCTGCCGTACTTCGTCGCGGCGATCATCTCGCTCGGCTTCCTGCTGCTGATGGTGGCCTTCCGCTCGCTGGTGGTGCCCCTGACGGCGGCCCTGATGAACCTGATCGCGGCCGCCGCGTCCTTCGGGGTGCTCGTCGCGATCTTCCAGTGGGGCTGGGGCACGGAACTCCTCGGCATCGGCAAGGAGGGGCCGATCACGGCGTTCCTGCCGGTCATCATGCTCTCGCTCCTCTTCGGCCTCTCGATGGACTACCAGGTGTTCCTGGTGAGCCGGATGCACGAGGAGTGGGTGCACACGAAGGACAACGCGCGAGCGGTCCGCGTCGGCCTCGCGGAGACCAGCAGGGTCATCAACTGCGCGGCCCTGATCATGATCTGCGTGTTCTCCGCGTTCGTGCTCAGCGGTGACATGGAGGGCGCGATGGCGGGCATCGGGCTCGCCGCGGCGGTGGCGCTGGACGCGTTCATCCTGCGTACGGCCCTGGTGCCGGCCGCGATGCACCTCCTGGGCAACTCCAACTGGTGGCTCCCGGCCGGCCTGGAGAAGCGCCTGCCGCATCTGGCGGTGGAGCCCCGGGAGGAGGAGGTCTCCGAGGTCCACGCGCGCGTGCCCGACGCCGACAGCGGTTCCACCGTGATCCACGGCTTCGTCCGCACCCCGGACGGCGCGCCCGTGGAAGGCGCCGCGCTGACCCTGCTCTCCAAGGGCGGCCGGCAGCTCGACCGGGTGACGTCGCTGGCCGACGGCTCGTACATCGTCTCGGTGCCGTCCGCGGGCTCGTACCTGCTGGCCGTGACGGCCGCCGAACACCCCTCCCGGGCCCGCCACGTGATGGTCGGCGCGGAACCGCTGGTGTACGACGTGGAGCTGGCGGAGGACGAGCTGGACGCGGTGAACTGACCGCGCGAGGCGCTACTTCGCGGATTTCCTGCCGGGGTCGGGCAGTGCGTTCGTCATCCCCGGCAGGAAGTCCGTGAACAGTTCGTGCACCTCGCGGACCAGGGGCCGCAGGACTCGGAAGCGGGCCAGGGTCACACCGAGCGAGGTGAGGCGGGCCCCGCGCTCGGCGAGGCGGTAGCTGCGCTCGCGGCCCTCCGTGCGGTCGAAGATCCAGTACAGGACCAGACCCATCTGGGAGAGCCACAGCAACTCGGGGAGGACCTCACGCAGTTCCTCAGGCACCTTCGCCTTCGAACCGCTGAGCACCTCGCGGCAGACCCCGATGGCCTCCTCGCGCGCGTGCTCCGACTCGGCCGAGAACGGGCTGAGCGGGCTGTCCGGATCGGCGGCGTTCTTGAAGAACTGCACCGCGAACTCGTGGTACGGCTTCGCCACGTCCAGCCATGTCTTCAGGACCCCGGCGATCCGCGCCTCCAGGTCCTTCTCCTGCTCCAGGACCTCACGGACCGCGATCCGGTGCTCGGCCGCGAGCCGGTCGTAGAAGCCCTGGATCAGGTGTTCCTTGCCGGCGAAGTAGTAGTACGCGTTGCCGACGGAGACCCCGGCCTCCTTGGCGATGGCCCGCATCGTCGTCTTCTCGTAACCCCGCTCCTGGAACAGGCGCATCGCCGTCTCCAGGATCAGGGCCCGGGTCTGCTCGCTCTTGGCGGGCGTCCGCGCGGGGCCGGGGCCCTCGGGCTCCGCGGGACCGTCCGGGCCGGGGGCGCTGTCATTCGTTGCTGGCACGGGACAGAGCCTAACGAGGCGGGCAGGTGCCGCTGTCGCAGGCGGGCGGATCGTAGGTCCAGCCCACGGCCTGGTCGTACGTCCACCCGTCGGCCCCGGTGTACGTACGGCCGCCCCACTCGCCCTCCCTGCGGGCCCGTTGCCCCTCGCGCCACTTGGCGGCGGCGAGCACCGCGCCCCGCGCCAGCCGGGCTCCGGCCGGGGTGCTGAGCCGGTAGGACAGCGGGCGGTGGTCGGCGAGCGCCCACAGGGTGACGACCCAGGCGGCGCTGCCCCGGTAGACCTGGCCCGAATCCCCGACCACGGTGATCTCGTCGAGGGTCGCGGCGTGGTCGAGCCCGGGGAAGCGGCGTTTCGCCTCCGTCGAGCCGGCGGCCACCAGCTCCAGGCGCACCAGCTGCCGCTGCCAGACGAGCCAGTCGCGCAGGAAGGAGCAGAGGGAGCACTGCGCGTCGTACAGGACGGTGAGCCCGCGGACCGGGACGCGCGTGGCGTCCCGGTCCGGGCCGGCGGCGGTGGCCATCGGGGTCACGCCCCGGCCGTCGGGGCGACCCAGCCCTGCGGCGGCACGGGCGGCAGCTGCTCGCGCTCCATGATGCCCCGGCGGCGGATCTTGTTGAGCACGTACACGTTCCCCAGGTGCATGGCGCCCAGTACGAGGAGCACCACGCCGAGCTTCGTCGACAGGGCCTCGAACACCCCGCGGGCGTCGGCGATCTCGTCGTCCTGGTTCAGGTAGAGCGCCACGAAGCCGAGGTTCACCAGGTAGAAGCCCACCACCAGAAGGTGGTTGACGGCGTCCGCGAGCTTCTCGTTCCCGTGCAGTACGTCCGACAGGAAGATCCGCCCGTTGTGGCTGAGCGTCCGTGCCACCCAGACCGTCAGCGCCACGCTGACCAGCAGATAGATGACGTAAGCGACGACCGTGAGGTCCATGTCCCCACCCCTTCCCAACTTCTTGAACGCGTTCAAAACGCGCTGTCGAGGAAGAATGTAGACCTGTTTTTGAACACGTTCAAGTCGGAGCCCGCATGCTCTCGTGTGACGTGCGGCTCAGGGGGATGGGGGTGGGGGACGGCGAGGTCGACCGGCGGACGGTTCAGCCGACGCGGGCCAGCTCCGGCCGCTTGCTGTAGTCCGTGAGGCCGATGACGTTCCCCCAGGGATCGGCGAACTCGACGGTCCAGCCGGTGGACACGGACAGGGGTGCGTCGAGGGGCTGGACGTCCGCGGCCGTGAGGGCGTCGGCCGTGCTCCTGGCGTCCCGGACCTCCAGCCACACCCGGGGCGACCCCCATGGCGGCGGCCGGTGCCCGAGCCCTTCCTCTAGGCGCAGCAGCACCCCGGGCGTCTCCTTGCCGACCTTCAGGATGGCGATCCCGGCCTCGTCGAGCCGGAACCCGAGAGCGAAACCGGCCCGCTGGTAGAAGTCCACGGCCTCGTCGAGGTCGCCCACCGGAAAGAGGACGTTGTCGAAGCCGAGCAGTTCGTACGACTCTTTGTCTGACATGTCGTCAGATTAGGTCGCGGGGAGGGGGCACCGGGGGAGGCGGCGGGGCAGTCACCCGGGTGGCCGTTCGCACCCCGGCCACTCGCTCGCCTGACCCTCTTCCCGTGCCTGTGGGCACGGCTGATTCCACGGGCGGGACTCCGTCCCGTGACTCCATGCACCACTGAAGCGGCGGGCTTCTTGTGCCGGACCGGCCGCCGTCCGTCAGCCACAGCCGCCCACCCGTCGCGAACTCGGCGCGATGTCGTCGAGCTCAGCGTGTGGGACAGCAGTCCGTATCCTCCGCAACCGCGATGCCCCGGGCCGGAGAAGGGGGCCGGACTGGGACTCGACGCGGAGAGCGGGCGCGGGCTCTGGCTGCTGCGGGCCTGCGCCGACGAGTGGGGCCACTACCTCCTCGTCAACGGACGCCGTAACGGCGGCGGCAAGGAGGTCTGGGCGGAGTGGCGCGCCCCGGGCGCATAGGCTCCACGCCCAGGCCGTACAAGGCGGTACAAGGCCGGTTCCCCTACGCGGCGAAGCGTGCCGTGGCCGACCGGCGGCGCCGCCAGGCCGCGGCGCTCAGGGGCCGGAGTCGGATTCCGCAGCCTCCCTCCACCGCGTGCTCAACGCGATGTCGTCCACCGCATTGCGTATGCCGGGGAAGCCGGGTCGGCCTGGTAGAACTGCCAGCCCAGCCCAGCCCAGCCCAGCCCAGCCCAGCTTGAGCCTGTTGAGGAGGGGTGACGAAGTCCTCCGCCGTGCCGCCGAGCTGCTTGGTGGACACGATCACGTCGGACCGCTCGACGCCGTCCAGGCAGGACGGCATGTCTCGACCACTCAATCCCGTTTGGTCTGCCCGGCCTTGAGGATCTCCGCCACGTCGAGCGTGACCTTGGCGCCGATCGAGTCGGGGAGCGTGACGAGTTCGCCGGGGGCGTGGATGCGGTGGGTGGTGTACTTGTCCGGCGTCGGGTCTGTGAGGACGTGGAGGCGCTGGTGCTTGCGGTCGACGATCACGTAGACCGGGATCTTGGCCTGGGCGTATGCGGTGACCTTGGTGCGGAGATCGGCCTGCCAATTGCTTGAGGTGACCTCCAGGACGAGACGGAAGACCACGGGGTCGTAGCTGTTGTTCTCGACCAGGTGCTCGTCGATGTCGGCTTCGACGATGCAGAGATCGGGGATCGCATAGTCCTCGGGGCCGTCCGGTAGCCAGACGCCGATGGCTTGGTGGATCTCGGTCTCGTCCTCATCGAGACCAGCGGCCTCGAAAGGACGAGCCGCCTTCTTCAGCGCCCTCGAGTGAGCGACGTCAGGAGATGGCGTCACGAGGATCTGGCCTCCGATGATCTCGACGCGGCGGCCCGGGAGGCGATCCATGATGCGATTCGCCTCCGCGATCAGAGACCGGTCGCCGTGCGGCTGCTCGACGGGTGCTGCGGACATCACGTGCCTCCCGTGGGCTGTTGTCGAGAGCATCATCGTAGGCCGGACAGTCCTCGCGAGTTCTGAACAGTCCGCTTCACCCGATCGTGGCCCAGCACGCGCGAGAGCCCCGTTCCCAGAAGGAAACGGGGCCCACGCCGACGTACAGGCAAAGACGTCAGAAGCGGCGCGTGATCAGCGCCCGCTTCACCTCCTGGATCGCCTTCGTGACCTCGATACCGCGAGGGCAGGCGTCCGTGCAGTTGAACGTCGTGCGGCAGCGCCACACGCCGTCCTTGTCGTTGAGGATCTCCAGGCGCTGCTCCCCGGCCTCGTCACGCGAGTCGAAGATGAAGCGGTGGGCGTTCACGATGGCGGCCGGACCGAAGTACTGGCCGTCGTTCCAGAACACCGGGCACGAGGAGGTGCAGGCGGCGCAGAGGATGCACTTCGTCGTGTCGTCGAAGCGCTCACGGTCCTCGGCGGTCTGCAGACGCTCGCGCGTCGGCTCGTTCGTCTCCTTCGTGATCAGGAACGGCATCACGTCGCGGTACGCCTGGAAGAACGGCTCCATGTCCACGACGAGGTCCTTCAGGACCGTCAGGCCCTTGATGGGCTCGACCGTGATGGGCTTCTCGGGGCTCAGGTCCTTGATCAGCGTCTTGCAGGCGAGCCGGTTCTTGCCGTTGATCCGCATGGCGTCCGAGCCGCAGATGCCGTGCGCGCAGGACCGGCGGAACGTCAGCGTGCCGTCCTGATCCCACTTGATCTTGTGCAGGGCGTCGAGGACCCGCTCCTTGGGATCGATCTCCAGCTGGAAATCCTCCCACGTCGCCTCGCCCGAGACCTCCGAGTTGAAGCGGCGGATGCGGAACGTGGCCGTGATGTACGGCGAGTCGGCGAAGCCGGCCTCCGGCTTGCTGGCGCCGTCCGTCTTGTCCAGGGTGGGGGTAGCCATCAGTACTTACGCTCCATCGGCTGGTAGCGGGTCTGGACGACCGGCTTGTAGTCGAGGCGGATCGACTCGGTGCCGTCGTCGCCGACCTCGCGGTACGCCATGGTGTGGCGCATGAAGTTGACGTCGTCGCGGTTCGGGTAGTCCTCGCGGTAGTGACCGCCGCGCGACTCCTTGCGGGCCAGCGCGGAGACGGCCATGACCTCGGCCAGGTCGAGCAGGTTGCCCAGTTCGACGGCCTCCAGGAGGTCCGTGTTGAACCGCTTGCCCTTGTCCTGGACGGACACGTTCCGGTAGCGCTCGCGCAGCTCGGCGATCTTCTCGACGGCCGTCTTGATCGTCTGCTCGGTGCGGAACACCATGACGTTGGCGTCCATGGTCTCCTGGAGCTCGCGGCGGATGTCCGCCACGCGCTCGTTGCCCGTGGACGTCCGCAGCCGCTCGATCTGGCCGACGACCAGCGAGGCCGGGTCCTCGGGCAGCTCGACGTGCGAGGTCGTGGCGGAGTACTCCGCGGCCGCGATGCCCGCGCGCTTCCCGAACACGTTGATGTCGAGCAGCGAGTTCGTGCCCAGCCGGTTCGCGCCGTGGACGGAGACGCACGCGACCTCACCGGCCGCGTACAGGCCCGGCACGACCGTCGTGTTGTCGGACAGCACCTCACCCTCGACGTTCGTCGGGATGCCGCCCATCGCGTAGTGCGCGGTGGGCTGGATCGGGATCGGGTCCGTGTAGGGCTCGATGCCGAGGTAGGTGCGGGCGAACTCCGTGATGTCGGGCAGCTTGGCGTCCAGCTGCTCCGGCGGGAGGTGCGTGAGGTCGAGGTAGACGTGGTCGCCCTCGGGACCGCAGCCGCGGCCCTCACGGATCTCCGTGTAGATGGAGCGCGAGACGACGTCACGGGACGCGAGGTCCTTCATGACCGGCGCGTACTTCTCCATGAAGCGCTCGCCGTCCTTGTTGCGGAGGATGCCGCCCTCACCGCGGGCGCCCTCCGTCAGCAGGATGCCCATGCGCCAGATGCCGGTCGGGTGGAACTGGAAGAACTCCATGTCCTCCAGCGGCAGCCCGCGACGGTAGACGGCCGCCTGGCCGTCACCGGTCAGCGTGTGTGCGTTGGACGTCACCTTGAAGAACTTGCCGGTGCCGCCGGACGCGTAGATCACGGCCTTCGCCTGGAAGATGTGGATCTCGCCGGTCGCCAGCTCGTACGCGACGACACCGGCGGACTTCCTGACGCCGTCGACCTCGGTGATCAGCTGGTCGAGGACGTAGAACTCGTTGTAGAACTCCACACCCTCCTTGACGCAGTTCTGGTACAGCGTCTGGAGGATCATGTGGCCGGTGCGGTCCGCGGCGTAGCAGGACCGGCGGACCGGTGCCTCGCCGTGGTTGCGGGAGTGGCCGCCGAAGCGGCGCTGGTCGATGGTGCCGTTCGGGGTCCGGTTGAACGGCAGGCCCATCTTCTCCAGGTCGAGGACCGCGTCGATGGCCTCCTTCGCCAGGATCTCGGCGGCGTCCTGGTCGACCAGGTAGTCACCGCCCTTGACCGTGTCGAAGGTGTGCCACTCCCAGTTGTCCTCCTCCACGTTGGCGAGCGCGGCGGCCATGCCGCCCTGCGCCGCGCCAGTGTGGGAGCGGGTGGGGTAGAGCTTCGTCAGCACGGCGGTACGGCTGCGCTTCGTCGCCTCGATGGCGGCACGCATGCCGGCGCCGCCGGCGCCGACGATGACGGTGTCGTACTTGTGGATCTTCATGATTCTCGCAGCCCCGTGCCTAGCGGATGTTCGGGTCGAAGGTGAAGATCACCAGCGTGCCCAGCAGGATGGTGAACACCGTGGCGGTGTAGAGCAGGCCCTTGAGCCACAGGCGCGTGTTCGGGCGCTCCGCGTAGTCGTTGATGACCGTGCGCAGGCCGTTGGCGCCGTGCAGCATCGCCAGCCACAGCATCAGCAGGTCCCAGGTCTGCCAGAACGGCGAGGCCCAGCGGCCCGCCACGAAGGCGAAGCCGATCTTGGAGACGCCGCCGTCGAGAACCAGCTGGATCAGCAGGTGCCCGATGACGAGGACGACGAGGACGACACCGGACAGACGCATGAAGAGCCACGCGGCCATCTCGAAGTTGCCGCGGGTGGACTTCGGGGTCTTCTTCGTCCGCTTGCGCGGGGCCTCGATCAGGGGCGCCGGGTTGTCGACGCTGTAGAGGGACTCACCCTCGACAGGGCCGATGCCGGCAGCGGTCTTCTCAGTGGTGGACATTCGCGTCAGCTCCCGAAGACTTCACGAGCGGCGTGGCCGAGTACGGGGTAGAGGGCCCCGATCATCAGCACGACCCAGATGCCGACCACGGTCCAGAGCATCTGCTTCTGGTAGCGGGGGCCCTTCGACCAGAAGTCGACGGCGATCACCCGCAGGCCGTTGAGCGCGTGGAAGAGGATGGCGGCGACGAGGCCGTACTCCAGCAGCGCGACGATCGGGGTCTTGTAGGTGGCTACGACCTTGTCGTAGTCCTCGGGGGAGACACGGACAAGAGCGGTGTCCAGCACGTGTACGAACAGGAAGAAGAAGATGAGGACGCCGGTGACTCGATGAGCCACCCAGGACCACATTCCTTCCCGGCCGCGGTACAGCGTTCCAGCCGGCACGGAAGAACCCTCCGGGAGCGGGGATTGGGGCCTGCCGGCTTCGATGTCGGTCGGGCCCGGCCGGGTACGGTCCACCGGCCCTGGCCATCGTAGCGACGTGTTGTCGGAACGTTTACGGCGGGCCTACCGATGTGATCGAACTGGCAGGCAAACAGGCTCGTACGGGCTATTACGGGCGGGCCGCGGAGGGCGGGAGCGCCGCTCGGGTGCCCGACCCGCGGTCGCTGGGGCCGGTCGCGGCCCCGCGCCCCTAAGAGATCGCGCAGTCGCTGCCGGCGGGGCTGAAGGACCGGGTGAGGCGGCCCCTTGCCAGGCGGCGCAGTTCCTCCGCCGTCAGGATCCGCTCCTCGTCGGGATCGTTCGCCCATCGTGATCGGATACCGGCCAGGACCTGGTCGAGGGCCTCGTCCGGGGCCGTGTCGTCCAGGCAGATCACGAAGACGTGGCCGAAGCGGCTCTCGTACGCCGCGTGGGCCGCGCTCAGGGCGGTGTGCGCCGCGGAGTACGCGCCGTCCGGGAGGAGGGTGAGGGACTCGCAGGCCAGGGCCTCGGCGACGTCACCGGGCGTCAGGTCGTACGCCGCCTCGTCGGCCGCGGCCAGCAGGGAGCCCAGGTCGGGGTAGGGGCGGTGCGCGGCGACCCGCCGGGCCCAGTGGTGGCTGCCGCAGCAGGCGAGGAGGGCGCGCTCGGCCTCGTCGGCGGGCAGGGCGTTGAACCGCTCCAGGCCGGTGGGACCCGGTGCCGGGCGGGTCTGCTCCGGCAGTCCCGGCGGTTCGGACGATTCCGGTGTGCCGACGGCCTGGCCGGGGAGGCGGGAAGGACGGTGCGCGGGCAGCGTGGGTTCCTCGGCGGTTCGGCGGCGCCCGTCCGGGCGCCGCGCGTGGTTCGGCTGGGGGTCAAGTGAGAGATGTTTCATCACGCTATCGGGGCTTGACCGGAGCTGTCCGACAGATGCCCGATCTTCACTCGCAAGAGAGAGTTTCAGAACGGGACGTGGACGGAGGCACCGGATGACGGGGCTTAGGTTCGCAACGGAACCACAGCGTACGAGGGCGGTCCGGAGGGTGAGTGGTCGGTGGTGAACGGGAGCAGGCACAGGGGGCCGCTGTCGGTCGGCAGGAGGCCTTTGCTGGTCGGCGTGGGTGTGGCGGTCGTGGCGGGTACCGCGCTGACCGTCGGGCTCTGGCCGAGCGGCGACTCGGGCGAGCCCTCGACGCGGTGGCCCTCCGGCGGGCGAAGCGCCCTGGCACCGGAGCCGTCCCAGACCCCCACTCCGTCACCCGATCGGACGTATCCGCTGTCGAAGGCTCCCCGCACGATCCCGGCCGTACGGGAACACGTACCGGCCCGCGGGCCCGGCTGGCGGCCCGGGAAGGGCGGGCGGGTCGTCGTACGTGACGGGGCCCTCGCGGACGAGGGGCGGCTGCTCGCCGGGGAACTGGGGCTGACCTACGCGGGCTCCGGCGGGGCGCGGGCCGGGGACGTGGAACTCGGCCTCACCGACGAGGACGCGAACGCCGAGTCGTACACGCTGACCGTCGGGGACGGGCGGGTGCGGATCACCGGTGCGGCCGAGGCGGGCGTCTTCTACGGCACCCGCACGCTCAAGCAGGAGGTCCGCGGGAACGCCACGGCGCCCGAGGGGGTCGTCCGCGACTCGCCGGCGAAGCCGCAGCGGGGGTTCATGCTGGACATCGCGCGCAAGCACTTCACCGCCGGGTGGATCGAGGACCGGATCCGTGAGCTGGGCGACCTGAAGTACAACCAGTTCGGGCTGCACTTCTCCGACGACCAGGGCTTCCGGATCGCCTCCGACTCGCATCCCGAGATCGTGTCGAAGGAGCACCTGACGAAGGCCGAGGTGCGCCGCATCCTCGCGCTCGCGAAGAGCCGGCACATCACCGTCGTGCCCGAGATCGACTCGCCCGGCCACCTGGGCGCGGTGCTCGACGCGCATCCGGATCTCCAGCTGCGCAACGCCCGGGGTGTCGTCTCGCGGGGCGCGATCGACATCTCCAAGCCGGCGTCCGCGAAGATCGTGGACGACCTGCTGAACGAGTACGCGGGCCTGTTCCCCGGGCGGTACTGGCACCTCGGTGCCGACGAGTACCGGGCGCTGATGGTGTCGGACCCGGCGGCCTCCTACCCGCAACTGGCCGCCGCCGCGAAGGCCAAGTACGGGCCGGGCGCCGGGGTCGCCGACCTGACGACGGGCTGGCTCAACGACCGGGCGGACACGATGCGCGGGCACGACCGGACGCTGCGGGCGTGGAACGACGGGTTCTTCTCCGGGGGCACCGTCCCGGCCGCCGACGACATCCACGTCGCGTACTGGACGGGCAAGGAGATCGGCGCACGCCCGCCGGCCGAGTACCTGCGGGCCGGGCGCGAGGTGATCAACTACAACGACGAGTACCTCTACTACGTGCTCGGGCAGCCCAACGCCTTCGTCTATCCGACCGGACAGCGCATCTACGAGCAGTGGACCCCCCTCGTCCTGCGCGGGACGACGCCGGTGCCCCGGGAGTACGGCGACCAGATCCTCGGCGCGTCCTTCGCCGTCTGGTGCGACCTCTCGGGCTCCCAGACCCAGGACCAGGTGGCGGCGGGCGTCCGGATGCCGCTGCGGGCGCTGACACAGAAACTGTGGGACCCGCGGAAGCCGGCGCTGTCGTGGACGGACTTCAAGGGGCTGGCCGGGAAGCTGGGCTGAGGGCCGCCGCCCCCGACGGCCGCCGCCCCCGAAAGCCGCCACCTCGGCGGCGGCCGTCCGGGGGCCGGGGGCCGATTCCGAGTGGACGGGCGGGGCGCGTGAAACGTATGTTCCCCAGGCCGTGCGCGACTCCTGGGGAGGGGGCCGCCGGGCTTCTCCTTCCCGGCGCCCTGCCGGGCCTTGGCCACGCACATCCGGGGGACCGCTCACCCATGCTCTGCACGAACTGCCGTCAGCTCGCCGCGACGCCGGGCGGCACACTCTGCCCCCACTGCGCCGGTGCCATGACACAAGCGGCCCCACCGGGTCCCGCGCCCACGGGCCCGCCGTTCGCGGCCACGCCCCCGCTTCCGGCGTACGGCGCCGCTCCCGGGCCCGCTCCCGCGCCGGGGGCGTACGGCGGGGCGCCCATGCACCAGCCGCACGGACCCGCCTGGCTGCGGTCACCCGTCGGGCTCGGGAAGGCGGCCGCCGCGGCACTCGGGGTGGTCGTCGCCACCGACCTCTTCGCGCTCTGGGCCGACCTGAGGACGTACGACGTCGCGGACCGGCTGGCGAACGAGGGGTACAGCGCGGTGCTCCAGGCCGACGCCGACCGCGCGGACTCGGTCTACGCCGTGGCCGGGATCGTCCAGACGTCCGCGCTCGTCGCGGCCGTCGTCCTCTTCCTGGTCTGGTTCCAGCGGGCGCGGGTCAACGCCGAGGTGTTCAACCCCTTCGGGCACCGGATGAAGCGCGGCTGGACCTGCTGGAGCTGGTTCGTGCCCGTCGTCAACCTCTGGTTCCCGCGCCGGATCATGGTGGACGTGTGGGACGCGAGCAGCCCGGGCGGCCGGGCCGGGCACGGCCTGGTCAACGTCTGGTGGACGTTCTGGATCGTCTCGCTGATCGCCGGCCGGGCGGGCTTCAAGGCGTACCGCGACGCCGAGACGCCAGGAGAGCTCCGGGACGCCGTGGCCCAGGTGATGTTCGCGGACGCCGCCGACCTCGTCGCCGCCGTCCTGGCGGTCGTCGTGGTGCTCCGGCTCACCCGTATGCAGGACGACAAAGCACGTCACGGGCCCCTGGCCGCCGTGGCGTAGTTGCGGCGGCTTGCCCGTATCGGTGGCGAACTACCGTACGTTTGTGGTGTATTCGGCGCTGGCCGAACCGATACGGCGGGGGGAGCGGCATGGGCTACTGGGGGTATTTCGTCGTCGGCAGGAGCGAGCGGCCGCTCGCGGAGCTCGGCGCGCTGTCGGGGGCGTCGGGCATGACGCTGCATCAGACGGCGGACGACGGCTGGCAGGTGTGGGAGTACCCGAACACTCCCGACGGCACCGCCGGTGACGTCGGGAACATGAACGACCTGGCGGGGGAGACGGGCGCGCCCGCGCTCTTCGGGTACGTCATGGACAGCGACTGCGTGGTCGTCGAGGCGGCCGCGCCGGGCAGCGGAGCCTGGACGACGTGCCTGGACCGGGAGGCGATGGCCGGGTACCTGGGCGGGAACAAGGACGGGCTGACCGTCGACGACTTCTTCCTGGAACCGCACGACGCCCTCGCACGGGCCGTCGCCTGGGCCGCGGAGTCGGGCCGGGACGTCTCCGAGGAACCGGTCCTCGACGTGCTCACCTCCGACGCGGATCCCTCGGCCGAGATGCTTTTCTTCCGGTTCCTGGACCGGCTCGGAGTCATCCCCATGTAGATTTCGGCCATCTCGCAGTGTGACGATCCGGCCACTGTGCACGCAGTAAGGGGAAGTGCGGGCTCCGCAACCAGCGGCGGCCCCACCGAGGGAGGCGTGATGAGCCTGGTGGAACTGATCGCTCAGGCCGACGAACGAGGCCTGGCGGCCAGCGGTCTGGCGTGCCTGGACAGGTGCGTGCCCCTGTTGGGCGGCGACGACGAGATCCTGCGGCCCCTGTGGGCGAGCCTCGCCGAGCCCGGACCCGAGCCCGGGCAGGAGGACCATGACTGGGGCGAGTGCGTCGAACAGGCGCGCGCCAAACTCGACGTGTCCCCGGTCCCCGAGAGCGACCTGTCCGCCGAGGGCCGGGCCACCGTGCTGGCGCACCGCATGCTCGACGCCGCCCCCGTCGAGCGGACCGGCGCGAACCTCCGCGTGTGGGCCGACGCCTGCTCGGTGGCCGCACTGCAGATCCACCGCCTGCTCGACGCCGCCTCCGACGGCCCGTCCTCGGTGGCGGCCCGGCGCGAGGGCCTCACACAGGACATGTCACCCCTCGTCGCCGCCGAACTGCGCCGCCAGATCACCATCCTCGAACTGCTGTCGGCCCACGGCGTGGCCGGTCTGCGCCAGGCGCTCGGCCTCTCCACGGAGGGCCGGCGCGTGCTGCGTGCCGTCGTCTCCCGCCGGGCCCGCGGACGGGTCTAGCCCCGAAGTCCCCGCCGGGCGCGGCGAACCGCTTCCTGTGTGACCGTCCCGTGGGTGTCGCGCGAGCGGGCTGCGAGGGCTCTGCGCCCGTCCTGCGGCACTCCGGCGTACCGCCACGAGTCGGCGTGACGAATCCCGTCCGGGGCACGCTCTCGCAGGTGTGGACACCCCGTGGACAGTCATGAGAACCACGCCGGCCCTGCCGACCAGGCCCGCGGCCGCGACGAAGCCCCTCCGGTGGGCGGCGGACGCGGTCGCGGCGATGCGGGAAGGCGCCAGGCTCCGCCTCGACCACTCCACACAGAGCCTGTGGAGAGTCGACCGGACGATCGAGGAGATACGCCGGGACGGGGCGCCGTACGCCGCCGTCGAGCCCGCGCTGCGCGGCTTCGGCGCGTACGCGGGTGAGGTGATCGCCCGTCACACGGGCGCCGAGTGGCTGGACTCGGGCCGGGGCCCCCTGCTCCGTACCCCCGACGGGCGGATCTGGGACCCGGTGACCGAGGCGCGGCGCTGCTTCGAGGGGGACGGGTCCCTGCGCCTGCTGTGCCGGGACGCGGGCGGCTGAGGAGCACGCGGACACGCGGAAGGCCGGGGCCCTGTTCCGTACAGGGCCCCGGCCTTCGTTCGTCGCTGTTCGTCCGCCGGGCGGCTACGGGGCCAGGACCTGGCCCAGCCGCGCGCCCGCCGCCGTGCCCAGCTGGGTCACGCCGTAGTACGCCGACTTGGCGACGGAGACGCCCGAGGCCGTGCTCGGCAGGAAGAGCAGGGTGCCGTTGCCCGCGTCCTCGCCCTCGGTGCCGATGAGCAGGTGGGCGCGGCCGTGGCCGGAGAAGTCCGTCAGCGAGACGGACGAACCCAGCATGTCGTCCTTCTCCGTGGACCCGGCGATACCCGCCGTGTCCTGGGAGAACGAGAGCGATCCGGTGCCGGTGAGACCGGACGAGGTGCCCTTGAGGAGCCAGATCGCGCCCGCGTTGGACCGGTTGCTCGTACGGGTGATGTCCTCGTTCGGGGCGCCGGTGAGGACGTCCGCGAAGCCGTCGGCGTCCACGTCGCCCACGGAGACGGACCAGCCCATGGCGTCGCCCGACTCGGCGGCGCCCTCCACCCCGGCGGTGCCCTGGTGGATCGTCGTCATCCCGGTGGTGGTGAAACCGGTGGACGTGCCCGGGACCATCGTGACCTGGCCGCCGGCCTTGGCGCCGGACTCGGCGGTGTACGGCTGGCCGATGACGATGTCGTCGTAGCCGTTGCCGTTGACGTCGCCCGCGGCGATGGAGCGGCCGCCCTTGACGCTCAGCGTGGACACCTTCACCAGGCCCAGCGACCTGGAGCCCTTGAACCAGGTGATCTTGCCGGCGCCGGACGCGTCGCGGTAGTTGAGCGCCACGTCCGCGTAGCCGTCCCGGTTGAAGTCGCCGGACGCGGCGTCCGCGTACGCGAGGGCGCCGTCGGCGGTGGTGAGGTCACCGGCGACCTCGTGGCCGTCGTTGAAGCGGGCCGCCCAGTTGCCGCCCGTCCCGGTGGCCGCCGTGAAGACGTCCGCCTTGCCGTCGGCGTTGAAGTCGCCGACCGCCACCGTCGAGCCGAACCTCGCGGCGGCCGGCTCGTAGTCGTCGCCCAGCGCCATGGTGTCGGCGCCGGTGTCGAACTTCGGGCCGTACAGGATCGTCACCGCGCCGCGGTCCGCGTGGCCGGTCGTGTCGTCCTCGCCGGGGGCGCCGATCGCGACGTCCGCGAAGCCGTCGGCGTTGATGTCGCCCCAGGCCGTGGCCGCGCCCCACTGGTCGCCCGACTCGGCGGCGCCCGGGACCTCGGCGCTGCCCTGGTTGAGCTTCACCTTGGCGGCGGAGACGGGACCGTCCAGGCCGCCGGGCACGAGTGTGAGCCAGCCGCTGCCCTGCTTGGGCGTGGCGGCGATGACATCACCGATGCCGTCACCGTTGAAGTCGGCCGTCGGGACCGCGGCGTTCCTGCCGGGGCCGGACGCGTACCGGCGGACCTCGCCCAGCTTGGCGTACAGGTTCTTGCCGGGGCACAGGGTGGCGAAGCCGTCGCGGTGGCCGGAGACGGTGCTCAGCGTGGCCTGTTCGCCCGCCTTCCACACGCCCGTGTCGGCCGCGGCGGTCAGGGTGACCTGGCCGCTCGGGTTGCCTCCGTACTGGCCGAGCTTCCACGCGGCGACGCGCGCCACGGACTCCAGGGCCGCACGGGACGGCTTGCCCGCGGGCTTCGCCGGGGTGGTCGCGGTCGCGGCGGCACCCTCGAAGTCACCGAGGACGGCGATGCCCGCCGAGTCGCCGTTGAAGCCGTACGTGTGGGCGCCGCGCACCGGCAGGTCGCTGCCGCCCGCGCGGCCCTCGAAGACCCGGCCGCACTTGTCGACCAGGAAGTTGTAGCCGAGGTCGTTCCACTTCTCGGCCTCCACGTGGAAGGCCATGATGCCGCGGACCAGCGCCGGGGACTCGGCGCAGCTGTAGTCGTTCGTACCGACGGTGTGGTGGACGAAGACCGCGCTGACCTTCTCGATGTACTCCACCGGGTCCTTGACCGTCGACTCGTCGGCACCCCACTGGGCGCGCGGGACGATCAACGGCTGCGTCACGGTGGACGGCGGCGGGGACGGGACCGGGTCGGGGGCCGGGGCATCCTCCGAGGTGCTCTCGGTGGGCGCCGCCCGGGTACCGCCCGTGGGCTCCGTGCTGGACGACTTCGTCGACTCCGTCGGCGACGGGGAGCCGGAGGCCGGATCCGTCGCGGCCGGGGAACCGGTCGGGGAGCCGGTCGGGTCCCCGGCGACGAAGGCGGCGTTGTCCAGGGAGGTGCCCGAGGACGTGCCCAGTGCCTTGTTCCTCGCCTCGGCGGCGGTCACGCCCGGGTCCACGAGATTGACCTCGAGTCCCTTGGGCAGACCGGAACTCGCCGACCCGTCGGCGGCCACGACACGCGCCTCGACGCCGTCGCTGGGGCCGACCCAGAGCGGATCGGACGCGCCACGCGCGTCCTTGGCGCCCGGCTCCGCCTTGTCGACGGGGTGCAGCTCCAGATCCAGGTTCTGCCAGCCGGTCCAGTCGCCCGTGTCGAGGCTGCGGGTCCGTACCTGGGCGGTGCCGTCGAGCTCGGTCCTCGCCCCGGTCCAGGAGATGCCGAGCAGCGAGAACTGCTCGGTGCTCGTCCGCTCCACCTCGCGCCGGTCCGCGCCGTCGCTCCGCATCGCGAGCTCGTGCACCTTCACGGGCCGCTTGCTGCGCGCGGCGTCCACCGACGGGTCGGCGCTCGGGTTCGCGACGGCGTACGTCACGGCACCCGCCCCGCCCAGCACCACGGCCCCAATCGTCAGCCACGCTCTCCGCTTCATACTCAGCGGCTTGTACGCATGGGTCGTCCGGCGACTCAAATACCCCACCCCTAGAAAAGCCTCACAAAAAACCCACCCGTCACAGGGGTGGCTGCTTAATTCAGCGCTAATTCCTGACTAAACATCACCCAACAGTGGTGTGGGGTACGTCACTTAAGGATGCACAAGACATCTGAAGGGAGGAGATGGTTGTACGGGTTCCGGTGATTTGCCGTGTGACCCTTGTCACTTCGGTGACGTGTGACGTTCGGGGTGCCCGCCCCGCTTGGTCTTGCGGACCGGCCGTGGCTCTCGCGGCCCGGACGTGACCGAACAGGGGGCGCAAGCGGTGGAGAGGACGAGCGCGGAGCCGGAAGAGCGCACACGCGCGGGCCGGAGACTGCCGGCCGACCTGAGGATGCGGCGGCACGCGGCACAGTTCGTACGGGACGTCACGGCGCACAACCGGCTGCCGTTGGACTACTCCGTCGCGAGCCTGCGGGTGGTCGACTTCGTCATCGACGGACTGCGCAAGAGCGGCCGGGACCAGGCGGCCGTGGCCCATGTGCTGTTCGGGCTCGGGGTGTACGCCGGGGAGGTGCTGGTGCGGCGGGCCGGCGCCGAGTGGGTCGAGTTCGACCAGGGGCAGCGGGAGTTGTTCGGCCGGCCGGTGGGCGTACGGATGCCGGACGGGCGGGTGTGGAATCCGCTGGGCAAGGTCGTGAAGCGGTTCGAGCTGGGGGAGCGGGAGTCCCTGCGCACGTTCTATCTGCAGTTGCACGGGCGGGCGCGGGCGCAGGTCCCGGGGTCCGTGGGGGCGGACGGCGCGTCTGACGGGCTGTGACATTTCTGTGCCGCCCGGCGCAGATGGCCTTGAAGGTGGAGATGGCCTTGAGGGTGCAGAGCACGGCGAGCCGTGACGCGTGGCGCGGATTCGGTACGAACTCGGTGCGAACGAGGACAGTGTTGGGCCAGGGAGGGGAATCCCGCCGCGGGCGGCCGTCCGACGGGGAACTGGGCGCGGCCGTCGCGCGGGCCCAGGAGGGCGACGAAGCCGCCTTCGCGGTCGCGTACCGGATCGTGCAGCCCGGACTGCTCGGGTATCTGCGGGGGCTGGTCGGGGACGACGCGGAGGACGTGGCGTCCGACGCGTGGCTGGAGATCGCCCGGGACCTCGGGCGGTTCCGCGGGGACGGGGCGGGGTTCCGCGGCTGGACCGCGACCATCGCCCGGCACCGGGCGCTCGATCACCTGCGGCGGCTGAAGGTGCGGCCGCGGGCGTCCGCGCTCGAACAGGACCTGCACGACCTGCCCGGCCCCCACAGCACGTACGACCAGGCCCTGGAGTCCCTCGGCACGCAGCACGCCCTCGACCTGGTCGCGCGACTGCCGCGCGACCAGGCCGAGGCCGTGCTGCTGCGGGTGGTCGTCGGCCTCGACGGACCCACGGCCGCCCGTGTCCTCGGCAAGCGTCCCGGCGCGGTGCGCACCGCCGCGCACCGGGGGCTGAAGCGGCTTGCCCGTCGGCTCGGCGCCGAGGGTGTGACGGATGACGGCCCCCGGACGCTGGGGGAGTCGGGATGATCGGTAGGCGGCTTCTGGGCGGCGAGGGTGGATCGGGACATGGGTGAACGAAAGGGCGACGACGCCCGCCCGGACCGCCGCGCCCCGCACGTGGGGCGGGCCGTCCCGGCCGGGGGCCCCGGAGCGGCCGCCGGGCCGGTCGCGGGCGGTGGATCCGAACAGCCGTGGGGCCAGGGTGTGTTTCCCGTCACCGCCGGGAGCGGTGCGGCGGACCCTGCCGAGGAGCGTGCCCTCGCCGCGTTCCGGGCGGCGCGCGACGCGGGGGCGCACGGAGCGGCACGCACCCGGCGCCGGGACGACTGGCGTCCCGGCGCCGAGCGGCGGCACGGGTGGTCGGTGCGGACGACGCTGGTGGCGCTGGCGGCGAGCGTCACGCTCGGCGGGGTGGCGGTCGCGGCCATCGGCTCGGGCGGAGCGTCGCGTGACGCGGGCGAGGAGCGGGGCGGGCCCGTACCGGTGAGCAGCACTCCCGCCGACGCCGGTACGAGTGCGGGCCCCGGCGGGGCCTCGCCCGGTCCGTCCGGATCCGCGCGGGCCGACGGCTCCGGGCGTTCGGACGACGCGTCCGGCCGTCCCTCCGCCGCCGGGGACACCGAGGCGCACTGCCGCGCGTACGACTCCGTCAAGAAGAGGGGAAAGGCCCTCGACTCGACCGCCTGGCAGCGTCTGGTCGAGGCCGCGGGCGGTGAGGAGAACGTCGGGGCGTACTGCGCGGGCCGACAGGACCGCGCGAAAGGTGAGAAGGGCGCCGACAAGGCAAAGTCGGGCAAGTCTGCCGCAACGGAAAAAAGCCCTGGCAAGGGTGCCAGCAAGAGCGCGAAAGCCGTGAAGAGCGCGAAGCCGACGAAGACCCCGAAGAGCAAGAAAGGCTGAGGAGTCGGGAGCGCCGATCATGCCGATGGCAACGACCGGGGCCGCCACCCCCCACAGGAGAGGCCCCGGCCGTCGCGCGGCACGGGCCGCGCGGCGGCCCGTACTTTCCTCAGCGTCGGCGGTGCGTTTTGTGTCACACCCCTGGCCGGGACGAGGTGGTTGCATGTTGTACGGACATGGACGCGCCCCGGTTTCAAGCCGTAACGTGCATTTCGCGCCGGATGCGGGGCAGGACCGCAACCATCAACGAGAAACCACGACAGCGAGAAACCGGTCCGCGAGAGCGGCACCGGCCGGGCACAAAAAGGGGCGCGGTGCTGGGGGACGACGCGGAGCTGACCGCCGCGGTGCTTGCCGCACAGTACGGGGACGAGACCGCGTTCCGGACTGTGTACCGAGCCGTGCACCCACGGCTCCTGGGATACGTACGGACGCTGGTCGGTGAGCCGGACGCCGAGGACGTGACGTCCGAGGCCTGGCTGCAGATAGCCCGGGACCTCGAACGGTTCAGCGGGGACGCCGACCGCTTCCGCGGCTGGGCGGCCCGGATAGCCCGCAACCGCGCCCTCGACCACATACGCATGCGCGGGCGCCGCCCCGCGTCGGGCGGCGACGAGACCGAGCTCACGGGCAGGGCCGCCGAGTCCGACACCGCCGGTGAGGCCATCGAGGCCCTCGCCACGGACAGCACCCTCTCCCTCATCGCCCAGCTCCCGCAGGACCAGGCGGAGGCCGTCGTGCTGCGTGTCGTCGTCGGCCTCGACGCGAAGACCGCCGCGGACACCCTCGGCAAACGGCCGGGCGCCGTCCGCACGGCGGCGCACCGCGGTCTGAAACGGCTCGCGGAGCTGATCGGCACGGATCCGGAATCCGTCGGCTCCCTGAGCTCGGTACCTCCGCAGAGACCCCCGCACACGGAACCGCGTACCCGCGCGGTGACGTCCGCCGGTGTGACGCATACGCGTATCCGGACGCAGAAGGACATGTGATGTCCGACGAGCGCTGCGTCTTCCCGGGGGACGACACCCGGCCCCCCGGCCGGTGGCTGGACCGCGACGCGGCGGAGCGGCTGCTGCGGGGAGAGCCCGTCGAAGCCGCCGACGCCGCCACCCGCGCCCAGGCCGACCGCCTCGCGCAGGCCCTCGGCTCGCTGGGCGCGATGCCCGCCGTGACCGCGCCGACCAGCACCGAACTGCCGGGCGAGGCCGCCGCGTTGGCCGCCTTCCGGAAGGCCCGAAACGGAATGAACGGTGAGCAGGCGAGCCTCGGGCCCGCCGCCCGTACGCGCTCCTCGGCACCCTTCCCGTCCCCGGGCGCCTCCTCGGACGCGGGCCTCATCCACCTCGGCCGCCCCGCGCCGGACCGCCGCGCCCCCTCTTTCTGGGGCCGCCCGGTGCGCTACGGCCTCGCCGCCGCGCTGGCCGCCGGGATGATCGGCGGAGTCGCGATGGCCGCCACCGCCGGTGTGCTGGCCTTCGGCGGCGGTGAACCGGAACCCGGAGCGTCCCCGACGGTTTCCGTCACCCCGGAGCGCCCGCTCCCGTCGCCGCCCCCCGACAGACCCCGGGACGTCCCACGGCCCGAAGGCAGCGCCGGCGCCCCGGCCGACGGGAACACCACCCCGCGTGGCGACTCCCGCGGGGACAAGGGCACGGGCGCGGAGCCCGGCTCCGGCGACGGCCGGCGCGAGAACCGCCGGGCTCAGCACTGGGCCGCGATCGTGTCGGCCTGCCGGGACGACCGCGACGGCAAGAACCTCGAAGCGGAGCGCAGACGCAGCCTGGAGGACGCGGCGCACGGCGCCGAGCAGGTGAAGAAGTACTGCAAGAACCTCCTGCAGAACTGGAGTCGCCGCCACTCCGGCGACTGGGGCGACCCCCGGTCCGGGCACGGCGATCCGGGCAGGGACCACAGCGGCAGGGGCGACGGGCACGGCGATGACGGCGGCGGAGGCCGCGGAGACGATGACGGCGGCGGAGGCCGTGGTGACGGCGGCGGAGGCCGTGGAGACGATGACGGCCGCGACCGCGGTCACAGCGGCTCGCGCACGCTCCGGGGCGACGGGGCCAGGACCCACCGCGACGACGCGGCCGCCGGGCCCACGGGCTCCGTCTCCGCCCTGCCCTCGGTGCCGCAGGCCCCCGTACGCACCCCGGAACCGCACGTCAGCGCCCTGTCGTAACCTCCGGACCGGCCCGCCTCCAGGCCCTCGTCGCGTGCCTGAACTGCGGATTCGCCCCGGAGTCCGGCCCCGGCCTCCCGGGTGTGACGTTTTCAGCCGCCCCGGCGCAGTAGTAAGCGAGCCGACTGGTCATCGGCTGTCGCACGAGCCGGGAGTTCCCCCCGTACTCACGGCTCTGTGCACAAGGCGCGGGCGGGACACGTTCCCCCGGTCCCGCCCGCGCCCGCATCTTTCCGGCCACCGGGCGGTCACCAGGAGACGACGACCCTGTCGCCGTTCCTCACCTGCGCGAACAGCGAAGCGATCTTCCCCTCGTCCCGTACGTTCACGCAGCCGTGCGAGGCCCCGTAGTAGCCCGTCGCCGCGAAGTCCGAGGAGTAGTGGACCGCCTGGCCGCCGCTGAAGAACAGCGCGTACGGCATGGGCGAGTCGTAGAGCGTCGACACATGGTGCCGCGACTTGAAGTAGACGTTGAAGACACCCTCGCGGGTGGGTGTGGACTGCGAACCGAACCGCACGTCCATCGTCGAGACGGTACGGCCGTCGATCATCCAGCGCAGGGTGCGGCTGGTCTTGCTGACGCACAGCACCCGGCCGGTCATGCAGCGCGGATCGGGTTTCGCGGCCGGCTGGCCGCCGGACGCGTAGAGCTCCCACCTGCCCGGCTCGCGGGTCATCCGCAGCAGCCGCTGCCAGGTCACCGAGTCCGTCCTCCCGGTCCTCGGCAGGCCCCGCTTTCCCTGGAAGCCCTTCACCGCGGTGACCGTCGAGGAGTCGTACGTCCCCGTCGGCCCCTCGAACAGCCACTGGACCTGACGCAGCCGGGCCTGCAACTCCCGCACGTCCCTGCTCCGGTCGCCCCGCGACCACAGGACCTTCGGCTCGGGCCGCTCAGCGGGTTTCTTCCGCGCGGGACTCCTCTCGGCCGGCTTCTTCTCCGGCTTCTCCCCGGCGGGCTCCGGGGGTTTCGCGTCGGCGGGGGAGCGGCCGGCCGGCGACGACGCGCCACCCGGTGACCCGCTCGCCGACGGCTCGACGCTCTGGATGGTGCATCCGCTCACCGCGGCCAGCGCCGCCAATGCCGTCGCCGCCGCGACTGTTCTCCACATGCCTGGTGTACGCATCCGAACCCCCCGCTGCTCACCGAACCGGTTCTTCGGTGGGCCGTCGACGACGCCGGCGATGTGCCGTGGTGCCGTCTGAGATGGTTCCCGCGCGCGCCTGGTTGCGAACTACGCGGCGTTGTCGTGCGCGAGACCCGCCCAGGCTGCGAGGAAGTTCCCCCGTGCGAGACTTCACCCCATGCTGGGCATAACCGACCTCCCCACCTATCTCGTGGGGCTCGTGCTGATCGTGCTGCTGCCGGGGCCGAACTCGCTGTACGTGCTGTCCGTCGCCGCGCGGCGCGGCATCCGGACCGGATACCGGGCCTCCGCGGGGGTCTGGTGCGGTGACGCCGTGCTGATGACGCTGTCGGCGGCCGGTGTCGCGTCGCTGCTGCAGGCCAACGCCCTGCTGTTCGGGATCGTGAAGTACGCGGGAGCCGGTTATCTGGCCTGGCTGGCCTTCGGGATGCTGCGGACCGCCCGGGACATGTGGCGCAGCCGTCGGGAACCGGGCGGCACGGAGGAGGCCCCCTCGCCGGCCGCCGAGGAGCGGCCCTTCCGGCGGGCGCTCGTCATCAGCCTGTTCAACCCGAAGGCGATCCTGTTCTTCGTCGCCTTCTTCGTGCAGTTCGTGGATCCCGGATACGCGTATCCGGCCCTGTCCTTCGTCGTGCTCGGTGTCTTCGCCCAGCTGGCGAGCTTCCTCTACCTCAGCGCGCTGATCTTCGGCGGGACCAGACTGGCGGCGGCCTTCCGGCGGCGCAGGCGGCTCTCCGCGGGCGCCACCTCCGCCGCCGGCGCCCTCTTCCTGGGTTTCGCCGTGAAGCTCTCGGTCTCCAGCTCCGCCTAGGCCCTGCCGTCACCTTCCCGTCTGCCGGGCGGGGCCGCCGAGTCCCACGAGTGCCGCGTACTCCGCCAGCCCGTGTGCCGTCCGGCCCGCCCAGCCCACGTGGGCGTCGGGGCGGACGAGGAACACCCCGGAGCCGTACGCCTCGTACGCGGGGATACGGACCGTGCGGGCGCCGGGGAGATCCGGCACACCCGTGTCCGTGCCGACGGTGAGCAGCGTCCAGTGCGGGCCCCGGAAGGCGTCGAAGAGGCGTACTCCGGCGCGGATGCCGTCCGGTGCCCGGTCGCCCGCCCGGAGGGTGCCCTCGGGCAGGTCCGTGCGGGTCTCCACCGCGAGCGCGGTGCCCCGGTAGCCGAGGCCGAGCTGCTGGGTGGCCGCGCCGCGCCGGACCTCGCCGCGGTGGACGCCGGTGGAGAGGCCGAGCATCCGCGCGGCCACGGGCAGCCGCTCCTCCTCGTACGAGTCGAGGAGGGCGGCCGGGGCACCTTCCCGCAGTACGGCCGCGAGCTTCCAGCCCAGGTTGTAGGCGTCCTGGACACTGGTGTTGAGGCCCTGGCCGCCCGCGGGCGAGTGGACGTGGGCCGCGTCGCCCGCCAGGAAGACCCGGCCCTCCCGGAAGCGGTCCGCCATCGCCGCACGCGGCCGGAAGTCGGACGCCCAGCGGACCTCGGTCACGTCGTCCGGGGCGAGATGCGTCCGCGTGGCGACCAGCTTGCGGATGCCGTCGAGGGACAGGTCCGGCTGGGTGGCCGGATCCGTGAAGTTGCCCATCAGCTGGAAGTCCTGCGTGTGCGGCAGCGGGCAGATCGCCAGGAAGCCCTCGCCTCCGGCGGGCGGGAAGACGTGCCAGTTGTCGCGGTCGAGCCCGGTCACCCGGATGTCCGCGACCAGGGTCGGAGCCGGGTCCACGGTCTCACCGGTCATCGTGATGCCCAGGGCCCGCCGCACGGCCGAGCGGCCGCCGTCCGCGGCGACGGCCCAGCGGGCGCGCACCGGGGCGCCGGAGCCGAAGCGGGCCGTCACACCGTCGGTGTCCTGTTCGACGCCGACCAGCTCCCGGCCGAAGGCGACGCTCCCGCCCAGCTCCGCCAGGCGCGCGGCCAGGATCGACTGCGTCCGCCACTGCGGCACCATCCACGGGCCGCCCGCGTACGGTTCGGCCTCCGTCGCCTCCGTCTCGTCGAACATGCGGTGCTCGCCCTGGCGCCGCCCGTCCTGCCAGACCATTCCGACGGGGTACACGCCGCCCGCCGCCCGGATCGCGTCCAGTACGCCGAGGTCGTCGAAGACCTCCATCGTGCGGGGCTGGATCCCCTTGCCCCGCGAGCCGGGGAAGAGCGCGGCGGACCGCTCGACGACGAGTGCGCGCACCCCGCGCCGGGCGAGGTCGAGGGCGAGCGTGAGTCCGGTGGGCCCCGCGCCCACGATCAGGACGTCGGTCGTCGTGGCGTCCGGAACGCCGTCCATTTCCTTAACGCTGTTAAGTTTCATACGCCGAGGATCCCCTTAACGTTGTTAAGCTGTCAAGGGGGAACCGCCGGATAGGGTGCGACCGTGGCTGTGGGAAAGATCGACCGAGCGCTGGTGGCCGACACGGCGCTGCGTCTGCTGAACGAGACCGGCCTCGACGGCCTCAGCCTGCGTGCCATCGCCAAGGAGCTGGACGTCAAGGCTCCCGCCCTCTACTGGCACTTCAAGGACAAACAGGCGCTGCTGGACGAGATGGCGACGGAGATGTACCGCAGGATGGTCGCCGCTGCCCCGGTCGCCCCGGACACCCCGTGGCGCGAGCGGCTCCTGACGGCCAACCGCGGTCTGCGCACGGCACTCCTGAGCTACCGCGACGGCGCCAGGGTCTTCAGTGGCTCCCGCTTCACCGGCACCGAGCACGCCGTCGAGATGGAGGAGAACCTGCGCGCCTTCCTGGCCGCCGGGTTCACCCTCCGGCAGGCGGTGCGCGCCACCACCACCGCGTATCTGTTCACGCTCGGCTTCGTCACCGAGGAGCAGGGCGTGCATCCCCTGCCGGGGGAGCGCCGAGAGGGGTACGACCTGTCCGAGCGTGCCGAACTGCTCGCCGGGTTCCCCCTGTCGGCGGCCGCGGGCGCGGAGATCTTCGAGGGCTACGACGAGCGGTTCGAGGAAGGGCTCATGCTGCTGCTCACCGGAATCGAGGCACGCTGTGGAATCGCCTGAGACGCCGCCGCCGGCGGCCGGGGAACCGGCGGGGCGGGAACCGTCCGGCGAGGCGCCCGCCGGACGGAGCGAGGCGCCCGCCGGGGGGAGCGAGCCGCTCGCCGACTTCGTGCCCGACCCGGCCGCCCGCGCGGAACTCGCCCGCCGGATGTCCGAGCTCGCCGACCTCATCGACGAGGCCGGCGACGCGCTCGGCGAGATCCTGGAGGACGTTCAGCGCGGTTTCGACAGCGCCGAGCGCAGCCGCGGGGTGAAGCGGTCCTCGACATAGCGGTTCAGCAGCCGGGCCAGGACCAGCATCGTCAGGACCGTCAGCGGCATCGTCACGTACGAGGGGATGCCCAGACCCTGGTGGTAGGCCCTGATGGCGACCCAGCCCAGATGCTCGTGGACCAGGTAGAACGGGTACGTCAGCGCGCCGGCCACCGTCAGCCACCGCCAGTTCACGCGGTTCAGCCATCCCAGCGCGACCGCGGCGACCGCCACGAAGCCGAGGGTGACGACGAGGATGATGCCGGCCGAGCTCCGGTTCGAGAAGAACTGCGGGTCGGGCGGGTGCCACAGCTGCGCCACCGCGTAGTGCTGCCCGATCAGCCAGCCGACGCCCACGATGCCCCACGCGTACGCGTCCCGCCGGTCGCGGTGGACCAGGTAGAGACCGATGCCGCCGATGAAGAACGGCGCGTACTCGGGCATCAGGACCAGGTCGAGCAGCGGCTCCCGCGCCTCCTGGGCGATCACCGCGGCGAGCGTCCAGCCCGCGCAGAACAGGATCACGCGCTGCCGCGTCGCGCCCGGCAGGACCACACAGAGCGCGAACAGCGCGTAGAAGCGGACCTCCGCCCACAGCGTCCAGCAGACCCCCAGCACCCGGTCGGCGCCCAGCGGTTGCTGCATGAGCGTCAGGTTCACCAGCGCGTCACTGGGCGACACGGCCTCGTACACGACCACGGGCAGCGCGAAGACGGCCGTGACGAGGACGACCGCCGCCCAGTACGACGGCAGCAGCCGCGAGGCCCGCGAGGCGAAGAACGAACGCAGGCTCCGCCCCCAGCCGCTCATGCAGATCACGAAGCCGCTGATCACGAAGAAGATCTGCACGCCCAGACAGCCGTACGCGAACCACGTGTGCAGCGTGGGGAACTGGATCTGCGGCGAGGAGCCCCAGGCCCGGCTCACCTCGCCGTCCCGGCCGCCGTAGTGGTACGCGGCGACCATCAGCGCGGCGATCAGCCGCAGCCCGTCGAGCGCGCGCAGCCGCGGCGCGCGCTTCTGGGGAAGTATCCGAGGGGGGACGGGGGGCAGGGTGCCCGCCTCGGCGGTGGACGCCGGAGCGGGCGCCGATTCGACGAAACTCATCCCAGCGTGGCCCTCTTCAGGGAACGGGCGCGTCTGGCCACACGCCGTACGGTCGCGTTGCGCGGGATGAACGCCAGCTGGGCCGGCACCGCCCCGGGCAGCCCCAGCGAGGTGAGCCGCCGTCGCTTGAAGTAGCGCCAGGTGTGCGTGTCCAGACGCCGCGTCAGATAGAGCTCGGCGTCCGGCCGCGCGTCCGGGTAGATCTTGGACTGCATGGCGTAGCCCACGGCCCGTACCAGCTCGGACAGTTCGTCCGGGCCCATGCTCCGGCGCTGCTCGGTGACCGCCGCGCGGTCCGTCAGCTCCGGCAGCAGGGCGTCCACGATCGTGACCGGGACGCGGTTGCTGTTCTCGTACGGCGTGAGGCGTTCCAGGAGCGGCCCGGTGCCGATGCGGGCGACGGGCAGACCGTACAGCGCGGAGGCGGTGAGCAGCGCGGTCGAGAAGCAGCCGACGACCAGCGCGGGACGCATCCGCTGGTAGAGCACCTCGGCGAGGACGGGGGTGTCGAGCACCGTGAGATCGGCGCCGATCCGCTCGGCCTCCTTCTCCAGGGCGCGCGACCAGCGGGCGGGCGCGCTGGGGTGCGGCTTGAACACCACCCGGTCGTGCCCGAGTTCGACGGCGCCCCTGAGCATCCGTACGTGGAGGTCCTCCTCCTCCTCGGCGGTGAGGATGCCGAGGGCGGAGAGGTACTGGCCGAGCAGCAGGGCCGGTTCGTCGATCGCGGGCAACGCGTCACCGGTGTCGACGAGTTCGGTGAGCACCTTCGAGAAGGCGTCCGTCGGTACGAGTTCCGGCGGCACCCCGAACTCGGTGAGCAGCAGCGGTGTCAGCCCCGGCACCAGGTCGAGATGGAGGAGACGGTCGATACGTGTGCCGACCAGCGGGTCGATCTTGCTGCGGGTGGGGCCGTAGCTCATCAGGCCGTCCGCGTAGACGGTGACGGGCGCGCCCGTGAAGATCTGTGCGACGCCGAGCGCCGGATTGACCTGGATCGACTCGACGACCAGCTCGACGTCGTCGTCGCCGAGACCCCAGGCGAGGCGCAGATGCCGCTCCCACAGCGGCACGTCGTCGGGCCGCGGGGCCCAACCGCCCGGGTGGAAGGGGGAGATGGTCTCGTTCCACGAGATCACGTCGTCGAACCGGCCGCGCAGCTGCTCGAACCCGGGCATCTCGTCGACCCCGGGTGTCGTCTCGGGCGTCGCCGAGTTGTTGGACACGAGCAGCACGCGCCGGTCCGCGGGGCGGAAGCAGTCGGCGTCGACGGCCGCGGCGAGCGTCGCCGTGCCGTACAGCGTCGACGCCATGAAGATCCGGGTGGTCACGCGGTCACCCCCGCGGCCGCCGGACGGCGGCGCAGCCGGCGCAGCCGCGTCGCGCGCTGTATGTCCATGGAGTCGAGGGCGTCGTCGAGGACATCCTGCGGCATACGCCGCAATGCGACGGCACTCATCGATTTCAGTTTCCGTGCCACTGGTGGCTCGAACCTTTCGATGGATCCCAGATGATGGGAAATAATCGCACAGTAGGTCCGGACGGCTTTCGGCAGGAGTTTATCCGCGTCCCGGTCCTGCGCCGTTTCGCTTACCACCTGGTCGAACGCGCGAATGAAATCCAGCTGCCGTACGTCACCGATCTGCGTCAGTGAGGAGGCGACGCCGCGCCGGTAGAACACACCGAGCAGTCCCACCGCGGCGAACGATTCCGCCTCCCGGTGCAGCCGCCAGATCCACGGCCGGTCCTCGGCCGTGCGCAGCCCGTCGGTGAAGTGCAGCAGGCCCCGGTCGGCCAGCCGGCGGTGGTAGATGCCCGCCCACGCGTACGCGTAGTCGACGGACGTGGAGCGGTCGGCGGGCAGGATCGCCTCGCGCGGATCCAGTACGACGCCGCGCCTGCCGTGCGGGACACGGTGGACGGTGCGGGCCCTCGCGGTGCACTGGACATGGTCCGTGCGGACGAAGTCGCACCCCAGGCCCTCGATGGCGGCGAGGAGTTGCCCGTAGTACCCGGGGGCGAGCCAGTCGTCCCCGTCGAGGAACGTGAGGTACTCGCCACGCGCCGCGTCGATGCCCGTGTTGCGCGCGGTGGCCAGCCCTCCGTTCTTCTCGTGTCTGACATGCACCGCACCCGGGAGCTCGCGCTCCGCGCGCGCGAGGATGTCCGGTGTCTCGTCGCGGGAGCAGTCGTCGACGAGAATGAATTCGAAGTCGTCGCGTGCGTTCGCACGCAGACTCCTCAGGGTGTCGGGCGCATATTGCTGCACGTTGTAGAACGGCACGATGACGGAGAGCTTGACCACCCACGTGACGTTAGGCGGCGGCCCGGCATTCGTCTTGACCCCCGGTGAGATGCCAGGTGAACGACGCGTGGCGGAATGGTGAACCAGGCTTTTTGGCAAGCCGATCCGGGGCCGATTCGCCATTCGGCGACGTGCTGTTAACCCTTTGTTGCTTTCAGGTTGGGCCGGGGATCGAAATGGCTTCCTAGCGTCTTGGGTGTGCCAGCAAGTACCAAGAAGTCCCTGCGAGTGGCCGTCCTCGCCGATTCCGACACCCGGTGGAAATGGGGCGCGCTCACCGCGAACCGTATCGCACCGGCCGATTCGGACATCAGGCTCGACGGCTACCTCCTGCGGGGCCGTGCGACCCCCACCGCCCGCCAGCTCGAAGAGGTCGGCGTCCGCGCGGACACCCTGCGGGAGGTCACCGCCGGGGAGTTCCTGCGGGAGATGTCCGGCGCGCGGTCCGCGTACGACGTCGTCGTGCTCTCCCTCGTCGGAGGCGGCGTCCAGGCGATGCTGCACGGGCTCTCCCACCAGTGGCGGGAGCGGTCCGCGACGGGCGGCGCGAAGCGGCCCGTGGTCGTCACCGGCTATGTCGGCGTCGTCTACGAGAAGCTCGCCGACGGGCTGCTGCTGCGGCACGGCGCGGATCTCGTCCTCGCCAACTCCCGCCAGGACGCGGACCGTTTCACCGCCGTGTACGAGGGAGTGGGCGCCGACGCCTCCTCGGTGACCGAGGTCGCGCTGCCGTTCCTCGGCGGCGACCCGTACGAGAAGCGCGACCCGTCCGCGAAGCAAGGGCGCGGGCCCTACACGGTCGTCTTCGCCGCGCAGCCCTCCGTGCCGGAGAGCCGCAAGGACCGTACGTACCTGCTGAACCGGCTCGTGCAGCACGCCAGGCTGCACCCGGACCGCGAGGTCCTGCTGAAGCTGCGCTCCAAGCCGGGCGAGCACACCACGCACATCGAGGAGCAGCCCTACCAGCGCCTCGCGGAGCGGATCCCGGGCGGCCCGCCCGCCAACTTCCGCCTCGTGTACGGGCACATGGGCGAGGTCCTCGACCGCACCGACCTGCTCGTCACCATCAGCTCCACGGCGGCGCTCGAATCCCTGCACCGCCGGATCCCCACCGTCGTCCTCACCGACCTCGGTGTGCGCGAGTCGCTCGGCAACCACCACTTCGTGGGCTCGGGCTGCCTCGCCTCCTGGGACCAGCTCGACGCCGGGCACGGGCCGTCGCCCGACGAGGAATGGGTGGCGCGGCAGGGCGTCGCCGCCGGGGGCACCTCCCGGACGGAGTCCGGGCAGGGCTCCTACGAGACGGCCTTCGACGCGGCGCGCGAGCGCATCGCCGGCCTCCTCGGCCGGGACGAACTCCCCGGCCTCGCCCCCTACTACACGCCCGCCACCGCGCCCGGCTATCTGCCCGGCATCCTCGCCCGCCACCACCTCGCCCCGGACGGCAGCCCGCTGCCGGGCGCGCCCGACGCCGACCGGGAGCCGGGGGCCGTGCGGCAGATCGTGCGGCGCGCCGCGCGGGGTGCCTACCGGCACGGGGTGCAGCGGGTGGCTCCGGTCATCCGGCGGATGGGGGAGCTGTGACGTTCCGCTCCGCGGCGGGGGCTGCTGTGAACCCGCGGGTTCGTCGTGGCTGGGCACGCAGTTCCCCGCGCCCCTTCGGGGGCGCCGTACGGCGGGCCCCCTACACGCGACTGCCAACCAAGGAGTACAGCGAATGACCAACTCGGAAGCGGGACGGCTCAAGGCAGTGCCCCGTGTGCTCGCGGTGATTCCCGCGCGGGGCGGGTCCAAGGGCGTGCCCGCCAAGAACCTGCTCCCCGTCGGCGGCGTACCGCTGGTCGCCCGCGCGGTGCGCGAGTGCCGTGCGGCCCGGCTCGTCACGGACGTCGTGGTCTCCACCGACGACCAGGCCATCGCCGCCGCCGCCCGCGAGGCCGGCGCCGAGGTCGTGCTGCGGCCCGCCGCCATCGCCGGCGACACCGCGACCTCCGAGGCGGCCGTCCTGCACGCCATGGAGGTCCACGAGGCACGGCACGGCTCCACCGTCGACGCCGTACTCCTCGTGCAGTGCACCAGCCCCTTCATCGTCCGCGAGGACATCGACTCGGTGGCGGGCGCGGTCGTGGAGAACGGCGCGGACACCGCGCTGACCGTGGCGCCCTTCCACGGCTTCATCTGGCGGGACGCGGACGACGCCCCGGCCGCGGTCGACACCGGGCGCACCCGGTCCGTCGGCGGGTCCGTGGCCGTCGCCGACGCCCCCGCCACGGACGGCGGACACGGGGTCAACCACGACAAGTCCTTCCGCCCCCGCCGCCAGGACCGGCCCCAGGACCTCCTGGAGACCGGCGCCGCCTACGCCATGGACGCGGCCGGCCTGCGCGAGCACAAGCACCGCTTCTTCGGCCGGACCGAACTCGTCCGCACCGACCCCGCGCGGGTCCTGGAGATCGACGACCCGCACGACCTCGCCCGCGCCCGGGCCCTCGCGCCGCTCTTCGACGCGAACCGGCCCGGCGCCCTCCCGACCGCCGAAGACATCGACGCGGTCGTCCTCGACTTCGACGGCACCCAGACCGACGACAGGGTGCTGATCGACTCCGACGGAAAGGAGTTCGTCTCCGTGCACCGCGGGGACGGACTCGGCATCGCGGCCCTCCGCAGGAGCGGCCTGTCGATGCTGATCCTCTCCACGGAGCAGAACCCGGTCGTCGCCGCCCGCGCACGCAAGCTCAAGATCCCCGTGCTGCACGGCATCGACCGGAAAGACCTCGCGCTGAAGCAGTGGTGCGAGGAACAGGGCATCGCGCCCGAGCGCGTGCTCTACGTCGGCAACGACGTCAACGACCTCCCGTGCTTCGCCCTCGCCGGCTGGCCCGTGGCGGTCGCGAGCGCCCACGACGTCGTACGCGGCGCCGCACGCGCGGTCACCACCGTCCCCGGTGGCGACGGCGCGATCCGAGAGATCGCCAGCTGGATCCTCGGCCCCTCTCTCGACTCCCTCGACAAGTAAGGAACTTCCTCACCATGAGCACCAACTCCCGTCTGCGCACGTTCGGTTCGAAGACCGCCGGCCCGGGTCACCCCGTCTACGTCGTCGGTGAGATCGGCATCAACCACAACGGCGACCTCGAGAACGCGTTCAAGCTGATCGACGCGGCCGCCGAGGCCGGCTGCGACGCCGTGAAGTTCCAGAAGCGCACCCCGGAGATCTGCACCCCGCGCGACCAGTGGGACATCGAGCGCGACACCCCCTGGGGCCGCATGACCTACATCGACTACCGCCACCGCGTGGAGTTCGGCGAGGACGAGTACCGCCAGATCGACGAGTACTCCAAGTCGAAGAACATCGCCTGGTTCGCCTCCCCGTGGGACACCGAGGCCGTCGCCTTCCTGGAGAAGTTCGACGTCCCGGCCCACAAGGTCGCCTCCGCGTCCCTCACCGACGACGAGCTGCTGCGTGCCCTGCGCGACACCGGCCGTACGGTCATCCTCTCCACCGGCATGTCGACCCCGAAGCAGATCCGCCACGCGGTCGAGGTCCTCGGCAGCGACAACATCCTGATGTGCCACGCCACGTCGACCTACCCGGCGCAGGCCGAGGAGCTCAACCTGCGCGTCATCAACACCCTCCAGGCCGAGTTCCCGAACGTCCCGATCGGCTACTCCGGCCACGAGACGGGCCTGCAGACCACGCTCGCCGCGGTCGCCCTCGGCGCCACGTTCGTCGAGCGCCACATCACCCTCGACCGCGCCATGTGGGGCTCCGACCAGGCCGCCTCGGTCGAGCCGCAGGGCCTGACCCGCCTCGTCCGCGACATCCGCACCATCGAGGCCTCCCTCGGCGACGGCGTCAAGAAGGTCTACGAGTCCGAGCTCGGCCCGATGAAGAAGCTGCGCCGCGTCTCGGGCGTCGTCGCCGAGGCCGAGATCGCGGCGGCCGCAGGCGAGCCGGTCGCGGTCTGAGCCAGTCCCATCCCTTCCGAATCCAGGGAAGCGACGGTCGTACGTCGATGAGTCCCCGCGCCGGGTCCACCGGCCCCCAGTCACCCGCCACCCTGGCTTTCGTCGAGAGCCCGGTGCAGCTCCTGAACGTCCTGGAGTGGGCGCACGCGCACGCCCTGAGGGCGGCCGCCCTCAGGATCACGGGCGAGACGCCCGGCCCCCCGGGCCCGGAACTGGGGGCCGGCAGGCCCGGCCCAACCGGCAGGTTCGGCCGGTCCGGAAAGCCGGGCGGGGCGGGCAGGTCCGGCAGGTCCGGCGGGGCCAGGCCCGACGAGGCCGGGGCCGGACTCACCCTCGTCGTCCTGTCGCCCACCGACCCGATGACCCGCGGGCAGCTCCGGCGCATGGCCGAGCTGGCCCGCGACGAGGGCTACGCGGTGCGGTGGGAGGAGGCGCGGGGCGGTGCGACCGCGCCCTTCCACACGGTCGGCGGGCTCGCACCCCTGCTGCGGCGCGCGCGGCGCATCGTCATGGGCGACCCGTTCTCGCGGTACGTGCAGCTGCTGCTGAACATCACCGGCGCCCGCGATCTCGTGGTCGTGGACGACGGGACCGCGACCATGGAGTTCGTCGCCCAGCTCGCCCGAGGTGAACGGCTGGTGCGGTGGCACCGGCGCGGCGGGCGCCCCGGGGCCCGGGACCTGGTCTTCGCGCCGGTCTCGGCCCGGGCCCGTCGCCGGCTCACCCCCGGCACCGGACGGCGGGTGGAGGTCTTCTCCTCCATGCCGATCACCGAGACGCCCGAGGGCGTCACCATCACGGCCAACGACTTCGCGTGGACCCGGGCCCGGTTCGGCCCTCCCCGCATCACGAAGGGCGCCGACCTGGTCGGGACGTCCCTGGTGGAGACAGGGGTGGTGGACCCCGACCGGTATCTGGAAGCGGTGCGGGGGCTGGCCGCCACGCACGGCGCCACCCGGTACTTCGCCCACCGCAGGGAGAGCCCGGAGAAACTGCACCGGCTGGCCGTCGAGACCGGCCTGGAGATCGTCCGGCCGGACCTCCCCCTCGAACTGATCGCCAGGCGTGGCCCCATCGGCCGTACGATCCTGAGCTTCCCGTCGACGGTCGTGCACACGCTGCCGCTCGCGCTGGCCGGTACCGAGGTCAAGGTCGCCGTCTGCGACATCGACCCGGCCTGGCTCACCGAGAGCGCCTCACCGCGCGCCCAGGGTTTCCTGTCGGGCGTCACGGGCTCGGCGCGCGACGTCCACCGCCTGTCGGCGGTCACGGCCACCTGAGGCCCGCCCCGCGGACGGCCGCCGGTCTCTCTCCGTAGCGGCCCGCACCCGTTTCCGTGCGGGCCCTGTCCGGCAGATGAACAGAACCGGTGCGGGGTCCGTATGCGTGGTATGCGTAGAGAGCCTGTTCCCGGGAAGCCGGGAATGGGCGTCGTCATTCGGAGGTTTTCCCGGACGTGACGCCGGATCCCGGTCCCGCCGGGCCCGGTTCAAGATCCAATAGCCCGGAAAGCCGGGCGAGTTTACCCATCCCAGTCAATATCTATGCGCCACGCGGCCAGGTTTTCTTCCCCAATCGGGTTGAAGTTTTGTTGATCGTGGGTCAGTTGGCCGTCGCGTCGCCCTACCCTTCAGAGGGTGAACCAACTGATGTCCCGAGAGTCCGAGGCCGATTCGCCCGGGGAAGCCGAGCTCCCCGGCACGCTGCCCGAGGCGCTGCGCGCCGAACTGGTCGCGTTCCGGCGTGACTTGCACATGCACCCGGAGCTGGGCAACCAGGAGTTCCGTACCACCGCCGCGATCAAGGCGCGCCTGGAGCGGGCCGGCCTGCGGCCCCGCGTGCTGGACACGGGGACCGGGCTCATCTGTGACGTCGGCGTGCCGGACCCCGCGCTCCCGATGCTCGCGCTGCGTGCCGACATCGACGGGCTGCCCATCCCGGACATGAAGACCGAGTGCGCGTACCGGTCGACCGTGCCCGACCGGGCCCACGCCTGCGGACACGACGTGCACACGACCGTCGTACTGGGCGCCGGCCTCGTCCTCGCGGACCTCCATGCGAAGGGCCTGCTCCCGAGGGCCGTACGGCTGATCTTCCAGCCCGCGGAGGAAGTGCTTCCCGGCGGCGCCCCCGACGTCATCAAGTGCGGCGGACTGGACGGCGTCGAGCGGATCGTCGGCGTCCACTGCGACCCGAGGGTCGACGCCGGTCGCGTCGGCCTCCGCCACGGGGCCATCACGTCCGCCTGCGACCGGCTGGAGGTCTCGCTGGACGGCCCCGGCGGGCACACCGCGCGGCCGCACCTCACCACCGACCTGGTCACCGCGGTCGCCCGGGTCGCCACCGACGTGCCGGCGGTCGTCGCCCGGCGGGTCGACGCGCGGGCAGGGCTCTCCGTGACCTGGGGACGCATCGAGTCGGGCCACGCCTGCAACGTGATCCCGCAGCACGCCGAGCTCTCCGGCACCGTGCGGTGCCTGGACCTCGCGTCCTGGCACGCCGCCCCCGACCTGGTGCACGCGGCCATCGACGAGATCGCCACCCTCCACCGGGCCAAGTCCGTGATCAACTACGTGCGCGGGGTGCCGCCGGTCGTCAACGACCCGGACACGACCGACCTCCTGCGCGACGCGATGACCGCCCGGCGCGGCGACCGGTCCGTGGAGGGCACCGAGCAGAGCCTCGGCGGCGAGGACTTCTCCTGGTACCTGGAGCACGTGCCCGGCGCCATGGCCCGTCTCGGGGTGCGCGCGCCGGGCGAGCGGACCGTCAGGGACCTGCACCAGGGCGATTTCGACGTCGACGAGTCGGCCATCGCGGTCGGCGTCGAGATGTTCACCGCCGCCGCCCTCCTGCAGGCGCGGAGCTGACGCGCGGCCACGGACGGTGACGAGAGGCCGATCGACGAGGGGTGCCCCGATGGGTACCCCTTCGTCCTCCTGTGTCACTCGTACGTAACGCACGACGGGCGTTCGTAACGGGCCGTCGGCACGAATCGATAACGGCAGTGAGGAATGGCGTTCCCCTGGACGTCTACGCGCGTTACTGTGCGCCGCAGTCAGCGTCGGCAACGGCGCCGTTGGGGAATGTGTAAGGGGTGCTCTCTCATGCGTCGGATTTCTCGGAGAAACAGGCTTTCACAAGCCGCTGTCGCCGTCGCGGTCGTCGTCGTCGCGGCCGCCGGTTGCGGCGAGACCAGCAACGAATCGTCGGGCAGTGACACCGAATCCGGCTCAGGCTCGGGCTACAAGGGCAAGGGCATCGGTCTGGCCTACGACATCGGAGGCCGCGGCGACCAGTCGTTCAACGACGCCGCCTACTCCGGGTTCGAGAAGGCCCAGAAGGAATTCAAGATCGGCGGCAACGACATCGAGCCGAGCGACGGCGAGTCGGACGCCGACAAGGTGCAGCGCCTGACCCAGATGGCGAAGACCGGCTACAACCCCATCATCGGCGTCGGCTACATCTACGCCCCCGCGGTCAAGGAAGTCTCCGCCAAGTACCCGGACATCACCTTCGCCGTCATCGACGACGCCCAGGTGCAGGCGAAGAACGTCGCCGACATGGTGTTCGCCGAGGAGCAGGCCTCCTACCTCGCCGGTGTCGCCGCGGCCAAGACCAGCAAGAAGAACCACGTCGGCTTCATCGGCGGCGTGGACATCCCGCTGATCCACAAGTTCGAGGCGGGCTTCGTCCAGGGCGCCCAGTCGGTCGACCCGAAGATCAAGATCGAGAAGCGGTACCTCACCGAGAAGCCCGAGGACGGCGGATTCGCCAACCCGAGCATGGGCAAGGAGGCCGCCAGCGGCCAGATCGAGTCCGGCGCCGACGTGATCTACCACGCCGCCGGTCTGTCGGGCCAGGGCGTCATCCAGGAGGCCGCGGCCGAGAAGGTCTGGGCGATCGGCGTCGACTCCGACCAGTACAAGCAGAAGCCCCTCGCCGCCTCCAAGGAATGGATCCTGGGCTCCGCCCTCAAGGACGTCGGTGGCGCCGTCTACGAGGTCACCAAGTCGGTCGTCGACGGGAAGCCGCTCTCGGGCGAGCACCGCGGTGACCTGAAGTCCGGCGGTGTGGGCTTCGCCGACTCCAACCCGAAGTACAAGGCCATGACCGAGGTCGTCGCGGCCGTCGACAAGGCCAAGGAAGACATCATCAGCGGCAAGGTCACCGTCAAGACCGAGTGACCGCCCGACACCTACTGGCCGGTTGACCCGTCGGTAGGCACCTTCGCAGGTCGTACGCCCCTTGCCTCCAGCAAGGGGCGTTCGACGTTCCGTAGTCTGTGCGGCATCTGCGGCCACAGCTCGATAACGGACCGGACAGAAGGGGTTTTCCGTCAGGTCTACGCGCGTTACGCTGCGGCGGAACCAGCGCCTGGTATGGGCGCTTGCACAAAGGAGTCACGTTCCATGCGCCGGGTGTCCCGAATCGCTGTCGCGGGCGTTGCGACCGCTACCCTCACCGCCGCCCTCGCTGCTTGCGGCGGCACGTCCAACGACGCCGCGGACAGCGGCGACGGCAAGAGCAAGGGCATCGCCCTCGCGTACGACGTCGGCGGCAAGGGCGACCAGTCCTTCAACGACGCCGCGACCGCCGGCATGGACAAGGCCGCCGCGGAGTTCAAGTACGGCTCCAAGGCCGTCGAGCCGACCGACGGCGAGTCGGACGCCGACAAGGTGCAGCGCCTGGAGACGCTCGCCAAGGCCGGCTACAACCCGGTGATCGGCGTCGGCTACGCCTACGCGCCGGCCGTCGCCGAGGTCGCCGACAAGTTCCCGAAGACGACCTTCGGCATCGTCGACGACGAGACGATCAACAAGAAGAACGTGGCGGACATGGTCTTCCACGAGGAGCAGGCCTCCTACCTCGCGGGTGTCACCGCGGCCCTCACGACCAAGTCGAAGACCGTCGGCTTCGTCGGCGGCGTGGACATCCCGCTGATCCACAAGTTCGAGGCGGGCTTCAAGCAGGGCGTCGCGGACACGAACCCGAAGGTCAAGGTCGTCTCGCAGTTCCTGACCGAGAAGGCCGAGGACGGCGGCTTCGCCAGCCCCGACAAGGGCAAGACCGCCGCCGAGGGCCAGATCGAGGACGGCGCCGACGTGGTTTACCACGCCGCGGGCCTGTCCGGTCAGGGCGTCATCGAGGCCGCCTCCGCCGCGAAGGTGTGGGCGATCGGCGTCGACTCCGACCAGTACAGCCAGGACGCCCTGAAGGCGTACAAGCAGTACATCCTCACCTCGGCCACCAAGGACGTCGCGGGCGCGGTCTACAACCTCGCCAAGTCGGTCCAGGACGGCAAGCCCGAGACCGGTGTCGTGCGTGCCTCCCTCAAGACCGGCGGCGTGGGCCTGGCGGACTCGAACCCCGAGTTCAAGGACAACGCGAAGCTGCAGGAGGCCCTGAAGAAGGCCACCGAAGGCATCAACGACGGCACGATCAAGGTCAAGACCTCGTAGTGACCGTGGTCAATCAGGCGCTGTAATGGCACCGTTACGGTCGCGGAAACGGGGTGCGGGAAGGATGGCCTTCCCGCGCCCCGTTCGCGCGGCGGATGATCCGGGTGTACCCGAAAATCGGGGACATGCCTGGAACACTCGACTCCGCAGTAGTTGTTGAAGCAGGGGCGCTACGCGCGTAGATGGCCCCTTTTCCAAGGAGAGTGCGCCATCGACGCGTCCAGCAGCCCTCCGCTCGCCGCCAGTTCGACCGTGTCGGTCGAGCTGGCGGGGATCACGAAGCGATTTCCCGGTGTCGTCGCCAACCACGACATCCACCTGTCCGTCCGCAAGGGCACCGTGCACGCCCTCGTCGGGGAGAACGGCGCCGGCAAGTCGACCCTGATGAAGATCCTCTACGGCATGCAGAAGCCGGACGAGGGCACCATCGCGGTCGACGGCGAGCAGGTGAGCTTCTCCAGCCCCGCCGACGCCATCGTGCGCGGCATCGGCATGGTCCACCAGCACTTCATGCTGGCCGACTACCTCACCGTCCTGGAGAACGTCGTCCTGGGCAGCGAGAAGCTCTACGGCATCGGCGGCGGCGCCCGCGACAAGATCAAGGAGATCTCCGAGCGGTACGGCCTCGGGGTGCGCCCGGACGCCCTCGTCGAGGACCTCGGGGTCGCCGACCGCCAGCGCGTGGAGATCCTCAAGGTCCTCTACCGCGGCGCCCGCATCCTGATCCTGGACGAGCCGACCGCCGTCCTCGTGCCGCAGGAGGTCGACGCGCTCTTCGACAACCTCCGCGAGCTCAAGGCCGAGGGCCTGTCCGTCATCTTCATCTCCCACAAGCTGGGCGAGGTCCTGTCGGTCGCCGACGAGATCACCGTCATCCGGCGGGGCACGACGGTCGGCACGGCGATTCCCGCCGAGACCACCTCGCGCCAGCTCGCCGAGATGATGGTCGGCAGCGAACTGCCCACGCCGGAGACCGCCGAGTCGACGGTCACCGACAAGCCGGTGATCGAGGTCGAGAGCCTCACCGTCCACGCCGGCGGCGGCGCCTCACTCGGCGACCTCGGCGAGCCGGCCGGCCCCGGGCTCACCGACGCGGCCGCCGGCGGCGACGTGAAGCGCGTCCTCGACGACGTCACCTTCACCATCCACGCCGGTGAGGTCATGGGCATCGCCGGTGTCGAGGGCAACGGCCAGACCGAACTGGTCGACGCGCTGATCGGCCTCAAGGACGCCGACTCCGGCACCATCCGCTTCATCGGCGAGGAGATCACCTCCTGGCCCACCCGCAAGCGCCGCGAGCAGGGCGTCGGCTACATCCCCGAGGACCGCCACCGCCACGGCCTGCTCCTCGAGGCCCCGCTGTGGGAGAACCGCATCCTGGGCCACGTCACCGAGAAGCCCAACAGCAAGGGCTTCTGGCTGGACATCAAGGGCGCCCAGGACGACACCCGCCGCATCGTCGAGGAGTACGACGTCCGTACGCCCGGCATCGACGTCACCGCCGCCTCCCTGTCCGGCGGCAACCAGCAGAAGCTGATCGTCGGCCGCGAGATGAGCCACAAGCCGCGCTTCCTGATCGCCGCCCACCCCACCCGCGGTGTGGACGTCGGCGCGCAGGCCGCGATCTGGGACCAGATCCGCGAAGCCCGCCGCGAGGGCCTGGCCGTGCTGCTGATCTCCGCCGACCTGGACGAGCTGATCGGCCTCTCCGACACCCTCCGGGTGATCTACAACGGCAGGCTGGTCGCGGACGCCGACCCGGCGACCATCACTCCGGAGGAGCTGGGTTCGGCCATGACCGGCGCCGCCTCCGGCCACCTGGAGCACGTAGAGGAAGTCCCGGAGGACGACGCCCGATGAAGAAGTTCGACAAGGAGCGGGTGCTCCTCGCGGTGGCCGGACCGGTCATCGCGCTCGTCGCAGCCGTGGTGCTGACGTCGTTCGTGCTGCTCGCCTCGGGCAAGAGCCCGATCGAGCCGTACACGCTGATGTTCGAGCAGGCCGGATTCGCCGACGTCCAGGTCCTGATCATCAACCAGGCGGGGGTCTACTACCTCGCCGCGCTCGCGGTCGCCGTCGGCTTCCGCATGAACCTCTTCAACATCGGCGTCGACGGCCAGTACCGCCTCGCCGCCATGATGACCGCCGTCGTCGGCGCGCACGTCTCGCTGCCCGCCGCCCTGCAGATCCCGTTCCTGATGCTGGTGGCCATGCTCACCGGCGCCTTCTGGGCGGGCATCGCGGGCGTCCTCAAGGTGACCCGCGGAGTGAGCGAGGTCGTCGCGACGATCATGCTCAACGCGATCGCCACCAGCCTCATCGGCTACCTCACCCTCACCTCGGTCTGGGGCGTGCCGCTCGGCAACAACCAGACCACCGGTGTGATGAAGGAGTCCGGCTGGTTCCCCGGCTTCGACATGGGCGACGCGGGCGAGATCTACGGCTTCACCCTGATCGCCGTGCTCGCCGGCATTCTGTACTGGCTGGTCCTCAACCGCACCCGGTTCGGCTTCGACCTGCGCGCCACCGGCGCCTCCGAGACCGCGGCCGCCGCCTCCGGTGTGGACGCCAAGCGCATGGTCCTCACCGCGATGCTGATCTCCGGCGGCATGGCCGGCCTCGCGGGCCTGCCGATCCTCCTCGGCGACGCCCACACGTACAGCCTGTCCTTCCCGACGGGCCTCGGCTTCACCGGCATCACCATCGCGCTCCTCGGCCGCAACAACCCGGTCGGCATCGCCTTCGCCGCCCTGCTGGTCGCCTTCCTCGACAAGGCCTCGCCCGCTCTCGACTACGCGACCCCGGTGGCGTACGACAAGGAGATCGCGGTGATCATGCAGGGTCTCATCGTGATCGCGGTCGTCGTCTCCTACGAGGCCGTACGCGTCTGGGGCCTGCGCCGCCAGCAGCGGCGGGTCGGTGCGGAACTGGCCGCCGCCTCCAACGACAACTCCAAGAAGGAGGTGGCTGCCCGATGAGCACCTCGACCGTCGCCAAGGCGCAGGCGCCGAAGCCCGCCCGGGGCCGCCGCCGTATCTCGTTCCCGGTCCTGCTCCTGCTCATCGCGGGGCTGCTGGTCCTGGTCTCCGCCGTCCGGCTCATCACCGACGCGAACGGCATCACCTCGACCGGCCAGATGTCCACCGCCCTGCGCCTGGCCGTGCCGATCGGCCTCGCCGGTCTCGGCGGTCTGTGGGCCGAGCGTGCGGGCGTCGTCAACATCGGCCTCGAAGGCATGATGATCCTCGGCACCTGGTTCGGTGCCTGGGCCGGCTTCCAGTGGGGCCCGTGGACCGGTGTCGCCTTCGGCATCATCGGCGGCGCGCTCGGCGGCCTGCTGCACGCGGTCGTCACCGTCACCTTCAACGTCAACCACATCGTCTCCGGTGTGGCCATCAACATCCTGGCCCTCGGCGTCACCCGCTACCTGTCGACCTTCGCCTTCGAGGGCGAGGAGGGCGGCACGTCGAAGCAGTCACCGCCGGTCGACTCGCTCGGCACCTTCGACATCCCGGGCGTCTCGGACTGGCTCCAGACCCTCAACGGCAAGCACTGGTTCCTGGTCTCCGACCTCGCCGGTCTCGTCGGCGGTGTCTTCACCGGCCTGTCGCCGCTCACCGTGGTCGCCGTCGCGCTCGTCCCCGTCACCTGGTGGGTGCTGTGGCGCACCTCCTTCGGTCTTCGCCTGCGCTCCTGCGGCGAGAACCCGGTGGCGGCCGAGTCGCTCGGCGTCAATGTCTACAAGTACAAGTACCTGGCCGTGATCATCTCCGGCGGCTTCGCCGGTCTCGGCGGTGCCTTCCTGTCGCTGGTCGCCTCCAACATCTACCTGGAGGGCCAGACCGGCGGCCGCGGCTACATCGGTCTCGCCGCGATGATCTTCGGCAACTGGATGCCCGGCGGACTCGCCCTCGGTGCCGGCCTGTTCGGCTACACCGACAGCCTCAAGCTGCGCGGCGGCGGCACCAACGTCCACGCGCTGCTCCTCCTCCTGGCGCTGCTGCTGATCATCGGCGCGGCCTACTTCGTATGGAAGAAGCGGTACGTCCAGGCGGCGATCACCACGCTCGTCGGCGTGCTGGTCTTCCTCTGGTACACCAGCACCAACGAGGTCCCGAACCAGGTCGTCACCGCCACGCCGTACGTCGTCACGCTGCTCGTCCTCGCGCTCTCCGCGCAGCGCCTGCGGATGCCGAAGGCGGACGGCATGCCGTACCGGCGGGGGCAAGGAAAGTGACGTCGGGCGGGGCCGGGCCCGCGGCCGTCGACTGGGAGGCCCTGCGGGAGGTGGCCCGCGAGGCCATGTCCCGCGCGTACGCCCCCTACTCGGGCTACCCGGTCGGTGTCGCGGCCCTGGCCGACGACGGCCGGGTGCTCTCCGGATGCAACGTGGAGAACGCCTCGTACGGGCTCGGGCTGTGCGCCGAGTGCGGTCTGGTCTCGCAGCTGCAGAACACCGGGGGCGGCCGGCTCACGCACTTCACGTGCGTGGACGGCCGCGGCGAGATCCTGGTGCCCTGCGGCCGCTGCCGCCAGCTGCTGTACGAGTTCGGGGGACCCGAACTGCTCCTGGAGACCCCGGCCGGGATCGTGCCGCTCTCCGAGATGCTCCCGCAGGCCTTCGGGCCGGAGCACCTCACCCAGTAATTCATGTGCGGCCCACCGGCGTCCCGGAGCCCCTGTGGCTCCGGAACGCCGGGAGGGCCGCTGCACTTCGGAAGGGAAGCCATAGTCATGGACGCCATCTCCGTCATCCGCACCAAGCGGGACCGCGGCGAGTTCAGCGACGAGCAGATCGACTGGGTCATCGACGCGTACACGCGCGGTGAGGTCGCCGACTACCAGATGGCCGCCCTCAACATGGCGATCCTGCTCAACGGCATGAACCGCCGTGAGATCTCCACCTGGACGGCCGCGATGATCGCCTCCGGCGAGCGCATGGACTTCTCGTCCCTGTCCCGCCCGACGGCCGACAAGCACTCGACGGGCGGCGTCGGCGACAAGATCACGCTCCCGCTGGCACCGCTCGTGGCGGCCTGCGGCGCGGCCGTCCCGCAGCTCTCCGGCCGGGGCCTCGGCCACACCGGCGGCACCCTCGACAAGCTGGAGTCGATCCCCGGCTGGCGCGCGCTCCTGTCGAACGAGGAGATGCTCTCCGTACTGGACGGGGTCGGCGCGGTGATCTGCGCGGCGGGCGACGGTCTGGCCCCGGCGGACAAGAAGCTGTACGCGCTGCGGGACGTGACCGGCACGGTGGAGGCGATCCCGCTGATCGCCTCGTCCATCATGTCGAAGAAGATCGCGGAGGGCACGGGCTCGCTCGTCCTGGACGTGAAGGTGGGCACCGGCGCCTTCATGAAGACGATCGAGGACGCGCGCGAACTGGCCTCCACGATGGTCGGGCTCGGCACGGACCACGGCGTGCGGACGGTGGCCCTGCTCACGGACATGTCGACCCCGCTCGGCCTGACCGCCGGCAACGCCCTCGAAGTCCGCGAGTCGGTCGAGGTCCTGGCGGGCGGCGGCCCGGCCGACGTCGTCGAGCTGACCCTCGCGCTGGCCCGCGAGATGCTCGACGCGGCGGGCGTCAAGGACGCCGACCCGGCGAAGGCGCTGGCCGACGGCTCGGCGATGGACGCCTGGCGCCGCATGATCTCCGCCCAGGGCGGCGACCCGGACGCGCCGCTCCCCACCTCCCGCGAACAGCACGTGGTCAGGGCCTCCGCCACGGGCGTCCTGACCCGCCTCGACGCGTACGACATCGGTGTCGCCGCCTGGCGCCTCGGCGCCGGCCGCGCCCGCAAGGAGGACCCGGTCCAGGCCGCCGCGGGCGTCGAACTCCACGCCAAGCCGGGCGACACGGTGACCGAGGGCCAGCCCCTGCTCACCCTCCACACGGACACCCCGGAGCGCTTCGAGTACGCCCTTGAGGCCGTCGAGGGCTCGTACGACGTGGCGGCGCCCGGCACGGCCTTCACGGCCGCACCGGTCGTGCTGGAACGAATCGCCTGACCTGCGGTCTTCTCCTGCGCGTGAACGGGATCGGTGGACGGCCACCGGTCCCGTTCGGCGTGCTGCGACTGAGGTGCGCGGGCGGTCCGCTCACCCCAGCAACGCCGCGACCACCACCAGGACCGGCACCGCCAGCATCGTCGACAGCAGGATCGACTCGCGGGCCAGTACCTCCCCGACCCGGTAGCGCGAGGCGTACGTGTAGAGGTTCTGCGCGGCCGGCAGGGCCGACGTGACGACCACGTCCAGCAGGGGCGCGCCCCGCAGGCCGAAGACACCCGCCGCCAGGGACCACGCGGCCAGCGGCTGGCCGACCGACTTCAGGGCGACGGAGAGCAGCACCGGGGCCCGGTCGGCGCCGCGGCCCGGCATCGTGCTGCCGCACAGCGAGATGCCGAAGGCGAGGAGCACCGCGGGCACCGACATGTTCCCGATCAGGGTCAGCGGGTCCATGACCGGCCCCGGCACGGTCAGACCGGTCGCCGAGACGGCCACCCCGGAGAGGGAGCCGATGCCGACCGGGTTGCGGACGGGAGTGGTCACCCGCCGCCAGAGGGAGGCCTTCTCGCCCGAGCCCGACAGGTCGAGGACCGTCAGGGCGACCGGCGTCATCACGATCTGCTGGAACAGCAGGACCGGTGCCACGAGCGAGGCGTCACCGAGGACGTACACGGCGATGGGGATACCGAGATTGCCGGCGTTGACATAGCTGGAGCACAGGGCGCCGATCGTCGTGCGGCCCACTCCCCAGCGGCGCACCGCACCGACCGCGACGAAGACGCCGGCCACCGCGAACGTGCTGATCGCCGTCACCAGCAGCCGGTTCGACAGGATCACCGACAGATCGGCCTGCGCGAGGGTGGTGAAGAGCAGCGCGGGCGTGGCGACATGGAACGCGAGCTTGGTCAGTACCTCCCTGCCGTTGTCGCCCAGATAGCCCCTGCGTCCGATCAGGTACCCGACGCCGATGACGACGGCGATGACCGCGAAGCCGTTCAGCACCCCCTGCACGGCACCTCCCGCGGTCCCCTGGGGTGCCCGGCGAGGAGCAGGCGGCGGTCCGGTATTCGACGTGCGGCGGGCGCTGGTTCGTGGGGCATACACCTAACCCTCCGGGGTAGGACATGCCCTGGTCAATGTGACCTTCCGCGACGGGGCTTCGCGCTCAGCCACGGATCGGCGATGAGTTCCGCGCCGCCGCCCGGTCTACCGCACGTGGACGCCATGACACCCGCCGTACTCGTACTGCCCGGCCCCGTCACCCGAGACGAGGTGCCGAGGCTGTGCGAGGACGTGCGCGCACGCCTGCGGGGCAGCGGAGCCGACGTCGTGGTCTGCGATGTCGCCGGTCTCGGACCACCGGGTCTGACCACCGTCGACGCGCTGGCCAGGATGCAGCTCGCCGCCCGTCGAGCCGGGGGGCGGATCAGACTGCGCGATCCGGACCCCGCCCTGCGTGCGCTACTCGGCCTGGTGGGGATTCCCTTCGAGGTCGAGGGGCAGCCCGAACAGCGGGAACCACCGCTTCGTGTCGAGGAAGCAGTGGAACCCGGTGATCCGCCCCTCTGACGTCTCCAGGACCTGCACGGCCCACGCCGTGTAGCCGCCCGTGTCCGGGTCCGGCTTGTACTGGGCGAAGCCCGGCAGGCCGTTCACCGCGACCGGGACCAGGTGGGAGTTCGCGCAGGGCGCGCCGAGCGTCGTCATGAAGCCCGTGATGTCCTCGGGGCCGGTCAGCCACAGGTCGAACGGCGGCATCGTCATCACGGCGTCCTCGTGCAGCAGGGCCGTCAGCGCCGTCATGTCGTACCCCTCGAAGGCCGCCACATAGCGCTCCAGGAGCTTCTGCTGCGCCTCGTCGAGCGGGTCGGAGGTGGCGGCCCGGGCCGCGGCGCCGTCGCTCTCGGCGAGCGTCGCACGGGCCCGCTGGAGCGCGCTGTTCACCGAGGCGACCGTGGTGCCGAGCAGCTCGGCCACCTCGCTCGCCTTCCACGCGAGGACCTCGCGCAGGATGAGCACGGCCCGCTGCTTGGGCGGCAGCTGCTGCAGGGCGGCCATGAAGGCCAGACGCACCGACTCCTTGGCCACGGCGGCCTCGGCCGGGTCGCCGACCGTCGGCAGTACGCGGGCGTCCGGCATCGGCTCCAGCCAGGTGTTGTCCGGGCGCGGGGTCAGGGCCGCCTGCGCGAGAGGGGTCGAGTCCGTCAGGTCCACGGGCCGTGCCCGCTTGTTCCCCGCCGTCAGCATGTCCAGGCAGACGTTCGTCGCGATCCGGTACAGCCACGAACGCATCGAGGAGCGGCCCTCGAACTTGTCGTAGCTGCGCCAGGCGCGCACCAGCGTGTCCTGGACCGCGTCCTCGGCCTCGAAGGACGAGCCGAGCATCCGGTAGCAGTACCCCGTCAGCTCGACCCGGTGCTTCTCCAGCCGGACGTCGAGGTCTTCCACCGTCGCCGTGCCGTCACTCATAGCCAACCCACCCCTGCGGCCTGTCCGTCAGTCGGCACCGCCCCATTGCGACGCCGGCACTTCGGAAGCTACCGCAGCCCACTGACAATGGCCCCCCGAGCCGCAAAAGGTGCAGGTCAGGACAGTAACTGTCCTGACCTGCACCCGTATGTTCGCGAACCGGTCCCCGGTTCGTCAGTGGTGGACGGCCACCAGGCGCCGCTGCGCCCGGGCCGCGTGCGACCCGACCACCGTGATCGCCACGACCCCGATCACGGCGAGCAGGCCGAGTGCCACCGTCCCCGCCCAGCCACCGGAGTGGAAGGCGACCGCGCCGAGCGTGCCGCCCGCACTGGAGCCCAGGTAGTAGGCGGACTGGTACAGCGCCGAGGCCTGCGCGCGCCCCTCCTTGGCGGTGTGGCTGACCGAGGAGGACGCGACCGCGTGGCCCGCGAAGAAGCCCGCGGTGATCAGGACCAGGCCGAGCAGCACCATCGGCAGGGAGTCCGCCAGCGAGAGCAGCAGGCCCGAGGTCGTCGTGCCGCCCGCCAGGTACAGCGCACCGCGCCGGCCGAGACGGCCCACCAGCTTCCCGGCCGTCGACGCCGAGACCGTACCGACCAGGTAGACGAGGAAGATCGAGCCGATGAGGCCCTGCGGCAGCGAGAACGGCGCTTCGGTGAGGCGGTAGCCGATCACCGTGTAGACGGCGCCGAACACCGTCATGAACAGCGCGCCGATCGCGTACAGCCTGCGCAGCAGCGGGTTCGCGAGGTGGCCGCGGACGGTGCGGGCGAGCACCGCCGGCCGCAGCGAGCCGGCCGTGAAGTGCTTCGGCGCCGGGAGCAGCAGCCGGAAGGCCACCGCGCAGCCCACCGCGATCAGGCCGATGGTCCCGACGGCGACCCGCCAGCCCCATTCCTGCGCGACCCAGCCGGTGATGACGCGGCCGCTCATCCCGCCGACGCTGTTGCCCGCGACGAACAGGCCGATGGCGGTGATCAGTGCCTTCGGACGGACCTCCTCCGCCAGGTAGGCCGTCGCCGAGGCCGGCAGCCCGGCCAGCGCCGCGCCCTGGACGGCCCGCAGCGCGATCAGCCAGCCGACCGAGGGGGCGAAGGGCACCAGCAGCCCCACGGTCACGGCGATCGCCAGGGACGCCGTCATCAACGTACGCCGCCCGAACCGCTCGGAGAGCGCGCTCAGCGGCAGGACGAACAGGGCCAGTGCGCCGGTCGCCGCCGACACCGTCCAGCTCGCCGTGCTCGCCGTCACCCCGAAGTCGCCGGAGATCAGAGGGAGAAGGGCCTGCGTGGAGTAGAGGAGCGCGAAGGTCGCGACACCGGCGAGGAAGAGCGCGAAGCTCATCCGGCGGTAGCCGGGTCCGCCCGGGGTCAGCCGGGTGTCGACGGGAACGACTTCGGTGGGAAGGGCGGCGGAGGAGGCGGCCACGGTGGTGGACGCCCCGGTACTGGCGGAAGGCATGCCTCGAACCTAGGAGTCTCTCCTTCATCCGTCCAATGCATGGAATTGCCATAATCGTTCCTGTGATGCATCAGCAGAGGTCAGAGGGTCGCCTGTCATCGTCCGGTGACACAGAAGACAGTGCGGGCATGTCGAAGCTGCTCGCCCCGCGTCTGGCGTACTTCGCCGGGGTCGCCCGCATGGAGCACGTCACGCGGGCCGCGCAGGAGATGGGGGTACCGCAGTCGACGCTGTCCCGGGCGATGGTCCGTCTCGAACAGGACCTGGGCGTGGACCTCTTCGCCCGCCGTGGCCGCACGGTGTCGCTGACCCCCGCCGGCCGTACCTTCCTCGCTTCCGTCGAGCGGGCCCTCGCGGAGATCGAGCGGGCCGCCGACGAGGTGCGGGCCGACGCGGACCCGGCCACCGGCAAGGTCGCGTTCGGCTTCCTGCACACCATGGGCTCCGAGACGGTCCCCGCCCTGATCCGCGCCTTCCGTGCCGATCACCCGCGGGTCCGCTTCAGTCTCGTCCAGAACTACGGCGAGGCGATGATCGAGCGCCTGCGTTCCGGCGAACTCGACCTCTGCCTCACGTCCCCGGTCCCGGACGCGCCCGACCTGGTGGGCCGCCGCCTGGACGAGCAGAAGCTGCGCCTGGTGGTCCCCGCCGACCATCGCCTCGCCTCCCGCCGCCGGGTCCGCCTCGCGGAGGCCGCCGACGAGACGTTCGTGACGCTGGAACCCGGCTACGGCATGCGCCGCATCACGGACGACCTCTGTCAGGAGGCGGGCTTCAAGCCGAGGATCGCCTTCGAGGGCGAGGAGGCGGAGACCCTGCGCGGCCTGGTGGCGGCGGGCCTGGGAGTCGCCCTCCTGCCACCACCGGCGGTGGCCCGCCCGGGAGTTGTGGAACTGACGGTGACGGCACCCCGGGCGGCCAGGGAGATCGGCGTGGCCTGGCTGGACGGCCACCCGGACACACCCCCGGTGGCAGCCTTCAAAAAGTTCCTCCTCTCCAAGAGAGGCAATCTGCTCCCCGACTGAATACCGCGCCCCCACCAGGGGCGCGGGGAACGGCGCGCCAAGCCCCCACCGGGCCGGCAGACAACGACAATCCCCGCCCCGTCAGGGGCACGCCTCAGTGGCGAAGGGACCGCCCGAAGCCGGAGGCGAGCGGCATCCGCAACCCCAACGGCGGCGGAGCCGCGAGCGCGTCCTCGACGGGCCGGGCGAAGGCCCGCCCGAACAGCGTCCCCATCACGAAGTCCTCAGCGAGCGCGTGCACCTCGTCCCGGAACGCGTGCAGCGCGTGCCCGTCCGAGTGCACCTCGAACCGGCAGATGTCCCGGTTCGCCTTCTTCGCCCGGGCGGCGAGCCGGAACGACAACTCGGGATCGGTCCGCGCGTCATTGGTGCCGTGCACGATCAGCACCCGCCGCCCCGCCAGCTGCTTCACCGGTTCGGGAGGCGCCGCCACGTCCTCCTCGGGCAGCCAAGGGGCCATCGCCAGCACCGAGTTGACGGCCGTGTGGCCTCCCGCGTGCACGGCGGCCCGCCCGCCCATGCCCACCCCGGCGAGACACACCGGCACGTCCCCGTACCGCCGCACGACCTCGTCCGCGGCCCACGTGGCGTCCCGCGCCAGATGGGCCTCCGTGCCGTTCCAGCCCCGAAACCGGTAGTGCACCACGTGCACCACCAGCCCCTCGTCCCGCCCCACCCGGCTGAGCCGGCGCCCCAACGCCCGTACGGACGCGGCCGCCAGCATCGGTGAGGGCCTGCGGGCCGAGGTCTCCTCGCCGCCCGGCAGCAGCAGCACCACGCCGCTCACCGCCGTCGGCTCCGTACCGAGTGCCCGCCCCAGCCGTGCCGCGCGAACCGGCGTCGCTTGCTGTGCCATGACAGAACAGTGTCAGAAGCGATGGTGTACGCCATCCGTCCACACGGTCACCGTTACATATCGACGGATCCGCACAAGGCGAGATCTACGCGCGTAGGCGTTAGAGTGCGGAAATGACGAGCCAGACCAAGAACACCCCGAGCTCGGAGCAGATCCGCCGGGCGCCGAAGGTCCTGCTGCACGATCACCTCGACGGCGGTCTGCGCCCCGGGACGATCGTCGACCTCGCCCGTGCCGTGGGCTACTCCGGCCTCCCGGAGACGGATCCCGACAAGCTCGGCATCTGGTTCCGCGAGGCCGCCGACTCCGGTTCCCTGGAGCGGTACTTGGAGACCTTCGCGCACACCTGCGCCGTCATGCAGACCCGTGAGGCACTGGTCCGCGTCGCCGCCGAGTGCGCCGAGGACCTCGCCGAGGACGGCGTCGTCTACGCCGAGGTGCGGTACGCGCCCGAGCAGCACCTCGAAGCCGGGCTGACCCTCGAAGAGGTCGTCGAGGCCGTCAACGAGGGCTTCCGGGAGGGCGAGCGGCGGGCCCGCGAGAACGGGCACCGGATCCGTGTCGGCGCCCTCCTGACGGCCATGCGGCACGCGGCCCGCGCCCTGGAGATCGCCGAACTCGCCAACCGCTACCGCGGCCCCGGCTCCCGCAGCGGAGTCGTCGGCTTCGACATCGCGGGCGCCGAGGCGGGCTTCCCGCCCACCCGTCACCTGGACGCCTTCGAGTATCTGAAGCGGGAGAACAACCACTTCACGATCCACGCGGGCGAGGCCTTCGGGCTCCCGTCCATCTGGCAGGCCCTCCAGTGGTGCGGTGCCGACCGGCTGGGCCACGGCGTCCGCATCATCGACGACATCCAGGTCCGCGACGACGGCTCCGTGGAACTGGGCCGCCTCGCCTCGTACGTGCGCGACAAGCGGATCCCCCTGGAGCTGTGCCCCAGTTCCAACCTCCAGACGGGCGCCGCCGACTCGTACGCCGAGCACCCCATCGGGCTGCTGCGACGGCTGCACTTCCGGGCCACCGTGAACACCGACAACCGCCTGATGTCCGGCACCAGCATGAGCCGGGAATTCGAGCACCTTGTCGACGCTTTCGGTTATTCGCTCGACGACATGCAGTGGTTCACAGTCAATGCGATGAAATCAGCATTCATTCCTTTCGATGAACGACTGGCCATGATCAGTGACGTCATCAAGCCCGGCTATGCCGAGCTGAAGTCCGAATGGTTGTTCCAGCAGACCGTCTCCACCAGCGGTTCTGTGGGCGGAGAGGGCTGAATTCGAAGCGCGGGAAGCGGCCGGGTGATGACGACCCGGCCGCTTTTCGATGTTTGCGGGGCGAGCTCGCACGTGATTACCGTTTCGGACCGCTCGAATCCCCGTCACAGCATGCAAGGACGAAGATGAAGCAGTCTGCTGCCAAGACCCTCGGTGTCGCCGCTCTCGGTGCCGCCTTCGCCGCCGCCGGCGCCGGCGCCGCCAACGCGGCCCCGGCGGTCCCGGACGCCGTCCCGGCGCTCGGCACCGTCACCAGCGCGCTGCCGGTGGACGGGGTCACCAAGACCCTGCCCGGCGCGGGCGAGTCGCTCGCCCAGGGGCAGAACGCGCTCGGCAGTGGCGTCGCCGCCGCCCAGCCGGCCGTCGCGAACCTCCTCGCCGAGGGTCCCGCCGCGCCGGTCGCCGGTCTGCTCGGCGGTCTGCCGGTCCAGGGTCTGCCCACGCACGGTCTGCCGGTGAACGGGATTCCGCTGGGCTGAGCGGGCTCCCGCACCGTCCTCGTACGCGCCGATGGGGCGCACCCCCGGTCGGGTGCGCCCCATCGGCGTCCGTGCGTGTGGTCACCAGGCCGGACGGGCCGCCTTGCCCTCGGAGGGGAAGAGGATCCACAGCGCTATGTAGAGCAGGAACTGCGGGCCCGGCAGCAGGCAGGACACCAGGAAGACGACCCGCATCGTGGTCGCGGAGGTGCCGAAGCGCCGAGCCAGCGCGGCGCACACTCCGCCGATCATGCGGCCGTCGGTGGGGCGGGCAAGGCGGTTCATTGCGGCTCCTTCGTGAGCGTCGTCGGGTGGGCCGGGGCTTCCTGTGCGGTCGCCTCGTCTGACATCCAACGTACTGACACGAAGGGGGCAAAGCGTCGCTCTACGGGGCGATACCGACCCTGGGAATCGTCGGGGTCAGACCCTGAGCCGCCTCCTCCGCCGCGGCCCTCAGACGCAGCGCGGCGGCCCGGTTGCGTGTCGCGGCCCGGCGGCGCAGCACGGCCCGGGCGGCGGGCACCACGGCGAGGTGGGCCAGCGCCACACCCACGGTGTTCAGCAGCAGCGAGTCGACGTCCACGACCTGGCCCGGCACCCCGGTCTGCAGGAGTTCGATGGCCATCGACAGCAGTGCTCCGGCGGCGACCGTGCGCAGCAGGGACAGCAGCGGGGAGACGACGAGTCTGCCGCCCGCCATGGGCAGCAGCACCCCGAGCGGGGCGAGCAGCAGCAGGCCCTTGCCGATGGCGCGGGCGGCCGCCTCGGGGCCCATGGTCAGATCGGCCCTGATGCTGGCGAAAGGACGCAGGTTCGCCGCGCTCACCCAGGGCACGTCCAGGGGCCGCAGCGTGAACCAGGCAACAAGCGCGAGGTGTGCGACGAGGAGGAGACCTCCCGTCACACGGACGCGGTTCACGGCGGTGCCGCCGTTCGAGCCTTGACGCTGCACGAACCCCAAGACGCGACCACCGGCAGGATCGGTTCCGTGTGACGGCGGCGCTTGGTCCGCACGTGTGAGGCGTGCGCCACAGACGGGACCCCCGCCGGGGCCCCGCCGGGGCCCTCAGGCCCCGTCGGCCTCCGTCGACGGCGGGGTCTGTGAGCCCGGGCGGTCGCGCACGTCCTGCGTGCACTCGTAGCGGCGCGGGGCGTCCGTGCCGGGGCCGCCCAGGGTCACCGCGCTGTCGTCGGAGGCGGCCTCCGAGTCGCTGAAGGTGCAGATGATCTGCGCCAGGGCGTACGACGTCAGGTCCGCGGGCGCCGTGCTCAGACGCAGGGCGTCCGCCGGGTCGGCACGCTCCGGGCCACCCACCGACAGGCCCTTCGGCACGCCCGTCGAGTAGTTCGCCTGCCGTTCGGCGTCCGACGGACGGGCGGACAGCTCGTCGAGCAGGGCCTGCGCGGCGCGCACCCGGTCCGTCTCGGCGGGCCCGGCCTCGATGCGTACGGTCCGGTCGACCGGCGCGAGCTGGGAGGAGCAGAGGAGGAAGACCTGGACGAGGATGCCGCGCGAGGACTGCGTGCCGTCGTCGGGGCCGGTCAGCGCGCACGGCACCCGGGAGGGCGCGGGCCCGAAGTCGGTCGGCACCTCCGTGGCGCGTATCCCGCACCCGGCCAAGGCCACGGCGAGCAGCGGCACGGCGAGCGCCAGCCGGGCCCCGCGCGGCGTCCGGCGCACGGCCCGCGCCGGACGGGCCGCCCCCGTCGTGCGGACGGCACGCGCCGCGCGTATGCCCCATGCGTCGCGTACGGACATCACACGCCCCCCTCGGTGCGGCCGGCGTCGATGCCGGCCCGGTCCTCGTCGTCCGCCCCCGGGTTCTCCGGGTCCTTCGGCTCGGACGAGTCGAGCGGCAGGCGCAGGGTGAAGACGGCGCCGCCCTTCGGCGAGTTCGCGGCGGTGATCTCACCCCCGTGGATGTGGGCGTTCTCCAGCGCGATGGACAGGCCGAGGCCGCTGCCCTCGGAGCGGGGCCGGGATGCGCTCGCCTTGTAGAAGCGGTCGAAGACGTGCGGCAGGACGTCCTCCGGGATGCCGGGGCCGTGGTCCTGGACCTCGATGACCAGGTCGGCGCCCTCCTCCCGTACGCACACGCGCACCGGGGAACCGCCGTGCTTGAGGGCGTTGCCGATGAGGTTCGCCAGGATGACGTCCAGGCGGCGCGGGTCGATGTGCGCCATGATGCCGCGCGGGGCGTCCAGTTCCACCGCGTCCAGCCAGGCGCGCGCGTCGATGCACGCGGTGATCTGGTCGGCGATGTCGACGGTGTCGGAGACGAGCCGGGCGGTGCCCGCGTCGAAGCGGGTGACCTCCATCAGGTTCTCCACCAGGTTGTTCAGCCGCCGGGTCTCGCTGACGACGAGCCGCACCGCGGGCTCGATCATGGGGTCGACACTGCCGGTCTCGGCGTCGAGCTCCTCCTCCAGCACCTCGGTCACGGCGGTGATCGCGGTCAGCGGGGTCCGCAGCTCGTGCGACATGTCCGCCACGAACCGCCGGGACGCCTCGTCGCGGGAGCTCATGTCCGCGACCCGTTTCTCCAGTGCCTCCGCCGTACGGTTGAACGTCCGTGCCAGGTCGGCCAGTTCGTCCGTGCCCGACACCCGCAGCCGGGTGTCGAGTTTGCCCTCGCCGAGCCGCCGGGCGGCGGTGCCGAGGCGGTGCACCGGCTTCAGGACGGTCGTCGCCGCGGCCTGCGCCAGCAGCGCCGAGCCGATCAGCGCGAGCCCGGTCGCGATCCCCAGCGACCAGGCGAGCGAGTTGAGGTCCTTGGCCTCCGGCTCCAGCGACTTGAGCATGTACCCGGTCGGCCCGCCGCCGATCACCTTCGCGCCGCCCACCAGATACGGCTTGTCGCCCTGCACGGTCCGCTGCCAGTACAGGTGGTACGCGTACTTGTTGTTCGAGGAGAGCTCCTGCTCCTTGTTCACCGCCTTCTGCAGGGACTCTGGTACGTCCTCCAGCGTGAAGGTGTCCAGGTCGGAGTTCCCGCGCACGGTCTCGCCGTTCTCGTCCTCGGCGATCAGCAGGACACTGAAACGCTGGCTGCTGTTCGCCATCTGCCCGGCGGCGCGCTGCAGTTCCTCCTGCGTGGGATGCGGCCGCAGCGTGCTGGCGCGGGTCTGCATCGCCTGCTGGAAGTCACCGAGCACCGCGTCCTGCGTACGGGTGAGGACGGCCTCGCGGTTGAGCCAGTACGCGATCCCGGACGCCGACACGGCGGCGGTCAGCGCGACGAGCCCGAACACCACGACCAGGCGCAGCCGAAGACTGGTGAAGCGCAGCCCCGCCATGACCGTCCGGCGGGCCGCCGCCCAGCCGCGGAGCTTGTCCTGCGGTTTGGTCACTGAGGATTGTCCAGCCGGTAGCCGACGCCGCGCACGGTACGGATCAGCGTCGGCGAGGACGGCACGTCCTCCACCTTCGCGCGCAGCCGCTGCACACACGCGTCGACGAGCCGCGAGTCGCCGAGGTAGTCGTGCTCCCACACCAGCCGCAGCAGCTGCTGGCGGGACAGTGCCTGCCCCGGCCGGCGGCTCAGCTCCAGCAGCAGCCGCAGCTCGGTGGGCGTCAGCTGCAGGTCCTCGCCGTTCTTCGTCACGGTCATCGCGGCACGGTCGATGACCAGCGAACCGAACGTCGCCGCGTCGTTCGCCTCGCGCTCGCCGCGCCGCAGCACGGCCCGGATGCGGGCGTCGAGCACCCGCCCCTGCACGGGTTTCACGACATAGTCGTCGGCGCCGGACTCCAGTCCGACCACGACGTCGATGTCGTCGCTGCGCGCGGTCAGCAGGATGATGGGCAGTTGGTCCGTCCGGCGGATGCGCCGGCACACCTCGAATCCGTCGATGCCCGGCAGCATCACGTCGAGGACGATCAGATCGGGCCGTTGCTCGCGCAGCAGCTTCAGACCGTCCTCGCCGGTGGCAGCGGTGGCCACCCGGTGTCCCTGGCGCGTCAGCGAGAGCTCCAGGGCCGTCCGGATGGCGTCGTCGTCCTCGATCAGCAACAGGGAAGGCACGGACGTCATTCTGTCCCATGACATGGGCGGGAATCGACTGTTGGAGCGCTCCCACACATGTCCCGCGTACGAGTGCGTGGCGCGTGTGCCGTGAGTAGCCGTACGACGCTTCTCTGTGATCGGTCTGTGAGGTGCCTGGGACGAGCCCCTGTGACAGGCCTGTGACAGTCGGCGGACACGGTCATGAAGTGGCCCCGGCAAGCTTCTCGTCACAAGCAAGGAAGCACCACAGCGAAGTACCGAACACCGGAACTCCACGACGGGGGGCGCGAGATGAACACGCTGCACAGCACCAGTACTGGCGCAGTTGTCACGCGGCTCCACGACGTCACGAGGAGCACGGAGAAGTCCGGTGCCGTGAGCGGGCGGGGGTGCGCTCGCGGCACCGGGCGTCAGCACACCGGGTCGTACATGACGGTGGTTGACGCACATGCGGGGGGAAGCGGTACGGGGGTTGCCCACGGGGGAACGGGGGCAGCGTACGGGGAGGTCACGGGGGAGCGTCGCTCGGTGTCGGAGGCGGAGTTCACCGCCTACGTCCAGGAGCGCCGCGCCTCCCTGTACGCAACCGCCTACCACCTGACCGGCGACCGCTTCGAGGCCGAGGACCTGCTGCAGAGCGCACTGTTCTCGACGTACCGGGCGTGGGACCGGATCAGCGACAAGGCCGCGGTCGGGGGCTACCTCCGCCGCACGATGACCAATCTGCACATCAGCGCGTGGCGCCGCCGCAAGCTGAACGAGTACCCGACCGAGGAGCTGCCGGAGACGGCCGGCGACACGGACGCGATGCGCGGCACGGAGCTGCGCGCGGTCCTGTGGCAGGCGCTCGCCCGGCTGCCGGAACTCCAGCGCACCATGCTGGTCCTCCGTTACTACGAGGGCCGCACGGACCCGGAGATCGCGGCGATCCTCGACATCAGTGTCGGCACGGTGAAGTCCAGCATCTGGCGGTCGCTCCGCCGGCTGCGCGAGGACGACGTCCTCAGCTTCGGCCGTGACGAGGAGGAGTCCTTCGGCGAGCTAGTCGCCTGAAGGCTGGGGGGATGTCCGTCACTCCGGGGGGAGGCGGCGGACAGCACGGGGGAAGTCCGTCACTTCGGGGGAGGTGCCGGACAGCACGGGGGAGGCCCGCCACTTCGGGGGAGGCGGCGGGCAGTACGGGGGGGAGCACCACCGGGGGGAACCACCGGGGCCGGGGGGCCGCGGGGGAAGCACACGGGGGAGCACCAGGAGAAGCGGGACCGCAGGGGCCGGGGGGCCCGTACGGTCCCGCTTCTCTGTGCGTCCGGGGGCGGTTCGGCTTCGCGGGCCCGGCCGCGCGGCGTTTCCGGCTAGGAGTGCGGGGCGGTGACGTCGTGCGGCTTTGCGGCGGGGCGCGGCGGACTCCCGGGCACCCGGACGTCACCGATGACCTCCCGCGTGGAGCGCGACGCGTCGGCGAGCCGCTCCAGCGCCTCGTCCCGATCGCAGGCGTGGGCGCCGAGTGCGGTCTGCCGGGCCACGATCGACCGCTCGTCCCGCATCAGCCGCCAGCCCCGCCGCAGCAGGAACGGCACGGACTTGCGGCCCTCGCGCAGATCCCGCAGGAACCGGCGGCGGAACGTGGTCACCGCTCCCCGGCTGAGGCACAGCGCGTCGGCGAGGACCCCGGCCTCCCGGCACCGCTCCACGATCTCCGCCGCGAAGATGCCCTCGGCGATGAAGACCGGCGCCCCCGTGAAGTCGACGTCCTCCGAGCCGGTCCGCGCGCTCAGGGAGATGTCGTACACCGGAACGCTCGTACGCCCTGTCGCGCACAGCTGCGAGAGCGCGGCGAGGGCCCCGTCCGCGTCCCACGACAGCGGGTGGTCCCAGTCGATGTCCGAACTGCCCGCCACCTGCGGCAGTGTGGGGTCGTCGCCCTCTTTGTAGAAGTCGTCGAGCCGCAGCACCGGAAGGCCGGAGCGGGCCGCGAGGAGGGACTTGCCGGAGCCGGAGGGGCCGCACAGCAGCACGACGCGGGCGCGTATCGGGAGAGGGGAACTCACGAGACACCAGTGTGCGGCATCCGAGGCTCCGGGCCGACCCCGCGGGTCGCCTTTGGAGTGCGCGTCACACCTCAACTACCCTTCGTGTCGTCCTGATTACTTTGCGCATCAGAAGGTGGCAGCAGCGATGGCACGACACTCGGCCTCCCAGAACCCGACCGCCCGGCGCGCGTTGCTGGCCCTCACGACCGCGGGCATCGCGGTGGGCGCGGGTGCGGCCTCGGCGGTCGCGGACACCGACCCGGTCCTGGACGTGGTCCGCACCCGGCCCACCTCCATGGGCAACATCGACCCGCAGGCCGGTCTCCAGGCGCTGACCGGGACCGTCGGATACGTGACCGGGCCGGTCGCGGGGCTGAAGCCCAACCCGCTGGCGGGCACGGGCGTCGATCCGCTCGACAACGGACTCGCCACCCAGGTGGCCGACTTCCCGCCGCTGGCGACGACCATGCTGACGGCGCCGGTCGCGCAGGCGCAGTCGCTTGGCAGTGTTCCCGTGCTGGGACCGGCGACGGGACTGCTGCGCTGAACCGCGGTCCTCACGCGACACGCAAGAGAGAGCCGCGCTTCCCCCGGACGGAGGGGAAGCGCGGCTCTCCCGTCGGACGGGACCCCTGGAACACAGGTCGGGATCCCTGGCCTCGGCCGCGGCCCGACAGGGCGCCTACGGCCCGGTGAGCCCGGCGGGTCACGTACGACGCCGTGACCCGGCCGGTCTCCTGCTGCGGGCCGGCGGGCTCAGTACGAGGAGCCGGACGCGCCCAGCGCACCCGTCGGGTGCCAGACCGTCTTCGTCTCCAGGAAGGCCGTGAGGCGCTCGATGCCCGGCGCGCCGAAGTAATCCACAGGCTGTGGACGGACGACCCGCTTGAGGTTGTCCGCGGCCGCGATCTCCAGTTCCTTCGCGAGTGCCTCGTCGGCGCCGGCCAGGTCGATCGCGTTGACGTCCTGGTGCGCGGCCAGCGGGGCCGCGATCTCCGCCGTACCGCCGGACAGGATGTTGACCACGCCACCGGGGAGGTCCGAGGTCGCCAGCACCTCGCCCAGCGACAGGGCGGGGAGCGGGGACCTCTCGCTCGCGATCACGACCGCCGTGTTACCGGTCGCGATCACCGGGGCGATCACCGAGACCAGCCCCAGGAAGGACGACTCCTGGGGAGCCAGGACCGTCACCACGCCCGTCGGCTCGGGGGTCGAGAGGTTGAAGAACGGGCCCGCCACCGGGTTCCCGCCGCCGACCACCTGGCCGATCTTGTCGGTCCAGCCCGCGTACCAGACCCAGCGGTCGATCGCCGCCTCGACCTGCTCGGCGGCCTTCGCCTTCGACAGGCCCTCGGCGCCCGCGACCTCGTGGACGAACTGGCTCCTGCGGCCCTCCAGCATCTCCGCGACGCGGTAGAGGATCTGACCGCGGTTGTACGCGGTCGCGCCGGACCAGCCGCCGAACGCCTTGCGGGCGGCGACGACCGCGTCACGGGCGTCCTTGCGGCTCGCGCGCGGCGCGTTGGCCAGCCACGTGCCCTTCGAGTCGGTCACCTCGTACACCCGGCCGCTCTCGGAACGCGGGAACTTCCCGCCGACGTACAGCTTGTAGGTCTTGAAGACACTCAGGCGCTGCCGCTCTGCCTTCTCGGTGTTCTTCGGCTTCTCAGACATCGAGGTACGCCTCCAGGCCGTGACGGCCGCCCTCGCGGCCGTAGCCCGACTCCTTGTAGCCGCCGAACGGCGAGGTCGGGTCGAACTTGTTGAACGTGTTGGACCAGACGACACCCGCGCGCAGCTTGTTCGCGACCGCCAGGATCCGGGAACCCTTCTCGGTCCAGATGCCCGCCGACAGGCCGTACTGGCTGTTGTTGGCCTTCGCGACCGCCTCGTCCGGCGTCCGGAAGGTCAGGACGGACAGCACCGGGCCGAAGATCTCGTCGCGGGCGACGGTGTGCGCCTGGGTGACGTTCGTGAAGAGCGTCGGGGCGAACCAGTATCCGGAGGACGGCAGTTCGCAGGACGGGGACCAGCGCTCGGCGCCCTCGGCCTCGCCGCGCTCGACGAGTGTGGTGATGCGTGAGAGCTGCTCGGCCGAGTTGATCGCGCCGATGTCGGTGTTCTTGTCGAGCGGGTCGCCCAGGCGCAGGGTCGAGAGCCTGCGCTTGAGGGAGTCCAGCAGCTCGTCCTGGATCGACTCCTGGACCAGGAGGCGGGAGCCTGCGCAGCAGACCTGGCCCTGGTTGAAGAAGATGCCCGTGACGATGCCCTCGACGGCCTGGTCGATGGGCGCGTCGTCGAAGACGATGTTCGCGCCCTTGCCGCCGAGTTCGAGCGTGACCTTCTTCCGCGTGCCGGCCACCTGGCGTGCGATGGCCTTGCCGACCGCGGTCGAACCGGTGAAGGCCACCTTGTTCACGTCGGGGTGCTCGACGAGGGCCGCGCCCGCGTCCCCGTATCCGGGAAGGATGTTGACGACGCCCCTGGGCAGGCCCGCCTGGCGGCAGATGTCCGCGAAGAACAGCGCCGACAGGGGAGTGGTCTCCGCGGGCTTCAGGACGACCGTGTTGCCCGTCGCGAGCGCCGGGGCGATCTTCCACGCCAGCATCAGGAGCGGGAAGTTCCAGGGGATGACCTGGCCCGCGACGCCGAGGGGCGCGGGGTTCGTGCCGAAGCCCGCGTGGTCGAGCTTGTCGGCCCAGCCCGCGTAGTAGAAGAAGTGCGCGGCCACCAGGGGGAGGTCCGCGTCGCGCGTCTCCTTGATGGGCTTCCCGTTGTCCAGGGTCTCCAGGACGGCCAGTTCGCGGCTGCGCTCCTGGATGATCCGGGCGATGCGGAAGAGGTACTTGGCGCGCTCGGAGCCGGGCAGCGCGGACCACTTCCCGAAGGCCGTGCGGGCGGCCTTCACCGCACGGTCGACGTCCTCGGCGCCCGCCTGGGCGACCTCGGAGAGGACCTCCTCGGTGGACGGCGAGACGGTCTTGAAGACCCTGCCGTCCGCCGCCTCCACGAACTCGCCGTCGATGAACAGGCCGTAGGAAGGGGCGATGTCGACGACCGACCGCGACTCGGGAGCCGGTGCGTACTCAAATACGGAAGCCATGGTGATCAGTCCACCGTCACGTAGTCGGGGCCGGAGTAGCGGCCGGTGGCCAGCTTCTGACGCTGCATCAGCAGGTCGTTCAGGAGCGAGGACGCGCCGAAGCGGAACCAGTGGTTGTCCAGCCAGTCCTCGCCCGCGGTCTCCTTGACCAGGACCAGGAACTTGACGGCGTCCTTCGTGGTGCGGATGCCGCCGGCCGGCTTCACGCCGACCTGGACGCCGGTCTGCGCGCGGAAGTCGCGGACGGCCTCCAGCATGAGCAGGGTGTTCGCGGGCGTGGCGTTGACCGCGACCTTGCCCGTCGACGTCTTGATGAAGTCCGCGCCCGCCAGCATGCCGAGCCAGCTCGCACGCCGGATGTTGTCGTACGTCGACAGCTCGCCGGTCTCGAAGATGACCTTCAGGCGGGCGGCGCCCGAGGCCTCCTTCACGGCGACGATCTCGTCGTACACCTTCGCGTAGTGGCCCGCGAGGAACGCCCCGCGGTCGATGACCATGTCGATCTCGTCGGCGCCCGCGGCGACCGCGTCCCGCACGTCGGCGAGCTTCACGTCGAGCGCGGCGCGGCCGGCCGGGAAGGCGGTCGCGACGGAGGCGACCTTCACGCCGGAACCGGCGACGGCCTCCTTCGCGGTGGTCACCATGTCGGGGTAGACGCAGACGGCGGCGGTGGTCGGGGCCGTGCGGTCCGTGGGGTCCGGGTGGACGGCCTTGACGCCGAGCGCCCGGACCTTGCCCGGGGTGTCCGCGCCTTCCAGCGTCGTCAGGTCGACCATCGAGATGGCGAGGTCGATGGCGTACGCCTTGGCGGTCGTCTTGATCGAACGGGTGCCGAGCGAGGCGGCGCGCGCCTCCAGGCCGACCGTGTCGACGCCGGGCAGCCCGTGGAGGAAGCGGCGCAGCGTGCTGTCCGACGCGGCCACGTCCGTGAGTGCGTGAGCGCTGGGTGTACCTCCCGCGCGTTCAGCGGCGGCGGAGGTTGCAGTGGTGGGCATGGTCACCAGACGAGCATATCTACGCGCGTAGCGGCTGTACAGCCCCGGTGCTCGTCCCGCTGTCCCGCCTTTCCGCCCCGCCTTTCCGCCCCTCCTTCCTCCCGGCGGCGGCCCGCAGCCCGGCGTACGACCCCTGCGGGGCACCGCCCACGAGCGCGTCCGACGGCGTCGGGCAGAATCGGCACCATGACGACCCCGGACCACCAGCCACCCGCACCGGAAACACCGGAACCCCAGTTCAAGGACCGGGTCTACCGGTCGCCCTCCGGCGTCGCGGGCGGTGTGCTGCTGCTCGCGATCGCGGGCTGGCTCGGCATCGACGCGCTGGTCACGGGCGAGGGCCGGGCGCCGTGGCTGGCGCTGGCCACGCTGCTCCTGCTCGTCCCGCTGGTCGCCGCCTTCACGCTGCGCCCGGCCGTGTACGCGAACGAACAGCGGCTGCGCATCCGTAACCCCTTCCGGGTGATCGTCATGCCCTGGGGGACGGTCGAGGCGTTCAGGTCCGGCTACTCGAACGAGGTGCTCGACACGGCCGGCACCAAGTACCAGGTGTGGGCCGTGCCGGTCTCCCTGCGCGCCCGCAAGAGGGCGGCCCGCAAGGAGGCCAGGGGTGACGCGGCGGCCACCCGCGGCGGACGGCCCCGCCACCCCTCACCCGCGCACGACGGGCCCGTACGCGCCCAGAGCGACCAGACCATGCACGAGCTGCGCGAGCTGATGGACGCCCGCGGCAAGGATCCGCGGGCCCAGGGAGAGGTGTCGGTGCGGTGGGCCTACGAGGTCGTGGGACCCGCCGCGGCCGGAGCCGTGCTGCTGGCGATCCTGCTGGCCGTGGGCTGACCCCGGGCCCCGCTCCGCACCACCGGGAAACGCGCGCCGGCGGCGGGACGTCCCGGGGATCGACGCGCCGGGCTTGAGGCGATGGGCACGTTCGGCCGTACGAGAGGGTGGCACCTCCGTCGGGGCAGGGGCGTCCGCCGGTCGGGGCGGCGCGTTTCGGTCGCTACTGTCACCAGTGCCGCGCCGGTGCCGCCACCGGCGTTCCCACGCGATCCAGGAGTGCATGTGTCGTACGACGAGCCGCTGCGGCTGCCCGCGGCAGCGATACCCGACGACTGCCGGGACTGGACGTCCGGGCGGGCGGCGGGCTGGTCGGCCGCGCTCCCGCCGCGCTGGACGTTCCTGCGGGTGCGCAGGTCGATCGCCGGCGCCGTGACCACCCTCGCGTTCTGCGCGGGCGCCTGGGCCGCGATGCTCGGCGGACTGTGGCCGTTCGTCGCGGCGGGCTTCGCGGTGTACGTCCTGTGGGTGCTCGCGCGGCCCGAACTGGTCTGGGCCGGAGCGCCCGCGCTGCTCCTCGCGCTCGCGCTGGAGGCACCGTCGCAGCCGTGGGTCGTGACCGCCGTCGTGGCGTTCGTCGTGGTGGTCTCCTGGGCCGTCGTCGCCGTACGCCTGCGGGCCCGCGGCGCACAGATCGACCAGGCGCTGGACGCCGCCGAAGACGGCACGGCGCGGACTCCTGACGCGGACGCGAAGGTGCTGCGCGGCCGCTTCCTGCTCCCGCTCGGCGTCGTCGTGCTCGCGCTCGGAGTGCTCACCGGCGCCACCGCCGGGCTGTGGGGCACGGGCGACGACCGCCGGGTCTCCTGGGTCCTGGCCTTCTACCTGGCAGGGCTCGGCGTGACCGCCATCGCCTCGGCGTGGCTCGGCCGCCGCCGGGCCGTCGCGCTGCGGCGAACCCCCGCACCCGTCCTGCGCGTCCTCGTACGCGACGACGCGCAGGGCACCACGGAGGTGTACGCGTCGGACGACCTCGCGGCGCTCCGGCCGCTGTTCACCGTGGACCTGACGTCGTACGACGGTGACGAGGAGGAGGACGACGACGCCGCCGACGGCGACGACGGACCGGACGCCGCCGGCGAGGAGGCCGACGAGGAACTGGAGCGGCTCCTCGACGCGGCCGACGACGACACCCCCGGCCCGGTCCGCGAGGCCGTCCTCTACGGCGCCCCCTTCGACGGCGCCGAGGTCGTGGTCCTCAGCGCCGACGAGGACCCCGACCAGCCGCCGCTGGCGGAGTGGTCGGCGGGAGGGGTCCGGCCCCTGTCGCCGGGCGCCGGCGCCCGGCGCATCGCCAAGGAGAAGGCCCGCGAGGAGCAGAGCCGCCAACTGGCCGAGCAGGCGAGGGAGTCGGTCGTGGACCGCGTCCCCGCCCCGGTGCGCCGCTGGCGTGCGGGCTGGCTGGACTGGGTGGCCGCCGCGCTGCTCGTGCAGTGGGGCGGCTGGCTCGCCTGGTCCGGCATCACCGGGTCGGAGCTGTCGCTCTGGAAGCTGGCCCTCGTCGTCGCGCTCGGCCTCTACGGGGCCGTCCGCGTCCCCGTGAAGCTCGCCTGGCGCATCACGGCGGACCGCTCGGGCCTGTGGGTCACCGGACTGGGCGGCCCCCGGCACGTGCCCTGGGACGACATCCGCTCCGTCCGCCGCCGGTCCTTCGAGCTGAAGCTCCGCTGGCGGGACGACGACTGGTCGGTCGCGGCGCCGCGCTGGGCCTGGTTCGAGCGACGCCAGGGCCTGGTCCACCCGTACGACGCGATGGCGGCCGAGCTGTCGGCCATGCGCACGGACCCCGCGCTGCGGCCCACCGGCGAGAGCACCGTCCCCGAACGCGGCCGCCCGCTCTGGCCGCTGGCCGTGGTGCTGGCCCTGGTGTGGGCGGCGTTGCTGGTCGTGCTGGGCTGACGGGCCCCGGTCCGGGCGCGTTCCCGGGTCACGAGCGGTCTGCCGGCATCGGTCGGCGGGCCGCCGCGGAAGTCGCTCATGCGCGGCGGGCAACCCGAGAGGGGACCGGCGGCGACCAGGAGGTGAAATCCCGTCCCCCACCAAGGGAGTTCACCGTGCACAGACTCTTGGCGCGTCTGGCCACCCTGCTCGCCGCCCTGATCGCCCTGGTCGTCGCCCCCACCACGACGGCGTCCCCGGCGCAGGCCGCCGAGGAGTGGAACCCGCCCGCGAACCTGGTACAGCCGCTGGGCGAGGTGTGGAACCACGTCTCGTCGACCTACCCGAACCTCTACGGCTTCCGCAACTACGGCTGGGACCAGGTCATGGCCAACCGGGGAAGCGTCAACTACTGCGTGCGCTGGGAGTCCGACGCCCCGGTCAGCGCGGCCCTGCGCGACCGGGTCCACACCGCGCTGAAGAAGCAGTTCGGCAAGTGGATGTCCGCCATGGTCGAGAACGGCAAGGGCCACAACGCCTGGCCGTACACCGACGTGCCGGTCAACATCGTCGGCTGGGCGGTGAAGAACCGCTCCACACTCCAGTGGACCGACAACTCCGTCGACATCTACGCCGGAAACCTCGACGGCGCAGGCGCCCCGCAGTGCGCACCCGACTGCGGCCGCTTCTTCCACCAGGACGGCAACTACTCCCGCTGTCCGGGCGGCGCGGCCCGCCACTACGACCAGTCCCTCTGGCTCACCAAGGGCTTCCAGGGCGGCGCGGGCGGCGACTGGGGCCAGCGCGTCGGCCAGGAGTACTTCACGAACGCCCTGGCGCAGGAGAACATCCACATCTACCTGCACGAGGTCGGCCACACCTTCGGGCTGGACGACTTCTACGACTGGTCCCCGACCGGCCAGTGCTGCTTCCTCATGAAGGCGGGCAGCGCCGCCCAGATCACCGAGTTCGACAAGTGGATGTTCCGGGACTTCTGGCGCCACCTGAAGAGCCGGTACGGCCTCTGACGGCCGTCCCCCGGCAGGCGGCCGGGGACCGTCCCGGACCGGAGGTACCGGCGGGTGTCCGCGGCGGCGGACACCCGTCGGGCCCCTCGGGTGACGCCGGCCGTCAGATGCCCGCCGCCGCCGACAGGTCCCGCTTGACCGCCGCCAGCAGCTCCGCCGCCTTCGCGCGCGCCGCCGGAAGGCCCTCGTGGGTGCTCACCGGCACCACGACCTCCAGGTAGCACTTCAGCTTCGGCTCCGTACCGCTGGGGCGGACGATGACGCGGGCGCCGTCCAGCGTGTAGCGCAGCCCGTCCGTGGGCGGCAGCCTGTCCGTCCCGAGGGTGAGGTCCTCGGAGCGGGTGACGGGCAGACCCGCGAGCCGCGTCGGGGGCTGTTCGCGCAGGCGGCGCATCGCGTCCGTGATCAGCGACAGGTCGTCCACCCGGACCGCGAGCTGGTCGGTGGCGTGCAGACCGTGCTCCACGGCGAGGTCGTCCAGGAGGTCGAGGAGCGAGCGGCCGTCCGCCTTGAGCTCGGAGGCCAGCTCCGTGATCAGGAGGGCCGCCGTGATGCCGTCCTTGTCCCGTACGCCCTCGGGGTCGACGCAGTAGCCCAGCGCCTCCTCGTAGCCGTACCGCAGGCCCTCCACCCGGGCGATCCACTTGAAGCCCGTCAGGGTCTCCTCGTACGGCAGACCCGCCTTCCCGGCGATCCGGCCGAGGAGGGACGACGAGACGATCGACTCCGCGAAGGTGCCCCGCACGCCCCGGCGGACCAGGTGCGCCGCGAGGAGGGCGCCCACCTCGTCGCCGCGCAGCATGCGCCAGTCCCCGGCGCCGTCCTTGACGGCCGCGGCGCAGCGGTCCGCGTCGGGGTCGTTCGCGATGATCAGGTCGGGGTCGGTCTCGCGGGCCTTCGCGAAGGCCAGGTCCATCGCGCCCGGCTCCTCCGGGTTCGGGAACGCGACCGTGGGGAAGTCCGGGTCCGGCTCGGCCTGCTCGGCCACGAGGACCGGCGCGGGGAAACCGGCCCGCGCGAACGCCGCGAGCAGGGTCTCCTTGCCGACGCCGTGCATCGCCGTGTAGACGGTGCGTGCGATCCGGGGCGAGCCGGGGGCCAGCACCTCGTCCGTGCGGGCCAGGTAGGCGTTCAGGACGCCGTCGTCGAGGGTCTCCCAGCCGGAGTCCGGGCGCGGGACGTCGGCGAGGCGCGCCACCGCGGCGATCTCGGCGGCGATCCCGGCGTCCGCCGGGGGGACGATCTGGGACCCGTCGCCGAGGTAGACCTTGTAGCCGTTGTCGCGCGGGGGGTTGTGGCTGGCCGTCACCTCGACGCCCGCCACCGCGCCCAGATGCCGTATGGCGTACGCGAGGACGGGGGTCGGGAGGGGCCGGGGGAGTACGGCGGCGCGCAGGCCGGCGCCCGTCATGACCGCGGCGGTGTCGCGCGCGAAGTCGGCGGACTTGTGGCGGGCGTCGTAGCCGATGACGACCAGGCCGCCCGTCTGTCCCTTCGCCTTCAGGTACGCGGCGAGACCGGCGGCGGCGCGGATGACGACCGAGCGGTTCATGCGCATCGGGCCGGCGCCCAGTTCGCCGCGCAGGCCCGCCGTGCCGAACTGGAGGGTGCCGCTGAAGCGTGCGGTGAGCTCCGCGGTGTCCTCGGCGTCGATGAGCTTGGCGAGTTCCTCACGGGTGTCCGCGTCGGGGTCCTCGGCGAGCCATGCCTCGGCCTGCGCGATGAGTTCGTCCTGCACGAGGGTCGACCTCTTTTCGTTCGTCGTACGTGTGGGTGTACCCCGAGCCCGGAATTCTTCGCCCCCGCCGCTCCTGCCCTTCCGTCCCCGGGGGCTGCCGGAGCCCTCGGGGAAGTGACGGGAAGGGGCAGGAGCGGCGGGGGCGGAACGCTACAGCCGGTCCAGGACCTGGTTGAGGAGCGCTCCCATGTGCGTCGCCGAGTCGCGACCCGCCTGGAGCACCTCCTCGTGGTTGAGCGGCTCGCCGGTCATACCGGCGGCGAGGTTGGTCACGAGGGAGATCCCGAGCACCTCCGCGCCGGCCTCGCGCGCGGCGATGGCCTCGAGGGTGGTCGACATCCCGACCAGGTCCGCCCCGATGGCCCGGGCCATGCGGATCTCGGCCGGCGTCTCGTAGTGCGGCCCGGGGAACTGCGCGTACACGCCCTCTTCGAGCGTCGCGTCGATCTCCTTGCACAGGGCGCGCAGCCGCGGCGAGTACAGGTCCGTCAGGTCGACGAAGTTCGCGCCGACGATCGGGGACGCGGCCGTCAGGTTGATGTGGTCGCTGATCAGGACGGGCTGCCCGGGGCGCATGCCCTCGCGCAGACCACCGCAGCCGTTGGTCAGCACGATGGTCTTGCAGCCGGCGGCCACGGCCGTACGGACGCCGTGCGCGACGGCGGCGACCCCGCGGCCCTCGTAGTAGTGGGTGCGGCCCAGGAACACGAGGGCGCGCTTGTCACCGATCTGGTACGAGCGGACCTTGCCGCCGTGACCCTCGACCGCCGGCGGCGGGAAACCCGGCAGCTCGGTGACCGGGAACTCGGCCGCGGGGTCGCCGAGGGCATCCACGGCCGGCGCCCAGCCCGAGCCCATCACGAGGGCGACGTCGTGGGTCTCGGCGCCCGAGAGTTCCCGCAGGCGCACGGCGGCGGCGTCGGCGGCGGAGTAGGGGTCGCCCTGGATGTCGTCCGGAAGAAGAGATGCGTTCACGCGCATGAGGGTAGCCGCTCAGGGCCTACGCGCGTAGATGTTGATGGTCACGGGTTTGCGATCGTTGTCTTGTTGTTTCCGCCGAACGTCCCCGCAGGTCGTCGGCGGACGCCGGAACGGGCGCCGACAGCGCGCCGCGCGGGTCAGCAGGGGCGCTTGCGCAGCTCCATCACGTAGTCGTGCGGGGCTCCCGCCGATTCCGCCGCGTCCGCGATCTCGCCGAGGTAGCGGGCCGAGGGGAGCCCTCCCTCGTAACCGTTGAGGACGTACACCCACGCGGGCTCCTCGCCCTCCAGGGTGTGGATCCGTACGCGCATCCGCCGGTAGATGTCGAGGCCGACACCCTCCCAGCGGTCCATGGACTCCTCGTCCGGGGGAGCGATGTCGTACAGGGTGACGAAGACCTGCGAGCGCGGGGCCTCGACGATCGTCACCAGCGCGCCCTCCCAGCCCATGTGCTCGCCGCCGAACGTCAGCCGCCAGCCGTTGAGCCACCCCGTGGCGCGCAGCGGCGAGTGGGGTGCGCGGCGCGTCATGAGCCGCGGGTCGAGATTGCCGGCGTACGCGGCGTAGAGCGACATGGGACCGAGGGTACGGCAGCCGACGCATGTGACTCTCCCGTAACCGGAGCCCCGGTCCACGCGCCCGCGACACCCCGGGAGAGCCCCCGGGCTGAAGCACCTTGAGGCGTGCGGGACAATGGAGTACGTGACTCGGATCGTGATCATTGGCGGCGGACCCGGCGGATACGAGGCGGCCCTGGTGGCAGCCCAGCTCGGCGCGGAGGTGACCGTCGTCGACTGCGACGGCCTGGGCGGGGCGTCGGTGCTCACCGACTGCGTCCCGTCGAAGACCCTGATCGCGACGGCCGAGGTGATGACCACCTTCGACTCGTCGTACGAGGAGCTGGGGATCATCGTCGCCGACGACACCCCCCACGTCGACACGCCCGCGCGCGTCGTCGGGGTCGACCTCGGCAAGGTCAACCGCCGGGTGAAGCGCCTCGCGCTCGCCCAGTCCCACGACATCACGGCCTCCGTGACGCGTGCCGGGGCCCGGGTGCTGCGGGGCCGCGGGCGGCTCGACGGGCAGCAGGCCATGGACGGCTCGCGCAAGGTCGTCGTGCGGGCCGCCGACGGGAGCGAGGAGACGCTCGTCGCCGACGCCGTGCTCATCGCCACCGGCGGACACCCCCGCGAGCTGGCCGACGCGCAGCCGGACGGCGAGCGCATCCTGAACTGGACCCAGGTCTACGACCTGGACGAGCTGCCCGACGAGCTCATCGTGGTCGGCTCCGGTGTCACCGGCGCCGAGTTCGCCGGTGCCTACCAGGCGCTCGGCTCGCGGGTCACGCTCGTCTCCAGCCGCGACCGCGTCCTGCCGGGCGAGGACCCGGACGCGGCGGCCGTGCTGGAGGACGTGTTCCGGCGGCGCGGCATGAACGTCATGGCCCGCTCGCGCGCCGCGTCCGCCAAGCGGGTCGGCGACCGTGTCGAGGTGACGCTCGCCGACGGCCGCGTCATCACCGGCTCGCACTGCCTGATGGCCGTCGGCGCCATCCCGAACAGCCACGGGATGGGCCTGGAGGAGGCCGGGGTCAAGGTCCGGGAGTCCGGGCACATCTGGACCGACAAGGTCTCCAGGACCACGGCCCCCGGCGTGTACGCCGCCGGTGACGTCACCGGGATCTTCGCGCTGGCCTCCGTGGCCGCCATGCAGGGCCGTATCGCGATGTACCACTTCCTCGGCGACGCGGTCGCCCCGCTCAACCTGAAGACGGTGTCGTCGAACGTCTTCACCGACCCCGAGATCGCCACCGTCGGCTACTCGCAGGCCGACGTCGACGGCGGGGTCATCGACGCCCGGGTCGTGAAGCTGCCCCTGCTGCGCAACCCGCGCGCCAAGATGCAGGGCATCCGGGACGGCTTCGTGAAGATCTTCTGCCGCCCGGGCACCGGGATCGTCGTCGGCGGTGTGGTCGTTGCGCCGCGCGCCTCGGAACTCATCCACCCGATCTCCCTCGCGGTCGACAACAACCTGACCGTCGAACAGATCGCGAACGCCTTCACCGTGTATCCGTCGCTCTCGGGCTCCATCGCCGAGGTGGCGCGGCAGCTGCACACGAGGAAGTCCGCGGGCGAAGGCGAGGGCGAGGGCTGAGGCGAAGGCGGTTCCCCGCTGGTCACGGGGAGTCGCCGGCCGCCGGTCACGGGGAGTTGCCGACCATTCGCGCGGCATACGCGTCGTGATTAGGCGTATACCACTTCCCGCCCTGCCATGCGAACAACTTCTGTTATTCGGCGCAAACTGCTGAAAGCAGACGGTCGTTGGGGTTACTGTCAGTTTCGTGTTCGCTGCAGAACGTCGCCAATTGATCCTCGAAATGGTGCGAGCAAATGGAGCCGTGTCGCTCCGTGAGCTCGCCCGCGTCGTCCAGACCTCCGAAGTGACCGTACGGCGGGACGTGCGCGCACTGGAGGCAGAAGGACTCCTCGACCGCCGACACGGCGGTGCGGTATTGCCGGGCGGGTTCACGCGGGAGTCCGGCTTTCCGCAGAAATCTCATCTCGCGACCGCCGAGAAGACGGCCATCGCCGATCTCGCCGCAAGTCTCGTCGAAGAGGGCGAGGCCATTGTGGTGGGGGCGGGAACCACCACCCAGGAGCTGGCCCGCCGGCTCGCGCGTGTCCCCGGACTGACCGTCGTCACCAACTCCCTGCTGGTGGCCCAGGCGTTGGCCCATGCCAACCGCGTGGAGGTCGTGATGACCGGCGGCACCCTGCGCGGTTCCAACTACGCCCTGGTCGGCAGCGGGGCCGAGCAGTCCCTCCAGGGGCTGCGGGTCTCCCGGGCCTTCCTGTCGGGGAGCGGACTGACCGCCGAGCGCGGCCTGTCCACCTCCAACATGCTGTCGGCGTCCGTCGACCGCGCACTCGTCCAGGCGGCCGCCGAGGTCGTGGTCCTCGCCGACCACACCAAGCTCGGCACCGACACGATGTTCCAGACCGTGCCGACCGACGTGATCACCCGGCTGGTCACCGACGAGCCGCCCGCCCACGACGACCGCGCGGCCACCGAACTGCAGGCCCTGGCCGATCAGGGCGTACAGATCGCGGTGGCCGGAGCCGGCGGTTCGGGCGGCGATACGGTCCCGGCGGGGCGCCAGCCGCCACGCCGGGACGTGCCGCTGCCGGGCCCCCGACGCGGCCAGGCACCCGGCGGAGGGCCGCAGTTGCGCAGTGCCGCGGCGGTTCTGGGGGATCAGCCCCAGAGCGAGCGGGCACGGGTCGCCGACCTGCGCCGACGCTGACAGAGCGGCGCCGCTGCCGACGGACGGCGGTCCAGTCCGTACGTCGGAAGGCGCCACGGCGGTTCGTAGGTGCGCCGTGCGGGGCGTCAGGCCTTGAGGCCCCGCAGCGTCAGTGTCAGCAGGCGGTCGGCCAAATCCGGGTCGTCCGGGGTCTCTTCGGCGGCCAGCGCGATCGCGTTGGTCAGCTGGAGCAGATCGCCGATGGACACACCGGGGCGTACCGCGCCTGCGCGCTGGGCGCGCGCGAGGAGGGCACTGCCCGCCTCACGCATCGGGCCGCTGCACCGCGCGAGCGCCGAGGCGTCGTCGTGCGAGGCCGACATGAGCGCGCGCGACAGCCCGCGATACTCACCCGCATGAGTGATGACGGCGCGCAGCCACGTCACGAGCGCCGTGCATGGTTGCGGGTCGTCGAGCAGTTCGCGTGAGCGGTCCAGCAGATCGCTCACCGCGTCCGCGAAGACCGCGCTCAGCAGTGCGTGCCGGTTCGGGAAGTGGCGGTACAGCGTGCCGATGCCCACGCCCGCGCGTTTTGCCACGTCCTCCAGGGAGGCGTCGGCGCCGTGTTCGGCGAACGTGGTCCGCGCCTCGGCCACCAGCCGCTCGTGGTTGCGCCGGGCGTCGGCGCGCATGCGTGTGCCTGCCGGCGGGGTGGCCATGTGTTCGAGGTGTCCTCTCCTGTGTCCGTCGGGCGGGGTCGTAGTGGGCGGAAGCCCGATTCGTCTGCCCGACGACAGCCGTCCGGGCGCTGCGGGCCGGAGGTGGCTGGTCGCGCAGTTCCCCGCGCCCCTTCGGGACACGGCACCCTTCCGGGTGCGTTAACCCGAAGCGCCCGACGGACAGGTTGGTCCTGTTCGTCGGGCGCTTCGGGATGCGGTGTGCGTCAGTCCTTGATCTCGCAGATCACGGCGCCGGACGTGAGGGAGGCGCCCACCTCGGCGGCGAGGGCCTTGATGGTCCCCGACCGGTGGGCGTTGAGGGGCTGTTCCATCTTCATGGCCTCCAGGACGACGATCAGGTCGCCCTCCTTGACCTCCTGGCCCTCCTCCACGGCCACCTTGACGATGGTGCCCTGCATCGGCGAGGCGAGCGTGTCACCGGAGGCGGCCGGGCCGGACTTCTTGGCGGAGCGGCGCTTGGGCCTGGCACCCGCCGCGAGCCCCGTACGGGCCAGGGACATGCCCAGCGAGGACGGCAGGGAGACCTCGAGGCGCTTGCCGCCGACCTCGACGACGACCGTCTCACGGCCCGGCTCGTCCTCCAGCTCCGTGTCCGCGGGAGCGGTGAAGGCAGGGATCTCGTTGACGAACTCGGTCTCGATCCAGCGGGTGTGGACCGTGAACGGATCGGCCGAGCCGGTCAGTTCGGGCGCGAACGCGGGGTCGGCGACCACGGCACGGTGGAACGGGATGGCGGTCGCCATGCCCTCCACGGTGAACTCCTCCAGCGCGCGGGCGGCCCGTCGCAGGGCCTCCTCGCGGGTGCGGCCGGTGACGATCAGCTTGGCGAGCAGGGAGTCCCAGGCCGGGCCGATGACGCTGCCGGTCTCCACGCCCGCGTCCAGGCGCACGCCCGGGCCGGACGGCGGGGCGAAGTTGGTCACCGTGCCGGGCGCGGGCAGGAAGCCCCGGCCCGGGTCCTCGCCGTTGATGCGGAACTCGAAGGAGTGGCCGCGCAGCGGCGGGTCGTCGTAGCCCAGTTCCTCGCCGTCGGCGATACGGAACATCTCGCGGACCAGGTCGATCCCGGCGACCTCCTCGGTGACCGGGTGCTCGACCTGCAGACGCGTGTTGACCTCCAGGAAGGAGATCGTGCCGTCGACGCCGACCAGGAACTCGACGGTGCCCGCGCCGACGTAACCGGCCTCCTTGAGGATCGCCTTGGAGGAGGCGTACAGCTCGGCGACCTGGGCGTCGGAGAGGAACGGCGCCGGGGCCTCCTCGACCAGCTTCTGGTGGCGGCGCTGGAGCGAGCAGTCACGGGTCGAGACGACCACCACGTTGCCGTGGGAGTCGGCCAGGCACTGCGTCTCCACATGGCGGGGCTTGTCGAGGTAGCGCTCCACGAAGCACTCGCCGCGGCCGAAGGCGGCGACGGCCTCGCGCACCGCGGAGTCGAACAGCTCGGGCACCTCTTCGAGCGTGCGGGCGACCTTCAGGCCGCGGCCGCCACCGCCGAAGGCCGCCTTGATCGCGATGGGCAGGCCGTGCTCACGGGCGAAGGCGACGACCTCCTCGGCACCGGCCACCGGGTCCGGCGTACCCGCGACGAGCGGCGCGCCGGCGCGCTGGGCGATGTGCCGGGCCGCCACCTTGTCACCGAGGTCACGGATCGCCTGCGGGGGCGGGCCGATCCAGACCAGCCCGGCGTCCAGGACGGCCTGGGCGAAGTCGGCGTTCTCGGAGAGGAAGCCGTATCCGGGGTGGATCGCGTCCGCCCCCGAGTCCTTGGCGGCCTGGAGCACCTTGGTGATGTCGAGGTAACTGCTCGCGGGGGTGTCACCGCCCAGCGCGAACGCCTCGTCCGCGGCCCGCACATGCAGTGCGTCCCGGTCCGGTTCGGCGTACACCGCCACGCTCGCGATACCGGCGTCTCGGCACGCCCGGGCGACACGAACAGCGATTTCGCCTCGGTTGGCGATCAACACCTTGCGCACGTTGGCTCCCTCTCCTTGAAACAAGCCGAGTTTAGGGACAGCCGACACGTCGTTTCGACCCGTCCCCGATGGTGAGCTTGCCCACACGGAGCGTGATACAAGGCCTGCTCTCCCGCGAAATCCCTTGTCGCACCTCGGTACGCAGGGGGCTTCCCAAGAACCCTAGTCCTCCGATGTGGTCAAGGTCTCTGTGAGAGGGTGCCGCGCGCCACTCCGTTTCTTTGTGGAGTCCCTACGAATGGCCCAACGATTCTTTGCCCTCCGCAGATCCCTTGTCCCCAGGTTTACCCGTTAGTAGCGTGCACGCTGTCTCGAACTCCAGGTAACAAGGCCCTGCTCGGGCAGTACTCGAAAGTGGGTGGGGGCCGGTGGTCCGCAGACCGGTGGCGTGGGTGACCGCGATCGTGCTCTTCGTGGAGGCGGTCGGCATCGGGCTGGTCAACTGGTTCATGGGGGTCGTCGTCGACCGGCAGGACATGTCGCTGGCGGGGCTCGACCCGGACGTGATGTCCACGTCCTCGAAGGTCGCCGGCCTGCTCTTCGGCCTCTACTTCGCGCTCTGCGGCTTCACCGCGCTGCGCGTCGGCCTGCGCGACCGCGCTCCCGCCGGCCTCGGCCGCATCCTGCTGATCAGCGCGGCGGTGGTGCACGCCCTGCTCGGGGCGTTCACGGTCGGCCTGGTGGGCTGGGGCGCGTTCGCCTTCATGATGGTGGTGCTCGGACTGATCGTGCTCATCTTCATGACGTACGACCGCCGTGAGGCCGCGGTGGCCGACGCGAAGCCGGACGGCGGCCCTGCGGACGGGGACGGCGGCGGGGCGCCCGTCGTGCCCTCGCCCGCGGCGCCCTCGGCCACCTGACCGCCCCCACGCGTCACTTCTCGCGCGGCGTCCACAACTGTGTGATGCCGAGGCCCAGTTCGGCCAGCAGGCGGCGTACCAGCGGCAACGAGAGCCCGATGACGTTGCCGTGGTCGCCGTCGATGCCGTCGACGAACGGGGCCGAGCGGCCGTCGAGCGTGAACGCCCCGGCGACGTGCAGCGGCTCGCCCGAGGCGACGTACGCGGCGATCTCGGCGTCGGTCGGCTCGCCGAAGCGGACGACGGTGGACGCGACCCCCGACGTGTGACGCCCGGCCGCCGTGTCCCACACGCAGTGGCCGGTCTGCAGGATGCCCGCCCGGCCGCGCATCGTCTTCCAGCGCGCGGTCGCCTCCTCGGCGTCGGCCGGCTTGCCGTACGCCACGCCGTCCAGTTCGAGCACCGAGTCGCAGCCGATCACCAGCGCCCCGGCGGCCTCGGGCCGGGCCGCCACCACGGACGCCTTCGCCTCGGCGAGGGCGAGAGCCAGCTCGGCGGGGGTCGGGGCGGTCACGGCGTCCTCGTCGAAGCCGCTGACGATGACCTCGGGGGCGAGGCCGGCCTGCCGCAGCAGCGCGAGGCGGGCGGGGGACTGGGAGGCGAGGACGAGCCGGCGGCGTGGCTGATCAGTCATGCGGTCAGCGTATCGGCGGGGCCGGGACGGCTCGCATCAGCCCGAAGTCACGGCGACCCGACGTCACGGTGGCCCGACCTCACATCGGGCCGGGCTCACATCAGGCCGAGGATGATCATCGCGAACACCACGGTCACTGCGATGAGGACGCCGAGCCGCCGCAACATGTCCTGCATGTCGCGCAGCTCCTTCGGCGGCTCGTTCTCCGGGTCGGACCACAGCATGTCTCCGATCGTGACTCCGGTGGGCCCCGGGAGGCCTGAGTACGCGTACTCATCTTGACCTAAAGGGTCCGTGGTTCCGTTAGGTGTCGATCCTTGCTACCGTTCCCTCCATCATTAAAGGAACCCTGGTCCCATTAGAGAGGGAAGTGCCGTGTTCACCACCGCTTGGACCGCCTCTCCGCAGCTGCCCAGTACCGGCTTCACCCCCAACTGGTCGCAGGAGGGCTTCTGGCGGCACTCCCTGCGCCAGGTCGTCCGCCTCGGCGCGGGTGGCGACCGCGTCCGCATCCGCCTCTCGAACGCGTACGGGACCTCACCGCTCCGGGTCGCGGGCGCGACGGTCGCCCGCACGGCCCGCGGAGCCGCCGTGCGACCGGACTCGGTGCGGCGGATCACCTTCGCCGGATCCCCGTCCGCCGAGGTCCCGGCGCGCGGGACGCTCACCACGGACGCGGCCGAACTCGCCCTGGAAGCGGGCGAATCAGTGACCGTCACCCTCCACCTGGACGCCGTCACCGGGCCCGCGACCTTCCACGCGCAGGCCTTCACGACCAGTTACCGGGGCGCGGGGGACCTCCTGGCGGACACCGGGGGCGAGGGCTTCGGCGAGGCCACCGAGTCCTGGTACTTCCTGTCGGGCGTGGACGTCTCGGCGGGGCGCACGGACGGGGTGGTGCTCCTCGGTGACTCGATCACCGACGGGTTCGGGTCCACACCGGGCGCGGACCGCCGCTGGTCGGACGCCCTCGCCGAGCGCACCGGGCGGCCCGTCCTCAACGCCGGCATCGGCGGGAACCTGCTCCTCAACGACTCGGCCTGGTACGGGGAGAAGGGGATTCACCGCCTGGAGAGGGACGTGTTCGCCCATGCGGGCGTCGACACGCTGGTCGTGCTGCTCGGGCTCAACGACATCGGCTTCAGCGAGACGGACGAACAGCCCACCTACCGGCCCGCGCCGCGCGTCGAGGTGGGCGAACTCATCGCCGGGCACCGGGAGTTGATACGACAGGCGCGGGCTCGGGGGGTGCGGGCCGTGGGCGCGACCCTGCTGCCCTTCGGCGGGTCCGACCACTGGGGGGAGCGGGCCGCGAAGGTGAGCCACGAGCTCAACGAGTGGATCCGCCGCTCGGGGGAGTACGACGACGTGGCCGACCTCCACCGTGCGCTGGCCGGCCCCGACGGCTCGGACGCGCTGTGCGGCGCGTACGACTTCGGCGACCACCTGCACCCGAACGACGCCGGGTACGCGGTGATGGCCGAAGTCGTCGCCGCGGTTCTCCGACCGCGGGCCGCGTGCTCCTAGCGGGGCCAGTAGGTGTGGGCCCACGTCCTCGGACCCGGTGCCGGCAGGCGGCTCTGGGCCAGCCGGGACGGGTCGGACCACGCGTCCCTTTCCTGGTCAGCGCCGGCCGGGGCCGTAGCCGCCGCCGCGGCACGGGCCCGGACCACCGCCAGCGCGGCCGCCAGCTCCTCCGGAGTCGGGTTGCCCCGTATGACCTTGATCATGACCGCTCCCGCTCTCGACAGGCGTTCTACAGGGGGATGTTGCCGTGCTTCTTCGGCGGCAGGGACTCCCGCTTGTTGGCCAGTGCCCGCAGGCCGCGTACGACGTGGGAGCGGGTGTCGGACGGCAGGATCACACCGTCGATGTACCCGCGCTCGGCGGCCGTGTACGGATTGAGGAGCGTGTCCTCGTACTCCTGGATCAGGCGGGCCCGGGTGGCCTCCTGCTCCTCGGCGGGCGTCGCGGCGATGGTCCGGCGGTGCAGGATGTTCACCGCGCCCTGTGCGCCCATCACGGCGATCTGGGCGGTCGGCCAGGCGAGGTTGAGGTCCGCGCCCAGGTGCTTGGAGCCCATGACGTCGTACGCGCCGCCGAAGGCCTTGCGGGTGATGACCGTGATCAGCGGGACCGTGGCCTCCGCGTACGCGTAGATCAGCTTGGCGCCGCGGCGGATGATCCCGGTGTGCTCCTGGTCGACACCCGGCAGGAAGCCCGGCACGTCCACGAAGGTGAGGACCGGGACGTTGAAGGCGTCGCAGGTGCGCACGAAGCGCGCGGCCTTCTCGGAGGCGTCGATGTTCAGGCAGCCGGCGAACTGCGTCGGCTGGTTGGCGACGACGCCCACCGGGCGGCCCTCGATCCGTCCGAAGCCCGTGAGGATGTTCGGCGCGAACAGCGGCTGCGTCTCGAAGAACTCGGCGTCGTCCATGACGTGTTCGATGACCGTGTGCATGTCGTACGGCTGGTTCGCGCTGTCCGGGATCAGCGTGTCGAGCTCGCGGTCCTCGTCGGTGAGCGCGAGGTCCGCCTCCTCGGGGAAGGCGGGCGGCTCACTGAGGTTGTTCGACGGGAGGTACGACAGCAGCGACTTGACGTACTCGATCGCGTCCTTCTCGTCGCCCGCCATGTGGTGGGCCACGCCCGAGACCGCGTTGTGCGTGCGCGCGCCGCCCAGCTCCTCGAAGCCGACGTCCTCGCCGGTGACCGTCTTGATGACGTCCGGGCCGGTGATGAACATGTGCGAGGTCTGGTCGACCATCACCGTGAAGTCGGTGATGGCGGGGGAGTAGACGGCGCCGCCCGCGCACGGCCCGACGACCAGACTGATCTGGGGGATCACACCCGAGGCGTGGGTGTTGCGGCGGAAGATCTCGCCGTACATGCCGAGCGCCGAGACGCCCTCCTGGATACGGGCGCCGCCCGAGTCGTTGATGCCGATCACCGGACAGCCGGTCTTCAGCGCGAAGTCCATCACCTTCATGATCTTCTGTCCGAAGACCTCGCCGAGGGCACCGCCGAAGACCGTGAAGTCCTGCGAGAACACGGCGACCGGGCGGCCGTCCACCGTGCCGTAGCCGGTCACGACCCCGTCCCCGTACGGGCGGTTGTTCTCCAGGCCGAAGTCCGTCGAGCGGTGCTGCGCGAACTCGTCGAACTCGACGAAGGACCCCTCGTCCATCAGCAGCTCGATCCGCTCACGAGCCGTCAACTTGCCCTTGGCGTGCTGCTTTTCGACGGCACGCGCCGAGCCGGCGTGCGTCGCCTCGTCGATGCGGCGCCGCAGATCCGCGAGCTTGCCCGCGGTGGTGTGGATGTCGATCTCGTGCTGCTGTTCCGGCTCGGACATCGGGATGCGGCTCCCTGCCTGCTCAGTGGGGACGTGAGGGTGAGGTGCTCGAAGAGCTGATGCTGAAGGGGTGGTGCTCAGAAGGGGGGATGGCTACTCATCCGTAGCGTAGTGGCGTGCCTACCGTTCGGCAGTGCGGCGTTTACCACACCTAGGGTGGGTTGCATGACGCCGCGAGATGACTCAGACGCGAACAGCAATCGGTGGTCCGACCTGGACCGTCCGCCGCTCAATGCCGTGGCGCTGCGCCGCGCGCTCGTACGCAACGGCGGGCACGACGGGCTCTGGTGCGATGTCGACGTGGTGCAGCGCACCGGCTCCACCAACTCCGACCTCGTCGCTCTCGCCGCCGAGGGAAAGGCGGAGGAGGGCGCGGTCCTCGTCGCCGAGGAGCAGGACGCCGGGCGCGGCCGCCTCGACCGCCGGTGGTCGGCCCCCGCCCGCTCGGGTCTCTTCTTCTCCGTCCTGCTGAAGCCCACCGGGGTCCCCGTGGAGCGGTGGGGCTGGCTGCCGCTGCTCACCGGGGTCGCGGTCGCGGCGGGCCTCTCGCGGGCGGCGGGCGTGGAAACGGCCCTCAAGTGGCCGAACGACCTGCTGGTGACGGTGGGCGGCACGGAACGCAAGGTGGGCGGCATCCTCGCCGAGCGCGCGGCGCCCGACGCGGTCGTCGTCGGCATCGGCATCAACGTCACGCTCCGCGAGGACGAGCTGCCCGTGCCGGGTGCCGGTTCGCTCGCCCTCGCCGGAGCGGTCACCACGGACCGGGACACGATCCTGCGGGCCGTCCTCCGATCGCTCGAACAGTGGTTCGAGAAGTGGCGGCGGGCGGAGGGCGACCCCGCCGCGTCGGGGCTCCAGGAGGCGTACGCGGCGGGATGCTCGACGCTCGGGCGGACGGTGCGGGCCGAGCTGCCCGGCGGTGACTCGATCACCGGGGAGGCGGTGGCCCTGGACCGCGACGGCCGGCTCGTGCTGGCCACGGCGGAGGGCGTGCAGCAGCCCGTGGGCGCCGGGGACATCGTGCACCTGCGTCCGGCGGGATCCCCGGAGAACGAGTGACGGACGGGACGAACGGGGTACGCGGGGTGTCCCGTGCCCGTTCGTGCCGGTGATGAGCAGGGGACGCGCACGGGCCGTACGACAGGGAGTGGGCCGCCGGACGTACGGGTGCGGAGTGGTCCACGAGCCGTCCGGCCTCGGCACTCGGGAGTGAGCCACAGCACACCTGCCGTAGAGTTGAGGCCGGTCGATACCTGACCGCGGCAGATCGGAAGGGCAACAGGCGTGACCGTCGACGACAGCGGTTCCGGCATGGGTGACCCCGCCTCCGACAGCGAGTCGGGGAGTTCCGCCGGGTCTGCCGCCGACACGGCGGCCGCACGGGTCGACCGCGCCGAGGCGCACGCGCGCGTGGAGGAACAGAACCCAGTGAACGCGCAGGACGGCCGGACCGGGGCGATCGACCGGACGGACACCGCTGACCGGACGGCGAGGGCCCGCCGCTCCGAGGGGCCGGACCCGGCCGAGGCGGCCCACCGGGCGGAGGCGGTGAACCGGACGGGAGCGGCCGACCGGGCCGAGGCGGCCGGTCTGGCGGAGCCGCGCGGCCGGACGGATTCGCAGGACGGCCGGGCGGAGCAGCCCGGCGACGAGCCCGACGAGGACCCGCTCGCCCTGAGGCTCGAACAGCTCATCCTCGGTGCCGAGCGGCGCTACACCCCCTTCCAGGCGGCCCGCAGCGCGGGTGTCTCCATGGAACTGGCGTCCCGTTTCTGGCGGGCCATGGGCTTCGCCGACATCGGCCAGGCCAAGGCGCTCACCGAGGCGGACGTCCTGGCCCTGCGGCGGCTGGCCGGTCTGGTCGAGGCCGGGCTGCTCAGCGAGGCGATGGCCGTCCAGGTGGCCCGTTCCACCGGCCAGACCACCGCCCGGCTGGCCGAATGGCAGATCGACTCCTTCCTGGAGGGCCTCACGGAGCCCCCGGAACCGGGCATGACGCGCACCGAGGTCACGTATCCGCTGGTCGAGCTGCTGCTGCCCGAGCTGGAGGAGTTCCTCGTCTACGTCTGGCGGCGCCAGCTCGCCGCCGCGACCGGCCGGGTCGTGCAGGCCGCGGACGACGAGGAGATGGTGGACCGTCGGCTGGCCGTCGGTTTCGCGGACCTCGTCGGCTTCACGCGCCTGACGCGGCGCATGGAGGAGGAGGAACTCGGCGAGCTCGTCGAGGCCTTCGAGACCACCGCCGCCGACCTGGTCGCCGCGCACGGGGGCCGGCTCATCAAGACGCTGGGCGACGAGGTGCTGTACGCGGCCGACGACGCGGGTGTCGCCGCCGAGATCGCCCTGCGCCTGATCGAGACCATGGCCAACGACGAGACGATGCCCGAACTGCGCGTGGGCATCGCCTTCGGCACGGTGACCACCCGCATGGGCGACGTCTTCGGTACCACCGTGAACCTCGCTTCCCGGCTGACCTCGATAGCTCCCAAGGACGCCGTCCTGGTCGACGGGGCCTTCGCGGAGGAGCTCATCCGGACGGGCGACGCACCCGCCTCCGAGGCAGTGGCCCTGGAGGAGGCCGTCACCGCGGAGAAGGAGGGCGAGGAGCCGCCGACGTACCGCTTCGGCATCCAGCCGATGTGGCAGCGGGCGGTCCGCGGCCTGGGCGTCGTCGAACCGTGGCTGATGAGCCGCAGGAGCTAGCCGAGTCCCGGCGGGTCCGCCCCGGGTCAGCGGGCGGCGGGCCCGTCGAGACACAGGCCCACGATCGGTACGCAGATGCCGCCCGGTGAGGAGCCGTTGGGCGGGCTCGCGGGCGCCGTGGTCTGTGCGGGTGCCGACGGCCCTGCCGCGGGCGGCCGGGGTGCCGGCTGCTGGGCCGCTTCGGCGGGGGGCTCGGTGACGGCCGGCCGGGCGCCCTGGACGGGCCGCGCCGCTGTGGGC
>NZ_JAHRIB010000024.1 GCF_019090165.1 Streptomyces sp. BV286
CTGGCACCCCGCGCCGCCGCCGGACCGCCACGGGGCCGGACCGCGGCAGGCGGTGTCACGCGATGTCTGCCTCACCTGGTCCCGGTCACGCGATGTCCTGCATCACCTGGTCCCGCAGTCGGTTGCAGCAGCGGCTGATCAGCCGGGAGACGTGCATCTGGGAGATGCCGAGCTGTTCGGCGATGCGGCTCTGGGTCATGTCACCGAAGAACCGCATGTAGAGGATGGCCCGTTCGCGTTCGGGCAGGGCCTCCAGACGGGGCTTGACCGCCTCGCGGTCGATCACCACGTCGAGGGCCGGGTCGGCCGAGCCCAGGGCGTCGCTCAGCGAGTATCCGTCCTGGCTGCCCGGCAGTTCGGCGTCGAGCGAGAGCGCCGTGAAGCTCTCCAGAGCCTCCAGACCGGCGCGTACGTCGTCCTCGCTCATCTGCGCGTGCTGGGCGATCTCGGCGATGGTGGGCTGGCGGCCGGGGATCGTCTGGGACAGGTCCTGGCGCGCGAAGCGGACACGGTTGCGCAGGTCCTGGACCCGGCGCGGTACGTGCAGGGTCCACATGTGGTCGCGGAAGTGACGCTTGATCTCGCCGGTGATGGTCGGAACGGCATAGCTCTCGAAGGCGTTGCCGAGCTCGGGGTCGTAGCGGTCGACGGCCTTGACCAGGCCGAGCGCCGCGACCTGCCGCAGGTCGTCGAAGCTCTCGCCCCGGCTCCGGAACCGGCCTGCCAGGCGTTCGGCCATGGGGAGCCAGGCCTCGATGATCTGGTCGCGCAGGGCGTCGCGCGGGCCGCCCGGAGGCAGCGAAGCGAGCTTGCGGAAGTCCTCGGCGGTGTCGGGGGCGTCGTCGTGGGGGTGGTGCCGGGCGCTCGCGTGAGTTCGCATGATGCGTGCAACTCCCTTGAGGGGTGCTTTGGTTGGACGGTCAACCGTGAGAGCGCACCCAAGAGCCGGACGGGCACACCCGTGGGCGGGCATTCACCACTCCCACGGACGTGCCTCCTGTCCGAAGCACTGCTTACGCGCCTGCCCCGCGTCATGCGGGGCAAACACGGGTGGGTTCGCCGGAGTTCGGAAGGTTTGGGCGTATGCCGTCCGTCGAGGCGTTCCGTGCGGGAGGTGTTCCGTCCGGTCAGTGGCTCAGCGCGGTGCCCTCCGCCTCCATGGGCTGCCGGACCGGGGGAACCGGGAGCAGCCAGTCCTCGGCCGGGAGCAGCCATTCCTCGTAGCGGCCGAGTGCCAGGACCACGCCCAGCATCACTATCGGGATGAGCACGGCGAGAACCGCCATGATCCTGTCCTTCCCCAGGGGGATCGCGGTGAGGAGCGAAGGCCGGGTCTCCCCGTCCCTGAGGGACAAACCCCTCGTGCGGCCCCTTCGCGAAGCCTCCTCGAACCACCCGCGAACCTCCTCGGACACAACCGGTCCGAACACTCCGTGTCGACGTCCGGGGCTCGGGTACACGGGCGGCCGGCCCCGAACATCTGGAGGGACACATGGAGCGAGGCAGCAACCGCCTCAGCGCCCACCGTGACGAGGAGATGAAGCACGAACTGCAGGGTCTGCTGCGGTCGGGCCATCCGACCCGGGCGGAGGAGTGGAACGACCCGGAACCCGTCGCCGACGACGATCCGCCGATCGCCGGAGGACCGGTGCGGCCGGGCACGGACCACGCGCCCGTGGCGGCCGTCCGTCTCGAACTGGCCCGGCATCTGGGCCGTACGTCGTTCCCCGCGGGCCCCGGCGAACTGGCCGACGTCCTGCGGAGCCAGTACGCGCCGGACGCGCTCGTGGAGCCACTGGAGCACCTGCCGGAGGAGGCGCGCTACGCCAACGCGCAGGAGCTGGCCGAGGCCGTCGTCCACAGCGGGTCCGGCGGTGCCGTCGCGCCCGGCGAACCGGCGCCGGACGCATAGCCCGCCGCCTCAGGGGTACTGCGGCGACGTGACGACAGGGCATCGGCGTATGTCCTGGTGGCCGGGGACGACGGCAGGACCGTCGGCGTTCCGACAGGCCCGGGACGACACCCCACGCGCCGTCGAGGGCGGCCACGCGGTCGGCGTGGCCGGCCCGGGCGCTCCTCGCCGTCTCCGAGAACCCGGGCTCGACCCGGTTGGCCGGAAGGGCATCGGGTGACGCCGCACGAAGCCGCGGAGAAAGGACTGGAAACCCACATGCGTATCGCGTTTCTGATGGCGCCGGAGGGCGTCGAGCAGATCGAACTCACCGACCCCTGGCACGCCGTCATCGAAGCGGGTGGCGAGCCCGTGCTGCTGTCGACGGAACCGGGGCAGATCCAGGCGTTCAACCATCTCGACAAGGCGGACGTGTTCCCCGTGCAGCAGCTCGTGGGTGAGGCCTCGGCCGACTCCTTCGACGGCCTGGTGCTCCCGGGCGGCGTGGCCAACCCGGACGCGCTGCGCACCGACGAGCAGGCCGTGGCGTTCGTCCGTGACTTCTTCGAGCAGGGGCGCCCGGTCGCCGCGATCTGTCACGCCCCGTGGACGCTCATCGAGGCCGACGTGGTCCGCGGCCGCACCCTGACCTCGTGGCCGAGCCTGTGCACGGACATCCGCAACGCGGGCGGCACCTGGGTCGACGAGCAGGTCTCGGTCTGCGACGCGGGACCCGCGACACTCGTCACCAGCCGCAAGCCGGACGACCTCAAGGCGTTCTGCGAGGCGTTCGTACCGGAGTTCCGGAAGCACAGCGGTTCCACGAAGCAGGGCTGACGCCCGGTCTCGTACGCCGGGACCCTGGCCGTCCGGCCACCGGACACTCCGGCGCCGGACATGCGACTCGACCCCGACGGCTCCCGCTCACAGAGCGGGGGCCGTTTCGCGTCCGGAGCACCGCCGCCTCGGAACGGGCGAGGCGCTGCGGCGGGCGTCGCCGGGGCCACCCCGTGCCGGCGGTGGGGCCGGGGAGGGGTCACACACCGGTGTCCGGTCGGCGCTCCCGTGCTCCCGTCCGGGTTCTGCCCGGGGTGACCGGGCGGCGGGGGTTTCGGCGCAGGTACTCGCCCTCCAGCTCGGCCATCCGGACGTTGTGCGTGCGCAGGGCGTCGTTCGAGCCGTGCAGCAGCGTGTCGTGACGGGTGCGGTGGATCGTCTCCAGCTCTCTCATCAGCTGCTGGTCGTCCAGAACGCCCGGGTCGACTCCGGTCATGGTGGTAACCCCGATCGTCTTGTCCGTCGGCACGGTCCGGGTACCCCCACCCGGTCGGCCATGCCCCGGGCGGCACCCGGGAGGGGAGGAGCTACGGATCGCGCCCGCCACTCCCACTTTACGAACACCTCGGGCCCGCACGCCCCCGCAGGGGCGCGGCGAACGGGGCTAGCGGGCCCGCTCCACCCGGCGCTCGTCCCACACCGGCTCCGGCGTCTCCCGCACCCGACCGTCGCTGCCGAACACCAGATACCGGTCGAACGAACGAGCGAACCACCGGTCGTGGGTGACGGCCAGCACCGTTCCCTGATAGGCCTCCAGGCCTTCCTGAAGGGCTTCGGCCGACTCCAGGTCGAGGTTGTCGGTGGGCTCGTCGAGGAGCAGGGCCGTGGAGCCCTCCAGTTCGAGCAGGAGGATCTGGAAGCGGGCCTGCTGACCGCCCGAGAGCCGGTCGAACCGCTGCTCCGCCTGAGCCGTCAGCTCGTACCGCCGCAGCCGGGACATCGCGGCCCCGCGGTCCTGGGCGTGCTCGGTCCACAGGATGTCGAGCAGCGGGCGCCCCTCAAGCTCGGGATGGGCGTGGGTCTGCGCGAAGTGACCGGGCACCACCCGCGCGCCGAGCTTCCACTCCCCCGCGTGCTGCACGTCGCCGCCCGCGAGCAGGCGCAGGAAGTGCGACTTGCCCGAGCCGTTCGAGCCGAGCACCGCGACCCGCTCGCCGTAGAAGACCTCCAGGTCGAAGGGTTTCATCAGCCCGGTGAGTTCGAGCCCCTCGCACGTCACGGCCCGTACGCCGGTGCGTCCGCCGTGCAGGCGCATCGTGATGTCCTGCTCGCGGGGCGGCTCCGGCGGCGGACCGGCCTCCTCGAACTTCCGCAGCCGGGTCTGGGCTGCCTGATAGCGCGAGGCCAGTTCATGGCTGATGGAGGCCGCCTGGCGCAGGCTGAGCACCAGCTTCTTCAGCTGGGCGTGCTTCTCGTCCCAGCGTCGCCGCAGTTCCTCGAAGCGCGCGAAGCGCTCGCGGCGGGCCTCGTGGTACGTGGCGAAGCCGCCGCCGTGCACCCAGGCGTCGGCGCCCGCGGGCCCCGGCTCCACGCTGACGATCTTCTCGGCGGACCGCGCGAGCAGCTCCCGGTCGTGGGAGACGAACAGGACCGTCTTGCGGGTCTCGCGCAGCCGCTCCTCCAGCCAGCGCTTGCCGGGGACGTCGAGGTAGTTGTCCGGCTCGTCGAGCAGGAGCACCTCGTCGGTGCCGCGCAGCAGCGCCTCCAGCACGAGCCGCTTCTGCTCACCGCCCGACAGGGTCCGCACCTCGCGGAACTGCGCCTTGTCGTACGGCACGCCGAGGGCGGCCGTGGTGCAGATGTCCCAGAGCGTCTCCGCCTCGTACCCCTGGACCTCCGCCCAGTCCGAGAGCGCCTGCGCGTAACTCATCTGCGCGGCCTCGTCGTCGACCGTCATGATGGCGTGCTCGGCGCGGTCGACGGCCCCGGCGGCCTCCCGGATCCGGGGCTGGGCGACCGACACGAGCAGATCGCGCACGGTCGTCTCGTCCCGGACCGATCCCACGAACTGGCGCATCACGCCGAGCCCGCCGCTCACCGTGACGGTGCCGCCATGCGGCTTCAGCTCCCCCGAGATCAGCCGGAGCAGCGTCGTCTTCCCGGCGCCGTTGGGCCCCACGAGCGCGACCGCCGCCCCTTCGCCCACCCGGAAGGACACGTCGCCGAGCAGCGCCCTCCCGTCGGGGAGGTAGTACTCAAGGTGCGCGGCTTCGAGATGTCCCATGGTCGCGCATTGTCCGGGGCGGACGGGGGACGGAGCAAACGGATATGCGAGGTACGGGGCCGCCGGGGTAGACGATGGAGCATGACCGCAGACGTAGACCTCACCGCCACCCGAGCCGGCCATGCCGTGCGCGACCGGCTGCTGGCCCTGGACTGTCGCCTCTTCCAGGCCGTCGCGGCCCGGCACTGGCCGGGTGCCGACCCGCTGCTGCCGAGGCTGAGCCGCAGCGCCAACCACGGGGTGCTGTGGTTCGGCGCGGCGGCGGCTCTGGCGGCGACACGCTCCCCGCGGGCGCGCCGTGCGGCCGCCCGCGGTGTCGCCTCGCTCGCCGTGGCCTCGGCCACGATCAACACCCTGGGCAAGCGCTCCGTACGCCGTCCGCGCCCCCTGCTGGACGGCGTGCCGGTGATGCGGCAGCTGAAGCGGCAGCCGATCACCACCTCCTTCCCCTCGGGGCACTCCGCGTCGGCGGCGGCCTTCGCGACGGGCGTCGCCCTGGAGTCCCGCCCGCTCGGCGCGGTCGTCGCCCCGGTGGCCGCGGCGGTGTGCCTGTCCCGTATCTACACGGGCGCGCACTACCCGAGCGACGTGCTCGCCGGGGCCGCCTTCGGCGCGGCCGCCGCGTTCGCCGTACGCGGTCTCGTGCCGACCCGTGACCAGCTGCCACCCCCCGGACGCCCCCGCGCGGACGCGCCCGCGCTGCCGGACGGGGAGGGGCTGGTGCTCGTGGCCAACAGGGCGGCGGGCACCTGGGAACGCATGCGTGCCATCGGTGACGCCCTGCCGCTCGCGGAGATCGTGGAGTGCGAGCCGGCCGATCTGCGGGCCGAGCTGGAGAAGGCGGCGAGTCGCGCCACGGTGCTGGGGGTGTGCGGCGGCGACGGCACGGTGAACACGGCGGCGACCGTGGCGCTGCGCCACGGCCTCCCGCTCGCGGTGCTGCCGGGCGGCACCCTCAACCACTTCGCGCAGGACCTAGGCGTGGAGGACGTGCGCAGCCTGAGCAGTGCGCTGACGGCGGGTGACGCCGTACGGGTGGACGTGGGCCGGTTCTCCGCCGGTGACCAGGAGGGCTTCTTCCTCAACACGTGCAGCCTGGGCGTCTATCCCGAGCTGGTCCGCGAGCGGGACCGCTGGTCCGGGCGGATCGGCGGCTGGCCGGCCGGAGTCGTCGCGGCCCTGCGCGTCCTGCGTCACGACCGTCACCCCCTGCGGGCCGAATTCGACGGCAGGGAAAGGCCGTTGTGGCTCCTGTTCGCCGGGAACGGCACCTATCACCGGATGGGTCCGCTGCCCGCCCGCCGTTACGACCTCGCGGACGGCCGGCTCGACGTGCGTGTGGTGCACGGCGGCCGCTTCCCGGCCTTGCGTCTCTTCGCCGCGGCCGCCGCCGGACCGCTGACCCGCTCCCCCGCGCACGCGGCGGTACGCGTCGGCGGCCTGCGCGTGCAGGGCGTCGAGCCGGGCACCCTGCTGGCCTTCGACGGCGAAGTCACCACGGTGGAGGGCGATGTGACGCTCCAGAAGCTCCCGGAGGCGCTGACGGTCTACCGGCCGGCCGGTAACCGCTGACCTCCGCCTCACCACCCGCCGACACCGTCCGCCGGCTCCGGTGCTGGCACTCACCTGTCCGAATGCCAAGACGCGGGTCTCACAATTCGACATGGCGGCGTAACGTGACACGTACCCTGCGGAGTCGCTCCGCGGGCTCGTACGAGGGAACGGGGACGCCGCCATGCCGAAGGAGACCGCCGTCTACACGCACGGCCACCACGAGTCCGTACTGCGCTCCCACACCTGGCGCACGGCCGAGAACTCGGCGGCGTATCTCCTCGGCTCGCTGAAGCCCCACATGCGGATCCTGGACATCGGCTGCGGGCCGGGCACCATCACCGCCGACCTGGCCGAACTGGTCCCGGACGGTCACGTCACCGGCGTCGACCACGCGCCGGGCATCCTGGACCTGGCCCGCGCCACCGCGGCCGAACGCGGCCTGCGGAACGTCGAGTTCGCGGTGGCGGACGTCCACGCGCTGGACCACCCGGACGACACCTTCTGCGTGGTCCACGCCCACCAGGTGCTGCAGCACGTCGGCGACCCGGTGCAGGCGCTGCGGGAGATGTACCGGGTCACGAAACCGGGTGGGTTCGTCGCCGTCCGCGATTCGGACTACGCGGCGATGACCTGGTACCCCCCGTCCCGCGGCATGGACGACTGGCTGGACCTGTACCGGCGGGTGGCCCGCGCCAACGGCGGTGAGCCGGACGCCGGGCGGCGCCTGAAGTCCTGGGCCCTTGCGGCCGGCTTCGAGGACGTCACCGCCTCCTCGAGCACCTGGTGCTACTCCACGGCCGAGGAGCGTGACTGGTGGAGCGGCCTGTGGGCGGACCGCACGGTCGCCTCCGCCTACGCGGACCGCGCCACGGAGGGCGGCCACGCCACCGCGGAGCAACTGCACGCGGTGGCGGACGCCTGGCGGGAGTGGGGCCGGCAGGAGGACGCATGGTTCTCCGTCCTGCACGGGGAGATTCTGTGCCGGAAACCGGCCTGACCTCCCTCGTCACGGGACCCCGTTACGGGGCCCAGGGGCACGCTGGTACCGCTGCTGGTAACGCTGTTAGCCCCCTGTCGGCAGCCCTACTCCCGGGGAAGCAGTGGCCCGAGTGGCCCGAGGTCCAGATTCAGGTCCTCGGGCCGCAGTCCGTAGCGGTCACGCAACTCGGCCATCCGGTCGTCCAGGAGCATCAGGGTGAGACCGATCCGCTCCTCCTGCTCCTCCGTCAACTCGCCCGTGTCGAAGCGGCGTACGGCCTGCCGCTCCATCAACTGCCGCAGCAGCTCGACCACGGTCAGCACGAGCTTGACCAGATCCCGCTCCACGGTGTCCGGTTCGAGGTCGAGACGGTTGCGTCGGGTCTTGCCGGCGGGGCCGGCCCCGGTTCCCCGGGACGGCCCCTCACCAGGCGTCCTCCCGGCGGCCGCGGCACCGGCCCCGCCGCCGACGGCCGGCTCGCCGCCGGCCCTCCCGGGAACCGCCCCGCCGCTCTCCGCGTAGGTCCGGCCGGTCGTCTCCCCGCTCACGGCAGGTCTCCCCAGGGTGCGGGGACCTGTTCGTTCACCGAGCTGATGAGCGCGTTCAGGTCGATACGTACGAGATCGACGTCGGCGATCCGCAGCGTGAGGTCACCGGTGATGACGACGCCGCCCGCGAGCAGCCGGTCGAGCAGGTCGACGAGGGCGATCTCCCGGCGTTCCACGACAGTCACGCGTCCTCCCCGCTGAACGAGTAGGCCGCCCAGGGACCGGTGAGCTCGACACGCAGGCCGGGAGCGTCGTCCTTGGTGCGGTCCACCAGCTCCACGAAGGCCTCGGACTCCGAACGCGGCACCAGATAGGCGGCGTTCAGGATGTTCTGGCCGGAGGCTCGGGAGAGCGTCGCGTTCTGCGGGGCGTGGATCCGGGTGTCCTCCGCGTACCCGGAAAGGGAGCCGTGCAGCCGCCGCGCGAACTCCTCGGCGTGCTCCCACTTCTCCTCGCTGGCCTTGCGCTGACTGCGCCGCTGCCTCAGATAGTCACGCCCCGACACGGACTTCCCACCCGACGCCGCGGAGGCACCGCTGCTCGCGGAGACACCCGAAGGTCCGCCGGCCTCCGCGTCCCCGGAGGTCTCCGCGGACTCGGCGTACACCTTCACGCCCCACTCGACCCGCCCGTCGAGCCGGTCGAGGGTCCGCAGGAAGGTCTCCTCCCGCTGCTCCATCATCGTCCGGACGCCGCTGTCGTCCCGGAACACGGTGGCGAGCCGGAGCGGCAGCGGCGAGGTGACGACGGTGAGCGCGTCGATCACGTTCTGGTGGGCCCGCGCGGTCGTGCCGAGCCAGTCCAGGTCCTCCAGATGGGCCCGCAGCGGCTGCTCGGCGAAGTCCTCCTCCGGCACCTGGCCGACGACGGCGACCAGGCCGTGGTGGACCAGCTGCTTGGGCGGCACACCGCCGACCCCCGTCAGCTGACGCGGCAGGGGCGTGTCGAACGGGCGGCAGACGGCGTAGACGTAGCGCAGACCACTCATCCTTGGGCTTCCTCCTCCGAGGGTTCACGCTCGCGCGCGGGCACCGCGGCGCGCGTGTTCTCCAGTTCTGCGACCTGCGCCCGCAACTCGGCGTTCTCACGGGCGAGTTCGTCGCGCCCGGCCCGGGAGGAGAGCTGTGGATCGGTCTCCCACCAGTCGATGCCCATCTCCTTGGCCTTGTCGACGGAGGCGACGATCAGGCGCAGCTTGATGGTGAGGAGTTCGATGTCGAGCAGGTTGATGCGGATGTCTCCCGCGATCACGATGCCCTTGTCCAGGACGCGTTCGAGGATGTCCGCGAGGTTGGCGCCGCCACCGCTCCCGTAGGGGTCGGGCAGGCGCTGCGCCGTGGTCATCGTCGGCTCCGGGCTCCGGCGGGCTCACGCTCGCGATCGTCCGTCTCCTCGTCGACGGCTTCCTCTTCCTCCGGCTCGTCCTCGTACTCGGACTCCGGGGCGTCCTCGTCCTCGTACGCCTCCTCGTCCTCTTCCTCGTACTCGGCCTCGGGCTGGTCCTCGTCCTCGGGAACCTCTTCGTCCTCGGGGACCTCTTCGTACTCGGCGGACTCCTCGTCCTCCGGGGCATCCTCGGCGTCTTCCGGGTCCTGCGAAGTCTCCTCGGACTCCTCCTCCTCGGCGACAGCGTCCTCGTGGCTCGTGACCACCTCGCCGTCGCGGATCTCACCGCGCCAGCCCTCGTCGGCCTCGCCCTTGATCGTGATGAACCGGGCGAAGTTCTTGAGGTCGAGGCGTGCCCTGCGGCCCTGCGCGCGCCAGATGTTGCCGGTCTTCTCGAACAGCCCCTTGGGGTAGTACTCGATGACCAGCAGGACGCGGGTGAGGTTCTCGGCGAGCGAGTGGAAGGTGACGACGCCCTTCGTGGTGCCCTTGGCGCCCTCCGACGTCCAGCTGATCCGCTGGTCCGCCACCTGCTCGGTGGTGTGCGCCTTCCAGCTGCGGCTGGACCAGAAGATCTTCATCTGCCAGTCGGACGTCGTGTCGTCGGCGCCGTTCGCGCTCTTGACACCCTTGGCGAAGGTGCTGAAGTCCTGGTACTGGGTCCACTGGTCGTACGCCGTGCGCAGCGGCACGCCGACATCGATGAACTCGATGATGACGGTCGGCTTCTGACCGGCGCCGCCCTTGCGTTTGCCCTTGCCGCCGGTCAGGTTCTTGAAGGCGCCGACCACGCCGTCCTTGGCGCGGCCCGCACCGAGCTCCAGCGCGGTCCTCATCGGCCCCTTGCCCTCGGACAGCTTGCGGCCGCCGTCGAGCGCGAGCTTGGCGAAGCCGGGGCTCTCGCCCGAGGCGATGTCGTTGAGCTTGCCCGTCGTCGCACCGAGCTTGTGCCCGAGACCGACCAGCAGCCGCTGGGTCTGGGCGGCCAGGTACGCCTGGGCCTCTTCCTTGAGCCGGTCGACCGCCTCGCTCTGGGCGACGGAGGTCAACGGGTTGCTCTTGGCCTGCTTGGTCGCGGACCCGAGGGTGTCACTCATCGTCGCCGCCTCCCCTCGTCGTACGGGCCCGGGTGGTGCGGCGCGCGGCCGTCTTCTTCGCCGGAGCCTTCTTCGCGGCCTTCGCCGCCGTCCTCTTCGCCGGAGCCTCCTTGGCGGGGCTCCGCTTCTCCGCGGCCTTCTTGGCGGTCTTCTTCGCCGGAGCCCGCTTGCGAGGCCGCGGACTTTCCTCGGCTTCGTCGTCGGACTCGTCGTAGGACCCGTCGTCGGCCGACCCGCGGTCCGCCGCCTCCTCGTCGTCCGCGTCGTCCCTGTTGCGGGGCGCGTCGTCCGAGTCGTCGTCCGGCTCGTCCTCGTACTCGTCCTCGTCGTACTCGTCTTCCGGCTCTTCGTCCTGGCGGCGCTTCTTCTTCCGCGCGCCGGGGACGTCGGGGACCGCGTCGGGGACCACGCCCGCGAGCTGGTCCTGCACCTGGCTGGTCCGTCCGTGCAGCCGGTCGGCGAGACCCGTGATCTGCCGCTCGACGAGTGCTCCGGAGGCGGCCTTGCCCACACCTCGCAGGTCCTGACGCAGCTGGTCCCCGATCTCCTTGAACTGCGGGTTGTTCTGCAGCTGCTGGGAGACCAGGTCCGCGAGCGCACGCGGGCTGAGCTGCATCCGCTTGCCGGCGACCATCGTGCCGACGGCGAACGCCAGTTTCATCTTCTTGGTACGTCCGAGGACGTATCCGGCCCCTACCGCGAGGCCAAGCCCTAGTCGGTTCATCGTGTCGTCCCGTTGTTGCCTGCTCCGGTGCCCCTGCTCATGGCTATCTCCAGCCTGTCGAGGAGCTCGTCCTCCATGCGGTCGAACTCCGCTTCGTCGATCTCGCCGGCCTCGAGGCGTTCCTCGAGCTTGCCGAGCTCGGCGCGGACCGCCGCCGGGTCGTAGTACTGGCGCTCGGCCTCGTTCACCACCTGTTCCATGGCCCAGAGGCTGCCGCGCACGGGGGCGAACGGCAGCATCAGGACCTCTCCGATCAGCCCCATGTCAATCAACTCCTGTGATCAGGCGTTCAGTTGCTCGCCTCGGCGGGCTGGGAGGGGCCCGGCTCGACGAAGCTGTAGGGGGGCAGCGGTCCGTGGACGCGCAGCTCCAGGTGCGGGTGGCCCTTGCGGACCTCCTCGACGGTCGCGACGAACGTCTCGGCCTCGTCCCGGTCCACGAGGAACGAGAGGTTGGCCAGCCATCCGGTGGACTCGGGGCCCGCGCTCACCGCGGCGGCGACCGGCTCCAGCAGCTGCTGGATCTGCGCGGCGTCCTCCACTTCGCGGTTCTTCACCGCGGCGACCACCATCTCGCCCAGCCGCAGCTTGTCGTCGTAACTGCCGCCGCCCGCACTCCGGTTGGCCTCCGTGAGCGCCCTGACCTCAGGGTTCTCGGACATCACCCGGTGCAGTACGGCCTCTTCGTCGTGCGTGGCCTTGACGTTGTACTCGACCTTGCCCGCCAGCGCCTGGAGGCGCTCCTTGAAGTGTTCGGCGCGCTCGGCCAGGACGCTGGTCACGGCCGCGTCGTCAGGCGAGACACTGCCGAACCGCATGGGCAGCACCGGACCGGCGGCGCCGGCCTCGGCCAGCACGTTCTGGTGGGCGAGCAGGTCCCTGCGCTTGGGCCGCAGCCCTTCGGGCGCGTCACTGACGACCGCGGCGAGGTCGCCCTCCTTGAGGACGCGCACCGGCAGGGGCGGCTCGCCGACGCCTTCCGTGCCGTCCGGGAGCGTGGACAGCGAACTGGACGTGATGCCGTAGACGTACGTGCTCACTCCTGCTCCTCCTTCCGGCGCGAGGCGGTCGACTTACGGGCGCGCGGCCGCGACTCGGTCTGGCTCTCCTCGCGCTGGCCGCCCTCACGGGACTGCTTGAACGCGTCCGAGATGGTCTCGGCCGCGCCCGACAGCGCTCCCTTGGACTTGCCGCGCGCACCGGACTCGGTGATGTCGCCGACCAGGTCGGGGAGCCCGGGACTGCGCTTGGACCCGGCCTCCAGGTCGAGCCGGTTGCAGGCCTCCGCGAAGCGCAGATAGGTGTCCACGCTGGCGATGACGACACGGATGTCGATCTTCAGGATCTCGATGCCGACGAGAGAGACCCGGATGAAGGCGTCGATGACGAGCCCCCGATCGAGAACGAGCTCGAGGACGTCGTAAAGGCCGCTGGAGCCGCCTCCGCCGCCGGATTGCTGTGCCGGAACAACGGTCATACCGACCGGACCTCCAAGTGAGTAGGGGTGTGTGAGCGGACGGGCGGTCTACCGACCGCCGGGCTTGCGCGCATCGGCCCTCCCGCGTTCGTAGCGGCGGACGCGGCGATAGCCGGTGAGCCCGCCCCGCGGATCGAGGCTCACCTCGTAGGTCGCGAGCAGGCTCATGGTGTCGGGGACCCGGACGAGTTCCAGGACCTCGATCTCCAGCGTCCAGCCGTCGTCGGTCCGCTCGAAGGACGACACCGACTCGGCCTCCATGCCGGTCAGCTCCGCGAGCTGGCCGCGCGCCTGGCGCAGCACCTCCATGGGCCCCAGCTCGTCGTCCTCCGCCGCGTCCTTCTGCTTGCTCTTGGACGAGTTCGATGAACTCTGTGAATCTGATGTGTTGGATGTGTTCGACATGGCCACCTCGTTCATCGAGTGGCCCGGCGATCGTTGGCCAAACATATGAGTGTCGGTGATCAGCCGCGCAGGGCGTTCAGCCGGCGCCGGGCGGGCCCGAGCGCCCGCCCGTTGCGCAGCAGGCCCGACCAGGGATTGGTGCGGGCCTGGTCGGCTGCGTCGGCGATGGTCCAGCGGCGTGCGCCGAGTTCCGGATCGTCGAGCTGATCCCAGGTGACGGGTACGGCGACGGGGGCGCCGGGTGTGGCGCGGACGGAGAACGGAGCGACCGCGGTCTGGGCGTAGGCGTTGCGCTGGATGTCCAGGTAGAGCCGGTCGCCGCGGTCCTTCTTGCGGGCCTCCGTGGTGAGCCGGTCGGGGTGGGCCTCGGTGAGTGCGTCGGCGGCGTCCTTCGCGAAGCGGCGCACCTCGTCGAAGTCGTGGCGCCCGTTGAGCGGTACGACGACGTGCAGGCCGCGTGAGCCAGTGGTCATCAGGGCGGAGGGCAGCCCGATCTCGTCGAGGAGTTCGCCGAGGAGCCGGGCGGTGTCGCGTACCGGCTCGAAGTCGTCGGTGGCGGGGTCCAGGTCGAAGACCAGCCGGTCCGGATGGTCGGCCGGGCCGTCGGCGGGGGCCCGGGCGAGCCACCGGTGCAGGGTCAGGGCGGCCTGGTCGGCGAGGTAGACGAGGGTCGCGGTGTCCTCGCAGACGGGGTGCAGGACCGTGCCGCCCTCCTTGGGCACCTCGACGCGGCTGATCCAGTCCGGATAGTGGTCCTGGACGTTCTTCTGCATGAACCTCGGCCCGTCGAGCCCGTCCGGGTACCGCTCCAGCATCAGCGGCCGTCCCCGCAGGTGGGGCAGCATGAACGGGGCGATCTCCCGGTAGTACTCGACGAGGTCCGCCTTCGTGTACTCCTTCGCCCCTGCGCCGCCGGGGAACAGCACCTTGTCCGGCCGGTGCACCTCGACGGTGCGCCGGCCCGCGCGTACGGTCCGCATGGCTGTTCCTTCCGGTCGTTCCTTCCGGTCCCCTCGCTCCTTCCGCGGGCGTCGCTGCGTCCGCGGGCCGTCTGCGGTCACCGCACGACCGCGTTCTCCACCAGCAGCGTCACCGCCGCGGTGATCGACTCGGCGTCGATGCCGGCCGCTCGCAGCTGTTCGGCGGGGGTGGCCGAGCCGGGCATGGCGCGTACGGCGAGACGGACCAGACGCGGAGTGGGGCGGCCGTCGAGGAACGCGTCGAGCACGGCGTCGCCGATGCCGCCCTCCTCGTGGTGGTCCTCCACGGTGACCAGGCAGCCGGTCTGCTCGGCGGCCTCGCGCAGGGTCTGCCGGTCGACCGGCTTGACGGAGTACAGGTCGATGACCCGCACGGGAATGCCGTTGTCGGCGAGCGCGTCCGCTGCCTTGAGTGCCTCGTGCACGGTCACCCCGGCGGCGACCACGGTCAGCCGGTCCTCCGGGGAGGCCCTCAGCACCTTGCTGCCGCCGACCGGGAACTCCTCGTCCGGGCCGTACACGACGGGCATCGCGCCGCGTGAGGTCCGCAGGTAGCGGATCCCCTCCAGGCCCGCCATCGTGGCGACGAGCGCGGCCGTCTGGTTGGCGTCGCACGGGTAGAGCACGGTCGAGCCGTACACCGCCCGGAACATCGCCAGGTCCTCGACGCCCATCTGGGAGGGCCCGTCCTCGCCGATCGCGACGCCGGCGTGCGAGCCGACGAGGTTGAGGCCGGTCCCGCTGATCGCCGCCATCCGGACGAAGTCGTGGGCGCGGGTGAGGAACGCGGCGAAGCTCGACGCGTACGGCACCCAGCCGCGCGAGGCGAGCCCCACGGCGGCCGCGACGAGCTGCTGCTCGGCGATGTAGCACTCGAAGAACCGGTCCGGGTGCTCCTTCGCGAAGGCCTCGGCGCGGGTCGAGTCGCTGACCTCGCCGTCGAGGGCGACGACGTTTCCGTGGGCGGTGCCGAGCGCGGCGAGGGCCTGGCCGTAGGCGTCGCGGGGGGCGACCTCGTCACCGACGTCCCAGCGTGGCAGCTCCAGGTGTCCGGCCCGGACGGCGTGCAGCATCCGCGCGGCGGGCGGCTGCTGTACCTCGACCCGCAGGTCGCGCACCCCGCCGAGTTCCCCGATCGCCTCGTCGGCGTCGGGCAGCGGTTTGCCGTGCAGTCCCTCGCGGTCCTCGACGGCCGCGACGCCCTTGCCCTTGAGGGTGCGGGCCAGGATCACGGTCGGCTGTCCGGCCGTGGAGGCCGCCTCGCCGTACGCCCGGTCGATGGCGTCGACGTCATGGCCGTCCACCTCGACGGTGTGCCAGCCGAAGGCCTGGAAGCGGCGGGCGTACGCGTCGAGGTCGTGGCCGTGGCGGGTCGGCCCGCGCTGGCCCAGCCGGTTGACGTCCACGATCGCGGTGAGGTTGTCGAGGTGCTCGTGTGCGGCGTGCTCGGCCGCCTCCCAGACGGATCCCTCGGCCAGCTCGCTGTCGCCGCACAGCACCCACACCCGGTAGCCGACCCGGTCGAGCCGCTTGCCCGACAGGGCGATGCCCACCCCGACCGGCAGGCCCTGGCCCAGCGATCCGGTGGCCGTCTCCACCCAGGGCAGCCGGCGGGGCGTCGGGTGCCCTTCGAGCCTGCTGCCCAGGGTGCGGAAGGTCAGGAGCTCGCTGTCGTCGATCGCCCCGGCGGCCTTGTAGGCGGCGTACAGCAGCGGCGAGGCGTGCCCCTTGGAGAGGACGAAGCGGTCGTTGCCCGGATGGGAGGGCCGGTCGAAGTCGTAGCGCAGTCGCCGGGCGAGCAGGACCGCCATGAGGTCGGCGGAGGACATCGAGGAGGTGGGGTGCCCGGAGCCCGCCGCGGCCGCCGCGCGCACACTGTCGACGCGCAGCTGCTGCCCCAGTTCGGTGAGTCGGGGGGTGCTCATGAGGTTCCTTCCACAGGGTGTTCGGGTCGGGGTGCGGCCGGCTCGTCGGGACGGGCGGATCCCGGCACGGCGGGCCCGGCCACCGTCGGCACGCTGGGCCGGTCGGCCCCCGGCCCGCCGGGTCGGCCGGCTTCCTCGTCGTCGGGGCCCGGGCCCGCCCGGCGACGCGGGCCGACGGCCACGGCCTCGTCGGACACGGGTGCCGGGCGGTCGCCGGAAAGGGGTGCGGCGGGAGACTGGGACTCGGGTGCGGGCCGGTCCCCGGGTTCGGAGTGAGGTCCGGATGCCGACGGCACCGCGGACGCGGACGCCGGGCCGTCTCCTCGACCGGGATCCGCGGATCCCCCGGCCGCGTAGGCCGGGCGTCCTCCGGGACCGGCTGCCGCGGAGGCCCCGGACACGGAGGCCGCAGTCACGGACGGCGCGCGTCCCGGCGTCGGCGGATGCTCGCCGTCCTTCGACGGGTGCTCGCCGTCCTTCGGCGGGTGCTCGCCGTCGGGGGCCGTTCCTCCGTGCGGCCCGCCCGGCATCCGGGGCAGCTCGGGGGAAGACGTGTCCAGCGGTACCGACCAGGAGCGGACGATGCCCAGCTGGACGCCCTGCCGTGGCAGTGCGGCGTCCAGGAGCCAGTCCGCGGCGACCCGGATGCGGTTGCCGGGCATCGCGGCCAGGTGGTAGCCGCGGGTGACGGCTCCGGCGAGGGGCCCGGAGAGCGGCACGCCGAGCAGGTTGGCCGCGGCCTGCACGCCGCCGAGGTCGACGACGAAGCCCAGGTCGCGGTGCCGGTAGGGAGCGGGGTCACCGACGCCGAGCGAGGCGGCGACGTTCCGCCCCGCCGTCCTCCCCTGCCGCCAGGCGTGCTGTGCGGTCATCGGCGTGTACTGGCCCGGCTTCTCCAGATCGGGCACGGCGGCCGCGTCACCGCAGGCGAACACCTCGGGCCTGCCCGGCACCCGCAGGCTCGGCTCGACGAGCAGCCGGCCGCGTTCCATGGGCAGCCCGAGCTGCTCGGCCAGCGGATCCGGGCGGACACCGACGCACCAGACCAGGGACCGTGTGCCGACGAAGTCGCCGTCGCTGAGCAGCACCCCGTCCCGGGTGGCCTCCTTCACGGACGTTCCGGTCCGGACGTCGACGCCTCGCTGCCGCAGCACGCGGTCGGCGGTCCGCGACAGCCGCTCGTCCATCTCCGGCAGCACCCGCGAGGCGATGTCGATCAGCATCCAGCGTGGCCGTACGCCTCCGCGAAGGGGCCGCCCGCGCACCAGCGCGTCGGTGAACAACTGCCCGTGCGCGGCCACCTCGGTGCCGGTGTAGCCGGCCCCCACGACGACGAAGGTGCACCGCGCGGCGCGGATCCCGGGATCGTCGGTGGCGGCCGCTAGTTCCACCTGCCGGATCACGTGGTCGCGCAGGTACAGCGCCTCGGGCAGTCCCCGGAAGCCGTGCGCGTGCTCGGCCACGCCCGGGACGGGCAGCAGCTTGTTGACGCTGCCGGCGGCGAGCACGAGCCGGTCGTAGGAGAGCGTGCCCTCGCCGCCCTCGGGGTCGGTGTAGTGGACGGTGCGCCGGTCGAGGTCGATACGGTCCGCCTCGCCGAGCACGAGACGCACTCCGGGCAGGGTGCCGGTCAGGGAGACGGTGACGCGGCGGGGCTCCAGGACCCCGGAGGCGACCTGGGGCAGCAGAGGCAGGTACAGGAAGTAGTCCGTCGGATTCAGCAGGACGATCTCGGCCTTGTTCCGGGTCGGCCGGGCCAGGGTCCGCGCCGTCCGGTACCCGGCGAATCCTGCTCCGACTATCACGACACGGGGTCGGCTCATGGGTCGCCTCCGGCGGGGTCGCTCGTTCGGGGCCTTCCGCGTCCCCCTGGCCCGGGCGCCCAAACGTCGCGGGCCCCGGCCCACGGCGTTTCGCGCCGGGCCCCGGGGTTACCCGCAGATCGGCCCCCACCAGGGTCGTCACGGAGGTGCACCATGCCCGAATACGGCTATTTCCTGTCCACCGAGGAGTTCGCTCCCCGGGACCTCGTCGAGCAGGCCAGAATGGCCGAGCAGGCCGGGTTCCAGTCGCTGTGGATCTCGGACCACTACCACCCGTGGAACGACGCGCAGGGCCAGAGCCCCTTCGTCTGGTCGGTGATCGGCGCCCTGTCGGAGGCCGTGTCCCTGCCGATCGCGACGGCGGTGACCTGTCCGACCGTCCGGATCCACCCGGCGGTGGTGGCGCAGGCGGCGGCCACGAGCGCGGTGATGACGGAGGGCCGCTTCCGGCTCGGTGTGGGTTCCGGTGAGGCCCTGAACGAGCACGTCCTCGGTGATGCCTGGCCGCCCGCGCACATCCGTCTGGAGATGCTGGAGGAGGCGGTCCAGGTGATGCGCAAGCTCTTCACCGGCGAGGAGGTCAACCACTCCGGGCCCCACTACACGGTCCACAACGCCCGGCTCTACACGGTCCCCGACGAGCCCGTACCCATCGACATCTCGGGCTTCGGCCCTCAGGCGACGGCCCTCGCGGCGCGCATCGGGGACGGCTTCGTCACCATGGCTCCGGACGAGCCCATGGTGGAGCAGTTCCGGCGGGGCGGCGGGGGCGCCAAACCCGTCAGCGGCGGCACGAAGGTCTGTTACGGCCAGGACCGCGACGAGGCCGTGCGTACGGTCCGCCGGCTCTGGTCCAACCAGCTGCTGCCCGGCGAGATGGGGCAGGTCCTCCCCTCGCCGAAGCACTTCGAGCAGCTGGAGCCGCTGGTGACGGAGGAGATGGTCAGCGAGAACACGGTGTGCGGGGACGACGTCGACGAGCATGTCGCCGCGCTCTCCGCTTTCGCCGACGCGGGCTTCGACCGTGTCTACGTCAACCAGATCGGCCCCGACCAGCGCGGCTTCTTCGACTTCTACCGCACGAAGGTGCTGCCGCAGCTCCAGGAGGGGACCCGCTGAGACACCCCGGACGGCCGAGAGCCGCCGACTCCGTCGGAATCAGCGGCTCTCCGGCAGGAAGGCGGGTCCGCCCGGTCCGGGCCGACCCGCCTCTTCGTGCACGCGGTTCACCTTGCGCGGTGGTGCGGGGCGGCGGGACCGGTGGCCCCGCCCGCGCCGGGCGCCGGGGGTGTGTCCGTGCCGGGCGCTCCCGCCGACCCGCTCACGGCGTCGGGCGCGACGGGCGGCATCGGCGGAACGGCGGGCCCGCCGGCCGGCATCCCGGGGGCCGCACGGTCGGTGACACCCTCGCCCGGCCGCTGAGCGGCCTGTTCCGGCGTGGGCCGGGAGGCCGACGGCCGCGCCGCGTTGCGCAGCACGTAGGCCAGCGCGCCCAGCACGGCGGCGGTGATCAGCGCGGCCGCCCAGTCGGGCAGACCGAGCGCGAGGGCGAGGCCGGCCGCGAGCGCGAGGGCCGCGCCCGCGTACAGGGCGAGGGCACCGGACGCGGCGTACAGAGCGGCCGTACGACGCTGCTTGCGGGTCTGCTCCCGCAGCTCCTCGCGTATGGCGTCACGGGCCACCTGTGCCAGCTCGTCGGCCAGATGCTTGTCCAGATGTTCGATTCGGTCCATGGCCGCCGGGTACCCGCGGCCCCGGGCCCGTAACGCCTGCCGGAGGGCGCCCAGGCCTCCACGCGCGGGATCCGTGCGAAACGATCTCGCCCGGGGCCGGCCCCAACTAGGCTCGTCCGCATGGACATTCTGGGAGCCACGCTGCGTATCTGCGTCGACGACCTGGAGACCGCGGTCCCCTTCTACGAGAAGCTGGCGGGCGGCCCGGCGCTCCGCTTCGAGCGCGGCGGCGTCTCGGTCGCCGCGGTCGGCTGCTTCCTGCTGATGAGCGGGCCGAAGTCGGAGCTGGACGTGCTCCGCAAGGTCTCGGCGACCATCGCCGTGCAGGACGTCGACGAAGCCCACCGGGTACTCACCGAGTCGGGGGCCCATGTCGTCGCGGGCCCGGTGGCGACACCGGCGGGCCGCAACCTGATCGCGATGCACCCGGACGGCTACGTGTACGAGTACGTGGACCGCCGCACCACGGAGTAGGTCCGCCCGTTCGCGGGCCGCGGCCGCTCCCGGTCAGGAACGCGCGAAGGCCGCGACGACGATGTCGGCGAGGAGGGCGCCCGCGGCCCCACCGGGGTCCAGGTCGGGGTCGTAGATGGTGACGTTGAAGCCGGCGCAGTGCGGGGAGCGCACCAACGGCCGCAGCAGCGCGACGAGTTCCTCGGGCAGCAGTCCGCCGGGGTCGGGGCTGTCCACGGCGGGCATCACGGACGGGTCGAGCACGTCGGCGTCGAGATGCACCCAGAAGCCGTCCAGGTCCGGCACGTCGAAGGCCTGCGCGGTGGCCGTGGCCAGGGCGTCGGCGCCCCACTCCCGGATGTCGCCGACCGTCACGGTGGGGATCTTCAGTGCGGCCAGTTCGGCCCGGTCGTCCTCGAAGGCGTCACGGATGCCGAAGAACCGTACGTCCTCGTCCCGCAGGTAGGGCTTGAGCCCCTCCAGGTCCGTCAGGTCGTCCTGGCCCCGGCCGGTCGCCAGGGCCACTTCCTCGCCGCCCGCCGCGCCGATCCGGTCGGAGTTGCCCGGGTGCCGGAAGTCGTGCGAGGCGTCCACCGCCGCGAGTCCGTAGCGTCCGACGCGGCGCAGCGCGAGTGAGGCGCCGAGCTGGATGGAGCAGTCGCCGCCGAGGACGACGGGCAGGTCACCGGCCCGCACATGTCCCTCGATGCGGTCGGCGAGCGTACGCGTGTACGCGGCGAGGGCCGCTGCGTTGAAGACGCCGTCGCCCTCCTGCCAGTCGCCCCGGTCGTAGCGCGGCGGTACGACCACTCCGCCCTCCAGTGCGTTCAGCCGCTGCACGATCCGCTGTTCGCGCAGGGCTCCGGCGAGCTTGTAGCAGCCGGGCACGGTGCCCGGGGCGGGCGGGCGGAGCCCCAGGTTCGACGGGGCGTCCAGAACGACGAGATTCCGAAGGGCACTCATGTTCGAACCCTATCGGCGGTGCGGGCCCAGCGCTCGTGGTCCCGCCAGGCCCCGTCGATGAAGAGGAACTCCGGCGAGAATCCCTCCAGCCGGAACCCGCAGCGCCGGGCGAGCGCGATCGAGGCCGCGTTGTCCGGCTGCACGTTGATCTCCAGCCGGTGCAAGCCGAGCCTGTCGAACGCGTACCGCACGACCAGGCCGAGTCCCTCGCTCATGAGCCCGCGTCCGGCGGCGTGCGCGAAGGCCCCGTATCCGAGCGCCCCGCACTGGAAGGCGCCCTCGACGATGTTGTTGATGTTGACGAACCCGGCGATCCCCCCGCCGTCCTTCTCGCAGACGAAGAACCCGGCCTTCGTCGGGTCGTCGATCAGCCGCCCCGCGTACGAGGTGTAGGCGGTGGGGGTGGCGGGCGGGAACAGCCACGGCTGGTGCAGGGCCTTGCTCTCCCGCACCCGGGCGGTGAACTCGGCGCCGTCCTCCAGGGTGAAGGGGCGTATGCCCACGCGGGGGCCTTCGGCGAGGTACGCGCTGGTGGCGGACATCCCGCAACGGTACGCCGGACGCTCCGCCCTGCGCAGGGCGCGACGCGGCGGGCCGGTGGGGCCGACGGGGGCCGGTCGCGAGGTCGTCCGCGCCGCCGAGGGGCGCCCTTCGAGGGGCCCCCGGCCGCCTATCTCCGGCGCCCCATGAAGTAGGCCCCGCACAGCGCGCCGATCAGCGCGGTGCCGAGCAGCGCCATCCACAGGGGCATGGTGACCTCGGGAACCAGCAGGCGGATTCTGGTGGCGCGGATGTTCTCGAAGATGAAGACCAGGGCGAGAACGGCCAGCACGACGACGGCCACCCGGCCGGGGGTCAGCAGGTTCCCGCCGCCGGCCCTCGCGCCGCCGCCGCTCTGCGAAGTCTTCGGGCTCATGTGGTCAGCATGGGCGCAGGAGCCGGGCCCACGCGCGGCGAGGGGTTCCTCCGGGTGAGAGGTCCGCGCCGCCCGGGCGTCAGGCGAGGGCGGGCGCGTCGAGGGTGAGGGTCCCCGCCCCCGCGTCCAGCTCGCCCCGCACCCCGAACGGAATCGTCAGCGCCCCTTCGCCGTGCCCGAACCCGAACTCCTCGGCGATCGGCACCCCCAGCCCGCCGAGCCGGTCGAGGACCAGGTCCCGCACCCGGTCGTACGGGTCGCACCGCGCCCAGGAGCCGAGGAGGATCCCGGCGACTCCGTCGAGCCAGCCGGCGCGCAGGAGCTGGGTGAGACAGCGGTCCAGACGGTACGTCTCCTCGCCCACGTCCTCCAGGCAGAGCAGCCCGCCGCGTGCGGAGGGCCGGGCGTGCGGTGTGCCGAGCTCGGCGGCCAGCAGACTCAGACAGCCGCCGAGGAGAACACCCTCCGCGTGTCCCGGTACCAGGGCCCGGCCCGCCGAGGCGATGGTCCGCACGGACTCCGGATCGAAGAGGGTCGCCCGGAGGTGTTCCTGAGCCCGCGCGTTCTTGACGAAGTCGATGCCCGCGACCATCGGCCCGTGCAGTGTCACGAGTCCGAGCCGGGTCGCGAAGGCCTCGTGGAGGGCCGTGATGTCGCTGAAGCCGAGGAACACCTTGGGCCCGGCGGCGCGCAGGGCCTCCCAGTCGAGCAGGTCGGCCATGCGCTGGGCGCCGTACCCGCCGCGGGCGCACAGCACCGCGTCCACGGAGGGGTCGCACCAGGCGGAGAGGAAGTCCGCGGCCCGGTCGGCGTCCGTGCCCGCCAGGTAGCCGAACCGTGCGTGCCGGTCGAGGACATGGGGCGCCACGTACGGGTCCAGGTCCCAGCCGCGCAGGATGTCGAGTCCCGCCTGGAGCCGCTCCTCGGGCACCGGCCCGCTGGGCGCGACGACGGCGACCCGGGCACCGGCGGTCAGCCGCGGTGGTCTGGTGAGGTCCTTCACTTGCCGAGCTCCAGGGTGGGAACGCCGGGCGGGTTCAGACCGAACACCTGGGCGTACAGGGAGAGTTCGGCCTCCAGGACCCGCACCATGGTGTCGGCGCGCCGGAAGCCGTGACCTTCGCCCTCGAAGGCGATGTAGGCGTGCGGCACGGGCCGCGCCCGCTCCTCCAGCCTGGCCAGGAAACGCTCGCACTGGGCCGGCGGACAGATGACGTCGTCCAGGCCCTGGAGGAGCAGGAAGGGCGCGGTGACCCGGTCGGCGTGCTCGGTGGGCGAGCGCTCCGCGTACCGGGCGGGGACCTCGGCGAGCGGTCCGACCAGGGTCTCCAGGTACTGCGACTCGAAGTCGTGGGTCTCTCCCGCGCCCCAGCCCACGAGGTCGAGGATGGGGTAGAGGATCGTCCCGCAGGCGTACACGTCGGTGCTCACCAGGGACGCGGCCGTCGTCCAGCCGCCCGCGCTGCCACCCCGGACCGCCAGTCTGTCGCGGTCGGCGGTGCCCTCCTCGGCGAGGGCGAGCGCGACGGCCGCGCAGTCCTCGACGTCCACGACACCCCACTGCTCGCGCAGCCGGTTGCGGTACTCGCGGCCGTACCCGGTGGAGCCGCCGTAGTTCACCTCGGCGACTCCGATGCCGCGCGAGGTGAAGTACGCGATCTGCAGGTCGAGGACGAGCGGGGCACGGCCGGTGGGGCCGCCGTGCGCCCAGACGACGTAGGGCGGGGGCCCGTCGCCGGGAGCGACGTGGCCGGGATGGTGGGGCGGGTAGATGTGCGCGTGGATCTCGCGTCCGGCGGGGCCGGTGAACGTACGGATCTGCGGTTCCGGGTAGTAGGCGGGGTCCACCGGGTCGTCGTGCGGGGCTCCCACGACGCGGGCGCGGCCCGTGCGGGCGTCCAGCTCGATGACCTCGTAGGCGCTGCGCGGGCTCGCGGCGACGGCGACGACGCGGCTGCCGTCGACGGCGAGGGTGGCCGCGTACTCGGTCCAGGGTCCGGCCGTGTCGACGACCTCTCCGGTCTCCGGGTCGAGGATGCCGAGCGCGGTGGCGCCCCGGCCGTGCACGACGGCGATCAGTCCGCTCTCCAGCGGCGCGAACCAGCGCCGGCCGATGGTCCACAGCGGTCCGCCGAACTCCTCCTCGCGGGTGCACACGGGTTCGGAGGACTCGCTGCCGGCGGCGCGCCGGTAGAGGTTCCACCAGCCGGTGCGGTCGCTGGAGTACAGGAGGGAGCCGTCGCGGCCCCAGTCGGCCTGGGCGATCGACTCGTCCGGTCCGCCCGCGGCCCTCCGGGCGGCCCGCAGCGTCCCGTCGGACGCCACCTCGGCGACCATGAGTTCGGACCCGTCCCACGGCATGCGCGGGTGGTCCCAGGCCAGCCAGGCGGCGTGCCGCCCGTCGGGTGAGAGGCGCGGCCCGGTGACGAACCGGTGCGGCCCGTCGGTGAGTTCACGTACGGCGCCCCGGTCCTGGGCGGCGGAGCCGTCCAGCGGGACCGCGGCGACGAGCCGGCGTACGTCGGCGGGCCCCTCCCCCGTGAACTCTTCGAGCACGCACCAGACTTCGCCGGACTCCAGGTGCATCTGGGGATCCACCCACCGCAGTCCGCCGCCCACCGGGGACTCGGGTGTCAGGGGGCGCGGCCCGCTCGCGGGGTCGGCGGGCTCGTACGCGTACAGCCGCTGGTCGGCGAAGTCGACGAAGACGACGAGCGGGCCCTCCTCGCGGACCGCGCCGGCCCACGGGTGTCCGCCGTACTCGATGACGCGGCTGCGGACGTTCCACGGGGCGGGCAGCACCGTCTCCTCGATGCCGTCGGCGCGGCGGCGCACCAGAGTGCGGCGGCCACCCTCGGTGGGCCGGGGTTCGGTCCACCATGCCTCGTCCCCGACGAAGCCGACGTGGTCGGGGTGCCCGTCGTGCGCGGCGGCGAGCGACGCGTCGATGGGCGAGGGCCAGGAACCGTAGGCCAGCGTCTGCACTGTGTCCCCCATTTTCCCTAGGCGGTGCGCAGGAAGCGGTCGAGTACCCGGACTCCGAAGTGCAGTGCCTCGACGGGCACACGTTCGTCGACCCCGTGGAAGAGGGCCTGGTAGTCGAAGCCCGGCGGAAGCTTCAGCGGCGCGAACCCGTAGCCGGTGATGCCGAGGCGCGAGAACTGCTTGGCGTCCGTGCCGCCCGACATGCAGTACGGCACGACGTGCCCCTCGGGTGCGAACTCCTCCACGGCGGACCGCATCCGGGCGTACGTCGTCGAGTCCAGCGGCGCCTGGAGGGCGACCTCGTGGTGGAGGAACTCCCAGTCCACGTCCGGTCCGGTGAGCTCGTCGAGGGTGGCACGGAACTCTTCCTCCGTGCCGGCCAGATAGCGTCCGTCGACGTGGGCGACGGCCTCTCCGGGGATCACGTTGACCTTGTAACCGGCGTTCAGCATGGTCGGGTTGGCGCTGTTGCGCACGGTCGCCTCGACGAGGGAGGCGGCGGTACCGAGCTTCTCCATCAGCCGGTCGACACCGTCGGGGTCCCCGAGATCGGGCTCGACCCCGTACAGGGCGGCGAGTTCAATGAGCGCCGCGCGGACCGTCGGGGTGAGCCGTACGGGCCACTGGTGGGCGCCGATCCGCGCGACGGCGGCGGCGAGCCTGGTCACCGCGTTGGACCGGTTGACCTTGGAGCCGTGGCCCGCCCGGCCGCGGGCGGTGAGCTTCATCCAGCCGGTGCCGCGCTCGCCGGCCGCGACCGGATACAGCTCGCGGCCGCCGTCGTCGTGGAAGGTGAACGCGCCGGACTCGCTGATGCCCTCGGTACACCCCTCGAAGAGCCCCGGGTGCTGGTCCGCGAGGAAGCCCGAGCCGTCCTCGGCGCTGGCCTCCTCGTCCGCGGTGAACGCGATCACGAGGTCACGGCGGGGGCGTACGCCGGCGCGCGCCCACTGCCTGACGACCGCGAGGATCATCGCGTCCATGTTCTTCATGTCGACGGCGCCCCGGCCCCAGACGACGCCGTCGCGGATCTCGCCGGAGAACGGGTGGACACTCCAGTCCTCCGCCTGGGCCGGTACGACGTCCAGGTGTCCGTGGACGAGCAGGGCGTCGGCGGACGGGTCGGTGCCCTCCAGGCGCGCGACCACGTTCGTGCGCCCCTTGGTGCGCTCCAGGAGCGTCGGTTCCAGGCCTGCTTCGGCGAGCCGAGCGGCGGCGTACTCGGCGGCCGGCCGCTCCTGGCAGTCGCCGCCGCCGCGGTTCGTCGTGTCGATCCGGATGAGGTCGGAGGTGAACCGAACGACCTCGTCCAGGGACAGCTCGTCGACCGCGCGCTCGCCGGTCGTGCTCTTCTCAGCCATAGGTCTCCTCCACGGCAGCCGAGACGATCGTGGTGACCGCCTTGAAGGTCCGGATGCCCTCGTACATGGTCGCGCTGGTGTACGCGACCTTCCGTTCCCCGGTCCGCTCGACGCCCGGGACGACCGTGGCCGCCATCGAGAGGTGCTCGGCGTCGAACTCCAGTTCCACGGCGTGGGGGCCGGCCTGGGCGGCCTCGTGCCGCACCGCGAGGCGCGTCGCCTCCTTGGCCGCCGAGCGGATGTCGGACGCCGTGCGCGCCGGTGTACGGCACACCGCCGCGTACCGCGAGACATGGTCCTTGACGGCGACCTTCAGGGCCTCAGGCGCATAGCCGAGGGCGTCCTCGCAGGCCACGTCGTCACCGGTGACCAGGACGACGGGCACTCCGTACTCGGCGACGACGAGCGCGTTGAGCAGCCCCTCACTGGCCCGCTCGCCGTCCACCCACACGCCGGTGATCGAGTTGGCGAGATAGGTGTGGGCGAGGACGCCCTCCATGCCGGCGCCCGCGTGGTAGCCGACGAAGGCGATGCCGTCGACATCCCCGTGCTGCACGCCCTCCACCATGGACAGCGACTTGTGCCGCCCGGTGAGCATCTGCGCGCGTTCGTCCAGCTGCTCCAGGAGCAGGTTGCGCATCGTCCAGTGGGCCTCGTTGACGAGGACCTCGTCGGCGCCGCCGTCGAGGAAGCCGAGGACCGCGGCGTTCACGTCCGAGGTGAACATCGACCGGCACCGCTCCCACTGCGGTGTGCCGGGCAGTACGTCGGCCGGCCAGGTCACCCCGGTGGCGCCCTCCATGTCGGCGCTGATGAGGATCTTTACCATGCTCCAGTTGTATCGCAGTCGTGCGGCGCCCCACAGGTCCGGGCGGTCAGCTGGACGAACCCACCGAAACCTTCACTCGGCCGTCGGTGTGTTCCTGGTCCACGGTGACGGTGGTGCCGGAGTCGGCGTCGCGTCCCGGACCGTGGGCGGCGGCGTCGCGGTGGACGCCGTCGAGGTCGTCGAGGTCGTCGAAGACGGGGACCGCCGGACGGGACGGGACGACCGTCCGCACTCCGCCGAGGTGGAGGACCAGCGCGGTGGTGGGCCGCAGTCCGAAGGGCGAGTCGTAGGTCTGGAGACGGTTGCGGAGCACCGCTCCGGAGGCGGACCTGGCCGGCTCGGGGTGGGCGTCGACGGGCAGGATCCGGCCGTGCCCGCCGTTCGTCCCGGTCCTGTTGTCGCGGTACTTGGTGTTCCAGTACCAGATGAGGATGCCGTTCTCGTAGTGCAGCCGCTCCTTGAGCTTGGGCCGTTGCGGTGTCCAACCCAGATGGAAGGGGCCCGACTTGAGGTACGCGTCCTCGCCGACGTACTGCCTGTTCTCGACGACGTAGTGGCGGGCGTTGCCGTCCGCGTCGGCGGGCAGGTTCACCAGGAGTGCTTCCCTGCCGGCGGTCGAGGCGGGTACGGACAGCGGGTTGAGGGTGACCGTGGCGGCGGTGCCCGACCTGACGGACGCGTAGTCGAGCCAGCCCAGCTGGAGCCGCGCCCAGGCGCCCAGGTCCGCCGGGTGGGCGGCCAGTTCGTTCTCGTCCGAGAGGAGGGAGCCCTGCGCCATGACCGACCAGAATCCGGTGGAGTTCTCGCCGCCCGAGGTGTCGTACAGGTCGGGCAGGCCCAGGTCGTGGCCGTACTCGTGGGCGAGGGTGCCGAGCCCTCTGTTCTCGTTGGTCATGGTGTAGTCGTTGACCCAGACACCGGAGTCGCCGACCCTGCTGCCGCCGTCCCGGGCGCCGCCCGCCGGGCCCAGCCGGCCGGCGCCGCTCTGCAGGTGGCTGACGGTGCCGCGGTGCGAACCGATGGCGTTCTTTCCGCCCGCGCCACCGCCGTTAGCCTGCGACTCCCCCGCGAACATCAGCATCACGCGGTCGAGGTAGCCGTCGGGTTCGTTGAAGATCCCGTCCCGGTCGTGGTCGTTGCGGTCCCAGATGTCGTACGTGGCAAGGTACTTGGCCAGTGAGGCGGCACTCCGGCCGGTGGCGCGCTGGTCCTCGTACCACTGGTCGAGGCCGTCGGTGACGAGCTGCTTGTTGCAGTAGTACGTCGAGACCGGCACGCCGTCCTTCTTGCAGGCGTCGGTGCCGTAGTGCGCCAGTGGGCGGTGCACGCGCGTCCAGTCGTGGACGCTGCCGGTGATCGAGTAGGCACCGCTGGACTGCCGTTGGAAGTACGACCTGAGCGTGTCGCCGGTACCGGGACCGGAGCCGCCCGCGCTGTCGGCCGTGCCGAAGATCTGCCGCTGGTAGTAGGCCCGGCTGTAGTCGGCGGTCCACACCGTGGCGTTGTCGGTGGCGCGGTCGGGCCGGGGAATCCGGTTGTGCCCGTAATCGGCGAACTCCACCGGCAGCACGAAGATCCGGTCCGTGGTGCGGGCCGTCTCCGCGTACCTGTCCTCGCGGTACTCGATGCGCTGCGAGGAGCCGCGGGTCTCGGGGACCGCGGCGCCGGTGACGACCTTGGCGACGGCCACGGTGCGGGCCCGTTCGGTGCGCGCCCCGGCCGCGCTCCGCAGATCGTGGCCGGGGGCACCCCTGGTCGGTTGCGGGCCCGCCGTGGCCGCTCGCGCGAGTCCCGGCGCCCCCACGGGTTCGCGGGACTCCGCGACGGCGCCCGGGACGTGGAAGGCCAGGGCGTGTACGACGAGGGCGGCGACGGCAGCCATCGATCCGCGGATGCGCTTGCTCACCGTGCGTCCTCCTCGGGCTCCTGGGGCGCACTCAGGAGAGCATGCCGACGCGGAGGGCGCGGGCTGCCGGGCAGCGTGTCGCCCCCGGCGTCACTCGGCCGCCCACAGCCCCCGTACGTGCCCGAGATGCCGCGTCATGACGGCGCGTACCGCCTCCTCGTCGCGGGCGGCGAGGGCGTCCAGGATCTCCAGGTGCTCCTCGGCGGAGGCTTCCAGGCGGCCCGCCTCGACCAGGGCGTGCAGGCCGTAGAGGCGGGAGCGCCCCCGGAGACCGCCGACGACCTCGACCAGGTGGTCGTTGCCCGCGAGGGCGAGCAGACCGAGGTGGAAGCGGATGTCCGCCTCGACGTACGCGATGAGGTCACCGGCCGCCGCGGCCGTGACGATCTCCCGTGCGACGGGGCGCAGCGCCTCCAGCGCGGCGGGGTCGGCACGGGCGGCGAGGCCCACGGTGGTGGGGATCTCGATGAGCGAACGGATGTGCGTGTACTCGTCGAGCTGCTTCTCCGAGACCGCGGTGACCCGGAAACCCTTGTTGGGCACGGTGTCGACCAGGCCCTCCTTGGCGAGGTCGAGCATGGCCTCGCGGACCGGGGTGGCCGAGACACCGAAGCGGGCGGCGAGGGCCGGCGCGGAGTGCACCTCGCCGGGACGCAGTTCCCCCGCGATGAGGGCGGCCCGCAGAGCGTCCGCGACACGCTCGCGATAGCTGGGCTTCTTGCCGCCCAGCGTGGGCAGGGCGGGGGCGCCGGGGCGCTGGGCGGGCATCGGGCGGTCTCCTCGGAACGGGTGGTGGACGATGTGGACGATGTGGACGATGTGTGCGACGGCGCGGGACAGCAGGCTCTAGAGGACGAAGCCGGCCGGGAACGGGTCGTCAGGGTCGAGCAGGTACTGGGCGGTGCCGGTCACCCAGGCGCGCCCGGTGAAACTGGGCAGGACGGCGGGGATCCCGGCGACCTCGGTGGTGCCGAGGAGACGGCCGGTGAAGTGCGTGCCGATGAAGGACTCGTTCACGAACTCGGTGTGCAGGGGGAGTTCACCGCGCGCGTGCAGTTGTGCCATGCGCGCGCTGGTGCCCGTGCCGCAGGGCGAGCGGTCGAACCAGCCGGGGTGGATGGCCATCGCGTGCCGCGAATGCCGGGCCGTCGAGCCTGGAGCGGTCAGCTGCACGTGGTGGCAGCCGCTGATGGAGGGGTCCTCGGGGTGGACGGGCTCCCCCTCGGCGTTGATGGCGTCCATCAGGGAGAGCCCGGCGGCGAGGATGTCGTCCTTGCGGGCCCGGTCGAAAGGCAGCCCGAACTGGTCGAGCGGCAGGATCGCGTAGAAGTTGCCGCCGTACGCGAGGTCGTAGGTCACCGTCCGCCCGTCGGCGAGTTCGATCGTGCGGTCGCGGGCGACGGAGAAGGAGGGCACGTTCCGCAGGGTGACCGACTTCGCGGATCCGTCCTCCACGGAGACCTCGGCGACGACGGGTCCGGCGGGGGTGTCGAGACGGATGGTGGTCACCGGTTCGACGACCTCGACCATGCCCGTCTCGACGAGGACGGTCGCGACCCCGATGGTGCCGTGTCCGCACATGGGCAGGTAGCCGGACACCTCGATGTAGATGACGCCGTAGTCGCAGTCGGGACGGGTGGACGGCTGGAGGACCGCGCCGCTCATCGCCGCGTGGCCTCGCGGCTCGTTCATCAGCAACTGCTTGATGTCGTCGCGGTGTTCGCGGAAGTGGAGCCGCCGCTCGTTCATGGTCGCGCCGGGGACCGTGCCGATGCCGCCGGTGATCACGCGGGTCGGCATGCCCTCGGTGTGCGAGTCGACGGCGTGCAGGACGAGTGTGCTGCGCATGGTCCTGTTCTCCCTCAGACGAGCCCTGCCGCCACGGCCTTCTCCGTGGCGGCCCGGACGGCGGCCTCCTGGTCGGACCGCAGCGCCACGCGGGGCGGGCGTACCGGACCGCCGGGCCTGCCGACGATGTCCATCGACAGCTTGATGGCCTGGACGAACTCCACCTGGGAGTCCCAGCGCAGCAGCGGGTGCAGCTGCCGGTAGAGCGGCAGCGCGGTGTCGAGGTCGCCCCGGACGGCGGCGCGGTACAGCTCCACGGACGCGGCGGGCAGCGCGTTCGGGTAGCCGGCGACCCAGCCCTTGGCGCCCGCCACGGCCAGCTCCAGCAGGACGTCGTCGGCGCCGATCAACAGGTCCAGTTCCGGGGCGAGTTCGGCAAGGCGATAGGCCCGGCGTACGTCACCGGAGAACTCCTTGACGCCGTGGATGTGTCCCTCGGCGTGCAGTTCGGCGAGGAGTTCGGGCACCAGGTCGACCTTGGTGTCGATCGGGTTGTTGTAGGCCACGATCGGCAGGCCCGCCCCCGCGACCTCCGCGTAGTGGGCGAGGACCGAGCGCTCGTCGGCCCGGTAGGCGTTCGGGGGCAGCAGCATCACGGCGGCGCAGCCCGCGTCGCGCGCCTGCTCGGCCCAGCGCCGGGCCTCGGCGGAGCCGTACGCGGCGACGCCGGGCATGACGCGGGCGCCGCCGATCGCCGCCACGGCCGTCTCCACCACCCTGGCGCGCTCCTCGGGCGTCAGCACCTGGTACTCGCCGAGCGAGCCGTTGGGCACGACGCCGTCGCAGCCGTTCTCGACGAGCCACGCGCAGTGGTCGGCGTAGGCGTCGAAGTCGACGGACAGGTCGTCCTTGAGCGGGAGGGCGGTGGCGACGAGGACGCCGCGCCAGGGTCGGTTGTCGGTCATGGGGATTCCCGTCCGGTTCGTGGGGTCTGGCATGTCAGGGGGATTCGCCGGGCTCGCGCGCGAGCACACCGAGGGGTACGGGCCGGGCGAACGGCCGTCGCGAGGGGGCCGGCGCACATCCGGCGAGCCCCGCCACCGCGGGAGCGCACATCCGGCCCTGGCACCAGCCCATCCCGGCGCGGGTCAGCAGTTTCACGGTGCGTACGTCCGCGGCTCCCAGCTCGTCGACGGCCTCCCGCACCGCGGAGGCGGGCACGTCCTCGCAGCGGCACACAAGGGTGTCGTCACCGATCCGTTCGGCCCAGCGGGCGGGCGGTGCGCAGACGCTGTCGACGACGGCGAAGAACTCCCGCAGCCCGGCACGGGTCTTGGCCGCCCGTGCGTAGGAACTCGGCGCGGGTGTCCGGGAGTCGAGCCGGGCCGCGACGGACAGGCCGGCGATACGGCCCTCGGCCAGCGAGAGTGCCGCGCCGCCGATCCCGGTGGTCTCGCCGGCGGCCCAGACGCCCGGCACGTCGGTGCGCTGCTCGTCGTCCACGGCGACGCCCAGCCCGTCGAGACGGCAGCCGAGCGTCTCGGCGAGGTCGGTGTGCGGCAGCATGCCGTGGCCGACGGCGAGGCTGTCGCAGGGAACGCGCCGTTCGCTGCCGGTCTCGACCCGTCCGTCGGCGGAGAGCGCGGCCACGGTCACCGCTTCGAGGCGGCCGGTGCCGTGCGCCTCGACGACGGTGTGACGGACGTGGACCGGGACCCGGTGCCGCGCCAGCCCGGCGGCGTACCGGGCGCCTTCGGCGAGCTTGTCCGGATGGGCGGCGAGGACCCGGGCGTGCCGTACGAAGGCTCTGGGGTCGGCGGACTCCACCAGGGCGGCCACCTTCGCCCCGGCCGCCGCCAGAGCGACGGCCACAGGCATCAGCAGCGGCCCGGTCCCGGCGACCACGGCGGTACGGCCCGGCAGTACGAGTCCGCTCTTGAGCATGGCCTGGGCCCCTCCCGCGGTGACGACCCCGGGCAGGGTCCAGCCGGGAAAGGGCAGCACCTTCTCGTAGCCGCCGGTCGCGAGGAGTACGGCGTCGGCGCGGACCGTGACGGGCTCCTCCTGCTCCGGCCCACGCAGGGCGTGCACGGCGAAGGCGCCGGACGCCCCCTCGACGCACCAGACATGATGGTCCGTCAGGTGGCTGACGCGCCCCGCCGCGACATGTGCCGCGAGTCCGTCGCGGAGTCGTTCCCAGGTACGCCACTGGTGGTGCAGGGCCTGCGGGTGGCGGGCGCCGAGGTCTGCGGCGGGCTGCCGGTAGAACTGCCCGCCCGCCTCCGCGCCGGCGTCCACGAGGGTCACCCGCACGCCCTGCGCGGCTGCGGCGAGGGCGGCGGCGAGCCCGGCGGGGCCCGCGCCGATCACCGCGAGACGGGGTCGGTCAGTCATCGTGCCCGGTCCCTTCCTGGGTGCGGATCACGTCACCGGGCTGCGCACGCACCAGGCAAGCCCGTTGGTTGGGGCGCCCGTTGACGGTCACCAGACAGTCGAAGCACACCCCGATCCCGCAGAAGACACCGCGCGGCTCGCCGCTCCCCCGGGTCGTGCGCCAGGACAGGACGCCCGCCGACCACAGGGCGGCCGCGATCGTCCGGCCGGGGAGGACGGCGATCTCGCGGTCGTCGAACGCGACGGTGAAGGGAGGTTCCGTCCGGGCCCGGACCAGCCTCGTGGGAGTACGCGGCATCACAGGGCCCCCTCGGTTGACGGCTCGGCCGACGGCTCGGGAAAGCGGTCGGGGCGGAACGGCGCGAGATCCAGGTCGGGCGACCGGTCCGTCAGTACCTGCGCGATCAAGTGCCCTGTCCCCGTGGCGAGTCCGATCCCCGCGCCCTCGTGCCCGCACGCGTGGAAGAGGCCGGGTACCCGCGCGTCGGGCCCTACGGCGGGGAGGTGGTCGGGCATGTACGGCCGGAAGCCGAGGTAGGAGCGCATGGCCCGCACGCCCGCCAGGAAGGGGAACAGCCGGGTCGCCCCCGCCGCCAGCGACCGGGCGACGGGCAGCGAGAAGGAGCGGTCGAAGCCGACCCGCTCCCGGCTGGCCCCGATCAGTACCGGTCCCGCCGCCGTGCCCTCGACCACCGGGGAGGTCTGCAGCGCCGCCGAGTCGCTGGCCACGTCGGCCACGTAGTCCGCGGCGTACACCTTGTGGCGCACCCTGCGCGGCAGCGGCTCGGTGACGAGGACGAAGCCGCGCCGGGGCAGCACCGGCAGGAACACCCCGGCCAGGGCGGCCAGTTCCCCGCCCCAGGTGCCGGCCGCGTTGACGACCGCGGGCGTGCTGATGTCGCCGTGCGAGGTGCGTACGCCCCGTACCGCCCCCGATCGCGTGCGCAGCACCTCCGTGACCGTCCAGCCGGTCCGCAGCGAGGCCCCGGCCGTTCGGGCGAGGCGTACCAGGCGGGCGGCCGCGAGCGTCGGCATCACCTGGGCGTCCTGCGGGTACAGCACGCCGCCCGCGAGCCCCTTCGCCAAGTACGGTTCGAGGTCGTGGAGTTGCTCCGGTGCGACGCTCGCGGTCCGCACCCCGGCCGCGCGCTGTGCGGCGGCGAGGTCCTCCAGCGCCGTGAGCCCCTCGGGCGCGGAGGCGACGACCAGGCCGCCCTTCGCCTCGTACTCGACCGACTCCGCCACGCCGGGCTCCGCCGCGAGTTCGGCCCACAGTCGTCCGGAGAGCAGCGCGAGGTCGAGCTCGGGTCCCGGCTCCTTGTCGGAGACGAGCAGGTTGCCCTCGCCCGCGCCGGTCGTGCCGCCGGCCACCGGGCCGCGGTCCACGAGGACGACCCTCAGCCCGGCCCGGGCCGCGTACAGGGCGCTCGCCGCCCCGACCATCCCGGCCCCGACGACCACAACATCGCAGGTCAGCGAGTTACTCACGCCAGTACTATGTCACATACCGCAGACCCGGCCAAGAGGGCGAACGGACCCGGCCCCGTCGGAAGCGGGCCGACCGGCACCCCGCCGAGGGGCGCGGGGAACTGCGCGACCAGCCCCCACGTACCCGCACCCACCCCTCGGCGCCCGGCGCCCGGCGCCCGGAACCGGCACCCCACTCTCAGTCGCGCCCCACAACCATCCACTTCGACGGGAGCTCGATCCGTGAGCCGTCGGCACGACACTCCGTGGTGACGAGCGGCAGCTCCCCGCTCGCCCGCACGGCGAGCCCCGCCGCGCTCAGGTACTCGGGGACGGCCGCGTCGGCCACCTCGCCGGGGGCGATCCCGTGCCGGAAGACGGGCGCGAGTTTCGCCGGCGGCCCGTCGGGACCCTGCGCGAGAGCGCGCAGCACGGCCCCGGCGGCCTCGGCGAGTTCGACGAGGAACGCACATCCCCGGTCCCCTACCAGCCTGGCCAACCCGTCGACGAGCGGCTGCCGGTCGGCCGGTTCGCACTGGTGCAGCACACCACGCATATAGACGTTGGCGTCACCGAGCTCGGCGTGCAGCGTCTCGGCCTCGGTCTTGTCCGCCGCGTCGAACAGCCGGTAGGAGGCCTGACCCGCGGGATCGGCGAGCCGGGCGTGGTCGAGGGCGGCGGCCGACAGGTCGGCGCCGACGACCCGCGGAAAGCGGTCGGCGAGGAACCGCGTCTGGGTGCCGTTGCCACAGCCGAGATCCACGAGTGGCAGCCCGGGGGCGGAGAGGTGCGGCTCGAACAGGGCGAGATGGATGCCCGCGGTCACCGCCGGCTCGGCGTCCCAGAAGACGGCTCCCGGCTCACCCGGAGCCTCGCTCCAAAAACCCTCCCAGGCCTGCCTGTACCGAGTAGTCACGCTCATGCCAGCTCCCCAGGATGCGACCGTGAACCGCCCAAAAGTGACGGACAGTCCGGTGTATCGCGCCGGGCGTGCGGCGACAAGAACGCGGCGCACACCTTCACGGCTCATTCGACAGCCGTACGCCGACGCGCGCCCCTTCGGACCTGGGCGGGGCGTTCAGCGGCGTGGCAGGGTCAGCTCGAACCACACCGTCTTGCCCGCGCCCGTCCGGCTGGTCCCCCACTCGCGCGCCAGGGTGCTCACCACGCGCATCCCGCGCCCGGCCTCGTCGAGCGGGCCCACGCTGAGCAGCGTCGGCAGGGTGTGGTCGTCGTCGCTCACCTCGCACAGCAGGGTGTCGCCCCGGACCAGTCTCAGTTCGATGGGCCGGCTGTGGGAGTGCCGTACGGCGTTGGTGACGAGTTCACTGACCAGCAACTCCGTCGTGCCCGCAAGGGAGTTCAGTTGCCACTCGTGGAGCTGTTCACGGACGGCGGCGCGGGCCCTGCGGACCTCCAGCCGGTCGTGCCCGATGCGCCACTGGGCGACGTCCTCGGGGTCGATGCCGTTGAGCCTGGCCATCAGGAGCGCCACGTCGTCCTTGCGGCCGCCGCGGGTGTTGAGGGCGCGGATGATGGTGTCGCAGGCGTCGTCCATGGACGCGGCGGGATGGGCGGCGGACTCGCAGAGGGTGGCGAGGCCGACACCGATGTCCTCGCCACGCACCTCGACCAGGCCGTCGGTGCACATCACGAGCCGGTCGCCGGGCGCCACCCGCACGCGTACGGACTCGAAGGGCACTCCGCCGACGCCGATGGGTGCGCCCGTCGGCAGGTCGAGCAGGTCGCTGCGGCCGTCCTCGGCGCGGACCACCACCGGTGGAATGTGGCCCGCGTTGGCGATCAGCAGCTCGCTCGCGATGGGGTCGTAGACCGCGTACAGGCAGGTCGCGAGGTAGTGCTCGCCGAGGCGCTGCGCCAAGTCGTCGAGGTTGCGCAGGAGTTGTTCGGGCGGCAGGTCGAGGGCCGCCATGGTCTGTACGGCGGTGCGCAACTGCCCCATCATCGCCGCCGAGTTGAGGCCGTGGCCCATCACGTCGCCGACGACGAGCGCGGTGCGCGACCCGGGCAGCTTCACCGAGTCGAACCAGTCGCCGCCGACCCGGCCGAGCAGCGTGCCCGGCAGATAGCGGGTCGCGATGTCGCAGCCGGACATCCTCGGGGCGATGTGCGGCAGCATGCTGTCCTGGAGGGTCTCGGCGACGCTCTCCTGGTACGTGTACATGCGCGCGTTGTCGAGCACGAGCCCTGCGCGGGCGGCGAGTTCGGCGCCGGTGACGCGGTCCATGTCGTTGAACTCGACGCGCTCCGGATGGCGGAGCAGGATCATGAAGCCGAGGACCACGTGCCGGGCCTTGAGGGGCACGACCAGCATGGAGCGGCCCGTGATGAGGGGCCGGATGTCGCGCTTCTCGAACTGCGCGGCGATCATGTGGCCCATCTGCTCGCTGATGCGCGGCACGAGGACGGGCTCACCGCTCGTCATGCACTGGAAGAAGGGGGTCTGTGCCGGGAAGGGCATGGCCTCGCCGACCGGTACGACGTCGTCCCAGCGGCCCGGCTCGTCGGTGTGCTCCAGCGCGACCCGGTGCCACATCGTGGTCGTGTCGGGTACGCCCTCGGGGAAGCCCTCACCCGCGACGACCTGTTCCCGCAGATAGGTCCCGGCCACGTCGGTGAAGCGCGGGACGACGGCCCGGCTGACCTCGACGATGGTCCGGGACAGATCGAGGGAGGTGCCGATGCGTCCGCTGACCTCGTTCAGGAACTCCAGCCGCTCCCGTACGGCCACGAATTCGAGGTCTTCCCGCTCGTCCTCCGCGTCCTGCGGCGCGGGCTCGCCGGTCGCGGCCGCCGCGGCTGCCCTCTCCTGGCGTGCCCTGCGCTCGGCGCGCCGGGGCACGCCCCAGTCGGGGGTGACCGGCACGCGGTCGTTCTGGCTGAACTCCAGGACGGGATAGCCCAGTTCGAGGACCTGGGCGACGATGCGGGCGCTCTCGCCGACGCTCATGCTCGGCAGGATCTCGGGCAGCCTGCGCGCCAGTTCCTCGGCGCCGGGGAAGTCGGTGTGCAGGGCGAACCCGGGCACGATGCGCTCCACGGCCGCGCCCGCCCCGACGCCCTCGCGCCCGAGCGCGCCCGCGTCGGCGGCGAGGACCAACAGCCGCTCCGGGCCCGGCCCGACCAGTGGGTACGCCCACCACAGGACGTCGATCCGGTCACTGCTCGCCGCCGTCAGCCGCGCCCGTCCCGCGGCGGGGTAGGACAGCCGACCGTCGAGGGAGGACTCCAGGCCGGGTCCCAGACCGTCGTACACGGCGTACGCCCCGAAGGGCACACTCTCGTCGTCCTCGGGCAGGGCTCCGGAAACGGGCAGCAGGTCGACGGCGGGACGGCCGACCGCCTCGCCCCTGTCCGCCCCGAACAGCCGCCGGGCGCCCCGGCTCCAGTGCGAGACCAGCCCCTCGCGGTCCACCACGACCACCGCCAGCGGAATCCGCCCCGCCGCGGCGACCGCGTCACCGGCCGCACGGCCGGGAGGTGCGCCCGTCCCGGTGCCACGTTCGGTGCCACGGTCAGTGCCACGGTCCATGGCCCAGGCCCTCTCTCCCACGGTCCGCAAGATCTATGCCGCCACGACAACCACGGTACGTCCACGCCCGGTAGCCATGTGTGGCAATCAGCGAAATCGCACCGGCGCACACCACACGGCGGCCCGCGCCCCGTCCGGGGACGCCCTTGCGGCACCCGCGCCCGGCCCGGGACCGCTGTCAGTCCTCGTGCCCCAGCTGGAGATCCCGCTCGGTCCTCCCGCCCCCGGCCACCTGCAGAACGCCGGCCACCGGCGGGTAGCCGGCCGCGATCACCGTGTACTCCCCCGACGACAGGTCGACGAACCGGAACGTTCCGTCGCCCCCGGTGGTCAGGGTGTCCACCACGTTCCCCGCGGCGTCGAGCAGGGTCACCCGCGCGTCCTCGACGGGCCGCCCGCCGGTGGCGTGCACGGTTCCCCGCAGCACCGCCCCGCCCGCGAGCTCCACGTCCTGGCGGGTCTCCCGGGCGGCCTGCACGCTCACGGGCAGGGCGGCCGGCCGGAAGGCCGGGGCGCTCGCGGCCAGGGTGTACTCCCCCGCCACCAACTCCGTGATGCCGTAGTCGCCTTCCCGTCCGCTGCGTGTCGTGGCGACCACCTCACCGTGCACGTCGGTGAGGGTGACGGTGGCGTCCCGGACCGGTGTTCCGTCCGCCGTCGTCACCCTGCCGGCCAGTCGCCCCGCACCGCCGAGCACCACGTCCAGTTCCACGGGCCGCTCCCCGACGGTGACGCCGACCGCCTGCGGCTGGTGTCCGCCGGCCGCGGCGATCAGGACGTACGACCCCGGTCCGGGCGTCGACAGGGCGTACCGTCCGTCCTCGCCGCTCGCACCCCGCCCGATCTGCCGCCCCACGACGTCGATGAGGGTGAGGGCGGCGCGGGGCACGCCGGTGCCGTCGGAGTGCCGCACGGTGCCGCAGACGGGGATCCCGGCGGCGTACGAGGAACGGGCCCCCGGGACCGTGGTGTTGGGGGCCGCGGTCTCGCCCGCGGCGGAGGCGTGGTGGGACACCGGTGGTTTCTCCTTGAGGAAGAAGGCGACGAGCAGGCCCAGGACGAGCACCGGCACGAGAGGGAGGAACATCCGCGGCATCGCTTCGGCGTACGCCGCGACGTAGTCCTCCCGCAGCCCGGCGGGCAGCGCGTGGACGAGTCGCGGGGTGACGGACTCGAAGCCGGGCGCACCGGACCCGGCGGGCACCTGTTCGGTGAGCGAGTTCGCGAGCCGTTCGGCGAGGAGCGCGCCGAGGACCGCCGCGCCGACGCAGCCGCCGATCTGCCGGAAGTAGTTGTTGGCGCCGGTCGCGGCGCCGGCATCGTGCGGTTGCACGGAGTTCTGCAGGGCGAGCACGAGCACGGGCATGACCAGGCCGATGCCCGCGCCGAGCAGGGCCGTCCAGGCACCGAAATGGAGCCGGGACGTCTCCGGTTCGAGCCGCGACAGAAGCCACATGCCGACGGCGGACAGGGCAAGGCCGAGGACCGGGTAGATCCTGTAGTGGCCGCTGCGGCTGACGAGTTGGCCCGAGACGACCGAGGCGCCGACGATCCCGGCCATCATCGGAACCATCAGCAGGCCGGACTCGGTGGCGGTGGCACCGCCGGCCATCTGCAGGAACGTCGGCAGGTAGCAGGCCGCGCCGAACAGGGCGGCCCCGAGGGCCACGCCCACGAGCCCGGTGACGTCGAAGACCCCGTCGCGGAACAGCCGCAGCGGGATGAGGGGTTGGGCCGCGAAGCGCTCGGCGAGCACGAAGAGGACGGTCGAGGCGACGGCCCCCGCGCCGAGCCCGAGGACGACGCGAGAACCCCAGGCGTACTCCGTGCCACCCCAACTGGTCAGCAGCACAAGGCAGGTCGAGGCGGCGGCGAGCAGCAGGGCGCCGAGGATGTCCGGGCGCGGCCTGACGGTGGGTTTGGGCAGTTCGAGGGCGAGGGCCACGACGGCCAGCGTGATGAGGCCGAGGGGCACGTTGACGTAGAAGCACCAGCGCCAGGAGAGGTGATCGGTGAAGTAGCCGCCGAGCAGCGGGCCGGCGATCGAGGCGAGGCCGAACACCGCGCCGATCACTCCCATGAAGCGACCGCGCGCCCGGGGCGGCACGATGTCCGCGATGATCGCCTGTACGCCGACCAGGAGACCGCCGGCGCCGACGCCCTGGAGTGCGCGGAAGGCGATCAACTGGTCCATGGTGTGCGACCGTCCGGCGAGCGCGGAGCCGGTGACGAAGACGACGGTCGCGAACTGGAAGACGCCCTTGCGGCCGTAGAGAGCACCGAGTTGGCCGTAGACCGGGAGTCCGACGGTCGCCGTGAGGAGATACGCGGTGATCGGCCAGGACATCCGGTCCAGGCCGTGCAGCTCTCCGACGATCTGCGGGAGTGCGGTGGCGACGATCATCTGCTCCAGCGCCGCGAGCAGCAGCGCCAGCATCAGTGCGAAGAACACCATGCGGACGCGGCCCGGGCTGAGCGTCTTCAACTGTGCGGCTTCTCTGGGCACTTGCGGCGTGTCCGGCGCCGGAGCCGAAACGTCCCGCCCGCTTTTCGCCAGCGTCGTGCCGCCCACGTGCCGCTCCCCTCGTCGCGCCTGCGCGGCCCATTTTTCGCATTACGCGACATCTGGGAGCAAGCGCGACGAGTCGCCCTCCGGCGGGCCCGGGCGGACGTATCCGCCGGTCGGAGCCCTACGAGGTACGGCCGGGCCGTACCGAGAACCACTCGAAACGGTGAGCCCGGCCACCGTGCGGGAGCGCCCGCGCGCGCTGCACGAAAGGAGCCGGAGGGATTGCCCCTCCGGCTCCGCGAGACGTGGGAGGAGCTACTTCTCCACCTCGGTGGCGAGCTTCGCCAGCACCTCGTCGTAGATCCGGCCGAGCCCCTTGGGTGCGAACGTCCTCTCGAAGAAGCCACCGATGCCACCGGCGCCGTTCCACACGGAGGTCACGACGACCCGGGCCTTGCCCTCGCCGGCCGGGGTGACCCGCCAGGTGGTCACCATCGAGGAGTTGCGGTCCTTCTCCACGAGTTCGCCGTCGGTGGGTTCGCTCACCTCGAGCAGGCAGTCGCGGACCCGCTTGCTGGTGGCCTGGAGCTTCCAGTGGACGAGGGTTCCCTCGCCGTCGCCGCCCTCGCGGACCTCGTACTCGCTGAAGTGCTCGGTCAGGAGCTTCGAACGCGTGCCGTTGTAGTCGGCCAGCGCATCGAACACGTCGTCCGGCTTACCCGCTACGACTCGCTCCGTGGTGGCCTCGACCTGCGCCATTGCGTTCCTCCAGCACTCGGGATCTCGGGCGTGCGCGCTCAGCCAACCATCAGGCGGCCGAGCCGCTCAAATCGGGGTCCCCCGAGGAAGCGCCGAGGGTCCGCGCACGACCGCGAGCACCTCGGCGGACCCGGCACTCGAAAACGAGTTCGCACGATCAAGGGAACATGTGTTCTATTCTGTGGCCAGTGCTATCGAGGAGGCGTCATGCGCTGGGAGAACCTCACAGTGGAGTCCGGCGGCAACCCGCCGCGGGACGCCGCGCTGTTCGGCGCGGACGCGGTGACCACCCGAACGTTCGACACGCCCGAGTTCCGCGGAATCACCTTCCACGAGATCCGGGCCCGGTCGATCGTCAACCGCGTGCCGGGGGCTTCGCGCATGCCCTTCGAGTGGACCGTCAACCCCTACCGGGGGTGCACGCACGCGTGTGTCTACTGTTTCGCCCGCAGGACCCACAGCTATCTGGACCTCGACACCGGTCTCGGCTTCGACAGCCAGATCGTGGTGAAGGTGAACGCCCCGGAGCTGCTGCGGCGGCATCTCGGCTCGCGGCGCTGGCTCGGCGAGCACATCGCGATGGGCACGAACGTGGACTGCTACCAGCGCGCCGAGGGCCGCTACCAGCTGATGCCCGGCATCATCGCGGCCCTGCGCGACCACGCGAACCCCTTCTCGATCCTCACGAAGGGCACGCTGATCCTGCGCGACCTCGACCTCCTGAAGCAGGCGGCGGCCGTCACCGAGGTCGGGATCTCCGTCTCCGTGGGCTTCACCGACCAGGAGCTGTGGCGGACCGTGGAGCCGGGGACACCGGCCCCCGAGCGCCGCCTCGACGTCGTGCGCACGCTGAGCGGGCACGGCATCGACTGCGGGGTCCTGATGGCCCCGGTGATCCCCTTCCTGAGCGACGACCCGTCCCAACTGCGCGCGACGGTACGGGCGATCGCCGCGTCCGGCGCGACCTCGGTGACCCCGCTCGTGCTGCATCTGCGGCCCGGGGCACGCGAGTGGTTCATGGCCTGGCTGGGGCACCACCACCCCCACCTCGTGCGCCGGTACGAGCGGCTGTACGCGGAGGGCGCGTACGCCCCGAAGTGGTACCAGCGCCGGATCACCCGGCAGGTGCACGAACTGGCCGAGGAGTACGGGATCGGCCCCACGCGCGCGGCGATGCCCCGCAGGATTCCGGCGCCCGCGCCGGCCGCTCCTGGACCGACCCAGCTCACCCTCCTGTGACGGGTGGTCCCGCGTGATTCGGCGGGTGTCCGCCTGCCCGGCATCCGGCCGCATCGCACGGCCCGATGGGGTCAACTCTCGGCGGAAGCGGTCGTTCGGGGCATCCGTCCCGGAACGATACGGCCAAGGCCGTGGCGTTCACGGTCCCCTGCCCTCCGGCCGAGGTCCGGTGCCGCGTCTCCCGAGGGACGACTCCCGGCCCCGGCCCGAGGAACAGGACTGAATCCCTGCCCCGTACAGCAATGTGAGGCGATTCATCGTGAACCGACGCGCAGCCGCCCTGTGCGGCGCCGCTGCCGTGGTGGCCGGACTGATCACCGCCCTCCCGGCCGGCGCGACCTCGGACCCCGCGGCCGCCCCGCGCGCCACCCCGACCATCGGCGCGGCGAAGCCCACCTGGAAGAAGTGCGGCACCCGGAAGTACCCGACGCTCCAGTGCGCGTCCCTGAAAGTGCCGCTCGACCACGCGAACCCGAAGAGCCGGCGCATCACGCTGGCGCTGTCACGGGTGCCGCACACCTCGAAGAAGACGTACCAGGGGCCCCTGCTGGTGAATCCGGGCGGCCCCGGCGGCAGCGGCCTCACCCTCGCCGGGTTCGTCGCGGCCTCCCTCCCGAAGAAGGTGGCGGCGCAGTACGACGTCATCGGCTTCGACCCGCGCGGGGTCGGCGCCAGCAGACCCGCCCTGAACTGCAGGCCGGGGCACTTCGCGCCGGTGCGCCCCGACTCGCTGCCGACAGGCGACGCGACCGAGAAGGCCAACCTCGACCGGGTCGAGGCCTTCGCGAAGGCCTGTGCGACCAAGCACGCGGACCTGCTGCCGTACATCGACACCGTGAGCGCGGTCCGCGACATGGACGCGATCCGCCACGCCCTCGGCGCCGAGCGGATCAACTACTTCGGGTACTCGTACGGGACCTACCTCGGTGCCGTCTACGCGAAGCTCCACCCCGGGCGGGTACGGCGCATGGTGCTCGACTCCGTCGTCGACCCCACCGGTGTCTGGTACGACGACAACATCACCCAGGACCGGGCGTTCAACGACCGTCACCGGGCCTTCATGGCCTGGGTCGCCGAGCACGACGCGACGTACGGGCTCGGCACCGATCCGGAGAGCATCGAGACCGCCTGGTACGCGATGCGGACGGCCCTGGCGAAGAAGCCCGCGGACAAGAAGGTCGGCGCCTCCGAACTGGAGGACGCCTTCTCCCCCGGCGCCTACTACGACGGCTACTGGCCGTATCTCGCCGCCGCGTTCGCGGCCTTCGTGAACGACGGGGACGACGACCCGCTGGTCGAGGCGTACGAGAACTTCGGCGCGGTCGACGCCGCGGGCGACAACAGCTACAGCGTCTACACCGCGGTGCAGTGCCGGGACGCGCGCTGGCCGCGCGACTGGGACGAGTGGCGCGACGACAACTGGGCGGTGAACCGGAAGGCGCCGTTCATGACCTGGAGCAACGCCTGGTACAACGCGCCGTGCGCGTTCTGGCCGACGGGTCCGGCGGAGCCCGTGGACGTCTCGAACGACGCGGTGCCGCCGGTGCTGCTGTTCCAGGCGACGGGCGACGCGGCCACTCCGTACGAGGGCGGCGTGACGCTCCACCACCTGCTGGGCGGCTCCAGCCTGGTGGTCGAGCAGGGCGGCGGCAACCACGGCATCACGCTGAGCGGGAACACCTGCCTGGACAAGCACCTCGCCGCCTATCTGACCGACGGCAGGGTGCCGCGCGGCGGCGGCGAGGCCGACGCGGTGTGCGAGGCGCTGCCCGGCCCGAAGCCCCTGAAGACGAAGGCGGTTCCGGGAACGCGCGGCGCGGCACTGCACGGGCTGCTCGGCTTCCGCGGCTGAGCCCCGGCAGGTGCACGGCGACCGCCCGCCGGGGGCGTTGTCGGTGCGGTGGTGCAGGATTGGTCCATGACCGGACCGATCCGTATCGCCGCCCCCGACGGGGTCGCCCCCGCCGCCGCGTACTCCCATGTCGTCGTGGGCACCGGCCGCTTCGTGGCGGTCTCGGGCCAGCTGCCGCTCGACGAGGACGGCGGGCTCGTCGGCGAGGGCGACCCGGCGGCACAGGCCCGCCAGGTCTTCGAGAACCTGCGGCGCTGTCTGGCCTCGGCAGGCGCCGGTTTCGACGACGTGGTCAAGATGACCTTCTTCGTCACGGACATGGCCCACATGCCGGCCGTCCGCGCGGCCCGGGACGAGCACATGGCGCCGGACCGCCTTCCGGCCGCCTCGGCCGTGCAGGTCGCCGCCCTCGTGCGCCCGGAGTTCCTGATGGAGATAGAGGCGTTCGCGGTACTCCCCGGCTGAGGCGGGGCCGCCGTAATTCCCCGGCTTCCTCGTCCGCGGCCGCCTAGGGTGCCGCCATGGACGACCACTCCCGCATCCCCCTCCGCGTCCGCGAGATGGCCCTGGCCGACTGCCCCCGCGTGGCGGAGATCCGGGTGCGCGGCTGGCAGAGCGCGTACCGGGGGCTGATGCCCCGGTCGTACCTCGACGGGCTCGACGTGGCGGCCGAGACGACCCGCAGGCGGACCCACTTCGAGCAGGCGGGCGAGGGCGTGGTGAACCTCGTCGCGGAGCGGGGCGGCGAGGTCGTCGGCTGGGCCTGCCACGGTCCGTACCGCGACGGCGGACAGCCCACCGGGGACGCCGAGTTGTACGCGATCTACGTGGCCCCCGACCGGATCGCGGGCGGGGTGGGCCGGGCCCTGCTGCGGGAGTCCACCGCGCGCTGCGCCGCCGCGGGGCACGGCCGGATGCTGCTCTGGGTGCTCCGGGAGAACGCGAGCGCGCGCCGCTTCTACGAGAGGTCCGGTTTCACCGCGGACGGCGCCGAGGAACCCTTCGAGGTGGAGGGCGTCGAGGTGCCCGAGGTGCGTTACGTCCGGGTGCTGGGCGGGGTCCGAGAGGAACGCCTCTCCGCCTGAGGAGGCATCGTCCCCCGGGGCGGGCTCACGCAGAAACACGGCCCGGGGCTGTGGCCGGTCGTACGGCTCGACGCGGCGGCCTTCCCGGCGGGCTCAGGGCCCGGGCGGGCGCTGTGCCGGCAGCCTCTTCAGCGCGCCGGCCGCGGCCTGGGCCAGTGCCGGGTGGGCGAGCGCCTCGTTCAGGACGGGCCTGGCCCGTTCGTCGCCCAGGGCTCCCAGGCCCTCCACGCAGGCGAGGGCGATCCGGCGGTACGGGTCGTGCGGGCGGAATCTGCGGGCCAGGGTGGTGATCAGGGCGGGGACGGACTCTGGCGCGCGGAGTTCGACGAGGAGCCGTACCGGATGCAGGGCGTAGGCGACGCGCAGCTCGTTGGTGGCGAGGGCCGCCGCCGCCCGGGCGGTGCGCGGGTCGCCGAGCCGGGCCAGGGCGTACGCGGCGGACGCGCAGCGCTGCGGATCACGGTGGTTGAGCAGCAGGACGAGGGCCTCGAAGGCCCGCCGGTCGCCGTCGAGCCCGAGCCGGAAGGCGGCCAGTTCCCGCGCCCAGAGCGGCTGTTCGGGAGCGATGAGCACGGCTGCCAGCTCGTCGGGATCCCCGGCCGAGGCCAGCCGCTCGTACGAGAACGAGGCCGCCGCGCCCGCCTCGTGCCGTAAGCGCTGGGTGAGCGATCGCAACTCTTCGTCCATGATGCAGAGACTATCGGCGACATACGTCACAGTGACCGGTCCGGACGACGGGCTGGCGCGCTCGTTACCCACCGGTTAAGCTCAATCGAGCGAGTTACCCACTCGTGGTCTTTCCCGTGGTGGCCTGGTGACGCAGCCGCCGCGGGTGCTGGTCGGTTCGGTACCTCAGGTACCTCAGTGCGACACGGCTCCGGGACAGAGCCGGTCGGATTCTTTTCACCGCTTCGCGGGTGCGTGCTCCACGACCCGTGTTCGGCACCGGGCGTGTGCGCCTCGCAGCCCGGCATCACCCGCACCTTCCTCCGCACTCCGTGCGCCCGTCGGCGTATCTGGGTGCGTCCCTCAGTCGTCACTCATTCCTGGAGTCCCGCGATGGCCACTCCCCAGTCCGACCCCTCCCCGTCCTCCGCGTCGCCCCTCAAGACCGTCGCCGTCGTCGGCCTCGGCACGATGGGCACCGGTATCGCCGAGATCCTCGCCCGGGCCGGCCGCGAGGTCGTCGGCATCGACGTCAGCGAGGCCGCCGCGGCCCAGGCCGTCACCGCGCTCGAATCCGCGACCGCCCGTGCCGTGCAGCGCGGGCGTCTCACGGAGCAGGAACGCGACGACACCCTCGCCCGCTTCCGTACGTTCACCGATCTGCGGGCCGCGGCCGACGCCGACCTGGTGATCGAGGTGGCTCCGGAGTCGTACGAGATCAAGCACCAGATCTTCCGCGAGCTGGACGGTGTCGTGCGCCCGGAGACGATCCTGGCGACCGGCACGAACGCCCTGTCCGTGACGCGGCTGGCCGCCGACTCGGCCCGCCCCGAGCGGGTTCTCGGCCTGCACTTCTTCAACCCGGCACCGGCGATGAAGCTCGTCGAGGTCGTCTCGTCGGTGCTGACCGCGCCGTCGGCCGTCGCCGCCGTCACCGACCTCGCCCTCGAACTGGGCAAGGAGCCCGTCGCGGTGGGCGACCGTCCCGGCTTCGTCGCCGACGGCCTGCTCTTCGGCTACCTCAACCAGGCCGCCGCGATGTACGAGGCGAAGTACGCCAGTCGCGAGGACATCGACGCCGCGATGCGGCTGGGCTGCGGTCTGCCCATGGGTCCGCTCGCCCTGCTCGACCTGATCGGCGTCGACACCGCGCGTACGGTCCTGGAGGCCATGTACGCGGAGTCGCACGACCGGCTGCACGCGCCGGCGCCCGTCCTCAAGCAGCTCAGCGAGGCGGGTCTGACCGGCCGCAAGACGGGCCGCGGCTTCTACACGTACGACGCCCCGGGCAGCGCGACCGTCGTCCGGGACGCGCTGACACCGCTCGACGAAGGGTCCGGGACGGCCGGCCGGCCCGTCCGCTCGGTGGGCGTCGCGGGGTCCGGGACGATGGCGTCCGGCATCGCCGAGGTCTTCGCCAAGGCCGGGTACGAGGTCGTCCTCGCCGCCCGCAGCGAGGAGAAGGCGCAGACCGCCAGGGCCCGTATCGGCAAGTCGCTCGCGCGTTCCGTCGACAAGGGGCGGATGACCGCCGAGGCGGCCGCCGAGACGCTGGAGCGGATCACCCCGGCGGGCTCGTACGACGCCTTCGCCGAGGTCGACCTGGCGCTGGAGGCCGTCGCCGAGGACCTGGAGATCAAGCAGCAGCTCTTCGCCGTGTTCGACAAGGTCTGCAAGCCGGGCGCGATCCTGGCCACCACGACCTCCTCGCTGCCCGTCGTCGCCTGTGCCCGCGCCACCTCGCGGCCGCAGGACGTGATCGGCATGCACTTCTTCAACCCGGCGCCCGCTATGAAGCTCGTCGAGGTCGTGCGTACGGTCCTGACGGCCGACGACGTGCACGCCACGGTCCGCGAGGTCTGCGCGAAGGTCCGCAAGCACCCGGTGGACTGCGGCGACCGGGCCGGCTTCATCGTGAACGCGCTGCTGTTCCCGTACCTCAACAACGCGATCAAGATGGTCGAGGAGCACTACGCGACGCTCGACGACATCGACGCCGCGATGAAGCTCGGCGGCGGCTACCCGATGGGCCCGTTCGAGCTCCTCGACGTGGTCGGCCTGGATGTCTCCCTGGCCATCGAGAAGGTGCTCCACCGCGAGTTCCGCGACCCGGGGCTCGCTCCCGCGCCGCTGCTGGAGCACCTGGTGGCCGCGGGCTGCCTCGGCCGCAAGACGGGCCGCGGCTTCCGCGAATATGCGCGGCGCTGAGGCACCCGAGGACGGGCCGCGGGGCCGGTCCGCCGGGCCCGCTCCGGGCCCCGGGGACCGGCCCCGGGGCGGGCCCGCGGACGGATCGGGTGCCGGGCCGGTCCTCCCGCCCGGCCCCGGGCCGGTGAACGGACCGGTGAACGAGCCGGTGAACGGCTCGGGAGGTCGGCCGGTGAACGGCTCGGGGGACGGGCCGGTGAACGGCTCCGGGGACGGGCCTGCGGGCGGAGTGGCCCACGTACCCGTCGACGGAGTGGGGCACGGGCCGGACGGCGGACCCGCGAACGGGTCCGGGGCGCGGCCGGAGGACCGGTCCGGTGACTGGTTCACCGAGCGCGCGGACTGGGGCGGCCTGCTCGGCCCGGTCGGCGCCCCTCCCCCGGCCCCGGCCGGCGAAAGACCCGGTCATGAGCGCTCCGCCGCGCACATGCAGTACGTTCGGGGCATGTCCCAGCCCGCCAAGTCCCCCCGTACACCGGCCACGTCCGACGCACCCGAAAGTGCCGTGGGCGGTCGCGCGGCCGCCCAGCGGCTCAAGATGCGCCGAGAACTGGCCGCCGCCGCGATGGAGCTGTTCGCGACGAAGGGGTACGAGGCGACGACGGTCGACGAGATCGCGGCCGCGGCCGGGGTCGCCCGGCGCACCTTCTTCCGCCACTTCCGCTCCAAGGAAGAGGCGATCTTCCCGGACCACGACGACACCCTGATCCGGGCCGAGGCGGTGCTCAACGCCGCGCCGGCGCACGAGCATCCACTGGACACGGTGTGCCGCGGGATCAAGGAAGTCATGAAGATGTACGCGGCCCGGCCGGAGATCTCGGTGTCGCGCTACAAACTCACCCGTGAGGTGCCGACGCTGCGGGAGGCGGAGATCGCGTCCGTGGCCCGGTACGAGCGGCTGTTCACCCGCTATCTGCTGGGGCACTTCGACGAGCACGCCCACGACGACGACGCCAACGACGACCCGCTGCTCGCGGAGGTCGCCGCGTCCGCCGTGGTCACCGCCCACAACCACGTACTGCGCAGGTGGCTGCGGGCGGGCGCCCAGGGGGACGTCGAGGCGCAGCTCGACCACGCCTTCGCGATCGTGCGGAAGACCTTCGGGACGGGGATCGGCGCCGGGCGGGAGACCGCCGCGCACGCGGCGCCCGCGTCCGCGGCCTCGGTGGAGGGAGAGGTGCTGGTGACCGTCGCCCGGGTCGACGCCCCGCTGCACCAGGTGATGCGCACCATCGAGCAGGCACTCAAGGAACGGTCGTAACCCCTGCGCGGAACCGCGGCTCCGCCGCTGGTCCCGCCCTCGCCGGACGAGCTCGACAAGAGCGCGTCCGGCTTCTTTTTGCCCGCATTCAGCCCTTTCGCGGCCCCGCCTGATCGATCATCGCTCACGTGTCGCGTAAAGATTTCACCTGAGCGTAATTTCTGGCACTCCGTGCCTTGCGAGGTGACACGGCGTGCCATACGTTGAAGGAGTCCGGGCGGCCGGCGTGCAGCGATCCTTCGTACGCCGGCTGTCCCCGCAAACCGATTGGTCTGCGCGCCCGGACGCCTGCGTCACAGGCAACCTTCCGCGCCACAAAGCGCTGCCGAGCACCACCCCCGCCGAACCGACGGCACGCCTCACACCAGCAGCAGCACCCACCCCGACGTAACCCTCAGCGTTCCCCTCAGACGCTCTCGCCGGAGGCAACACCGTGAAGGAAATCCTGGACGCGATTCAGTCGCGGACGGCCACGTCCGCCGACTTCGCCGCACTGCCGCTCCCCGAGTCCTACCGCGCGATCACCGTGCACAAGGACGAGGCGGAGATGTTCGCCGGGCTCAGCACCCGTGACAAGGACCCCCGCAAGTCGATCCACCTGGACGACGTGCCGGTGCCGGAGCTCGGCCCCGGCGAGGCCCTGGTGGCCGTCATGGCCTCCTCGGTCAACTACAACTCGGTGTGGACCTCGATCTTCGAGCCGGTGTCGACGTTCTCCTTCCTGGAGCGCTACGGCAGGCTCAGCGAGCTCACCAAGCGCCACGACCTGCCGTACCACGTCATCGGCTCCGACCTGGCGGGCGTCGTGCTGCGCACCGGTCCCGGCGTGAACGCCTGGCACCCGGGCGACGAGGTCGTCGCGCACTGTCTGTCCGTCGAGCTGGAGTCCAGCGACGGCCACAACGACACCATGCTCGACCCCGAGCAGCGCATCTGGGGCTTCGAGACGAACTTCGGCGGCCTCGCCGAGATCGCGCTCGTCAAGTCCAACCAGTTGATGCCCAAGCCCGACCACCTGAGCTGGGAGGAGGCCGCCGCTCCGGGGCTCGTGAACTCCACGGCCTACCGGCAGCTGGTCTCCCGCAACGGCGCCGGCATGAAGCAGGGCGACAACGTCCTCATCTGGGGCGCGAGCGGCGGTCTCGGCTCGTACGCCACCCAGTTCGCCCTCGCCGGCGGCGCCAACCCCATCTGCGTGGTGAGCAGCCCGCAGAAGGCGGACATCTGCCGCGCGATGGGCGCCGAGGCGATCATCGACCGCAACGCCGAGGACTACAAGTTCTGGAAGGACGAGCACAACCAGGACCCGCGCGAGTGGAAGCGCTTCGGCAAGCGCATCCGTGAGCTCACCGGTGGCGAGGACGTCGACATCGTCTTCGAGCACCCGGGCCGCGAGACCTTCGGCGCCTCCGTCTACGTCACGCGCAAGGGCGGCACGATCGTCACCTGCGCCTCGACGTCGGGCTACAACCACGAGTACGACAACCGCTACCTGTGGATGTCCCTGAAGCGGATCATCGGCTCGCACTTCGCCAACTACCGCGAGGCCTGGGAGGCCAACCGGCTCATCGCGAAGGGCAAGATCCACCCGACGCTGTCCAAGGTGTACTCACTGGAGGAGACCGGGCAGGCCGCGTACGACGTGCACCGCAACCTCCACCAGGGCAAGGTCGGCGTGCTCGCGCTGGCGCCCGCCGAGGGCCTCGGTGTGCGGGACGAGGAGAAGCGCGCCCAGCACATCGACGCCATCAACCGCTTCCGGAACATCTGAGGGCCATCCCATGACTGAGCGCCAGACGCCGCAGGCGAAAAGGGAAAAGGACCGGCCGTGGCTGATGCGGACGTACGCCGGTCACTCCACGGCCGAGGCGTCCAACGAGCTGTACCGGCGCAACCTCGCCAAGGGCCAGACGGGTCTGTCGGTCGCGTTCGACCTGCCGACCCAGACCGGGTACGACCCCGACCACATCCTCGCCCGCGGCGAGGTCGGCCGGGTCGGCGTGCCGGTCTCGCACCTCGGTGACATGCGCCGGCTGTTCCAGGACATCCCCCTGGAGCAGATGAACACCTCGATGACCATCAACGCCACCGCCATGTGGCTGCTGGCGCTCTACCAGGTCGTCGCCGAGGAGCAGGGCGCCGACATCACCCAGCTCCAGGGGACGACCCAGAACGACATCGTGAAGGAGTACCTGTCACGGGGGACGCACGTCTTCCCGCCGGTGCCCTCGCTCCGTCTGACGACGGACATGATCTGCTACACGGTCAACAACATCCCCAAGTGGAACCCGATCAACATCTGCAGTTACCACCTGCAGGAGGCGGGAGCCACTCCGGTCCAGGAGATCGCGTACGCGATGTCCACCGCGATCGCCGTCCTGGACGCGGTGTTCGCGTCCGGGCAGATCCGCGAGGACCAGAAGGGTGACGTGGTCGCGCGGATCTCGTTCTTCGTCAACGCGGGGGTCCGCTTCGTCGAGGAGATGTGCAAGATGCGCGCGTTCGGCCGCATCTGGGACAGGATCACGCGCGAGCGGTACGGGATCGAGAACCCCAAGCAGCGCCGCTTCCGGTACGGGGTCCAGGTCAACTCGCTCGGTCTGACCGAGGCCCAGCCGGAGAACAACATCCAGCGGATCGTGCTGGAGATGCTGGCCGTGACCCTCTCGAAGGACGCCCGCGCACGGGCCGTCCAACTCCCCGCCTGGAACGAGGCGTTGGGGCTGCCCCGGCCCTGGGACCAGCAGTGGTCGCTGCGCATGCAGCAGGTGCTCGCGTACGAGAGCGACCTGCTGGAGTACGCGGACATCTTCGAGGGCTCGCACGTCGTCGAGGCGAAGGTCGCGCAGCTGGTCGAGGACTCGTTCGCCGAGATCGACCGGATCCAGGAGATGGGCGGCGCGATGGCCGCCGTCGAGTCGGGCTACCTGAAGTCGCAGCTCGTCTCCTCGCACGCCGAGCGCCGGGCCCGTATCGAGTCCGGCGACGAGAAGATCGTCGGCGTCAACATCTTCGAGTCGACCGAGCCGAACCCGCTCACGGCCGACCTGGACGCCGCGATCCAGACGGTCGACCCCGCGGTCGAGGCCCGGGTGAGCGCCGCCCTCACGGACTGGCGCGACAGCCGCTACCAGCCTCCCTTCAACCACCCGCGCCCCTGCAAGGCGCTGGACAGGCTGAAGGAGGCCGCGAAGGGCACCGGCAACCTCATGGAGGCCACCCTGGAGTGCGCCCGTGCCGGGGTCACGACCGGCGAGTGGGCCGGTGCCCTGCGCGAGGTCTTCGGCGAGTTCCGCGCCCCCACCGGTGTCTCCTCCGCGCCCGTCGCGGTGACCGCCGAGGAGGGCTCGGCCATGTCGGAGGTCCGCCGCAAGGTGGAACTGACCGCGAAGGACATGGGCGTCGGCAAGCTCCGCTTCCTGGTGGGCAAGCCGGGCCTGGACGGGCACTCGAACGGCGCCGAGCAGATCGCCGTGCGGGCCCGCGACGCCGGCTTCGAGGTCGTCTACCAGGGCATCAGGCTCACGCCCGAGCAGATCGTGGACGCGGCCGTCGCCGAGGACGTCCACGCGGTGGGCCTTTCCATCCTCTCCGGCTCGCACGCCCAGCTGGTGCCGGACGTGCTGGAACGGCTCCGTGTGGCCGGTGCCACAGACATCCCGGTGATCGCCGGTGGCATCATCCCGAATGGCGACGCCGAAGACCTGCGGGCCGCGGGAGTGGCCGCGGTCTTCACTCCGAAGGATTTCGACATCACCGGAATCATCGGCCGGATCGTCGACGAGATCCGGAAAGCGAACAAGCTCGACCCACTGGAGGTCCCCGCATGACCAGCCCCGTCAACCGCCTTCGTCCGCGGCGTTCCTGCCTCGCCGTGCCGGGGAGCAACCCCCGCTTCCTGGAGAAGGCGCAGGGCCTCCCGGCCGACCAGGTCTTCCTGGACCTGGAGGACGCGTGCGCGCCGCTGGCCAAGCCCGAGGCCCGGCACACCATCGTCAAGTTCCTCAACGAGGGTGACTGGACGGGCAAGACGCGGGTCGTGCGCGTCAACGACTGGACGACGGAGTGGACGTACCGCGATGTCGTCACCGTCGTCGAGGGCGCGGGCCAGAACCTCGACTGCATCATGCTGCCGAAGGTGCAGACGGCCCAGCAGGTCGTCGCCCTCGATCTCCTCCTCACCCAGATCGAGAAGACGATGGGCTTCGAGGTCGGCAAGATCGGCATCGAGGCGCAGATCGAGAACGCCCAGGGTCTGAACAACGTCAACGAGATCGCGACGGCCTCCCAGCGCGTCGAGACGATCATCTTCGGCCCGGCCGACTTCATGGCGTCGATCAACATGAAGTCGCTGGTCGTGGGCGAGCAGCCGCCCGGCTACCCGGCGGACGCCTACCACTACATCCTGATGAAGATCCTGATGGCCGCCCGCGCCAACAACCTCCAGGCGATCGACGGCCCCTACCTGCAGATCCGCAACGTCGACGGCTACCGCGAGGTGGCCCGGCGCGCCGCTGCCCTCGGCTTCGACGGCAAGTGGGTGCTGCACCCGGGTCAGGTCGAGGCGTCCAACGAGATCTTCTCGCCCTCGCAGGAGGACTTCGACCACGCCGAGCTGATCCTGGACGCGTACGAGTACTACACGTCCGAGGCGGGCGGCAAGAAGGGCTCCGCGATGATCGGCGACGAGATGATCGACGAGGCCAGCCGCAAGATGGCGCTGGTCATCTCGGGCAAGGGCCGGGCCGCCGGCCTGCAGCGCACGTCCAAGTTCGAAGCGCCGGAGGCCTGAGCACATGCAGTTCGGACGCACCTACGAGGAGTTCGAGGTCGGCGCGGTCTACAAGCACTGGCCCGGCAAGACGGTCACCGAGTACGACGACCACCTCTTCTGTCTCCTGACCATGAACCACCACCCGCTCCACATGGACACCAACTATGCGGAGAACACGACCGACTTCGGCAAGAACGTCGTCGTGGGGAACTACATCTACTCCCTGCTGCTCGGCATGTCCGTGCCCGACGTGTCCGGCAAGGCGATCGCCAACCTGGAGATCGAGTCGCTGCGCCACGTCGCGCCGACCTTCCACGGCGACACGATCTACGGCGAGACGACGGTCCTCGACAAGACGCCCTCCCGGTCGAAGAACGACCGCGGGATCGTCTACGTCGAGACGAAGGGCTACAAGCAGGACGGCACCCTGGTCTGCGTGTTCCGCCGCAAGGTGATGGTCCCCACCGAGACGTACATCAAGGAGCGCGGCGGCGAGCAGCCCGGCCGGCCCCAGCTGAAGGAGCAGGAGAAGTAGCCATGGCGCGACTCGCCCAGACCGCAGGTCTGACCGACATCCAGCAGGAGATCCTGTCCACCGTCCGGGACTTCGTGGACAAGGAGATCATCCCGGTCGCGACCGGGCTGGAGCACCGCGACGAGTACCCGCAGCAGATCGTCGACGGGCTCAAGGAGTTGGGCCTCTTCGGCCTGATGATCCCCGAGGAGTACGGGGGCCTGGGTGAGTCGCTCCTCACCTACGCGCTGTGCGTGGAGGAGATCGCGCGCGGCTGGATGTCGGTGTCCGGCATCATCAACACCCACTTCATCGTGGCCTACATGCTCAAGCAGCACGGCACGCAGGAGCAGAAGGAGTACTTCCTGCCGCGCATGGCGGCGGGCGAGGTGCGCGGCGCGTTCTCCATGTCCGAGCCGGCGCTCGGCTCGGACGTGTCGGCCATCACCTCGAAGGCGGTGAAGGACGGCGACGACTACGTCCTGAACGGTCAGAAGATGTGGCTGACGAACGGCGGGACGTCGACGCTCGTGGCCGTCCTCGTGAAGAGTGACGAAGGCCACCCGGAGGGCACTCCGGCGCACAAGTCGATGACGACCTTCCTCGTGGAGAAGGAACCCGGCTTCGGTGAGGTCCGCCCCGGCCTGACCATCCCCGGGAAGATCGACAAGATGGGCTACAAGGGCGTCGACACCACCGAGCTGATCATGGATGGCCTGCGAATTCCGGCCAATCGTGTGCTCGGCGGCGTCACCGGACGAGGCTTCTATCACATGATGGACGGCGTCGAGGTGGGCCGGGTCAACGTGGCCGCCCGTGGCTGCGGTGTCGCTCAGCGTGCGTTTGAGCTGGGTGTTTCGTACGCCCAGCAGCGGCACACCTTCGGCAAGCCGATCGCCCAGCACCAGGCGATCCAGTTCAAGCTGGCCGAGATGGCTACCAAGGTCGAGGCCGCCCATGCGATGATGGTTAACGCGGCACGCAAAAAGGACTCCGGGGAGCGAAACGACCTCGAAGCAGGGATGGCGAAGTACCTCGCCTCCGAGTACTGCAAAGAGGTCGTCGAGGACGCCTTCCGGATCCACGGCGGCTACGGCTTCTCCAAGGAGTACGAGATCGAGCGCCTCTACCGCGAGGCCCCGATGCTGCTCATCGGTGAAGGTACCGCCGAAATCCAGAAAATGATCATCGGACGCAGGCTGCTCGAAGAGTATCGGTTCCAAGGCTAGATCTACCGATTCGGGGTGTTTTCATCGAGAAGAAGATCACACCCCGTCAACACTCTTCGGACGTCGACTCGGCTTCCTGGCTTGCCCAGTTGCTGCCCGCGACCGGTACGATTCCGGGAAAGCCGCCGTCCCCAGTCACAGCGCGGCATCATCCGCTACGAAGGTCATCCATGCCCGACAGCCAAACCTCCGCACCACGCGACAGCCTGGTCGGCGTACGTCTCGCGCGCGGAGCATCGCCGTGGCTCGTCCCGACCGTCGCCACCGCAGCCCTCAGCCTGGTACGCGCGCGCAAGTCCGGCGCCGCCAAGGCCGTGGCCGTTCCCGCCACCGCGCTCGCGGCGGGCATGCTGTGGTTCTTCCGCGACCCCGAGCGCGAGATCGCCCCGGGCCGGGTCATCTCGCCTGCCGATGGTGTGGTGCAGAGCATCATGCCGTGGAAGGACGGGCGTACCCGCGTCGCGATCTTCATGAGCCCGCTGAACGTCCACGTCAACCGCGCGCCCCTTTCCGGCACGGTGACATCGGTCGAGCACATCCCCGGTGGGTTCGTTCCGGCGTTCAACAAGGAGAGCGAGAACAACGAACGCGTTGTCTGGCACTTCGACACCGAGCTCGGCGACATCGAGATGATCCAGATCGCCGGTGCGGTCGCGCGGCGCATCGTGCCGTACATCCCGCAGGGCACGAAGGTCGAGCAGGGTGACCGCATCGGGCTGATCCGCTTCGGGTCGCGCGTCGACATCTACCTCCCCGAGGGCGTGGACGTCGACGTGGAGGTCGGTCAGAAGACCGTGGCGGGGGTGACTCGCATTGACCGTGACTGATCCTGAGACACAGGCCGGATGGGTCCCGGAGGCCGACGAGGTGGACGACGAGGAGGAGATGCCCCTCTCTCTCCGCCTCTCGATAGCGGACACGCTCACCCTCGGTAACGCCACGTGTGGCTTCATGGCGGTGTACTTCACCACCACCGGCATCCTGATCCCGGACCTCACGGGCAGCCAGGAGACCGGCATGACCCGCCACAGCGCGGCCACCGCGGTCATCCTGATGCTCTGCGCGGCGGTCTTCGACCTGTTCGACGGTCTGGTCGCCCGCAAGCTGCGCTCCTCCCCCATGGGCGCGGAGCTGGACAACCTCTCCGACCTCATCAGCTTCGGCCTGGCGCCGGCGTACTTCGTGCTCGTCTACGGCATGGTCGCCGACGACGCGCACCAGCGGGTGGCGGCGGTGGGGGCGATCGTGGTCCTGCTGGCGGTCGTGCTGCGGCTCGCGAGATTCTCGTGTGTCACGGTCAAGGACGGCACGTTCCAGGGCATGCCGTCGCCGTTCGGCGCGCTGACGGTCGTCTCGATCGTGCTGCTCGAGCTGCCGTTCGTCGCCACGCTCATGGCGATCCTCGGCACCGCGTGGCTGATGGTGAGCCGGGTCGAGTACCCGAAGCCGCGGGGCCGCCTCGCGGTGGCGATGCTCTCCTGGATCGTCCTCAGCATGGCCCTGCTGGCGGCCTGGGCCTTCGACGCCCCCGGCGGCCAGCTCCTGCTCCAGACCGGCTGTGCGCTGCAGCTGGTGATGGGGGCGGTGATCCCCCTCTTCGCCACCGCTCGGAGGGTGAACAACTTCCGGGGCAACCGGCGTGAGGCGCGGGCGGCGCAGCTGCCGTAGTTCTTGCCTCCTGATACAGGGGAAGGGCCCCGGACCTATTGGTCCGGGGCCCTTCTCTTGTGCGTCGCAGTGCGGGTGTGTGGGGCTGGTAGCGCAGTTCCCCGCGCCCCTGTCGGGGGCCCCTGGCGGTCCCGCAGGGCTCCTACTCGCTCGGTGTGTACGACTCCGCCACCGTTGAGGCCTCCGCCTCCTGGACCACCTTCATGCCGCCCGTGACGCTCTTGTCGGGCTGGAGGATGACGCTCTGCTTGGAGGAGGGGGACTTGGGGTCGGTGAAGTCCTGGGGGATGCCGAAGCCCGTGTCCAGGGCGTCGATGGTGAGGAGGGCCTTGTCCACGCCCTCCCGAGTGAGGTCCTTGGTCGCGCAGGCCTTCTTCAGGGCCTCGCCGAACGCGGAGGCGGCCGTCCAGCCGGCGACGACGCCGTTGTCCAGGGAGTCCTTCGGGTACGCCTTCTTGTAGTCGGCCACCAGCTTCTCGGCCTCCGGGGTGTCCGCGCCGATCGGGAGCGACGGCGAGGCCACGTAGTAGTTCTTCATCAGCGCCGGACCCGCCTGGGTGGCCAGGAGCTGCGGCGCGAAGGCCGAGTTGTTACCGATGATCGGGACGTCGAAGCCACCGGCCGCGGCGACGCCGACCAGGGAGGCGGCCTGGCGCGGGCCCGCGCTGATCACGACGGCCTTGACGCCGGCCTTCTTCAGGGCGGCGACCTGCGCGGTCATGTCGTTGTCGGTCGGCTTGATCTTCTGCTCGACGACGGTCAGCCCGGCTTCCTTCGCGATGTGCTTGGAGCCGGCCAGGGCGCTCTCGCCGTAGTCGCCCTCGAAGTAGACGTGCCCGATCTTGTCGCCCTTCTTGAGGCCCTTCTCCTTCATCAGGAAGTCGACGGCGTTGATCGTCTCGATGTCGTACGTGGACCCGATGACCCGGATGTAGGGGCTGCCGAGCAGGGAGGACGACCACGCCTGCGGCAGGACCAGGCCCTTGTCCTGTCCGTCGATGCGCTGCTTGACCGCGGCGACGAACGGGGAGCCGATGAACTGGGCGAACCCGAGCACCTTCGGCGCCAGTTCCGTGTAGCCGGAGACGGCCTTCTGCGGGTCGTAGCCGTGGTCGCGGATGGTGAGCTCGACCTTGTAGCCGCACACGCCCCCGTCGGCGTTCAGCTGCTTCACATAGAGCTGCTGGGCCTGGGTGACGCTCTTGCCGAGGGTCGCGTAGACGCCCGTCATGTCGGTGAGGACGCCCAGCGAGATGGTCTTGCCGGAGATGCCCTGGCCGGTCTTCACCCCTCCCGCGGCGGTGTCGCCCTTGCCGTTCCCGTCGTCGTTCTTGGCCTTGGAGCTGCACCCGGCCAGCACCAGCAGCGCTGCGAGTGCTCCGGCGGCCACCTTGGCCGTGTGGGTCGTACTCATCGTTCCTCCCCTTGGTCGGTCCTGAAGCGTCGTCCGGCGGCCACCCTGACCAGGCCGCCGGGCAGGAAGAGCACCACCGCGACGATGGCGGCGCCGTAGAGGTACCGGGATGCCTCGCCCGGTGCGATCCCGCCCGTACCGGGAGCGGAGACCAGGGGCAGCGCATCGCTGTAGCGGGTCAGCAGTTGCGGCAGCAGGGACACGAACACCGCCCCGACCACCGCCCCCGAGACCGACCCGAGCCCGCCGATGACGATCATGGCGAGGTATTCGAGCGACAGCGTGATGCCGAAGTAGTCCGGCACCGTCCGCTGGAAGACCAGGGCGAGCAGGACGCCCGCGAGGCCCGCGTACATCGAGGACAGGACGAAGACGGCGGCCCGGTAGCGGGCCACGGGCACGCCGATGACACCGGCCGCGATCCGGTGGTCGCGGATCGCGTTCATGGCACGTCCGGGCCGGCCGCGCAGCACCCCGCGGGCGAACAGCCCACAGCCGAGGAGCAGTACGAGCCCCGCGTACCAGAGCTTCTCCGCGGAGCCGAACGGGACGGAGGCGACGAGGAGTTCACTGTCGTCGAAGGTGAGCCCGAACAGACTCAGGGGCGGTACGTCCCGCCCGTTGAAGCCGCCGGTGAGGTCCCGGGCGTTGAACAGCACGTGCTGGCCGATGAAGATCAGCGCGAGGGTGGCGATGCCCAGGTAGGCGCCGCGCAGACGTCCCGCGATGGGGCTGAACAGGCCGCCCGCCAGACCCGAGACCAGGACGGCGAGGACCGCCGCGAGCCAGGTCGGCAGGCCGAGACCGGTCAGCCCGTCGCCGCCCTCCGCGGCGAACACGCAGTAGCCGTACGCCCCGACCGCGAGGAAGAAGGCGTGGCCCATGGAGAGCTGGCCGGTGGAGCCGGTGAGCAGGTTGAGCCCGATCGCGCCGATGGCGGCGGCCATCGCGAACAGCCCGGCCTGCAGCCAGAACCGGTCCAGGTAGAAGGGCAGCGCGAGCAGGAGCAGAGCGCCGGCGGCCCAGACGTACGTGCGCGTGCGGGCGGGGAACCGCAGATGTCCGGTGAGGGCTTCAGACACGGGCGAGCTCCTTCGTGCCGAACAGCCCGGCGGGCCGGATGAGCAGGATCACGGTCATCACGAGGTAGGGCGCGAGGTCGCCCAGTCCCCGGCCGAGGAAGGTCAGTTCGCTCTGGTAGCCGGTGGCGAGGGATTCCGTGACGCCCACCAGCAGACCGCCGACGAGCGCTCCGGTCGTCGAGTCGAGGCCGCCGAGGATCGCCGCCGGGAACGCCTTGAGAGCGGCGAGCGAGGTAGCTCTTTCCAGGCCCGGCGTGGGGAAGACCGTCAGGAACAGGGCCGCCACGGCGGCGAGTCCGCCCGCCACGGCCCAGGCGCCGAGGGACACCCGGCCGAGCCGTACGCCCATCAGCGCGGCCGTCTCCGCGCTCTCGGCGGCGGCCCGCATCGCGACGCCCCAGGAGGTGTACCGGAACGCGAGCAGGAAGACCGTGATGAGCAGGGCCGCGGCGACGAACGCGGCGATGCGCGTGTGGGCCAGCGAGATGGGGCCGAGGGTGAGCACCGCGTCGCCCCACGGGTCGCCGAGCGCCAGGACGTCCGTGCCGATCCGGCGGGTCAGTTCCGTGGTGAGCAGGATGTCCACACCGATCGTGACGATGGCGAGGACGCTGTGGTCGGAGCCCCGGTAGCGGCGCATCACCAGGAACTCGACGGCCGACCCGACCACCGCGGCTCCGGCGATCCCGACCAGCAGGGCGGGCCAGAAGCCGATGTCCTCGTGGAGGGTCGCGGTGACGTACCCGCCCGCCAGCAGCAGGGACGCGTGGGCGAAGTTGACGACCTCGGTGGCCCGGAAGATGACCACGAAGCCGAGGGCGATGAGGGCGTAGACCGACCCCATGGAGACGCCGTTGAGGAGGAGTTCGGCGAAGGTGCTCACGACGCGCTCTCCTCTCCCCCGGGCTGCCCGGGCCCGTCGGGTTCCTCGGGGCGCTCCCCCAGGTAGGCGCGGACGACGGCCGGGTCGTTCTGTACGTCGGCCGGGGCGCCGTCCGCGATCCGGCGCCCGAAGTCGAGTACGGTCACCGCGTCGGCGAGCCGCATCACCACCCCCATGTCGTGTTCCACCAGGACGATCGAGATGCCGAGGCTGTCGCGGACTCCCGCGATCACGGCGGCCGTTCGCCGCCGCTCGTCGGCGGTCATGCCCGCCACCGGTTCGTCCAGGAGCAGCAGGCGGGGCTCCATGCACAGGGCGCGGGCGAGTTCGGCGAGTTTCTGCTGCCCGTACGGGAGCGAGCCGGCCGGCCGGTCGAGGTAGGACGAGATGCCGACGAACTCGGCGATCTCACGGACGCGTTCGCGATGACGGTTCTCCTCACGGGCCGCTGCGGGGAGCCTCAGGCCGGCGGAGAGGAAGCCGGTGCGGGTCAGCCGGTGGCGGCCCAGCAGAAGGCTGTCCTCGACCGTGGCGAGCGGTGGCAGGGCGAGGTTCTGGAAGATGCGGGCGACGCCCAGATCGGCGATGCGGTGCGGAGGCATGCCGGTCAGTTCGTGCTCGCCGAAGCGGACGCTGCCGGCGGTGGCGCGGTAGACGCCGGACAGCACGTTGAAGCAGGTGGACTTTCCGGCGCCGTTGGGGCCGATGAGGGCGTGGACGGTGCCGGGACGCACTGTGAAGTCCACGGCGTCCAGGGCGGTCAGACCGGCGAAGCGCACGGTCAACTCCCTGACGTGGAGCGGTGGTACGTCGGGATCAGCATCGGAGTCGGGCGAAGTCGCCTGCTGCGGCGCGTCGTTCGTCATGGTGGTGCTCACCCCTTCCATCGGGTCAGCGCCGGGTGCGAGGCGCGCGCCCGCCCGGCGTCGGCCGCCGCGTCCTCGTCGACCACGCCCAGGTAGCGGCGGCGCACCTCGTCGGAGGCGGCCAGTTCGTCCGCCGGCCCCGACAGGGTGACTTCGCCGACCTCCAGGACGTACGCGCGGGAGGCGAGCCGCAGGGCCAGGGCGGCGTTCTGTTCGACGAGCAGGATCGAGGTGCCCTGGGTGTTGATCTCGCGGACCGTCTCGGCGATCCGCTCGGCCATCAGCGGGGCGAGTCCGAGCGAGGGTTCGTCGAGGAGGAGCATCCTCGGGGCGGCCATCAGGGCGCGGCCGACCGCGAGCATCTGCTGCTCTCCGCCCGACAGGAGGCCGGCGCGCTGCTGGGCGCGGTCGGCGAGGACGGGGAACAGTTCGTGGACGCGGCGCAGGGCGGTGGCCCGGTCCGCGCGTCCGCCGGTGGCGCCGAGCGCCCCGGCACGCAGGTTGTCGGCGACGGTCATCCGCGCGAACACCCGGCGCCCCTCCGGGATCTGCGAGATCCCGGCGGCGACCACGCGGTCCGGCGGGAGTCCGTCGATGCGGCGGCCGTCGAGGCTCACCGTGCCGCCGGTGACCGCGCCGCCGTGGAAGGACAGGGTCCGGCAGATGGCCCGCAACAGGGTCGACTTGCCCGCGCCGTTGCCGCCGAGGACCGTGACCACGGCTCCCTCCGGCACCTCCAGGGTCACCTGGCGCAGTGCTCGTACGGGACCGTATCCGACCGACACGTCCCGTACGGCCAGCCCGGAACCACCCATGGCATTCCCCCTGTCATCGCGCTGTCGATCACCTTGCACCCGGCGTGTTCACGGCCGGTGTGGCGCTCACGACAGCACCGGTGGGGACGTCCGTCCACGGGGCGCGGGCGAATCGCTGCGGGTGACCAGCGGGTGCGGGCGCGCGTTGTGCGCGCGCACAACACCGCGTGTCAGGGGCCTGTGCGCGGCCGTCCACCGGTGGCATCCTCCGGCCATGGGAGCCCGCAGAAGGCGTACCGGTCATGACTGGAAGCTGCTCACCGAGTCCTGCGCGGCGCTGCTGGAGCGCCTGCCGGAGCTGGTCGACGAGCACATGCGACAACTTGCCGAGCATTCCCCGGTGTACGGGGAGTTCCTGCCGTACGACCAGCAGTGGCGGGAGGCGCAGGAGGCGATGCGGATCGGGATCGAGACGATCTCCGCGCCCCGGGACTCGCCCCGCCGTGATCTGGAGTACGCGGAGGACGCGGGGCGGCGGCGGGCCCAGCAGGGGTTGCCGTTGGAGCTGCTGGTGCACGCCTACCGTGCCGCCGGGTATCTGGTGTGGGACGCCCTGATGGAGGGGGCGGCCGGGCGGGAGCCGGAGCGGCTGGGGGCGCTGATGCGGTCGGCGACCATGGTGTGGTCCGCCGTGGACGCGCAGGCCGCGGTGGCGACGGAGGCGTACCGGGCCACCGAGATGGAGCTCCGGCGGCGTACCGACGAGCGGCTTCAGGCGCTGCTCGACGCGCTTCTCGAAGGGCAGGAGGCGCCCGGGCTCGCGGCGCGGGCCGCCGCCGGGCTCGATCTTCCCGAGCGGGGGCCGTACGCCGTGGTCGTGCTGCGGTCCGAGCGGCGGGAGCCCTTCCGGCGGCCCGTGGAGGGTGAGGGGCTGCGGTTCGTCTGGCGGATGCGGGCGGACTGCGAGGTCGGGGTGGTGGCTCTCGCGGCCGGTCAGGGCCTCGACGGGGTCGCGCGGGCGCTCGACGGGCGCTGTTCCGGTCCCGGCGGGATCAGCCCCGTCGTCCCGGGCCTCGCCGAGCTGGGGCGGGCCCGGCGGCTGGCGGAGCTGGCGCTGCGTACGTGTCCGCCCGACGCGAGCGACGTCGTGCGGCTCGACCAGCGGATGCCGACGGCGCTCGTCGTCAGCCAGCCCGAGCTGGCCGGGCGGCTCGTGTCGGACGTGTTCGGGTCGCTGCTGGAGCTCGAACCGGCGGACCGGGCCGTCCTGCTGGAGACGCTCGACGTGTGGCTGTGCTGCGAGGGGTCCGCGGGGCGGGCCGCGGGGCGCCTGTACTGCCACCGGAACACGGTCTTCAACCGCCTGCGGCGGTTGGAACAGCTGACCTCACGGTCGCTGGCGAGGCCCCGGGATCTGATCGAGATGACGTTGGCGTTGGACGCGTACCGGTTGACGGGGGCGGCGGGGGGTGGGTGAGGGGTATTTCGCCCCCGCCGCCCCCTACCCGTTCCCGTCCCTTCTGGGGGCTGCGCCCCCAGACCTCCGTATCGCACCGGTGCGCTCGTCCTCAGACGCCGGACGGACTCAAAGATCAGGAGCGGGGGTTCGGGGGCCGTCCCCCGAGACGGGACGGGCAGGGGCGGCGGGGGCGGGGGCGGGAAAAGGCCTGTCAGGTGAGGAAGTCCTTGGCGATGCGCTCCGCGAGTTCCTCCAGGATCGGGCCCGCCTCGGCGATGCACCGGCTCACGTCAGGCTCGACGTCCGTGAGCGGATAGACCCGCCGGATCCCGGCCCGTCCGAGGGCCTCCGGAGGAAGCGCCAGCCGCCCGCAGACGGCGATGACCTCTTTCCCGGCGGCACGCGCGGCGGCGGCGACCCCGGCGGGCGCCTTCCCGTGCAGGGTCTGCTCGTCCAGCGAGCCCTCACCGGTGATGACCAGCGTCGCCCGTTCCAGCGCGGGCCCGAAGCCCAGTACGTCGAGCATCACCTCGATGCCGGGCCGGAAGGTCGCGCCGAGCCCCACGAGAGCCCCGTACCCGATGCCACCGGCAGCCCCCGCGCCGGGCGCGACGGCGTACTCCGCCGCCCTGCCCCCGATCGTCTTCTCCAGGACGGCGGCGAAGTGGGCGAGCGCCGCGTCGAGCACCGCCACGTCGTCGGGAGAGGCACCCTTCTGCGGTCCGTACACCGCCGGCGCGCCCTTCGGCCCGGTCAGTGGATTGTCCACGTCACTGGCGAGGACGACGTCGACGGAGGAGAGCCGGGGGTCGAGGCCGGTCAGGTCCGCCGTGGCGAGGTCCCCGAGGGAGCCGCCGCCGGGCGGCACCGGCTCGCCGTCCTCGTCGAGGAAGCGCGCCCCGAGCGCGGCCAGCATCCCGGCTCCGCCGTCGGTGGTCGCGCTGCCGCCGACGCCGAACACGATCGTGCGCGCCCCGGCGTCGAGCGCGGCCCGCAGTAGTTCCCCGGACCCGTACGTGGACGAGGTGAGCGGCGCGAGGACCCCGGCGGGCAGCCGCTGCAGTCCGCTGGCCTCGGCCATCTCCACGACCGCGGTCCCGTCGCGCAGCGCGAAGGCGGCGGTGACCTCGTCGCCGAGGGGCCCGGCGACCCGTACCTCACGGCGCTCGAAGCCGGCCGCGACCGCCGCGGCGACCGTGCCGTCGCCGCCGTCGGCCACCGGCAGCGCCTCGACCTCGACCAGCGGTGCGACCCGGTGCAGTCCTGCCGTCACCCGCTCGGCCACCTGCACGGCCGTGAGCGAGCCCTTGAACTTGTCCGCGGCGATGAGTACCCGCTGGGTCTGGTTCCGGGTCCGATTCACTGCAGCGTCCGCCACCTGTGTTCCCCTTGCTTATCGGGCCTTGCACACGTCAAGGCAGTCGCGCCGCTGCGACCCTAACCGCAGGAGGGGGCCGCTGCCCAGGGCGGTTCTCAGGTGCCGGACAGCTGCCGGACAGCGGCCCGACGGCGGTCGCGGGGCGGTCGGACCCCGGTAGCCGGTCAGCCGGCGTCGGTCCCCCGCGAGTCGTAGAGCTGGTGCGTCAGTGTGCCGCTGCCCCCGAACGGCACGCTGATGTGCTCCAGCACGTCCTCCAGGAGATCGAGGTCCCCCGTCCGCACACCGACGTCCCCGGTGGTGACCAGGGGCTCCGCGGGCGCGGCCTGGGCCGCACCGGTGGCGGACAGGACCGCGACGACTGCGGCGGCACCGACCGCCAGGACCCTCGTACGACTCGACGACTTCATGGGACTCCAAATCCGCAATACGAATAAAACCTGACGACCTTCTCATGTGGTGCGGCGCCGGATGTACGTAAAGCGGGCCGGACCAGCAGGAATTCGGCACACCGGGTGTATGACGGCTGCGGGCGTTGACGATCTTGCGGACCGTGGGGTCGATCTCGCTAGGCTGGCTATATGACGACTCCTGACTACGCCGCGTACATCGCGGGTCTCCCCCGTGTGCTCGTCGGTGCCGCCGCGCTCTTCCGTGACACCGAGGGCCGGGTGCTGCTCGTCGAGCCCAACTACCGCGAGGGCTGGGCGCTGCCGGGCGGAACCGTCGAGTCGGACGCCGGCGAGACCCCGAGGCAGGGGGCCCGCCGGGAGACCCTGGAGGAGATCGGCCTGGACCTCCCGGTCGGACGGCTGCTCGCGGTGGACTGGGTGCCCGGCGCCGCACGGCCTCCCGTCGTGGCGTACCTGTACGACGGAGGAGTGCTGGCGGAGGAGCAGTTCAAGTCGATCCGCCTGCAGGAGTCGGAGCTGCTGTCCTGGCAGCTGGTCCCCCGCGAGGAGCTCGACCAGTACGTGTCGGGCAACCTCGGCCGCCGTGTGCTCGCCGCGCTGGACGTGCTCGCTGAGAACGCGGGGACGGCCGAGTTGGAGGACGGCCGGCGAACCGACTGACGGGAGGGGCGGCGCTCAGCGCAGGACGCGGTGCCGGGCGGGCCTCCTGGCACCGTTCGTCGACGGCTGTGGCTGCGGCCTGTACTCCGGCTCGTCCTCGTCCTCGATACCGCGTGACGGTCCCCTGACGCTGTCCAGAACCTTCGCGCCCTGCTGATCGACGAGGCGGGTCACCGATTCCTGCGCGACACCGAACACGAGCGCCCAGCCGAGGACTTGTGCACTGCTGTCCAGGTTTGACAGCCCCGGCACGAAATCACCCTTGATGATCAGCATGCCGAACACGGCCGCCAGGGCGCCGATGGGCAGCCGCAGCAACAACAGGCAGATGGGCACCATGAACGGCGTGGCGGTGCCCTGCATGTGCCGCAGTGACACGGCTCCCGCCAGGGCCGCTCCGCACAGGCCGAAGAACTCCACGATGAGGACGTCCCCGCCCGCCGGGCTACCACTGATGGGGCAGAACGTCTTGGGCACGGCCGGAGGTGGGGCCGTCGGTGGCCCCTCGAAGCAAAGCTTGGCCGCTATGGCCGCGGGCTCGACGTATCCCCACACCACAAGGAGTGCCGCGATCAGGCTCGTCAGGAGAAACGACGTCAGGAGTATGTTGCGGAAGCTTCGCAGTCTCGACCTCTCCAGGTCCTGAGCGTCGTTCGCCGCACGCAGCGCCCTGACGGCCAGATCCCTGAACCGGGCGTTGAGCCTTCGGCCGTTCGATCCGACCTGCGCCTCCAGCTCGTTCCGCAGGGGATCCTCCGCGCCCAGGTGCTGCTTGGTTCTCGCGAGGACCTCGGTCCCCCACCAGGTGAGGTCGTTGTCGCCGGCGAGCTTCAGGACGCTCACTTCGGCCCGGTGGATGTTGGCCCAGGTCCGGTCCACCGCGGAACCGGAGATGGACGAGAAGGGTGTGTCCCTGCTGTTGAGGGCCTCACGAGCGGCTTCGAGCTGCACGTTCGTCTTCTTCAGCAGCCTCTTCTTGTCGTCCGACAGTTCGCAGCGGACTTCGATGATGTCCAACTCCGCCTGGAGTTCCGCGACATAGGCGGAGGCACGTTGATGCCATGAGGATTTGTTCCGTCCCGCGACATCTCCGACTTCGTCCGGGAAGGATTCTTCATGTGTTTCCGCCATGATGGGGTCCTCCGCCGACCTGCTCCTTCACACACGTGTGTCCGGATTCGGGCTTTGAGCGGCATCGAGCGACGTCGAGCGGCATTGCGCGGCATGGGGAACATCGGGAATTGTCTCCCCGTCCCGACCCCGATCCCGACCCCGTCCTTCGGTTCTCCCCTGCTTTCCAGTGTCCGCTCCGGTGACACGTTCGCAACCCGGGAGGGCTTCGTCGCCCGGCGTGTTGGCGTGTCCGAGGACAGCGGGCGCAGCGACGTCGAATGTGCGATTCCCAGCGGGTAGGGGGCCTCCGGAAACCGGTTCGCCCTCGCGCGGGCCGGCGTTCTACGCTCGGGACATGAGCAGGCCTCTCGTCGCCGTCCTCAGTGGCGCAGGTATTTCCACCGATTCCGGAATTCCCGACTATCGCGGTCCGAACGGTGTGTGGCGGCGGGATCCGGAAGCGCAGAAACTCGTGACGTACGAGTTCTACATGGGTGATCCGCAGATCCGGCGCAGGTCCTGGCAGATGCGGCGAAAGAACCGGACTCTCCAGGCGGAGCCGAACGCCGCGCATCGGGCGGTGGCCGAGCTGGAGCAGGCCGGGGTGCCGGTGCGGGTCATCACCCAGAACGTCGACGGACTGCACCAGCTCGCCGGAATGCCCGCCCGCAAGGTGCTGGAACTGCACGGCAGCGCACGCGGTGTGGTGTGTACGAAGTGCCACGCGCGCGGGCCGATGGAGGACGCGCTCGCCCGGGTCGAGGCCGGGGAGGCGGATCCGCCGTGTCTGACGTGCGGCGGGATTCTCAAGTCGGCGACGGTGATGTTCGGCGAGCGGCTCGACCCGGTCGTGTTGGGTGAGGCGCTCGCGATCACCAAGGCGTGCCAGGTGTTCATCGCCGTCGGTACCACCCTCCAGGTGCAGCCCGCCGCGGGGCTCGCCGGTGTGGCCGCCGAGCACGGGGCCCGGCTCGTCATCGTCAACGCCGAGCCGACCCCATACGACGACCGGGCGGACGAGGTGATCCGGGAGCCGATCGGCACGGCCCTGCCTGAGCTGCTGCGGGGCCTGGCCGGCTGAGCGGCGCGGGTTCGAGCCTGCCCCGGTGTCACACCTGTGTCCCGCCGGTGTCAGAAGAGGGCGGTGTCCTCCGCTCCCCGTTCGAAGTCCAGCAGGCGCTGTTTGCGCTGCAGGCCGCCGCCGTATCCCGTCAGGCTGCCGTCGGCGCCCACCACCCGGTGGCAGGGCACGATGATCCCGAGCGGGTTCTTGCCGTTGGCGAGGCCCACCGCGCGGGACGCCTTCGGATTGCCCAGGGCGTCCGCGAGTTGACCGTACGAGCGGGTCTCGCCGTACGGGATCTTCCGGAGCTGTTCCCAGACCTGGCGCTGGAACGGGGTGCCGTCCAGCCTGAGTCGTACGGAGAAGTCCTTCAACTCTCCCCCGAAATAGGCTCGCAGCTCCTCGGTCGCCTCGGCGAAGGGTGTGTCGTCCGGCCGGCCGAAGGTCTCCTCCGGCGGGCGGTGGCGTTGGTCCGTCATGTAGAGCCCGGAGAGGACGCCGTCGGTGGCGACCAGGGTGAGCGGGCCGTACGGACTGTCGATCACGGTGTGCTGTTTCACTGAACGTCCTTATGCGGGAAGGAAGTTGATCGGGTGGTTGTCCGTCGCCCACAGGTACTGGACGGCGTACGCGCGCCAGGGCCGCCAGTCCGTGGCGCGTGCCGTCAGCGCGGCGGGAGTGGACGGCAGGTCCAACTCCTGTGCGGCGCGCCTGACTCCGAGGTCCGTGGGCAGGAAGGCGTCGGGGTCACCGAGGGCACGCATGGCGATGATCTCCACGGTCCAGGGTCCGAACCCGGGCAGGGCGAGCAGCCGGGCCCGGGTCTGCGCCCAGTCGCCCTCGACGCCCAGGTTGAGGGTGCCGTCGGCGAGTTGGCGCACAAGTGTGGTGAGCGTGCCGCGGCGGGTGGCCGGCATGGCGAGGGCCTCGGGGTCGAGCGCGGCCAGTGACTCCGGCGACGGGAAGAGGTGTGTGAGACCGCCTCCGGGATCCTCGACCGCTTCTCCGTGGGCCGCGACCAGACGCGCCGCGTGTGTACGGGCCGCGGCCGTGGACACCTGCTGGCCCAGCACGGCCCGGACGGCGAACTCGGCCTCGTCGACCGTACGGGGCACTCGGCGGCCCGGCGCCTTGTCCACGAGGGGCGCGAGGACCGGGTCCGTACGCAGCTGGCCGTCGACCGCGACCGGGTCGGCGTCCAGGTCGAGCATGCGGCGGCAGCGGCTGATGGCGACGGCCAGATCGCGCAGGTCGCTGAGGGTGAGCCGGCAGCCGATGTGATCGGGTTCCGGAGTGAGCGCGACGACGGCGTGGCCGTACGGCAGACGCATCGTGCGCCGGTACGCGCCGTCGCGCCACTCCTCGACTCCGGGTACGGCGGTGGCGGCGAGGTGGCCGAAGAGGTTGTCGGGGTTGAGCGGGGCCCGGAAAGGCAGGCGGAGGGCCAGCACGCCCGGTGTGGGCGTGGAGCCGGCGCGGTTCCTGAGGGTTCTGGTGCGCAGTTCGCTCGGGGCGAGGGCGAAGACCTCGCGGACCGTGTCGTTGAAGGTGCGGATCGAGGAGAAGCCCGCCGCGAAGGCGATCTCGGCCATCGGGAGCGGGGTCGTCTCGATGAGCAGGCGTGCGGTCTGGGCGCGTTGGGCGCGGGCGAGGGCGAGTGGTCCCGCGCCCAGTTCGGCGAGGAGCTGGCGTTCGATCTGCCGGGTGCTGTAGCCGAGGCGGGTGGCGAGCCCCGGCACGCCCTCGCGGTCCACGGTCCCGTCGCCGATCAGCCGCATCGCGCGGGCCACCAGGTCGGCCCGCTGGTTCCACTCGGGAGAGCCGGGGCTGGTGTCGGGGCGGCAGCGCTTGCACGCCCGGAACCCGGCCTGCTGGCAGGCGGCGGCACTCGGGTAGAACGTCATGTTCTCCGGCTTCGGCGGCACCACGGGGCAGCTGGGCCGGCAGTAGATCCGCGTGGTCACGACCGCCGTGAAGAACCAGCCGTCGAAGCGCGCGTCCTTCGACCGGACGGCGCGCACGCAGCCCTCTGTATCGGTGTGCATCCCGTTCTGCATGCGTCCAGCATCGGCCATGGTCACGGCGATGGCTGGCGAGAATCCGACATCTACCTGCGGTGGCCGCCCCCGCCCCGCTGCCCCCGCCTGCGGGATTCACCGCGGACGGTGACGAGGCGACCTGCCCGTCCCGTCCCCACCGGCTCACTGACTACCCACGTACCGACTCACCGACTCACCGACTCACCGACTCACCGACTCACCGATCATGATCGGCCCGGCTCACCGGCCATGATCCGCCCGGCTCAGGGATTCGATCCAGGCACGGACCGCGGATGCCGTCGTGCGGGCGTGCTCCTGGAGCAGTGTCAGGTGGTCGCCCGGCACGTCCACGAGCTCGTGCGGCAGCGGCCAGGAGGTGCGCCAGTCGTCGGCGTCGGTGTCCGCCGCCATCCGAGGGGTGGGCTGTGTGGCACGTATCAGCAGGGTGGGGGTGTCGACCGGTTCCGGGTGCCAGTCCATGAAGATCCGGGTGTACGCCCCCATGGCCGCGACACCGGTGTCCTCGTACAGGCGGGGCGCGACGGCAGCGGGCAGGGCCAGCAGCCAGTCCTTGCGGCTGTTGGAGTCGTCGATCAGGTAGGTGTCCAGCAGGATCTGGCCCGCCGGTGGCCTCCCGAGCGCTTCGAGCTGCCGGGTCACCGCGTGGGCGAGGGCGCCGCCCGTGGACGCCCCGACGACCGCGAAGGGCCGATCGCCGACCTGCCGCAGCACGGTGTCGGCGTGCGTGCGGGCCAGTGCTTCCCGGTCGACCGGGACTGCTCCGCCCGCGCCGAGGCCCGGGTGCGGCAGCTCCAGGACGTCCAGCTCGCCGTCGAAACAGCGGTGGAACCCCGCGAACTCGCCGCCGGGGACCGGGAAGGGCGGATGGTGTCCGGCGAGGAAGACGACCACAGGCCGGTCGCGGGGGCCCTCGGCCCGGCGGACCGGGGGCAGGGCGTGGGCCCGGCTCTCCGCCGCCGTGAACGTCGGGAGGGCCAGGGAGGCGGTGACCAGCATGTGCATGCCGGCGGCCACCTCGCCCTTCGCGCAGAGCGCGCGGTAGAGCGCGGCGAGCGTCTGCGGGGGCCGCACGGAGGCCTCGGGGCGGCGTGGCGCGACGGCAGCGGTCTCGGCGACAGTGGCGGTACCTGCGCCACTGCCACTGCCACTGTCACTGCCGATACCAATGCCAATGCCAACGCCGTCGCCGTCGCCGTCGCCGTCGCCGTCGCTCTCGCGCTTGTCCTCGCCCTCGCGCGCGCCCTCGGCTACATCGGTGGTGAGCAGGTCGAGCAGATGCCGGGCGAGCGCGTGCGTCGTGGGGTGCTCGAACACCACCGACGCAGGCAGCCACAACCCCGTGGCCGTGGTCAGAGCGTTACGGAGCTGGACCGCCATCAGGGAGTCGAAGCCCAGGTCGGCGAGGGGCTTCCCGGCCGGGAGCGCGTCGCCGTCGGGGTATCCGAGGGCCACGGCCACCGATTCACGCACCAGCTTCGCGAGCGCTGACTCCCGTTCCTCGTCGGGCAGTTCGGCCATCTGGTCGCGCCAGGCGCCCTGTTCCGCCGCCTCCCGCGCTCGTGCCCGGGTTCCGGCTCCGGATCCGGCGGCCGGGCGGCCTCCGTGCACCAACTGCCGCAGCAGCGGGGGTACGAGCCCGTCGCCGGACCGGAGAGCGGCCCGGTCGAGGAGGAGCGGCGCCAACAAGGGCTCGCCGGTGCGCAGCGCCGCGTCGAACAGGGCCATGCCCTGCGCCGGGGAGAGCGCCCGCACCAGGTCTGAGGCCTGCGCACCCGGCCGTTTCGGTCCGGCCTCGCGGAGCTGCGCCGCCATCCCGTCGCCGTGCTCCCACAGCCCCCATGCCAGGGAGACCGCGGGCAGGCCGAGGGAGGTGCGGTGGTGGGCGAGCGCGTCCAGGAAGGTGTTCGCCGCCGCGTAGTTGCCCTGGCCGGGCCGGCCGAGCAGTCCCGACGCCGAGGAGAACAGGACGAACGCCGAAAGATCCAGCTCGCGGGTCAGTTCGTGAAGGTGCCAGGCCGCGTCCGCCTTGGGCCGTAGCACCGCCGCCATTCTGTCCGGGGTCAGCGAGTCGAGTACGCCGTCGTCGAGCACCCCTGCCGCGTGCACCACGGCGCTCAGCGGAGGCTCGCAGTGTGCGATCAGCGCGGCCAGCGCAGGTCGGTCCGCCGCGTCGCACGCGACAACACGCACATCGGCACCCAACTCTTCCAGCTGAGCGCGTAGTTGCTCGGCGCCCGGCGCCTGTGGGCCCCGGCGTCCGGTGAGCAGCAGGTGCCGTACGCCGTGCTCGGTGACCAGATGCCGGGCCAGTTCGGCGCCCAGCGCGCCCGTGCCTCCGGTGATGAGTACGGTTCCGTCCGGCCCGACCGTGCCGCCCCCGTGCGGATTCGCGATGGCCCTGGCCAGCCGGGGTACCGTCAACCGCCCCTTTCGGATGGCCACTTGGGGTTCGCCGGAGGCCGTCGCCGCGGGGAGCAGCCGCAGCGACTCCGGTCGGCCGTCCACGTCGGCGAGGACGACGCGGCCGGGCATCTCCGACTGGGCCGCGCGCACCAGTCCCCACACGGCGGCGCCGGCGAGGTCCGGGACCGGTGCGGTGGCCTCCCGCGTGACCACGAGCAGCCGTGACGGCGCCGCGCCCTGGTCGCGCTGCCAGTTCTGCAGTGCCCCCAGGACCCTGCCGGTCAGTCGGTGCGCGGCGGCCACCGGATCGGGTTCGTCCGCGGGGGTGATGGCCGTGAGGACCACGACGGCGGGCGTGGGCCGGTCGCTCACCGCCGGGATGTATGCGCGGAGGTCCAGTTCGTCTGGGCCGAGTACCGTCCAGCCCTCGCTGTCGGGATCGTCGGGCGGGTCGACGGGCACGGTGACCGGGGTCCAGTCGAGCCGGAACAGTGCGCGCCGCACCACTTCGTCGGCGGTGTCCGGCCTTCCGGCCGGGAGTTCCCGGGTGACCAGCGACTCGACCTCGGCCACCGGGCGCCCCGCCGTGTCGGCGAGCGTCACCGTGACGGCTCCTGGTCCCCTCGGCGTCAGCCGCACCCTCGCCGCGGTAGCCCCTCGGGTGTACAGCCGCACACCGCTCCACGCGAACGGCAACCGTACGGAACCGGCACCGGCACCGGAACCGGCACCGGGCTCGGGCGCGGACTCGGGCTCGGCGAGCAGCCCGATGTGCACCGCCGCGTCCAGCAGTGCCGGATGGATGCCGAAACGCGCGGCGCCCGGGGCCTGTTCCTCGGGGAGCGCGACCTCGGCGAAGAGTTCCGTTCCCCTCCGCCAGAGGGCACCGGCCCCCTGGAAGGCGGGCCCATAACTGATGTCGGCGTCGGCCAACGTCTCGTACGCGTCGGTCAGTTCGACCTCGACCGCCCCTTCGGGCGGCCACACGCTCAGGTCACTCCCCGGTGCGTCCGGCGCCGAGGGCGGCGCGCTGAGCGTTCCCGTCGCGTGCCGGGTCCAGCCCGTCCCCGACCCGCCCGTCCCCGACCCGCCCGGCTCCGCCGACGCTTCCGCCCCTTCCGTCCCCTCCTCCGTCGTCTGCTCTCCCGCCGTCCCGTCGGGTCGGGCGTAGATGTCGACGGACCGCCTGCCGGAGTCGCTCCCCGGCCCGACGACGACCTGGACCCGTACTCCGGTGCTGCCGGACAGCACGAGCGGTGCCACGACGACCAGTTCGTCCAGGAGGCCGCAGCCGGCCTCGTCACCGGCGTGGACGGCCATCTCGACGAAGGCCGTCGCGGGGACCAGGACCCTCCCGGCGATCACATGGTCGCCGAGCCAGGGCTGTGCATCCGTGGAGAGCCGCCCCGACAGCACCGTCCGGTCCGTGTCCGGCACCGTGAACGCCGGGCCGAGCAGCGGATGCCCCTGCACGTCGGCCGAGGCCCCGGTGTCCTTGCGGGTGGCGTCCAGCCAGTACCGCCGACGCTGGAATGCGTACGTGGGCAGATCGACGCGCCGTGCCCCGGTGTCCGCGAGCGCCGCGGCCCAGTCGACGGGGGCACCGCGTACATGCAGCCGGGCCACGGCTCGGATCAGTGACGCGGATTCCCGTGGGCCGGCCGTGGCGGACGACCGCTCGACGGCCGCGACGCACTCGGCGGGCCTGCCGTCGGCGCCGGGCGACAGCGACAGCACGTCCGCCGCCGCCGCGGTGAGTACGGGGCCGGGGCCGAGTTCCAGGAAGGCCCCGGTGTCCTCCTTCTCACGCAGCCACCGCACGGCGTCCGCGAAGCGCACCGGCTGCCGGGCGTGCCGTACCCAGTACTCGGCGGAGCAGAGTTCCCCGGCCGCCGGGTCGGCCGGTCGGCCCGACACCGTCGAGATCACCGGGATTTGCGGCGCCCGGTACGTCAACCCGCTTGCGACGCGGTGGAATTCGTCCAGCATCGGTTCGACCAGCGGCGAGTGGAAGGCATGGCTCACCCGCAGCCGTACGGGCCGCAGTCCGCGTGCCGCGAACGTGTCCGCGACGGCGAGGACGGCGTCCCGGGCGCCGGACACCACCACGGACCGCGGCCCGTTCACCGAGGCGAGGGCGACCCGGTCCAGGACACCCAGGTCGGCCAGCGCGGCAGCCGCCTCGGCTTCGGTCGCGGGCAGCGCGACCATCGCGCCGCCGTCCGGCAGGGCCTGCATCAACCGGCCGCGGGCAGCAACCAGTTCGGCAGCGTCGGGCAGGTCCAGCACCCCGGCGACGTGTGCCGCCGCCAGCTCCCCGACGGAGTGTCCGGCCAGGAGGTGGGGCCGTACGCCCCAGGATTCGAGCAGCCGGAACAGTGCGACCTCGAAGGCGAACAACGCGGCCTGTGTGAAGTCGGTGCGGTCGAGCAGCTCGGCGTCGGGTGAGCCGTCCCGCGCGAACACCACGGACCGCAGCGGACGTTCGAGGCGGCTGTCGAGCGCCCGGCACACGTCGTCGAAGGCGGCGGCGAATGCCGGGTGGGCGGCGGTCAAGTCCGCTCCCATGCCCAGGCGTTGGGCGCCCTGGCCCGCGAGCAGGAACGCCGTGCGGAGGCCGGTGTCGGCGAGGCCCGACGCGGTGTCCCGGGCGTGGTCGCCCCGGGCGAGCGCCCGGAGCGCGGGCAGTGCGTGTTCGCCGGTGGGCACCGAAGCACGGTGCGAGAGGGCCGGCCTCGTGACGGCGAGAGAGAAGGCGATGTCCGCCGAATCCGAGGGTGAGAGGCCGGGCCCTGCCGTGACCTGGGCCGCCAGCCGTCGGGCCTGGGCACGCAGGGCGGGCTCGTCGGCTCCGGAGAGCAGCCAGGGCAGGGCCGTGTCCACGGCCTGCCGGGGGTGCGTCGGGTGGGGATGTGCCGGGACGGCGGGAGCTTCTTCCAGGATCACGTGGGCGTTGGTCCCGCCGATGCCGAACGCCGACACGCCCGCCCGGCGGGGCCGGTCCGCCGACGGCCAGGGCCGGGCCTCGGTCAGCAGTTCCACCCGGCCGGAGGACCACTCAACGTGGGGTGACGGTGTGTCGGCGTGCAGCGTCGCGGGCAGCTGTCCGTGCCGCATGGCCTGCACCATCTTGATGACTCCGGCGACTCCCGCGGCCGCCTGGGTGTGCCCGAGGTTGGACTTCACCGAGCCCAGCCAGAGCGGCTGCCGCTCCGGGGACCGCCCCTGCCCGTACGTGGCCAGCAGGGCGGCCGCTTCGATCGGGTCGCCCAGCATGGTGCCGGTCCCGTGCCCCTCCACCGCGTCGACGTCGCTGCCGTGAAGGGCCGCATCCGCCAACGCCCCTTCGATAAGGCGCTGTTGAGCCTGGCCGTTGGGCGCGGTGAGTCCGTTGGAGGCCCCGTCGGAGTTGACCGCGGAACCGCGCAGGACCGCGAGCACCGGGTGGCCGTTGCGCCGGGCGTCGGACAGCCGTTCAAGGAGGACGAGCCCGGCTCCCTCTCCCCAGCCGGTGCCGTCCGCCGACGCCGAGAACGACTTGCAGCGGCCGTCGGGCGACAGACCGCGTTGCCTGCTGAACATGGTGAACGACCTTGGGGTCGCCATCACGGTCACGCCACCGGCGAGGGCCATCGAGCACTCGCCCGCGCGCAGCGCCCGCGCCGCCCAGTGCAACGACACCAGTGAGGACGAGCACGCGGTGTCGACGGTGATGGCCGGACCGCGCAGCCCGTACGTGTACGCGATCCGGCCGGACGCCACGCTGCCGGCCGAGCCGAGGCCGAGGTGCGCCTCCAACGCGTGGGGCCCCGTGCCGAACCGGTCCGCGTAGTCGGCGTACATCACCCCGACGAACACGCCGGTGTCGCTGTCGCGCAGGGACGCCGGGTCGATGCCGGCGCGCTCCCAGGCCTCCCAGGAGGTCTCCAGCAACAGGCGTTGCTGCGGGTCCATGGCCAGCGCCTCGCGCGGCGAGATGCCGAACAGGCCCGCGTCGAACTCGGCCGCCTCGTGCAGGAATCCACCACTGCGGGCGTACGACGTGCCCAGGTGGTCCGGATCCGGGTCGTACAGGGCGGCCAGGTCCCAGCCCCGGTCGACCGGGAAGTCGGAGACGGCGTCCCGGCCTTCGGAGACCAGCCGCCACAGGTCCTCGGGGGACTGGACGTCGCCGGGGTAGCGGCAGGCCATCGAGACCACGACCACCGGGTCGTCCTCCTCGTCGGCCCCTCCGGTCCCTGCTGTGCGTCCGGCCTCGGCACGCCGGCCGTCGAGAGCCGTCGGGCTTTCGGGGGCGGTCGGGCCTTCGGGGGCGGTCGGGCTTTCCGGTTCGACGGCGAGGAGTGCGCTCCGCAGGTGGCGGGCCACGTCGGCGGGAGTGGGGTGGTCGAAGACGAGGGTCGTCGGCAGCCTCAGTCCGGTGGCCTCGCTCAGCCGTTCGATCAACGTGACGGCACCGAGGGAGGTGAGTCCCAGGTCGGTGAAGGGGCGGTCCGCGTCACGCCGTTCGTACGGCCGGTCTCCGCCGGCCTCCGCCGTCACGGACAGGACGGTCTCGCGGAGCAGGCGCTCGCTCTCCTCCGGCGGGAGGGAGGCCAGCCGCTCGCGCAGCGCGTGGGCCCCCGCGGGACCGCGGCCCGCCCTGCCGGAGGCCGCCACGCCGGAGGCCGTCGCGCCGGAGGCCGTCGCGTCAGAAGCCGCCGCACCAGCGGGCATCGACGGCACGGCAGGGGTCACGGACGCCGTGGCGGGGTCGGCCGCGTCCGGCGCCCCGCGCGTGAAACGGAGGTCGGGCGCCGACCGGGCCAGGCCCGTCACGACGGCGCGCCGGACGATCTTCCCGGAGGGCGTACGGGGCACCGCGGCGATCTCGTGGATCTCCGCGGGGACCTTGTGGTCGGACAGGAGTGTGCGGCAGGTCCGCAGGACGCGGCGCGGGTCGAGTCCGCCGGGCCCGGGCACCACGAAGGCCACCGGGATCTCGCCGAGGATGTCGTGCGGGGCGCCCACCACGACGGCGTCGGCCACCCCGGGGCAGCTCAGCAGCGCCTGTTCGATCTCTGTGGGGTGGATGTTCTCCCCGCCCCTGATGATCAGTTCGCTGACCCGGCCGGTGAGGGTGAGCAGGCCGTGCTCGGCCCGCCGGGCCAGGTCTCCCGTGCGGTACCAGCCGTCCTTCAGCGCGGCCGCGGTCGCCTCGGGCTGGTTGTGGTAGCCGGTCATGAGCCCCGGCCCGCGGACCCAGACCTCGCCCTCGTCGCCGTCGGGGACGTCGTGCCCGGAGTGCGGGTCGACCAGCCGTACGTCCACGCCGGGCACGGGCGTTCCGCACGAACCGTCGGCCCGCGGCCCGTTCGGCCGGTTCACGGCGATCATGCCGCAGGTCTCGGTGGAGCCGTAGGCGTCCAGCAGGGGCGCCCCGAGCATCTCCTCGACGGCCCGGCGCAACGCGGGCGGACTCGGCGCGCCCGCGACCACGCACCGCCGCGGCCCGGACCGCGGGGAACGGGCGGTCTCGCCCGCCGCCACCAGCCGGTGGTAGGTGGCGGGGACACCGGCCAGCATCGTGAACGGCCCTTGCGGCTGTTCGTACGCCTCGTCCAGTACGCGGAACAGACCGCCGGGCGGCAGGAGTTCGCCGGTGATGTGTGCGCTCGCGCCGGTGGCGACGACGCCCAGCACGGCGAGCGAGTGCCCGAAACTGTGGAACAGCGGGAGCGGCCACAGCAGCCGGTCCTGCGCCGACAGCCCGAAGATCGGCGCGTAGCAGGCCTGTACCGACCAGAGCGCGGCGCGCTGCGTGGACACAACCCCTTTGGGCCGGTGGGTGGTTCCGGAGGTGTAGAGCAGCCAGGCCGGCTCGTCGAGTCCGAGGTCGTCGCGAGCCGGTCGCACGTCCACGCCCTCGACCGCGCCCTCTGCGGCGGCGTCGAAGAGTACGGTCCCGGCGGGGGCGTCCTCCGGTACCGGATCGGGCCCGGTGAGCATTACCCGCAGATGACCGAACTCGCTGTCGAGCCTGCTCAGTTGCTCGACATGGGACCGGTCCGTGATGACCGCCGAAGCGCCGCTGTCCGTGAGCAGGTGGGTGAGTTCGGCGTCGGACGAGCGGGGGTTCAGCAGTACACCTGTCCCGCTCGCCCGGGTGATCGCGAGGCAACTCTCCACCAGCTCGACGCAGTTGCCGAGGAGGACGGCGACCCGTTCACCCCGCAGGAGCCCCGCACCGGCCAGATGTCCGGCCAACCTGCCTGTGCGGCGCTCCAGTTCGGCGTAGGTCACGCCTCGCGCGGAGTCGGAGAACGCGATCCGGTCCGCCGCCGCTTCGGCATGTCGCTTCAGCAACTCCGGCAGCGGCCGGATCAGTTCGTCGTGCACCATGTCCCCCACCCGTACGGTCCCCGCACTGTCCTCCCCCGACTGGGGCGAGCCTACGTCGCACCGAACGCAAGATCGAAAGACGCGGGGCCCGGACGGTGGGCGTGTCGCCACCCGGCGGGCGTGCCCTAGCCGGTGAACTCCCCGGCGGTGGGCCGCCGGGAGGCCTCCATCGCCCTGTCGACGTCGGTCAGGGGACGCAGACGGTAGGTGTACGCGTAGTCCCTGTTGGCGAAGAGCTTGAACTCGTCGTGGGTGTGCGCGCCCCAGCTGTTGTCGCCGCCCACACCCATCTGCCGGTGGTTCAGGCGGAGTACGACCTCGTCCCGCGGGGTCAGCTGGTAGTCGTGGCGCGTCCCGACCGACAGGTCCTCGGGGGTGAAGTGCGAGGCGTTGACCTCCAGGAGGGGTTCGCCGGAGACGAGCAGCCCCGCACCGCCACGGTCGGTCAGGGCGGCCCAGCGGACATCGGTCTTGTTGCCGTTCTCCTGAGGGCGGATGTAGCGCGACCACTGCTCGGAGACGGTCCCGGAGTAGAGGCCCACGTCGGTGCCGTTGTTGCGGTCCCAGTGGTTCTCCTCGGGGCCGCGGCCGTAGTAGTGCAGGTGCTCCAGGCGGCCCGGCAGGAACAGGAGGGTGCCGACCTCCGGGATGTAGGGCAGGCCGGCCGCGCCCGGGTGCAGGGTGTTGTCGACCCTGATCTCCCCGTTGCCGAACACCGTGTAGGTGGTGGTGTACGTCGACTCGGTGGTGGTGGGCAGGGTCCCTCCGACCTTGATCTCGACGGCCCGGTCCCGCAGGGCTCGCACCCTCACGTCCGTGACCTTGCGCCGCGCCCCGGCGTCGCGCCAGGTCTGGTTGCGCAGGTGCTGGCCGTTGCCCCGGTCGTTGTCGGTCGGCGCACGCCAGAAGTTGGGCACGGGCCCGGAGGTGATCAGCCGGGTGCCCCGGGCCTCGTACGAGGTGATGACGCCGGTGCTCTTGTCGACGGTGACGGAGAAGCCCTTGCCCTTCACGGTGACGGACCGTTCACCGTCCTGATGGCGCAGCGCGGGCACGCGCTCCAGTGGCACCGGCCGTACGTCCGGACTGCCGGCGTCGACCGTGAGCTGCTGCCTGGCGACCTCGAAGCCCGCCTTCGCCCACTTGGTGCGTTCCTTGGTGGTGAAGGACAGGTGCAGGAAGTACTCCGTGCCGGGCGCCGGGCGGGCCGGCGGCCTGAAGGGCACGGTGATGTCCTTGCTGCTGAGCGGCGGGACGTCCAGTTGGGCGCGGCTCAGCTTTCCGCGCCGGACGATTTCACCGTCGGCGACGAGCGTCCAACTGCCGTCGAACTCGCGGAGGTTGGTGAACAGGTTTTCGTTGGTGAGGGTGATCGCGGCGCCGGCGGTGAGGGAGTCGCCGGACGCCGGTGCGGCGTGGATCGCCTGGTAGACCTGTTTGACCTCCGCGGCCTTGCCGGTGTGGCCGCGGTCGGCGGTGACGATGCCGTCCGCGACGAAGGCACCGTCGTTGGGGTGGTCGCCCCAGTCGCCGCCGTACGCGAAGAACGTGCGCTCCTTCGGGCGTTTCTCGGTGACCTTGACGGTGGCGGCGTCGAACCAGAACCGCACTCCGTCGTCGCCGGGGCCGCGCCCGCCCGCCGCGAGTTCGGCGGCGGTCAGTGCGCGGGCGTAGACGCGCGCCCGCCGGATCGTGCCGCTGAACTCCCGGGTCGGGTTGTCGACGTCGGTGGCGAGCGACAGTGGCGCGGTGTTGTTGTCCGGCCGCCGGGTGGTGGTCCGGGTGGCCCTGACCACGCCGTCGACGTGGAGGGTCAGCGTGCCCGCCTCCGCGTCGAAGACGCCCGCGATGTGGTGCTCCTTGCCGGTCCAGTCGTCGGGGAGCGTCCAGCTCGCGGTGATCCACTGGCCGCCGCCGTGGATGAAGAACTCCAGGGTCCTGTTCGTCTGCTTCAGGGCGTACTGGGTGTCGCCCTTGGCGATGAGCGGCTGGTGGTAGCCGGTCACGTGCGGGGTGACCCAGGCCTCCAGTGTCAGGGAGCCGGTGATGTCGAGACCGGGGTGGCGGGCGAAGACGGTGCTGCCGGACACGCCCTTCGACCGGTCGAAGGTCGCGCTGCCGGCCTGGATCTCCCCGCGCACCGAGCCGGGCCCTGCCTCGGTGAACACGTCGCGCCTCGGGGTCGGCCAGCTGAGGGACTGGTCGACGAAGTCCCAGATCCACCCGCCCTGCAGCACGTCGTGACGGCGGATGACGTCCCAGTACTTCTTGAAGTTGCCGGTCGAGTTCCCCATCGAGTGGGAGTACTCGATCATGACGTACGGCCGGGTGTCCGAGGTGTCCTTGGCGCGGGCCTCGACGCGCGCCGGGCTCTCGTACATCTCGGAGCGGATGTCGCTGATCTCCGGCCGGTCGTCGCCCTCGTACTGGATGACGCGGGTCGGGTCGTACGAGCGGATCCAGTCACGCATGGCGACGAACGTGCTGCCGCCGCCGGCTTCGTTGCCGAGCGACCAGATGACGACGGAGGCGTGGTTCTTGTCGCGGTGGACCATGTTCCGGGCCCTGGCCACGCACGCTCTGCTCCAGTCGGGGTGGTCGCCCGGGTACTCGTCGCGGATGCCGTGGGTTTCGAGGTTGGTCTCGTCCACGAGGTACAGGCCGTACTCGTCCGCGAGCTCGTACCAGAGCGTGTTGTTGGGGTAGTGCGAGGTGCGGACGGTGTTGATGTTCGTCCGTTTGACGATCTCGATGTCCCGGACCATGTCCGCGCGGGTGAGCGCGGTGCCTCGGTCGGGGTGCATCTCGTGGCGGTTGGTGCCGCGGAAGGACACGGGTCTGCCGTTGATGCGCATCAGCCCGTCCTTGAGCGCGAACTCGCGCAGGCCGACCCGGTGCGAGAGCGTCTCGACGACCTTGCCCGCCGGGTCCCGCAGCCGCAGCACGGCCGTGTAGAGGTACGGGTCCTCGGCCGACCACCGCTTCGGCGCGGGCACGGCGCGGGCGGCCCGTACGGTCACGTCCTCGCCGGCCGGGGCGGAGCCGAGGTCTACGGCCTGGTGCAGCGGCCGCGACCAGACGGCGTGCCCGCGCGCGTCGTAGAGCTGGGTCTCGACGGAGTACCTCCCGCCGCCCTTGCCGTCACCGGCCTTGCGGCCGTAGTCGCGCACGCTCGCGGTGACCGACAGCTCGGCGGCCTTGTAGCCGTCGCTCAGCGGGGTGTCCAGCTTGAAGTCGCGCAGGTGCACGGCCGGGGTGGAGTACAGGTGGACCGAGCGGAAGATGCCGCTCAGCCGGATCATGTCCTGGTCCTCCAGCCAGTCGCCGTCGGAGTAGCGGTACACCTCCACCGCGATCTGGTTGGTGCCACGCTTGAGGTGCGGGGTGATGTCGTACTCGGCGGGGACGTAGGAGTCCTCGCTGTAGCCCACCAGCTCGCCGTTGATCCACACGTAGTGGGCGGACTTGACTCCTTCGAAGTGCAGGAACGTCCGCCGCCCCGACCACCCCTCGGGGACGGTGAAGGTCCGTCTGTACTGGCCCACGGGGTTGTACCGGGTCGGGGCGGCCGGCGGCTGCGGCTCCTCCCCCAAGCCGTTGGGTCCCCAGTAGGGGTACGTGATGTTGATGTAGATCGGGAAGTCGTAGCCGTGCAGCTGCCAGGCGGAGGGGACGGGGACGGTGTCCCAGGAGCTGTCGTCGAGGTCGGTCCGGTGGAAGTCGGTGTCCCGGTCGTCGGGGCGGTCGACGTAGGCGAACTTCCACTTCCCGTCCAGGCTCATCCGGTACGGCGAGCGCGTGCGGTCTCCTGCCAGCGCCTGATCGACGTTCGCGTACGGCGTGAGCGTGGTGTGCGGGGGCTCGGTCCCCACCTCGAAGAGGTCGATGGCGCCGTTCCACTCCGGGGAGCCGTCCGCCGCGCCGGGCCGACCGGCCGCGTGGGTGGCGGAGGCCGCGTGGGTGACGGAGGCCGAGGCGGGCAGGGCGAGCACGCCGAGAGCGGCGGCCCCTCCCTCTAGAAGTCGACGGCGGCTGACAGGAGACATGTGCGGGTGCGGCATGGCTGTGGCCTTCCTCGGTACGACAGCGGGGTGCGAACTGAGGGAGCGTCAGGTCTTGTCGAGACTGGTCGAAGCAGTTGACATACGGGAGTTGATGTCAGGTCAGAATGCGACTGCTGAGGACAAAGGCACCTAGTGAGCCACAGAAAACCCTAAGACCCGAACACAATCGGAGCAAGATCCCTGTCGGACTTTGTGTGATCCTGAGGACCGGTGGGGTGGGGTACCAGACCGGTGGGGTGCGGGATACCAAGACCGGTGATGTGCGGGGGGGGTACCGGAACCGGTGGGGCGCGGGATATCCGGAGCGTGGGTGCAGGGCGTCCGGAGCGTGGGTGCGGGCCGTCCGGACCGGCAGGCACGGGGCACCCGCCCCGGGCCTCGCCCGCGGGGCTCTCCCGGTCCGGTCAGCGCACCTGCGCGGCGAACGCCTCGTACGCCTGCTCGTCGAAGAGGACGAACCTGACCTCGGCCACCGCCGTCTCCGTGTCCCGCACCGTCCGGACCGCGATACGGGCGGCGTCGTCCATCGGCCATCCGTAGATGCCCGCGGAGACGGCCGGGAACGCGACGGTCCGCGCGCCCAGTTCGCCGGCGACACGCAGCGACTCCCGGTAGCAGGAGGCCAGCAGCCCGGACCGGTCCTCGCTGCGGCTGAAGACGGGACCGACGGTGTGGATCACCCACCGCGCGTCCAGCTTTCCGGCGGTGGTGGCGACGGCCTGGCCGGTCCGGAGGCCCTTGCCGTACTGGGCGGCGCGGAGCCTGCGGCACTCGGCGAGGATCTCGGGGCCGCCGCGCCGGTGGATGGCTCCGTCCACGCCTCCACCGCCGAGCAGGGAGGAGTTCGCGGCGTTGACGATCGCGTCCACGCTCTGCCGCGTGATGTCACCCAGGACGAGCTCGACTGCGGTCATGTCTGGCGCAGCCTCTTCCACACGGCCTTGGCGGCGTTGTGCCCGGACATGCCGTGCACGCCCGGGCCCGGCGGCGTGGCCGAGGAGCAGATGTAGATCGCCGGGTGCGGGGTGCCGTACGGGAACAGCGACAGCTTGGGGCGCAGCAGCAGTTGCAGGCCGGAGGCGGCGCCGCAGCCGATGTCACCGCCCACGTAGTTCGCGTTGCGGGCGGCGAGTTCGGGTGGGCCCGCCGTGGCCCGGGCGAGGACGCGGTCGCGGAAGCCGGGCGCGAACCGCTCCAGTTGGCGCTCGATCGCGTCCGTGAGGTCGCCGTTCCAGCCGTTCGGGACATGGCCGTACGCCCAGAACACGTGCTTGCCGTCCGGCGCCCGGGACGGGTCGACGACACTGGGCTGCACGGTGATCAGGAACGGTGCGTCCGGGGCCCGGCCCTCGCGGGAGGCCGCGCGCAGGGCGCCCCGGATCTCGGCGCTGTCCGCGCCGACCTGCACCGTGCCGGCCGTGCGGGGCTCCTTCGCGGTCCACGGCACCGGCCCGTCGAGGGCGTAGTCGACCTTGAAGACGCCCGACCCGTACCGGTACCGCTCGTAGTAGCGCCCGAAGCCCGCGATCCGGCTCAGCGCGGTGGGCGAGGTGTCGAAGACGTACGCGCGCGCGGGAGGCAGGTCGTCGAGGCGCTTGACCTCGTAGTCGGTGTGGACGGTGCCGCCCAGGTCCTTGAGGTACGCGGCGAGCGCGTCGGAGATCGCCTGGGATCCGCCGCGGGCGACGGGCCAGCCCCGGGTGTGCGCGGCCAGTGCGAAGACGAGGCCGACGGCGCCGGTGGCGAGGCCGTCGAGCGGGGACATGACGTGCGCGACGAGCCCGGCGAACAGCGCCTTGGCCCGCTCGTCGCGGAACCTGCGCATCAGCCAGGTCGAGGGCGGCAGTCCGACCAGGCCGAAGCGGGCGAGGGTGACCGGATCGCGCGGCAGCGCGCTGAGCGGCAGGGACATGAAGTCCCGTACGAGCGTGTCCCACTGCGGGAGGAAGGGCTCGACGAGCCTGCGGTACGTGCCCGCGTCGCGTGGCCCGAACGAGGCCGCCGTCTCGGCCACGGACCGCGACAGCACGGCCGCCGTGCCGTCCAGGAAGGGGTGGGCCATGGGCAGTTCGGGCTGGAGCCACTCCAGGCCGTACCGCCCGAGGGGCATCGCCCGGAAGGCGGGTGAGCCGGCGCCCAGGGGATGCGCGGCCGAGCACGGGTCGTGCCGGAAGCCGGGCAGGGTCAGCTCCTCGGTGCGCGCGCCTCCGCCGACGGTGTCGCGCGCTTCGAAGACGGCCACGGAGAAGCCTCGGCGGGCCAGCTCCACGGCAGCCGTCAGTCCGTTCGGTCCCGCACCCACCACGACGGCATCGAGCATCGACGGCACCTTCGGACTCCTTTGTCAGCCGATGGCCACTGGGGGTCAGGATATGCCGGGCCTCCGGCGGCCCCGTCCCGGCCCCGCGCCGCCCCGGATCAGACGCCGTCCGACAGCAGTCCCACCACCCGGCGGGCCGTGGCCGCGTCCCGCGCCGCCGTGAAGGGAAGGGTGTTGCCGCCGGTTATGCGGAACGGCTCTCCCGCGAGCGTCAGGTGCGCGCCACCCGCCTCCTCGACGAGCAGGAGTCCCGCAGCGTGGTCCCAGGCGGCCTCCCAGGAGAACGCCGTCGCGTCCAGCTTGCCGCGGGCCACGGCGAGGTACTCCAGCCCGGCCGAACCGCAGGGCCGCGGGCTGACACCCTCCGTGCGCAGGCCCAGCAGCGCGCGCTTCTGGTCGTCCGTCGTGTAGTCGGGGTGGGACGTGGCGACTTCGAGGGCGCGGCCGGGGGTGGGTGCGCCGGCCCGGAGCGGTTCGCCGTCGAGCAGGGCGCCGCGGCCCCGGACGGCGACGGCGAGCTGGTCACGGACCGGGGCGTACGTCCAGGACGCCAGCAGGACCCCGCCCCGGGCGAGCGCGACCAGCGTGCAGAAGCCGGGGTCGCCGTGGACGAACTGGCGCGTGCCGTCGACCGGGTCGACGATCCAGACGGGCGCTTCGCCCTGGAGCGCCTCGTACGTCGCCGGGTTGGCGTGGACCGCTTCCTCCCCTACCACCACCGACCCGGGCAGCATCTTGACGAGCACCTCGGTGAGATACTCCTCGGCCTTTCGGTCGGCGTCCGTGACCAGGTCGTGCGGGCCGCTCTTCTGGTCCACCTCGTGCGCCGCGAGCTGCCGGAAGCGCGGCATGATCTCGGCGGCGGCCGCCCGGCGGACGGCCTCCTCGACGTCGGCGGTGCGGTGGGCGAGAAACTCGTCGATGGTTTCCATGTGCTCGATCATGCCTCCATGAGAGCACGCGCCACTGACAATCCCCGCCGGGAGGGTGCATCACGGGTGGAATCACCATGAACAACGGGAGTGCGCAGCCCAGCGGCGTTCGCCCGGTTCGGGGGGCCTTCGCGGGCGGGCCGCCCGCGGCTTCTGCGCGGTGGGTTGCGCCGGGCCGAGCCGGGCGCTGACTCACCGGGCCGGCCCGGCCCGGCAGGTCAGCGTCCGACGGCGTACCCCTGCATCCCGCGCGGATTCGCGGCCGCCGACAGCACACCGGTCCGCGGGTCCCTCGCCACCGCGCACAGCCGCCCCTCGGACCAGGCGTCGCCGACCTGGACGTCGTGACCGCGGCGGCGCAGCTCCCCGACGACCCCGGGGTCCGTGCGGGACTCGACGGTCACGCTGGCGGGGCCCATCCCGCGCGGGTGGAAGGAGCCGGGGAAGCTGTCGTTGTGCCAGTTCGGGGCGTCGATCGCGCCCTGGAGGTCCGGTCCGCCGCGTACCTCGGCGCGCAGGGCGACGGCCAGGAAGAAGTGCAGCTGCCACTGGTCCTGCTGGTCACCGCCGGGCGTGCCGAACGCCATGACGGGAACCCCGTCCCGCAGGGCGAGCGACGGCGTGAGCGTCGTACGGGGACGGCGGCCCGGCGTGAGGGAGTTGGGCAGGCCCTCCTCCAGCCAGGCCATCTGGAGGCGTGTGCCGAGCGGGAAGCCCAGCTCGGGAACGACCGGGTTGGACTGCAGCCAGCCGCCGCTGGGCGTGGCCGCGACCATGTTGCCCCAGCGGTCGACGATGTCGAGGTGGCAGGTGTCGCCCCGGGTGCCGCCGTCCGCCGAGACGTCCGGCTCACCGGGCACCGGAGGTGCCGTCCGCCCGGTGGCGGCCGGTCCTCCCTCGCCGACCGGTCCTCCCTCGCCGTCCCGGCCCCCGTCCACGGCCGCGCCCTCCGTACCTGTGCCGTGAGGCGTCCCGGGATACCCGTTCCCCGCCGCGCCGCCCGCCCGCGCCACCGTCGGCTCCCCCGACCCGGGCACCCCGGATTCCTCGGCGCCGGTCTCTCCCGAGGCCACCTTGCGCGCGTGCTCGCTGAGCCGCGGAGGCCGTCCGCCCGGGCTTCCCGGCCGTAGCTCGCGGGAGGCCTTCTCGCCGATCAGCGCCCGCCGCCCGGCGTTGTAGCGCGCCGACAGCAGCTCCTCCAGGGGCACCTCCCCCGCGTCGCCGTACCAGGCCTCCCGGTCGGCCATCGCGAGCTTGCAGCCCTCGACCAGCAGGTGCACGTACTCGGCGGAGCCGTACCGCGGCAGCTCCGGCGGCAGCAGGGCCAGCTGCTGGAGGAACACCGGGCCCTGGCTCCAGGGGCCCGCCTTGCACAGGGTCCAGCCCCGCCAGTCGTACCTGGCAGGGGCCTCGTACGACGCCGACCAGCCGGCCAGGTCGGCCGCCGTCAGCGTGCCCGTGTGCCGCTTCCCGCTGGTGTCCGTCGTGGGGCGCCCCGCCTGGCGCACCAGGGCCTCCGCGATGAAGCCCTCGCGCCAGATCCGCCGCGCCTCCTCGATCTGCGCGATCCGGTCGTCGCCCGCGTGTGCCGCCTCCGCGAGGAGCCGCCGCCAGGTCGCGGCCAGCGCGGGATTGCGGAACAGCTCTCCCGGTTGCGGGGGCCGGCCGCCCGGCAGGTACACCTCGGCCGAGGACGTCCACTCGGTCTCGAAGAGTGCCCGGACCGTCTCGACGGTCTCGGCGACGCGCTCCACGGGCGCGTGCCCGTCCTCGGCGTATCCGACGGCGTACTTCAGTACGTCCGCCAGGGACTTCGTGCCGTGGTCGCGCAGGAGCAGCATCCACGCGTCGAAGGCGCCGGGCACGGCGGCCGCGAGGGGCCCGGTGCCGGGGACGAGGTCCAGTCCCAGCGCCCGGTAGTGGGCGATCGTGGCGCCGGCCGGCGCCACACCCTGTCCGCACAGCACCCGTACCTCCCCGCCCGCCGGGGCGACGATGACCGGTACCTCACCGGCGGGCCCGTTGAGGTGCGGTTCGACGACGTGCAGGACGAAACCGGCGGCCACGGCGGCGTCGAACGCGTTGCCGCCGTCCTCCAGCACGGCCATCGCCGACTGCGAGGCGAGCCAGTGCGTGGAGGACACCATCCCGAAGGTGCCCTGGAGCGTGGGTCGGGTCGTGAACACGGGCGAACTCCTCGCTGCGGGGCGGGCCGTAGGACTACGGGGCGGGCCTGAGGACTGCTGGCCGGGCGTCCGGCGATGGTACGCAGGCCTGCGCTACCGGGACTCCGAGGGCCGCCAGGCCGTCGTCCCCAGGATGTTCTCCGGACCGATGTCGAGCGGGTACGGGGGCCGTACGGTCACGGTGTCGTCCCCCTTCTCCGGGGCGACGCGGAGGTACACGCCGTCCTGGTTGTGCATGCGCCAGTACAGGCTCGCGTGCGCCGACTCACCCGGTTCGAGGGTCAGCGGCCGGGGTCCGGGGTCCTCCGGTGCCATGGACACCTCGTCCGTGCCCTGGGCGGTCCGAACGCCGGCGATGGGCTCGCCCGTAGAGTCGAGGACGGTGACGGCCGGATAGCCGTTCAACTCGTAGGGCTTGCTGCCGCAGTTGGTGACGTCGAGGCCCATGGCACGCAGCCCCATGGCTCCGTCGCCCTGGTCGGCGTGGAAGCGCAGACCGGACGCCGGGCAGTCCTGCCCCTGCAGGCCGGAGACGGCCGGAGACGGCTCGGGGGCCGCGGACGGGGGCGCGGACGGGCGCGGAGGCGGCTCCACCGTCAGGGTCGGCGTCGGGGTGGGGTCCCGTTCGGGGTTGCTCTCACGGTCCAGTTCGGCGGAGAGCCCGCAGCCGCTCGCGGTCAGCGTCAGCAGGCAGACGAGGGCGGCGCTGCGCAACGGTCCAGGGCGTGTCGCGATCACGCGCCGATCATCACACGGAACCTCCGGGGTCGTCCCTCGCCCCTTCTCGGGTTCCTCGGGCCGTCGCCCGGCCCGGCCGCCTGCCGTCCCTCCGTCCGTCATTCCTCCGTCCGCCGTCCCTCCGTCTTCCGTCGTCCCGGATTCCGTCACTCCGCCTGCCCGCGCGCCGTGACCAGTCCCGACTCGTAGGCGAACACGACCAGTTGGGCACGGTCACGGGCGCCGAGCTTGGTCATCGCACGGCTGATGTGGGTCTTGGCGGTGAAGGGGCTGATGACCATGTGGGCGGCGATCTCCTCGTTGGTGAGGCCACGGGCGGCGAGCGCGGTGACCTCGCGCTCGCGGCGGGTCAGGCACTCAAGCCCCGGCGCCTTCGCCCGGTCCGGCGGCCGGGAGACGAACTCGCCGATCAGCGTGCGGGTGACGGACGGCGACAGCAGGGCCTCGCCGCGTGTGACGACCTCGATGGCCTGCAGCAGGTCGGCCGGCTCGGTGTCCTTGAGTAGGAAGCCGCTGGCACCGGCCCGCAGCGCCTCGAAGACGTACTCGTCGAGGCCGTAGTTGGTCAGCATCACCACGCGGACGCCGGACAGCCGCGGGTCGGCGGCGATGCGGCGGGTCGCCTCGATGCCCGTCATCACCGGCATCTGGACGTCGACCAGGGCGATGTCCGGCATCTGGGCGCGCACCAGCGCCACGCCCTGCTCACCGTCGGCGGCCTCACCGACCACCTCGATGCCGTCCTCGGCCTCCAGGAGGGCCCGGAACCCGGCCCGCATGAGGGCCTGGTCGTCGATGAGCGCGACCCGGATCACACGTGCTCCAGCGGCAGGCCGGCCCGTACCGAGAAGCCGCCTTCCGCGCGGGGCGCGGCGTGCAGGGTGCCGCCGAGCGCCGTGACCCGCTCGCGCATACCGGTGAGGCCGATGCCCTCGGCGGGCGGGCGGGACGGTTCGGCGGCGCCGTCGTCATCGACGCGAATCGTCAGCTCCCCTTCCCCGTACGCGAGTTCGACCGCGACCTTGGCCGACCCCGCGTGCCGTGCGGCGTTCGTGAGTGCTTCCTGGACGATGCGGTAGGCGGCGCGGTCCACGGTCGCCGCCAGCGGGCGCTCGCGGCCCGTCACGGTCAGGGCGACGGCGAGGCCCGCCGCCCGGGCCCGTTCCACGAGCAGGGCCGGGGTGCCGGTCGGCTCGTCGGTGCGCAACACCTCAAGGGTGGCGCGCAGTTCGCGCATGGCCTCCCCGCCGGCCTCCTGGATGGCGAGCAGGGCCGGGGGTATCTCCTCGCCGCGCTTGCGGGCGAGGTGGACGGCGACGCCCGCCTGGAGCTTGACGATGGAGATGCTGTGGGTCAGGGAATCGTGCAACTCGCGGGCGATGCGCAGGCGTTCCTCACCGGCCCGGCGCAGCGCCGCCTCCTCGCGGGTGCGCTCGGCCTCCAGGGCGCGCTGCTCCGTCTGGCGCAGGTACGCCTGCCAGTTCCGCCCGGCGAGACCGGTCACGACGGCGCACAGGAACCAGCCGGCCAGCAGTGCGGTCCGCTCGACGGTGCCCTGCGACAGGGGACCCGCCGCGAGGTACGCGCCCAGGAACACCGCACTCGCGGCCGCGCCCACGGCCCGGTGCCCCGCCTGCGCCGCGGTGTGGACGGCGGCCACCACGGGGAGGGCGGACACCGGGCCGGGGCCGGCGTGCAGCACATGGACGGTCAGGGCCGCCGTGGTGACGGCGAGCACCGCGCGGGGCGCCGCACGGTAGGCGCACAGCGCGAGCGAGCCGGTCACGATCAGCGCGACGTCGACCGCCGTGGTGTCGTCGTCGAAGGCCGCCGCGGACACCACGAGGGCGCCGATCACGACGGCCAGTGCCACGTCGGCGAGCCGCTTGAGAGTGACCTGGTCCGCGCTCATGTCCGTACCGTAGACCGCCGTGCCGACAAGGGCGTCAGCCCTGTGGACGGGCCCGGGACTACTCCCGCCGCAGTAGTGGGACGCACGGGCCGGTCGCGTCGGCGCACCCCCGACTGCCTCCGGCCGTACGACGCGTGACGGCGCCCCGGGAAGCCAGGGTTCTGCTCATGACGCCACCCATCCTGACCACGCCGTTCACGACCGCGCCGTTCCGCTACACCGAGCCCCTGCCGCCCAGGTCGGCCACGGGCCGCACCGCCGAGATCCACCGCCAGATCGCGGAGGACTTCGGCATCGACGGCGCCGCCACCTTCGTCGTCCTGTCCTCCGCGCCCGAACTGCTCGCCGCCGCCTGGGCCTTGATGCGGGAGTCGCTGCTCGCGGGCGACGGCAGCCGCACCGGCAAGGAGCTGGCCGCCCTCGGAGTGTCCCGAGCCAACAGGTGCCCGTTCTGCGTGGACGCGCACACCGTCCTGCTGCACGCCACCGGCGACCACGCGCTCGCGGAGCGCCTGGCCCGCGGCGAGAGCCCGGAGAAGGAGGTGCAGGCGCGCATGCTCGCCTGGGGCGAGGCGACCCGGGTCCCGGGCAGTGCGGACCTCACCCCGCTGCCGTTCTTCGCCGGTCACACCGCCGCGTACGTGGGGACCGCCCTGTCCTTCCATTTCATCAACCGGATCGTCTCGGCCCTGCTGACCGAGAACCTGCTGCCGGGCAACGTCCAGCGGTTCAGGCCGGTCCGCAGCCTCGTCGGCCGTTCCGTGGCGAAGACCCTGCGCAGGCGCCTCGTCCCGGGCACGAGCCTCGCCCTGCTCGAAGGTGACGCGGGTCCGGGCCCGTCCTGGGCGGCCGGGACGACGGTCGGGCCGGCCTACGCGGCCCTGCGGGCGGCGGCCACGGCCGGCGCCGGGCTGCTGACCGAGGCCGACCGGACCCTCGTACAGGACACCGTCGCGGCCTGGGACGGTACGCATCAGCCGCTGGTGTGGGACGCCCTGCCGGACCGGGCGGACCGGCCCGGGGCGCGGCTGGCGATGCTGGCCGCGCTGGCCCCGTACCGGATCACCGACGAGGACGTGGCCGCCTGGAAGCGGCCGCCGTACACGGACCACTGTCTGGTCCAGCTGGTCGCGTACGGCGCGTTCGCCGCCGTGGACCGCATCGAGCGGGCGCTGCCCCTGGACGCCGCCGTACCGCGGGGCGTCCCCGGCCGCCGGAAGTGAGTCCTTGGGACCGAGTCCCTGTCACCGCGCGGGCACGGAGCGAGTTCGCCCTTTCGCCCCACAGCCACGCATGTGACACTGGCGTCCCGTCCGCTGTGCGGACTCCTCCGCACCGTCCCCCACGAAATGTGCGCCGTGCGTTCTCTTCCTCTCGCTCTCACCGCGCGTCTGTCGCCGGTCGTCGTGCTCGCCGCGGCCGGCTGGGCGCTGTCGTCCGGGCCGCTCGCCGCGACTCCGGCCGCGGAGAACAAGGCGGCTCCCGACGGCGGGGTTTCACCGTCGGCGCCGTCGACCGCGGCGGCGAGCCGCACGTACCGCGCCTCTCCGGCGCCCTGCGAGGGCGTGACGAAGAAGACGGTGTCCTCGCTGGTGCCCGGCGCCAAGTCGGCAGGCAAGGAGATCCCCTCGACCGACGAGTCGCTGCGCCGCACCTGTTCCTGGAACGCGCTCAAGGGCTTCGACTACCGCTGGCTCGACATCTCGTACGAGATCAAGAAGTCCGACCAGACCGCCCTGGCCGCCTACAAGCAGCGCACGACGGAGAAGAGCGGCGGCGGTGTGGTCCCCGGGGTCGGGGACGAGGCCTATTCGGTGGTGAACCTCACCACCGCCGACAAGCAGCAGACGCGCGAGGGCATGGTGATCGTCCGCGCGTCCAACGCCCTGGTGGTCGTCACGTACAACGGCAGTGACTTCGAGTCGAAGAAGGCGCCCGCCACGGACGAGATCAACAAGGGCGCCATCAAGGCCGCCAAGGAGGGGATGGCCGCGCTGGAGGCCGCTCAGTAGAGCGGACCTCCGGCGCGGCCGGCGGCCGTCAGCCGGTCCTGCCCGCGGGCTCCTCCCGTTCGGCCCGTGCCAGTGGTGCCATCAGCGCGACGTACAGGACGAGCGACGAGGCGAGGCCGACCGCCCACCCGTAGTCCGCGAGCGGCTTGAGGAACGGGATGAGTCCGTCGACCGGGAACGGGCCGAGCTTCGCCCCCTCGGCGTCGACGTTCGAGTACGAGCCGCCGACGGCCAGGACACCGCCGACCGCGAAGGCCAGCACCGCCCGCCAGTTCCAGCCGTTCGTGTACCAGTAGCGTCCGCCGGGTGTGTACAGGTCGGCGAGGTGCAGGACCGTACGGCGGATGATCCAGTAGTCGGCGATCAGGATGCCCGCGACCGTGCCGAGCAGTCCTCCGACCACGCCGAGCCAGGTGAAGATGTAGAACTCGGGGGTGGAGATCAGCTTCCACGGGAAGATCAGGATGCCGATGACGCCCGTGATCAGCGCGCCCGTGCGGAAGTTGATGAACTTCGGCGCGAGGTTGGACAGGTCGTAGGCGGGTGAGACCACGTTCGCCGCGATGTTCACGGAGACCGTGGCGATCAGCACGATGAACAGCGCGAAGAGCAGACCGAAGGCGTTGTCCGTCTTGGCCGCGAGGGCGACCGGGTCCCAGACCGCCTCGCCGTAGACGACCTCGGAGCCGGAGGTGACCAGCACGGCGAGGATCGCGAAGAGGGTCATCGTGGTGGGCAGGCCGAGGGTCTGTCCCCAGGTCTGTGCCTTCTGGCTGGCGCCGAAGCGGGTGAAGTCGGGGATGTTGAGCGACAGGGTCGCCCAGAATCCGATCATGCCCATCAGGGAGGGGAAGAAGACCGGCCAGAAGTCCGCTCCCCAGCCGAGCTTCGAGGGCTGGGAGAGCAACGCGCCGAAGCCGTCGGCCTTGACCGCGATCCAGATCAGCAGCACGAACGCGCCGATGATCACGACGGGAGCGGCCCAGTTCTCGAAGTGCCGGAGGAAGTCCATACCGCGGTAGATGATGGCGATCTGCAGCGCCCAGAACAGCAGGAAGCAGAGCCACAGGGGCCATGGGTGACCCGCGATCCTCCCCGCGTTCTCCCATTCGCCGCCGGTCAGCTTGGAGCCCAGGACGAAGATGCCGCTGCCGCCGATCCAGGTCTGGATGCCGAACCAGCCGCAGGCCACGGCGGCGCGGATCAGCGCCGGGATGTTGGCTCCGCGAAGACCGAACGAGGCGCGGGCGAGGACGGGGAACGGGATGCCGTACTTGGGCCCCGCGTGACCGGTGGCCAGCATCGGCAGCAGCACGATGATGTTGGCCAGCGCGATGGTGAAGACGGCCTGCTTCCAGTCCATGCCGAGGGCCACCAGGCCCGAGGCGAGGGTCCAGCTGGGAATGCAGTGGGCCATGGAGATCCACAGCGCCGCGAAGTTGTACGTCGTCCACTTGCGCTCGGAGAGCGGGACGGGACGCAGGTCCTCGTTGGCGAAGGGACTGTCGGAGGGGAAGGCCCCGGGGCTGAGCTCGATCCGGCCGTCTGCGTCGGCGGACTGGGATATCGGCGGCCCCGTGGGGACGGTTTCGGTCATGGGCAGGCCAATCGATGAGGTGGGACGGGAAAGGCCGTGCGGGTGGCGCCGTGGGGGAGGTGGTGCGGTCCCCTTCCCGGGGAGGTGGGAAGGGGACGACTTGTGTGGAGGGAGCGGGTCGGCCGAAGGAAGCGGGGACCGTCACCGGTTGACGGACGGTCCGGCCGTCGAGGGCCGGACCGGTCGTCGACCGATGAGGTCGTCGAGCCCGTCGGGGCAGGCCGTCGGGGCAGGCCGTCAACCGTTGACGGCGGGAATGACCGTCGATCCGTACGCCTCGATGACCGCCTCTTGGGCGTCATGCATGTCGTACAGGGCGAACTGGTCGACGCCCAGCGCGCGAAGGGCGTTCAGTTTCGCGATGTGCTGCTCGGCCGTGCCGATCAGGCAGAACCGATCGACGATCTCGTCGGGCACGAACTGCGTGTCGGGGTTTCCGCTGCGTCCGTGGTGGGAGTAGTCGTAGCCCTCGCGGGACTTGATGTACTCGGTGAGTTCGTCGGGGACGGCGGCGGAGTGCTCGCCGTACTTGGAGACGAGGTCGGCCACGTGGTTGCCGACCATGCCGCCGAACCAGCGGCACTGCTCACGTGCGTGGGCGAGTGCCTCGGGCGAGTCGTCCTCGGTGACGTAGGCGGGGGCCGCGACACAGATCTTGACGTCGTCCGGGTCGCGTCCGGCCTCGGCCGCCGCGGTCTTCACGGCCTTGACCATGTACTCGGTGAGGTACAGGTCGGCCAGCTGGAGGATGAAGCCGTCGGCCTCCTCACCGGTCATCTTCAGGGCCTTCGGGCCGTACGCGGCCATCCACACCGGGAGTTCGGCGCCCGGCCTGATCCACGGGAACCTGACGACCGTGCCGCCGAGATCGGCCTCCTCACCCCGGCCGAGCGCACGGATCACCTTCATGGCCTCGCTGATCCGCGCGAGGGTGTTGGGTTTACGGCCGGCCACCCGCATCGCGGAGTCACCGCGTCCGATGCCGCAGACGGTGCGGTTGCCGAACATGTCGTTGAGCGTGGCGAAGGTCGAGGCGGTGACCTCCCAGGTGCGGGTGCCCGGGTTGGTGACCATCGGGCCGACCGTCAGCTTCGTGGTGTTGGAGAGGATCTGGCTGTAGATGACGAACGGCTCCTGCCAGAGCACGGCGGAGTCGAAGGTCCAGCCGTACGTGAAGCCGTTGCGCTCGGCCCGCTTCATCAGGCTGATGACGCGGGAGGCAGGGGGGTCGGTCTGCAGGACGAGTCCGAAGTCCATCTGCGCCACTCCTAGTTCAGGTACTGACAGGTGGAGCGGGGGGTGTAGACGCCGTGTCCGGCGCGTCCGGTGAACTCCCGCTCATTGATGACGAGTTCGCCCCGCGACAGAACCGTCTCGACGCGGCCGGTGGTGCGCCTGCCCTCGTACGCCGAGTAGTCGACGTTCATGTGGTGGGTCTCGGCGGACATGATCTGTTCGGCGTGCGGGTCGTAGATGACGACGTCCGCGTCGGCGCCCGGCGCGATCGTCCCCTTCTTCGGGTACAGGCCGAACATCCGGGCCGGGGTGGCGCAGGCGATCTCGATCCAGCGGCGGCGCGAGATGTGTCCGTCGACGACGGCCTGGTGGAGCAGGTCCATGCGGTTCTCGACGCCCGGCAGACCGTTGGGGATCTTCGAGAAGTCGCCCCGGCCGAGGTCCTTCTGGCCCACGAAGCAGAAGGGGCAGTGGTCGGTGGAGACCACCTGGAGGTCGTTCGTGCGCAGCCCTCGCCACAGGGCGGCCTGGTGCTCCCTGGGCCGCAGCGGTGTCGAGCACACGTACTTCGCGCCCTCGAAGTCCGGTTCCGCGAGGTTGTCCGTGGACAGGAACAGGTACTGCGGGCAGGTCTCGCCGAAGACGTTCAGGCCCTCGTCGCGTGCCCGGGCCAGCTCGGCGACGGCCTCCTGCGCCGAGACGTGGACGACGTACAGCGGCGCTCCGGCGACCTGCGCGAGCTTGATGGCGCGGTGGGTGGCCTCGGCTTCGAGGAGGGCCTTGCGGACTTCGCCGTGGTACCTGGGGTCGGTCTCGCCCCGGGCGAGCGCCTGTTCCACCAGGACGTCGATCGCGATGCCGTTCTCCGCGTGCATCATGATCAGGCCGCCGTTCTCGGCGGAGCGCTGCATGGCGCGCAAAATCTGGCCGTCGTCGCTGTAGAAGACGCCGGGGTAGGCCATGAACTGCTTGAAGGAGGTGACACCCTCCCCGACCAGCAGGTCCATCTCCTTGAGCGTGTCCTGGTTCACGTCGGAGACGATCATGTGGAAGCCGTAGTCGATGGCGCACTTGCCGTCGGCCTTGGCGTTCCAGGCGTCGAGGCCCTCGCGCAGCGAGCGGCCCACGCTCTGGACGGCGAAGTCGATGATCGTGGTGGTACCGCCCCAGGCCGCGGCCCTGGTGCCGGTCTCGAAGGAGTCGGAGGCGAAGGTGCCGCCGAACGGCAGCTCCATGTGGGTGTGTGCGTCGACGCCGCCCGGAATCACGTACTTCCCGGTGGCGTCGATGGTCCGCTCGGCCGTCCAGGACTCGGCGGCGGACGTGCCGGCTGCGGCGAGGGCGGCGATGCGGCCGTCCTCGACGAGGACGTCCGCGTGCAGTTCGTCGGACGCGGTGATGACGAGGCCACCGCGGATGACGGTTCGGCTGCTCATGTTCCCTCTCCTGTCGTGGGCACCCCGGTGGAGGGCGGTCGGAACGTACGGGTGGTTCGTGGCTGGTCGCGCCGTTCCCCGTGCCCCTGACGGGGCACGGGCACCGGTAACCCCGACAGGGCCCCGGTCAGGGGGCCGTCAGCGGCTCGTACGCGTCCGGGCGGCGGTCGCGGTAGAACTGCCAGCGGTCGCGCACGGTCCGCAGCTTGGCCATGTCCAGGTCGCGGACGACGAGTTCGGTCTCCTTGTCGCTCGCCACCTCTCCGGCGAACTGGGCTTCGGGGTCCACGAAGTACGAGGTCCCGTAGAAGTCGTTGGGGCCCAGCTCCTCGACGCCCACGCGGTTGATGGCACCCACGAAGTACTCGTTGGCGACCGCCGCCGCGGGCTGCTCCAACTGCCAGAGGTAGGAGGACAGTCCGCGCGAGGTGGCGGACGGGTTGAAGACGATCTCGGCTCCGGCGAGACCGAGGGCGCGCCAGCCCTCCGGGAAGTGCCGGTCGTAGCAGATGTAGACGCCGATTTTGCCGACGGCGGTGTCGAAGACCGGCCAGCCGGCGTTGCCGGGACGGAAGTAGAACTTCTCCCAGAAGCCCTCGACCTGCGGGATGTGGTGCTTGCGGTACTTGCCGAGGTACGAGCCGTCGGCGTCGATCACCGCCGCGGTGTTGTAGAGGACGCCGGGCTGCTCCTCCTCGTACATGGGCAGTACGAGGACGATGCCCAGCTCCTTCGCCAGCGCCTGGAAGCGCCGCACGATCGGGCCCTCGGGGATCTGCTCGGCGTACTCGTAGAACGCCTTGTCCTGGACCTGGCAGAAGTAGGGCCCGTAGAACAGTTCCTGGAAGCACAGGACCTGAGCACCCTGCGCGGCCGCGTCGCGGGCCGCCTGCTCGTGGACCTGGATCATCGATTCCTTGTCGCCCGTCCATGCGGTCTGGAAGACGGCGGCGCGGATCACTCTGCTCATCGGGACCTCCGGTCACTCGGTGTGCGGCGAGCTTAGGAAGGCCGGCGAGCCGGTTTGAGTTGCAGCGTGTCACGTCTGCGGGCGCATGGCGTTCCACGGTGTCACCCTTGCGCGGCCCCATGTTTCACCACCGTTTTCCCAGGTCTTCGGGTGTTGCGGTCCTGTTGCGCGCCTTCGGTCTCAGCTCTGTTGCGCGTCGTGCGCGAGGAGGGCGATGTGTACGGACGCGGCCTGTTCGAAGTCGTCGAGGTCGACGCTGAGCCGCGCCTCTATGGCCTCCAGCCGCCGGTAGAGGGCGGGCCGGGAGACATGGTGGAGCTGCGCGGTGCGCGACTTGTTGCGGCCCGTGGCGAGATACGTGCGCAGCACCGGCAGCAGCTCCGACTCGGCGTCGGCGCCGCACAGCAGCCCGTCCAGTTCACGTTCCGCGAAGGACTGGACGTGCGGGTCGTCCCGCAGCAGCCGGACCAGCCCGCGCAGGTGTACGTCCTTCAGCCGCACCACGGCCGGCAGGTCGAGGTCGGTCGGGCTCTCGGCGACGGCGTCGGCCACGTGCCGGGCCTCGCGCATCCCCACGGGCACGTCGTCCCAGTCGGTCCGGGCGTCCGCGGCGGCGACCACGGCCTGGCCCGCCTCCGTCCGGCCGTCCCCCGGTTCCGTACGCAGCCGGGCGGCGAAGTGCGCGGCGAGGGCTTCGGCGTCCTGGTCCCTGGCGAGGCTCAGCAGTACGGCGGTGACCCCGTCCGCCAGTTCGGCGACCAGTCCGGGCAGCCCCAACAGGCGCAGCACGCGGTCGAGTCGGGCCGCGTCGGCGCCTCGTACGGCCAGGGGTACGAACGTCCGGCGGTTGACGGGCAGTCCGGCCGCGCGGGCCCGGGGCAGCAGTTGCCGGGCCGGGACGACTCCGGAGACCAGGTCGGTGAGCAGGCTCTGCGCGGACTGCTCCTCCCAGGAGGGCGCGGGGCCGCCGAGCATGCGGTGCAGGACCAGGGCCTCGGCGGCGCGGTCGGCGAGCAGCCGCCCGGTGGCGGCGTCGCCGCGGTAGCCGCACAGCACGATGCGGCCCCAGCGCTCACCGCGCCCGCCCAGCTCGGCGCGGACCCAGCCGTCGCCCTCGCTCGCGCCGGCCTGCCGTGCGATGCGCTCCCAGTCGCGCAGGACGTCGTCGACAGCGGACCGCTCCCCCGCCGTGGCGAGGACGCGGTGGGCGAGGTTGGTGACCACCACCGGGCAGGCGCTGTGACCCGCGATCTCGTCGAGCATCCGCTGCAGCGGAGCGCCCGCCGTGATCAGTCCGGTCAGCGCCGTCCGTACGGCCTCCGAGAGGCTGACGGCCGCGAACTTTCGTCGGACAAGGCGCGATTGCACCTCTTCGGTGAGTTCGGCGAAGGGGAACGGGCGGTGCAGGACCACCATGGGCAGCCCGCAGCGCTCGGCCGCCCGGCGCATCACCTCGGGCGGCGCGGGGAAGGCCCGGCCGAGTCCGAGGACGACGGCCGCGGCCTCCGCGCGGTGCAGCGAGCGGATGTACTCGGCCTGGGCCTCCGGGTCGCCCGCGAGGAGCACGCCGGTGGTGAGGACCATCTCGCCGCCGCTGAGCATCACACCGACGTCGGCGGCCTCGGCGACGTGCACCCAGCGCACGGGCCGGTCGAGCTGGCCCGCGCCGGCCACCACCTCGGGCTCCCCGGCGAGCACCCGCTCCAGGGCGAGGACCTGCCGGACGGACAGGGCGGGTTCCAAGGCGGTGGTCATGGCGGCGAACCTTCAATCTTGCGTTGCTGAACGCTCCTCGGAGGGGACGCCCCGTCGGAGCCCGCGCTCCCTCAGAGCCTGCTCCGCAGAGCGCGCTCCAGGATCCCGGCGCCCTCCTCGGCCTCGGCGACGGTGAGCGACAGCGGCGGGGCGATGCGCAGGACGCTGGTGCTGTGACCGCCGCCCTTGCCGATCAACAGGCCTTCCTCACGGGCCGCTTCGAGTACGGCGGCGGCCGCGTCCGGGTCGGCCCGGTCCGTACCGGGCCGGACCAGTTCGACGCCGATCATGAGGCCCCGGCCCCGGACCTCCCGTACGCCCGGCAGTTGGGCGGTGATGGCCCGCAGCCGCTCGATGAGGAGTCCGCCGACCCTGCGGGCGTTGCCCTGGAGGTCGTGTTCGAGGAGGTACGTGAGGTTGGCGAGGCCCGCGGCCATCGTGACCTGGGTGCCGCCGAAGGTGGAGATGGAGTTGGAGTCCAGGCAGTTCATGATCTCGGCGCGGGCCACGACCCCGCCGATGGACATGCCGTTCCCGATGCCCTTCGCGAAGGTGAGGATGTCCGGCGGGCCGTTTTGGCCGTGTGCCTGCCAGCCCCAGAAGTTGTCGCCGGTCCTGCCCCAGCCGGTCTGCACCTCGTCGGCGATCCACAGGATGCCGTGCTCCTGGAGGACCTCACGGAACGCCGCGTACAGGCCGTCGGGCGGTGAGGTGAAGCCGCCGACGCCCTGCACGGGCTCGGCGATCAGGGCCGCGGGCGGGCGGACATGCCCGAGCAGGTCCTCCAGGTCGGCGACGCAGGCCGCGACGAAGCCGGCGTCGTCGAGGTCGGCGAACGGTCCTCGGGTGCGGACCCCGCCGTGCACGTACAGCGTCTGGAGGGGCGAGAGGCTGGTCGGGGACCAGCCCTTGTTGCCGGTGATGCCGACCGCGCTGAACGAGCGGCCGTGGTAGCTGTTGCGCATCGCCAGGATCTGGTTGCTGCGGCGGTACGCGGTGGCCAGCATCAGTGCGGTGTCGTTGGCCTCGGTGCCCGAGGTCGTGAAGAACACGCGCGCGTCCGGGATGCCCGACAGCTTGGCGATCCGCTCGGCCAGGTCGACCATCGGCCGGTTCAGGTAGAGCGTGGAGGAGTGGTTGATCCGGCCTGCCTGCTCACTGACGGCCTTCGTCACCTCGGGCAGGGCGTGCGCGGTCATCGTGGTGAGGATGCCGCCGAAGAAGTCGAGGTACTTGTTGCCCCCGGCGTCCCAGACGTGGCGGCCCTCGCCGTGGGTGAGCTCGACGGGGTCGGCGTAGTAGAGGGCCAGCCAGTCGGGCAGGACGGCCTGATGGCGCTGGTGGAGTTCGTTGCTCACGGCTGGACCAGTCCTTCGTACGCGTCGGGGCGGCGGTCCCGGTAGAAGGCCCACTGCCGGCGGACCTCCTCGATCAGGTCGAAGTCGAGGTCGCGGACGACGAGTTCCTCGCCCTTGTCGCTCGCCCGCTCGCCGACGAACTGACCTCGCGGGTCGACGAAGTACGACGTCCCGTAGAAGTCGTTGTCCCCGTACTCCTCCTCGCCGACACGGTTGATCGCGGCGACGAAGTACTCGTTGGCGACGGCGGCGGCCGGCTGCTCCAGCTGCCACAGGTGGGCGGACAGGCCGCGGGAGGTCGCCGACGGGTTGTAGACGATCTGCGCGCCGTTCAGGCCGAGCTGGCGCCAGCCCTCCGGGAAGTGGCGGTCGTAGCAGATGTAGACGCCGACCTTGCCGACCGCGGTGTCGAAGACGGGCCAGCCGAGGTTGCCCGGCTTGAAGTAGTACTTCTCCCAGAAGCCCTTGACCTGGGGGATGTGGTGCTTGCGGTACTTGCCGAGGTAGGTGCCGTCGGCGTCGATGACCGCGGCGGTGTTGTAGTAGAAGCCGGACTGTTCGACCTCGAACACCGGGACCACGACGACCATGCCGGTCTCGCGCGCGAGCTCCCGCATACGGGTGACGGTCGGGCCGTCCGGTACCGGCTCCGCCCAGCGGTAGTGCTCCGGCTCCTGGACCTGGCAGAAATAGGGGGCGTTGAAGACCTCCTGGAATCCGATGATCTTCGCGCCCTGACGGGCCGCCTCGCGGGCGTGCTCCTCGTGCTTGGCGACCATGGATGCGGTGTCGCCGGTCCAGGTGGCCTGGACCAGAGCGGCGCGTACGACGTTGGCCATGAGCTGCTCCTTCGACGTGACGTCAGAGAGCCTCTACGCCCGTAGACACGGGGCGTAGAGCCCTGAAAGTAAGCCGCGGCGCTGCGCTGGGCAAGACCATCGTCGTTAACCGGCGGAGTCGATCATGTTTCCTACCCCTGTGGGTGAGCCCCGACGCGTCGGCGGGGGCGCCCCGCGGTGCGTGGGGGCGGTTCGGCGGGGGCGCGCGAAACCGCCCCGCGCCCCTGGCTGGACAGGCGGGCCGGAGCGCCGGAGCGTCACACCGGCAGCGGCCTTCCCCGGTGTGGATCGCCTCAGGCCGTGTAGCCCGCCACCCGGAGGGCGTGGACCAGGTCCCAGTAGCGCTGCTCCGAGACATGGCGGGCCGCGTCCAGGAGGAGCGGGGCGAGGACCTGCGGGGCCGCCTCGACACTGCGGACGGCTTCTTCGGGGGTCCGGATGCGGACGTACGCGTCCAGCAGGGCGCGGACCTCGCGGTGCCGGTCCCCCTCGACGAGGCCCAGGACGGCGTCACCTATCTCGGGGGCGGGGCGCACGACGCCCTGGCGCAGCATCTGCTGACCGTCGTCCGTGCGCCCGGCCGCCGCGAGCGCGTCGGCCGCGGCGACCAGCCGGTCGGCGGGCAGGGAGGCCGCCTCCCACAGGAGGGTGGCCCAGTCGGCGCCCAGCCCGGCGCGGTGCAGTTCGGCGGCGAGGAGCGGGAAGCGGGCCGCGGGCCAGTACGCGGCCTCGACCAGCAGGGCGTGCGCCTCACCGCTGTGGCCCTCGCTCCGCAGCCGCACGAGCCGCCCGACCGTCTCGACCGTGGTCCGCCGCGCCTCGTCGTCGAGCGGCTCGCGCCGCGGCTTCGGCGGCTCGGCCTCCTCGGAGCCGCGCGCGAAGCGGGCTCCCCGCAGGGTGCGCTCGGCGGCGGGCGGCACGGGCATGGCGGGAGCGGCGCCGCCGGCCTCCTCCTCCGTCATGCCGGCGAAGCGGGCGCCTCCTCGCGCGCCGCCCCGGGCACCACCTCGGGCGCGGCGCTTGGAGCGTTGCTTGGGAGCGGGGGGCTCGGCGGCTTCGGCGGGTGCCGCCTCGGCCGGCGGGCGGCCGGGCGCGGGCACCGACGTCGCCGTGCCGTGCGAAGCGGCAGGGTCGTGGGTGGGGACGGTGCCGGGTGCGGGTCCGGCGCCCTGCCGGGCGGCCCGCTCGGCGGAGGCGTCGCGCCACAGGTCCGGCCAGTCGTCCTCGTCCGGCGCCGGCCGCTGCGCGCCTGCGCGCGGGGCGGTCGACCGGGCGGATCCGCCGCCGTCAGCCTCGCCGACGTCGTCCCGGATGCCGGCCACGCCGTGGGCCGTGCGTCCACCGAGGCCGCCGTACCCCTCGCCGTCGTGCCCGCCGGGACCGTCACGGCCACCGCGTGCGGCGTCGTCACGACCGCTGTGGCTGCCGGCGCCCCCACGCCCGTCACCGCCGCGCTCCCCGCCCGCACCGAAATCGCCGCGCCCGCCGGGGCCCTCGAAGCCGCTGCGGCGCCCGTCACGGTCACCGTGTCCGCCAAGACCGTCACGGCCGTCGTGTCCGGGACCTCCGCCCTCGCCGCTGGCGCTGCGCGCGCCGGGACCCTCGGAACCACCGCGGCGCGCGTCACCACCACCGTGTCCGTCGAGACCGTCACGGCGCCGGTCACGGCTGTCGCGCCCGCCCTGATCACCAGGGCCACCAGGACCGCCAGGGCTGTCGTGACCGCGACGCCCGTCCCTGGGCTCATCAACCCAGAAGACACCCTCGCCGGGCCCTGGACCCTGGCCGTCACCGCGGTTCTGGCCGTCACCGCGGTTCTGGCCTTCGCCACGGTCCTGTCCCTCGCCACCGCCGGATGAACCCGTACGGGCCCCCTGCGCGTACCCGTACTTGGTCCGCTGGTCCAACTCGCCCATGCGGGAGTGGAGTTCGGCGCAGCGGGCCGTCGCGCGGTCGTGGTCGTCACGGGCCCAGGCAAGATCGAGGCGCAGGGAGTCGGCCTCCGCCTGGGAGGTGGCCGCGTGGAGCGCCCGGCCGAGCTCCGAGAGCCGTTCGGCGGCGTAGCGCTGTTCGCGCAGCATGACATCGAGCCGGTCGCCGAGGGCGTCACGGCCGCCGGGCCGTCCGTCGTACGCGGCGAGGGAGGCGTCGTGCAGCGTCCGGGCCCGCTCGGCCTCCTGCTCGGCCGCCCGGTCACCGTACCGGGCGGCGAGGTCCTGGAGGACGGCCTGTACGACGTCCCAGGGCGGCACCTCCCAGCCGTCCAGGCAGGCCCGCATCCCCTCGGGGTCACGCTGCCAGAACACACCGCACCAGCCGCCGCCCTGGTCGAGCCGGGACAGCAGGCCACCGAAATACCTCGCGAACTCCCGCACCTGGCCCGGGAGTTGTTCCACCGCCATTGCCTTCACCCCACGCCAGACTGGAGTACTCCGGTCCGGTAGAAAACACCATTCGTGTTACGGAAGCGCTACAACGAGTTTTCGACCTGGACGCAGAGTGCGGTTACCCACCCGGAACGTGACGTGAGACGGCAGATGATGACGCGCCGTCACCTCGCGCGTCACACGGCGGCGAGAGCACAGCTGCCGGCGATCTCGTCCATCGAGAGCCCCAGTGCGCGCGCCAGCGCCGCGACCGTGAAGAAGGCCGGGGTCGGGGCGCGCCCGGTCTCGATCTTGCGGAGGGTCTCCGCCGAGAGGCCGGCGCTCATGGCGACCTCCGCCATGCTGCGACGGCCTCTGGCCTCGCGCAGCAGCCGCCCGAGCCGCTCGCCGCGTTCGTGCTCTTCGGGGGTCAGCGGGGTTCGCACCATGCCGTCACTCTAATACCGCCCACGGCCCCTCGAACAGGTACCGACGGCCCGCCGACCGGTATGTCAATTGGCACGCCCCGCTCAGGGGCGCGAGGAACCGCGCGACAAGCCCGAGCCGGCCGGCACGTACGAACAGTCCCCGCGCCCCACCCCCGGGGGCGCGGGGAACTGCGCGACGAACCGCCCACGGCTACGGCGCCGGCCGTACCACCATGGCCGAGCCGCCACCCCTGCGCACGGTCTCCGCGGCCGCCAGCCACTTGCCGTTCGGCAGGCGCTGGACGCCCGTCGCCGCTCCGATCTCCGGGTTCTGCCGGAATCCGTGCCCGAGCGCTTCCAGCCGGCTCCGCAACGGGCTGTTCCACAGGCCCGGTTCGAGCTCGGTGGTCGTCTGGTTCCGCTGACTGGCGCGCGGCGCGGCGATCGCGTCGACGAGCGGGAGGCCCCGGTCGAGGAAACCGGTCAGCGTCTGGAGGACCGTCGTGACGATGGTCGCGCCGCCGGGCGAGCCCAGCGCCACCACGGGCCGGGCGTGGCGGTCGAGCACGATCGTCGGCGAGATCGACGAGCGCGGACGCTTGCCGGGCCCGGGCAGGTTGGGGTCGTGCACGGCCGGGCTCGCCGGCGCGAAGGAGAAGTCGGTCAGCTCGTTGTTGAGGATGAACCCGCGGTTCGGGACGGTGATCCCGCTGCCGCCGGTCTGCTCGATGGTGAGGGTGTACGCGACGACGTTGCCCCACTTGTCGGCCGCCGTCAGATGGGTGGTGTTCTCGCCCTCGTACGTCGTCGGCGCGGCCTTGCCGCCGGCCGCGCAGGCCGCCGGGTTGCGGGGGTCGCCCGGCGCGAGCGGGCTCGTGAGCACCGCGTCGTCCTTGATCAGGCACTCGCGCGAGTCGGCGTACTTCTGCGAGAGCAGTTCCTTCGTCGGTACGTCCTCGAAGGCGGGGTCGCCCACCCAGCGCCCCCGGTCCGCGAAGGCGATCCGGCTGGCCTCGATGAAGCGGTGCAGGTACCGGTCGTCCGAGGCCTTCGAAAGGTCGGTGTTCTCAAGGATGTTGAGGGCTTCGCCGACGGTCGTGCCACCGGAGGAGGACGGCGCGATGGAGTAGACGCCCAGACCGCGGTACGAGGTCTTCGTGGGCGCCTGCCGCTTCGCCCGGTACTTCGCGAGGTCCTTCAGCGACAGGTCGCCCGGGCGGGCGTCGTATCCCGAAGCCGGGTCGACCGGCGGCTTGTTCACCGTGTCGACGATGTCCTCGGCGAGTTCGCCGCGGTACAGCGCGCCCGCGCCGCCCCGGCCCAACTCCTGGTACGTGCGGGCCAGATCGGGGTTCTTGAACGTCGAGCCGACCACCGGCAGCGCGCCGCCCGGCAGGAACAGCTCGGCCGTGTCGGGGAAGTTCCTGAACCGCGCCTCGTTGGACGCGGTCTGCGAGCGGAACGTGGCGTCGACGGTGAAGCCGTCCCGCGCGAGCCGCTCCGCGGGCTTCAGCAGCGACCCGAGCCGCTTGCTGCCCCAACTGTCCAGTGCCGTCTGCCAGGTGGCGGGCGTGCCGGGTGTGCCCACACCCAGGCCGCTGGTCACGGCGTCCGCGAACGGGATCGGTTGGCCGTTCTCGAGGAAGAGCCCCGAGTCGGCCGTCAGGGGCGCGGTCTCGCGTCCGTCGATCGTGTGCACCGTACGGGACTTGGCGTTGTAGTAGACGAAGTAGCCGCCTCCGCCGATGCCCGACGAATAGGGCTCGGTGACGCCGAGGGCCGCCGCGGTGGCGACGGCCGCGTCCACCGCGTTGCCGCCCTTGCGGAGGATCTCGATTCCGGCCGCCGAGGCGTCCGCGTCGACACTGGAGACGGCCCCGCCGTATCCGACGGCGACCGGGACCTTCTCCGCCGGTCCGGGGGTGCCCCCGGCGGCTCCCGACGGTGGCGGCGCCGCCCCCACCGACACCACAGCGGCCGAAACCGCCAGTACAGCAAGTCTGCGCGCGGCCGAGCGCCCCATCAGTACCTCCAGTCAGCGACCGTCCGCGCAGCGTAACCCCGTAGCCATGACCGCGTCAGGACCCTCTCGAACACCGGTGCGTGCTCCCGCTAGCATGCGCGCCCATGAATGACGACGTGCGCAACATCCTCCTCGGGGTGATCGCGGCGGGCCTCAGCGCCTCGCTGGGCTGGATCGCCCGGACCTACCTGTGGAAGCGCAAGCTCCGCCGCAAGCAGGCCTTCTTCGGGCTGCCCGAGCACTCCGAGTCGCTGCTCGTGGTCAACCGCGACGCCGGCAGCCCCGACCTGGCGGTGCACCGCTACGACGTGTTCGCGCTCCTGGAACTCGCGGCCCTGATCAAGGACTGCAACGCGCACGCCGACGTGATCACCCAGGACGCGGCCAGGCAGGGCTTCGGGGAACGCACGGAGTTCTGCGTCGGCGGCCCGGGTTCGAACCGCCGCATGGCCGCCCACATGCAGGCCATGCTGCCGGGCGTGCGGGTGAACATCGACCCGGAACCGGGTCCGGACCGCCTCGCGTTCCAGATAGGCACCGAGCGCCACCGCATGGAGGCCGGCCTGGCCGAGTACGTGCTGCTCGCGCGGCTCACGGCCGGCCAGCCCGGCCCGAGCAGGCCCGTGTTCCTCTTCTGCGGCCAGCGCGCGATCACCAACCAGGCGGCGACACGCTACCTGGCCCGCAACCACGAGCGGCTGTACCGCAAGCACGGCGACAGTTCCTTCGCCCTGCTCCTGAAGGTCGTGAACTCGCAGGCGTACGGGCCGGACGTCGTCGAGCTGGTCGCCGACGTCACACGCGCCGCCCAGACCCCGCTCCCGACGGCTCCCGCACGTAATTCCCACCGCGCCTCCTGATCTCCTCCACCCTTCAACGATCGTTACTCGCACGTAACTTACCGGCGGGTTACTTGCGGTAAGCGGGCGAGGTTACCGTCGGGTCACTTTTGCACTTACACGAGTGAGGAGTGACCTGTGGGACACCCGCGCAAGGCCCTGCGTACGACCGCCGTGGGCGCCGTCTCGGCCGCCCTGATCGCCGGCACGGCCCTGGGGCTCGCCCCCGCGGCCGAGGCGGCGCCGGCCGGCATCCGTTTCGTCGACATCGCCGGTGACGGCGGCACGGTCCTCAAGGCCAACGTCGTCACGCCCGCGAACGCCGACGGCTCACGCACGTACCCGCTCGTCGTGCTGCCCACGAGCTGGGGCCTGCCACAGGTCGAGTATCTCGCCCAGGCCAGGGAACTCGCCGACTCCGGCTACGTCGTGGTCACTTACAACGTCCGCGGCTTCTGGCAGTCCGGCGGGGAGATAGAAGTGGCCGGCCCGCCCGACGTGGCGGACGCCTCGAAGGTGATCGACTGGGCCCTGGCCCACACCCCGGCCGACGCCCGGCACATCGGCATGGCGGGCGTCTCCTACGGCGCCGGCATCAGCCTGCTGGCCGCCGCGCACGACAAGCGCGTCAAGGCCGTCGCCTCACTCAGCGGCTGGGCCGACCTCATCGGCTCTATCTACTCGGGACGCACCCAGCACTCCCAGGCGGCCGCCCTGCTGGACGGCGTCGGCCGGCTCACCGGCCGCCCCAGCGCCGAGGTCCGGCAGACCTTCGAGGACTTCTTCGCCTCGAACCTCGCCAGGGAACCGGAGCTCGTCGCCTGGGGGAAGAAACGTTCCCCCGCGACCTACACCGACCGGATCAACCAGAACGGCACGGCGGTCCTGCTCGCCAACACCTGGGGCGACACGGTCTTCTCCCCGAACCAGTACGCCGACTTCTACGAGCGGCTCACCGGCCCGAAGAGGCTCGAATACCGGCCCGGCGACCACGCCACCGCCGAGCTGACCGGCCTGTTCGGGCTCCCCAACGACGTGTGGACGGACACCCGGCGCTGGTTCGACCGATACCTCAAGGGCGAGGACAACGGCATCGACCGCGAGCCGCCCGTACGGCTCATGTCCCGTTCCACCGGCGGCTACGAGGGCTATCCGGACTGGAAGTCGGTCGGCGCGACACGGAAGAAGATCACGCTCTCCGGCTCCACCACGATCCGCGCGAACGTCAACTCGGGCGCGGACGGCGGGATCGTCCTCCTCTCCAGCGTCCTCGACCAGCTCACCCGGGTGCCCCCGATGGCGTCGATACCGCTGCTGCCGCGCCGGTACGCCGCCGTGTGGCAGTCGGAGAAGTACGCGAGCACCCAGCGCGTGCGTGGCACGGCGAAACTGCACACCACCCTCACCGGCACCAAGGAGAGCGGCACCCTCGTCGCCTACCTGTACGACGTGGGCCCGCTCGGCCTCGGCAAGCTGGTCAGCAACGCGCCGTTCACCTTCCACGGACAGACGCCCGGCAAGCCGTTCGGCGTCGACCTGGAGCTGTTCTCCACGGCCTACGACGTCCCGGCAGGGCATCGGCTCGCTCTGGTCGTCGACACGGTCGACCCGCTCTACATCGAGCACAACCCGACCGGCGCGCAGCTGACCTTCTCCTCGCCCGAGACCGACCCGTCGTACGTGTCGGTCCCGCTGCGCGAGCAGTGATCACCGGCTGCTGCCGGGCGGGCCATTGCCCCTTCGCCACCGCGTGCCCGGCAGCAGCGTCCCTGGTACGGCCGAGGCGTCGTCGACGGCCTCCGTCACCGCGGGGATGAACGGCACAGCGTAGTCGAGGTCCGGGGCGGCCGGCCGCCCGGCCTGGCGGATCTCCTCACGGGAGCCATGAGCAGACCTCGACTCCCCTTCCTGGAGGGCGAGTTGAGCTCGCCCCCACGCCCCGGGCGGCAGCCGCACGGGACGCCGGGGCAGGACGTACGCAGGCCGTACGGATCATGGTCGCGCTCCCCCTCTCAGTGCTTGAGGATCTTGGAGAGGAAGTCCTTGGCACGGTCGCTGCGCGGGTTGGTGAAGAACTCCTCGGGGGTGCGGTCCTCGACGATGCTGCCGTCGGCCATGAAGACGACCCGGTTCGCCGCCGAGCGCGCGAAGCCCATCTCGTGGGTGACGACGATCATCGTCATCCCGTCGCGCGCGAGTTGCTGCATGACCTCCAGAACCTCGTTGATCATCTCCGGGTCGAGCGCGGAGGTCGGCTCGTCGAAGAGGAGTGCCTTGGGGTCCATGGCGAGGGCGCGGGCGATGGCCACGCGCTGCTGCTGACCGCCGGAGAGCTGCGCCGGGTACTTGGGCGCCTGCGAGACGAGACCCACCCGGTCGAGGAGTTCGAGCGAGCGCTTGTCCGCCTGGTCCTTCTTCCGGCCGCGCACCTTCATCTGCGCCAGCGAGACGTTCTGGAGGACCGTCTTGTGCGCGAAGAGGTTGAAGGACTGGAAGACCATCCCGACCTCGGCGCGCAGTTTCGCGAGCTCCTTGCCCTCCTCCGGCAGCGGCTGTCCGTCCAGCTCGATCTCGCCGGACTGGATGGGCTCCAGACGGTTGACCGCCCTGCAGAGAGTCGACTTGCCCGACCCCGACGGGCCGATGACGACGACCACCTCCCCCTTGCCGACGGTGAGGTTGATGTCCCGCAGGACGTGCAACTCCCCGAAGTACTTGTTGACGTCACGCAGCTCGATCAACGGATCGACGGACATGCTCAGCCCTACCCACTCTCAGCTGTGTCGCGATGGCCGCAAACTATCCATCCAGGAGAGGAGCAAACACACGACACGCACTTTTCGGGCATTAGCCGTATTTACACCGTCAGTCCAGGCCACAGCCTCACGATTCGGCGACCTCGGCGTACAGCTGCGAGAGTTCGGGGACCCCGCTGGCCGCCCAGTCGTGGCCCGAGACGACCACGTCGATCTCCCGGCCCGACACGAGACGCACCATCGGCCGGCCGTTCGGCCAGACCTCCCAGACCGCGCCGGGAACCGTGCGGACGATGACCGTGCCCAGATAGAGGCCCGCGTCGTTGCCGAGCCACGGCAGGCTCTCCTCGTCGTCGCGCCAGCGGGGCAGCAGTTGGTCCAGCGCCTCCAACGAGGCCGCGGAGTCGTCGAGTTCGATCCCCGCCTGGTGTGCCTGGGAGCGCAGCAGTTCGCATTCGGAGAGCAGTTCCGCCACCCCCTCCTGGTCACCCTCGCTCTCCGAGAAGACCGCGACTCCTCTGGCGGGGCCCCGCTTCTTGCGCCAGTTGCCCAGGAAAGGGATGTTCATACACCCAGCCTTTCATCCGTATCGCCCCGGCGCACCACAGGGCGCGCGGAACACCTGTTCCCAGGGAGTTCGCACGCAGTTCGCCCTGCCTCATTGACGAGTCCCTGTCGTCTCCTTAGCTTCACGGTGCATCTGTCACCTCGTCAGTGATCCGTCCGTGAGTGGGAGGAGTCGGTGTGCGCCGACGTGTCTGGGGTTCCGCCGTCGCTCTGGCTCTGCTGCCGGCGGCGGTGACGGTTCCGGCGGCGGCCGCGTCGGGGGCGGCGGACAGACCGCTGCCACTGGAGCGGCTCTTCGACAACACGGCCGTCAGCGACGACACGCGGCCCGGCGGGGCGGACTTCGACGGCTCGGGCGGCTCCCTGTCGGCCCAGGACCTGACCGCCGCCGGGTGGACACCGGGGCGCTCGCTGACGGTTCAGGGCGCCCGCCTGACCTTGCCCCGCCGGGCGCCGGGCAGGGCCGACAACGTACGCGCCGACGGCCAGTCCGTACGGGTACGCGGTCACGGTGACGCGCTGGCCTTTCTCGTGGCGGGCACAGGCGGCGGCGACGAGAGCGGCACGGGCACGGTGCGCTACCGCGACGGCTCACGCTCCTCGTACCGGCTGACGGCGTCGGACTGGCGCGGCGGACCACTCGCCGCCAAGGCCGTTGCCCTCCCCCACATCAACACCCCCGGCGGCCAACTCGCGCAGAAGGCACGGCTGTACGTCGTGACCGTGCCGCTCGCCCGAGGGCGCTCGGTGGACTCGGTGGAGCTGCCGCGCAACAGCGACCTGCATGTGTTCGCCCTGTCGGTGCGCCCCGACACCCGTGGCTGGACCGGGAGTTGGGCAGCGTCGACCTCCGGGTACACGGCGGTCGGGCCGTGGACGGACCGGACCCTGCGTCTGGTGGTGCACACCTCGGCGGGCGGGCCGCGGGTCCGGATCCGGCTCGACAACACCTTCGCGGCCGCACCCGTACGGATCGGCAGCGCGAGTGTGGCGGTGCAGGCGTCCGGGGCGAGCCCGCGCAGCGCTCCCGTGCCGCTTTCCTTCCGGGGTTCCGAGGGCGCCGCGATCCCGGCAGGAGCACAGGTGTTCAGCGATCCGCTGGACTTCGACGTGCCCGCGGACAGCAATCTGCTGGTGAGCTTCCATCTGCCGGGGACGGTGACGGCGGCGCCCGTGCACAGCCTGGCCGTCCAGCAGTCCTACGTCAGCACACCGGGCGACCACGCGGCGGACGCCGCCCCGGACGCGTACACCTCGACGATCACCAACTGGCCGCTGCTGACGGGTGTCGACGTGGGTGGCGGGCCCGGGTCCGTCGTGCTGCTCGGCGACTCGATCACGGACGGCGAGAAGTCGACGCGGGACGCGAACCGGCGCTGGCCCAACGTGCTCGCCACGCGGCTGCTGAACCAGAGTGCGGTCCCGCGCTATGGAGTGCTCAACCATGGCATCTCGGCGAACCGTGTGGTCACGGACCGCTACCCCGGGGACGGTGTCTCCACCGACACGGGTGGGGTGAGCGCGCTGCACCGCCTCGACCGGGACGTCCTCGCCCAGACGTCGGCCCGTACGGCCGTCGTCTTCCAGGGGGTCAACGACGCCCGCTGGGGGGCGAGCGCGGAGCAGGTCGTGGCCGGGCTGCGGGAGATCACGGACCGGGCGCATGACCGCGGGCTGCGGGTGCTGGTCGCGACGATCGCGCCCTGCGAGGGCGAGGCACGGTGCACGGCGGCGGCTGACGCGCAGCGCGTCGCGGTGAACCGGTGGATCCGGTCCGGCTCCGGTGTCGACGGGGTGCTCGACTTCGACGCGGTGCTGCGGGATCCCGGGCATCCGGCGCGGATGCTGCCCGCCTATGACAGCGGGGATCATCTGCACCCGGGAGAGGCGGGGCTCGCCGCGCTGGCCGACTCGGTGGACCTGGGACTGCTGTAGGCGCCGCACGCTTCGGGGACGGGTCGGGTTCGGATTGTCCGTGGGACGCGGGGCCGTCCGCGGCCGGGCACGCGGACTCCCGCGCGTCTGAAGGGGTCTCGCTGTACCCGGCTGCGGGCGCGTCGCGGCCGATCACACCGATCCCACGCCCCTTACTGGCCGGGGCCGGTCACACGTCCAGGTCGACCACGACCGGGGCGTGGTCCGAGGCGCCCTTGCCCTTGCGCTCCTCGCGGTCGACATAGGCGTCGGTGACGGCCTTCGCGAAGGGCTCGTTGCCGTAGACGAGGTCGATGCGCATGCCGCGGTTCTTGGGGAAGCCGAGCTGGCGGTAGTCCCAGTACGTGTACGGGCGGTCGTACTTGAGGGGGCGCGGGACCACGTCCGAAAGGCCGGTGTCACGGAGGGCGGCGAGGGCGGCGCGCTCCGGCGGGGTGACGTGGGTGAGGCCCTCGAAGGCGGCCACGTCGAACACGTCGTCGTCCGTCGGCGCCACGTTGTAGTCGCCCATCACCGCGAACGGGCGGCTGCCGCCCGCGTCGCCCGCGACGGCCGCCTTCAGGGCCTCGAACCACTGGAGCTTGTACGCGTAGTGCGGGTGGTCCACCTCGCGGCCGTTCGGCACGTAGACCGACCAGACGCGGAGCGGGCCGCAGGTCGCGGAGACGGCGCGAGGCTCCTCGACGGCGTCGTAGCCGGGGTCGCCGGGCAGGCCCTTGACGATGTCTTCGAGGCCCACGCGGGACACCACCGCGACGCCGTTCCACCGTCCTGTCGCGTGCACCGCCGACTCGTAGCCCAGCTCCCGGAGCTGCTCGGACGGGAACTGCTCGGCGGTGGTCTTCGTCTCCTGGATGCACAGCACGTCCGTGCCGCTGCTCTCCAGCCAGGCCAGCAGCCTCGGGAGACGGGCGGTGATCGAGTTCACGTTCCAGGTGGCGATACGCATGCCCCACAACCTACCGGGCGCCTCGGACACTCAGAGTTCGGCGGTCTCGCCCGGTGCCAGCCGCAGGTGCTCGGAGCCGCCCAGGGCGCCGATCTGCCGGTCGTAGATGGGGCGCGCGAGGTCGGTGAGCAGAGCGTCGTGGATGTCGTACGCGCGCTGGGGCCGCACCTCCCGGACGTAGTCGATGACCTCGGAGATCTTGCTCCAGGGGGCCATGACGGGGAGCATCAGCGTCTCGACGGGCCGGTCGGGGACGGTGAGGGCGTCCCCGGGGTGGAACAGGCGCCCGCCGTCGACGAGATAGCCGACGTTCGTGACGCGCGGGATGTCCGGGTGGATCACCGCGTGCAGTTCGCCGTGGACCTGTACGTCGAAGCCCGCGGCGGTGAACGTGTCGCCGTGACCGACGGTGTGCACACGACCCGGGAACGCGGCCGAGAGCTGGTCGGCGACGGACTTCAGGGTCCAGATCTCCGCAGCGGGGTTGGCCTCCAGACCGGCCCGCAGATGTCCCTCGCTGAAGTGGTCGGGGTGCTCGTGCGTGACGAGGACCGCGTCCGCGCCGATCGCGGCGTCCTTCTCGCTGAAGGCCCCGGGGTCGATGACGAGCGTGCGCCCGTCCTTCTCCAGGCGGACACAGGCGTGCGACTTCTTCGTGAGCTTCATGATTCCCATCCTGCCTCCGGGCGTCCGCGAGGACGCACGCGCGGTGCGCGTCACCCGGCACTCACTCCTGGGGGGTGGTCTCCTCGCGGATGACCTGCTGAGCCACCTTGAAGGCGCTGTTCGCGGCCGGTATGCCGCAGTAGACGGCCGCCTGGAGGAGCACTTCCTTGATCTCCGCCGGGGTGAGGCCGTTACGGAGGGCGGCCCGGATGTGGGAGGGGAGCTCGTCGACATGCCCGCCCGCGACCAGCGCGGTGAGCGTGACACAGCTGCGCGAGCGCCGGTCCAGACCCGGCCGGTCCCAGATCTCGCCCCACGCGTAACGGGTGACGAACTCCTGGAAGTCCCCGGAGAACTCGTCGGCCTGGGCCAGCGCCTGGTCCACATGCGCGTCTCCGAGCACCTCACGGCGGACCTTGATACCGGCGTCGTACGGGTCGGGTCTGCCCAGCACCGCCTCGGGCTGGGGGGCGGGGGCGATCTCGGCGACGGGCGACATCATCTGCATCTGCTGCGGCACGGCCACCACCGGACTCGCCTGCGGGACCACGATCGCCATCTGACCGGTCGACGTGTCGTAGGCCGGCTGCTGCCAGGCGGTGGAGAAGTGCCGTACGAGGAGGTCCGTGACCGCGGCCGGCTGTTCGACGGGAACCAGGTGGGAGGCGCCCGGGACGACCGCGAGGCGGGCGTCCGGTATTCCGGCGACGAGATTGCGGGCCTCGGCGGGACCGGTCACCTGGTCGTCCGAGCCGACCAGGACGAGCGTCGGCACACCGATCCTGCCGAGCTCGGCACGGATGTCGAACGCGGCCAGTGCCTCGCACGCGGCGATGTAACAGCCGGGGTCCGTGGTGCGCACCATCTGCACGGCCCACTCGGTGATCGCGGGCTGCGCGGCGGCGAAACCGCCGGTGAACCAGCGCTCGGGGGACGTCCGCGCGATGGGGTCCAGCCCGTTCGTCCGCACGATCACGCCCCGCTGGCGGAACTCGTCCGCCGTACCGAAGCGCGGGGACGCCGCGATCAGCGTGAGCGACGCGAGGCGCTCCGGGTGGCGCAGCGCGAGCTCGGATCCGACGGCACCGCCGAGCGCGCAACCCGCGTACCCGAACCGCTGGACGCCGAGCCCGTCGAGGGTGGCGAGCAGCCGCTCGGCGAGCTCGGTCACCGAACCGGTCGGATGCGCGGGCGCGCCGCCGTGCCCCGGCAGGTCGTAGCGGAAGACGCGCCACTGCTTCACGAGCTCCGGGACCTGCCGGTCCCACATGTGCCATGTGGTACCCAGGGAGGGGCCCAAGATCAGGACAGGGGCGTCTTCTGGCCCGTCAAAGCGGTATTGCAGGGTGTTCGGTGGTGTCTCGCTCACCCGTCTGAGCCTCTCATCTGTCACGAGATGTCACATCGCCGGGGTGGACCGAGCGGGCCTTGCCCCGCTCCGGCGCTACCGGACCTACCGACGAGAACCCAGGTATACGTTCTCCGGCATGTACTCGTGGCCGTTCGGCAGCGGACCCTCCGGGCGCGTGCTCTCCTTCAGTCGCTACGAGCAACGCTTTCCTCTTTGATCACGGCCTCACAGGCGGTTCGGGTTACAGCATCGAGTGTGGTGGCACGGACAAGGCTCGGTGTGACTCACATGGAAATTTTCCGAATCCCGCCCAACAGCAGCTTGAACACCACACACGGTGAACGCTTGGTAGAAGGCTCGACCGTAGCCGGATGCTCTCAGTTACAGCCACCGGTCCAACCAGCAAGCGGACTCCGAAGCCACCTCGCCCCAATCCTGCAGGCCATGCGGCGCGCAAGTCGCTCGGCTCACAGTCCACGTGGCTCACTCGTGCCCCTCTGCCGCACCCCCGTGCAGGCCATCCCAAGTGGTGGCGGCTCCGCGAAGATCTTCTACATCCGGCTTGACGTACCACCGCTTGGTAGTCTTTACGTTCGTGTGTCCGGCCCATCGCGCGAGGATGTGGTCCGGGACGCCATTGTTGGCCAGGAAGGTGAAGCACGACGAGCGTGCGTCGTAGAGCCTGACGCGACGGAGCCCCAGAAGCTCCATGAGCCGGTACGCGCGTCGGCGAAGTTGCTTGATCGTGAAGGCGTCGCCCGCCTCGTGCACCAGCACGTAGCCCGACACCGTGTACGCCTCCCCCAGAGCGAGCCTCTCCTCGGCTTGGAGGGCCCGGAATGCCTTGAGGGCTCCCAGCACCAGCGCCGGCAGCGGCAGATCCCGCTCACCCGCAAGAGACTTGGTGTCCTTCTCCACCACGTACCGGTTGCCCATCATCGTGCGTGTGTTGGCAATGACGATCGTGGCGTTCTCCAAGTCAACGTCTTCCCACCGGAGGCCGCAGACTTCAGCTGGACGAAGCCCCATCAGCGAAAGAAGAAGCGCAGCATAGAGACGCTCACCCCTGATTCCATGGATGAATTTCTGAACCTCCTGGACGTTCCAGGGCGGCACTTCCTCTTTAGTCTTCCGCTCTTCCTTGCGCGCTCTCCGGGGAATGGTCACGTGCGCAGCGACATTGACGTACACCAACCGCCGGGTAACGGCTCTCCCCAGTGCTTCCTTCAGCCTAGCGAGGCTCATATCCACACTCGTGACACTGAGTGGCGTCCCGGCCCTTTTACCACGCACGCGGCCATGCGCCAGCGCCCAGTCCCTCCACTCTTCCACGTGCTCTTCAGTAAGGTCCTGGAGACGGATACTGCCGAGCCTCCCTCGAACTCGGTCCAGGGTAATCATGTAGTTGTAGATGGTGGTTTCTTCGAGGTCCTCCGATTTCATGGCCAGCCATCGGTCGAGCCACTCGTTCACGGTGATCTTATTGGGCGGCACAAGTGACCCATCATGCCGCCGGTTAGTTATGTTGGCGTACTCAGCCCTAGCTTCCTTCAACGAGTCGAGGGTGCGCCTCAACTGCTTACGCTTACCAGCTTCGGGGTCGATTCCTGCGTCGACAACAAACCGGTATCGAACCTTCCCCTTCGAGTTCGGCGGAAGTTTCTTGATGGGATCTGACAGAATACTCACTCTCCTCGAACAGGCGGACATAACTTCACAACGCGGGTCTACCGATCGAGGTGGGCAAACTAGCGGCACCATTCGCTACGGCTCCACCGCCAAGCACAGCCGGATGCGAACACCATTAATGCTCCGCACGATCCCCGGTTTCGGTAACCGGGGATCGTCTGCTATGTATCGCCCTGCATTAGGGGAGCCTGACCATCACCCGTTTCTTTCGCCTCAGTCAGGCGGCCAGGCGGTACCAGCGGAGAGCGAGGGTCGCGCGATCGATGAGAAGCACCAGTAGCCCGTCGCCGGTGACGCGGTCGAGGTTGCTGGCCACGAGATGCTCGAGGCGCCAAGCGCCATGAGGATGGGGGCGGTGAAGACGGGCAGATCGGATTGCGGGAATCTGCGGGTGGACCTCCTTGGGGGCTGCGCTCGTTCACGAGACCGGGTGGCGCGGGCTGCGGACTGAGGACGGGCGACCGTCTGCCAGTTCGGCTCAGAAGGCCCACATCCCTTTGCTGACCTGGCGTTTCCGGCTCGTTGTACGTTGACATGATCCCGGAGGGGGTTCCAGTCCGTTGGGGCCCTTTCCCGTCTGCCGTGAGCTGAAGGTTTCCGGCAGACACTTGCTCCCTGCTCGGGGCCCGACTGCGTGTGCATGGACGCCCTCGGTCACACCGCCGACCGGGTAGCGGCGGGCACGAGTTCGGCCGCATCCTGGCCTACCACCTCACCCACGGGAACGACCCGAGGGGCCCAAAGACAACTGGTCGCACTCGGCTCCGCACTGGACCAACCACCGGTCGATGCACCGGCCGTACTCAAGGCCGAACTCGAACAGGCCTCTGCAGTCGTCGCGCGCGCCACCCGCTCCCGCGTTGCTGCCGACCTCGGCAGCACCCGCGTCCTGCGTCGCAGCGTCCAGGCGATCTGGCGCGACCGTCCTCAGGACAGGGACGGGGCTGGATTCGTGAGGCCCGTGGACGCCCTGCTCACCGCTGTGGCGTCCACGAGGCACTGGCACCGCACCCGCCAGCACGCCCAGCAGGAGGCAGCAGCAGAACAAACCCTCCTCAACCTGCAGGTCGCGTACGAGAAGGCCGCCGATGCGGTCCTGGTCGGCCTCGCCAGCCGGGCACCCAGCCCGCAGACCAAGCACCGCTGCGCCCACCACCTCCAGGACGCGGTTCCGGAACACGCTGAGCGCCTCGTGGCCGACTCGGTCTGGGGCGCACTCGCCACCGCGCTCGCCAAGGCAGAGGCAGAGGCAGAGGCAGAGGCAGAGGCAGCAGGACACAACCTGCGATCGTCCTTGATCAGGCACTCGGCCAACGCACCCTGGACGACGCCACAGCCCCGCCCACGCACTGACCTGGCGCATCCGCCGCTTTGGCGAGCTCCATGCTCCCAGTCCACGAGCCGAGGAAGCGCGAGGGCTCGCAGCGTCACAAAAGGCTGGGCCACTCCCATACAACCGGCGACGCCCACCTCTCCGACACAGCCGCAGCCGACCCGGCAGCGCTGATCACGACCGCATGGGCATTCTGGGCGGTGTCGCCGATCACCGGGCCCGCGGCGTCCGTGCGTACCGCAGCCGCACAACGAGCCGCCAGCAGGCGGCCATCAGGCTCTCTTCAAAGAGGGTGTATGTCCTGGATCGAACGGCCGCGCGAGACTCGTCCGGATCACGCTGTCGCTGGCGCGCAAAGCCGATGCCAGTTCTCCATGCAGCTTGTCGGGGAGGGACCCTGCCGCGAGGGCGCAGACGCGGACCAGAGCGCGGCAGTCCTGCGCTTGCCGGTCCGTGGCAAGCGCGGTGAACAGAGAGTGCTGCAGATTCTCGCGGGCCGCGTATCCGTCCTCAGCCTGCGTCATCCTGCGGTGCAGCTGCTCGACAATGTTGTGCGCGCCGGGCGCCTCGGCGGAACCGATCGCGTCGAGGATGGTCAGGCCGAGCCGGATGTCGAAGACGGTCATCCCAGGTTCGGCCCTCCGCTCGGAGTAGGTCGTCACCAATTCCGCCAGGTGGCCGTCGACCGGCCGCCCGGCATCTCGGCGCCACAGGACGGTGAGGCAGGCCGTGACGGCTTGCTCCCACGGATCGCCGGGCACAGTGTCAGCGAGGAGGGCAGCGGCCCATGTCGTGTCACCCGCAACGAGGGTGGCGAGTACGGCGACTTGGCGCCCATCGAGCATCCGTTTGCCTACGCCGTGGTGAACTTCGATATGTGCTTTGGCCTCCGCCCAACGGCCCTTGGTGGTGAGGGTGCGGGTCCCATCGGCGAGGAGCACGCGCCACAGCCACGCGCGGACCTCGTGGCGGTCCTCGTCGGTCGCAGTGAGGTTCGCCGGTACGGCGACGCCCTCGAACCGGGCAGCTGTGCCTGCCTCGACGGCCTTGTACAGGTCGAGTAGGTGCTGACGTCCCTCGTCGGTGTGGCCGGCGCGGATCTGGAGCCGGGCGAGGTTGACGACCGGTTCCAGTCCCCGGATGGCGCTCATGGCGGGCAGGGGGCACGCGTCGAGGTAGGCGGCGGCCTGCTGGTGGCACATCTGGCGGGCCAGGTCGGGCAGGCCGAGATCGGAGGCGATGAGCGCGGCCTGGTTGTAGACGGCGGATGCGAGCCCTTGGTCACCCTTCTTCACCGCCGTCTCGGCGAGGTCGACAAGGCCACCCACGCGTTTGGGCAGGGGCAGACAGGCGGGCCGGAATCGGGCGACGAGCGGGAAGCGCTGGGCTATGGGGCCGTGCGGGTCCATGGGTTCCCCGGGCGTGAGTGAGAAGTGCTGGGGCGACGGTGCCCGCCAGCCGTACGCCGGTGGGCACCGTCCGCTACGCACGGGGCGTCACCGCCAGTCGACGACGATGCGGTTCAGCGGGGTGTCGAGAGCGAAGAGTCCGGGGCGCTGCTCGATGGCGGGGGCGTCGAGGGGCTGGATTTCGAACGTGGCCTCGCGGCCGCGGTATTCGCGGTCCCAGGTGCGGATGGCGTCGGCGACCTTCGTGGCAAGCTCGTCGCTGCCGGGGCCGTGGCCGATGACGCCGAACTCCCAGAGCTTGTCGCCCTCGGGGGTCTGCTTCTCCGACACGCGTCGCGCCAGGTAGGTGACGGCGCCCTTGTCGACGGCTGCGGTCGACGAGGGGTAGGGGTCCTCCGTGAGCACAGTGCCCTTGGCGTTCTGGGGGAAAAGCATGCGGATGAGGCCGGAGGGAAGGGAACAGGTGACGAACAGTTCCATCCACTCCGGCGACTCCATGGCGCGGACCGTCATGCCGGTCCACTCCTCGGTGCGCGGCTGGTCCAGGACTCCGGCGAGGGCATCGGCGTCGATGTTCTGCCCTGCGGGGGCCTGAAGCCGGACGGTGCCGTCTGCGCTGAGCGGGATGACGCGGCGGTCGTCGTCGGCGATGCCCCGACGAAGCGGCATGAACGTGTTCATCTCGCTGTCGAGAGACACCCATCGGCCGTCGCGCTGCTCGTAGGCGATGGACCGGGAGACGGTGCCCTTCAGGCGCTGGGGGACGAGGAGCCGGCCGCCGGGGGCGAGCTGTTGCATCCAGGCGTGCGGTACGCCGTGAGCGCCCACGGTGGCGATGATCCGGTCGTACGGTGCTCCTTCGGCGTGGCCGAGGGCCCCGTCGCGGGTCACGGCCTCGACGTTGGTGAGACCGGCTGCGGCCAGGTGTGCGCGGGTGCCCTCCACAAGGTCGTCGTCGACATCGAGGGTGGTCACGTGCCCGCTCTTCCCGACCAGGTGGGCGAGGAGAGCGGCGTTGTAGCCGGTGCCTGCGCCGAGTTCGAGGAGGTGCTCGCCGGTCTGGGCGTCGAGCTGGTCCAGCATGAGGGCGACGACGCCCGGCTGGGAAGCGCACGAGATCGATGTGCCGTGGGTGTCGTACTTGATGTGCACTGGTGCGTTGGCGTAGGCGTCTTCGAGGGACACATCCGGCACGAACACGTGACGGGGCACAGTCCGCAGCGCATTCTCGACTGCGGCCGTGCGGGCGTGCCCGTCCGCGCGAAGCTGGTCGACCATGGCGTTGCGGAGGCGTTCGGCGTCAGCCGTGGGGGTGGCGATCGTGTCGGTGTTCACCGCCCTGACGCTATCCCTCTCGGCCGTTGCCTCGTCGGTCGACGCGGTCGTGTCACTCGTTCCCATAATTACCTCTCGTGCGATGTTCGACATGGCGCTTTGGTCGACCCGGAGAAGACCGGCGCGGTTGGCGTGAAAGATCACGTGGTGGGCAATGACGGCTCGCAGACCGCGGGTGAGGGCGCCGCGGCCCGCGAGGTCGGCGAGCGCGGTGCCGGCCCTCTCGAAAGCGGCGACCCACTCGTTGTGCTCGGCGAGCGGGCCGTTCGCGCGGCACAGGCTATGGGCGTCGACCGTCATCAGCTTCCGCATCGCAGGCGCCAGTTCGGCGGCCCGCGCAGAGGGCGGAAGACCGGTGGCCGGTCGGAGGGCGGCGAACTTTACCCATACGTCGCCCTGCTCGAACCAGTCCAGGCCGGCCGCCCGCATCATCACGCTTGCCAGCAGCACGGCGGTTTCCCTGCGTCCCAGCTGCTCCGGGCCTGGTTGATAGGTGATCAGGTGGTGGCTGTCCTTGTGGAACAGGTTGTGGGCCACGCCCATGGCCTGGGTCCCGCCGAAGGCGTGGGCCTCGGGTTCGTAGATGTAGGGCAGCCATGACACGGCCGTGCCGTCCTGGACGAGGTCGCTCAGCAGCGCTTCGACGGCGGGTGAAGGCTCGTCCGCGCGGTACCGCAGCGGCCAGGGCTGCTTGTTCATGAACCACCAGCCGGTGAGTTGCCCGTCCCTTTCGGCGGCAAGCAGGACAGGGGCGATGCGTTCGACGATGGCGCGCTGGGCGCTCTCGCGGTCAGCGAAGGTGATGTTGTGTTGCTGCCAGCGGTCGGAGCCGTCAGGGGGCATGCGGGTGTCCTTCGGTCGATGGGATCAGGCGATGAGCAGGCAGGCATCCCAGGTGGATCGGGGCGATTTGGCGGTGCTGGGCGCGAGAAGGGCCAGTGCGATACCGGCTGCGCCGTCGAGGAAACCGGGGCCCCTCTCCTCGTCCTGCATGAGCGTCGTGGCGGCGTGGGCGGGGTCGGTGCCCGGCGGGTGGACTGCGGTAAGGAGTGCCGGGATCGTGGCGCGGAGCTGTCCGGCGGTCGAGGGGTGAGCGTCGTCGGCCGCGCGGGCGGCGACATGGGCGAGGCCAGAGAAGCCGTGGCACAGGGCGTTGTCCGTCGTGGCCTTGAGCTGAGCGGGGTCGGTGAGGGCGGCCACGAGCGCACTCTCGGCGTCCAGCTGGCGGCCGTCGTCGCCGCGGGCGAGTGCGGCGAGTTGCTGGGCGCGGGCGAGGCCTGCGGTGCCGTAGCACCATGACGGCCGCCTCGGCGTGGACGAGGTGAGGCGGCCGGTGCGCAGCTCGTCCCGGGTGACCCAGTACGGCCACGCCGGGCCTCGGCCGGTGTCCTCTCGGCATCGGTCCAACCACAGCAGGATCCGGCCCAGTGCGTCGTCGTGGCCATCGACGAACGTGCCCTGCGTGGCGGCGAGCGCCAGGAGCGCGAGCACGCCGCCGATACCGTGCGCCATGCCGTTGTTGGCGTGTCCGCCTCGGAAACGGTCGTCCGGGTGGCCCGAGGGCCCCGTGTCCGTCCACCAACCGGGCAAGATCTCGCCGTCGTGTGTGATCGGTTCGGTGAGGCGTACGCAGTAGTCGAGTACGGCACGAAGGGCGGCGCTGCCAGGGTTGCGGCGCAGGAGGTAGGAGCCGTATCCGCTCAGGCCTCGAATGGTGTCGAACTCCGCGAGCGTTGGGAGGAGTCCGGCGTCGATACGGCGGTGTGCGGCGTCGACGCGGCGGCTCACGTCGTCAGTCATTTGTCGGTCGAGAGTGTCAAGCGAGCGCTGGTAGGCGCCGGGCAGGTGATCAGCGGCGCAGGCCAGAGCGTGCGCGAAGGCGGGCGCCCCGTAGAAGGGGTGGCTGTCGGGGCCGCTGGTGAGCGGTTCACGGGAGGCGGCGGCAAGCCAGTCGTGGGCGCGCTGCCACGATCCCAGGCCGGCTGCTGCCCGCTCGATGTGCAGGACCGCGATGCCGGGCAAGCCGTAGGCAAGGTGCTGCCGATGAGAGACCGCTGGCCCAAGGTACGCCGTGTGGGGGTCGGCGAGCTCCCCGGCGACGGCGTCGGCCAGGTCGAACACGGCCTGTGCGGTCATGGTGTCCTCCCAGTGGTGCGGGCGGTCCAGGCCAGGGCGGCAGCGCGAGCCAGGTAAAAGCAGACCTCTTCCTCGGGGAAGTTCACCGCGATGTGCCGCACGAAGTGGACGTGCAGCAGCGAGGTCAGGACGTCATCGAGGGCAATGCCCTGCGTGTGGGGACCTGACAGGTGCTGGCGGTAGGCGGCGAGCGCCACGTCGCGATCAGCCCACGCCGACACGATCGCCACTCCTCCGGGGGCGCCGCGCAATGCCGCCCAGTCGTCGCCAGGGTCGGCCAGACGTACGGCATCGGTGAACTGCGGGCGCGGTACGGGCACGGGCGCTGTAGGCGGGATGTGGTCGATCAGCCAGCGCATCCCGGCTTGAGTGCTGCCGAGGAACGCGGAGGCGATAGAGACAGTGTGTGCGGCCACCAGCGTGCGCTCGTGTGGGCGCCGCGGCTGCGAGAGCTGGCCCAGGATGACGCGCGAGTCCGCCCGGAACACTTCCTCGGCCGCGTCCCAGGCAGGGCCGGATCCCCAACGCCCCATCTCCCGATAGGAGGTGGGATACCGCAAGTCCGCCAGCAGACCGGCGCCGCGCAGCTCGTCGGCCCACGCGCTCACGGTTCGAGCCGTCTCGGCGAACGCCTCCGGCGTGGGTAGCGCGATGCGCAGACGCAAGTGCTGCTCGGGGTCGCGGAAGCGGATGAACCACCACGACGGGCCACCGAGCCGTTCGAGTAGATCGGGCAAGTGGCAGGAGAGCAGGGTGTCCTGGCGTCGAGCGTCTCCATACAAGGTGGCCAGCAACACCGACGAAGCGGCCGGGGTCTGCATCTGGGCTGGGGAGAGGGCGCGCGCCGGGGTGGGGGCGGGAAGCGCCGGCCACGCCGGCGGCCGGATCGCCTTGAGCGGCACCACTACCTCGTGGACGCGCCCCTCGCACCAACCGAACGCCCCCGGTTCCGCCGCCTCGACGAGCACGGCGTGGCCCACTCGGTCGAGGTGCTGGCGCAGCAGCGTCCGGTGGCCGGCCTCGTCGAGGTCAAGGAAGAGACGCCGGTCGTCCTCCACGAGGTAGACCCGCCGAGGTAGCCGCCGCCGCGCCCGCCAGTCGGTGAGGGCGGAGTCCCATTCGGCCCAAGGGCGTGCGCGACCAGGCTGCTCAGTCGCCTCCAGCCGCCAGCGGGCCGGCGAAAGCACCGTGCGCCCGCACCGCAGGCGCGGTAGGAACGGCATCCCCGCCGCAGCGCCCCAGTCGAAGACAGTGACCTGCGCACATTGAGCACGCGACAACTCGGTGATAATTCGCACCAGCGGCGGAGTATGCGTGTGGAGGTTAAGCGCGTGCATCCCGACGGCCTCGATGCGCTGGCCGCGCTCGGGGGCGGCCAGGTACATGCGGCGGCCGTCGCACCCCACCGCCAGGTCCGCAGGTGTGAGGACATCGTCGGCGGGGGCTCGGTGTTCCTTGAGACTGATCACGGTGGGCAGGACTCGCGGGGCGCGTGTGATGTGGGCGCTCTCGGGCAGGAGCGGCGGAAAGGACAGCTGCGCGGGCACGGTGTTGATGTCGGCAGTCGGAAGGTCAGCCAGCTCGGCGGCCAGGGCCTCACGGTCGGCGGGGGCCAGGACGCTGAGGAACCGGCCTGTGGAGACGCCGACGCCGCGAGACACGCTCACGACCTCCAGACGGAACCGCCCGCGCTGCAGCTCGCCAACGCTTGCCGCATGGACGCGCACCCCCACCTCCAGGTGTGGCGGCACCCGGGGTTCGTCAGGCCCTACGTCCAGGGCGTCGATCAACTCGTCGGTGAGGACCACCTCGTCGCGGCCGTCGAGCGCGGCGGCCTGCGCCAGCCGTACGAGGGCGTCATCCCGACCGGAGACGCGAGGTCGACGGGCGCCGGGGGGCGCGCCTGGGTAGCCCTCGGGGTGGCCAGTGCCGCTGTCCGCGACGACTTCCTGGAGCGGCACCATCGTGCCGATGCCGTACCGCTCGTAGAACCGCTGGTGGTACGCGCCCCACGCCGCGGTGCCGTACGGGCGGGCGCTGACTCGGGTCAGGATCAGGGCCGCGCGCTCGATCTCGCGGGCGACCAAGTCCGGCAGTACGAGCTGCGCGTCCAGGCGCAGGTCGAGCGCGACGGGGTGGCGGCGCAGGCCGGGCACGACAGCCCTCATCCGCGCTGCGACGCCATCCCGCCCGCCCCGCGAAGTGCACTCGTTCAGACCGTTCCGGATCCCCCACAGCTCGCGCACGATCTCCGCGACCGGAGGGAGGACATCGGCATCGATGACATGGAGCTGATCGAGCAGGTACCCGAGGGCGTCGGTCTCGGTGCTCGGCGCGTGCAGACTCGTGATCAGCACACGGCGCTGGATCAGTTCCACCAGCAGCCGGCGCACCTTCTCCGGCCCGGCCTCGGGGAATTCTGCTTGGAGCTTGTCCGCGAGCGCACCGAACCGGACTGGCGCCCGTGTCGCGGCGCGCACCGCGCGTACCGGCTCGGTCAAAGGCAGGGACGCCTCAACCGCGCGAGTCCGATCGTCTTGGGCTTCGGATTGAAAAGGCACGATGAGCCGGTCCCCGCGGCTCGTCACGGTGTTGTTGACGACCACCGGCAGCCGTTCGAGGAGGTCGGGGCAAGACTCCAGCCTCTCGACGACGACGGCCAACCACTCTGCGCCCGCATGGCCGATGGGCATGTGCTCCACACCCCAGCGTGCGCCCGCCTGCGGACCGAATTCCGCGACGGTCACACCGGCGAAGAGCCCGAACGGCGTCGCCCGGTGCTGGGAGCGCAGCAGGTAGCGAGCCACGGACAGTGCCGCACGCCGGACGTCGCGCGTTGACGGCTCATCGGCCGTGCACACGGTTCGTACCTGCGCGGCCAGGACTGGGCTGGCGTGTTCCAGGGCTTCGACGAGATCGCCGTTCGCCCAGATCTCTCGCAGCCAGGCGACACAGGTGGCGGACCCGTTGGGAGAGTGATCGTTGAGGTCCGGAAGCGGAGGACACAGCAGGGTGGGCTGGGCAACGGCTCGTACGAGAGCGGTCGCGCCGGTTCGGAACGCTGGGCGCGGAGCAGCCACCACTACCTCCGTGGGTGAGGGACGGGGCGGCTGGTGGCGCCACGCCACAGGGCGCGGCGGCACCAGCCCGGAGCGACGAGAAGCCTCGGGTCAGGCGACGTTGGTGGTGCAGGCGCCGCAGGTGGTTCCGCAGTTGTCGTCGGTCAGGTTGACCAGACCCGCAGGGTCGGCGACCTCGACGAGGGATACGTCCAGGTCGAAGCCGTCCGACGTCCTCGGGGTCTGCTGGCTCACATGGGTGCTGCTCGGTACTACGGTGCTGCGTGTCATGCCAACTCCTCTGAGTGGTTGGGATGTTGTTGTGCGGTGGTGCCCGCCTCCGGCCGTACGGCACAGTCCGCACGGCCGGAGGCGGGAGTCTGGTCAGACGGCAGCCGGCCGCCGCTGCATGAAGTAGGCGAGCGCCTGAGCCTTGAGCCGGTCGAGGCACGGCTCGCAGGCGTGGACCGGGGCGTGCTGCCCGTCCCACTGCAATGGGCCGAGCCAGATCACGGGCACTCCGATGCGCTCGCACCCGAGCCAGCAGTCACCGGTGAGCCAGTGCTCAAGCGCGCGGGAGGTCATGTCTCAGCTCCCGTCCCCGGGCCAGGGGTGGGCGACCGGCAGGTGGGCCCGCACACCCAGAGCTGGAACAGCAGGCCCCGATGACGTACATCCCCCAAGATCTCGCCGCTCGCTCCCAGGTACCTGGCGCAGCGTGCGCACTCCATGGCCATCTGCTGGCGGGGACGTAGGCGAGTGACGTCCGGCACGGGCGGGGTAGCCACGGCCGGCTTCACTCGTCGCCCTTCATGAAGAGTTCGGCCCAGACCTCTTTGCACCGCGGGCGCTCGTCCGGGCCGTGCAAGTCATAGCCCCAGCGGTCGGCGATGCCGTCGATCAGGAGCAGGCCACGGCCTGACTCGCCGTCTTCCCCGACCTGCCCGAGCACCGGCTTGCGCGATGGCGCCCGGTCCACAACCCCAACGCGCACCCGTGTCGCGCTCGGCCGCCCAATAATCAGGCGGATCGAGTCGCACGGGGTGTGCCTGACGGCGTTCGCGATCAGTTCCGAGATGATCAGCGCGGCGACGTCGGCCAAATTGTCGAGGTGCCATACGCCGAGGACGTCACGGACGAGCTTGCGGCCGATTTTGGCCGTGGACGGCTCGCACGGGAAGGTCTGGCTGTAGGCGGGGTGGCCGGTGGGGGCGGCCTGAACTGGCTTCATGAGACTCGTCATTGGGGTTGAGCCTTCGCGTCGTCTCGGCGCCCGGCCCACCCCTGCGGGGGAACCTCAGGGGCGGGCCGGGCCGTCAACAGCCGCCCGCACGGTGGGCGTGGCGGGCGACCGACACCAAGACAACTCCCCTTCCGCGCAAGGTGATTAGGACGATCAGCCGTCCGCCCATCCGAAGAACCTAGGGCGATTTGACCTTCTCTTTACCTGGCGGGGTGGGGGAGGTGAGGGCTACCGTGCGGATATGGACACCACGCGCAACACCGTTCTTGAGGCGTGGATGGCCGAACACGGCTACAGCTCCAACAGCCTTGCTGACACTGTGAACAGGGCCTTAGAGGAACTGACCGGGAGACATGGCGGCCTCGACGGTTCATCGGTCCGGGACTGGAAGGCAGGCCGGGTCACGTGGCCCAAATCGGCTACCCGCAAGGCACTTGAGCACGTCAGCGGCCTGCCCGCCGTCGCTCTAGGGTTCGTACCACGGGGCCGGACTCCGTCCAGCCCAGCCCCACCGCAGCAGGAGGACCCCGACATGAAGCGCCGCACCCTCGTCGGAGGCATCGCGGCGGCTGCCGCCGCAGCCGCCGCACCCGGCACCGCATCACCGCGCCGTATCGGCATGAGCGATGTCAACCGCCTGAACAAGCGCTTCGCCGAGATCATCGCCAGCGACCACCGCCACGGCGGCCGACTCGGCATCGAGCAGCGGGCCGCCGCGCTCGCCGACGAGGCCCTGAACCTCCAGAACGCGGGCAGCGCCAGCCAGCGGGTACGCAGCAGCCTCTACGCCTCCGCAGCAGCGTTCCGTTCCTCAGCGATGTGGGCTGCCATTGACGGCCGGCGCTACGACATCGCCAAGGCGCACATGCGTGAGGCCCAGGCCCTCGCTGAGATGTCCGGCGATCAGACGATCAAGTTCCGCATCTGGAGCCACGCAGGCACCATGTACCGGCACATGGGCCGTCCCGCGGACGCGTTCGCCGCCAACGACGTCGCCCGCAACCTGCACCTCACCCGCCGAGACCCTCTGTTCGCCTCCCTCGGCCTGGCCCGCCAAGGCGCCATCCACGGCGCGGCCCAGGACCGCACCGGCACCCGCCGGGCGTTCGAGCAGGCGCAGGACGCCATGCTGCGCGCCGACCCCGCCGACTACCGGCCGGTGTGGATGCTCGCCTTCTACGACCAGGCCGAACTGGACTCCCTGGCCCTGTCAGCGCACTTGGCGCTCGGCGACTACTCCACCGCCGAGTACCACGCCCACCGCTGCCTGTCCGCCCTCCGACCCCACATGATCCGCTCCCGGGCCATCACCACGACCCGGCTCGCGCACGCCCAGCTCGCCCAGGGTGCCCCCGAAGCTGCCACGGTCACCGCGATGAAGGTCCCCGCCGAGGCCGCTACCCAGCACGCCCGGGTCACGCGCATGCTGCAGGAGTTCGGGGCCGCGCTGCGGGCCACGGCGCCGGGCAGCTCCAGCGTGCAGACCTGGACCGAACACGCCGCCACCTGGAGGATGGCCGCATGACCACGGCGCCCGCCATCGAACTGCGCACGTTCACCACCCTCGACACTGCCCGCGGCGACCTCCTCGACGTGTACGCCGAAGTGCGCGCCCCGCTCCTCCACCTGCCGAACTATGCGGTCACGGCGTTCGGCGAACGCCTGGACCGACACAGCACCGAGCCAGGGTTCGTGGCTGTCCTCGCATACGCGGGCAGGCATCCGGTCGGCTACGCCTACGGCAACACCATCGAGCACGGCGACAGGTACTGGCAACGCACCAGTCCAGCCCCGCCAGAGAAGTACACCCAGCGACCCGCCGTTGCCCTGAAGGAGATCGGCGTCCGGCCGGCTTGGCGGAAGACCGGAACCGCCCGGCGTATCCACGACGGCCTCCTCGCCACACGCGACGAGCCTTTCGTCACCCTCATGGTCAACCCGGCCGCTGGAGACGGAAAGGTCCACGCGCTCTACAAGTCGTGGGGATACGAGGACATCGGGCAGAGCCAGCCGTCACCTGCCTCGCCCGTCCTCACCGTGATGATCCGCGCAGCCCGCTGAACAGCAGCCGCGGCCCACCGGCAGCGCAGCATGCCCGTTGCGCAGCCGGCCACGCGAGCGGCCCATCCGGCCGAAGCTGTCTCTCTGTCAGGGCGGTTCCTCCCCACCGACAGCCTCTGCTTCACCCGTGATCACAAACCTCTTCGTAACCACGTACTCGTCGGTCGCCGACGTCTCGGCCCGTCTCCTCGCGGAAGTCTCACCTCGAATGACTTGCACCTGACACTAGCGTCAGGTCTTATCGTTGCGGCTGAAGTTGCAGACCAGCGCGGGGAGTTGGCTGGCGCTGGATCAGTGCCGCTGAGGCAGCGCCGACGGCGACCGCTCCCTCACCCCACAGAGGAGAATCGTGTCCTCCCATCACATCTGCGTCATGGTGAGCGATCTGGAGCGATCGCTGCCCTCCTATCAAGACCTCCTGGGATTCAAGAACGTGCTGTTCGAGAGCACCGAGCCCGGAAACTGATTCGACTCCTCGACGCTCGACGACATTCTTGGCGCGAAGAACGCGGCGACCCGGATCGTGATCGCCTCCGACGACTCCGGCGCGACGCTGGAACCGCAACAGGCGGCAAATCCGACCACCACCAAGGCTCCGGACGAGTACCTGCGCTACGGCGCGACCGGCATCACGGAGCTGGCACTCACCGTGCCCGAAATCGATGACCTCTTCCAGCGTGTCAAGGCCGCTGGTATCGAGGTTCAGACCGACTACATCTGGACCCCGATGCCCGGACTTCGATCATTCTTGTTCTGCGACCCCGACGGCGCGCTCATCCAGGCCATGGAAGTCTCGGACGACCAGTCCACATAAGCGAGGCAAGGCCGACTCGATCGCCCGTTGAACCGCTCCGGGGCTGGTGAGTGTGACAGAGACCGGGCCTGCCGACGCGGACCGAGGTACTGGACCCCCGGGATTCACGCCGAGGTGCGTCACCGCCTGGCCGTGGTGCTCGCACTCACCCCGTGTGCCGTACTGGCCGGGGCGACTTCGCAGTACATGCTCTGGAACCGGAAGGGCGGCCAGGGCGAAACCCGATACCCCCGCCACCGTCACCCGGCGGTGGCCGCGGGCGAGGGCCCCAACTCGCAGTGACCTGGCCTGCTTTGCAGGCCAGGCGGTACCTTGGCCTCGCCGACTACGGCGACGGTTCGAGCCCTCTGCTGTGCACGGCTTCGACAGTCACGCCGTAGTCCCGAACACCCCCCACAGCCGCAGATACGGACGGCAGCCGGATCCCTGGCGCCCGACGCTTTTGCGGCGCCCGATCGATATGGATCACACGTGACACGCGTACCCATACGTCCGAGAACGGCCGTCACCGCTCTCGCATCCCTCCTTGCCGGAGCCCTGACCCTCATGGCGGTCACCGCTCCCGGCTCCGCCGCCGACGCCAACTCCCCCGGGAGCGGCGGTCGTTACAGCGACGGCACCTACATCATCGAACTCGCCGACCCGCCCGTCGCCGCGTACGAGGGCGGGCTGCCCCGGCTGAAGCGAACGGCGTCCACGGCGGGCACGCGGCTCGACGCCGACTCCGCCCCGGTCGAGAAGTACGTGGCGCACCTGGACGACCGCCGGAAGCAGGTCCTCGACGCCGTGCCCGGCGTCGAGACGCTCTACGACTACTCCTACACGTTCAGCGGATTCGCCGCCGAACTGACCGGCCGACAGGCCGCGAAACTGGCCTCGACGCCTGGTGTCGTCTCGGTGACCCGCAACAGGGTCGTCCCGCTGCCGTCGACAGGTGCGAACGACGGGCCGGGGGTGAATGGCCGGGCGGAACCCCGTATCACTGCGCGATCGGCCTTCACCGGCCCCGCAGCCGCCCGAATACCGCACACCGCAGAATCCAAGGCGCCCCGAACAACTCGCCCCGCCCAGTTCCCCGACATCCCCCGCCTCCTCGGCCTCTCCGGCACCAAGGGTCTGTGGGCGAAGGCGGGCGGCGCCGCGCACGCCGGAGAAGGCGTGATCGTCGGGGTCGTGGACACCGGGTTCGACCCCACGAACCCGATGTTCGCCCCGCTGCCGGAGCCGCGCCCCGACGCCGGGGTCATCGCCACGAAGTGGCACGGCGACTGTGACCCGGGCGAGGACCCCACGCGCAAGGTGACCTGCAACAACAAGGTGATCGGCGCGCAGTGGTTCGGTGCGGGCGTCCCCGCGGACCGCGAAGACGCGCCCTCGCCGTTGGACACCAGCAGCCACGGCACGCACACCGGCAGCACGGCCGCCGGGAACCACGGCGTCGCCGCGTCGGTACCCGGCAGCAACGCCGAGGGCAAGCTCAGCGGTATCGCCCCGGCCGCCCGCCTCGCCTTCTACAAGGCATGCTGGCCGGGCTTCGGCTGCCCGACCGCGGACCTCACGGCCGCGATCGACAGGGCCGTGGCCGACGGCGTCGACGTCATCAACTTCTCCCTCAACGGCACCCTCACCGAGCAGCCCGACATGAAGGCCATGTTCAACGCGGCCAAGGCGGGCGTGTTCATCGCCGCGTCCGCCGACAACGCCGGCCCGGACTCGGTGCAGCACACCGGCCCGTGGGTCACAACGGTCGCCGCGGCGACGCACGACACCCGCTACACCACCTCCCTGGTCCTCGGCGACGGCCGCCGCTACACCCGCGTCGGCCTGAACCCGGGCGTCGGCACCGCCCCGCTGGTCGAGGCAGCCTCCGTGGCGAAGGCCGGTGCAGATGCCGGCAGGGCTGCGCTGTGCGCGCCGGGCACCCTCGATCCGGCACAGGCGAAGGGCAAGATCATCGTCTGCGACCGGGGCGGTGCCGGCCTCTGGGAGGACCCCAAGTCGGACGAGGTCCTGGCGGTCGGCGGCAAGGGGCTCGTGCTCACCGACACCCCGGCCTACGACGAGTTCCTGCCCCCGTACGTCTTTTCGGCGCCCCTGATCCACGTCGACGCGGAAGACGCGAAGGCGATCCACGCGTACGCCTCCCAGGCCGGCGCGACCGCCCGGTTCACGCCCTCGCAGAGCAGCCATGTGGCCACCCGGGAGATCACCGAATTCTCCTCCAGCGGCCCGGACCATTACAGTGACGGCGACCTGCTCAAGCCCGACATCGCCTCCTTCGGCCAGCTCATCCCGGCGGGCGTGGTGCCCGGCAGCGCCAGCTATTACCCCGGCCAGTTCAGCTTCGCCGACGGCACCTCGATGGCGTCCCCGCACATCGCCGGCCTCGCCGCGCTGCTGCGGCAGTTGCACCCCGACTGGTCGCCGATGGAAATCAAGTCGGCGCTGATGACGACGGCCACGCCCACCGACGAGAACGGCGACCCCATCGGCCGCAACCTGGCCGACTCCGCCTCACCCCTCGACTACGGCGCGGGCCTGCCCCGGGTCACCCGGGCGGCTGACCCCGGTCTGGTGTACGACTCCACCTCCGCCGACTGGACCGCCTACCTCTGCGCGATCGGCCAGAAGCCCGCCACCGAGGACGGCGCCGACGCCTGCGCCACGACCGCCAAGACCGACCCCAGCGACCTCAACTACCCCTCGATCGCGGTCGGTGACCTGCTGGGCAGTCAGACCGTGACGCGCACGGTCACCAACGTCTCGGCCCAGACAGGCACGTACAAGGCGAAGCTCCAGACCCCGCCGGGCTTCCGCGCCGAGGTCACCCCGAAGCGGCTGACGGTCGCGCCGGGCGCGTCGGCGTCGTACAAGGTGACCTTCGAGCGGACGAGCGCGGCCCATGACACGTGGTCCTTCGGCTCCCTGAGGCTCAGCGACGCGCACAGCCACCACGAGGTCACCAGCCCGATCGCCCTGCGCGCCGTGGCGTTCTCCGCCCCGGACGAGGTCACGGTCACCGGCACTGACTCCGCGACGCTGAAGACCGGCGTCGACTGGAACGGCGAACTGACCGCGAAGGCGTCGCTCTACACCGGCGAGAAGACCACCGGCACGCTCACCGGCACCGACCAGGCCGACTTCACCATAAGTCAGCGCACCAACGACGCCGTCGTCAAGCACCGCGTCCACGTCCCCGAGGGCGCCCCCTTCACCCGGTTCGCCATCACCTCCGCGGACCACGTCCCGGGCAGCAACCTCGACCTCTACGCCTTCGACACCGACGGCAACCACGTCGGCGACTGGGCCGGCCCCGGCTCCGACGAACACGTCGACCTGCCGCCCGGCGACTACGACGTCTACGTCCTCCAGTACGAACTGCCGGCCGGCACCACCAGCCAGCAGTACACCCTGTGGAGCTGGAAGGTCGGCCAGGGCACCCCGGCCGTGACACCCACGGTCACTCCTGCCGAGCAGAACGTCTCGGCGGGCGACCGTCCGGAGGTCACGGTGTCGTGGCCGGACGCGACACCCGGCCAACGCTACGTCGGGGCCGTCGAGTACGGCGACGGCTCGACAGCCCTCGGACACACGGCGTTGACCGTCACGCCGTAGCCGCGACCCGGTAAGCCGTTGGCGCGAACCGTCGGTGAGCGATCCGCCCGCGCACTGCCCCGAGTGCGCGGGCGGATCACGTCGGCCGAAGCCCGGCGACAACGCCGCCCCGCCGCAGCACGGGCAAGGTGCCACCGCCGATGGACAAGGTCAGCTTGGCCTGCGGGCCCGGCAGAAGGGGCTCTGTCCTCTCTGCAGGCAGGAGCTGATCGTCAGAGCCGTAAACGAACCGGACAGCCCACGCGAGTGGATCAACTGGTTCGCGGGGTCGAAGAAGATGCTTCACAAGCACCCCTTCGTCTACCGGCGCCACGGAGGAGCGATACATCCACCGCCTCGTTCATACCGCCTGCCATCGTCGGCATCACGTAGGCGATGGCAGGCGGTCCGTATAAGTCTGCTGAACTGCGAATCCCACGGGCTTACTTGGGCAGTGTGCGGTTCTGAGGGGCCGGGTCCAGCAAGGGGCTGCGGCTACCCGCCCACAGTTGTCTCACTCTCCGCTACGGTGCGGCCCCGGCCGGGGCCTCCGAGTGGGGCAGTCGACAAGAAATCCACTCCGGCCCTGCTGTGGGAGACCGATCCCCGGCACGAAGCCGACGAGATCAAGGCGCGGTTGCGGACATCCCTGAATGACGAGCTCAAACTCGAAGTGCCCGAGTCCAGGACCCTGACCACGCATGCCGCGCCCGTTTCCGGCTACAACATCAGGACGCTCCACGCTGACGACAAGATCGAGCGGCGAGGTCGCTGTGCCATCAACGGACGCATCGGCCTGTTCGTGCCCGGTTCCGCCGGGGTGTCACTCTTGCGGCACTGGCGCCCTCCCCAACAAGCAGCGTCAGGTGCGACGACGGCTGCAGCCATGTAGATGCACGCGCCTCGGCTTGTGAGGCGTAACCTCAGAAGGACCAGAAGGTCCCAAAACGGCTCATCTGATATGACAGATTTCCTCAGAGAGTGGACGACTCTGTATCTTGTCCCATGTGAGCGACGGGCGCAGGCAAGGACGAGACAATTCGGTCCATTCGGTAGACAGGGCGATCTCGATCCTCCAGGTACTTTCTCAGCGCCGTGTGGCCGGCATCACAGAAATCGCCAAAGAGATCTCCGTGCACAAGTCAACGGTGTCTCGGCTGATTGCGACTCTGGAAGCCAGAGGGATGGTGGAGCAAGCCTCCATGCGAGGTGGGTACCGGCTGGCCTACGGCATCCAGCGTTTGGCGGACGGAGTAGGCCAGCAGCACGATCTGACCGTGATCAGTCGCACCGTGTGCAACCGCCTTGCCGAGGAGCTGAAAGAGACCGTCATCGTCGCGGTACATGAAGGCCGCACAGTGGTCTCCATCGACCAGGTGAACGGCTCGGACTCCCTCACCATCGTGAACCGGGTCGGACAGGCCCACCCTCTTCACCCGACTGCTGCCGGCAAGGTGTTTCTCGCGTACATGCCCCGCACCGAACTGCAGTCCTACCTCGACGCTGAATTGGAACGCCTCACCCCGCACACGATTGTCGATCCGGGCGTCCTGGAGAGCGAGTTGGAGACGGTGCGCAAGCACGGCTATGCCCGAGTCGATGAGGAACAGGAGATCGGGCTCGCGGCCGTCGCGGCACCGATTCGAGCACACGACGGCCAAGTCGCCGCCGCCCTGGTGGTCTCCGGTCCCGCATTCCGTATCAACGATGACACGATTCCGGGAATAGTCGAACACCTGCTGGCGGCTGCCGCAGAGATCTCGGAGCGAAACGGCTATCCGAAAGCCGGCTGAGTCGCGCTATCGGCGGCCGAGGACAACTCCTTGGGGAGCACAGCGCACCGGCGCCGATCGCAGAGGACGCAACAGACTCGCCGACAGCAGAGGTGAAACATCTCTGCCGTCGGCTCAGCGGCCCGAATGCACGACGGCATCGACGCCAGCAGCGGACCCGCCACCGCATCGTGTGGGCCATCTGTGACCTGTCGCAACGGTGAGCCCGGCACCAGATCGTGGCCCGCCGACCGGACGCCTGGCCAGGAATCAATCAGAGGCGCCCGGCGGAGTACAACCGGACGCCTCTGCGTTCACGAAGGCCCGTCGTCACCCCGGAACTGGTGACGACGGGAGATCAGCGGCCGTGATAGTGCATGACGTGCTTCGTACGCGAGTAGTCGTCGAGCGCGTAGATCGACAGGTCGCGCCCGTACCCGGAGCCCTTGAAGCCTCCCCAGGGCACCTCGTTGGCGAGTACGAGGTGGGAGTTGACCCATACCGTGCCGGAGTCGAGCCGAGAGGCCACGTCGTGGCTGCGGCGGGCATCACTCGTCCAGACCGACGCGGACAGACCGAGCGGCACGTTGTTGGCGCGCAGGACCGCCTCGCCCTCCGCGGAGAACGTCTCGACCGTCACCACAGGCCCGAAGATCTCCTCCCGGGTACACGCGGCATCGACAGGGACATCGACAAGCACGGTCGGCTGGACAAAGTAGCCCGTGCCGTCGAAAGCGCCGCCACCGACGGCCGCGCGCGCTCCCTCCGCCAACGCACGGTCTAGGTGGGCGAGCACCCGGTCGTAGTGCGCCTTGGACACGAGCGGACCGACCTCGATGTCGTCGCCCGCGCCCGGCTCACCGACCTTCAACTCGCTCACCTGTGCCACCAGGCGGTCGACGAGTTCGGCGGCGACCGACTCGTGGACCAGCACGCGGCAGGCGGCACCGCACTCCTGGCCCCCGTTGTAGAAACTGGCGGCACGCAGCGAGGTCGCCACGAGATCCAGGTCCGCGTCCTCGAAGACCACGACCGGGGCCTTGCCGCCGAGTTCGAGGTGAACCCTCTTGAGGGTGTCCGCGGCGGCACGGGCGACGGCACGCCCGCTGCCGACCGACCCGGTCAGCGCGATCATGTCGATGTCGGCGTGCGAGGCGAGGGCGGCACCCACGACGGGACCGAGTCCCGTCACGACATTGAGCACGCCCGCGGGGAGCAGGTCTGCGACCAGCTCGGCGAACTTGAGCGTGGTCAGGGGCGTCTGCTCCGAGGGCTTGATCACGAGGGTGTTGCCCGCGGCCAGGATGGGCGCGATCTTCCACGCCGCCATCAGGAGGGGATAGTTCCACGGCGTGACGACGCCCACCACGCCGAGTGGTTCGCGCAAAATCACCGAGAGGTGGGATTCGGCGTAGTCGCCGGCCGCCATCGACGTGGTGGCACGCAGCGCTCCGGCCATGAACCGGAAGGTGTCGATGGTTCCGTCGACGTCGTCGCGTGCCACCGAGATCGGCTTGCCCGTATTGGCGGACTCCAGCCGGACCAGCACCTCGTGGTTGTCCGCGAGGCGGTCGGCAATGGCGTGCAGGATCTCCGAGCGCGCCTTGGGCACGAGACGCGCCCAGGATTCCTTCGCCTTGACCGCTGCGGCGACCGCGAGGTCGACGTCCGACTCGGTGCCCAGCGCGACCCGGGCGATCACCTCTTCCGAGGCGGGATCGACGATGTCGAGCAGCTCGGCGGTCGGGGTCTCGCGAAACGCGCCGTCGATGACGTGCCCGGCCGGCGGCAGGTCCGTCGGGTCGAACTTGGTGGCGTCCGGCGCACGCCGCACGCCGATGGTCGGGTCCTCGGTGGACATGTCCACTCCTTCGGTGGTTGTGGGGCTGTGAACGCGGCCGGCCGTGACAGTCGCGCGGGTGAGCAGATCAGACGGCTGCGGCGTCCTGACTCACCGGCAATGACGAAAGGGGCGCCGCCAGCTTCGAGATGGCCGCGGCCACCTCGGGGTCGAGCGGAGCCACAGGCGGCCGAGAGCCGCCGATCGCGAAGCCCGTCGCGCCGAGCGCCGTCTTGACCGCGGGGGCGAAGGGCGCCGCCATGATCGCGTCGATCAGCGGGTAGACCGACTCCCACTCACCGCGCGCCCGGTGCAGATCGCCCTCGCTCATGGCGGCGTGGATGGAGACCAGCTGGGCCGCCACGACATTGGCGGTGCCGGCCATCACACCGGCTGCTCCCTCGGAGAGCGCGGCGAGCAGCAGGGAGTCCCAGCCGACGAAGGTCGAGACGACGTCCCCGTGGTTGTGGATCAGCTGCCCGGCCTGGGCGATGTCGGCGGAGGTGTCCTTGATGTACTGGATGTTCTCGAACTCGCGGGCGAGTTCACCGACCAGGTCGGGCGTCATGTTGACGCCGGTGGCGACCGGGAGGTTGTAGAGCATGATCGGGATGCTCACCGACTCGGCCACGGTCGTGAGGTAGCGCTTGGTCTCCTCGATCGTGAGGGGCTCGTAGTACGGCGCCACCACCATCAGTACGGACGCCCCCGCCTGTTCCGCGTGGCGCGAGAGTTCGATGGCCTCCCTGGTGGACTGGGCACCTGTCTGCGCCACCACGGGCACCCGGCCCGCTGTCTGGTCGATCACGGTCTCCACGACGAGGCGGCGCTCGGCGTTGCTGAGCGTGGTGAACTCCCCGGTCGAGCCGCAGGCCACAACGCCGTGGACGCCGCCGTCGATGTTGCGGTCGACGACTCGTCGCAGAGTCGCCTCGTCGACCGAGTCGTTGTCGTCGAAGGGGGTGAGGAGGGCGGACAGGACGCCGCGCAGGGGTGAGGACATGGTGGAAGCACCTTCGGTGTGAAGTCTGAGATGTGGGAGGAAGGGGAAGGGAAGGAGAGCGGGGACCTACGTCAGCGTCAGGTCCGGCGGCATCTATGCGGCTCGACGCTGGGGCCGGTCGGCGGCGTCCAGGAGGTTCTCCGCGGCCTGGGCGGCCGCGAAGGCGGTGTGCACCGAGGTCTCCGTGTACTGGGTGCCGAGGTAGTCCCCCGCCAGCATCACTCGACCGTTGGGCCTGGTGAAGGTCGACTGGAGCCGGCCGCGGCCGGGGAAGCAGTAGGGCGAGGCCTCGGGCCACCGTGCCACCTCCGCCTCGGCGACGTGCGAGGCGAAGCCGGGCAGCACCTGGTCGAGATCGTCGATGTAGGTCCGGAGGATGGTCTCGTCGTCCTGCTCCAGCAGTTGGCGGGCGAGACCGGCCGGAGAGAAGGTCATGAAGCTGCCGCCCGGCTGTCGTTCCTGCGTGTGGCCGTGCACGTTGTTGGACATGTTGAGCACCACGTTGAACGACCGCTTGGGGGTGGCTATCGCATAGGTGCCGTCCCACTTCTGGCGTTCGGTTTCGTTGGTGAGGAAGGCCGCGCTCACGAACGGGCCGTACTTGACCTGGGCGAGTGCCTCGCGGAGGTCTTCGTCGAGGTCGACACCGATGCGGTGGCTCACGCTCGCGGTCGTGGCGAGGATGACGCTCTGGGCCTCGACTTCGTGTTCGACGCCGTTCTGGCGGTAGCGCACCACGACGGACTGGCCCTTGTTCACGACTTCCTCGGCGGCGGCGCCGAGTTGCACCCGGTCGCCCAGCGCGTCGGCGATGCCCTCGAGCAGGGTGGAGGGTCCCCCGTCGATGCTGTGCGACAGTCCCGCGCCGATGTTCCAGACGAGGTTGAAGTACCCGATGCCGGCCCCGGCGGAGATCTGGTGCATCTCCGCGGAGGATCTGGTCACCGTGGGCTTGAAGAGCGCCTCGGCGTCCTCGGGGAGCGTGCCGATGAAGTCGGCGAAGGAACGGTCGTTCATGAAGTCGTAGACCCGCTGTTGGCGGGTGGCCTCGTCCTCGCCCGGGCGGCGCTTGACGAGCCGGGCGTAGCGCGCCACGGCCAGCCGGACCTTCGCTCCCACCCGGATCAGACTCGCCCGGTCACCCCAGGACATGGGGACCCGGAAGGGGAAGGTCTCCACGCGACCGCTGAGCAGCAGTCGGCCGTTCATGCTGAGGCCTGTCAGGTTCCCCGGCACCGGCCTTGACGTGAACCCTGTGTCCTTCAGGAGCCGCTGGGTGGCCGACGCGGGACCGCCGTCGTAGACGTGGCCACCCCAGTTCAGCCAGTAGGGGCCACGGGCTTCCGAGCGGATCCTGCCGCCGACCCGGTCGTCGGCCTCGATCAACAGGATGTCGCGGTGGCGCAGTCTCCACCCCGCCGCCAGGCCGGCGATGCCGCCCCCGACGATCACCACGTCCTTCACTGTGCCCTCCATGTGCCTTTGCGTATGTGTTGCCTGGTGGTGTGCACCGGGGACGGCCTTCCCGACGACGGCTGTGCGGCCGCCGGATGGACGGGAGTCAGGCGGCTACCATCCCGTGCGGATCGATGACGTACTTCTTCGCCGCGCCCTGGTCGAATTCCTGGTAGCCCTGCGGCGCCTCGCCGAGTCCGATCGTGACGGCGTTGACCGCCTTGGCGATGTGCGCCTTGTCGGCGAGGATGAGGTTCATCAGCTGCCGGTTGTAGCGTTTGACCGGGCACTGGCCGGTGGTGAATACGTGCGACTTGGCCCAGCCGAGGCCCAGCCGTACGCCGATCTGCCCCACCTTGGCGGCGTCGTCGACGGCGCCGGGGTCGCCCGTGACGTAGAGCCCCGGGATGCCGAGCGACGCGCCGGCGCGAGCGACGGTCATCATGTCGTTGAGTACCGTCGCCGGAGCCTCGCCTGCCCCCGCCCCGTGCCCGCGTGCCTCGAAGCCGACCGCGTCGACGGCGGCGTCGACCTCCGGCTCGCCCAGGATGTCCGCGATCACGTCGGCGAGGTCGTTGCCGCTGCTGAGGTCGACGGTCTCGCAGCCGAAGCTCCGGGCCTGTGTGAGCCGGTCGGCGTTCATGTCACCGACGATGACGACCGAGGCCCCCAGCAACTGCGCGGAGTACGCCGCGGCGAGACCGACGGGTCCGGCGCCCGCGACGTACACGGTGGAGCCGGTGGTGACGCCGGCGGTGTAGGCGCCGTGGTAGCCGGTCGGGAAGATGTCGGACAGCATCGTCAGGTCGAGGATCTTGGCCAACGCGGCGTCGCGGTCGGGGAACTTCAGCAGGTTGAAGTCGGCGAACGGCACCATGACGTACTCCGCCTGGCCGCCCAGCCAGCCACCCATGTCGACGTAGCCGTACGCCGCGCCGGCGCGGGCCGGGTTGACGTTCAGGCAGATACCGGTCTTGCCCTCGTTGCACATCCGACAGCGCCCGCAGGCGATGTTGAACGGCACCGAGCAGATGTCGCCCTCCTTGACGAAGAGGACGTCGTCACCCACCTCGACGACTTCGCCGGTGATCTCGTGGCCCAGCGTCTGGCCGATCGGGGCCGTCGTACGGCCACGGACCATGTGCTGGTCGCTGCCGCATATGTTGGTGGTGACGAGTTTCAGTACGACGGCATGCGGCGCCGCCTTCTTGATGCCCAGACCATTCACCACGTCGTCGGGGAGTTCGAGCTTGGGATAGTCGATCTCCTCGATCCCGACCTTGCCGGGCCCCTGGTAGACGACGACCTTGTTGCCTGCCATGTGAGGTGACTCCGTCCTGCTCCTGGTTGGGGAGCGATTCACGGGTGTGTGTGGCGGGCTTCGTCATACGACTCCCGCCCGGTCGGTGGAACCGTCGGGCCCCGATACGGCGCTCTGCCTCATGGGGAGGAAGTGTCGAGGAAAGTGCCGTACCGGGGCGGCTGCGTCACTTCTTCAGGTACTTCTCCAGAGACGGCGCGTAGTCGGGGTTCTCCTTGAGCCACGCCTCAACGGCCTGCGGCTCCTTGCCCTGACCGAACTTGTTGACCACGGCGTCCTCCAAGCTGCCGTACTGCGCGTCGGTCAGCTTGAAGTTCTTGATCATGTCGGCGACGTCCGGGAAGTCCTTGGAGAATCCGTCGCGGGCGAGGCTGTGCAGGCCTTCCGGCTTGCCGAACGCTCCCTTCGGGTCCTCCAGGGGCCTGACCGGGAAGGCCTGGTTGGCCCAGAACGGCTTCCACAGCGTCACCACGATGGGTTCCTTCGCCGCCGTGGCCTTCTTCAGCTCCGTGAGCATCGCGGTCGTCGAGGAGGTCACCAGCTTGAACTTGCTGTCAAGCCCGTAGGCGGGGAAGACGTCGTCCTGCGTCGCCTTCGTCAGACCGGCGCCCGGCTCGATTCCGGTGACCTTGCCGTCGAACTCCTTCGCGTGACTGGGCAGGTCGGCGAGGGACTTGACGTCCGAGTACGTGGGCACCGCGAGAAAGAGCCCCGCGTTGTCGTAATAGGTGCCGATGTCCTCGATCTTGTCGCCGTACTTGTCCATGTAGGACTTGTGCGTACGCTCCGGCCAGGCGGAGGAAAGGAGGTCGATGTCCCCGTTCGAGAGCGCGGTGTACATCGGGGCGTTGTCACTGAGCTTCGTCACCTTGACGGTGTAGCCATTTTTTTCCAGGACGTTCTTGAGCAGGTACGCCGTGCTCGTTTCGTCGGTCCATCCCGGGATCACGCCCATCGTGATGGTCTTGTCGTCGCCGCTGGAGCCGCTGCTTTCCGCGCAGCCGGCCGCCGCCAGGGCGAGTACGGACACGGCGATACCCAGCCGCATCGAAACCGCTCTACATCGCTTCGCCATTGTTCTTGTTCCTCTCACGTACCGGACGGCCGCAGTGACCTATCCGCCGATCTTTGACGCCCCGATTTCCGCCACTGCGGGTGATTCCGTCTCACCTCCGTCGAGAGTGGAATCGTCTACTTCTGGAGCGGAGGGTCGTGGCTTGCGAAGCCGGAAACCGCGCCTCCCGCCACTCCTTCCCTGTCCGACGGAGGCCGTGACCCGGTCCAGATAGATGGCCAGGATCACCACCGAGAGCCCTGCCTCGAAGCCGAGACCGAGGTCCAGTGTCGAAATGGCGGTTGTCACCTGACCGCCCAGTCCTTCGGCTCCGACCAGGCCGGAGATCACAGCCATCGAGAGGGACAGCATGATGACCTGGTTGACCCCGGCCATGATCGTCGGGAGCGCCAGTGGCAGTTGCACGCCGAGCAGGGTCTGGCGGGGCGTGGACCCGAACGCGTTGGCCGCCTCGACGACCTCCGCGTCGACGTTGCGGATCCCCAGCTCCGTCAGTCGGACGCCCGGCGGCAGCGCGAAGATGATCGTCGCGACGACGCCCGGGACTACACCGATGCTGAAGAGTGTGACGACGGGCACCAGCCACACGAACGCGGGCATCGTCTGCATCAGATCCATGATCGGCCTGAGCGCCGCACTCGCCCACGGTTTCCTCGCTGCGAGCACTCCTGTGGGGATCGCGATCACAATCGCCACCAAAGTGGCGACCAGAACGAGCGCCAGTGTCTGCATCGCGGCTGCCCACTGATCCATGCTGATGATGAACAGCAATCCGAGGAAGGCGACGACGGCGAACTTCCATCCCTTGAATAGCATCCCGATCAAGGCGAAGATCAGCGCCAGAACAACGGGGTCCGGAGCTTCGAGGACACTGATGAACCCGTCGACAACAGAGCCGATGACGTTGCTCACCGTGTCGAAGAACCCACCCATATGTGTGGTGAGCCAGTCGAAGAAGTCCTGGAGCGCATCCCCGACGGGGATCTTGGGAACATCGAACAGCGACAGCGCGGTCATCACGCACTCACCTCCGCACGGACGTGATCGGAATGGAGCGCCTGCACCGCAGAGGCTTGGCCGTTGCCGGCCTGTTGTGCGCTGCCTCGCTGCGCCAGGGCGTGGAGCAGCGTGACTCGGGCCAGCACCCCCACCACTCGGCCCTCGTCGTCCACGACGGCCAGCGCCTTGGGGGTGTCGGCACTCAACGCCAGCAGTTCGGAGAGGTGGGCATGCTCGGACACGCTGACCACCTGGTCGTCGAGAACGCCGTCCAGGGAGTCTGCCCCCTCCCCCACAGCGCCCACGACCGCCTCTTCGTCGACGGCACCGCACAGTTTCTTGTTCCGGTCGACCACGAAGAGGCGCGCGGCCTGATGGTCACGCATCATCTTCTGGACGGCTCGGGGTCCCAGTTCGGACCCGACAAGAGCCACCGGTGGGGTCATGACGGCGCCGGCGGTCAGCACACGCGTCCGGTCGACGTCCAGGACGAACTGGGCGACGAAGTCGTCGGCCGGATCGTTGAGAATCTGCTCGGCCGTGCCGACCTGGACGACCCGCCCGTCGCGCATCATCGCGATTCTGTCCCCGAGGCGCATGGCCTCATTCAGATCGTGCGTGATGAAGAGGATGGTCTTGCCGAGCTTGTGCTGGAGCTCTATCAACTGGTCCTGCATCTCGCGCTTGATCAAGGGATCCAGCGCGCTGAAGGCCTCGTCCATCAGCAGAATGTTGGTGCCCGCGGCAAGTGCTCTCGCCAGGCCGACACGTTGCCGCATGCCCCCGGACAGCTGTCCCGGGAGTGAGTCCTCCCAGCCCTTGAGCCCCACCAGGCGCAGTGCTTCCTTGGCTCGGCGCTCGTGCTCGTCCTTGGGTATGCCCTGGACCTTCAGGCCGTACGCGGCGTTCTCACCCACCGTGCGGTGCGGAAACAACGCGAAGTGCTGGAAGACCATGCTGACCTTCTCGCGGCGCATGCGTCGCAACTGCTGTTGATTCATCGTGACGACGTCTTCGCCATGGACGAGCAACTCACCCGCGGTGGGCTCCCACAGCCCGTTCACCATGCGGATCAGGGTGGACTTGCCCGAGCCGGACAGTCCCATGACGACGAAGATCTCGCCTTCACGTACCTCGAAGGACGCGTCGATCACAGCCGCGGTGATGCCGTCCTTGCGCAGTTCCTCGCGCGTCGCGCCTTCGCGAAGACGTGCGACGCCACGCTCGGGACGTTTACCGAAGACCTTGTACGTCTCATGGGCCACAATCGCGTTCATGCCGGACTCCTGTCGCCGGTTGCGCTGCGAACTCGGCTCTCAGTCATGCGAAGGCCCCAGGGCCCGAGACTTCGAGTGCTTGGTGGACGATCACTGGCCGGAGGCGTGAGTGATCAGGGACAGGTGCGCGTCATTGAGACCGAGATGCTCGCGCAGGCGGTTTATGTACCAATTGTCGAACGCCTCGACGTCGCCCTCGATCCCCGCATAGGGGCCGGGCTCGTATCCAGGGTCACTCGCACCTCGCTGGCACTTCTCGACGAATGCCCGGTCCTGATCGTTGGTGGCGCTCCATACGGCGGTCAGGGAGTCGACGTCGTAGTCGACACCTTCTACAGCGTCGGCGTGCACGAGCCAGGTGGTGCGGACCAGGGTCTTGCCCGGTGCGACAGGCATGACACGGAAGACCACGGCGTGGTCGCTGAGCATGTGGAACCACGAGTTGGGCTGCAGATGCAGTGACATGTCGCCGAACTCAGGGATCGCGATCTCACCGATCAGCCTGCGGCTGACCTGCGCACCCGCCTCTCCGAAGGAGGCGCCTACGCCGTCGAGCGGCAGGTGGGTGATCTGGTACCCAGTGGGCCGATCGTCGAGCTCGCGATGCGTGCCGACGGGCATGCCGGTCGCCGCGCACGCATAGTGCAGACGAGCCTCGGCGGCCTGGTAACGCTCGAGAACGGCACGCATCCGTGGGGGATAGTCGCCCCCGGCGTAAAGCCCGAGGGGGAAGTAGGCGGTGAGCAACTCCGGGTGGCCGGCGTCGCAGTGCTGGCACTCGCGGTTGTTCTCCATCACCAGCTTCCAGTTGCCCTCCTCGATCAGGTCGATATGGTGCGCGACCTTCGCGTCCTTGAGCCGGTAGGGCGACAGGTAGGGCTCGATGACCGCGGCCACCTCGTCGATGTCCGTGGGAGGGTCATCGGAGAGACACACCAGGACCAGTCCGGCCACGGTGCGCACACTGACGGGCTTGAGACCGAACTGCTTACGGTCGAGCGCGGGGTCCTGGCCCTCGGCGTGGATCAGACTGCCGTCCGTGCGGTAGGTCCACTGGTGGTACGGGCAGACAAGGTTGCCCACAGAACCACACGGGTCCTCCAGGATCCGGGAGCCACGGTGCCGGCAGACGTTACGGAGGGCTCGGATGCTCTCGTCGTCATCCCGCACGATGATGATCGACTGCCGCCCGATGTCCAGGGTGACGTAGTCACCCGGCTCGGCCAGCTCCGCCTCTGCGCAGGCAAACAGCCAGTGCCTGCCGAATATGACCTCGAGGTCGAGGTCATAGACCTCTTGGCTGGTGTAGAAGGGCGCCTCAAGGCTGTAGCCGACCGCTCGGCGCGCGACCATTTCGGCGATATCAGGGGCCGATGCCGGATTGGCGGACGAGAAGTTCATGGGACATCTCCCACTCATGATCAAGGATTTACGACGAGTCCCTGTTTCGCACAGTGAGACAATCGCACTGTGCGAACCGAGGCTAGAAGTGACCCCATACCCTGTCAAGGGCTCCAGCCTGGCGGTTTCGATGAATTGGCACCCGCTTGGTAAATGCTTGATTGCCTGGCGGTTTCGCCTGCCGCCTCGACTCACGGACCACCGGTACATCGACGACCCGGTCACGGGCCGGACACGGCGGAGGCGACTCCGCGGCGAAGGCGTTCCCTGCGGCGGAGGCGACTCCGCGGCGAAGGCGTTCCCTGCGGCGGAGGCGATCCGCTTGACGAGCGAGCACTCCCGCCCTCCCTCAAGGGCCCCTTCGGCGACCTGACGAGGCCTGTTGACAACCGGGGATCGACGGACCCACCCTTGTCTCGCAGGACACGAACGTTGCGCTATACGGTACAAAATTGAGAGTCGACGCGACTCCGGGAACCCTCGGTGCGCTACTGACCGCCGAACGGGTTCACGAGCCCCCGGCTACGAGCCGGGACCGATCCAGGAGTGAGCACATCACTGCCTGAGTCCCGGCTGAGCAGAACTGCACGCTTCACACGACCGAGTCGCTGCCCACCCGACGCAGCGGATTCGGCTTCGAGTCATCAATCGGTGCCCACCGTGCCAATGGAGGTTCAAGTGGTGGTCGCAACAACTGGCCCGGACACCGTGGTCACCACAGGTGACCTCTTCGCGACCCAGGTGGATTCCGGCCCGATGCCCCCGTCCTGGGCTCCGGACTGCTGGGGCGAGGAGGACCAGGCGGTCCTGGTGTGCCGCAAGGTCCTCGACATCACCCATGACGTCAAAAGTTTCCACTTCGAGGCTGACAGCCATCGCACGTTCCGCTTCGACCCAGGTCAGTTCATCACGCTCCAGCTCGAGATCGACGGGGTGGCATTCACTCGCTGTTACACCATCTCGTCACCACCGACACGCCCGCACCTGATCTCGATCACGGTCAAGCGCGTCCCCGGTGGCCCGGTCTCGAACTGGCTGCACGACCACGTGGTCCCCGGCGCACGCATCACCGCCCAGGCACCATTGGGCGGCTTCACGCTGGCGAACCCGTCGGCGCCCAAGTACCTGTTCCTGTCCGCCGGCAGCGGCATCACTCCGCTCATGTCAATGATGCGGACCATGTACGACCTCGGTTCGGATGCGGACGTCGTCTTCGTACACAGCGCCCGCACGCCCGCGGATATCATCTTCCGCCGCGAGCTGGAAGCCATGGCCGCTGTCATGCCGAACATCCGGGTCGTCCATGTGTGTGAGGACGACTATCCGTCGGAACGATGGATGGGCCTGCGCGGCCGCCTGTCTGCGCCCATACTCCAGGCACTCGCACCCGATCTCGACGAACGCCAGACCTATACCTGCGGGCCCGCCGGCTACATGGCGTCGATCCGGAGCATCCTCGGGGACGTCGGCTACGACATGAGCGGGTACCACGAGGAGAGCTTCTCCTTCGAAAGCCTCCCCGTCTCCAGCGTTCCCGCTCCTGTCGACGGTGGCGGAGCCCCGCCGCTGCCCGACGCCCCCGAGGGTGACCACACCCCTGCACCGGACGAGGAAACCGGCGCACCCACCACCTACAGCGTCGAGTTCGTCCGCAGTGGCCGCACCGTCACCTGCGCAGCCGACGGAACCCTCCTCGACGCCGCCTACGCGGCCGGCCTCAGGCCTCCGGCCTCGTGCACCCAGGGGATGTGCGGGACCTGCAAAACGACCATGCTGTCCGGAGAAGTCGACATGCAACACAACGGGGGAATCCGTCCCCGCGAAATCGCCCAGAACAAGATCCTGATCTGCTGCTCCAAGCCCTTGGATGACGTCCGTATCGACGCATGACAAAGGGCTGTGACGCTATCCGCTCGTGCCGCCGGCGGTGTCGGACGCAGGGCGCCGGCGACCAGCTGTCGTGGCCGCTCGACCTGAGCGGACGAAGTTGAAAGGTAGCGAAAACTTGTTGCCGAAGACGATGGCAGCCGTCCTCCTCACCGGTCATGGCGGGCTGGAAAAACTCGAGTACCGGACGGACGTACCCGTTCCTCGCCCCAAGAAGGGCGAGGTGCTCATCCAGGTCGCCGCCGCCGGGATCAACAACACAGACGTGAACACCCGTATCGGCTGGTATTCAAAAGTGATCACGTCCGGAACAGGCGAAGGCGGGTCAGCGGGTTTCGACACCGTCGACGACGCGGACGCGACGTGGACGGGCAAAGCCCTCGAATTCCCCCGCATCCAGGGCGCGGACGCCTGCGGCCGCATCGCCGACGTGGGCGAGGGAGTGTCGCGCGATCGCATCGGCGAGCGAGTCCTCGTACGGAACATGCTGCGCACCCCCGTCGACTACCAGCCCTTCGCGTGCTGGACCTTCGGCAGCGAATGCGACGGCGGATTCGCACAGTTCACGGTGGCCCCCGCTGCGGAGACGTACGCGGTTCGCAGCGACTGGAGCGACGAGGAACTGGCGGCCGTGCCGTGTGCCTACTCCACTGCGGAGAACATGATGCACCGGGCCGCGGTCGGGGTGGAGCGGGTGCTCGTGACCGGCGCCTCGGGCGGAGTGGGACTCGCCGCCGTACAGCTGGCCAAGCGCCGGGGCGCGACCGTCATCGCGGTGTGCTCGGCCTCGAAGGCCGCCGATGTCATGGCGCAGGGCGCCGATCAGACCGTTGACCGCAGTGCGGATGTGATCAGCGCCCTGGGCGGTGGGTCCGTCGACGTCGTGATCGATCTCGTGGGTGGCCCTCAGGTTTCGCGCTTGCTGGACCTGCTGCGCCCCGGTGGCCGCTATGCCATCGCAGGCGCCATCGGAGGGCCGGTCGCGGAGATCGATCTGCGCACCCTGTACCTCAAGGACGTCTCGGTGTTCGGCTGCACGTTCCAAGAGGACGAAGTGTTCGAGAACGTGATCAAGTACGTCGAACGCCGGGAAGTGCGACCAGTTGTCTCCCGCACCTACCCCCTCAAAGCCATCGCTCGAGCGCAGGAAGACTTCCTCACAAAACGCCACCTCGGAAAGCTGGTGCTCATCCCACCGGCCCCGACCGCGTAAAAACGAACCTGCATCTGCCACCAAGAAGGTAAGAATGCGTATCGCCGAGATTCACGTGTATCAAATGGACCTGCCGTTGAGCGGCAAGGTCTACCGGATGTCCGAAGGCGCCTATACGGCCCTGGACTCGACGATTGTGGAAGTCGTGTCCGACACGGGAATCTCCGGCTGGGGGGAGGTGTGCCCGGTCGGCCCGACCTATGCGCAGGAGCATGCCCTGGGTGCCCGGGCCGCACTCAACCAGATGGCGCCGGGCCTGATCGGCAGAACGGTGACGGGCCCACGGGAGATACGCCGTGCAATGGCAACGCTCCTCTACGGCCACGACTACGCGAAAGCCGCGATCGACATCGCGATGCACGATCTGATCGGCAAGGCCCACGGCATACGAGTGTGCGACATGCTGGGCGGCGCGGCGAGCGAGCGCGTGAACTCCTATTACGCACTGCCCATCGGAGATCCGGATGAAGTTGCCCGGACCGCCGTGGAGCGGATCGCCGAGGGCTATCCGCGTCTTCAGATCAAGGTGGGTGGGCGACCGGTCGAAATCGATATCGAGACGATCCGCAAGGTGTGGGAAGCGACGGGTTGCACCCGCCTGTCCGTCGATGCCAACCGGTCGCTGAACACACGCGACGTGCTGCGCATCGGCCGGGAATGCGCCGACATCCCCTTCGTCTTCGAGCAGCCCTGCAACACGATGGAGGAGATCGCCGCGATTCGCGGGCAACTGCACCACGGGATCTACCTCGACGAGAACACCGAGGGTCTGAATGACGTGCTCCGGGCGATCTCGCTCGGAGTGTGCGACGGATTCGGACTCAAGGTCACGCGTTTCGGTGGTCTGGGAGGTATCGCGACCGTCAGAGACCTCTGCGAGTCACGTTCCATGCCTCATACGTGTGACGACTCATGGGGAGGGGACATCATCGCTGCCGCATGCGTGCACATCGGCGCGACGGTGCAGCCGCGGCTGCTCGAAGGTGTATGGCTCGCCGAACCTTTCATGGATGTCCACTACGACTCGGACAATCCGATCCGGGTCGAAGGCGGCCACATTCAGGTACCGACCGGCCCCGGTCTCGGCGTCGTTCCCGACGAGGGCGTCTTCGGCAAGCCTGTCGCGTCCTTCGCATAGCGGAGGGGCAGGTGGCCGGCGTGGCCGGGACCCCGCCCGGCTGACCACTCCACAGCCGTCGACCGACAGCACAAGCCTGGTACGTGACCCAGTGGTGGGGCACCGCTCGTCCGGACCGGCCTCAGGCCCAGATGTCCCCGACGGTGAAGCCGTCGACGAACGGGTCGTCAGGGTCGAGTACGAGGGTGTTGTAACCGGTGATCCACGCCTGGCCGCCGATGGTCGGGACAACGCCGGTGTAGGGCCCCACCTGCACCTCCCGGATGAGTTCGCCGGTGTAGACGGTGCCGAGGATCCCCTCGTGGCGGAAGGGTTCGTTGAGCTTGAGTGCGCCCTTGGCGTGCAGGGTGGCCATCCGCGCGCACGTACCGGTGCCGCACGGGCACCGGTCGATGGCACCGATCCACGTCGCGGGGTTGGAGAAGTCCACGGGGCCGCTCGCCATGGTCACCGCGTTCTTCATGTCGGCGGCCGGATTGCCGGTGGGGCCTGACAGCTGAGAGATCGTGATTCCGATGCCCGGGTAGTCGGGGTGCTCGACCGGCAGCTGATCCTGGGCAGCCCGGAGGACGAGGGAGGAAACGCGGGCGATCTCCCGTCCGTGGGACGGGACCAGCTGCAGTCCGTCGAACTGCCGCACGTCCGCGATCACGTAGAACATGCCGCCCCACCCGACGTCGACGGTCACCTGGCCGAGCTCGGGGACGTCGATCACGGTGTCGAGGTGAGCGGCGAAGGCGGGGACGTTCTCGAAGGTCACTTGCCCGACCTTGCCGTCACGGCACTCGGCCCTGATGCCGATAAGGCCGGCCGGGGCCTCCAACTTGAACTCGGTGAAGGGCGCCCGCATGGGGATCATGCCGGTTTCGAGCAGGACGGTCGCGACAGCGATGGTGTTGCCACCACTCATCACGGGGTACTCGACCTGCTCCATGATGATGTAGCCGGCCGCGGCGTCCGGGTGCTTGGGCGGAACGATCAGGTTGCAGCACATGGGCGGGTACCCACGGGGCTCACGCAGCATGAGCGACCGGAGCTGGTCGTCGTTCTGCTCGAGCCACTTCATCTGCTCATAGACGGACGCACCAGGGATGTGCGGGACGCCTCCGGTGATGACGCGCATCGGCTCGCCCGAATGCGTGTCCACTGCATGGATCATTCGCTTGTAAGACATGGTGACTGCTTTCCGTTGCTGTCTCTCGCCAGGACTCGGCATCGGGAATCCGCGGCCTCTGAGAACTCGATCCGGCGCCGACGTCCGCCAGGGCAAAAGTCTCCGACCACGCCCAGCCGGCAACAACGCCCCTGGCTCTCCACCCGGCGCATCGATGCAACTGAGGCATAACTTCACCTACGCTGGCCACACCATGGCCAGAAGCTCCCGCAGCACTGTCACGCTCACCGACACTGATCGCGCCACCTTGCTGAGTCGGACCCGTAGCCGTACCGGTTCGCGGGCGTTGGCGCAGCGCGCGCAGATCGTGCTGATGTGCGAGCAGGGCCTCACCGACACCGCCGTGGCCGAAGAGCTCGGAATCTCCCGGGACATGGTCGCCACCTGGCGCTCCCGATATCTGGCGGACGGCCTGGACGGCCTCCACGAGCGGCCTCGCCCGGGACGACCTCCCAAGAGCGACGACACCGTCGCGCAGGCCCTCGTGTGCCTGCTGGCCCCGCCGCCTTCCGAAGGGCGGGACTGGTCGACCCGCTCCATGGCGGCGGAGACCGGCCTCAGCCAGGCGACGATGAACCGGATCTGGCGCAGGTACCGGCTGCAGTCGCGACCGGGCCGCTGGCCGGCGGACGGTGGCCGGACCTCGCTGCGCACCGCCAGGGTCCGCGACGTGATCGGGCTGTTCCTCGGCCCTCCCACGCTCGTGCTCGCCGTCGTCGCCGACAGTCGCGCCGCGCCTCTCCAGCAGCGCGGGGCCAGGACTTCCACACCTGCGGCGCCCATGAGCCAGCGCGCCACCGAGGCGAGGAACATGCTCGCCGTGGCGAACGCATTCGCACTGGTCCGAGGCGGACCGGACACACACGACGCGGCCGGCCCGGGCGCGTCTGTGGGCGCTTTCCTGGAGAGTCTCGACGAGCGTGTGACCGCGGGCTCGGAAGTGCACCTTCTCGTCGGGGGCGAGCCCGACAGCCCCACCCGGGACACGGTCGAGACATGGGTTCGGCACCATCCGCGTTTCCACCAGCATCTCGTTCCCACCGACTCGTCATGGCTCGACGAGGTCGAGGTTCTCCTGGCGAACAATCCGCTGCTCACCCACGAGAACGTGCCCGGCTTCGCGACGTCGACGACCGCACTCCGCGACGGCCTCCGCGCCTGGTGCGGCACGTGGACGCCGCAATCACGTCCGTTCACATGGATGAGGCTTGATAAAGACTCAACCGTGTCCGGGAGCGCGCAGGAAGGTCGCCCGGACAACTCCGGCGATCACGAGTGGACCGGCGCAGCATCTGGCATCACGCCCGGACCGACCGACACCGCCGACCCGGTCGTCCATCTTGTGCGCGAGGCTCTCCTCGCCGGCCCGTTCCCACCCGGCGAACCCGTCAAGGAAGCACCCCTGGCATCCCGGCTCGGCGTCTCCCGAGGTGCCGTCCGCGAGGCACTGCGTGTGCTCGCCGAGGAAGGCATGCTCGACCGGCTGCCCCACCGCGGAGCCGCCGCTCCTCAGGTCGACGTCACTACCGTCCTTGACCTCTACGCGGCCCGGGCGGCACTGGGCACCGTGCTCATGCGCCGGGTCGCCATGCTGAACCGAGCCGAGCTTCGACCAGTCGACACAGCCCTGTCCGAGGTCCACGCAGCGGTCCGGCGCAGCGACCCCGTTCGGATCGGGGAGGCCGACCTACGCTTCCAGGATGCGATAGCCCGCACTGCGGGCCTGCCCCAGGCAAGCCTGTTCTTCCAGCGCCTCAGCATGCGGCTACGAATGTTCATCTCCATCCTGCAGCTGGACTTCACCGACGCGGCCGCCGACCTCATCGCCCGCGAGGACACCGCGATCTTCGAGGCCATCGTCGAAGGTGACGGCGACGAAACAGCACGCTTGTGGCGTGTCAAAGTCGAACGCAGCACCCGCTACATGGTCAACCTGCTGCCCCAAGCCCACTTCGACCCCGACCTCTGGGTCGCCATCGCCGGCAGACCCACGCCACGTCCCGGCGACACACGCACCACATCGACTTCAGCAACTCGGTGAGAACGCGTACCGCATGGCCGCGGGGCGCCTCGTCGCATCGCTGTATCGATCACGAGCGTTGGACATCCGCACACGTCCTCGAACATCCACGACGCCCTCATATGAGACGCCCACTCATGTACGTGCGGAGGGCCGACGGGAGAAACTCGCGCGGCCCGCTGAGGTGTTGGAGGCCGTGAAGATGCGGCTGGACCGGCGGATTGTCACGCGGGAGGAGTTGGCCGAGGATCCAGCTGCCTCCGCGGCTCGATGGTTACTGCGGTGACCGAAGCCCAGGTGGAGCTGCTGCCGGTGACAGTGTTGACGCCGGACTGCCGGCGAATTTCTGGCGTGCCGGACGAGCGGCACTCGGCGGGCAGGGGGCCGTTGGAGGCCAGGGAGATCGCGGTTCAGCGGGCCCTGGAGACGGCATCGGTGAACGTCGGGCCGACCACCGGGGCCCGCAAGGTCATGCAGAGCGTCGCCCAGCCGACCGCGCCGACCGAATGGCTTCAACGGGGCACAGCACGACTCCGCCCTGCCGTCCGGCCGTCAGCGCAGGACCACCGTGCGCCTGCCCTGGACGAAAACCCGGCCTTCGCAGTGCCACCGGACCGCTCGGGCCAGGGCCGCCGACTCCGCGTCGCGACCGATGGCGGCCAGGTCGTCGGGGGTGTGCCTGTGGTCGACGTCGATGACTTCCTGGGTGATGATCGGGCCCTCGTCGAGGTCGGCGGTGACGTAGTGGGCTGTCGCGCCGACCAGCTTGACGCCGCGCTCGTGTGCCTGGTGGTAGGGCTTGGCGCCCTTGAAGCTGGGCAGGAACGAGTGGTGGATGTTGATCATGCGGCCGGCCAGTCGGGCGCACAGGTCGTCGGAGAGCACCTGCATGTAGCGCGCCAGCACGACCAGGTCTGGGTCGCACGAGTCGATGATTTCCAGTAGCCGGGCTTCGGCTTCGGATTTGGTCGCGGCGGTGACCGGCACGTGGAAGAACGGGATGTCGTGCCAGGTGACGAGTGCCTCGTGGTCGCGGTGGTTGGAGACCACCGCGACCACGTCGATGGGCAGGTCGCCGCTGCGGGCGCGGAAGAGCAGGTCGTTGAGGCAATGGCCGTAGCGGGACACCATGATCAGCACGCGGCGACGGGTGCTGACCGGTTCGAGGTGCCACCGCATGGTGAAGGAAGAGGCCACGGCGGCGAAGTCACGGCGCAGGGTCTGCGGGGTGTTCTCGCTGCCGGCGGTGGCGAAGCGCACTCGCATGAAGAAGTGGCCGTCGCGGCGGTCTCCGAACTGCTGGTTGTCGATGATGTCGCTGCCGTGCTCGACCAGGAACCGGGAGACGGCGTGGACGATGCCGGGAGCCTCGGGGCAGTCGAGGGTGAGTACGTGCTCGACCGGCGCCGTGGCGGGGTCGGTCAGCGAGTCGGAGGGGGCGGGGGACGCGGCGGAAGCCGGGGAATCAGTCATGGTGTCAGCACTCGATTACGTTGACAGCGAGGCCGCCGCGGGCGGTTTCCTTGTACTTGGCCTTCATGTCCCCGCCGGTGTCACGCATGGTCTTGATGGCCCTGTCCAGGGTGACCTTGTGCGTGCCGTCACCGGCCAGGGCAAGCCGTGCCGCGTTGATGGCCTTGTTGGCGGCGATGGCGTTGCGCTCGATGCACGGGATCTGCACCAGGCCGCCGACCGGGTCGCAGGTGAGCCCCAGGTTGTGTTCGATACCGACCTCGGCGGCGTTCTCGACCTGCGCCGGAGTTCCGCCGAGGACCTCGCACAGTGCTCCGGCCGCCATGGAGCAGGCGGATCCGACCTCGCCCTGGCAACCGACCTCGGCGCCGGAGATGGAGGCGTTCTCCTTGAACCGGATGCCGATGGCGGCGGCGGTAAGCAGGAAGCGGACGATGCCGTCGTCGTCGGCGCCGGTGATGAACCGCGCGTAGTAGTGCAGTACGGCAGGCAGGATGCCGGCCGCTCCGTTGGTCGGGGCGGTCACGATGCGGCCGCCGGAGGCGTTCTCCTCGTTGACGGCCAGGGCGAACAGGTTCACCCAGTCCATGATGTGCAGCGGATCCTGGTCGGCGGTGCCCGAGTTCAGGGTCTGGAACAGCGCCGGTGCGCGGCGCGGCACCCGCAGGCCGCCCGGCAGCACTCCCTCGCGGTGGCATCCGCGTTCCACACACGCCTGCATGACCGACCACAGGTGCAGCAGTCCTGCGCGCACCTCGGCCTCGGGCCGCCATGCCTGCTCGTTGGCGAGCATGATGTCGCTGATGGCGAGGTCTTCCCGCGCGCAGTACGCGAGCAGTTCGGCGGCCGAGCCGAAGGGGAACCGTACTTGTGTGGTGTCCGCGACGACGCGGTCGGCGCCGGTGGCGTCCTCGTCGACGACGAAGCCGCCGCCCACGGAGTAGTAGATCCGTTTGGCGAGCACCCGGCCGTCGTCGGCGTAGGCGTGGATCATCATTCCGTTGGGGTGCGCGGGCAGGGACGTGCGCCGGTGCAGTACCAGGTCGGCATCGCTGTCGAAGCCGATCCGGTGCTTGCCGGCCAGGAGCAGGGTGTTGCTGTCGCGTATCTGCGCCACCCGGCCGTCGGCCCGGTCGGTGTCCACGGTGGCGGGATCCTCGTCCTCAAGGCCGAGCACAACGGCCTTGTCCGAGCCGTGACCGCGGCCGGTCAAGCCGAGTGAGCCGAACAGTTCGGCCCGCACCCGGCTGACCGAGGGCAGGAGGCCCTCCTCGTCCAGGAGCCCGACGAAGCGTCGGGCCGCGCGCATCGGCCCCACCGTGTGGGAGGAGGAAGGGCCGATGCCGACCGAGTACAGGTCGAACGCGCTCAACGCCATCAGGGAATCTCCGGTCCGCGGTACTCGCTCATCGCGTCGAGGAGCCAGCGCGCCAGATAGTCGGCGAACGAGGACCGCGGCAACAGCCGGTACGTCGGCGCCTCGTCGACCTGCCACAGGAGTACGGCGACGGGGCCCACCGTCGTCGACACCGCCCGCCCCGGACCGAAGACCCGGGGGTGCAGGTCCAGCGGGCAGCCCTTCTCCAGCACCTGCCGTGCGGCCGGGCCGCTCAACTCCAGCGTGGTGCGGTTCGCCGAGACGTCCACGACCGAGCCCGGGTCCGATCCGAGTGCCCCCTTCAACTCGGCGGTCACCACGGCGCTTTCGGCCTGGGACAGCACGAGCCACTCGTCGGGGCCGAGCCAGACGATCGTGTGGGGGCCCGACGCGGTGGTGTGGCCGCACTCGCGCGGGAGCGGCGCGCCCAGGGTCTTCCCGATGCGGTCGGCTGCTTCGGCGTCGGGGTCGACGCGCAGGTTCACCATGGTGACGAACGGCCACTCGGTCAGCGCGACGCCCCGGCCGCCGGTGACCGTGGCCGCGCGCATGCGCTCGTGCAGATGTGTCAACGGGCTCACCCGTGCGTCGATCGTCGGCTCAGCCATCTCGCCGGGTCCCTTCGGGGTCGTAGAGGACGAAGTCGGTCACCTCGACGGGCACCAGGCTCTCGCCCACCGGGGCGAGCAGGGTCTGGCCCTTCCTTGCCCGCCCGTCGGCGACGAGGGCGAGGGCGAAGGGACGGCCGAGGGCCGGGCTGTGATAGCTGGAGGTGACGTGCCCGAGCATCGGCACGGGCACCGTCTCCAAGTCGACGTCCGGCGCGACGAGTTGGGTGCCTTCGGGCAGCCGGGTCGTGCGGTCGCTCGGGAGCAGGCCGACCAGTTGCCTGCGGTCGGTGCGGAGCGTGTCGGCGCGCGCGTAGGACCGCTTGCCGACGAAGTCCTTCTGCTTCGACACCACCCAGGACATGCCCGCGTCCTGCGGGGTGACGGTCCCGTCGGTGTCCTGGCCGACGATGATGTAGCCCTTCTCGGCCCGCAGCACGTGCATGGTCTCGGTGCCGTACGGGGTGATGCCGTACGGCTGCCCGGCCGCGTACACCTGCTCCCAGACTGCGAGGCCGTACCAGCCGGAGACGTTGATCTCGTAGGCGAGTTCGCCGGAGAAGGAGATCCGGCAGATGCGGGCCGGGATTCCGGAGGCCAGGGTGGTCTCGCGGAAGGCCATGAAGGGGAACGCCTCGGCGGACAGGTCGATGTCCGGGGCGAGTTGGGCGACGACCTGGCGCGACTGCGGTCCTACGACGGCGATCGTCGCCCACTGCTCGGTCACCGAGGTGCAGTGGACGTCGAGTTCGGGCCACTCGGTCTGGAGCCACTCCTCCAGCCAGTCCAGGACCCCGGCGGCGCCGCCGGTCGTGGTGGTCAGGAAGTAGCGGTTGTCGTCGAGGCGCAGGGTCACACCGTCGTCGAAGATCATGCCGTCCGGCTTGCACATGACGCCGTAGCGGGCCGTGCCGGGCTTCAGCTTCTTGAAGGCGTTGGTGTAGATGCGGTTGAGGAACTCCCCCGCGTCCGCGCCCCATATCTCGATCTTGCCGAGGGTGCTCGCGTCCATGAACGCCACGCCCTCACGGGCCGCGCGGCACTCACGGATCACCGCCGTGTCCATGTCCTCCCCCGGCCGGGGGTAGTACCAGGGTCGCTTCCACTGCCCGACGTCCTCGAACTCCGCGCCGTGCGCGACATGCCAGCTGTGGATGGCGGTCGTGCGCTCCGGATCGAACAGGTCGCCGCGCTCCCGCCCGGCCAGGGCGGCGAACGCCACCGGCGCGTACGGCGCCCGGTAGGCCGTGGTACCGATCTCTCCCAGCGAACCGCCGAGCGCCTCGGCGATCACCCCGATCGCGTTCACCCCGGACGTCTTGCCCTGGTCGTTCGCCGTGCCGAGCGAGGTGTAGCGCTTGACGTGCTCCACACCGCGCATGCCGGCGCCGGTGGACCGCCAGACGTCGGCGACGGTGACATCGCGCTGGAAGTCGACGAAGTGGGTGTCCCAGGTGCCGGGTTCGCCCTCGGGGGCGGGCACCAGCCACAACGCGCGCACCGGGCCCGGGACTTGGGCATCACCGGCAGGCGGCACAGGAACCGGGAACCCGGCGTCCGTCGCGGCCAGCGCACCCGCCCGCGCCCCTTCGTTCAGGCAGCCGTCGAGGTCGTACGTCCCCCGGGCCGCACCGACGACCCGCTGGTCCCGTACGGTCCCGTCGGGGACGAACGCGACCAGGTCCTCGTCCCAGCGCAGCCTGCCCTGGCGCTGGCTGTGCAGATGCACCACCGGGCTCCAGCCGCCCGAGACGGCGAGCAGATCGCAGTCGAACGCCTCGGCTGCGCCCGTGAGTTGGCCCGCGTCATCGAGGCCCTGGACCGTGACGCCGGTGAGCCGCCCCTCCCCCGCGGTGTCGACCACCGCGCTGCCCGTCAACACCCGCACCCCGGTCGCCGCGGCGATCTCGCCGGCCCGCTCGGACAGTTCGGGGCGCGCGTCCACGACGACGGCGACGGCGATCCCGGCGGCGTGGAGATCGGCGACCGTGTCGTAGGCGCTGTCGTTGGTCGTGCTCACCACGGCCCGCGAACCCGGGGCCACGGCATACCGGTTGAGATAGGAGCGCACGGCCGCGGCGAGCATCACCCCGGGCCGGTCGTTGCCGGCGAAGACCAGCGGGCGCTCGTGCGCGCCGGTCGCGAGGACCACCTGCCGGGCCCGTATGTGCCACAGCCGCTGGCGCGAGACACCTTCGGGGGCATCGGCTCCGAGGTGGTCGGTGCGCCGCTGGAGGGCCAGCACGTAGTTGTCGTCGTACGACCCGAAGGCCGTGGTCCGTTGCAGTACGACGACCTCGGGAGCCGCGTCGAGCGCCGCGCGGACCTCGGCGACCCACGTGAGGTCGGTCCCGGTGCCGCAGAGCAGCGAACCGCCGGGCTCGGGCTGGTCGTCGACGAGGATCACGCGGGCGCCGGAGCCGGCGGCGGCCGCGGCGGCCGCGAGCCCGGCGGGTCCGGCGCCGACGACCAGGACGTCGGTGTGGACGTGCTTCTTGTCGTAGACGGCGGGGTCGGGGGTCGGGTCGAGCCGGCCCATCCCGGACAGCGTGGTGGCGGACAGGCCGTCGTACAGCTCCACGGCCGTGGCCGGGAGCATGCCCTCCGAGCACGAACCGCCGATCTGGAGCAGGGCGTTGGGCTCCTCGACCCCCGCGGCGACGATCCCGCGCGGGCGGCTGCGGTAGAGCGAGGGGGCGACCTCGACGAGCCCGTTCGCCAACATCGCGGAGGCGACGGTGTCACCCGGGTGCCCGGTCAACTCCCGCCCGTCGACGGTGAATCGCAGCACGGTGCCGCGGTCGACGCGGCCCCCTCGCGCGAGCCGGAAGTCCTGGTCGGTCATCGGGTCCCTCCGGCCTGGGGCAGTTGTGGGCGGGGCTCGTCGAGCCGGTAGACGGCGAGCACCTCGTTGGTGAAGGTGTCGCGCACGACGTTGAACCAGCGGCGGCAGCCGATGCTGTGCGACCACCGTTCGGCCATGGGGCCCTTGGGGTTGTCGCGGTAGAAGACGTACTCGGCCCACTGCTCGTCGGTGAGGTCGGCGGGGTTCTCGGGGTGGGGGACGTGGGCCTGTCCGCCGTAGTGATATTCGGTCTCGTCCCGCGGTCCGCACCATGGGCAGGTGATCAGCAGCACAGCGTCCTCCTCAGTGGGCCACGGCTGCCGCGCCGTGCTCGTCGATCAGTGCGCCCGTGCTGAAGCGTTCCAGGGCGAAGGGGGCGTTCAGGGGATGCGGTTCGCCCGTGGCGATGGTGTGCGCGAAGGTCCAGCCGGCGGCCGGGGTGGCCTTGAAACCGCCGGTGCCCCAGCCGCAGTTGACGTAGAGGTTCTCGACGGGGGTGGTGCCGATGATCGGGGAGGCGTCCGGGGTGACGTCCACGATGCCGCCCCAGGTGCGCAGCACATGGGCGCGGGCGAAGATCGGGAACAGCTCGACGGCGGCGGCCATCTGCTGCTCGATCACATGGAAGGAGCCGCGCTGCCCGTAGCCGTTGTACGAGTCGACGCCCGCGCCCATCACCAACTCGCCCTTGTGGGCCTGGGAGACGTAGACGTGCACGTGGTTCGACATGACGACGGTGGGGTGCACCGGCTCGTGCAGTTCGGAGACCAGCGCCTGGAGCGGGTGCGACTGCACCGGCAGCCGTACGCCCGCCCGCTCGGCCAGCACGCTGCTGTGCCCGGCGGCCGCGAGACCGACCCGGCCGGCGTGGATACGGCCGCGGTTGGTGTCGACGCCCACGACCCGGTCGCCGTCCTTGAGGAAGCCGGTGACCTCGCAGCCCTGGATGAGGTCCACGCCCAGCTCGTCGGCGCGGCGGGCCAGCGCCCAGGCGACGTGGTCGTGCTTGGCGATGCCGGCCCGTGGCTGGAAGGTGCCGCCGAGGACCGGGTACCGAGTGCGGGAGGAGACATTGAGGATGGGGCAGACCTTGGCGACCTCGTCCGGCTCCAGCCACTCGGCGTCGACCCCGTTGAGGCGGTTGGCGCCCACGCGGCGCTTGCCCTCGCGGACGTCCTGGAGGGTGTGCGCGAGGTTGAGGACACCGCGCTGGCTGAACAGGAAGTCGTAGTCCAGCTCCTCCGGGAGCCGCTCCCACAGCTTGAGCGCGTGCTCGTAGATCGCCGCGCTCTCGTCCCACAGGTAGTTCGAGCGGATGATCGTGGTGTTGCGCGCCATGTTGCCGCCGGCCAGCCAGCCCTTCTCCAGGACGGCGACGTTGGTGATGCCGTGGTTCTTGGCGAGGTAGTAGGCAGTGGCCAGGCCGTGGCCGCCCGCGCCGACGATGACGACGTCGTACGAGGAGCGCGGCTCGGGGTTGCGCCAGAGGAAGTCCGGGTGCTCCGGCAGGGGCTCGACGGTCATGCCGCGCCTCCGTTCAGGTGGGGGTAGAGGGGGAACGCGTCGGCGAGTTTCGTGACCCGGGCCCGCAGTTCGTCGTCGGCCTGTTCGCCCTTGAGCGCCTCGGCGATGATGTCGGCGACCTCCCGGAACTCCACCGCGCCGAAGCCCCGGGTGGCCAGGGCGGGGGTGCCGATCCGCAGGCCCGAGGAGATCATCGGCGGGCGCGGGTCGAACGGCACCGCGTTGCGGTTGACGGTGATGCCGACGCGGTGCAGCCGATCCTCGGCCTGCTTCCCGTCGAGCGTGGAGTTTCGCAGGTCGACGAGGACCAGGTGGACCTCGGTGCCGCCGGTCAGGACCGTGATCCCGGCCTCGGCGACGTCGTCGGACAGCAGCCGTCCGGCGAGGATGCGGGCGCCGTGCAGGGTGCGCTGCTGGCGCTCCTTGAACTCCTCGCTCGCGGCCACCTTGAAGGCCACCGCCTTCGCCGCGATCACGTGCTCCAGCGGGCCGCCCTGCTGTCCTGGGAAGACCGCGGAGTTGATCTTCTTGGCCAGTCCTGCCCGGCTGAGGATCACACCGCCGCGCGGTCCGCCGAGGGTCTTGTGGGTGGTGGTCGTGACGACGTCGGCGTACGGCACCGGGTTCGGGTGCAGGCCCGCGGCCACCAGACCGGCGAAGTGCGCCATGTCCACCATCAGATACGCGCCCACCTCGTCGGCGATCCGCCGGAACGCGGCGAAGTCCAGCCGCCGGGGGTACGCCGACCAGCCGGCGACGATCATCTTCGGCCGGTGCGCGAGGGCGAGCTGTTCGACCTCGTCCATGTCGACGCGCAGGTCGGACTCGCTCACGTGGTACGGCACGACGTTGTAGAGCCTGCCGGAGTAGTTGAGGCGCATGCCGTGGGTCAGGTGCCCGCCGTGCGCGAGGTCGAGGCCGAGGATGGTGTCGCCCGGCTCCAGCAGCGCGAACATCGCGGCCGCGTTGGCCTGGGCGCCCGAGTGGGGCTGGACGTTCGCGGCCTCGGCGCCGAACAGTTCCTTCACCCGGGCGATGGCCAACCGCTCGATGACGTCGACGTGTTCGCAGCCGCCGTAGTAGCGACGGCCCGGATAGCCCTCGGCGTACTTGTTGGTCAGCACCGAGCCCTGGGCCTCCATGACGGCGGCCGGGGCGAAGTTCTCCGAGGCGATCATCTCGAGGGTCGACCGCTGGCGGTGCAGTTCGGCGGCCACCGCGGTGGCGACGTCGGGGTCGAGCTCGCTGAGCGGGAGGGAGAGGGAGGAGGGGAACGTGCTGATCGACGAGTTCGCTGCCGTCTGAGCTGTCACCTGAGCACCATCCTGAGAGGCAACTAATGAGCATCTGATATATCAGCTTGTGCGGTAAGGTATGTGAGCTTCCCGGACAGGTCAAGGGGGTCTCATGCAGCAGGTGGCGACCGAGGGCGAGGAGCTCTCCCTCGCGGAACGCGCTTATCGCGCCATCCGCGACCGGCTCGTCATGCTCGAGATCCGTCCCGGTGCGCCGATCAACGAGGAGCAGCTGGCACAGTCCCTCGGTGTCGGGCGCACACCGGTGCGTGAGGCGCTCAAGCGGCTCCAGTACGAGCGCCTCATCGCGACGTATCCCCGGCGCGGCACCTTCGCCACCGACGTCAACATCACCGACTTGGCCCACATCTCCGAGGTGCGCCAGGAGCTGGAGCCCCTGGCCGCCGCCCAGGCGGCGCGGCGCGCCACGGCCACGGACCGTGCGACGCTGACGGCCCTACGGCGGGAACTGGAGAGCGCCGATCCCCGGCGGCACAGCGCCGCCGAGCTCATGCATCTGGACCTTCAGGTCCATCGCGCCATCTACACCGCCACACACAACCCATACCTGGTGGACACACTCGTCCACTACGACAACCTGGCCACCCGCATCTGGTGCCTGTTCGTCGACCGGCTCACCGACATGGCGGGGCACGTCTCTGAGCACGGACCGTTGATCGAGGCCATCGTCGCCGGTGACCCCGACAAGGCGGCACATCTGGCCGACCGTCACGTCGTGGGCTTCGAACAGGCCATTCGCGCGGCAATCTGAGAAGGCTCTCCGCTTCATCCGCGCGGCGCCCAGGGCATCCCGCGGTGTGGCGCGGGCGACTGGCTGCGGGGAACCGAAGCCGAATTTTTGACTCAGATGTACCTCGACGGTCGGTCCGGCAGCGAGGCATTGCTGGTCACCGCTGTCTTTTACATACTTCATCACCGGCGGCGCCGCGCTGCCAGCTCCCCAGGAAACCTCGAGCCCGTCGCCCTTCGGTAGCTGGCTCCGCGCCGCAGGTCGATACCTGTCCACAGGCTCACTCGACTTGAGGAGACTTTCGAAATGTCGTCATACCTGAGCGGTGACCGCAGCGCACTTGCCTCACCATTCGCGTCAGACGGGCTCCTGACCGCGATCCCGTGGGGCCCCTCCGGTGTCGCGGCCGCAGTCGTGATGTGCGATCCCCTCGCACCCCACCGTGCGTTGCGCGACGGCCAGCATGAACGTGCGCGAGCCCACTGGGCACGCTCGCTGTCGGCGTCACGGTGGCGAACGGTGCGGCAGCCATGAGATTCCTCGACGAGCAGGACGTCCGTTCCCTCCTCGACATCGACATGGCGATCGCCTCGCAGCGGACGGCCTTCATCGCTCTCGCGCGGGGAGAGGCGTGGCAACCCGAGAAGATCCTGGGCGGCCACGTAGCAGACGAGCCCGACACCGTCTTCTGCTATGCCTCCCGCCTCGACCGCCAAAGCGGCCCCGTCTGCAAGTTCGGGAGCATCAATCCCGGGAACGCGGTGGCGGGCCGACCAACAGTGAATGCCGTGGTCGCCGTGCTCGACCCCCTCACCGGCGTTCCTGTGGCCTTCATGGACGGCACGGCGATCACCACGCTGCGGACAGCCGCTGCCAGCGCGGTCGCGGTCGGGGCGCTGGCCAGGAAGGACGCGACCCGTCTCCTCGTACTGGGGTCCGGCGTGCAGGGGCAGGCGCACATCGCCGCACTGCAGCGGGACAGGGCCTACGCCTGGACTGGAATGTGGTCGCCGCGCCGGTCCTCGCTCGACGCGTCCGTCGGCCGCCTGCACGAGCAGGGGTTCGACGTCGAGCGGGTGGAGTCCCTGAGTGACGCGATCGCCGAGGCGGACGTCGTCGTCTGCGCCACCTTGGCCACGGAGCCGCTGTTTTCCGCGCGCGACCTCTCCCCCGGTGCCACCGTCGTCACGGTGGGATCCTTCGACCGGCACCGCCGCGAGATCGGACCCGACATCCTCCACGCCAGCCGCCACGTCGTCGTCGATCACGAACCGACGGCACGGCAGAACTGCGGTCCGATCGTCGCGGCTCTGGCCCAGGCCGACCCAGCTGAGCTGGAAGTCCTCGAACTCGGCCATGTTCTGACCGGTGACGCGACCGGTCGGGTCAGCGACGACGACATCATCACGTACATCAGCGCCGGCCTCGGTGTTCAGGACGCAGCAGCGGCCTGGAGCATCTACCAGCGGGCCGAAGCGCACGGCGTCGGCCAGAGCGTCGATTGGCCGCGCAACACCGGAGGTACGGAAGGAACGTCAACGACCCCCTGGTAAGTCCGTTCGTCTCAGGTGCCATTGCGCTGCCAGAGGCGCCCCGGCGGCATGCTGGTGGGCCCGGCAAGTCCGGGTGGCCCAAAGTCGATGACCTGCGGTGCCCGGAGGTCAGTGAGACGGTCCAGCTTGTGTCCGTCTCGGTTGCGTCCAGGCATCCGAGTTGCCGCTTGGGACCGCACCAGGGTGAGCCGGACCGTCACGTGAGCGACGGCCACCGCTGCCCCGTCCGTCATGTTCGCACAGGCCGGAAGAACGGGAGGCCCACCGACGAATACATTCCGGGCATAGCCGACGCTAACGGTCTGACAGGTAACCTAGTCAGCGATACAGCGTGTGCCGGAACCATCAGCTGCGGCTACGTCACGTCAGCGCCCAATCACGACGCCGTTGGAAGCGCGGTTCGCAGAGTCCTGGCGGCCGAGTGGGCGAACCCGCGCGCGGATGCGAGTCGCCCCTCCGCCCCTGTGCCGGTTCATGGTTCGGCGGCGGTCGGGGCTTGACCTTCGAGTGTCACCTCCTGCTCTGCTGGGCGCACGGAAACAGCTCAGTGCATGCCGGTTTTCAGGGTGAAGCCGCCGTCGACGGGGAGAATGACGCCGGTGATGAAGGCGGATTCGTCCGAGGCGAGGAAGAGGGCCGCGTCGGCGACGTCCTGGGCGGTGCCCTGGTGGCCCATGGGAACGAGGCTTGCGCGCTGGGTGGCGACATCGTCCCGCCGGGCGCCGGTTGACCGGGCGACGGAGTCCACGCCCATCGGGGTGTCCATCATGCCGGGAGCGATGGCGTTGATGCGGACGCCGTGCGGTGCGTATTCCAGTGCCAGGCTGCGGGTCATCGCGTGCACCGCCGACTTGGAGGTGGCGTAGGCGATGGCTCCGTCGCCCGCGAGCAGTCCTGCTATCGAAGAGATGTTGATGACGGCACCGTGTCCTCGTGCTCGCATGTGCGGCAGCACATACTTGCAGGTCATCCACATGCCGGTGAGGTTGACTTCGAAGCCACGGCGCCAGTCCGTCGGGGGGAGGTCCTCGGTGTGACCGGTCGGCACGATCCCGACATTGTTGTGGAGGACGTCGATGTGTCCGAAGACGCGCAGGGTGGTCTCCGCGATCGAGGCGCAGTCCTCCTCTGCGGTGATGTCGGCGCGGTGGGCGACGGCCTTGCCTCCGCTGTCGCGGATCAGGGCGGCGGTCTCCTCGGCAGACTTCTCGTCCCGGTCGATGACCAGGACGTGGGCGCCTTCTCGGGCGTAGGTCAGGGCTGCGGCGCGGCCGTTGCCCATGGTGGTCCCGGGAGTTTGTCCGCCGCCGACCACCACGGCGGCTTTTCCGTGCAGGCGTGCGCTCACGGCTGCTCCTTTGCTTGCGTGCGGGGTGCTTCGTTGGGTGCGAGCTGGGGCGTCAGGGGGTTCACCTGGTCGTAGCGGGAGCGGCTGCCTGTGGCCGAGTCGATGGCGGCGTCGAAGGAGGTGGCGAGCGGCCAGCCGGCGTAGTAGGCGATCTGGACGGCGCTCTCGCGTACTTCCGCCTCGGACAGGTCGCCGCTGTCAAGGGCGGCCTTGATGTGCATCGGTGCGTGCAGGTGGTTTTGGCCGAGGGCCGCCAGGACGGCCAGGGTGATCAGACGCCGCTCGCGGCGGGACAGGCCCGGACGCTGCCACAGGTCACCGAAAATGTGCTGGGCGGCCAGGCCGCCGATCGAGCCGGGCTCACCGATGTCCGGAGTCGGGCACTGCATGATCTCTGCCATGGCAGCCTGTCCGTGTGCGGCACGCCTGGCCGGTGTCTGACAGCCGCTCTCGTGTCCCGCCTCGGCGGGTTGCGGGGCGCTCACCAGGTCACCGGCAGTTCTTCGAGCCCGTAGGTGAGGGCGTCGTCGTGGAAGTGCAGTTCGCTCTCCGCCACCGCCAGCCGCAGCGTGGGAAAGCGGCGGAAAAGGCGGGGCCAGGCTTCCTGCATCTCGACCCGGGACAGGTTCTGGCCCAGGCACTGGTGGACGCCGAAGCCGAAGCCGATGTGCCTGCGTTCGGTGCGGGTGATGTCGAGCCGTTCGGGGTCGGCGAAGACCGCGGGGTCGCGGTTGGCGGCGGGCAGGTTACAGATGACACCCTCACCGGCCTTGATCAGGACGCCGCCGATCTCGGTGTCCTGCAGGCACAGCCGTCGCGGTTCGGTCTGCACCATGCTCCAGTAACGCATCATCTCCTCGACCGCCGTGGGCGCATACTTCTGCGGGTCCGACAGGAGGGTGTCGCGCTGCTCGGGCTCACGCAGGAAGGCGAGGATGCCCAGGCCGATCATGTTGGCGGTCGTCTCGTGGCCGGCGCCGATGACGAGGACCCCGAGATTGACGGCGTCCTCGAAGGTCAGGACGCACTTCTCGTCGACCCAGGTGTTGACCAGGCGAGAGAGCAGCCCGTCGTCGGGCTGGTCCCGCTTGGCGGCCATGGTGCGGTGGATGTTCTCCGCCAGTTCCTGGAAGGCAGCGAGCTTCTCCTCCGGGGGCAGGCTCAGCTGCACCACCTTCTTGGACGCCTCGTGCACGGCGTGCCGCTGATCGAGGGGCACGCCGAGCACCTCGCAGATGACCACGGTGGGCAGGGCGAGCGCGAACTCCTCGATGAGGTCGAGGGGCTGGCCCTTGGCCGGCAGCTCGTCCAGGAGCTGCTCGGTCAACTCGGCGATGCGCGGGCGCAGCGTTTCGGAGGCTTTGGCGGTGAAGTCCGGGTTGAGGATGCGGCGGATTGGCAGGTGCTCGTCGCCGTCCTTGCGGAAGAAGATGCCGCCTTCGACGTGTGGCTGGGCGCTGGAGGTGTTGGGGAAGCCGGGATGGGTGACGTCGGCGCCGAACCGGCCGCCGGGGCCGAGGACCTGCTGGATCTGGTCGTGCCGGGTGATCAGCCAGGGACGGCTGCCGTTCCAGATCGTCACCCGGCGCGGTGCGCCAGCGTCCCGGAAGGCGGTGGCGGTCTCCGGCGGGGCGAAGGGGCAGCCGCGGGACAGGGGGAACTCTGGTGCCTCGGTCGTGGTGTCGGCGGACATGAAGGTCTCCTAGTGGTTGTCAGGCGGCGGGAAGGCTGGTGCGGACCTGGTCCCAGGGCGCGCGGGCGGCGACCAGGGGCCGCAGGGCGCGCAGCGGGCGGATCATGCCAACGCCCAGGGCTGCGGTGACGTGACCGTCGCGGACGTACAGGACGGTGAACGAGCGCTGCTTCAGGCTGCCGTGGACGAGGTGCACCGCGTCGGCGCCTCGGGTGCGGCCGTATATCTGGACCTTGAGGTCGTACTGGTCGGACCAGACGTAGGGCACGGTGCGGAACGTGGTCGCGGACGGACCGGCGAGGATATTGCGAGCGACGGCCATGCCCTGTTCGGTGGCGTTGGTGCGGTGCTCGATGCGCAGGCGCTCCCCGGAGGCCGGGTCGGGCCAGGAGGCAACATCTCCCGCGGCCCACACGCCGTCGCCCGCCCTGAGCATGCTGTCGCAGTCGACGCCGTTGTGCAGCGACAGGCCGCTGCCGGTGAGCCAGCCGGTCTCCGGGTGCGCGCCGATGCCGACCAGGACGGCCTGGGCGTCGAGGATGCGGCCGTCGGCGAGACGCACACCGACGGCGGCTCCGTCCTTGGCGATCACCTCTTCGACAAACGAGCCGGTGACCATCCGGACTCCCCGCTCGCGGTGCACCTCGGCCAGCATGCTGCCGACCTCGGTGCCGACCGCGTCCGCGAGAGGCACGTGCTGGTCGGTAACAAGCGTCACCTCACAGCCAAGGCCGCGGGCCACGGCCGCGGCCTCGGCGCCGACGAACCCGCCGCCGACGATCACCAGATGCGGGCGGGTGGCCAACGCGGACCGTAGCGCCAGTGCGTCCTCCACGGTGCGCAGCGTGTGCACGCCGGCCAGCTGCTCCACACCGGGCAGCATGCGGGCGCGGGCACCGGTGCCGACGACCAGCTCGGTGTAGGCCAGTTCCTCACCATCAGCCAGCCGCACCCGGCGGGCGGCCATGTCCAGTGCTTTGGCCCGGACCCCGAGCCGGAGCTCAATGCCCAGTTCGGCGTATGTCTCGGGCGCGCGCAGCTGCAGCCGCTCCCGCTCCCAGACGCTGCTCAGTAGTTGTTTGGACAGCGGCGGCCGGTCGTAGGGCAGATGCGGCTCGCCGCCGACAAGCGTGATGGAGCTGTCGTAGCCGCCGCGGCGCAGCCCCTCGGCGGCGGCCAGGCCCGCCGCCGACGCGCCGACCACGACGAGCCCGCCCGAGGCAGTCACGCGTGGACCTCGATGACGGCTGCCGGGCAGACGGCCGCGGCCTCACGGGCAGCAGCATGCTGCTCGGTCGGCGGCTCGGCATCCAGCAGCACCACGACACCGTCCTCGTCCCGCTGGTCGAACACCTTCGGAGCGACCAGCACGCACTGGCCGGCACCGCAGCACTTGTCCTCTTCGATCGTGATGCGCATGAAAACTCCCCTCACGGACACGGCGCGGGCACACCTCAGTGGGACCGCCCCGTTCTAACTTTACATACGTATATTTACATGCGTTTAGTAAGCTGGCAACGTGCGAGCTTATGGGAAGCTGGAGGGCATGGCCGACGCTGACCGAAACCCGAAGTCACCGGCGGGCTCCGCCACCGAACGCAGACCCCGCAACGCCCGGGGCGAAGGAGACAAGCTCCGTGAGGAGATCCTTCAGGCGACGCTGCGGCTCATCGCCGACGAGAGCAGGATGCAGATCGCGCCGCTGTCCCTGCGGGAGGTGGCGCGCGAGGCAGGAGTCACCGCCCCGGCCATCTATCGACACTTCGCCGACAGGGAAGAACTCTCACGCGCCGCGGTGAGCGCGCTCCACGAACAACTCCTCGACGAGATGGGCCGAGCGGAGGAGACCTCGGCCGGTCACTCCCCGGCCCGCAGGCTGACCGAAATCGCCCACGCCTACTGCCGCTTCGCCCAGAACAACCCCGCCAGCTTCCGCGTGATGTTCGGCAACCGAAACCATCACCGGCACGAGAGACAACGCCTGGCGGACCACTGGCGCATCGCCGTCGCGCGCCTGGCCGAAACCGGCATCCGCATGACCCAGACCCCCGAGGCGGCCGCTGTATCGGTGTGGTCGGCCGTACACGGACGCCTCCTGCTCGAAGACAGCACGACAGACGAATGGGACCTCGGCGACGTGCACGACTTCGTCGACGAACTCATCCGGTCCATTGCCACAGCCGAAAGCCACGCCACTCCCCTCACTGAGACCGCCCCGTAGGGCTGGGGGCCGTACCGGACCGGGACACTCACAACACCCCGTAGCTCGCCGGACCACAGGCAGGCCGTGACGGCATCGCGGACGCGGGCGACCACGCGCCTGGCACTGAGACAACTTTCCGGGCCGACGCCTGCGGGTGTTCCACGACGACCGGGTGCTCTTCGGCCGTCGTGGTGGCGACCACATTGGAGGCCGCGCTGCACGGCGCGAGCCTGGTCAAGGTCGAGTACGACGCCGAACGGCCCTCGACCGGCCTGCACGGGCGGAGCGGAACGATCCGACGAACTACGCGCGCGGCGATCCGGAAGCGGGCCTGCGCTCCTCCGCCGTGCGGCTGGATGTGATGTACCGGCTGGCGCGTAGCCACCGCAATCCGATGGAGCCACCGACGAGGTCCCGGGCCTGTTGGTGCGGCTGGCCTGACCGCCGAGAGCCATCGCGGCCACGCTCGCCGCGCCCTCGCACTCCCCGGGTTCGGTTGATCACGATACGGACGTCACGCGCCTACGCCGAAGCCTTGGGATCAGCGACGCGGGAGACGGGCACTGCTGTCACTTGATATGTCCCTTCCCATCGTGCGGGTGGACGGATGCGACGGCCGGCTTCCTGGAACTCCCGGCCGGCCGCCGCTCGGTCTGGGAGGTCTGCCGTTCGAGTCGGAGGAGGTGCCGCTGCCGCCGGGCCGCCTGCCGGCGCTGTTATCCGACGCGACGGCCTGATTGAGACAGCGGAGCGGGACCTGGACGCGGGCGCCGGACGGTGGGTTGCGACATGGGACGCGGTGGCAGTGTCGCGGATGGACTCGGAGAGCGTACGCAGGCCGGTGTCCTGGGGCCTGGAAGAGGCCGCCTTCGTCACCGAACTGGTGGTGAGCGAGGTGGCGGCGCCGCACATGCGACGGGCGCGGGTGTTCGGCGGAGAGGCCGAGGTCTCCGGGTCCGTTGCACAGCTGACGCAGAGTCGGGGAACTCGGCAGAACTCCACAGGGAAGACGATCTGTGGCGAACGGGCCCGGTCGGCCACGGTGGGCCCTGACCAGCCCGACAAGCAGCAGTCGGCCGAGGCGGCATAGCCCCGGCCAGGGTGACCTGGCGGACCGAAGCGACGGGCGGGATCGGCCACGTCCGTCGTCGGCGAGCGCACCTGGTGCCGATTGTGAACGCTTCGATAAGCCCCCGCCGGACACCTTGACGGTCCTGCACCCCCGTTGTGCAATCAAGAAAGCATAGGTGACTACGCACATATGGGTGAGGCTGCTCGATGGAATATCCGCTGCTCGCGCTGCTGTCGTTCCGCCCGCTGAGCGGCTACGACCTGCGCAAGTTCGTCGAGACCGAGGGGCAGTTCCTGCGGTCGAGGTTGCATCACAGCCACATCTACCGGTTGTTGGGACGGATGGTGGCCAACGGCTGGGTGACCTTCGAGATCGATCCGCGCGAGGGCAAACCGGACGCGAAGGTGTACCGGCTCACCGAGGTAGGCCGGGAGGCGCTGATGGCCTGGGTGCGATCGCCCTACCAGCCACCCAGCCGTTTCCAGGACCCCGACTTCCTCACCCGGTTCGCCTTCGCCGCGCCCCTGGACCGGCAGGCCGCGATCGATCTGATCAGGACCGAACTGGACTATCGGCATGCCCAGATCGCCCGCAACCGTCACCGTGACCGCACCCTCGCCTTCATCGACCCGATGCCCGGGTTGGACCGGGAGTTGGCGGTCGAGATCTCCGAGGCGATGCACCTGTTCGGTGCCTCCTCGATGGACCGGTGGGTGGCCTGGCTGGAGGAGATGCTGCGGCGCCTGGAGAACTGGCAGCCCCGTGAGAGGCACGGGGCGCAGGGAGAGGAAACCGCCACATGAAGGCGATCATGGTGATGTTCGACAGTCTCAACCGGCGTCTGCTGCCGCCGTACGGGGATGACCGGACGCATGCCCCGAACTTCGCCCGGCTCGCCGAACGTACGGCCACCTTCGACAACGCCTACGCCGGTTCGATGCCGTGCATGCCCGCCCGGCGTGAGATCCACACAGGGCGGTACAACTTCCTGCACCGCAGTTGGGGGCCACTGGAACCGTTCGACGACTCCATGCCCGAACTGCTGAAGCGTGGTGGCGTGCACACCCACCTGTCCAGTGACCACCCGCACTACTGGGAGGACGGTGGCGCCACCTACCACGGCCGCTACAGCACCTGGGAGTTCTTCCGGGGACAGGAGGGCGACCCGTGGAAGGGGCAGGTCTCGGACCCGGTGATCCCGGAGGACCTGAAGAAGCTGCGCTGGCACGGCTACCGGCAGGACTGGGTGAACCGGCGGTATATGCCGACCGAGGACCGGCATCCGCAGACCCTCACCTTCGACGCGGGGCTGGAGTTCATCGAGACCAACCGGGACGCCGACCGGTGGTTCGTCCAGATCGAGACCTTCGACCCGCACGAGCCGTTCTTCAGCCACCAGCGCTACAAGAACCTCTACCCCCATACCTACGACGGTCCGCACTTCGACTGGCCCGACTACAAACGCGTGGTGGAGACGGACGACCAGGTCGCGCACGCCCGCCATGAGTATGCGGCGCTGCTGTCCATGTGCGACCACTCGCTGGGCCGCGTCCTGGACGCCATGGACGAGCACGGTCTGTGGGAAGACACCCTGCTGATCGTCAACACCGACCACGGGCTGCTGCTGGGCGAGAAGGGCTGGTGGGGCAAGAGCGTCCAGCCCTGGTACAACGAGCTGGTTCATCTGCCGTTGTTCGTCTGGGATCCACGGGTCCCCCAGGCCGCGGGGCAGCGACGGCAGGCACTCGTGCAAACCATCGACCTCGCCCCGACGATCCTGGAGTTCTTCGGCCTCGACAGGCCCGACGACATGCAGGGTGTACCGCTGCCCGTCGAGAGCGACGCACCTGTGCGTGAGGCCGGTCTGTTCGGCATGCACGGCGGCCACGTCAACGTCACCGACGGACGGCACGTGTACATGCGCGCACCCGTCTCCGCGGAGAACGCGCCACTGCTGGAGCACACCCTGATGCCGACTCATATGCGCGAGCGGTTCTCCCCCGCCGAGTTGGTGGACATGGAGCTGGCCGAGCCGTTCGGCTTCACCAAGGGCGTGCGAACACTGCGGATACCGGGGCGCACCTTCGTCAACGCCTACCACCACGGCACGCTGCTCTTCGACCTGCAGAGCGACCCCGAACAGCTGGAGCCGCTCGTGGACGACACGGTGGAACTGCGCATGGCCGGGCTGCTCGTAGAACTGATGCGCCGCAACGAAGCTCATGGGAGCCAGTACGAGCGACTCGGGCTGCCCGCCGAGGGGCCCGTCGGCGAGCACCACCTGCTGGTCCGGGCCCAGCGTGCCCAGGCCGAGAGCGCGGCGCGTCCGCTGCCGCGGCCAGAGAACTATCCCGAGGGGCGCTTCTCGCTGCGCTCGCCCGCCGTCCACCTGCTCGGTGATCCGGCGGCGGCCGAGGTCGTGAAACGGCACCTGCCCGCGATCGCCGATTCCGAGCTGCTGCAGTTCCTGGGATCGACGTCGCTGATCGATATCGCGGCGATGGTCGGCGCAACGATGCCAACCGACCGGCTCCGACTGGTCGCCGAGGAACTCGCCAAGCTCTGACGTACACCGTCCAAGGCCGGTGACGGGGTGGCCGCCCCGTCACCGGACCACGCTCCCACCCGATCCGCATCACTCCTGCAGAGAAACGACACAGAGAACGAGGTGGCGCATGCCCGAGCTTATCGAGGACCCGTCCACAACGACGAAGCCTCCGCCCACGACCGCGGTACCCGGCCGCTGGCGTCAGCTCTCCCTGGTCGGCGGCACCCTGCTCGTCGACAGCACCGAGGCCGGTCTGATCAACGGTCTCTTCCCCGTGATCAGGCAGGCACTCGGCATCTCGCTGAGCGGCCTCGGCGTCCTGACCGCCGCTGGAAAGATCGCCGGTGTGATCACCGGCCCGCTGTGGGTGTGGGCCGCCCGGCGGTACTCGCGCAAGAGCGTCCTGGCCGTGTCCTCGGGTTTCTGGGGGGTCTTCGGTATCGGGGCCGGCTTCGCCCAGAACTTCACCCAGCTCCTCGTCCTGTGCACACTCCTCAGCGCCGGCTACGCCGCAGCGGGACCACTCGCCAATGAGCTCATCGGCGATCTCTTCGACAGCAGATCCCGAGGCCGGGCCGTCGGCGTGCTCTACGGCACCCTGAATCTGACCTCGTCCCTGCTCGCCCCCTTGCTCGGGCAGTTGGCGGGAGTCGAGGACGGCTGGCGGTGGGGCCTGTGGGGAATCGGAACACTCAACGTGCTCGTCGGCATCGCCTTGTGCTTCTGGCTGCGCGATCCCGGCCCGGGAGCGTCCGAGGACCAGCTCGCCGGCCTCAACCAGGCCACCCGCACCGCCCAGGCCAAGGTGAACCGTGCTCAGGTGGCAGCCCTCTTCCGCATCCCCAGTCTCGTGGTCCTGCTGTGCTCCCGGCTGCTGTCAGGACACCTCCTGCTCCTCATCTTCGGTGTGGTCTTCCTGGTGGACGTGTACGGCTTCTCCACCCAGGTCGCCGCCGTCGTCATGCTCCCTATGGGGATCGGGTACTTCGCCGGCACCCTCCTCGGTGGCGTGCTGTCCGACTGGGCCGTACGCCGCAACCCTCGCAACGGTCTGGTCGTCGTCCTTCAGACAGCCCAGTTCGCCTTCGCCGTCGTCGCGTTCTTCGGCACCCAGATCGACTACGGCGGCATCGGACTGTTCGCCTTCTTCTTCGGGCTGATGGGCCTGGTCCAGGGCATCAACCCCGGCGTCAACCGCCCCATGCTGATGGCCGTGACCCTCCCCGAACTCCGCGGGGCCGCGTTCACCGTCTACCTCAACGTCTTCGAGGCCATCGCCTGGGCCATGTTCAGCCTCGGCGCCGGGTACCTGGGGGACGTCATCGGTCTGCGGCAGGTGTTCCTGTGGATCCTCGTCGTCCTGATGGTGCTCAACGGTCTCTTCCTGACGCTGCTCTACCCGGTGTATGCCCGCGATGTCGCCGCCGTAGAGGCGGAATTGGACCGACGCCGCGCCCAGGCACAGGACCCGGCAGGAACACCGCCTCCACCGTCCACCACCTGACCCCCCACCCACCGGAAGTCCGCCATGGAACATCGCCCATCCCCCAGCCCCTGCTGCGCCCTCTCACGCGGCACGGCCACCTCCACCGTGAACCCACGGATGCCCATACGGTCCGTGCGGGACGGCCGGTCGACAGAGGGCATGGCGATGCTGCCCGGTGGCGAGTTCCTGATGGGCGCCGAGGACAAGGAGGGCTTCGCCGACGACGGCGAGGGACCGGTGCGCCGCGTTCGCCTGGCACCGTTCCTCATCGACACCTGCGCGGTGACCAACACCGACTTCGCCGCCTTCGTCGACGCCACCGGCTATGTGACGGACGCCGAACGCCTGGGCTGGTCCTACGTGTTCGCGGGCTTTCTGCCAGCCGTGCTGCGCCGCGGGGCACCGCGTCCGGACCGCACGCCGTGGTGGTGCGCCGTGCGCGACGCTGCGTGGAGCCGGCCCGAAGGACCCGGCAGCACCGTGACCGAACGCCCCGACCACCCGGTGGTCCACGTCTCCTGGCACGACGCCCAGGCCTTCTGCCGGTGGACGGGCAAACGTCTGCCCACCGAAGCCGAATGGGAGTACGCCGCCCGTGGCGGACTCGTACAAAAGCGCTATCCATGGGGCGACGAACTCGACCCGGGAGGCACTTACCGGTGCAACATCTGGCGCGGGCGGTTCCCGTCGAGGAACACCGCCGAAGACGGTTACAGCGGCAGCGCTCCGGTGACAGCCTTCGAACCCAACGGCTTCGGCCTGTACAACATGTCGGGCAACGTCTGGGAATGGTGCGCCGACTGGTGGACCACTCACCACTGCGCCGGAGAGACCTTCACCGATCCGAAAGGCCCCGCCACGGGCAGCGCCAAAGTCATCCGCGGCGGCTCACACATGTGCCACCGCTCGTACTGCAACCGCTACCGAGTCGCCGCCCGCAGCGCCAACACACCGGACTCCTCCAGCGGCCACGCCGGCTTCCGCTGCGCCCGCGACCTCGACATCCGTCAGTGAGGTCACGGTCCTGCGCCGATCAGTCCAGCGGTGGCCGCGGGACAAGCGGCGTCCTACAGATCATGATCGTCGCGCTCGCACTGGACAACATGCGCCTCCCGGAGAGTGGAGCGCCGAACCGTCAGCCGGGAGGGCACCAGGAACGAAGGGAGCTGGTGCCCGGTCTCCAGCCGAGCGACCAAGGCATCGACGGCCAGACGTCCGCCGGTCGTGGCGCGATGGGACACGGTCGTGACCGGCGGATCGGTCGTGGCGTACGCCGGGTCCTCGGAGAAGCAGGCGATCAGGAGGTCGTCCGGGATACGCAGTCCATGCCGGCGGGCCGCGTCCAGCAGCAGGAAGCCGATCCACTCGTAGATCGCGTAGACGGCGTCGGGGCGCCCGGCCAGCGCGGCTTCGGCCGGGTCCTGGCCGGGCTCCCAGTCGACGATCCGCTCGGGGCGTCCGTTGGCGCGGCACCAGGCGCGGTAGGCGGCGACGCAGCTGCGGGTGTAGAGGTCGGTAGCCGAGGAGGCGATCAGAGTGATCCAGTGGGCGCCCTGTGTGGCGAGATGATCGAGGACAGCCCTGGTCGATACGTCGTGGTCGTTGTCGATCCAGCTGCCGCGCAGGGTGGGGGGACGCCCCAGGAAGGTGACCGGGATGCCGGCGTGGGCGGCCCCTTCGGTGAGGGGGTGGTCTTCGGATGGGTCGAGGATCAGCGCTCCGTCGGCGGCGACCGACTCCCAGCCGGTCGCTCCCGCGGGCAGTACCGTCAGACCGAAGCCGTGCTGGTGCGCCGCCGCCATCGCCGCGTTGACCGCGGCCCGGTAGTAGGCGATCTCCAGGAAGTTCCACGGCATGTCGGGGAAGGCCGTGACGGCCAGCGCCAGGGTCCTGGCCGGAGTCCGGTAACCGAGCTGGGTCGCGATGGCCCGGACTCGCACCCGGGTCGCGGCGCTCATCCGCCCGGTGCCGTTGAGCGCGTTGGTGACGGTGGCCCGTGACACCTCGGCGGCGGCCGCCACATCGATGATTCTCACCCGTCCCATGGCATACAGACTACGGATACACGTGTTTCACGCGGGTTTCTCCACCGATTTCGAAGACCTCACGGCCTTGTGGTTGCCAGGGCAACCACGAATCATCTGCGCTCTCGACCCCCGATCACAGGGAGAATCCCGTGGAGCACCGGCTCGCACGCCGTGCAGTCCTGGCCGCAATGGCCGCCATCCCCACGACCGCCGCGCTGCCGGCCACCGATGCGGCGGCGTCCTCCGCCGAGGCCGATCTGGTCCTGCGCAACGGCTACGTCTGGACGGTCGACGCCCGCGACAGCATCAGGAAGGCCGTCGCCGTCCGGGACGGAAAGATCATCTATGTCGGCACGGACAACGGCGCCGCGCACTACATCGGCAGGCGCACACAAGTGGTGGACCTGGGCGGCCGGATGGTCATGCCGGGCCTGCACGACGGTCACCTGCACAGCCTGGCCGGCGGCAGCGGACTGCTGAACCTGGACTTCGCCTACGCGTCGCTGACCGTTGCCGAGTTCCTGGACAGAATCTCCGCGTATCTCGCCGAGAGCGCCGACCAGGAGCCGCTCGGCTGGGTGATCGGCTCGCACTGGTACGTGCAGGCGATGAGGCCGACCGGGGTCACCGTGACGCGCAAGGACCTCGACGGCCTCACCACCGAGCGGCCCATCGCGATCTCCTCCAGCGACTTCCACACCATGCTCGTCAACAGCCGCGCTCTGGAGCTCGCCCAAATCACCAAGGACACCCCCGACCCGGCGGGCGGGATCATCGAGCGCGACGCGGCGGGTGAGCCCACCGGGATCCTCCAGGACAGCGCCACCGCCCTAATCGGCGCCGTCCTGCCGCCCCCGACCGACGCCGACAACCTCCGCTACGCCGAAGCGGCCCTCGCCGCGCTGCGTGCCCAGGGCGTCACGACCTTCATGGACGCGGCAGCCGACGAGAACATGCTCCGTGCCTACGCCACGCTGGCCGAGCAGGGCAAGCTCACCGCCCGCGCGCACTTCGCGCCGCTGGTCGACCTGTCCGATGAGAACCCGCTGCCCCGGCTGAAGAGGCTGCGCCGACGCTACGACACCGGCGCGCTCAGGGCCCGGCCGGATGTTCATGTCGGCAACGTCAAGGTGTTCCTCGACGGCGTGCTCCAGGCGCCCGCACAAACGGCCGCGGTCCTGGAGTCGTACCTCGTCGACGACGGTCACGGTCACATGGTCCCCGGCACCCGCAAAGGCACCGTGTACTGGCCGCAGGACAGACTCGACGCCTTCTTCACCGAGGTGGCCGCCGCCGGGTTCGACCCGCATACGCACGCCATCGGTGACCACGCCGTCCAGGTCGCCCTCAACGCCTTCGGGGCCGTCCGCCGCGCCGGACACAGGCGCAACCGCCTGACCATCGCCCACGCCGAACTCGTCTCCCCCGCCGACATCCCGCGCTTCCACCGCCTCGACGTCGTGGCTTCGATGGGCTTCCACTGGGCCAAGCCCGGCCCCGACTCCACAGACAGCGTCGAGCCCTACCTCGGCCCCGAGCGATACGAGAACTTCGAGCCCGAGGGCGCGATCTTCCGCGCCGGCGGCCGTGTCTCCCTCGGCAGCGACTGGCCCGTCGACCCCCTCAACGAATGGAACGCGCTGCGTACCGTCATCACCCGCACCGCTCTCCCCGGCACCGCGTACACCAAGTACGGCACGATGACCCCCAGCCAGCGTCTGCAGCGCCGCACCGCGATCCGCGCCGCCACCCTCCACGGCGCCTACCAACTCCGCCAGGAGCACCGCACCGGCTCCATCGAGGTGGGCAAGCTCGCCGACCTGATCGTCCTCGACCGCAACATCCTCAAGATCCCGGCCGACGACATCGGCAACACCCGGGTGCTGCTCACCCTGGTCGGCGGCAAGCCGGTCCACGGCTCGTACGAGACCCTTTCCTAACACGGGCATGCACTCACTGGGGGTCTCGTTGCAGGTCAGCAAGATCCGGCCGTCAGGTCCCGGCGCGTGGGCATCCTCATCGTTTAGGGAGGCACGCCCCGGGCCCACCCCGCCTACTGCAAGACGCAGACGCAGAGTTTGGCACTCGCCTCTGGCCTGGTGTAGAGCACCTACGAAGGCTGCGACATCGTGGCCGTTCCGAGTGCCTCTCCTCACACCTTCCCTGGGGCAACCCGTGTCGCGGCTGAGGCTTCGTCTCCGCCAGTCGTGGTGACGTCCCCTCGGAGAGCTGCTTCCACGCCCTTACCGTCACCGGCTACGGTGGACCCGTTTCCGCCGAGTGGAAGACGCGGAATGGACCACCGCGCTGGGTGCCCGAAGCCCTCCGGATCCTCAAACGGTTTCGGCCTCGCCCCCCGGCATACAGTCCTTCGACTCCGCATGCAGCAACCAGACCTGACCTCACGGTCCGTCCTCCCATGATGCTTTCGATGCCCCGGCGTGGCGGGCCGTTGGACAGAATGCGCCGGGCCGTTCGCAAGCCCGTGTGATCGGAGAGAGGCCAGCACCATGATTCCCTATCCCTACCGGGCGCGGCTCGCCGAGTTGCTCGACATTCTCATACCGGCGGATTCACAGCCCGATGCGACCGGGGCCGGGCTGCTGAGCTGGATGGACGGCCTCGCTGATCGCGACCACGCGACGTACTGGGGCCAGCTGTTCAGCCCCGGCCTGGATGCTCTGTCCGCCGAACTCGCATCGGGAGCCGTTCTGGGAGCTGAGCTGGTCGCCGAGTTGGAGGCGGCTCGGGCTCGGCCGGGGTGGACGGTCTCACCTGCCGATTTCGTTGAGACGATGGCCACCGTGGCCGCCCACGGATACTACGGGCGAAGGGAAAGCGAATCCTGGGAGGGGCTCGGATACGACCCGTCACCGAAACAGCGGACAGAACTGCCGGTCCATCATGCTCGCCCCATCGAGTCAGGTCCCGAAGCTCTCCACCGCACATGGGACGTCATCGTCGTCGGGGCGGGCGCGGGTGGCGGAGTGGCGGCCCGTGTCCTGACCGCGGCTGGGGCCCAGGTGCTGCTGTTGGAACGTGGACGTTTCCTCACGTACGAGGAGATCGGGCACGACCATCTCGCCAATCACCGATTCCCCGCCTACGGACACACCACCGGGCCTGACTACGTCGGCAATCCACGTGTGGTGGCTGAACCGGGCAGACCGGACCGCCGCGTCGAGGAGCCCTATCACGGGGATTGGCACAACAACGCGATGACGGTCGGCGGCGGCACCCGCGTCTATCAGGGCATGGCGTGGCGGTTCCAACCCGACGACTTCCGCATGGCGTCGCGATATGGCGTACCCGAAGGCAGTTCGCTCGCGGACTGGCCGCTGACCTATGACGATCTCGAGCGTCACTACACGCGCGCCGAGCAAGAGTTCGGTGTCTGCGGGGACGGACAGGCGCACCGGTGCCAGGGCTTTCGCAGCCGTGAGTACCCGATGCCTGCTCAGCCGTCGACGCGGGAGGCCGACGTGCTCCGCAAAGGTGCCGCGGCCCTCGGCCTCACCACCGGGCCGGTGCCGCTGCTGCTCAACTCCCGCCCACGTGACGGACGCGCCGCCTGTGTGCGCTGCGGTGAGTGCGTCGGCTTCGGCTGCCCGGTCGATGCCCGCGCCGGTGTCCACAACACCGTCATCCCGCTTGCCCTGAAGACGGGCCTGTGCCGCCTCGTCAGCGGGCAGCGGGCACAGCGAGTCCTGGTCGACGGCACCGGACGTGCCACCGGTGTGGTGGTGCGCGACATGGACACGGGTGCTCGGGTCGAAGTGCGCGCCGGGGCCGTGGTCCTGGCTGCCGGAGCGATCGAGACCGCTCGGCTGTTGCTGGCCAGCGCCACCGACAAGGCTCCCACGGGCTTGGGAAACCGTTCGGACCAGGTCGGACGGCACCTGCAAGGGCACAACTACACCGGGGTGTTCGGGTTGTTCGACGAACCGGTGCAGGATCTCCAAGGTCCGGGGGTGTCGATAGCGACCTGCGACTACATGCACAATCTGGGCGGCGACGTGGTGGGGGGCGGGGTACTGGCCAACGAAACGGTGAAGATACCCGTGTTGTTCCGTGCCTGGGCAATGCCACCAGAAGCACCGCGTTGGGGGCACGCGGCAAAGGGCTGGATGCGGGACTCCTACCTACGCACCTCGCACATCATGGGCCCGATCCAGGAGATCCCGAACCCGGAGGCGAGGGTGACCCTCGCCTCCGGAGTGCTCGACTCCGGCGGTGACACCGTGGTCCGGCTCTCTGGGGTGCAGCATCCGGAAAGTGTCCGGGCCGCGGAAGCGTTGCGCGAGCGGGCTCTGGCCTGGATGCACGCATCCGGTGCGCGCCGAGTGTGGACGACCCCCGTGGCAACAGGGCTGTCCGCGGGCCAGCACCAGGCGGGGACCGCCCGCATGGGTGCGGACCCGGCAACCTCGGTGACCGATCCCTTCGGGCGAGTGCACGGCCATCCCGGCCTATGGGTCATGGACGCGTCCCTGCATGTCACTAACGGCGGTGTGAACCCGGTACTGACCATCCTGGCGCTGGCCTACCGCTGCGCCGAGGAAATGGCAATAGCCGGCACATAACAGCGCGGGCCACCCGCCCGGAGCGTCGCACACCCGGGCCGGTGGGGCTGATAACGGCGGCGATCTGCCCCACCCGGGGACGCCGAGCGCCATAGCCTGGCGGACGAGGGTACGGGCTGCCAGTACGGTCTCGATCTCCGTGGGGCAGCCGTTCTCGCCGCCCAGGGTGATACATGGCAGCGCGGTGCCGACGATTGCTGGTCGAGCATGGCCAGGACCATGCCGCCCATGGCCCCGCGTCCGGATATGAACCCGCCAAGGTGTTCGACGACCCGGTCAACCACGTGGGGAGGCCAAGCACGGTCAGCTTCATCCTGAACCGGCCGAGACGAGACCGCACTGCGCGCCTTGCTGGTCTCCTTCCTCGAACCACGCCCAGCGGCCCCCTCACGCGTGCGGAGGCGGACCGGCACGGGCATCCGGCTGCGAGAACTGGAGAAGCTGCAGGCAACAGTGGCCGCTCACCAACCCCCGGGCGGCCCGTCCTTCGGGGCTACGCACTGGATCCGGGCCATCCGCACCGCCCGGATGATGCGGCAGTGGGCGCCTGACACCGCCGACGCCTAGAAGGGGCGCGGCACCGGCTGACTCGCTGTGCGGCGCAACGAGCTGCCCGAACGTCTGGTCGCCCGATCACGCCTGGGGATCGGGACGGCAGGCCAAGCCGACTTGCACCTGACGCTGGCGTCAGGTTTTAGCGTGGTGGCTGTTGGAGCTCCGCAGCCCCCTGCGGACCTCACTGCCCTGCCATCAACGATCTTCCGCGCCTGCCGTGAGCAGCCGCGACCGACAAAGGAGTACTCATGCGCGCAGCCGTCTACCGATCGCTCGGCGGCCCGGATGTGGTCGAGGTCGCCGAGGTCGACAAGCCGGTTCCGGGCCTGAGCGAGATTCGCATCAGGGTCCAGGCGGCCACGCTCAACCCGGCCGATGCGGCGGCTTGGAGCCGGGGCTACTTCCCCGCCCCCCCGGAGGGGACCGCGTACGGCCTCGGCTGGGACGTCGCGGGCGTGGTCGACGCGGTCGGCCCGGGCAGCCACTGGACGCCCGGACAGCCGGTCATCGCGTTCAGCCACGCCTTGCCCCTGGGCCTGAACCGGGGGCAGGCCGAGTACATCGTGGTTCCTCCCCAGGCGATCGCTGCGGCGCCCGCGGGCGTCGACCCGGTCCACGCCGCCACCATCCCGCTCAACGGCCTGACCGCGGCCCAGTCCGTCGAACTGCTCGGCATCCAGGCAGGCCAGACCGTCCTCATCACCGGCGCGGAGGGCGCGGTCGGCGGCTACGCGGTGCAACTGGCCAAGCGCCGGGGAGCCGTGGTCATCGCCACCGACCTCTCGCCCGACGGCGACTTCGCGACCAAGGTGGCGGGCGCCGACCTGTACGTGCCGGCCTCGCAGACGCCGGCCGAGGCCGTCCGCGCGGTGCGCCCCGAAGGAGTCGACGCCGTCCTGGACACCGCCATGCTGGGACAGGCCGTCATCGCAGCGGTGACCGACGGCGGCAGGTTCGTGACCACACGGATCGACGCCCTGCCCCAGAGCGAGCGGGGCATCCGGGTCCTGCTGACACAGGTCGGCCCGGACGGAGCCATGCTTTCGACGCTGTCCGATCTGGCCGCTGCGGGCGACCTGGCGTTGCGCGTGGCCGAGACCTACCCGCTACAGGAGGCCGCGCAGGCCTACGCGCGCATGATCAAGGGCGGGATCCAGGGACGTGTCGTCCTCACCATGGAGTGAGCACGACGCCCTCTCGTACGCCTGTGACGCGACCGACCGGGGCGCAGACTGCGCCCCGGTCGGTCGCACCATCTGCGGCGGGACCGTGCGGTTGCGGACGAGGCGCCGGCTCGTACGACCCTGCAGCCACGGTGAGGTCTGTCGCTGAATCGGCCTGCCGCACACTGCTTGTGAGCAGTGTGCGGCAGGCCGATTCAGCCGGTACTGGGTACCGATTCAGGCGGTGCTGGCGGCGACGCCGGCACGTACGGGGTGGCGGTGATGCGGGTGACTGGGGTCCGTCGCCACAGCGATGATCTCGTCGAGGCGGGCGCGCACTGCCGTCAGGTCGTTGATCTGGCGGTTGATGCGGGCCCGTTCGGTGATAAGGCTGTCGGTGAACCCATGGGGCGCAGCGCCTTCGTTCATGCACCGCGGCAGGATCTCGCGAACGAGCCTGCTCGACAGGCCGGCGGCGTACAACTGCTGGATCATCTTGACCCGCTCGACCGAGCCGTCCTGGTACTCCCGCTGCCCCCCGGCGGTACGCGTGGGGCCGAGCAGCCGCTGCTCTTCGTAGTAACGCAGCGCCCGAACGCTCACCCCCGCCTGTTCGGCGACCTCTCCGATCCGCATGGTTACTCCTAGCTGTTTGGTGCCCCACCAGAGCTATATCTGACGTCAGCGTGAGGTTTGAGTGTAACTGATGTCGACGCCCTGAGCCGGGAGAGGGAGGGTCAGTGGCCAGCCAGGAGGGTGCGCAGGCGTGCGGCGTGTTCGTCGATGGCATGGGGGCCGTTGCTGGTGAGCAGGCGAACGTCCTCCTCCCAGATGACCTTGACGGCGGCGGGGTTGGTGGTGGTCTGCACCTGGTAGCCGGCGTTTTTAAGGGCTTCGTCGATGAAGTAGCCCATGCGTACCTTCTTGCCGGGGATCTTGAGGTAGCCGTTGCTGAGGACGAAGAGTTCGGCGGACTTTGCGACCGTGGTCACACGCACGCCCTTGAAGGCGTGCTCGGGGTCGGTGACAACGGTGCCCTCGGGGCTCACCCGATACTTGGCCGAGGCCATGGCGATCGGGGCGTGGCAGATCAGCGAGATCAGCACCTGGTTCTCCCGCAGGGTGTGCAGGAGTTCGCCGAGCCAGGGGTTGTCGACGAAGTCGACCA
>NZ_JAHRIB010000025.1 GCF_019090165.1 Streptomyces sp. BV286
GCCGCGCCCGGTGCGGCAGCAGGGCCCGGACCGCGCGTCGCGGTCCGGGCCCTGCCCCGTGCGCAGCCGCCCGTGCGGTGGTGGTGTGTCAGCCTTGTGCGGTGTCGTCGCCCGTCTGCCCGGCGTCCTCGGCGGTGCCTGCTTTCTCGCGCATTTTGCGCACCAGTTCCGCCTTCCGCTCGGCTGCACCCTGGCGGTCGAGATTGCGGTGCGGACCGTTGTTCTGCCGCTCGGCGCGGGACAGTTTTTTGCGCTGGCCGCCGCCCTGGCCCACGGGGTTGTTGATGTTTTTGCTTACGGTCATGGGTTCTCCCGGTTAATGATGTGGAGTGATCTGCGGATTCATCGGTGGGGGACGGGCGGCGGCGTCGAAGGACGTCGGCGGGGGCCCGTCACGCGCTCACCGGTGAACCGGCGTCTGGAAGAACATGGCAAAGACGTTACCGGGTTCCGCCGGCCCCGCACACCAGCC
>NZ_JAHRIB010000026.1 GCF_019090165.1 Streptomyces sp. BV286
CCGGCGCGCCCGGTGCGCCCGCACCTTGTGGAGGGTGCCGCAGTGCTCCATCGCGCACCAGCGCCGACGCCCGGGCCGTGAGGTGTCGACGAACAGCAGACGGCAGTTGTGGGACCCGCACTCGCGGATGCGCTCCGCGTACGGCCCGGTGAGGAGCTCGACCGCGTCACGGGCGACCGTGGCCAGCAGCCGCGCGACGGTGGCACCCGGCGCCCACCCGCGCGAACCGTCCGCCTCGATACGGGCGGCGAGCGGCGGCCCGGCGGCGGCGGCGTTGACGGCGTCCAGCTCCCGGCCTCTCGCGGGCCGCCCGTGGGCACGGTCGGCGACGAGCTGGAAGAGCGCGTCGCGCAGGGCACGTGTTTCCGCCAACTCCCCCTGGGTGACCGTCATTTCGAGGCCGTCGGGCAGGCGGCTGCGCTCCACCCAGTCCAGCAGGTCCGCGGGCTCGTGCAACGCCTCGTGACGCGCGAACTCCCCTGGCCCGCCCGTCGTCAGCAGCTCCGTGCACAGCGACCCGGCGTCGAAGCGGTACGGCTTCCCCTCGCGCGACACGAGAGTCAGTCCGGGCGACTTCATTGCAGGCTCACTCACGTAACCACTATAAGTGGTTACCATGACTCAGGCCTCCGCACCTCAGCCCGTACCGACGCCCACGGTCGCGCCGCTGCACTGGAAAGTCGTCGTCGACACCGCGGACCCGCACGCCCAGGCCGACTTCTGGGCCGCCGCCCTCGGCTATCTGGTCGAGGACCACAGCCCGCTGATCGAGCGCCTGCTGGGCCTGGGTGCCGTACCTCCCGAGATCGTCGTCGAGTCCCACGGCCGCCACGCCTGGCGGGACGCGGCCGGCGTACGGCACCCGCAGGATCCGTACGAGAAGGAGAGCGGGACGGGGCTCGGGCGGCGGCTGCTCTTCCAGCGCGTCCCGGAGCCGAAGACGGTGAAGAACCGGCTGCACATCGACCTGCACAGCGGGGGCGGGCAGTTGGAGACGGAGGTCGCGCGACTGACCGGGCTCGGGGCGACGGTCCTGCAGGAGGTGAACGAGCCCTCCGGCCGGTGGGTGGTGATGGCGGACCCGGAGGGCAACGAGTTCTGCCTCCACTGAGCCGCGGCGGCCCGGACCACGGGGCCCGCGGCCTGAGATCCTGGGGCGCGGCGCTCGGGACTTGGGCATGGGGCACGGGAGTTGGGGCTCGGCGCTTGGGCTTGAGGCTCGGCGCTTGGGGCCTGGGGCCTGGGCCCCGAGGGCCACCGTCGCAGGTGAACGTGAGGCATCCGCTATACGAACACCTCTGACCGGATTGCGCTCTTGACGGAACGTCAACCCCGGCTTCACCATCAGGCACCCATTTCCGCAAGGAATCCAAGGAATCCAAGGAATTCGGAGCCCCCCACATGAAGCTCTCTGTTCCCGGACGTGCCACGGGTGTCGCGGCCCTGGCGGTTGCCGCGCTGCTCACCACGAGCGCGATAGCCGACGCCGCGCCCACGCGCGCGGCCGCCGCACCGGACATACCCGTGGCCAACGTCAAGGCCCACCTCACCCAACTGCAGTCCATAGCCACCGCCAACGGCGGCAACCGCGCCCACGGCCGCGCCGGCTACAAGGCGTCCCTCGACTACGTGAAGGCCAAGCTGGACGCGGCCGGCTTCACCACCACCATCCAGCAGTTCACCGCCTCCGGCCGCGTGGGGTACAACCTGATCGCCGACTGGCCCGGCGGCAACGCCAACCAGGTCGTCATGGCGGGCTCCCACCTCGACAGCGTCTCGTCGGGGGCCGGCATCAACGACAACGGCTCGGGTTCGGCAGCCGTCCTGGAGGCCGCGCTCGCGGTGTCCCGGGCCCAGTACCAGCCCACCAAGCACCTGCGGTTCGCCTGGTGGGGAGCGGAGGAGCTCGGCCTGGTCGGCTCGCGCTACTACGTCAACAACCTCTCCAGCACGAACCGCGCGAAGATCAGCGGCTATCTGAACTTCGACATGATCGGGTCGCCGAACCCCGGCTACTTCGTCTACGACGACGACCCGGCCATCGAGAAGACCTTCAAGGACTTCTACGCCGGTCTCGGCGTCGCGACCGAGATCGAGACCGAGGGCGACGGCCGCTCGGACCACGCCCCCTTCAAGAGTGCGGGCATCCCCGTCGGCGGCCTCTTCACCGGCGCCAGCAACACCAAGTCCGCGGCGCAGGCCGCCAAGTGGGGCGGCACGGCCGGCCAGTCGTTCGACCGCTGCTACCACTCGTCGTGCGACACGACGGCGAACATCAACGACACCGCCCTGAACCGGAACAGTGACGCGCTCGCGTACGCGGTGTGGGAGCTGTCGGAGTAGACCGGCCCGTCCCGCTCCCACCGCTCCCACTCCGGGGTGGCCGACGACTGCATGCGTGTGCATATACTGCATACGCGTGTAGTCGTCGTACGCCCTCGATGCCGGAGCTCTCATGAACCGCCACTTCCTCTTCCTGCTGGGCAGCAGCCGCGACAGCGGCAACACGGAACTGCTGGCCCGCAGAGCCGCCGAACAGCTGCCCGCCGATGTCACACAGCGGTGGCTCGCCCTGGCCGAGCATCCGCTGCCCGACTTCGAGGACCTGCGCCACGACAGTGACCACGTCCGCCCGTCCGGCGACAACACGGCGCTGCTCCTCGACGCGACACTCGCGGCGACGGACATCGTCATCGCCTCGCCGCTGTACTGGTACTCCCTGTCCGCGCACACCAAGCGCTACCTCGACCACTGGTCGGGGTGGCTGCGCACCCCCGGTCTCGACTTCAAGAAGACGATGGGCGGGCGCACGCTGTGGGGCGTCACCGCTCTCGCGCACGAGGAGGAAGAGGTCGCCGATCCTCTCGTCGGCACGCTCAACCACTCGGCCGCGTACATGGGGATGCGCTTCGGCGGGGTCCTCCTCGGCAACGGCAGCAAGCCCGGCGACGTACTCACCGACTCCGCCGCGCTGACCCGTGCCAAGACGTTCTTCGCCCAGGAGCCCCCGCTCGCCCGCTTCCCCTACGAAAGCTGAGCTGAGCCGAGGGGAAACCCGAGCCGGGCGGGCCCGCGCCCTACGCGGTGATGTCCTTGGCCGTGAACCGAGCCCAGGCCGCCGCGCCGAACACCGCCGCGTAGAGCACCTGGACCTCCAGGTTGCGGATCAGGTCGTCCCAGTAGACGGGATCACGCATGAGGTCGGCGAACGACAGCCAGTAGTGCGAGAAGAAGTACGGCTGTATCGCGTGGAGCTGGGGTATCTGGTCGAGGATCTGCACGGTGATGAGCAGGCCGACGGTCGTCGCCATCGCGGCGATCCCGCTGTTCGTCATGGTCGAGACGAACAGGCCCAGCGCCGCGACACCTATGAGTGACGCGGCGACGGTCAGCGCGATCAGCAGCGCCCGGCCCAGCCCTTCACCGAAACTGATGCGGGTACCGGAGATCGTCGTCAGTTCACCGAGCGGGAACAGGAGTGCGCCCACGATGAGCGCCGAGGTCGCCACGACGAGTGTCGCGATGACGCAGAAGGCCAGGGTGGTCGCGTACTTGGTGATCAGCAGGCGCGTACGTCCCGCCGGGGCGACCAGGAGATAGCGCAGCGTCCCGCCGCCGGCCTCGCCCGCTATCGCGTCACCCGCGACGACGCCGACCGCCATCGGCAGGAAGAACGGCAGTGTGGCGGCCAGCGCGGTGAACACCAGGAACAGTCCGTTGTTGGTGATCTGCGCGATGAACGCCGGCCCTTCGCCGCCGCCTCCTCCGGCGGACGACCCGTCGCTCGTCTCGACCTTGATCGCGATGCCGACCAGTACCGGCACGGCGGCGAGCACCGCGAGCAGCGCGATCGTCCGCCAGCGCCGGAGTGTGGTGCTCAGCTCGTTGCGCAGCAGGCCGAGGGTCCACAGGGGACTCGGCGCCCGTCCGGCGACGGCCGTCGCCGGGGCCGGGGCTGGGCCGGCTGCCGACGGCTCGGCGGCCTCAGCCCGCGACATCGAATCCCTCCCCCGTGAGTGCCACGAACGCGTCCTCCAGCGAGGCCCGCTCGACCCCGAAACCGCGAACGCGGACACCCGCCGTCACCAGTGCCGCGTTCACCTCGGCGAGGTCGAGGTCCGGCGGATCGGCGGTCACCCGGTCCTCGGTGACGACGACATCGCTCACGCCCTGCTCCTTCAGCACCCGGGCCGCGTCGCCGGGGTCGGGTGTGGTCACGACGAGCCGGCCGCGCGCGCCCGCCGCGAGCTCGGCGACCGGACCCTGCGTGATCAGCCGACCCTGTGCCATCACCGCGGCGTGTGTGCAGACCTGCTCGATCTCGTCGAGCAGGTGCGAGGAGAGGAACACGGTCGTGCCGTCCGAGGCCAGTTCGCGGACCAGTGCGCGGATTTCGCGCATTCCCTGCGGGTCGAGACCGTTGGTCGGCTCGTCCAGCACGAGCAGCCGCCGAGGTTGCAGCAGGGCGGCCGCCAGTCCGAGCCGCTGCTTCATTCCCAGCGAGTAGGCCTTCGCCTTCTTGCCCGCGGCGGCCGTGAGCCCGACACGGTCGAGCGCGGTCGACACGCGGGCACGCCGGGTGCGCGGGTCGGCGACCGGGTCGGCGGCGTCGTACCGCAGGAGGTTGTCCCGGCCGGAGAGGAAGCCGTAGAGAGCCGGTCCTTCGATGAGCGCGCCCACGTGCGGCAGCACGGCCCGCGCGGCGCGCGGCATGGGCCTGCCCAGGACGCGCGCCGTCCCTGCAGTGGGCTCGATCAGGCCCATCAGCATTCTGATGGTGGTCGTCTTCCCCGAGCCGTTCGGCCCGAGGAAGCCGAAGACGCTGCCTGCCGGGACGGCCAGGTCGAGGCCGTCGACGGCGAGCTGCCCGCCGCGGAAGCGCTTGGTCAGCGCGCGGGTGGCGATCACGGTGTCACCCGCGGCCACGGAATCGTCCGTGGCCGCCGTGCCGTCCGTGGCCGCCGTGCCGTCCATGGCCGCGGGTGGCACGGCGCCCGAGGTCGCGGTCGCTTTCGCGTCCGCCTCCGCCGTGCCGCCCGCGCCTGCCGTGCCCCCGTCCGCGGTGGACAGTTCCGCCATCGACTCCCTCGATTCGCCTTGCCCTCGGAGAGACCCGCCGTGAGCGGGCCGGCGGGCCTACTTCGCCGCGTTGGCCGCCTTCACCAGTGCGTCCTTGGTGACCGCGCCCGCGTAGACCTTGCCGTCATCCGTGATCAGCGCGTTCACCAGGCGGGTCGAGAAGACCGTGCCCGAGCCGAACTTGCCGCTCACGTGGTCGCCCAGCGAGTCCAGGAACCGGCCCGCGTCACCGCCGCCGGAGCCCCCCGACGGGATGCCCTCGCCACCCGTGTCGAACTGGGCGATGGAGCCCCAGCCCTCACCGATGACGTCAAGGCCCTGGAACTCCTTGCCCAGGTCCTCGCCGCGCCCGGGGCGCTCCTTGTCACCCTTGTCGCCCTTGTGGGCGTTGCCGTCCTTGTGTGCCGGGCCCTCGGACTTCGGCTCGTCGCCCTCGGTGACCTTGGTGCCCTTCGGCGGGCTGAAGTCGAAGGTGGAGGCCGCCGGCTTGGCGAAGTCGACCTCGGTGAAGCCCGCGTCGACCACGGCCGCGCCGCCGCTCGCCGGCGTGAGCGTGAACTTCAGCGGCAGGCCGGTCTTCGCGTCGACGGCGATGGAGATCGCGCCGACCGTCGAACCGGACTGCTTCGGCTTGATCAGCAGCTTGTAGGCGTCACGGCCGGCGACCTGCGCCGTGCCGTCGACGGTCACGGACGTCGTGCTGTCGACCGCCTTCAGCGCCTCGTCGGCCAGGGCCTTGGGCGTGGCCGGCACATCCTCCGGCCTGTCCTTCGTCCCCTTGTCGGCGGAACCGGACGAGCCGTCCTGCATGTGGTAGGCCTCGTTCGACGCGCTGTCGTACGCCCACACCTCGTCGCCGTTGCGGATCACGCTGTACTCGGCGGCCTTGTCGAGCAGGGACAGCTTCTGCTTGTCCTCGCCGTCGGCCGCGACCCGCAGCGTGTGCGTACCGGACGCCAGTTCCAGCAGCTTGGACGACGGGTCCGCGGACGAACCCGAGCCGTCGCGCCCGCCCATCCCGCCGCCGAGGCTGCTCTCCAGGCCGCCGAGGCTCGGCAGGCCCAGGTCCGTACTGATCTTCACCGTGCCGGACAGCCGCTGCACGTCCGACGCGGCGATCTTCTCGATGAGCTGCTGGGCGCTGACATCCGGCAGGTCGGGGTCTCCGGAGCCCGCGAACGCCGGGACCAGCCCGATGGTCGCCGCCGCCACCCCCACCACCGCAACGGGAACGACGTACCGCGCGGCTTTGCGCCGGCCGACGCGCATGTCGTCGGCCTCGTCCCCGGTCATGCTGTCGTCGGATTCGTACGGTGCCATGTGTGCCCTACCTCCGTCGTCGGCGGCGGCTTACCGTCCACGCACTCGTCCACCCCTGGCCGCCATTGTCACCCGAACTCCTGTGAAGTGGTGTTTCCAATCTGACCAAATCGGCCGGAGGAAAGCGTCAGACCTCGGAGCCAACTCCGCCTACACCTGCGGTATGACATGGGTGGACGGCGCCTCCCCCGACCCGTAGGGGTCGTGTGGGGGAGACACCGTCCAAGTAACTCGCCGCAACTCGCCAATCCGCCCACCCGATGGGGCCTTCAGGCCACTGAGGAAGAGAGACCGCGCGGGTCAGCCCGCCCGGTGCACCACCGCGTCGCACAGCTCCACCAGAGCCGCCTTCGCGTAGCACTCCGGGAGCGGCGCCAGCGTGGCGCGGGCCTCCTCCGCGTACCGCACGGTGTCGCGGCGGGCCTGGTCCAGCGCGGGGTGGACGCGCAGCCTGGCCAGCGCCTCCGCATGCCGTGCGTCGTCCGTCAGGTCCGAGGCGAGCAGCTCGGACAGGGCGATGTCCTCGGCGAGCCCGAGCCGCTCCACGCGCTCACGCAGCAGCAGTACGGGCATCGTCGGGATGCCCTCGCGCAGATCCGTGCCCGGCGTCTTGCCGGACTCCCGCGAGTCGCTCGCGATGTCCAGGACGTCGTCGGCGAGCTGGAAGGCGACGCCGAGCCGCTCGCCGTACTGCGTCAGCACGTCGACGACCGTCTCGTCGGCGCCCGACATCATCGCGCCGAACCGTCCCGCCACGGCGATCAGCGAGCCGGTCTTGCCGCTGAGCACGTCCATGTAGTGGTCGACCGGGTCGCGCCCGTCACGCGGTCCGGCCGTCTCCAGGATCTGGCCGGTGACCAGCCTCTCGAAGGCCTCCGCCTGGATGCGTACGGCCTCGGGACCCAGGTCGGCCAGGATGTGCGAGGCACGCGCGAAGAGGAAGTCCCCGGTGAGGACGGCGACCGAGTTGTCCCAGCGGCTGTTGGCGCTGGGCACTCCGCGGCGCACGTCCGCCTCGTCCATCACGTCGTCGTGGTACAGCGTGGCGAGGTGGGTCAGCTCGACGACGACCGCCGAGGGCACGATGCCCGGCGCGTACGGGTCGCCGAACTGGGCGGCGAGCATCACGAGCAGCGGCCGGAACCGCTTGCCGCCCGCACGCACGAGGTGCTGCGCGGCTTCCGTGATGAACGGGACCTCGCTCTTGGTGGCCTCGAGCAGGCCCTCCTCGACAGCCACCAGTCCGGCCTGGACATCGGCTTCGAGAGCCTGGTCCCGCACGCTCAGCCCGAACGGCCCGACGACGGTCACGAGGGTCTCCTGTCTGCTGACGCTCTCAACGGCGGTCTCTGGATGCTCTGGGTGTGCTGGGTGCTGTGGGTGTTTGTCGATGTGTCGCTGCTGGCACTCAAGTCAGCGTATCCGGTCGTCTTTCGATCACGATGAGCGCCCGCCCGTCACCCGCCACCACCCTGCCTGACACGCTCCACCTGGTCCCTTTTGCCCCGTCGGCCAGGCCGGGCCGTATCGGAGCACGAGGGGTATGTTCCTGATCTGGTGATACGGCTGATACGACTGGTACGTCCTGAAAAAGGGAGTCTTTTCGGGACGTGATGAATCTTGTCCGACAGTGCGACCGAGAACGGTCCCGCTCCCGTCTCCGGTCCAGGGCCCTGGGACGGGCAGGCGAGGGGGCGGGCGGGCGGATGCCGCCCTGCCGCCGGAGACCGGGCGGCACGCGAGCCCTCTGATCGTTCCGAGGTTCGCTCCGGGGTTCGCTCCGGGGTTCGCTCCGGGGTTCGCTTCGAGGTTCGCTCCGGGTGGCGACGGGCCCGCGGGCCTCCACGAGAGCTCCGGCGGCTCCGCTCGTGATCACCGCCGTACCCCGGCCGCGTCGCACGACGCACCCGGTCCACTGAGGTGACACCCACGGGCATCCGTACGCCCTTCCCTTACGAGTCCTACGAGTCCTACGAGCCCCTACGGGACGACTCATGCTCGGCCCACGACTCACTCTCGGCCTACGAAACGACTCACGACGATGTCCGCGTTCCCCTCACGGACGGAACCAAGCTCCACGCGCGCGTGGCATCCCCTCAGTGCCGAACCCGAACCCGAGCCCGAACCCGCACTCGCACCCGCGCTTCCCGAATACCTCCCCCTCCCGCCCTGCTGACCGGACGCGCCCGGAGCCTGACAACTCGTCACGGTCGCGATCCGACGGCTCCCGGAAATTGGGTTCACCGGAGAACGTGATGGTTCTCCGGAGAACGTGACGCACGGAACCGAACGCCACCCGCCACACCTTTCCTCCGGCCGTCGCATCCGACTCGCCGCCTTCTCCACCGGGCGTCAACTCCTCTGCCACGTCGGACGAAACCCATCCCGAACGCCCTCCGCCGACCGGTCCTGCCGTCGGAGGCGGGTGTCGAGTCGCACTCCGAAATCACCGGTGGTGAGGCGGACTTCAGAACCCACGGCGAGGACCGGTCAGTGAAAGGCGGCGGCAAGATGGTGTTCCAAGGCGTCCAGGGAAGGGGATTCCGCGAACAGGGGGATGACTTCGCGGGCTCCCGCATTCATCCTTCAGAACCCCGAACAGACGGGACGAAACCGACCGCGTGGGGCAAGAGCCGCGGGTGACACGGGAGTTGAGCGATGGCGGGAAATCGCTCCTGTGCCGACACGGTTTTGCGCGGCGGAGCGAACGAATCGTGGTTGACCGAGGAAATTGTGACGCATCTCGACGAAGGAAAGATCGACCGTCTCCGTGGGAGAGCGCCGGGAATGGCGCGGCGACCGGTCCGGCGTTCCGCACAGCGGAAATGCGGCGATCCCACACCTCCACAGCACTCCCCCGCGCACCGACGGGAGGCGATCACCGGCCTCGCCGACCTCACCGGCCCCACCGGTGACCACTGGCGCCCACATCCACCCACCAGCACCCATCAGCGCTCGACAGCGCCCAACCGACACCGCCCGGCCCCGTCCTGGCCCTGTCCGGCACTCGTGAGCCCGACGCCCTCGTCCGACCCTCACCCAGTCCGGTGTATCACCTTTCTTCTGGACATACGGCGTTCGATACGACCCGCAAGTCGCTGGAACCTCCCGAAGACGACCGAGTTGCCCGTATTGCCGAGCGATTTCCCTAATTCCCCATGTGCGCAAGTGAATTGAGTCACGCTCGCCCAAAGTGATCATTTCGCCCGGTCGGTCGATTTCCCTTCACGGAAAGCAAGTTGAACTTTGCCTTCCGAATGGATCAAGGGATATTCGCCCGACAAGGCCGGTCATAACCGCTGCTGTGCGAATTCGGGGCTTGTTCACGGCATGTGCTCTCGCATACGTTCACGTCACTCCGGACGGATCGCCTAATCCTGCCGCCGCCCGGAAATCCCACCCACCCATTCACTCGCGTACGGCAGGAGCGGGGGACCCAGGTAAGCCGTCGGTCCGGATATCGGATCGACTAGGGGTTTAGTCGCGTACAGCACGCGGCCGGGCATCTCCCGCCCGAACCCGACAGCTCACCTCGCAGGCGTCGGAGAGGAATTCGGCATGGCCGCACGAGGTAAGCACCGCCGCCCCAGAACGAGCCCCCTCACCCGTGGCATCGTCGCCGCGGGGACGGGCGGCGCCGCGCTCGCACTTCCCCTCGTGGGGGCGACCGGCGCCCACGCCGCCCAGCCGGCCCAGGCGGCACAGTCCGCTCCGGCCGCGGTCCCGCAGGTCTCACTGATCACCTACAAGGTGGTCTCGGGCGACACCCTGTCGAAGATCGCGAAGGCGCACACCAAGGGCGACTGGAAGAAGCTCTACAAGGCCAACCGTGCGGTCATCGGCAACGACCCGGCACTCATCCGCCCGGGCCTCAAGCTGACCGTGGGCACCAAGAACGCCCAGACGTCCGCCAAGACGGCCAAGGCGACCACCGCTTCCGCCGTCACCCCCGCCTCGGCGAAGACGTACGCGGACAACCTCGACGGCTGGATCAGGGAGTCGCTGGACGTCATGGCCCAGCAGGGCATCCCCGGCACCTACGACGGCATCCACCGCAACATCATCCGCGAGTCGTCCGGGAACCCGCAGGCCCTGAACAACTGGGACTCCAACGCGGCCGCCGGTACGCCGTCGAAGGGGCTCCTCCAGGTCATCGACCCGACCTTCACCGCGTACCACGTGCCCGGGACGTCGCTGGACCCCTTCGACCCGGTCGCCAACATCACGGCGGCGTGCAACTACGCCGCCGACAGGTACGGCTCGATCGACAACGTCTTCGGAGCCTACTGACCGGCTCCCGTGGCCACCCCCTGGCCTGCTCCCCGGCCGACCTGCTGACCCGTCCGCTGTCCCGCCTGCCGACCGATACGCCGGCCCGCCCGGCTGTCGGCGCGGTCGGCGTCGGCACGGTCGTGGTCGGCGGCGCGGTCAGGGGAGCACAGCCGCTCCAGGACGACCGCGATGCCGTCGTCCTCGTTCGAGAGCGTGATCTCGTCGGCGACGGCCTTCAGTTCGGGATGCGCGTTCTCCATCGCGACTCCGTGCGCGGCCCAGTCGAACATGGGGATGTCGTTGGGCATGTCCCCGAAGGCGATGGTCTCGGCCGACGTCAGGCCGAGGTGCCTGGCGGCCAGCGCGAGACCCGTCGCCTTGGTGATGCCGCATGGCTGGAGTTCGACGGTGCCGGGACCCGACATCGTCACGGTGGCGAGGGAGCCGACCGCTCCGCGGGCCGCGGACGCCAACTCGTCGTCGGAGAGAAGAGGATGGCGCAGCAGCACCTTGCTGATGGGCGCCTTCCAGAGGTCGTCGCGGTGCAGCACCCGCACCGCCGGGAGCGTCGGATGCGGCATCTCGTAGCCCGGCTCGATGAGAGTGAGGCCGTCGACCCCGTCCTGGTCGACGGCCGCGTACACCTCGCCGATCTCCGCCTCGATCTTGCCGAGAGCCACCTCGGCCAGCTCGCGTTCGAGCGTGACGGACCACACCATGCGGTCGGCCCCGGCGTCGTACAGCTGCGCACCCTGCCCGCACACCGCGAGCCCCTGGCTGCCCAGTTCGTCCAGCAGCGGCCGTACGCGCGGAGCGGGGCGTCCCGTCACCACGAGGTGACGGGCGCCTCTCCCGACCGCCATCGCCAGCGCGGCGCGTGACCGGTCCGAGAGGGTGTCGTCGCCGCGCAGCAGCGTCCCGTCCAGGTCAGTGGCGATAAGTGAATATGCAATCGGTGCGGCCATGATCAGAGAATACGGATCGGAGGCCCCAACGACTCGACGGGAACCGGACGTCGTTCGGCACCTCGACCGCCTCACGCGTCACCGTATGTCCCATCTGGACCCGGTAGTTCGGGCTGATCCCGTGACATATCAACCGCCCCACAGGCCCCGGCGCACTCCCGTCCGCGACTGCCCACCCCCATGCGCTCCCGTCCACTCCCACGCGCCCCTGCCCTCTCCTTCCGCCAGGTTCGATTCGTCCTCAATCGGACATCGCGAACTCATTGGGCACTGCACACGAACGGTGCCTCCCCGTAACGTGTGCCCCACCCACCCGGAAAGCGAGGCAGCACCCGATGCCCCCCTTCGATGTCACCGAGGGCGATCCCTTCGGCCCGCACAATCTTCCGTACGGCGTCTTCTCCCTGAGCGGCTCCGAACAGCGCAGCGTGGGCGTCCGGCTGGGCGACCACGTCCTCGACGCGGGGGCCGCGGCGGTGGAACTCGGCTCCCCGTACGCCTCCCTGCTCGCCCGCCCCTCGCTGAACCCTCTGCTCGCGGCCGGCCGCACCGCGTGGTCGGACGTGCGGCGCGCGCTCACCGCGTGGGTGACGGTGCCCGCCCACCGCGAGGCTGTCGCGCCCCTGCTCCACCCGCTCTCCGAGGTGACCCTCCACCTCCCCTTCGAGGTCGCCGACTACGTCGACTTCTACGCCTCCGAGAACCACGCCCGGAACGTCGGCCAGATCTTCCGTCCCGACGCCGAGGACTCCCTCACCCCCAACTGGAAGCACCTGCCCATCGGTTACCACGGCCGGTCGGGCACCGTCGTGGTCTCCGGGACGGACGTCGTACGCCCCGCCGGCCAGCGCAAGGCCCCGGCGGACCCGGCGCCGGTCTTCGGCCCGTCCGTCCGGCTGGACATCGAGGCGGAGGTCGGATTCGTCGTCGGCGCCCCCTCCGCGATGGGCACACCGGTGCCGCTGAGCGACTTCCGCGAACACGTCTTCGGTCTCTGCCTCCTCAACGACTGGTCCGCGCGCGACCTCCAGGCCTGGGAGTACGTCCCCCTCGGCCCCTTCCTCGGCAAGTCCTTCGCCACCTCGGTGTCAGCCTGGATCACACCGCTCGACGCACTGGACGACGCCCGGGTCGCGCCCCCGGCCCGCACACACCCCCTCCTCCCTTATCTGGACGACGCCTCGGAGGACCCGGGCGGCTACGACCTGCGCATCTCCGTCGCCGTCAACGGCCATGTGGTGTCCGAGCCGCCGTTCTCCACGATGTACTGGACGGCCGCCCAGCAGCTCGCCCACATGACCGTGAACGGGGCCTCGCTGCGCACGGGCGACCTCTACGGGTCGGGCACGGTGAGCGGGCCCACGGAGAGCGAGCGGGGCTCGCTCCTGGAGCTGACCTGGAACGGCCGCGACACCCTCGACCTCCCGGACGGCAAGCGGACGTTCCTGGAGGACGGCGACGTCGTGACCCTGACGGCCTGGGCCCCCGGCCCGGACGGGACGCGGGTGGGACTCGGCGAAGTGACGGGCCGGATCGCCCCGGGCGCCTGAGCACGCGCCCCCGGGGGCGGGCGGGCTGCCCGCTCGGGGAGGCACCGCGGCCAACCAGGGGTGAGCGGCCACACGTCCGCGGGAAGGCGGGCGACCGTCCGCGCGTGCGTGACCGCGCGGACGGTCGATCGGTCCGGCGGCGCCAGCAAGGTGAAAGCGGCCGTTCCAGCGGGGACTGCTCGGCAGAGGCGACCGTTCCGGCCGGGGCAGCCCGGCAGAGGCGGCCATTCCAGCAGGGGCACCCCGGGGAAAGCGGCCGTTCCAGCGGAGACAACTCGGCAGAGACAGCCCGGTGGAGGCCGCCGTTCCAACGGGGGCAGCCCGGCAGAGGCGGCCGTCCGGCCGGAGCGGGGCGGTGGAGGCCGCCGTTCCGGCAGGACGTGGCGGCGTCGGCACGGCACTGTGAGCGGCCGCTCCCCAGTCGGGCCGACAGTGGCAGATCTTGTCGCCGCCCGTAGGAAACCGCAGGTCAGCCATCCGTCCGGCGGAGCCGATGGTGGCGCAACACTCTTGCAACACCACATCGCGTACCCCCTGGGTATGGTCCGTCGCATGCCCACCGAACGCATCCGAGAACACGCCGGCCAGGGCGCGACCACCGTCGCGGCCCACCGGCGTCGGCTGCGCGCGGACCGGGCCAGGCAACTCGCCGACCTGCTGCGCCACCAGGTACTGGCAGGCGGCTTCCCGGACGGCACACTGCCGCACGAGGCGGCCATCGGGACCGACTACCGCGCCTCGCGGGGCACCGTGCGCCAGGCACTCGACCTGCTGCGGGCCGAGGGCCTGGTGGAACGGCTGCCGGGGGTCGGCACGGTCGTCGTCGCCGAGAAGTACCCGCACGGGCTCGACCGGCTGATGGGACTCGCGGAGACCCTGCGCGAACACGGCCGGGTCAGCAACGAGGTCCGCTCGGCCGGCCCGGTCGCCGCGCCGGCCCCCGTCGCGGAACGGCTCCGCGTACCCGTCGGTGCCGACGTCCTCTACATCGAGCGGCTGCGGCGGCTGAACGGCCTGCCGCTCTCCCTCGACCTCACCTACATCCCCCTCGACCTCGGCACCGCTCTGCTCGGCGCCGACCTGGAGAACACCGATGTCTTCCGCCTCCTGGAAGCCATCACCGGACAGCCGCTCGGGCACGCCGAGATCACCCTGGAGGCCGTCAACGCGGACGCGCACTCCGCGACCGTGCTCCAGGCCCCGCGCGGCTCGGCCGTCCTCATGCTGGAACGCCTCACGCACCTCGCCGACGGCCGCCCCGTCGACCTCGAGTTCATCCGCTTCCGCGGTGACCGCATCACCATGAGCGGTCTGCTGCGCCGCTCGCTCTGACCGCGCCCCCTTTCCCGTATCAGCAGGACCTCCCTGGAGACAGCCATGCCCTTGGCGCCCCAGCGGGCCGACGTGCCCGTGACCATCGACGAGTCGAAGTGCATCGACGGCTGCACGCTCTGTGTGGACATGTGCCCCCTGGACTCCCTCGCCATCGACAACAGCAACGGCAAGGCCTACATGCACGTCGACGAGTGCTGGTACTGCGGCCCGTGCGCGGCCCGCTGCCCCACCGGAGCCGTCACGGTCAACATGCCCTATCTGCTCCGGTGAGAGGCCCGAATCCCCATGACACCCCTGGCCTTGCAGCGCCCGATCAGGAAACGTCCGGCTTCGAAACGGCCGGTCCCGAAGCGTCCGGCCCTGAAGCGTTCCGCGGTCGCGGTCACCGCGGTCGCCCTTCTGTTCCCGCTGGCCGGCTGCGGCGGTGACGCCGAGGCCGGCGACGCCTCCACGGTCACCGTCACCGTCGGCTACCAGTCCAAGACGATCAACACGGTCACGGCGGGCACGCTCCTGCGCTCCCTCGGCTACTTCGAGAAACAGCTGAACGCGCTGGGCGACGGCGTCACCTACAAGGTGGACTGGCAGGACTACGCGACCGGCGCCCCGATCACCGCCCAGATGACCGCCGGGAAGATCGACATCGGTTCGATGGGCGACTTCCCCCTCCTCATCAACGCGGCCCGCGGCAAGCAGCTGGGCCGTCCCACCCGCCTCGTCTCCGTCACCGGATACAACCTGCGCGGCGGCCTCAACACCATCGTCACCGCACCGGACTCGAAGCTCGCCTCCCTGAAGGACCTGCGCGGCAGGAAGGTGTCCACGAGCATCGGCTCGGCGGCCGACGGCACCCTCGTACGGGCCCTGCAGCGCGCCGGGATCGACCCGGACAAGGGCATCGAGAAGCTCAACCAGCAGCCCGCGGTGGGGGCCTCGGCGCTCTCGGCGGGCAGCACGGACGCGCTGTCGCAGTTCGTCGCGTGGCCGGGCCTGCTCGCCTTCCAGGGCAAGGCGAAGGCCCTCTACGACGGCGCCGAACTGAACCTGCCGACCTTCCACGGAGTCACCGCCCGCGAGGACTTCGCGCAGAAGCGCCCCGCCGTCCTCGAAGCCTTCCTCAAGGCGCAGTCGCAAGCGACGGACTACCTGCACGACCATCCGGTGACCGCTGCGGAGAAGGTCGCGAAGGCGACCGCGCTGCCCGCCGAGGTCGTGTACCTCTACAACGGCGCGCACGGCATCGCCACCTTCGACCCGGCCATCAAGCCGAAGCTCGTCTCCGCCCTGAAGAAGGACGTCTCGATCCTGAAGTCGGCGAAGCTGACGGGGGACGTGGACGTGGCCTCCTTCGTCGACGACCGGTACGTCAGGAAGGCTCTCGGCCCGGACTACGCCGAGCGCCTGGCCTCGGCGCCCGCACCGGCGGCGAGCGAGGTGTGGGCCAAGGGCGCCTCCGAGACGCGTGCCTTCAAAACGCCCGCCGAACTGCTGGCCTACGTCGCGAAGCACAAGGACGGCATCCGCGCCGCCTACGTCCCCGACGCCACCACCGGCACCCCGTGGTTCGCCGACAGGGCGGTGTGGGTGGCCGACGGCGAAGAGCTGCTGCCCTTCGTCACCCCGGCGACCGCGAAGGCGTACGCCGCCGGCCACGCGGGCGCCCGCATCGTCACCTACGACACCGCACTGGAGCGGGCGTCGTGACCCGGTACGCGCTGCGGGCGGCCTCACTGGCGGCCGCCCTGGGGCTGTGGCAGCTGCTGACCAGCCTGAACATCGACCTGTGGCTGCGCTTCTCGCAGTTCCCCACGGTCGCCGACGTGGCCCGTACGTTCGCCGACCGCCTGGCCGGCCCCGACTACTGGACCGACCTCACCGACAGCCTCACCCGGATCCTCACCGGCTTCCTGCTCGCGGCCGTCCTGGGAGTCGCGACGGGCGTGCTCGTGGCACGCTCGCGCCTCGCCGAGGACCTGCTCGGCCCGCTGCTGGAGGTCATCCGCCCGATCCCGGCCATCGCCCTCGTCCCCGTCGCGATCCTCCTCTTCCCCTCCAACGAACAGGGCATCGTCTTCATCACCTTCACGGCGGCCTACTTCCCGGTCCTGGTCTCCGCCCGGCACGCGGTCCGGGCCCTGGCCCCCGCCTGGGAGGAGGCGGTACGCACGATGGGCGGCGGCCGGTGGAGGATTCTCGGCTCGGTCGTCCTGCCGGGTGCCCTGCCCGGCATCTTCGGCGGCCTCTCGGTCGGCATCGGTGTCTCGTGGATCTGTGTCATCTCCGCCGAGATGATCTCCGGCCAGTACGGCGTCGGCTACCGCACCTGGCAGGACTACACCGTGGTCGACTACCCCGGCGTCTTCGTCGGCATGGTGACCATCGGAGTGCTGGGCTGGCTCACCTCCACGGCCGTGGAACTGCTGGGCCGCCGCCTGACCCACTGGCTGCCTCGCACCTCCTACGTGCCCGGAGCGCGCACCCGGACACCGAAGGGCGCCCCGCCCGCCGGCCCCTCCCCCACCACCGGCCGCACCACCGGCCGCACCGAGGAGGCGCGCGATGAGCACCTCGTCTGAGACCCGGACCTCCACCGGTACGGCACCGGTCCGGGCGCCCGCACCGGTGCGCGGCACCCGGCTCACCCTCCGCTCGGCCACGCTCGGCCGCCCGGACGCCACCGCCCTGGACCGCGTCGACCTGGACGTCGCCCCCGGCGAGATCCTCACCGTCGTGGGCCCCTCGGGCTGCGGCAAGTCGACCCTGCTGCGCACCCTGGCCGGACTGCTGCCGCCCCTGGCCGGAACGGCGGAGCAGGACGGCGTGCGCATCGACGAACCTGCGGCGGACCGTGCCCTGGTCTTCCAGGAGGACGCCCTGCTCCCCTGGCGCACCCTGCGAGCGAACGTCGAACTGCCCCTGGCCATCCAGGGGTTGTCACGCGGTGAACGCAGGCGCCAGGCCGAGTCCTGGCTCGGCCGCGTCCAACTCGCCGACCGGTCGGGACAGTTGCCGCACCACGTCTCCGGGGGCCAGCGCCAGCGCGCGCAACTGGCCCGAGCGCTCGCCCCGGGCCCGCGTGCGGTCCTGATGGACGAGCCGTTCGGCGCCCTCGACGCCCAGACCCGGGCCGGCATGCAGGACCTGCTGGTGGAGGTGCTGCACGGCACGGGCGCGACCGTCGTCTTCGTCACCCATGACGTGGACGAGGCCCTGTTCCTCGGGGACCGCGTGGCGCTTCTCGGCTCCGGCCGGCTGACCGCCGTGCGCGAGGTGCCCCGTCCGCGCGACCGTACCGCGCACGACGACCCGGCGCGGGTGGCCCTGCGGCGCGAAGTCCTCGCTTCTCTCAGCACCTGAAAGGCACCCTGGTGGACACCCCGGACACCCGTGACACCCTCCTGGAGATTCCCGCCCTCGGTGACGCCGAGGAGCTCTCCTGCGACGTCCTCGTCATCGGCGGCGGCACGGCCGGCACGATGGCGGCGCTGACCGCCGCCGAGCACGGGGCCGACGTGCTGCTGCTGGAGAAGGCACACGTGCGGCACTCCGGCGCGCTCGCCATGGGCATGGACGGCGTCAACAACGCGGTCATTCCCGGCCGCGCCGAACCCGACGACTACGTCGCCGAGATCACCCGCGCCAACGACGGCATCGTCGACCAGTCCACCGTGCGCCAGACCGCGACCCGCGGCTTCGCGATGGTCCAGCGGCTGGAGTCGTACGGGGTGAAGTTCGAGAAGGACGAGTACGGCGAGTACGCGGTCCGCCAGGTCCACCGGTCCGGCTCGTACGTGCTGCCGATGCCCGAGGGCAAGGACGTGAAGAAGGTCCTCTACCGGCAGCTGCGGCGGCGCGAGATGCGCGAACGCATCCGGATCGAGAACCGCGTGATGCCGGTGCGTGTCCTGACGGACGGGGGCCGCGCGGTGGGCGCCGCGGGCTTCAACACCCGCACCGGGCAGTTCGTCACCGTCCGCGCGGGCGCGGTGATCCTGGCAACCGGCGCCTGCGGCCGTCTCGGCCTGCCCGCCTCGGGCTACCTCTACGGCACGTACGAGAACCCCACCAACGCCGGTGACGGTTACGCCATGGCCTACCACGCCGGCGCCGAGCTCACCGGCATCGAGTGCTTCCAGATCAACCCGCTGATCAAGGACTACAACGGCCCCGCCTGCGCGTACGTCGCCAACCCCTTCGGCGGTTACCAGGTCAACCGGCACGGCGAACGCTTCGTCGACTCCGACTACTGGTCGGGCCAGATGATGGCGGAGTTCGCCGCGGAGGTCGCCTCGGACCGGGGCCCGGTCTACCTGAAACTCAGCCATCTCCCCGAGGAGTCGATCTCCTCGCTGGAGTCGATCCTGCACTCCACCGAGCGGCCCACGCGCGGCACCTTCCACGCCGGACGCGGCCACGACTACCGCACCCACGACGTCGAGATGCACATCTCCGAGATCGGCCTGTGCGGCGGGCACTCGGCTTCCGGCGTACGCGTCGACGACCACGCGCGTACGACCGTGCCGGGGCTGTACGCCGCCGGGGACCTGGCGTGCGTCCCGCACAACTACATGATCGGCGCGTTCGTCTTCGGGGACCTCGCGGGGGCGGACGCCGCCCAGTACCGCGCCCACGAAGGCGAGTTGCCCCAGGATCAGCTGCGCGAGGCGCACGAGCTGATCTACCGCCCGTTGCGCAACCCGGAGGGACCGCCGCAGCCCCAGGTCGAGTACAAGCTCCGCCGCTTCGTGAACGACTACGTGGCCCCGCCCAAGTCCGGTGCCCGGCTGTCGCTCGCCCTGGAGTCCTTCGAGCGGATGCGTACGGACATCTCCGAGATGGGCGGGCGCACCCCGCACGAGCTGATGCGGTGCGCGGAGGTCACCTTCATCCGCGACTGCGCGGAGATGGCGGCCCGCGCCTCGCTGGCCCGCACGGAATCCCGCTGGGGCCTCTACCACGACCGCACGGACCATCCCGCGCGCGACGACTCCTCCTGGTTCCACCACCTCGACCTGCACAAGTCCCCCTCCGGTTCGATGGAGTTCACCGCTCGTCCCGTCGCTCCCTACGCCGTCCCCGTCGACGGTTTCGCCCCGGTCGGCGGGTCCTCCCGGTACATCGGTGAGGTCCACCCGGAGGGCGTCGCCACGGCGGGCGCACGGGACGCGGCACCGGTCGCGACCCGACCGACCACCCCCGAGACGCCCGAAACCGATACCGATACCGGCACCGACACCGGGGCTTCCGGCACCGAATCCGGCGCGGCCGCCGACGCCTCGCCGAGGCTCCTGGCACTTCTCGCCCTCGCCGAGGAGGAGCCCGAACTCGACTTGGTCCGGCCCTACTTGACCGACCCGGATCCCGCCCTCAGGAGGGCGGCCGTCACCGTCCTCACCGAGACCGCCCCCGCCGGCACGGGACCGGCGCTGGCCACCGCTCTCGCCGACACCGACCGTGCCGTGCGCGCCGCCGCCGCGGCCTCCCTGCGTGAACTCGTCGAGACGCTCACGCCCGAACCGGCCCTGCGCGCCCCCCTCACGCAGGCCCTCGCCCAACCCGACCCCGTCGTCCGGGCCGCCGCTCTCGACGTCCTGCGAGCCCTGCGGCTGGGCGACGCCGATCTCTTCGCCCCCGCGCTGGACGACCCCGACACCTCGGTCCGCATCGAAGCGGTCCGGGCGCTGGTCTCCGTCGACGCGGCCCACGCCCTGGCCCTCGCGGCGGCCGACCACTCCCGCGAGGTCCGGGTGACCGTGGCCAAGGCCCTGGCCACGGTGGGCCCGGACCGCGAAACGACCGCAGCCGCCGCCGGTCCCAGGCCCGCCCCGGGGGTCGGAGCTGCCACCGGCACCGGATCCGATGTCGTCCTCGCGGCGCTCGACCGTCTCACCGAGGACCCGGATGCCCTGGTCCGCGGTGCCGCCTTCGCCGCGCTGGCCGGCACGGGTTGCCCCACGCCGCTGGCCACTCGTGCCGTCCACGCCCAGACCGACCCCGCCTGGCAGGTCCGGGCCGGCGCCGCCACCGCGCTGTCCGCGGCGGACGCCGAGACCGCCGTGCCGACCCTCGCCAAGGCCCTGGGCGATCCGAACGCGGACGTCCGGAAGGCCGCGGTCCTGGCACTCGTCCGGCACACCGCACCCGTGGACACCAAGCCCGTGGACACAGAGCCCGTGGACCCCGAGTCCGTGGACACCAGCTCTTCAGCCGCCTCGGCCGCCTTGGGCGCCGATGCCGCCCGGGCAGCCCTCGCCACGGCCACGACGGACTCGGACGCCGACGTCAGGGCGTACGCCTCACGAGCCCTGCGCCGCGTGGAAGCTCCGTGACACGAGGCCCGTGTACCGCACGGGCCTCACACAGAGCACCGAGCACGAAGCACCAAGCACTGACCACCGACCACCGACCACCGACCACCGACCACCGACCACCGACCGAGGCAACCACCCGAAGAGCTTCCGAGATGCGCCTCCGCCCGGGCGGATTCCGAAGGGGCCGCCTCCGCCGACGGGGCTGCCTACATCCAGTCCTCCGGCTCGGGCTCCGCGTCCATCTCGGGCCAGTGCAGCCCCGGGTCGTCGTCCCTCGGAGCAGCCTCCGGCGCCGGTCCGTCGCCGCTCCCCGCACCCGCCGCGGCCCCGGAAGGCCGCTCCAGGGACGCGAGCACCCCGACCACGCCCTCTCCGTACGTCGCGAGCTTCTTCTCGCCGATCCCGCTGATGCCGCCGAGCTCCGCGACGGAGGCAGGCCACAGTATGGCGATCTCCCGCAGCGTGGCGTCGTGGAAGATGACGTACGCCGGGACGCCCTGTTCCTTGGCCTGACCGGCACGCCATGCGCGCAGGGCCTCGAAGGCGGGGAGCAGCTCGGAGGGCATCTCGGCCGCCGCTGCCGCCGCCTTGGCCTTGCGCTCGGCCCGGGAGCCGGACGAGCCGGACGAGCCCGACGAGCCGCGGGAGGAAGCCGGCTTCGGCTGCTCCTTGCGCAGCGGCACGTCCCTCTCGCGCCGCAGCACCGTGCCGCTCGCCTCGGTCAGTACCAGCGTCCCGTACGCGCCCTCGACCGCGAGGAGGCCCTGGGCCAGCATCTGCCGTACGACGCCGCGCCATTCACCCTCGGCCAGTTCCTCGCCGATGCCGAACACGGAGAGCTGGTCGTGGTCGAACTGGATGACCTTGGCCGTCTTGCGTCCGAGGAGGATGTCGACGATCTGGATCGCCCCGAACTTCTGTCCCCGCTCGCGCTGCAGCCGCACCACGGTGGACAGCACCTTCTGGGCCGCGACCGTGCCGTCCCAGGTCTCGGGCGGGACCAGGCACGTGTCGCAGTTCCCACAGGCCTCGGTCACGGGATCCTGGCCGAAGTAGGCGAGCAGCTGGCCGCGCCGGCACTGGGCGGTCTCGCAGAGGGCGAGCATCGCTTCGAGGTGCGCGGCCGCCCGGCGCCGGAACGCCTCGTCGCCCTCGCTCGACTGAATCATCTTGCGCTGCTGTATGACGTCGTTCAGGCCGTAGGCCATCCAGGCCGTGGACGGCAGGCCGTCGCGGCCGGCGCGGCCCGTCTCCTGGTAGTAGCCCTCGACGGACTTCGGCAGGTCGAGGTGGGCGACGAACCGGACGTCCGGCTTGTCGATGCCCATGCCGAAGGCGATGGTCGCGCACACCACGAGGCCGTCCTCGCGCAGGAACCGCGACTGGTGGGCGGCGCGCGTGCCCGCGTCGAGGCCCGCGTGGTACGGGACCGCCGCGATGCCGTTGCGGGCGAGGAACTCGGCCGTCTTCTCGACGGAGTTGCGCGAGAGGCAGTACACGATGCCCGCGTCGCCCGGGTGCTCCTCCTTGAGGAAGGACAGCAGCTGCTTCTTGGGGTCGGCCTTCGGCACGATCCGGTACTGGATGTTGGGCCGGTCGAAGCTGGCCACGAAGTGCCGGGCCTCCGGCATGCCCAGGCGCTGGGTGATCTCCTTGTGCGTGGCGTCCGTTGCCGTGGCGGTCAGCGCGATCCGCGGTACGTCCGGCCAGCGCTCGCCCAGCAGGGAGAGCGAGAGGTAGTCGGGGCGGAAGTCGTGGCCCCACTGCGACACGCAGTGCGCCTCGTCGATCGCGAAGACGGAGATCTTTCCGCGCTTGAGGAGGTCGAGCGTGGACTCCAGGCGCAGCCGCTCGGGAGCGAGGTAGATCAGGTCGAGCTCGCCCGCGAGGAACTCGGCCTCGACGGTGCGCCGCTCGTCGAAGTCCTGCGTGGAGTTCATGAACCCGGCGCGCACGCCGAGCGCCCGCAGCGCGTCCACCTGGTCCTGCATCAGCGCGATGAGGGGTGAGACCACCACGCCCGTACCCGGTCTGACCAGGGCCGGGATCTGGTAGCACAGCGACTTGCCGCCGCCCGTCGGCATCAGGACGACCGCGTCCCCGCCGCTCACCACATGCTCGATGACGGCTTCCTGCTCACCTCGGAAGGCCTCGTAACCGAAGACCCGGTGGAGCGTGCCGAGCGCTTCGCTCTCCGCCACCTCTGTCATCACACCCGTCCCGCCCATCGTCCCGTCCCCCGTACGTCGTGCCTCGACCACTGCGTCCACGATAGGGGTCCGCACCGACAGCCCCAGGGTTATCCACAGGCTGCGACGGAACATCTGCGGAACGCATCCGCCGATGCCGTCTCGAAAACGCCTCGGGCCCCGGTTCCCAACGGAACCGGGGCCCGAGAACCACGCCGCCGGCGGACGGTGACGTCCGCCGGCCCCGCCGTCAGCGGACGAAGACGCCCGCCTGCCCTGCCAGATCGAGGAAGTACTGCGGTGCGACACCGAGCACCAGGGTGACCGCCACACCCACCGCGATGGCCGTCATCGTCAGGGGCGACGGCACGGCGACCGTCGGTCCCTCCGGGCGCGGCTCGCTGAAGAACATCAGCACGATCACGCGGATGTAGAAGAACGCCGCGATGGCCGACGAGATCACACCGACCACGACCAGTGAGCCCGCGCCGCCCTCGGCCGCCGCCTTGAACACGGCGAACTTGCCCGAGAACCCTGAGGTCAGCGGGATGCCCGCGAAGGCCAGCAGGAAGACCGCGAACACGGCCGCCACCAGCGGCGACCTGCGCCCGAGGCCGGCCCACTTGGACAGGTGCGTGGCCTCGCCGCCCGCGTCCCGTACGAGGGTGACCACCGCGAACGCGCCGATCGTCACGAAGGAGTACGCGCCCAGGTAGAAGAGCACCGACGAGACACCGTCCGGCGTGGTCGCGATGACACCCGCGAGGATGAATCCCGCGTGCGCGATCGACGAGTACGCGAGGAGGCGCTTGATGTCGGTCTGGGTGATCGCGACGATCGCGCCGCCCAGCATGGTGACGACCGCGACGCCCATCATCACCGGCCGCCAGTCCCAGCGCAGGCCCGGCAGTACGACGTACAGCAGCCGCAGCAGCGCGCCGAACGCGGCCACCTTGGTCGCCGCGGCCATGAAGCCGGTCACCGGGGTCGGCGCGCCCTGGTAGACGTCCGGGGTCCACATGTGGAACGGCACGGCGCCGACCTTGAACAGCAGGCCCATGACGACCATCGCGGCGCCGATGAGCAGCAGCGCGTCGTTGCCCATGGTGTCGGCGAGCGCGGGGTTGACCGTCTCGACCGTGCCGTCGACGACCTGCGCGATCGTGGCGTACGACACCGAACCGGCGTAGCCGTAGAGCAGGGCGATGCCGAAGAGGGTGAACGCGGACGCGAAGGCGCCGAGCAGGAAGTACTTGACCGCGGCCTCCTGCGACATGATCCGCTTGCGGCGGGCCACGGCGCACAGCAGGTAGAGCGGCAGCGAGAAGACTTCCAGTGCGATGAACAGCGTCAGCAGGTCGTTCGCCGACGGGAAGACGAGCATGCCGCCGATCGCGAAGAGCAGCAGCGGGAACACCTCGGTGGTGGTGAACCCGGCCTTGACCGCGGACTTCTCACTGTCGCTGCCCGGCACGGACGCGGCCTGCGCGGCGAACGAGTCGACGCGGTTGCCGTGCGCCACCGGGTCGAGGCGCCGCTCGGCGAACGTGAACACGCCGAGCACACCGGCCAGCAGGATCGTGCCCTGAAGGAACAGCGAGGGTCCGTCCACCGCGATGGCGCCCATCGCGGCGACGCCGGCCTTCGTGGTGCCGTATCCGCTCGCCGCGAGTCCCACGACCGCGGCGAAGGCGGCGGCGAGGGCGACGACGGACACGAAGAGCTGGACGTAGTAGCGGGACTTGCGGGGCACGAAGGCCTCGACCAAAATCCCGATGATCGCCGCTCCGATGACGATCAGGGTGGGCGACAGCTGCCCGTACTCGATGTTCGGCGCGTCGATCTTGTCGATCGGATCCGCCGCCATTGTCCACAGGCTGTGGACGGCTGTTGCGCTCACTTGGCGGCCTCCACGTCGGGCTTCGGGTCTTTCTTGTGCACGTCGGACATGGTCTGTTTGACCGCCGGGTTGACGATGTCGGTGAGGGGCTTCGGGTAGACGCCGAGGAAGATCAGCAGGGCGATCAGCGGGGCGACCACCGCGAGCTCGCGCACCCTGAGGTCGGGCATGGCCGACACCTCGGGCTTCACCGGGCCCGTCATCGTCCGCTGGTAGAGGACGAGGGTGTAGAGCGCGGCGAGGACGATGCCGAAGGTGGCGATGATCCCGATCACCGGATAGCGGGCGAACGTACCGACCAGGACCAGGAACTCACTCACGAACGGGGCGAGTCCCGGCAGCGACAGCGTCGCGAGGCTGCCGATCAGGAAGGTGCCGGCGAGTACCGGTGCGACCTTCTGCACCCCTCCGTAGTCGGCGATCAGGCGCGAGCCCCGCCGCGAGATCAGGAAGCCGGCCACCAGCATCAGTGCGGCGGTCGAGATCCCGTGGTTGACCATGTAGAGCGTCGCGCCCGACTGCCCCTGGCTGGTCATCGCGAAGATGCCCATGATGATGAAGCCGAAGTGCGAGATCGACGCGTACGCCACCAGCCGCTTGATGTCGCGCTGGCCGACCGCGAGCAGCGCCCCGTAGATGATGCTGATCAGGGCGAGTACGAGGATGGCCGGCGTCGCCCACTTCGAGGCCTCCGGGAAGAGCTGGAGGCAGAAGCGGAGCATCGCGAAGGTGCCGACCTTGTCGACCACCGCGGTGATCAGTACGGCGACCGGGGCGGTGGCCTCCCCCATGGCGTTGGGCAGCCAGGTGTGGAGCGGCCACAGGGGCGCCTTCACCGCGAACGCGAAGAAGAAGCCCAGGAAGAGCCATCGTTCGGTGTTGGTCGCCATGTCCAGCGAGCCGTTGGCCCGGGCCTCGGCGATCTCCTGGAGCGAGAAGTTCCCGGCCACCACGTAGAGGCCGATCACTGCGGCCAGCATGATCAGGCCGCCGGCCAGGTTGTAGAGGAGGAACTTCACGGCGGCGTACGAGCGCTGCGCCGCCGCGTGCTCGTCGGATCCCGCGTGGGCCCGGTCTCCGAAGCCGCCGATGAGGAAGTACATCGGGATGAGCATGGCTTCGAAGAAGATGTAGAAGAGGAAGACGTCGGTGGCCTCGAAGGAGATGATCACCATCGCCTCGACGCCGAGGATCAGGGCGAAGAAGCCCTGCGTCGGCCGCCAGCGGCTGCTGTGGGTCTCCAGCGGGTCGGCGTCGTGCCAGCCCGCGAGGATCACGAACGGGATCAGCAGGGCGGTCAGCGCGATGAGCGCCACCGCGATGCCGTCGACACCCAGCTCGTACCGCACCCCGAAGTCCTTGATCCAGGCGTGCGATTCGGTGAGCTGGTAGCGGTCACCGTCGGGGTCGAAGCGGACCAGGACGACGACGGCGAGGACGAGCGTGGCGAGGGAGACAAGCAGCGCCAGCCACTTGGCGGCGGTGCGGCGCGCGGCCGGCACGGCGGCCGTGGCGATCGCCCCGATCGCCGGGAGCGCCGCCGTCGCTGTCAGCAGAGGAAAGGACATCGGTATCAGACCGCCCTCATCAGCAGGGTCGCGGCGATGAGGATCGCCGCACCGCCGAACATCGAGACGGCGTACGAGCGCGCGTAGCCGTTCTGCAGCTTTCGGAGCCGTCCGGACAGACCGCCCATCGAGGCCGCGGTGCCGTTGACGACCCCGTCGACCAGGGTGTGGTCGACGTACACCAGGGAGCGCGTGAGGTGCTCGCCGCCGCGCACGAGGACGACGTGGTTGAAGTCGTCCTGGAGGAGGTCGCGCCGGGCGGCTCGGGTGAGCAGGGAGCCGCGCGGGGCGACGACCGGGACGGGACGGCGCCCGTACTGGAGGTACGCGAGGCCGACTCCGATGACCATCACGGCCACCGTGGCGGCCGTGACCGTCGTCGCGCCGATCGGCGGGTGCCCGTGCGCGTGGTCGGTCACGGGCTCCAGCCAGTGCACGAAGCGGTCGCCGATGCCGAAGAAGGCGCCCGCGAAGACCGACCCGAAGGCCAGCACGATCATGGGGATCGTCATGGACCGGGGGGACTCGTGCGGGTGCGGCTCGGCGTGTGCTCCGTGGTGCTCGGCGGCCGGTTCCACGTCCGCCTCCGCCGGGGAGGCGGTCGGCCGGTTCCGCCAGCGCTCCTCACCGAAGAACGTCATCAGCATCACGCGCGTCATGTAGAACGCCGTGATGGCCGCGCCCAGCAGGGCCACGCCGCCGAGGATCCAGCCCTCGGTGCCGCCCTTGGCGAACGCCGCCTCGATGATCTTGTCCTTGGAGAAGAAGCCGGACAGACCCGGGAAGCCGATGATGGCCAGGTAGCCGAGGCCGAACGTCACGAAGGTGACCGGCATGTACTTCCTGAGGCCGCCGTACTTCCTCATGTCGACCTCGTCGTTCATGCCGTGCATGACCGAACCGGCGCCGAGGAAGAGCCCGGCCTTGAAGAAGCCGTGCGTCACCAGGTGCATGATCGCGAAGACGTAGCCGATGGGGCCGAGGCCCGCGGCGAGGACCATGTAGCCGATCTGCGACATGGTCGAACCGGCGAGCGCCTTCTTGATGTCGTCCTTGGCACAACCGACGATCGCACCGAAGAGGAGCGTGACCGCGCCGACGACGGTGGTGACGAGCTGGGCGTCCGGGGAGGCGTTGAAGATGTCGGCGGAGCGGACGATCAGGTACACGCCCGCCGTCACCATCGTCGCGGCGTGGATGAGGGCCGAGACCGGGGTCGGGCCCTCCATCGCGTCCCCGAGCCAGGACTGCAGCGGCACCTGGGCGGACTTGCCGCAGGCGGCGAGCAGCAGCATCAGCGCGATGGCGGTGAGCTTGCCCTCGCTCGTCTCACCGGTGGCCTCCAGGACCGGCCCGAAGGCGAAGGTCCCGAAGGTGGTGAACATGAGCATGATGGCGATCGACAGGCCCATGTCGCCGACGCGGTTGACCAGGAAGGCCTTCTTCGCGGCGGTGGCGGCGCTGGGCTTGTGCTGCCAGAAGCCGATGAGCAGGTACGAGGCGAGACCCACGCCCTCCCAGCCGACGTACAGCAGCAGGTAGTTGTCGGCGAGGACGAGCACCAGCATCGCCGCGAGGAACAGGTTCAGGTAGCCGAAGAAGCGGCGGCGCCGCTCGTCGTGCTCCATGTACCCGATCGAGTACACGTGGATCAGCGAGCCGACGCCCGTGATCAGCAGCACGAACGTCATCGACAACTGGTCGAGCTGGAAGGCGATGTCGGCCTGGAAGCCCTCGACGGGGATCCAGCTGAACAGGTGCTGGCCGATGGCCCGGTGCTCGGCGTCCTTGCCCAGCATGTCGGCGAAGAGGATCGCGCCGATCACGAAGGAGGCGGACGCGAGGACCGTGCCGATCCAGTGGCCGACGGCGTCGAGCCGCCTGCCGCCGCACAGCAGTACCGCCGCTCCGAGCAGAGGCGCCGCGACGAGCAGCGCAATCAGGTTCTCCACGATTCAGCCCCTTACAGCTTCATCAGGCTGGCGTCGTCGACCGAGGCCGAGTGGCGGGAACGGAACAGCGACACGATGATCGCGAGCCCGACCACGACCTCCGCGGCGGCGACGACCATCGTGAAGAAGGCGATGATCTGGCCGTCGAGATTGCCGTGCATCCGGGAGAAGGCGACGAACGCGAGGTTGCAGGCGTTGAGCATGAGCTCGACGCACATGAACACCACGATCGCGTTACGCCTGATCAGGACGCCTGTGGCGCCGATCGTGAACAACAGGGCGGCGAGGTAGAGGTAGTTGACGGGGTTCACTTCGCGGCCTCCTCTTCACGGTCCTCGCGGCCGAGCCGCTCCTCGGAGCGCTGCTCCAGGGCCTTGAGGTCGCTGATCGCCTCGTTCGACACGTCGCGGATCTGGCCGCGGTCGCGCAGCGTCTTGATGACGGTGAGCTCGGACGGGGTGCCGTCCGGGAGGAGACCGGCGATGTCCACCGCGTTGTGCCGGGCGTAGACGCCGGGGGCGGGCAGCGGCGGCAGCTGCTTGTTCGCGCGTACGCGCTCCCCGGCCAGCTCGCGCTGGGTCTTCGCCCGCTCGGTGCGCTCGCGGTGGGTGAGCACCATGGCACCGACGGCGGCCGTGATGAGCAGGGCGCCGGTGATCTCGAAGGCGAAGACGTACTTCGTGAAGATGAAGGTGGCGAGCCCTTCCACGTTGCCGGCGGAGTTGGCCTGGGCCAGGCCGTTGAACTCCGTCAGCGACGCGTTTCCGATGCCCGCGCAGAGCAGGATGCCGAAGCCGAGGCCACACAGGAGGGCCAGCCAGCGCTGGCCCTTGATGGTCTCCTTGAGGGAGTCCGCCGCGGTGACACCGACGAGCATGACCACGAAGAGGAACAGCATCATGATCGCGCCGGTGTAGACGACGACCTGCACGATGCCCAGGAAGTACGCGCCGTTGGCGAGGTAGAACACCGCCAGGACGATCATGGTCCCGGCGAGGCAGAGCGCGCTGTGCACGGCCTTCTTCATGAAGACGGTGCACAGGGCGCCGATCACGGCGACGGTACCGAGAACCCAGAACTGGACGGCCTCACCGGTGGAGGTCGAATAGGCCGCCAGCGAGCTGGAGTGGGCGGCGAGTTGCGCGCTCATCGGCCGATCACCTGCCCCGACGCGGGTTCGCCCTCGCCGAAGGTCGAGGAGCCGTCCTGCGGGACCTCACCCTTGGAGTGGGCGACCTGCGGTTCCGTGCCCGGCGCGGCCTCGGTGACCAGCCCCTGGTAGTAGTCCTGCTCGTCCATGCCCGGGAAGATCGAGTGCGGAGACTCGACCATGCCCTCCTCCAGGCCGGCGAGCAGCTGCTCCTTGGTGTAGATGAGGTTGGCGCGGCTGCTGTCGGCCAGCTCGAACTCGTTGGTCATCGTGAGCGCGCGCGTGGGGCACGCCTCGATGCACAGGCCGCACAGGATGCAGCGGGCGTAGTTGATCTGGTAGACCCGCCCGTACCGCTCGCCCGGGGAGTAGCGCTCCTCCTCGGTGTTCTCCGCGCCCTCCACGTAGATGGCGTCCGCAGGGCAGGCCCAGGCGCACAGCTCGCAGCCGATGCACTTCTCCAGGCCGTCCGGATGGCGGTTGAGCTGGTGCCGGCCGTGGAAGCGCGGGGCTGTGGTCTTCTGCTGCTCCGGATACTGCTCGGTCAGCCGCTTCTTGAACATGGCCTTGAAGGTCACGCCGAAGCCTGCGACGGGATTCTGGAAACCGGGTTTGGTCTCCTTCTGCTCATCAGCCATCGGACGCCTCCTTTCCGTCACGAGGTCCATCGGATCCGTCACTGGCAGTATCGGGTCCGCCACTGACAATCAACTCCCGCTCCCGGCGCGGGCGGCGCCGGGGTACCGGCGGCAGCTCCTGTCCCGGCAGTGGCGGCACGGGGAACCCGCCCGCCATCGGGTCGAAGGCGACGGGTTCGTCCGGCGCCTCCTTCGCGCCCTTCCGGTCGCGGAACATGTCGGCGACGAAGGAGAGCAACAGCAGGACGAGGACGGCGCCGGCCACGTACAGGGCGATGTCGGCGAAGTCGTAGTTCTCGTTGCGAAGCGTCCGTACGGTCGCGACGAGCATCAGCCAGACCACCGAGACCGGGATCAGGACCTTCCAGCCGAGCTTCATCAGCTGGTCGTAACGGACACGCGGGAGCGTGCCGCGCAGCCAGATGAAGAAGAACAACAGCAGCTGGACCTTGATGACGAACCAGAGCATCGGCCACCAGCCGTGGTTCGCGCCCTCCCAGAAGGTGCTGATCGGCCACGGGGCCCGCCAGCCGCCCAGGAAGAGCGTCACGGAGACCGCCGAGACGGTCACCATGTTCACGTACTCGGCGAGCATGAACAGCGCGAACTTGATGGACGAGTACTCGGTGTTGAAGCCGCCGACCAGGTCGCCCTCGGACTCCGGCATGTCGAACGGGGCCCGGTTGGTCTCACCGATCATCGTCACGACGTAGATCAGGAACGACACCGGCAGCAGCAGGATGTACCAGCGGTCCTGCTGCTGGGCGACGATCTCCGAGGTCGACATCGAACCGGAGTACAGGAACACCGACGCGAACGCGGCGCCCATGGCGATCTCGTACGAGATCATCTGCGCGCACGAGCGCAGACCGCCGAGCAGCGGGTACGTCGACCCGGACGACCAGCCCGCGAGGACGATGCCGTAGATGCCCACCGAGGCGACCGCGAGGATGTAGAGCATCGCGATCGGCAGGTCGGTGAGCTGCATCGTCGTGCGGTGGCCGAGGATCGAGATCTCGTTGCCGGCCGGTCCGAAGGGGATCACGGCGATCGCCATGAAGGCCGGGATGGCCGCCACGATCGGCGCGAGGACGTAGACCACCTTGTCCGCGCGCTTGACGATCAGGTCTTCCTTGAGCATCAGCTTCACGCCGTCGGCGAGCGACTGGAGCATGCCCCAGGGGCCGTGCCGGTTGGGGCCGATCCGCAGCTGCATCCAGGCGACGACCTTGCGCTCCCACACGATGGAGAAGAGCACGGTGATCATCAGGAAGGCGAAGCAGAAGACCGCCTTGATGACGACCAGCCACCAGGGGTCACGGCCGAACATGGAGAGGTCCTCCGCGGCCAGGTACACCGGCGCGGCGAGGTTTCCGGTCATGCCTCCACCTCCTTGGGGGCCTCGGTGGCGAGCGTCGCCGGTCCGATGCGGACGAGTGCGCCGGGCAGCGCCCCCGTGTCCGAGGCGACGCCTCCCCCGGCGGAGTTCAGCGGGAGCCACACCACGCGGTCGGGCATCTCCGTGATCCGCAGCGGGAGTTCGACCACACCGGCGGGTCCTGTCACGGCCAGCGTGTCGCCGTCCTTGACGCCCGCCTCGGCGGCCGTGGCGGCCGACACGCGCGCCTGGGCGGCGTGCCGGGTCCCGGCGAGTGCCTCGTCGCCCTCCTGGAGGCGGCCCTGGTCGAGCAGCAGCCGGTGTCCGGCGAGGACTGCCTCCCCGGCGGCGGGCCGCGGCAGCACGGCCGCGGCCTGTGCGGGTCCGGTGGCCCGCGGCCCGTCCCAGGCACCGAGCCGGTCCAGCTCCGCGCGCGCGGTGCGCAGGTCGGGCAGTCCCAGGTGTACGTCCATGGCGTCGGCCAGCATCTGCAGGACACGCGCGTCGGTGGGCGCCACCCGGCGGGTCATCTGGTCGGGCTTGAGGGCGGCTTCGAAGAGACGCGCCCGGCCTTCCCAGTTGAGGAAGGTGCCGGCCTTCTCGGCGACCGCGGCGACGGGGAACACGACGTCCGCGTGCTCGGTGACCTCGCTGGGACGCAGCTCCAGCGACACCAGGAAGCCCACCGCGGAGAGTGCCGCACGCGCGCGTGCCGGGTCGGGGAGGTCGGCGACCTCGACGCCCGCCACGACGAGCGCGGAGAGTTCACCGGCGGCGGCGGCCTCGACGATCTGTCCGGTGTCGCGTCCGTGGCGGTGCGGCAGTGCGGCGATCCTCCAGGCCTGGATGACCTCGTCCCGCGCGCGCGGGTCGGTGGCAGGGCGTCCGCCGGGCAGCAGCGAGGGCATCGCCCCCGCCTCGATCGCGCCGCGTTCGCCGGCCCGGCGCGGGATCCACACCAGTTGGGCGCCGGTCGCGGAGGCGGCCCGTACGGCGGCGGTGAGCCCGCCGGCCACGGAGGCCAGCCGCTCACCGACGACGATGACGGCGCCTTCGGCGCGCAGTGCCTCGGCGGCCTTCGCGCCCTCGCCCTCGAGGCCCGCTCCGGAGGCGAGCGCGTCCAGCCACTCGGTCTCGGTGCCGGGCGCGGCCGACAGCAGCGTGCCGCCGGCCTTCTCGAGGCCGCGGGTCGTGTGCGTGGCCAGCGCGAAGGTCCGCTGTCCGTGTCCGCGCCACGCCTTGCGAAGCCGCAGGAAGACGCCGGGGGCCTCCTCCTCGGACTCGAGTCCGGCGAGCAGGACCGCGGGGGCCTTCTCCAGGGCGGTGTACGTGACGCCCGTACCGTCGAGGTCCCGGCCGCGTCCGGCGACGCGGGCGGCCAGGAAGTCGGCCTCCTCGCCGCTGTGCACGCGCGCGCGGAAGTCGATGTCGTTCGTGTCGAGGGCCACGCGCGCGAACTTGCTGTACGCGTAGGAGTCCTCGACGGTCAGGCGGCCGCCGGTGAGGACACCGGACCGGGAGCGGGCGGCCAGGAGTCCCTGCGCGGCCGCTTCCAGTGCCTCGGGCCATGAGGCGGGCTCCAGGGCCCCGGACTCACCGCGGACCAGGGGCGTCGTCAGCCGGTCACGCTGCTGCGCGTACCGGAAGCCGAAGCGTCCCTTGTCGCACATCCACTCCTCGTTGACCTCGGGGTCGTCGGCCGCGAGGCGCCGCATGACCTTGCCGCGGCGGTGGTCGGTGCGGGTCGCGCAGCCGCCGGAGCAGTGTTCGCACACCGAGGGCGACGAGACGAGGTCGAAGGGCCGGGAGCGGAATCGGTACGCCGCGGAGGTGAGCGCGCCGACCGGGCAGATCTGGATGGTGTTCCCGGAGAAGTACGACTCGAAGGGGTCGCCCTCGCCGGTGCCGACCTGCTGGAGCGCGCCGCGCTCGATCAGCTCGATCATCGGGTCGCCCGCGACCTGGTTGGAGAACCGGGTGCAGCGGGCGCACAGCACGCACCGCTCACGGTCGAGCAGCACCTGGGTGGAGATCGGTACCGGCTTCTCGTACGTCCGCTTCTTTCCCTCGAAGCGGGACTCGGAGTGGCCGTGGGACATGGCCTGGTTCTGCAGGGGGCACTCGCCGCCCTTGTCGCAGACCGGGCAGTCCAGCGGGTGGTTGATGAGCAGGAGCTCCATCACACCCTTCTGGGCCTTCTCGGCGACAGGAGAGGTGAGATGAGTCTTGACGACCATCCCGTCCGTACAGGTGATCGTGCAGGACGCCATGGGCTTGCGCTGGCCCTCGACCTCGACGATGCACTGGCGGCAGGCACCGGCCGGGTCGAGGAGGGGGTGGTCGCAGAAGCGGGGAATCTCGATGCCGAGCTGCTCGGCGGCGCGGATGACCAGGGTGCCCTTGGGCACGCTGATCTCGATGCCGTCGACGGTCAGCGAGACGAGATCCTCCGGCGGGACCGCCGCCTCCCCGCCTCCGGAGGGAGCGCTTGTGGTCACGGTCATGCGTTCACCTCCGTGTGCTTGTCCTTGTCGGCCCAGGCCGTCGACTTGGCGGGGTCGAAGGGGCAGCCGCGTCCCGTGATGTGCTCCTCGTACTCCTCGCGGAAGTACTTGAGGGAGGAGAAGATCGGCGAGGCGGCGCCGTCGCCGAGAGCGCAGAAGGACTTGCCGTTGATGTTGTCGGCGATGTCGTTCAGCTTGTCGAGGTCGGACATGACGCCCTTGCCCGCCTCGATGTCGCGCAGCAGCTGCACGAGCCAGTACGTGCCCTCGCGGCAGGGCGTGCACTTGCCGCAGGACTCGTGGGCGTAGAACTCGGTCCACCGTGTGACGGCCCGGACGACGCAGGTCGTCTCGTCGAAGCACTGGAGTGCTTTCGTGCCGAGCATGGAACCCGCGGCGCCCACTCCTTCGTAGTCAAGAGGGACGTCGAGGTGCTCGTCGGTGAACATCGGGGTCGAGGAGCCGCCCGGCGTCCAGAACTTGAGGCGGTGTCCGGCCCGGATGCCGCCGCTCATGTCGAGGAGCTGACGGAGGGTGATGCCGAGCGGGGCCTCGTACTGGCCGGGGCTGGTGACGTGGCCGCTGAGCGAGTAGAGCGTGAAGCCCGGGGACTTCTCGCTTCCCATCGAGCGGAACCATTCTTTGCCCTTGTGGAGAATCGCGGGAACCGACGCGATCGACTCGACGTTGTTCACAACAGTCGGACAGGCATAAAGACCCGCGACCGCAGGGAAAGGAGGACGAAGTCGCGGTTGTCCACGGCGGCCTTCGAGCGAGTCGAGCAGCGCGGTCTCCTCACCGCAGATGTACGCGCCCGCGCCCGCGTGCACGGTGAGCTGGAGATCGAGTCCGCTGCCCAGGATGTTCTCGCCGAGGAAGCCCGCCGCGTAGGCCTCGCGGACGGCCTCGTGCAGGCGCCGCAGCACGGGGACGACCTCACCCCGCAGATAGATGAACGCATGCGACGACCGGATCGCATAACAGGCGATCACAATGCCCTCGATGAGGCTGTGCGGGTTCGCGAAGAGGAGCGGGATGTCCTTACAGGTCCCCGGTTCCGATTCGTCGGCGTTGACAACTAGATAGTGAGGCTTTCCGTCGCCCTGCGGAATGAACTGCCATTTCATTCCGGTGGGGAATCCCGCGCCGCCGCGCCCGCGCAGACCGGAGTCCTTCACGTACGCGATGAGGTCGTCCGGTGACATGGCGAGCGCCTTGCGCAGGCCCTCGTACCCTTCGTGCCTGCGGTACACGTCCAGCGACCAGGACCTGTCCTCGTCCCAGAAGGCCGACAGCACCGGCGAGAGCAGCTTCTCGGGACTGCTCTCACCGCCGGTCTCGGGCCGGGAGGTGCCCCCGTATTGAGTGGACAAGGTCATCACTCCCCCTCCTCGGCAGCGGGCCCGGCCGGGTTGGCCGGGTCGGAGGCCGCCGTGTCCTGCGGCGCGTCGTGCGAACTGAGGTGCTCGGCCGGGGACGGGGCGTGCGGCGCTCCGTCCTGGGGAGCTCCGGACCCCCGCGGGTGCACCACGCGGGCGGAGCCCGTCTCCCCCTTGGCCAGCCGGAGGCCGATCAGCGAGGCGGGGCCCGCGCCGCCGCTCGCCTCGACCGCGCCGGCCCGCTCGTCGGGGAAGCCCGCCAGGATGCGGGCGGTGTCCTTGAAGGAGCACAGGGGGGCACCGCGCGTCGGCTCGACCTGTGTTCCCGCGCGCAGGTCGTCGACGAGGCTCTTCGCGCTCGCCACGGTCTGGTTGTCGAAGAACTCCCAGTTGACCATCACGACCGGCGCGAAGTCGCAGGCCGCGTTGCACTCGATGTGCTCCAGGGTGACCTTGCCGTCACCGGTGGTCTCGCCGTTGCCGACGCCGAGGTGGTCCTGGAGCGCCTCGAAGATCGCGTCGCCGCCCATGACCGCGCACAGCGTGTTGGTGCACACGCCCACCTGGTAGTCACCGCTCGGCTTGCGGCGGTACATGGAGTAGAAGGTCGCGACCGCGGTCACCTCGGCCGTGGTGAGGCCGAGCATCTCCGCGCAGAACCGCTGTCCGGTGCGCGTGACATGGCCCTCCTCCGACTGCACGAGATGCAGCAGCGGAAGGAGGGCGGACCGGGAGTCCGGGTAGCGGGCGATGACCTCGCGCGCGTCCGCCTCGAGCCGGGCCCGGACGTCGTCCGGGTATGCGGGCGCGGGCAGTTGGGGCATGCCCAGGCTGACGCCCTGCGGCTGTACGCCCTGCTCGGAAGGAGTGGTGGTCACCGGTCGACGCCTCCCATCACGGGGTCGATGGACGCGACGGCGACGATGACGTCGGCGACCTGGCCGCCCTCGCACATCGCCGCCATGGCCTGCAGATTGGTGAAGGACGGGTCCCGGTAGTGGACCCGGTAGGGGCGGGTGCCTCCGTCGGACACGGCATGCACCCCGAGTTCCCCCTTGGGTGACTCGACGGCCGCGTACGCCTGTCCCGGCGGTACGCGGAAGCCCTCGGTCACCAGCTTGAAGTGGTGGATCAGGGCCTCCATGGAGGTGCCCATGATCTTCTTGATGTGGTCGAGCGAGTTGCCGAGGCCGTCGGGGCCGAGCGCGAGCTGGGCGGGCCAGGCGATCTTCTTGTCGGTGACCATGACCGGACCGGGCTGCAGCCGGTCCAGGCACTGCTCGACGATCGCCAGCGACTGGCGCATCTCCTCCAGCCTGATGAGGAAGCGCCCGTACGCGTCGCAGGTGTCGGTGGTCGGGACGTCGAAGTCGTACGTCTCGTAGCCGCAGTACGGCTGCGCCTTGCGCAGGTCGTGCGGGAGGCCCGCGGACCGCAGGATGGGCCCCGTGGCACCGAGGGCCATGCAGCCGGCCAGGTCGAGGTGGCCGATGTCCTGCATACGGGCCTTGAAGATGGGGTTCCCGGTGGCGAGCTTGTCGTACTCGGGAAGGTTCTTCTGCATCTTCTTCACGAACTCGCGGATCTGGTCCACCGCGCCCGGGGGCAGGTCCTGGGCGAGGCCGCCGGGCCGGATGAACGCGTGGTTCATGCGCAGGCCGGTGATCAGCTCGTAGATGTCGAGAATCAGTTCACGATCACGGAAGCCGTAGATCATGATCGTGGTGGCGCCGAGTTCCATGCCGCCGGTGGCGATGCACACCAGGTGCGAGGAGAGCCGGTTCAGCTCCATCAGGAGCACCCGGATGATCGTCGCGCGGTCCGGGACCTGGTCCTCGATGCCGAGGAGCTTCTCGACGGCCAGGCAGTACGCGGTCTCGTTGAAGAACGACGTCAGGTAGTCCATGCGCGTCACGAAGGTGGTGCCCTGTGTCCACGTACGGAACTCGAGGTTCTTCTCGATGCCGGTGTGCAGGTAGCCGATGCCGCAGCGGGCCTCGGTGACCGTCTCGCCGTCGATTTCGAGGATGAGCCGGAGCACGCCGTGCGTGGACGGGTGCTGGGGGCCCATGTTGACGACGATGCGCTCGTCGTCGGCCTTGGCCGCGGTCTGGACGACCTCGTCCCAGTCGCCGCCGGTGACCGTGTAGACGTGGCCCTCGGTGGTCTCGCGCGCGGAGGCGGCTGATGCGTGCGACGTGCTCATGAGTACGACCTCCGCTGGTCCGGAGCCGGGATCTGGGCGCCCTTGTACTCGACGGCGATGCCGCCGAGGGGATAGTCCTTGCGCTGCGGAAAGCCCTGCCAGTCGTCCGGCATCATGATCCGCGTCAGTGCCGGGTGGCCCTCGAAGACGATGCCGAAGAAGTCGTACGTCTCGCGCTCGTGCCAGTCGTTCGTCGGATAGACCGAGACGAGGGACGGGATGCGCGGGTCGCTGTCCGGGGCGCTGACTTCGAGGCGGATCAGCCGGTTGTGGGTGATCGAGCGCAGGTGGTAGACGGCGTGCAGTTCGCGGCCCTTGTCCTCGGGGTAGTGGACTCCGCTCACCCCGGTGCACAGCTCGAAGCGCAGGGCCGGGTCGTCGCGCAGGGTCCGGGCGACGCGGAGCAGGTGCTCGCGGTCGATGTGGAAGGTCATCTCGTCGCGGTCGACGATCGTCTTCTCGATCGCGTTCTCCGGGACGAGCCCCTGTTCCTCCAGGGCGCCCTCGAGCTCGTCGGCGACCTCGTCGAACCAGCCGCCGTACGGGCGGGACGCCGGGCCGGGAAGACGGATCGAGCGGACCAGGCCGCCGTAGCCGGAGGTGTCCCCGCCGTTGTTGGCGCCGAACATGCCGCGCTGGACGCGGATCTCCTCCCCGCCGTCGCCGCGCTGGCCCGGCAGGTTGGAGGCGCCGAGGTCCTTCTCGGGGTTCGTGCCGTTGCCGTTCGCGTCGCTCACCGCAGCAGCCCCTTCATCTCGATGGTGGGGAGCGCCTTGAGCGCCGCTTCCTCCGCCTCGCGGGCCGCTTCCTCGGCGTTCACGCCGAGCTTCGAGGACTGGATCTTCTGATGGAGCTTGAGAATCGCGTCCATCAGCATCTCGGGCCTCGGCGGACAGCCGGGCAGGTAGATATCGACAGGGACGATGTGATCGACGCCCTGCACGATCGCGTAGTTGTTGAACATGCCGCCCGACGACGCACAAACCCCCATGGAGATCACCCACTTCGGGTTCGGCATCTGGTCGTAGACCTGCCTCAGGACCGGCGCCATCTTCTGGCTGACGCGTCCGGCGACGATCATCAGGTCGGCCTGCCGCGGCGAACCGCGGAAGACCTCCATGCCGAAGCGCGCCAGGTCGTAGCGGCCCGCGCCCGTCGTCATCATCTCGATGGCGCAGCAGGCGAGGCCGAAGGTGGCGGGAAAGACGGACGACTTGCGCACCCACCCCGCGGCCTGCTCGACGGTGGTCAGCAGGAAGCCGCTCGGCAGCTTTTCTTCGAGTCCCATGCTCAGTGGCTCCTCTGTCCCCTATACGGGGCTCAGTCCCTTGCGGGGTTCAGTCCCATGCGGGTTTCAGTCCCATTCCAGGCCGCCTCGCCGCCACACGTACGCGTACGCGACGAAGACGGTGAGCACGAAGAGCAACATCTCCACGAGCCCGAAAATCCCGAGCGCGTCGAACGTGACCGCCCAGGGGTAGAGGAAGACGATCTCGATATCGAAAATGATGAAGAGCATCGCCGTCAGGTAGTACTTGATGGGGAACCGCCCGCCGCCCGCCGGCGTGGGGGTCGGCTCGATTCCGCACTCGTAGGCCTCGAGCTTGGCCCGGTTGTATCGCTTTGGACCGATAAGCGTGGCCATGACCACGGAGAAGATCGCAAAGCCTGCCCCGAGGGCTCCCAGTACGAGGATGGGCGCATACGCGTTCACCGCTCCTCGCTCCTCTCAGTCGGCATTGACTGCTGGCGGTTGCATCAGGCGTCGCTCCTGCTTCACGAACCTCATGGACCTCATGAGGCGCGCGAGCCCTGTGCAGCTCCACGAAGATCGCGCACATGTGAAGCAGGTCACAAGCCCAACTGCCCCGCATCCTATGCCTGCCGGTCTGTGATCTGCGACACGGGGTACGACAACGCCTTTGTGATCTCCACCACCCGGCGAACGATCATGAAGTCGGATGAGTGCTGATCTTCGTACGAGAAGCGCCCGAGTGATCACCAGAGGTGACATTTTCGCTCGTCGTCGCTGGTCCAGGCCCTGGCGCACTATCAAGGGAGTCGGACCCAAGGCAAATTGGTGCTGGACGTGGGCGCTTGATAGAGGAACTCGTTCACACTTCGGGGGGAGTTGGGATGCCCGTTGTGGACGACTCCGGTGCGTGCATCCGTTCACGAGCGGAGCCGCCACCGGGCCGGCCTTCACGCCTCCCCCCGATCCGCGCGCGCGACGCGGCCGTCACGGGTGCCGTTCCGTGACGTGCGTCACATTGGTAACGGGCCGGAAACAACCGGGCTTGGCCATCCGCGCCAACGAGTGGTAGGCCGCGGGCAATTCGGGCGTAACGCGAAAAGGCCTTGATCACAGGCTTGTTGGGTGGTGTCCGCAATGCCCGTTACGGCGTCAATAAGGAACGCCACGCCCGGCCTTCGGAGGGCCCGTTGAACAATTGTGGCGCAGCGCACGTTTCTTGAAGGTATGGAGGACTCCCTGATACCGGTTGTACCCATGTCCCACACCGCTCACATACGCAGCCACCGGAAACCCCGGCCTCGCAGCAGCTCGGCGCTCGCGATGCGCGCCGGAGTTGCCGGTGGCGTCCTCAGCACCCTGGCAGTGGCCGGTGCCGCCGGATCGGCCAACGCGGCCGAGCCGGTCACCCAGACCATCGAGCTGCCCACGCTCACCGCCGACCTGACCGCTCAGGTGGCCGAGTCCGCGGAGGTCACCCAGCAGGCCGCGGCCGACTACCAGCTGCGGGCCGAGCGTGACGCCGCCGCCGCCAAGGCCGCCAAGCAGGCCAAGGCCGACCTCGCGGACGCGAAGAAGAAGGCTGAGGCCAAGCAGAAGGCCGAGGACGCCCGTAAGGCCGCCGCGGAGCGCGCCACGCGTTCCGCCGGGCGGACCACCCTCGCGGCGACGCCCAGCAACGACGCCGTCGCCCCTGCCAGCGGCAGCGTCGCCACCGTCATCAGCTTCCTCCGGGCGCAGGTCGGCGACGCGTACGTCATGGGTGCCACCGGCCCCGACGCGTGGGACTGCTCGGCTCTGGTCCAGGCCGCGTTCAAGCAGGTCGGCATCGACCTGCCGCGTGTCTCCCAGGCCCAGTCGACGGCCGGCACCCCGGTCGCGCTGTCCAACATCCAGGTCGGCGACATCCTGTACTGGGGTGGCGCGGGTTCGGCGTACCACACGGGTGTCTACATCGGCGGCGGCCAGTACCTGGACGCGGCGAACCCCTCGAAGGGCGTCGTCATCCAGGACCTGTCGGGCTACCCCGCGAGCGGTGCGGTGCGGGTGCTCTGACCTTCGGTCACACAATTTGACCGCTTTTGACGGGCCGCTTCCCTCGGTGAGGGGAGCGGCCCGCGGGCGTGCTCCCGCAGCGGGCCACCGGGCGTGCCGTCCGGAAAGGGCTCCACGGGCCCTTCAGGCCGCGCGCACGCGGCGCGGGCGGCCGCTCCACGTGGAGCGGCCGCCCGGGGCGTGGCGGTGCGGTGGGCGGGCCCGCCCACCGCACCGCCACGCGGTGTTTGTCGCCTATGCCTTCGGAGCGACCTTCGACAGGCCGTTGATGATGCGGTCCATGGCGTCGCCACCCGTCGGGTCCGTCAGGTTGGCGAGCATCTTCAGCGTGAACCGCATCAGCATGGGGTGCGTGAGGCCGCGCTGGGCGGCGATCTTCATGACCTTCGGGTTGCCGATGAGCTTCACGAAGGCGCGGCCGAGCGTGTAGTAGCCGCCGTAGGTGTCCTTGAGGACCTTCGGGTAGCGCTGGAGGGCGAGTTCCCGCTGGGCGGGCGTCGCGCGGGCATGGGCCTGGACGATGACGTCGGCGGCGATCTGGCCGGATTCCATGGCGTAGGCGATGCCCTCGCCGTTGAAGGGGTTCACCATGCCGCCCGCGTCGCCGACGAGCAGCAGGCCCTTCGTGTAGTGGGGCTGGCGGTTGAAGGCCATCGGCAGGGCGGCGCCGCGGATCGGGATCGTCATGTTCTCCGGGGTGTAGCCCCAGTCCTCGGGCATCGAGGCGCACCAGGCCTTGAGGACCTCGCGCCAGTCCAGCTCCTTGAACGAGGAGGTGGTGTTGAGGACACCGAGGCCGACGTTCGACGTGCCGTCGCCCATGCCGAAGATCCAGCCGTACCCGGGCAGCAGGCGGTCCTCGCCGGGGCCGCGCCGGTCCCACAGCTCCAGCCACGACTCCAGGTAGTCGTCGTCGTGGCGCGGGGACGTGAAGTACGTACGGACCGCGACGCCCATCGGGCGGTCCTCGCGGCGGTGCAGGCCCATCGCCAGGGACAGCCGGGTGGAGTTGCCGTCGGCGGCGACGACCAGGGGCGCGTGGAAGGTGACCTCGCGCTTCTCCTTGGAGTCGGCGTCACCGATCTTCGCGTGGACGCCGGTGATCCGGCCCGTGCGGTCGTCGATGACCGGGGCGCCGACGTTGCAGCGCTCGTGCAGCCGGGCGCCCGCCTTCTGCGCCTGCCGGGCGAGCTGTTCGTCGAAGTCGTCGCGCTTGCGGACGAGTCCGTAGTCGGGGTAGGCGGCGAGTTCCGGCCAGTCCAGCTGGAGACGGACTCCGCCGCCGATGATGCGGAGCCCCTTGTTCCGGAGCCAGCCCGCCTCCTCCGAGATGTCGATTCCCATGGAGACGAGCTGCTTGGTCGCGCGGGGCGTCAGCCCGTCGCCGCACACCTTCTCCCGCGGAAACGCGGTCTTCTCCAGGAGCAGGACGTCCAGCCCGGCCTTGGCCAGGTAGTAGGCGGTGGTGGAACCGGCTGGTCCGGCCCCGACGACGATCACATCGGCGGTGTGTTCGGAGAGGGGCTGGGACTCGGTCACGGCGGGGTCTCCCCAAGTCTCGAAGGCTCGAAGTCTCTAAGCGCGAAGTCTCGAAATCCGCGTGCTGACGGGCACGGGACATGGGCAGTCTATGCAGCGGTACTGATCACCTGGCTGAAGGGCTGCCCCGTGAACCGAGCTCTCCCCGTGGTACACCTGCGCGTCCCGACCGACGAGGACGCGTTCGCCTGGCATCGGGCCTTCGATCACCCGGACGTGATGGAGTTCCACGGCGGGAGATCCGCCGAGTTGTCCGTCTACGAGGAGTTGACCGCCCGGCAGCGCCGGCACGACGCCGAACACGGTTTCTGCTTCTGGACCATGCTCGACGAGGAAGGGCGGGTCATCGGTTTCACCGGGGCGCAGCCGTGGCCCCACGAGTGGGGCCCGAAGGGCGAGATCGAGATCGGCTGGCGGCTCGGGCGGGAGTACTGGGGCAGGGGGTACGTCACCGCGGCGGCGCAGGCCACGCTGGAGAGGGTGCGCGCGACCGGCGTACCGAGCGTGGTGGCCATGGTGAACGCGCGCAACCAGCGGTCCATCGCGGTGACCAGACGCCTCGGCATGGAGCTCGTGGAGTCGTTCACGTCCCCGAATTCGCAGCAGGTCGGGCACTGCTACCGGCTGGCTCTCTGACGGCTCCCCCGCGGTCCTCCGACACCTTCCGGCGCGGCCCGGCAGGGCTTACTCTGCCGGTACCGCTGGGGGTGACGTCTGTGCGCATACCACGCAAGACACCCGAAGTGCGCGTACCGCGGCTCGTCGGTCTGATGGCCATGGACGCGCGCGAGACGGCCGAGGCGCGCGGGGTGCTGCTCGCGGCGCCCGACCGGCCCGACTTCCATCTGACTGTCGTCGACTACGTCGTACGGCAGTACCCGCTGCCCGGGTCGGAGGTGTCCCGCGGCGCGGTGGTGACCGTGTGGTTCGACTTCGGCGAGGGTGAGGGCGGGGGCGGAGCGGGTGTCCGGGAGCCCCGGCGGGGCGGGCCGCCGCCCGGAGGGCTGTACCGGGAGCTCGACGAGCCGGGGGATCCGTTCGCGGTCCTGCGCTAGCGGCCGGGTCTCCCGACCGGGCCGGGGCACAGGAACGGGCCGGGGCACAGGCCCCTCACGCCCCCGGACGGCAGAGGCGGCGGGGGCTACGCGGCCTGCTGCTTGTAACCCCTGTGCAGCGCCACGATCCCGCCCGACAGGTTGCGCCACGCCACCTTCGACCAGCCCGCCTTGATCAGGCGCTCGGCCAGGGCCGGCTGGTCGGGCCAGTCACGGATCGACTCGGCGAGGTAGACGTACGCGTCGGGGTTGGAGGAGACCGCGCGGGCCACCGGCGGCAGGGCACGCATCAGGTACTCGGTGTAGACGGTGCGGAAGGGCGCCCAGGTCGGGTGCGAGAACTCGCAGATCACCACGCGGCCGCCGGGCTTCGTCACCCGGTACAGCTCACGCAGTGCCGTGTCCGTGTCCTGCACGTTCCGCAGGCCGAAGGAGATCGTCACCGCGTCGAAGGTGTCGTCCTTGAACGGCAGCTTCGTGGCGTCGCCCGCCGTGAGCGGCAGCCAGGGGTGGTTCTTCTTGCCGACCCTGAGCATCCCGAGGGAGAAGTCGCAGGGGACGACGTACGCACCCGTGCGCGCGAAGGGCAGCGAGGAGGTGGCCGTGCCCGCCGCGAGGTCGAGGATCTTCTGCGCGGGCCGCGCGTCGACCGCCTTCGCGACCTCCTTGCGCCACACCCGGTCCTGGCCGAGCGACAGCACGTCGTTCGTCAGGTCGTACCGTTCCGCCACGTCGTCGAACATCGAGGCGACTTCGTGCGGCTGCTTGTTCAGGGATGCGCGGGTCACGGTCCCCATTGTGGCAGTACGGGCCGGGCGACTCGCCGACACCCGGCCCGCACCCCGGCCGGGAACGCCGGTGGAGAACGCCGCCGTGCCCCGGGGCGGCTCTCAGGGCAGCAGCCTCGGCCTCGTCCGGGCGGCCACGTCCTCCACCCACCCGCACAGCAGGACGAACACGGCGATCAGGAGCCAGCCGACGCCGAACATGAACCACTGGCTCTCCAGCGGCAGATACGCCTCGAAGGCCGGGACGTTCCAGAACCGGTCGATCAGCGGGACGGCCAGGATCAGCGCGATCTCGTGCCAGAGGTAGAGGGTCACGGCGCGGGCGTTGAAGATCGTGACGATCCGGTCGAGGCGCCTGAAGCGGGCCAGCCACGCGAAGTCGATCCCGAAGCGCGCCTTCGCGTACATCAGCAGGGTCACGAACCCCGCCGACCAGAAGGCCTGCGCGAGTGGGATGTCGTCGAGGTCGTACGAGCCCGTCTCGGCCTGGTGCGTGAAGGCGTACCAGCCTCCGTAGCCGATCGCGGCGAGCGAGAGGACCACGACGGCGAGCGGCTTCAGCCGCTGCAGCACGCCGTCGCGGTGCGCGAAGCCGAGGATCCAGCAGAAGAGGAACGTGGCCAGGTCGGTGAGCGCGTTGCCGAAGCGGTCGTCCGGCGGCGCCCGGAGGAACTGGACGACCAGGATCGGCGCGAGCGAGAGCACCAGGACCGCCACCGGGGCCGCCCGGAAGACCCGCAGCAGCAGGGGCGACAGCAGGACGAACCAGAGGTAGGTGCGCAGGTACCAGAGGATCTCCCAGGCCTGCTCGCCCCACGCGTTGCCCGGCGGGTCGCCGAGCGGCACGACCCAGTAGACGATCTGCCAGCCGGGCATCCAGCCGTGGACCAGCATCGCGGCCACGACGAAGAAGCCCCAGAACCAGAAGGGCGGCAGGAGCCGGCGGACACGGCTCCTGATCACCTTGAGGGCGGGCCGCTCCAGGGACTTGGCCATCAGGGTTCCGGCGAGCGCGAACATGATCCCCATGGAGGGCAGGACCATGCCCGCCCAGGCCCAGCCGAAGGTGTGGTACGTGACGACGCGGACCAGGGCGACCGCCCGGAGCGTGTCGAAGTAGCGGTCGCGACCCGCGGCCGCCCGCGTCTTCGGAACGGTCTCCACGCGCGGCAGCCGTGCCGTGTCCGACAGCGGCCCGGACCCGGTGGTCGGCGGCGCCTCGGCGACCGGCGGAGCTCCGGACCCGGCGACCGGCGGGACGTCCGGTGCGGTGGTGGCCGGCGGGAGATCCGGTGCGGCGGTCGCCGGCGGGCGGCCGTCCCGGCGGTGCGAGCCCATCAGCCCGCCCCCGCCGGTGTGCCGACCTCACCCGTGCGCTTCAGCTTCTGCCAGCGCAGACGGCCGCCCGTGAGGGCCGTGACGCAGGAGTGGATGAGGACGAGGTACATCATCTGCCGGTACGCGAGCTGCTGCAGCGGCATCATCAGCAGGTACCGGTACTTCTCCCGGTCGAGCCGGAACGCGTAGGCCGCGCACACGAGTTGCACGCACAGGACGGCCAGCCAGGCCAGCAGGGACGCCTTGAAGTCGATGAAGATCATCGAGTAGACGGTGAACACGTCGATGAGCGGCGCGAAGACGGGCGTGACGATCTGGAAGATGACGACCAGCGGCATGCCGACCCGGCCGAAGCGCCCCGAAGGCCCCTTGTCCGTCAGGGACTTGCGGTGCTTCCAGAGCGCCTGCATCGTGCCGTACGACCAGCGGTAGCGCTGCGACCACAGCTGCTTGAGCGAACCGGGCGCCTCCGTCCAGGCCCTGGCGTGCTCCTGGTAGACGACCCGCCAGCCCTGACGGTGCATGGCGATGGTGATGTCGGTGTCCTCGGCGAGCGTGTCCTCGCTCATCCCGCCGACCGCGAGCACGGCCTCCCTGCGGAACGCGCCGATCGCGCCCGGGATGGTGGGCATGCAGCGCAGCAGGTCGTACATGCGGCGGTCGAGGTTGAAGCCCATCACGTACTCGATGTGCTGCCAGGCGCCGATGACCGTGTCGCGGTTGCCGACCTTGGCGTTGCCCGCGACCGCGCCGACCTCGGGGTCGGCGAAGGGCTGCACCAGCTGGTGCACGGCGTCCGGTTCGAAGACCGTGTCCCCGTCCATCATCACGACGATGTCGTAACTGGCGCTGCGGACACCGTTGTTGAGGGCGGCCGGCTTGCCCGCGTTCTCTTGGCGGACGACCCGGACGTTCGTCATGCCGAAGGACTCGGCGGCGCTGCGCGCGATCTCGGACGTGCCGTCCGTCGAACCGTCGTCCACGACGATGATCTCGATCGGGTGGGTGCTCTGCGCCAGCGACTTGAGGGTGTTGGCGATGCACTCCTTCTCGTTGTACGCGGGCACGATCACGCTGACCGGCCGGGTGACGGCGGGCCCCCAGCTGAACCGGCGTCTGTTGCGCTGCCGGTAGTGCCTGCGGGCGAGGATCAGCATCATCCCGAAGCGGCCCATGACGGCGACGCCCACGACCGCGAGCCCGGTCGCGAGCCCCGGTACGGTCCACTCGGCGACGGTGACCGCCGCGACGAGTGCCTTGCCCTCGTACAGGGTGGTGCCGGTGGCGGTGCGGTGGGCGGCCTGGAGGCCGCCGGCTCCCCCGGCCTGCTGTCCCTGCTGTCCGCCGGGTGCCTGGCCCGCCGCCTGCCCGCCGGCGGCCTGTTCCCCGCCCGTCTGCTCGCCGCCGGGCTGCTGGCCGTTCGCCTGCTGACCGTCCGACTGCGGGCTGTCCGTCTGCCGGTCCGCGCCGTCCGTCTGCTGGATGGCGCCGCTGATGGTGGTGAAGGTGTAGCCCTTCGCCTTCATCTTCTTGATGTACGTGCCGAGCGCCGCGACGGTCTGCGAGCGCTCGCCGCCCGCGTCGTGGAAGAGGACCGACGCGCCCTTGTTCTTCGACGGCGTCGCCCACTTGATGATCTTCGAGACGCCGGGCCGCTTCCAGTCGTCGCTGTCGGTGTCGACGAAGACGCTGGTGTAGCCCTCCTCGCCGAGCTTCTTGTAGACGGGCCAGCTGTAGTTGTCGATGGCGTCCGTCTCCGAGGAGTACGGGGCGCGGAACAGGGTCGTCGTGATCCCCGCCGCGCCTGCCAGGGCGAGCTGCGTCTGGTCCATCTCCCGCTTGATCCGGGCGTCGCTCTGGTACGAGAGGTCGACGTGCGTGAACGTGTGGATGCCGATCTCGTTGCCCTGGTCCACCAGGTCGTTCACGATGTCCGGGTAGCGCGAGACCATCGAGCCGACCACGAAGAACGTGCCCGGGACGTCGTTCTCCTCCAGGATGTCGAGGATCTGGGGCGTCCAGGTGAGGTTGGGGCCGTCGTCGAAGGTCAGCGCGATGGTCTTGTCCGGGACGGACCGGCTCTGGGCCTGCCCGCCTCTGAAGGAGAGGATCGGCCCGCCGTCGAGGACGTCGTCCGGGACCTTGCTGGAGCTGGCGTTGCTGCGTACGCGCTCGTCCCCGCCGACCTCGGCGCGCAGATAGCCGTCGAGCAGCATCACGCTGGTGAGGGCGAGGAGGAGCAGCAGGGCGAGGATGACACGCGGTTTCTGCAGCGCCGCGGCCCTGCCCGCGGCCCGGGTCATCCGGGACGGGGCACGCCGGCGGCCGCGCGAGGGCGTCGTGGTTGCCATGAGTGTGGGTGCGTTCCGGTCAGTTGGCGGCCGCGGAGGCGGACGCGGTCGGGGCGGGGACGGGCGCCGACGGGGCGGCGGTGGGAGCGGCGCCGGTGGCCACGCCCGAGGGCGGGGCGCCGGTGGGC
>NZ_JAHRIB010000027.1 GCF_019090165.1 Streptomyces sp. BV286
TCGCGGAGCCGGGGAGTGCTGCGGCTGCTCTGTTGACGCGGACGGTGTATGCGCAGGCTGCTCTGTTCGCGGTCGAGGTGGCGCTGTTCCGGTTGGTGGAGTCGTTCGGTGTGCGGCCTGACTTTGTTGCGGGGCATTCGGTGGGGGAGATCGCGGCTGCGCATGTGGCCGGGGTGTTCTCTCTGGAGGATGCGGCGATGCTGGTGGCGGCACGGGGCA
>NZ_JAHRIB010000028.1 GCF_019090165.1 Streptomyces sp. BV286
CCGCCGCAGCCGCCGGTGGAGGCCAGCCCGCAGCCAGGGCATCCGAGGCGCCCGCGCCCGCCGGTGCGCAGGGTGCTCCCGCCTCCGCGCACACCCAAGCTCCTGGCTCTGCCCCGTCCTCCGCCCCCGCCCCGTCCCAGGGGGCCGGGGTTCCCGCGGGGGCCTTCGCTTCCGCGGGCGGAGGGCCCGACCCCCGCACCCTGTGGCCGAACATCCTGGAGGCGGTGAAGAACCGCCGCCGCTTCACCTGGATCCTGCTCAGCCAGAACGCCCAGGTGACGGGCTTCGACGGCACGACCCTCCAACTCGGCTTCGTCAACGTGGGCGCTCGGGACAACTTCGCGAGCAGCGGCAGCGAGGAAGTCCTGCGGCAGGCCCTGTCCGAGCAGTTCAACGTGCAGTGGAGGGTCGAGGCGGTCATCGATCCGTCCGGCGGCTCGGCACCGCCGCCCGCGCCCGGCTCCGGTTTCGGCGGTGGCGGCGGTTACGCGCCCGGCGGTGGCGGTGGCGGTGGTTACGCGTCCGGTGGCGCCGCCCCGAGTGCGCCAGGCCCCGGCCCGCAGCAGCCCACGGCTCAGGCTCCGGCTTCGAGAGGTGACGCCCCGGCATCCCAGAGCCGGCCGGCGTCCGGGGGCGCCGCCTCCTCGTCCGCGTCGCCGCACCAGCCCCGCCCCTCCGCTCCGGAGCCGCCCCCCGTCTCCCTGGAGGACGACATCGCGGCGGACGACGATCCCGACCTCGACGAGTCGGCACTGTCGGGCCATGAGCTGATCGTGCGGGAGCTGGGGGCGACGGTGCTGGAGGAGTTCTCCCACGAGTAACCGGAGACGTCTCCCACGAGTAGCCGGAGGCGTTCTCGCACAAGTGGCCGGAGGCCTTCTTGCGTTGGTCGCAGTCAGACACCGGTCAGCCGCAGGCAGGCCTCAGAGGGTCCGTAGGATCGGACTCCTCGAACCGGTCCCGGCTTCCGGTCCCGGCTTCCGGCCCCGGCACCCGCCGAGAGCGCGGGCCGCGGGGCGCACGCCCCACCACGTCCGCACCTCCCCACACGACAGCTAGGCTGGCCCCCGTGAAGGTCCTCGTCATCGGCAGCGGTGCCCGCGAACACGCCCTGTGCCGCTCCCTCTCCCTCGACCCCGACGTCACCGCGCTGCACTGTGCTCCAGGCAACGCGGGCATCGCCGACGTGGCCGAGCTGCACCAGGTCGACGCCCTCGACGGCAAGGCCGTGGCCGCGCTGGCCACGGAACTCGACGCCGAGCTGGTGGTCGTCGGCCCGGAGGCCCCCCTCGTGGCCGGGGTCGCCGACGCCGTGCGGGAGGCGGGCATTCCGGCGTTCGGCCCCTCCAAGGAGGCCGCCCGGTTGGAGGGCTCCAAGGCCTTCGCCAAGGACGTGATGGCGGGCGCGGCCGTGCCCACCGCCCGCTCGTACGTGTGCACGACCCCCGACGAGGTCGACGTGGCGCTCGACGCCTTCGGCGCTCCCTACGTGGTGAAGGACGACGGTCTCGCGGCCGGCAAGGGCGTCGTCGTGACCGATGACCTCGACGCGGCGAGGGCTCACGCCAACGCCTGCGACCGCGTGGTCATCGAGGAGTTCCTCGACGGTCCCGAGGTCTCCCTCTTCGCGATCACCGACGGCGTGACGGTCGTCCCGTTGCAGCCGGCCCAGGACTTCAAGCGGGCCCTGAACGACGACGAAGGGCCGAACACCGGCGGCATGGGCGCGTACTCGCCCCTCCCGTGGGCCGACCCGAAGCTGGTCGAGGAGGTCATGCAGACCGTCCTGCAGCCGACCGTCGACGAAATGCGCCGCCGCGGCACCCCCTTCTCCGGGCTCCTCTACGCCGGTCTGGCGATCACCTCGCGCGGCGTGCGGGTCATCGAGTTCAACGCCCGCTTCGGCGACCCCGAGACCCAGGTCGTCCTCGCCCGCCTGAAGACCCCGCTCTCCGGCGTCCTCCTCGCGTCGGCCGAGGGCACCCTCGCCGACCTCGCGCCGCTGCGCTGGAGCGACGACGCGGCCGTCACCGTCGTCATCGCCTCGCACAACTACCCCGGCACCCCGCGTACCGGCGACCCCATCGAGGGTCTCGACGAGGTGGCCGCGCAGGACGCCCCGCACGCGTACGTCCTGCACGCCGGTACGAAGCGTGACGGTGAAGCGGTCGTCAGCGCGGGCGGCCGGGTCCTCTCGGTCACCGCCAGCGGCACGGATCTCACCCAGGCCCGCACCCGCGCGTACACGGCGGTCAACCGAATCCGCCTCGACGGCGCCCAGCACCGTACGGACATCGCGGCGAAGGTGGCGGAAGCCACCGGGGAGTAACCCTCGGTTACGGCCTGCCACCTGCGCCATCACCCATCGAACGATCACACCGGGCCCCGGATCCAGCACAGGATCCGGGGCCTTTTCGTCAGCCACCTCTAGCCAAAGCCATTCCATCGAGTGACCGATCCCCCATCCGGCTGACGAGGGCCGGGGCCCCAACTAGGGTGCGGCGCAAGCGTTCCGGCACTTGGCCCACCGGCATTGCGATGTCGGTCGTGGGTGCCACAGTGGGGGAGTGAGCAACGCCATGGACGTCCGTCGACAGCTGCCGGGTACACATGCGCCCGGCGGCCAGTAGGGGGTGACACCGGTCGTGTCCGGTATGGGAGTCGAGGTGGGTGCGCAGGCCGCGCGCTCACGGGCCCTCGCCGTGCTGCGCATCCGCAGCAGGGCCCTGGCCGTCGCCCTGCTGCCCGCGGCCGTCGCCGTCGTCCTGCTCGTCGGCGGGTCGACCGGGCACATCGACGGTCCCGGCTGGGGCGTGGTGCGCTGGACCGTGTCGGGTCTCGCCCTGTTCGTGCTTCTCGCCGCGGCCGGCATCGCGCTGGTCGTCGCCCGTTCGCGGCCCGCCGTGAGCCCCACGGTGCCGGTCGCCGAGGAGTCGGCGCCGGACCTGTACCGCATGGTGCGGGACCTGGCCGACCGCCTCGAAGTGCCCGCCCCCTCCGCGATAGCGCTCACCCCGGACTGCGACAGCTGGCTGGAGGACCGCACGCATCCGGCCCACGGTCCGCCCCGTACGCAGCCCGGGGACGAGATAGAGGGCGTCCGGGGCCTGCCGTCGGCACAGCGGCGCACACCGGCCGCGCCCGTCCTCGTCATCGGCTCGCCCTTCCTGTGGTGGATGCGGGTCGGCGAGCTGCGCGCGGTCCTCGCGCCGGTCGTCGCGGGTACGGGCCCTTCCGCGCACCCGGACATAGCCGCGGCCCGTCGCTTCGTACGAGGGCTCGACGCGGCCGTGGCCGTGACGTCGGCGCCCACGCGCGGGCCCCTGGTCCGCGCGGTGCTCGGCGGGGCCGGCTGGGTGACGAGGATTCTGCTGCGCAGCTGCCGCGGGCATGCGGCCGAGATGGAGCGGGGTGTGGCGGCCGCGGCGGCGGAGCGTGCACAGGCTGTGGACTACGGGCTGCGGATCGTCGCCCAGGAGCAGGTGGGTCTGGCGTACGCGGGCTGGGACCGGCTGCTGACCAGGGTCGCGCTGCCCGCCTGGCGCATGGGGCGGTGGCCGTCCCGGCTCGACGCGGGCGTCGTCGCGGCCCTCACCGAGCTCTCCCGGCGGGACCGGCTCGCCGAGGGCTTCGCCTCCCGGCTCGGCGAGCGGCCGGCCTGCGATCTTCTGGAGGAGCCGGGCGCGATCGACGAGGCGACGTCCTTGCTGGCCGCGCGTCTCTTCCACGGCGGGCCTGCCGAGACGGGACCTGACTGGGCCCCCGTCGACTGGGCCGAGTACCCGGACGAGGTCGTCGACCGGAAGTGGCGCACGGACGCGGCGCGGCTGCACCGGGTACTGGACACGCTCGGTGTGAGCCGTGCGTCGGAGCAGGAGGCGCCGGACCCGGAGGGCCCGACGCTGGCTCGGGTGATGGACCACCTGACCTCGGAGCCGCCCCCGCTCGCGCGGAACACGAACAACAGGAACAACACGAGCATCGCGAACACCGTCGGCGCCAGCGGCCACAGCAACGGCCAGAGTGACGGCAACGGCAACGATGCGGACAGTCCGGACAGCCCGGAGAGCACGGACCGCACGGACCGCACAGGCGGCACGGACCGCGCGCACGACCCGGCCGACGCGGAGAGCGGAGAGGCGGCAGCGCCGCAGTACGGCGACGACGGTGGGCCGGAGATCGACGAGATCGACGAGGACGGCGGGCCGGCGACCGAGCGGAGCGCGGAGCTCGCGGCGGTGCTGAGCGCCGAGTTGGCGCGTGAGGAGGCCGCGGCGGCGGCCGGAGCGGGGGCGTCGTCGGCAGGGTCCGTGGGTCAGGGCGGCCCCGACCTGGCGCTCTGGGACGACGGCACGTTGCCACTCTTCCCGCTGCAACCACCGCGGACGGGGCGGGAGTTGCTGGGCGACCACGTGACGGCGATGGTCTGCTGTGCGGCGATGGACACGGCGGGGGCAGTGCCGGGGCTCGACTGGCTGGACGGCCCTTCGCTCCTCGTCGGCGGTGAGCGGTCCGTCGATCTGGGACCACGGGTTCTCAGTCTCATCGAAGACGGGGATCCGGCGCCGCTCCGAGCGTGGCTTCTCGACCTCGGCGTACGCCCGGAGAAGCCGGTTCGGCTGGTCTGAAGCGGGGGCGCGATCCGCCCCGCCGCCCCTCTCCGTCTCGTCCCTGACCGGAGCCCTCTCCGGGCTCCGTCCGCCCTCAGGGCCGGCCGCCCCCGATCGGTTCCCCGCCCCCGGCCGTTCGCCCCCGATCACCCCCCCCGGCCCTCGATCGACCCCGCCCCCAAGCCCCATTCATCCCCACCTGCCCCCGTCCCTCCCCGACCGCCGGAGGCAATTCGCGACGAACGGTGACCGCGTGCATGCGTAATGTGATGTGCTGGAGCCCGTCACAGGCGTGGCGTGCAAGGGCTGACGGGGGCACGAGGGAGGGAACGTCGCATGGGGTCGGAGCAGATTCGCCGGTGGGAGTCGGGGGCGCTGGCGCATGCCGTCACCGACCCCTTCGGGCAGGGCCCCGTTCCGTGGCTGCGCGGCAGTGAGCACTACTTCGACGACACGGGGCACGTCGTCCCCTGGTACGTGGACCACGCGCCGCCGCCCGGCGCGACGCGCCCCGGCGACCAGCACCGGAGTACCGGCCCGCGGATCCCCACGCCCCGCACCACCGCCGGAGACCCCCGCTCGGCCGACGACGTCCACCGTCAGATCAAGGGCTTCGCCTCCACCGGAGCGGCCGCCCCCGGTGAGGCCATCGACTTCCACATCACGGTGGACCCGCCGCAGCAGTTCAGCGTGGACATCTACCGCATCGGTCACTACGGCGGCGACGGCGCGAGCAAGATCACCACCAGTCCGCGCCTCTCCGGGATCGTCCAGCCGCCCCCGCTCACCGCGGACCGCACCGTCTCCTGCCACCACTGGTGGCTCTCGTGGCGGCTGCAGATCCCGTCGTACTGGAGCGTCGGCGCGTACGTCGCCGTGCTCACCACCGACGACGGCCATCGTTCCCACATCCCGTTCACGGTCCGCGACGACCACCCCGCCGACCTGCTGCTCCTTCTGCCGGACATCACCTGGCAGGCGTACAACCTCTACCCGGAGGACGGCCACACGGGCGCGAGCCTCTACCACGCGTGGGACGAGAGCGGCCGGCTGCTCGGTGAGGCCGACGCCGCGACGACGGTCTCCTTCGACCGCCCGTACGCGGGCGCGGGGCTGCCCCTGCACGTGGGTCACGCCTACGACTTCATCCGCTGGGCAGAGCGCTACGGCTACGACCTCGCGTACGCGGACGCCCGCGATCTGCACGCGGGCCGCGTCGATCCCACGCGCTACCGCGGCCTGGTCTTCCCGGGGCACGACGAGTACTGGTCGACGACGATGCGCCGGACCGTGGACGTCGCCCGCGAGCACGGCACCTCACTCGTCTTCCTCTCCGCCAACACCATGTACTGGCAGGTGGAGTTGGGCCCCTCCCCGTCCGGCGTGCCCGACCGGCTGCTCACCTGCCGAAAACGCCGCGGGCCCGGAAAACCGGCCCTGTGGCGCGAGGTGGACCGTCCGGAGCAGGAAGTCCTGGGCATCCAGTACGCGGGCCGGGTCCCCGAGGCTCACCCGCTCGTCGTCCGCAACGGGGACCACTGGCTGTGGGAGGCGACCGGGGCCCACGAGGGTGACGAGCTGGAGGGCATGGTCGCGGGCGAGGCCGACCGCTACTTCCCCCGTATCGCGCTCCCCGAGCACCAGGGCCGCATCCTCCTCTCCCACTCCCCGTACCGGGACACGGAGGGAGCGATCCGTCACCAGGAGACGTCCCTGTACCGCGCGCACTCCGGCGCCCTCGTCTTCGCGGCGGGCACCTTCGCCTGGTCCCCGGCCCTGGACCGCCCGGGCCACGTCGACACCCGCGTCCAGCGCGCCACGGCCAACCTCCTGGACCGCATCTGCAAACGCGACTGAGGCCGCCCCGCACCGTCCGCACACCTCCCCCCGGCCCCCTGGCCGAGCCCGACCTCCGCATACGGGAGAATCGAGCCATTCAGTCAGAACCACGGGGAGGAACCGTGTCCGGATTCGTAGAAAAGCCCGAGCCCGTCGAGGTTCCGGGCCTGGTGCACCTGCACACCGGCAAGGTGCGCGACCTGTACCAGAACGAGGCGGGCGACCTCGTGATGGTCGCCAGCGACCGCCTGTCCGCGTTCGACTGGGTGCTGCCCACGGTGATCCCCGACAAGGGCCGCGTCCTGACGCAGCTTTCGCTCTGGTGGTTCGACAAGATCGCCGATCTGCTGCCGAACCACGTCCTCGGCACCGAGCCGCCGCCCGGCGCCCCCGCCGAGTGGCAGGGCCGCACCCTGATCTGCAAGTCGCTGCGCATGGTCCCGGTCGAGTGCGTCGCCCGCGGCTATCTCACCGGCTCGGGCCTCGCCGAGTACCACGAGACCCGTACCGTCTGCGGTCTCGGCCTGCCCGAGGGGCTGACCGACGGCTCGGAGCTGCCCGGCCCGATCTTCACCCCGGCCACCAAGGCCGCCGTCGGCGAGCACGACGAGAACGTCGCGTACGAGGAGGTGGCCCGCCAGGTCGGCGCGGAGACCGCGGCCCAGCTGCGGCAGGCGACGCTCGCCGTCTACCGGCGCGGCCGGGACATCGCACACGAACGCGGGATCATCCTCGCGGACACCAAGTTCGAGTTCGGCTTCGACGGCGAGACGCTCGTCATCGCCGACGAGGTGCTGACCCCGGACTCGTCCCGTTTCTGGCCCGCCGACCAGTGGGAGCCGGGCCGCGCGCAGCCCTCGTTCGACAAGCAGTACGTACGTGACTGGCTGACGTCCGCCGAGTCCGGCTGGGACCGCCGGAGCGAGCAGCCGCCGCCCGCTCTGCCTCAGCAGGTCGTGGACGCGACCCGCGCCAAGTACGTGGAGGCGTACGAGCGGCTGACGGGCACCACCTGGAGGTGAGCCCGGCAGCGGCACGAAGAAGCCCCCGGTCGCGATGACCGGGGGCTTCCTGCCTGCTTACTCTGAGCGGACGACCAGGTTCGAACTGGCGACCTCAACCTTGGCAAGGTTGCGCTCTACCAACTGAGCTACGTCCGCGCTGCGCCGTGGCGCGAGAGCAACTATACCCAACCTCGCTCCCGTGCGAGACGCACCGCCGAGTGACGGTTCTCGACGCCGAGCTTGGACACGGCGGACGACAGATAGTTCCGCACGGTCCCCTGGGACAGCGCTGCCCGCTCCGCGATCTCCACGACGGGCGCGCCGTCGGCGGCCAGCTCCAGCACCTCGGCCTCGCGCGCGGTCAGCGGCGAGTCCCCGGCGGAGATCGCGTCGGCAGCCAACTCCGGGTCGACGTAACGGTTTCCGGCATGCACGGTCCGGATGATCTCCGCGAGCCGTTGTGCGCTGACCGTCTTCGGGACGAACCCGCGCACACCTGCCGCAAGTGCCCGCTTGAGGTGTCCGGGGCGCCCATGGCTGGTCACGATCAGCGCCCGGCAGACGGGCAGTTCGGTCCGCAGCGATGTGGCCACCCTCACACCGTCGGCCCCGGGCATCTGCAGATCCAGTACCGCCACGTCGGGTTCGTGGGCCCGGGCCATCGCCAGTGCCTCGGGTCCGTCGGCCGCCTCGGCCACCACGAGCAGGTCCTCCTCAAGCCCGAGCAGCGCGGCGAGAGCCCCCCGGATGAGGTGCTCGTCGTCCGCGAGCAGCAGCCGGATGGGTCGTACGGACGTCATGAACCGACCTCTTCACTCACTGAGCGGGGAACGGGAGGCGAGGAGGGGGACGGCTTGGAGGAGTACTTCCGGGGCCGGGACCGTGCGGGGGAGGTGGAGGGGGAGGACGGAGGCAGTGGCACCTCGGCCACGACCCTGAACAGGTCGCTGTCGACGGGTCCCGCCTCCAGCGTCCCGGCCACCGCGGCCAGCCGCTCCCGCAGTCCGGCGAGCCCGGACCCGCCGCCGAGCTGAGGGCCCCGCCCTGCCGAGGGGCCCCCGTCGGGACCCTCTTCGCCCGGCGCACCGGGCTCCCCGGCCCGCTCCTGCGCGCCCCGGTCCACCCCGTCGTTCTCGACGGTGAGGACCACGTGGGTCCCGGCCGGTTCCAGCGAGACGCGGCACCGCCGGGCGTCCCCGTGCCGCAGGACGTTCGTGGTGGCCTCCCGTACGACCCATCCCAGTGCCGACTGAACAGCCGGGGGCAGGCCCGTCGCGGAACCGGTCACCGTGCAGTCGACCCCCGCCGCGGTCAGGACGCCCTGTGCGCCGGAGAGTTCGGCGCCGAGGTCCGCCTCGCGGTAGCCGCGTACGACCTCGCGGACCTCGCGCTGTGACTCGTGGGCGATCCGCTGCACCTCGATCATCTGCTCCACGGCCTCGGGGCGCTCGCGGCGCGCGAGCTGCACGGCGAGCTCGCTCTTGAGGGCGATCACCGCGAGGTTGCGGCCCATCACGTCGTGCAGGTCGCGCCCGAAGCGGAGCCGCTCCTCGGCGACGGCGAGGCGGGTACGGGTCTCGCGGGCCGCGTCGAGTTCGAGCACGGCGTTCAGCAGCCACACCGAGAACATCGAGGTGAAGCAGAGGAACCCGCCGATGACCAGCACCGCGAGCGCAGTGGCGGCCGCGGTGGCCGCCGGCCGTCCGATCAGGAATGCCGCGGCCCAGGTACCCGCGACCAGTCCGCCCAGCAGTGCCGGGATGCGCCGCCGACGCATCCCGAGCGCCATCATGCCGATCCCGAAGGGCACCACCACGACGAAGAACGTGCCCGCCGCGGTGTCGATGTCCTCGCCGCCCGGCCCGTGCTCGGAGACGGCGAGCGCCCCGATCCCGAGCAGCGCGGTGAGGACACCGAGCGCCGCGAGCAGTCGTACGGGTTGCTCACGGCGGCCGCACGTCCAGTCGAGCGCCCGTGACGAGGTCACCGACCCCAGCAGGGCGTGCACGACCAGCGGCGGGAACAGCCAGAGGGCGAGCGGCGCCCCCACCTGCCCGAAGGCCGGCAGGCCGATCGCCGTCACCTCGACCAGCGCGAAGACGTGGAAGGACCAACGGGTGTACGTCTCGACCTTCGCCGGCGTGCTCTGAGCCCGCCACCAGGCCCCCGGCCCGCGCATACCCGCCTCCGTGTTTCGTCGTCGTTCCCGGCCGTCTCAGTGCCGTGGCTCCCAGCGGAACCACCGCCGTACAGCAAACACCGACAGTACGAGCCAGGCCACCGCTGTGGCGATGGCGCCCAGGGCGTCGTACGCGCCGAGGTCTCCGGTCCAGCCGCCGCGGAGGAGGGTGATCACCGGGGACAGCGGCAGCAGTTCACAGACGGCGGCGAGCCGGTCGGGCATGAGCTCGAACGGAATGAAGGTGCCGGAACCCATCATGGACACGAGCAGCAAAGGCATCGCCGCGACCTGGGCGCCTTCCAGGCTCCTGCTGAAGCTCGCGACGACGGCCGCGATGGCGGGCCACATGGCGAGTCCCAGCAGCAGGCCCAGAACGGCGAGGTGCGGTGCCTCCGGCGCCCCCAGGTCGAGGAGTGCCGCGCACGCGACCGTCAGGACCACGCACTGGACGAGGCCGATCAGGACCGACGGCAGCGCGGCGCCCGCCAGGATCTCCGCGTCCCGCAGCTCCCCGGTGCGCAGCCGCTTGAGCACCAGCTCCTCACGCCGGGCGGCGTAGACGCTCACCAGCGAGCTGTAGACGGCGAAGAGCAGGGAGAAGCCGATGGCGGAGGGCAGGATGACCGAGCCGACCGAGAGCCCCGCCTCCTGCAGGTCCATGTCCTCGACCACCCCGCGAAGGCTGAACGGCATGATCAGCGGCACGAACAGGGCCGCGAAGAACGTGGCCTTGCTGCGGGCGAGCAGCGTCAGTTCGGCCCGCGCGAGGGCCGTCATCCGCCGTGCGGCGGTCGCGGTCGGACCGGCCTGTGCGGTGGTGGTCATCGTCTCCGCGCTCATGCCACACGCTCCTTCTCCGCCGTCATCTCCGACGTCTGCGACGCTTCACGGGCTATCCGCAGGAACGCCTCCTCCAGCGACCCCGACCGGACATCGAGCCCTCGCAGCTCGACGCCTGCCCGCTGGGCCCAGACGAGGAGCTCGGTGGCGGCCCGCTGCAGCTCGAGCGTCCGCAGCCGGATCGTCCGGCCCTCCATCTCGTGGCCGGTGACCCCGACCGAGGCGAGCGGCGGCAGATCGCCGGGGAAGTAGCCGTCGGGCAGTTCGAAGGAGATCCGGGACGGCTGGGAGGCGGTCACCTCGGCCGGGGTACCGGTGACGGCGATGCGCCCGGCGTGCAGGATGGCGAGCCGGTCGGCGAGCCCTTCCGCCTCCTCCAGGTAGTGCGTGGTCAGCACCACGGTGGTGCCCGTCTCGCGCAGCTGGCGCACCAACTCCCAGGTCTCCTGGCGCCCTTCGGCGTCGAGTCCGGTCGTCGGCTCGTCCAGGAAGAGCACCTCGGGCCGGCCGAGGACCGCGCACGCCAGGTCGAGCCGCCGCTTCTCGCCCCCGGACAGCTGCTTCACGCGTACTCCGGCCCTGCGGGTCAGGCCGACCAGTGACAGCGCCTCGCTCTCCGGCCGGGCACCGCTCGTGCAGCCCGCCCACATCCGTACCGTCTCCGCGACGGTCAGTTCGGACGAGAAGCCGCCTTCCTGGAGCATGACGCCGATGCGCGGGCGCACCTTGGCGCGTTCGGTGTACGGATCGTGGCCGAGGACGCGCACCTGGCCGCCGGACGGCGGGGCGAGCCCTTCCATCAGTTCGACGGTGGAGGTCTTGCCCGCGCCGTTGGTCCCGAGCAGCGCGAACAGTTCGCCCCGGCCGACCGTGAAGGACACCCCCCGTACGGCTTCGAACTCGCCCCCGTACACGCGGCGTAGATCAGTGACCTCAATCACGTGTTCATTCGTGTTCATGAGACAAGCCTCCCCGCCGTCGGGGGCGTCCGGCAGTGCGAGCTGTCATCGCCGTACATGACAAATGTCAGACGGCCGGCCCGGGTGCCGACGCAGGCATACGGGAGGTGCGGACGCAGGCACACGAGAAAGGCCCCGGTCGCGATGACCGGGGCCTTTCTCTCACTGCTTCTCACTGGAGCGGACGACCAGGTTCGAACTGGCGACCTCAACCTTGGCAAGGTTGCGCTCTACCAACTGAGCTACGTCCGCATTGCCTCCGACCGGCTTTCACCGATCGGCGCGGGCACCAGCCTACCTGATCCAAAGAGCGACCAGGTCGGTGATGCAGAGCGGGTGACAGGAATTGCACACTGCGCCTTCCCCCTGGAAGGGGGATGTTCTGCTACTGAACTACACCCGCGTGACTCCGTGAGCCGGGCCTTTCGGCCTTGCCCCTCGGCGTGCTCCAGACTCTAGCTGATCGGCGGGGGTGCAGCGCAAGTCGGCTGTCCCCAGGGCCCGATGACGGGCCCCGGCGCCCGGCGCCGAGGACCCTGACCGGCCCGTACGCACCCGCGCCCGAGCGCGTCCCCCGGCCCGCGGGGGCCGCGCCCGGGACAACCGGAGGCCCTGCCTCACCTCCGCGGGACGGCTCCGCTCACTGAGCCGCGGTGAACGCCTCGTAGACCTTCTTGGGGATGCGTCCGCGGGCGGGCACCTCCAGCTTGTTGGACTGGGCCCAGGCCCGTACGGCCGCCGGGTCGGGGGCCACCGCCGTCTGCCGGTAGGCCTTGCCGGAGCGCGACCGCTTGCGGCCGGCCTCCAGGTACGGCTCCAGGGCCTTGCGCAGTTTCTCGGCGTTGGCCGGATTCAGGTCGATCTCGTACGACTTGCCGTCCAGACCGAAGGCGATCGTCTCCGCCGCTTCCGAGCCGTCGATGTCGTCGAAGAGAGTGACTACGACACGCTGCGCCACGAATATCGGTCCCTTCGTGCGGCACCTCTCCTGCGACGCGCGATGACGTGCGGAGATGCCGACTGTCCGACTGCTTTTATGAGTGATTGGGCAAAGTATCGGCTATTGCCAATTCATTTGTACAGTGCCGGGCAATCCAATGTGAAGCTCGACTAAATCTGTTGGCGTGTCTCCAAGGCAATAGGGAGCCCGGTCTCGATCCGGATCTTTCCCAGGATTTTTCGTGAAGGCAGGCCGAGGTTAGGCCGTCGATGCGGAATCGTGATGGCCGTCACGTAGATTCCTACGAATCTACCCGCGTAGAAATTTTGTACGGGTAGTCTGAACGAACCTGCTCAGCACCACACACCGGGAGTGCCAGTGGCACGCGTCGTAGTCGACGTCATGCTCAAGCCGGAGATCCTCGACCCCCAGGGCCAGGCGGTGCAGCGTGCACTGCCGCGCCTCGGTTTCGAAGGCATCTCCGACGTACGTCAGGGAAAGCGATTCGAACTGGAAGTGGACGGACCGGTGGACGACGCCGCCCTCGCCCGCATCCATGAACTCGCCGAATCCTTCCTCGCCAACACCGTGATCGAAGACTTCACCGTCAAGGTCGAGGAAGTCGCGGAGGCCGGAAAGTGACCGCTCGTATTGGCGTCGTCACTTTCCCGGGAAGCCTCGACGACCGGGACACGCAGCGCGCGATCAAGCTCGCCGGTGCCGAACCCGTCGCGCTCTGGCACAAGGACAAGGACCTCAAGCAGGTCGACGCGGTGGTGCTGTGCGGCGGTTTCTCGTACGGCGACTATCTGCGCGCCGGATCGATCGCGCGCTTCTCGCCCGTGATGGAGACCCTCATTGAGCAGGCGAAGTCGGGAATGCCGGTACTCGGCATCTGCAACGGCTTCCAGATCCTCACCGAGGCCCACCTGCTGCCCGGCGCGATGCTCGGCAACGACCACCTGCACTTCATCTGCCGTGACCAGAAACTGCGGGTGGAGAACGCGGCGACCGCCTGGACCGCCGACTACGAGTCCGGCCAGGAGATCAACATCCCGCTGAAGAACATGGACGGGCGGTACGTCGCCGACGAGCACACCCTCGACCTGCTGGAGGCGGAGGGCCGGGTCGCCTTCCGTTACGTGGTCGACGGCGACTCGGCGGACGGGTACGGCAACCCGAACGGCTCGCTGCGGGACATCGCCGGCATCTCGAACGCGGCCGGCAACGTCGTCGGTCTGATGCCGCACCCCGAGCACGCGGTCGAGCCGCTCATCGGGTCCGGCCGCACCGACGGCCTCCCCTTCTTCACCTCGATCCTCAAGAAGCTGGTCAACGCATGAGCCGGACGCCTCTGGACACGGTCGAGCACGCGGCCGGGACCCCCGACGTCGAGCTGCCCTGGGCCGAACTCGGCCTGAAGAAGGACGAGTACGAGCGGGTCGTGGAGATCCTCGGCCGCCGGCCCACCGGCGCCGAGCTCGCCATGTACTCCGTCATGTGGTCCGAGCACTGCTCGTACAAGTCCTCCAAGGTGCACCTGCGCCAGTTCGGCGAGAAGGCCCCGCAGAGTGACGCCCTGCTCGTCGGTATCGGCGAGAACGCCGGTGTCGTGGACGTCGGTCAGGGCTACGCGGTGACCTTCAAGGTCGAGTCGCACAACCACCCCTCGTACGTCGAGCCCTACCAGGGCGCGGCCACCGGCGTCGGCGGCATCGTGCGCGACATCATCGCGATGGGCGCCCGCCCGGTCGCGGTCGTGGACCCGCTCCGCTTCGGCGCGGCCGACCACCCCGACACCAAGCGCGTCCTGCCGGGCGTCGTCGCGGGCATCGGCGGCTACGGCAACTGCCTGGGCCTGCCGAACATCGGCGGCGAGGTCGTCTTCGACGCCTGCTACCAGGGCAACCCGCTGGTCAACGCCGGTGCCATCGGCGTCATGCGGCACGAGGACATCCACCTCGCGAAGGCGTCCGGCGCCGGCAACAAGGTCATCCTGTACGGGGCCCGCACGGGCGGCGACGGCATCGGTGGCGCCTCCATCCTGGCCTCCGAGACCTTCGACGACGCCAAGCCGTCGAAGCGTCCCGCCGTCCAGGTCGGCGACCCCTTCCAGGAGAAGCTCCTCATCGAGTGCACCCTGGAGGCCTTCGCCGAGAAGCTGGTCGTCGGCATCCAGGACCTCGGCGCGGCCGGACTGTCCTGCGCCACCAGCGAGTTGGCGTCCAACGGCTCCGGCGGCATGCGCGTCACGCTGGACGACGTACCGCTGCGCGACTCCACGCTCTCGCCCGAGGAGATCCTCATGAGCGAGTCGCAGGAGCGCATGTGCGCGGTCGTCGAGCCGGAGAAGGTCGACCGCTTCCTGGAGATCTGCGACAAGTGGGACGTCATCGCCACCGTCATCGGTGAGGTGACCGACGGCGACCGTCTGGAGATCTACTGGCACGGCGGCAAGATCGTCGACGTCGACCCGCGCACGGTCGCGCACGACGGCCCGGTCTACGAGCGCCCCTACGCCCGTCCCGAGTGGCAGGACGCCCTCCAGGCGGACGACGCCAACAAGCTGGCGAGGCCCGCCACTTCGGAGGAGCTGAAGAGCCAGGTCCTCCAGCTGGTCTCCTCCCCGAACCAGGCCTCCAAGTCCTGGATCACCTCCCAGTACGACCACTTCGTGCAGGGCAACACGGTGCTGGCCCAGCCCGAGGACTCGGGCATGATCCGCATCGACGAGGAGTCCGGCCTCGGCGTCGCCATCGCCACGGACGGCAACGGCCGCTTCGCCAAGCTGGACCCGTACCACGGTGCCCAGTTGGCCCTGGCGGAGGCGTACCGGAACGTCGCGACGACCGGCGCCAAGCCGCTCGCCGTCTCCGACTGCCTGAACTTCGGCTCGCCCGAGGACCCGGCGGTGATGTGGCAGTTCGCGGAGGCCATCCGTGGACTGGCCGACGCCTGCCAGCAGTTGGGCACCCCGGTGACCGGCGGCAACGTCTCGCTCTACAACCAGACGGGCGAGGCGGCCATCCACCCGACCCCGGTCGTGGCCGTGCTGGGCGTCATCGACGACGTCTCCCGCCGCACCCCGGTCGCCTTCCAGGAAGAGGGCCAGCTCCTCTACCTGCTCGGCGACACCCACGAGGAGTTCGGCGGTTCGGCCTGGTCGCAGGTCGTCCACGACCACCTCGGCGGGCTGCCCCCGAAGGTCGACCTGGAGCGGGAGCGCCTGCTCGGCGAGATCCTGATCTCCGCCTCCCGGGACGGCATGATCGACTCCGCGCACGACCTGTCCGACGGCGGTCTGATCCAGGCCGTGGTCGAGTCGGCGCTGCTCGGTGGCCAGGGCGCCCGTCTCGTCGTACCGGACGGGCTCGACGCGTTCACGTTCCTCTTCTCCGAGTCCGCGGGCCGTGCGGTCGTCGCGATCCCGCGCTCCGAGGAGCTCCGCTTCAACGACATGTGCGGTGCGCGCGGCCTGCCCGTCACGCGCATCGGTGTCGTGGACGGCAGCGTGGCGGACGCGAGCGCGGTGGTGGAGGTCCAGGGCGAGTTCACCCTCTCCCTGGCCGAGCTGCGCACGGCGCACGAGGAGACGATCCCGGCGCTGTTCGCGTAGGCCGTCCGCCGGTTCCGCGGCGGTCGCAGCCAGTCGTACGCGGTGGAGGGCCCCGTCCGGATCTCCGGGCGGGGCCTTTCGCGTGCGCCCGCGAGGGCGGCGCCCCGACGGCCGTCCGCCGCCTCTTGCTCGCTCTTACGTAATTACGTAATCTCGATGCATGGATCTGGAGCAACGCGTCGCGGAACTGGAGCGGCGTCTCGACGCCCTGGAGGGCGGGCCCTCCCCACGCGTGGGCGCCGGCGACTTCTGGGCTCTCGAAGGGCTCAAGGCACAGCTGGCCCACGAGGCGGACGGCGGAGTGCTGTTCACGGGCTCGGTACGGCTGCCGACCGAGGAGCGGTACGAGTGGCAGTACGGCCTGCTCACCGGGCAGTTGCTCGACGCCGACTGGAGCGAGGCGGCCGAGGCGTTCGCCGCGCTCGGCCACGCCATGCGGCTGCGGCTGCTGCGCGAGATCCTCGGCGGCCGGCGCACGGCCACCGAGCTGGCCGGGCTCGACGACGTGGGGACGAGCGGCCAGATCTACCACCACCTGCGGCAGTTGACCGCGGCGGGCTGGCTGCGGCAGGCGGGGCGCGGGCGCTACGAGATTCCGGGCAGCCGTGTCGTGCCCCTCCTCGTGGCGCTGGCCACGGCGCAGCCGGTCTGAGGCAATCGACCACTCTCGGCCCATGGGGGAGCCATGACCGTCCGCAAGACCGCGATGATCCTGTACCGGTCGCTGCAACTGACCTTCTTCGGGATGGTCCTGGCCGACGCCTTTGTGCCCGGCTACCCGATCGACTGGGCGTGGGCCTTCGTGCCCCTCCTCGTGTCGTTCGCCCTGGGGCTGGCCGTGAGCCGGACCGGACCCCGGCGCGAGTGGGCCGACCGCACCCCGGTCGAGGTGGAGCCGCCGGTCAGGGGCCGTTGGGCCGCCCTGAACAGCCCGGCCACCAAGGTGCCGAGCCATGGCACGCACGCCTACGGCCAGACGTACGCGATCGACATCGTGGCCGAGCCCGCCGAGCCCGCCGAGCCGGGCGCCGCTCGCGCCGACGGCAAAAGGCGGCCCGCCTTCGCCAAGCTCTGGCCGGTCGTCCGGCACGGTCGTGCCTTCCCCGCGTACGACGAGCCGGTGTTCGCGGTGGCGGACGCCACGGTCGTGCACGCGTCCGACCGGATGCGCGACCACCTCAGCCGCAACTCCCTGCCCGCGCTCGCCTACTTGATGCTGGTCGAGGCGGCGGTCAGGGAGACCGGCGGCGCGTCCTGGATCACCGGCAACCACGTCGTCCTCGACCTGGGCGACGGGGTGTACGCGATGTACGCGCACCTGCGGCGGGGCTCCGTCACCGTCCGGCCCGGCGACCGCGTGCGGGCGGGCCGGCAGATCGCCCGCTGCGGCAACTCGGGCAACTCCACCGAACCGCATGTGCACTTCCAGCTGATGGACGGTCCGGACCTGGACTCGGCCCGCGGTGTCCCGTTCACCTGGCGGGGCATCGGTGTTCCGTCCGACGGCGAGGCGTTCACGGCTTCGGACCAGCCGTCCGCGGTGCCTGGGGTGCCTGGGGCGACCGAGGTGACCGAGGGAGCGCCCGCCGCCGCCCGCGAGGCCCGCTGATAACTTCGGCGAGGTTGTGAGGGGGAGGGCCGGTGCCGGTCCCGCAGGGCGTGAGCCGGGCGGTCGGCCCGCTCCCGCCCGCGTCGGACGCACCGTCCCGGCCCCGTACCGCATTCGTCGACCACTCGACCACTCGACCACTCGACCGTTCGAAGGGCAGCGCGTGAGTTTCCAGTCCGAGCGCACCCCGGACTCCGCCCCGTACGTACCGTTCCCGCGCTCCCGCCTGCTGACCCCCGACCGGGGCAGCCGGCCGCGCAACGCGCTCAACCAACTCGTCGCCCTGACAGCGGTGTTCGGCATCGGCGCGGGCGGCTGGGGGCTGTGGCTGGAGGTCTCCGACCTGCGGGACCGGGCCGCGAGCCGGGAGCGGATCAGCGAGGCGTGCGGCGGTCTGGTCGACCCGGACAAGGTGCTTGACCTCAACGGCGGCACGCACCGGGCCCGCGCGGGCACCGACACCGACGACAGCTTCACGGTCGGCTCGCTGCCCGGCGCCTGCGTGATCTACCGGGTCGACGAACCGGGCACCTCGTACGGGCACTTCGTGCTGACCGTCTACACGAACCCCAGCGACCGGTACGCCAACATCGTCAGCGGCTGGACGCGCGACCCGTTCGACGAGCGGATACGCGAGACCGACGGCGACCTGACCCGCGAGGCCGACGAGGCACCGGACCATCCGGTCGAGGACGCCGAGCCGGACGAGGGCGCACTCGGTCACTACGACGACAACAGCGCCACCGTGAAGGCCCTGTGCACGACGGCCGACGGGACGGGCAAGGGCCACGCCACATCCGTGAACGTCATGGCCGAGGGCTACTACGACGACATCACGTTCCAGGACCGCCAGGCCCTGATCGAGCTCGCCCACGACGCCGCCTTCAAGGCCGCCCACGAACTGGGCTGCACGGCCGAGAAGCCCGTGCCGGTCTCGTTCCCGAGGCTCTACGTCCCGCACCCGCGGCTGGTGGACTCGGCGAAGGCCCGGGGCACCTGCCGCTGGTTCCGCGACTTCGCCGCCCGCGAGGGCCGGGGCCGGCTCCCCGACCGCGCCCTCGACGCCCCGGTCGGCGAGCGGAGCTTCACCGAGAAGTGCCTCCTGGCGGTGAGCGAGAAGCAGGTCAGGAGTGTCCTGCCCGGCCTCACCGAGGACGAACACCACGGCGCGAAGCTGCGGGACGTGCTGCGGGTCGCGCCCTGGTGGATGGAGAGCGCATCCGCCTTCGGCGACGAGGCCCGTGAGGTCGTCTCCGAGGACGGCCTCGGCGACGACCAGACCCCGGTGCGTCCCGGCACCGCGGGCCACGACCGGGCCGCGGGCGTCTGGTGGGCCTCCTCCACCTGCGGGGGTGAGCCGGCCCTCCACACCCTGAGCGTCGACTACCCGTACGACGAGATCGTCGAGCAGCGCCTGAAGGCCCTCTTCCACGCCTACGTCGACGACATCACCGCCCGCCGGAACTGCACCGACGTGAAATATCCCAAGCCTTCCGCGTTCCGCGCGGACTAGGCTCGCCGCCATGCCCCCGGCCAAGAAGCGCACCCGTACCTACGATCCGGCGAAGACACGAGCGGCGGTCCTCGCGCAGCTCGGGAACGTACGGGCGGCGGTACAGGGCCTGACGCCCGAGCAGCTCGCCAAGCCCACGAGGCTCGGCGACTGGACCGTGCGCGAGCTGGCCGTGCATCTCGCCATGGCGGCGGAGGCCGTGAGCCGGGGCCTCGACCAGGACGAGCCCGCCGGGCCCGCGTTCGCGCTGCTCGACTGGCCGTTCGCCACCGCGCCGCGTGCCGGTGAGATCGACGACGACGTACGGACGCTCGCCGCCGCCGAGCCGGACCTGGACGCCCTGTACGCGCGCACGTCGGCCCGCCTCACCGAACGCCTGCCGGACGCCCCGGCCGGGCGGCTGCTGGTCACGCGGGTGGGAGCGATGACCCTGACCGACCACCTCGTCACCCGCACGGTGGAGCTGGTCGTCCACACCGACGACCTGAACGCGGCCGTCCCGGGACTCGACGTGCCGTACGACCGGCAGGCCCTCGCCGCGTGCACCCGCCTCCTCGCCGACGCGCTCGCCGCGAAGGCGCCCGGCGCCTCCACGGAGGTGCGTGTGCCGCCGTTCGCCGTCGTGCAGTGCGTGGCAGGTCCGCGCCACACCCGCGGCACCCCGCCCAACGTCGTCGAGACGGATCCGCTGACGTGGATCCGGCTTGCCACCGGGCGCACGGAGTGGAAGTCGGCCCTCGACGACGCGAAGGTCAGCGCGAGCGGAGAACGCGCCGACCTCGGCGGACTGCTTCCCCTCATGAGCTGAGCTCCGCTTCCGGGCCCCGGCTCGGCCGTTGCGCGGCCGTTACCCGTCGAGGGAACCAAGCACCCCACCCGTCCCGTCAAAGCGGCATGCACACGCAGCGACTCAACCTCAGCGTCCTCAGCACCCGAGCCGGTCTCAGCGCCCTGGCGGTCACCGGACTCCTCGCCACGGCCGCCTGCGGCACGGAGAGCGGAGACAAGGACTCCGGTTCCGGTTCCGTCGGCACCCGGCAGGCCACCGCGATCACCGGCAAGCAGTGGAACGTGGAGAGCGTGACCGTCGACGGCACCAAGCACGACGCCCCGGCCGGCGCCCACGTCGAGTTCGCCAAGGACGGCAAGGTGGGCGGCAACTACGGCTGCAACCGCTTCGGGGCGAGCGCCGAGATCAAGGGCGACACGATCACGGTCGGCGACGACGCCATCAAGACCAAGATGGCCTGTACGAGCGAGGGGGCGATGGACTTCGAGGCGCAGCTCGGCAAGGCCATCTCCAACAGCACGATCAAGGCCGAGGTCGACGACGACAAGCTGACGCTCACCACGCAGGACGGGACCACCGTGAAGCTCACCGCCGACAAGCCGGCCGAACTCCAGGGCACGAAGTGGAACGTCACCGCCATGGTGAAGGACGCCTCGAAGGGCGGATCCCCCGTCGCCCTCTCCTCCCAGGCCGACGGCAAGGTCCATCTCACCTTCGACGAGGGAGCCGTCCGCGGCCAGCTCGGCTGCAACAAGGTGACGGCGAAGGCCACGGTCGGCGACGGCAGTATCACTCTGGGCACGCCGGGCACCACCCGGAAGATGTGCTCCGACTCACTCATGGACACCGAGCGGGCCCTGCTGAAGCTCTTCGACGGCACGGTGAAGTACCAGCTGAAGGGCAGCACCCTCACCCTGACCAGCGAGAACGGCATGAGCGTGGAAGCAGTCGCCACGAAGTGATCCCCGACGGCGGCGCCCCCGCGGCGCCGCTCGGGGGGTTCCCCAATTCGGACCAGTGGTCGATCTCGCCTACACTCGGTGGCGTGCCACGTGGTGACGGTCGACTCAGTCATGATCTGCTCCCCGGCGAGAAAGGCCCCCAGGACGCTTGCGGCGTCTTCGGAGTCTGGGCTCCCGGTGAAGAGGTCGCCAAGCTCACTTACTTCGGGCTCTACGCCCTACAGCATCGAGGCCAGGAGTCCGCGGGTATCGCGGTCAGCAACGGCTCGCAGATCCTCGTCTTCAAGGACATGGGCCTTGTGTCCCAGGTCTTCGACGAGGCGTCCCTCGGTTCCCTGCTCGGTCATATCGCGGTCGGACACGCCCGCTACTCGACCACCGGGGCCTCCACCTGGGAGAACGCCCAGCCGACGTTCCGTGCCACCGCGCACGGCTCGATCGCGCTCGGCCACAACGGCAACCTGGTCAACACGGCGGAGCTCGCCGGCATGGTCGCCGACCTCCCCAAGCAGGAGGGCCGCACCCCGCGTGTGGCGGCGACCAACGACACCGACCTGCTCACGGCCCTGCTGGCCGCCCAGGTCGACGACGACGGCAAGCCGCTGACCATAGAAGAGGCCTCCGCGAAGGTCCTCCCGCAGGTCAAGGGCGCCTTCTCCCTCGTCTTCATGGACGAGCACACCCTCTACGCCGCCCGTGACCCGCAGGGCATCCGCCCGCTGGTCCTCGGCCGCCTGGAGCGCGGCTGGGTCGTCGCCTCCGAGTCCGCCGCCCTCGACATCTGCGGCGCCGCCTATGTCCGCGAGATCGAGCCGGGCGAGTTCGTCGCCATCGACGAGAACGGCCTGCGAACCTCCCGATTCGCGGAAGCGAAGCCCAAGGGCTGCGTCTTCGAGTACGTGTACCTGGCCCGCCCGGACACCGACATCGCCGGCCGGAACGTGTACCTCTCGCGTGTCGAGATGGGCCGCAAGCTCGCCAAGGAAGCTCCGGTCGACGCCGATCTGGTCATAGCGACCCCGGAATCGGGCACGCCCGCCGCGATCGGTTACGCGGAGGCCTCCGGCATCCCGTTCGGTGCCGGTCTCGTGAAGAACGCGTACGTGGGCCGGACCTTCATCCAGCCTTCACAGACCATCCGCCAGCTGGGCATCCGACTGAAGCTGAATCCGCTCAAGGAAGTCATCAAGGGCAAGCGCCTGGTCGTCGTCGACGACTCGATCGTCCGCGGCAACACCCAGCGCGCACTGGTCCGCATGCTCCGGGAAGCGGGCGCGGCGGAGGTCCACATCCGGATCTCCTCGCCCCCCGTGAAGTGGCCCTGCTTCTTCGGCATCGACTTCGCGACGCGCGCCGAGCTGATCGCCAACGGCATGAGCATCGAGGAGATCGGCACCTCGCTCGGCGCCGACTCCCTCTCGTACATCTCCATCGACGGCATGATCGAGGCCACCGCCATCGACAAGCCGAACCTCTGCCGTGCCTGCTTCGACGGCGAGTACCCGATGGACCTCCCCGACCCGGAGCTGCTCGGCAAGCAGCTCCTGGAGACCGAGCTCGCCGCGGGTCCCGCGGCCACGGCCGCGGCCGACGCGATCCGCCGTCCGTAGGCGGCCCGTTCCACCTGCTCACCTGCAGTACGACACGAAAGTTCTCACCGTCATGTCTGAGACAACTGGTGCCAGCTACGCGAGCGCAGGCGTCGACATCGAGGCGGGCGACCGCGCCGTGGAGCTCATGAAGGAGTGGGTGAAGAAGACGCAGCGCCCCGAGGTCCTCGGCGGCCTCGGCGGCTTCGCCGGCCTCTTCGACGCCTCCGCCCTCAAGCGCTACGAGCGCCCGCTCCTGGCCTCCGCCACGGACGGCGTGGGCACGAAGGTCGACCTCGCCCGGCAGCTCGGCGTGTACGACACGATCGGCCACGACCTGGTCGCGATGGTCATGGACGACATCGTGGTGTGCGGCGCCGAGCCGCTCTTCATGACCGACTACATCTGTGTCGGCAAGGTCCACCCGGAGCGCGTGGCCGCCATCGTGAAGGGCATCGCCGAGGGCTGTGTCCTCGCGGGCTGTGCCCTCGTGGGCGGCGAGACGGCCGAGCACCCCGGTCTGCTGGGCCCGGACGACTTCGACGTCGCCGGCGCCGGTACGGGCGTGGTGGAGGCCGACCGGCTGCTGGGCGCGGATCGTATCCGTAAGGGTGACGCGGTGATCGCCATGGCGGCCTCCGGCCTTCACTCGAACGGGTACTCGCTCGTCCGGCACGTCCTCTTCGACCGGGCGAAGCTGAAGCTCGACCAGCACGTCGCCGAGTTCGGCCGCACCCTCGGCGAGGAGCTCCTGGAGCCCACCAGGATCTACTCGCTGGACTGCCTGGCGCTGACCCGCACGACCGACGTGCACGCGTACTCGCACGTCACGGGCGGCGGACTGGCGGCCAACCTGGCCCGCGTGATCCCGGACGGCCTGCACGCCATCGTGGACCGCGCGACGTGGACCCCGGCTCCCGTCTTCGACCTCGTCGGCACCACGGGCCAGGTCGAGCGCCTGGAGCTGGAGAAGACGCTGAACATGGGCGTCGGCATGATCGCGATCGTGCCGGAGGACTCCACGGACGCGGCCCTCGCCACACTCGCCGACCGCGGCCTGGAGGCCTGGGTGGCGGGCGAGATCACGGACCGAGGCGACCACGAGACGGGCGCGGCCCTGATCAACGACTACGCCCCCCACTGACCGACGACCACCAGGACGGCGAAAACCCGCGCAGCCTCAAAGGGGCGCGGGAAACGGCGCAGTCGTTCAAGGGGCGCGGGGAACGGCGCAGTCTTTTAGGGGCGCGGGGAACTGCGCAGTCCTTTTCGGGGGCGCGGGGAACGGCGCAATCCTTTTAGGGGCGCGGGGAACTGCGCGACCAGCCACGACGAACCCGCAGCCGACCAAGCCCCCGCAGTGGCCCCGCAACCAGCGGAGCGACCACGCGCAAAACCCGGTCCGGCGAACTGCCCCGGACCGGGTGAAGCGCAGCTAGAACGACATGCGCAGCTAAAGCGTCAAGCGCCGCGGCGTTGCGACGTGGGACCGGACTCGTCGTCCTCGTCCTCGTCGTCGTTGTAGAGATCCGCGTACTGGGCGTACGGGTCGTCTTCCTCGTCGTCGTCCTCGAACGGCTCGCCATTCGGCGGCTGTTGCGAAGTCGAAGCGCCCAGCTCATTGGCCAGACGCGACAGATCAGTCCCGCCGCTGCTGTACTTCAGCTGGCGGGCGACCTTCGTCTGCTTGGCCTTTGCCCGGCCGCGCCCCATGGCTCGACCCCCTCGGATACGGGGCTCGACGGCCCCAGAGTCTTGACACGCGTTCATGGTCGGGAACGGGCTCTCCGTGGAGAGACCGGTCCGTAGGGCTTCCACGGTACCTGAGCCCACGCCCATACGGTACGTCGCCCGCAGGACGCGCCTGTGCCCAGAACCCGCGAGGTGCCCTGTCCTCGCTGGTCAACCGCGATTTTAACCTCTTCTCGGCGGGCGACCCGCCGACGAACGTGAGAGTTCTCTCCCGCACCCGCCGGCAGGTACCCCGCGGGACGTTCCGGACGGCTTCCGGACGTCAGGGGCGGCGGGCCTCCGCCATGCGCTGCTCGGCGATCCGGTCGGCCGCGGCGGCCGGCGGAATGCCGTCCTCCTTCGCACGAGCGAATATGGCCAGCGTGGTGTCGAAGATCCTCGCGGCCTTCGCTTTGCACCGGTCGAAGTCGAAGCCGTGGAGCTCGTCGGCGACCTGGATGACACCGCCCGCGTTCACCACGTAGTCCGGCGCGTAGAGGATTCCGCGGTCGGAGAGGTCCTTCTCCACGCCCGCGTGCTCCAGCTGGTTGTTGGCCGCCCCGCAGACGATCCGGGCGGTGAGCACCGGCACCGTGTCGTCGTTCAGGGCGCCGCCGAGCGCGCAGGGGGCGTAGATGTCCAGCCCCTCCACCCGGATCAGCGCGTCGGTGTCGGCGACGGCCGTCACGCCGGAGGGGTGCCTGTCCAGGATCCGGCGCACGGACGCGGCCCGTACGTCCGTGATCACGACCTCGGCGCCGTCCTCCCGCAGATGCTCGACCAGGTGGTGCCCCACCTTGCCGACCCCCGCCACGCCGACCGTACGGCCGCGCAGTGACGGGTCGCCCCACAGGTGCTGGGCGGAGGCCCGCATGCCCTGGAAGACCCCGTAGGCCGTCAGGACGGACGAGTCGCCCGCGCCGCCGTTCTCGGGGGAGCGCCCGGTGGTCCAGCGGCACTCGCGCGCCACGACGTCCATGTCCGCCACGTAGGTGCCGACATCGCAGGCGGTCACGTAGCGCCCGCCGAGCGAGGCCACGAAGCGGCCGTACGCGAGGAGCAGTTCGTCGGTCTTGATCTGTTCGGGGTCACCGATGATCACGGCCTTGCCGCCGCCGTGGTCGAGCCCGGCCATGGCGTTCTTGTACGACATCCCGCGGGCGAGGTTCAGCGCGTCGGCGACGGCCTCCGCCTCGCTCGCGTACGGGTAGAAGCGGGTGCCGCCGAGGGCCGGGCCCAGGGCGGTCGAGTGGATGGCGATGACGGCCTTGAGGCCGCTGGCTCGGTCCTGGCAGAGGACGACCTGCTCATGTCCCCCCTGATCCGACCGGAACAGGGTGTGCAGTACGTCGTCCGCGCTGCTGGTTACGTCGGTCACTGTGGTGACTCCCAGGTAATGAGCGGCGGGCGGGGCGGCCCCCGTACGGGTGGCGGGGGTCCGTGTGGCACGAGATTAGAGCCTGGGCGGGACCGGCATCCGCCCAGTGGTCAGGATCACCCTCCCCCGGAGTACGGTCCCGGGGGGACGTGGGACGATTTGCAGGGGTTTCCCGCGCGCCCGCACGCAGGTCCCGCGGTTTTCCGGCGGGTCCGCGGGGGAGGGAGCAAGCGTGCCCAAGGTGTCCTCGTTGATCGTCCCGTATGCGTCCTATCTCCGCGTGTACGAACCGCTCGCGGCGTTCCCGGAGCCGGAGCGCGGCCACTGGGCCCGCTACGCGCGCCGGCCCGAGCGCCCCTCGTACCAGGACGAGCTGCGCAGGTCGCTGGCCGACCTGCTGCCCACTCCGCCGGTCCTGGTGCCGGTGCACGAGAGCGGCGACGCGTTCGTCGCGGACGTGGACGGCGTGCTCGTCGTGTGTCCCTGGCGGACCCGACTGCGGGGCTGGCAGGCGCTGGAGGACCTGGACGAGGAACTGCCGGAGCCCGTCCTGGACGCGGCGCTGCCGCAGGTCGTGCGCCGTCAGGCGGCCCAGGACTACGAGCGCTGGATCGCCCGCAATCCCGACGCCCGGCCGTGGATCCGCACGGCGGTCTGGCAGGTGCCGCTGAACTGGTTCGTGCTCGTCTCGGACGAGGAGCGCGAGTACGACAAGGGCGCCGGGTCCGGGGGCGGTTCGCGGGCCGGGGAGGACGCGCCCGTGCTCCGCTACCGCACGCCGATGGTGGAGGCGCGGCGGCGGGTGGCGCGGGCTCTGCGGACCCTGCGGGACACCCTCGACGAGGGGCCGCTCATCGACGGCCTGGTGGACGTGGGGCGTTGGCTGGAGGAGTTCCACCCGCGCGCGCTGGTGGAGCTGGACTACGGCGGTCTCGTGCACGTCCTGCCCGCCGGGGAGCTCGACGGCGACCACTCGGCCGCGGATGTCGCCGAGGGCATCGAGGCGTTGCGCACGGGAGACGGGGCCGGCGCCGGGGAGGCGTACGGTCGGCTCGTGGAGCGGTGGCGGTCGGTCCTGGACCGCCGCTCGGCGAACTGAGGCCGCCCGCGGGGGTGACGATTCCTGTGCGTCACGGGATCTGACAGGACGTAAGTCCCGATCCGGGTCGTACGGGGTAAGCGTGACGGACGGCACTAACGCGGACCTTGCGCCGAACGCCCCTCCTCATGCCAAAATAGGACAAGGAGTCCGGGGAGGGCTCCTTCTGCCCACGTATGGGTGGAATCTCAGCATTGCACGCTATGGGGGGTCTCGTGACTCCTGATCGCTCTGTGACTGATCGTCACAGTGGCGTGACTGTCCGCTATGGCATGGTCCATCGGCTTCCGTCGCTGATGAACACCTGGGAGGGCAATTCCATCGGTTTGGCCGACGCGGCTGGACGGATGGTGTAGTTGTAGTGCCGAGGACAAGCCGTTCGTCCTATAACCGACTCGACCCGCATCCGCCATTTCGGGCAACGCGGGTCAAGGTGCAGAATTTAGAGGAAAGAACCGAGAAGGTTCGGTTCTCCCGAGGAGGCCGCTCATGACCGCTCGCACCCCTGATGCCGAGCCGCTGCTGACCCCGGCTGAGGTCGCCACGATGTTCCGCGTGGACCCGAAGACGGTTACGCGGTGGGCGAAGGCCGGCAAGCTCACTTCGATCCGCACGCTCGGCGGCCACCGCCGATACCGCGAGGCCGAGGTTCGTGCACTGCTCGCGGGCATTCCGCAGCAGCGCAGTGAAGTCTGAACAACAACTCCATAGCAGGGCATTCCGGCAGGTCCCCCACTTGTCGGTACGCCCGAACCCAAGCTCCGAGCGACGCGGATCCTGCCCCAACGGGGTCCACGCCCGAGTAAGAACCACAAGCAGCATGGGTGCGTCGTAGATCGCGCTGGACTCCGCCGGGTCCAGCGCGATCTTTTTTGTGCGCTGGTCATGGGGTGTCCGCGCCGGTGAGGTCGCTCTGTGAGCGGCCTTGTCGCAGTCTGGGGGAGGCTGTGGGATCAGCTGTGGGTCACCCTCGGAGGCTGGTGCAATTGCACATATTAAATTGACCAGTTGTAGGTGAGGGGTAAGTTCCGTGGGTTTGAAAACTTATGCAGTGACACCCGTCACATGTCCTGCTTCTTGTTGCGTGTGACGTTCCTGCGTTAAAGGAGGCTGCGTTCATCTGGGGCCGCGCGAGGGGCAGTTGGTGCGCGGCGGTCGATCACGCGGAGGGGCGCTCGTCCTCCGTGGCGTCCTCCAGGTCCTCCGGGTACTCCGGGTTCTCCGGGTCTTCCGTGGAGGCGGTCGGAGCGGACTCCGTGACCAGTCGCAGGAGTCGGTGGCAGATCGGGCAGTGTCTCGTCCGGTGGCGATGGCCGGAGGCGGCCGACAGGTGGGCGCGGAGCAGGGCTCGCGTCTCATGCCGAGCGGTCGCCGCCATGGTCACCTCCGGTGGGGTCTGTCGGCTCCGGTGAGGGCTCTCGGCCCTGGTTTCTAGGTACTGGCGGAATGTGACGGCGTCAAGACCGTGCGGCGCCGTGCGGGGCTGTGGAGGGCTCGTGGGGGCGGTGTTGACCGGGTGCCGGAGCCGGCGCTTCGCCGGTGCTTCGTCGGCGGGCTCGTGGCGTGGGGTCGGCCGCCGACCGGTGGGGCCGGCCGCGCAGTTCCCCGCACCCCCGGGAAGCGCGTCCGCGCTGAGCCGCGAACGGAAGGGGGCGTGCTCCTCGCCGGAACACGGCATGAAGAAGGCCCCGCATCCTTGCGGATGCGGGGCCTTCTTCGACTGGTGCGGTCCTGACGGGATTTGAACCCGCGGCCTCCACCTTGACAGGGTGGCGAGCACTCCAAACTGCTCCACAGGACCAGGTTTCGCAGTGCGATCTTGCGTTGCGCTGCGAGACAGGACTCTACAGGAGGGTGGGCCTCCCGAGCGAACTCACCCCGTGTGCGGACGCCGTCACGGAGCGGCGGCGTCGATCGCCTTCACGATGCGTTTGTCGGAGACGGGGTACGCCGTGCCCAGCGCGTGCGCGAAGTAGCTGACCCGCAGCTCCTCGATCATCCAGCGGATGTCCAGGACGGAGGAGGGGACGGGGCGGCCCTGCGGCAGCTGCTCCAGCAGCCAGGCGTACTCGTCCTGCATCTCGTGGACCTTCTCCATCCGGCTGGTGTCCCGCTGGACGTTCGTCGGCATCTGCTGGAGCCGGCGGTCCGCCGCCACCAGATAGCGCATCAGGTCCGGCAGCCGCCGCAGTCCGGTCGCCGTGACGAAGCCGGGCCTCACGAGGGCGTCCAGCTGCGTCCGTACGTCCGTCAGGTTCGCGAGGAGCACAGGGCTGCGTACGCCCTTCAGACGGCGCTCACAGGCCTGCCAGGCGGCCAGCACCTGCTCCACCCGGCCGACCGTGCGGACCGTCGTGTCGACGATCTCCGCGCGCACCTTGTCGTACAGCTTCCGGTACGACTCCTCGTCCCAGGCCGGGCCGCCGAAGTCCCCGATCAGCTTGTCGGCGGCGGCCATCGCGCAGTCGTCGAACAGGGCCTGGATCGACCCGTGCGGGTTCGCGGACAGGGCCAGCTTCTGCGCGTTCGTGAGCTTGTCCGACGCGAACTTCGCCGGATTCACCGGGATGTTGCGCAGGATGAGCCGCCGCGTGCCCTTCCACATCGCCTGCTGCTGCTCGGCCTCGGTGTCGAAGAGGCGTACGGAGACGGTGTTCGCCGCCGGTCCGTCGTCGACCAGCGCGGGGTACGCCTTCACCGGCTGGCCGGCCCGCCGCGTCTCGAAGACGCGGCTGAGGGAGCCGATGGTCCAGTCGGTCAGCCCCGTGCGCTCCAAGGCCTCCCCGCCCTGCCGCTCGGCCGTCGCCGCCGCGGCCTGCGAGATCGCCTCGCGCGCCTTCGGCTTCAGCCGCAGCTTCAGGACCTCCAGGTCCTTGTCCTCGGCCAGCTTCCGGCGCCGCTCGTCGACGATCCGGAAGGTGATCCGCAGATGGTCGGGGAGCCTGGACCAGTCGAAGTCGTCGGCCGTTAGCGGCACGCCGACCATGCGCTTGAGCTCGCGCGCCAGCGTCGCCGTCAGAGGCTCCTGGAGGGGCACCGCCCGCTCCAGGAACCGCCGGGCGAAGTCGGGGGCCGGTACGTAGTTGCGGCGGATCGGCTTCGGGAGGGAGCGGATCAGCTCGGTGACGACCTGCTCCCGCAGACCCGGGATCTGCCACTCGAAGCCCTCGTCGGTGACCTGGTTCAGCACCTGGAGCGGGACGTGGACGGTCACGCCGTCCGCGTCGGCGCCCGGCTCGAACTGGTACGTGACCCGGAACTTCAGCCGCCCCTGCCGCCACGCGTCCGGGTAGTCGTCCTTGGTGACCGCTCCGGCCGTCTCGCGGATGAGCATCGAGCGCTCGAAGTCGAGGAGTTCGGGCTCCTCCTTGTGCTTGTGCTTCCACCAGGAGTCGAAGTGGGCGCCGGACACGACGTGTTCGGGCACCCTCTCCTCGTAGAAGTCGAAGAGCGTGTCGTCGTCGACCAGGATGTCCCGGCGCCGCGCCCGGTGCTCCAGCTCCTCGACCTCGGTGAGGAGCCGGCGGTTGTCGGAGAAGAACTTGTGGTGCGTACGCCAGTCGCCCTCGACGAGTGCGTTGCGGATGAAAAGCTCGCGGCTGGTCTCGGGGTCGATGCGCCCGTAGTTGACCTTCCTCTGGGCGATGATCGGCACGCCGTACAGCGTGACCTTCTCGTACGCCATCACCGCCGCCTGGTCCTTCTCCCAGTGCGGCTCGCTGTACGTGCGCTTCAGCAGGTGCTCCGCGAGCGGTTCGATCCACTCGGGCTCGATCCGCGCGTTGACGCGGGCCCACAGCCGGGACGTCTCGACGAGCTCGGCGGACATGACGAAGCGCGGGGGCTTCTTGAAGAGGGCGGAGCCGGGGAAGATCGCGAACTTCGCGTTGCGGGCGCCCACGTACTCGTTCTTCGTGGTGCTCCTGCCGCCCTCGCGGCCGCTGTCCTTCCCGGTCCCGGTCGCGCTCTCCTTCACGTCCTTCATGCCGATGTGGGAGAGCAGGCCGGCGAGGAGCGAAAGGTGGACCTGCTGCTCGGGTGCGTCGTCCTCGTTCGGATGAATGCCCATCTGTTTCGCGACGGTCCGCAGCTGCGTGTAGATGTCCTGCCACTCGCGGATCCGCAGGAAGTTCAGGTACTCCTGCTTGCACATGCGACGGAACGACGACGAGCCGCGCTCCTTCTGCTGCTCGCGCACGTACCGCCAGAGGTTGAGGTACGCGAGGAAGTCGGACGTCTCGTCCCTGAAGCGGGCGTGCTGCTGGTCCGCCTGTGTCTGCTTCTCGGCCGGGCGCTCGCGCGGGTCCTGGATGGAGAGCGCGGCCGCGATCACCATGACCTCACGGACGCACCCGTTCTTGTCGGCCTCCAGGACCATCCGGGCCAGGCGCGGGTCGACGGGCAGCTGGGCGAGCTTGCGGCCCGACGGCGTGAGGCGCTTGCGCGGGTCCTTCTCCGTCGGGTCGAGGGCGTTCAGCTCCTGGAGGAGCTGTACGCCGTCGCGGATGTTGCGGTGGTCCGGCGGATCGATGAACGGGAACTTCTCGATCTCCCCGAGTCCGGCCGCGGTCATCTGGAGGATGACGGACGCCAGGTTCGTACGGAGGATCTCCGCGTCGGTGAACTCCGGCCGGGCGAGGAAGTCGTCCTCGGAGTAGAGGCGGATGCAGATGCCGTCGCTGGTACGGCCGCAGCGGCCCTTGCGCTGGTTCGCGCTGGCCTGCGAGATCGCCTCGATGGGGAGGCGCTGGACCTTCGTGCGGTGGCTGTATCTGGAGATGCGGGCGGTGCCCGGGTCGATCACGTACTTGATGCCGGGGACGGTCAGGGAGGTCTCGGCGACGTTGGTCGCCAGAACGATCCTGCGCCCGGTGTGCGCCTGGAAGACGCGGTGCTGCTCGGCGTGCGAGAGCCGCGCGTAGAGAGGGAGCACCTCCGTGAACCGGTACTTCTTCTTCTCCAGAGCGTCCGCGGTGTCGCGGATCTCCCGCTCCCCGGAGAGGAAGACGAGGATGTCGCCCTTGCCCTCGCCCTGCAGTTCCTCGACGGCGTCGCAGATCGCGGTGATCTGGTCGCGGTCGGAATCGTCGCCCTCCTCCTCCAGGAGCGGGCGGTAGCGCACCTCCACGGGATACGTGCGCCCGCTGACCTCGACGATCGGGGCGTCCCCGAAGTGCCGGGAGAAACGCTCGGGGTCGATGGTCGCGGAGGTGATGACGACCTTGAGGTCCGGACGCTTCGGCAGCAGCTGGGCGAGGTAGCCCAGCAGGAAGTCGATGTTGAGGGACCGCTCGTGGGCCTCGTCGATGATGATCGTGTCGTACGCGCGCAGCTCGCGGTCCGTCTGGATCTCGGCGAGCAGGATGCCGTCCGTCATCAGCTTGACGAAGGTGCCGTCCTGGTTCACCTGGTCGGTGAAGCGGACCTTCCAGCCGACGGCCTCGCCCAGCGGGGTGTCCAGCTCCTCGGCGACCCGCTCGGCGACGGTACGGGCGGCGATACGGCGGGGCTGGGTGTGCCCGATCATGCCGCGGACGCCACGGCCCAGCTCAAGACAGATCTTCGGGATCTGGGTCGTCTTCCCGGACCCGGTCTCACCGGCGACGATGACGACCTGGTGGTCGCGGATGGCGGCCGCGATGTCGTCCTTCTTCTGGCTGACGGGCAGCTGCTCGGGGTACGAGACGGCCGGCACGCGGCCGCGGCGCTCGGCCATGCGGAGCTCGGCCGCGGCCACCTCCGCCTCGATCTCGGCGGTGACGGCGGCGCGGGCCTCTGGTTTGCGGATCCGGCGCGCGCCCTCGAGCCTGCGCCCGAGCCGGTGCGCGTCGCGCAGTGACAGCTCGGCCAGACGGGGGGCGAGATCGCCGAGGGCGGGGGCAGGATGCGTAGACATACGCGGCCCAGGATCTCACCTCGGGGAAACGAGGGGCGAACGCTTTTGCGCTGCGGGACGGTCAGGGCGTCCGCGACGGAGAAATATCCCTTCCGCGGCTTTAGCGTGTGCGTATGTCCGAGATGCCGCACGGTGCCCATGGCCGGCCGCCCACACGTCGCGAACGCTGGGGCTCCTTCAAGGCGTCCCCTTTCCTTCCCGCGTCGGTGCTGGTCCTGATCCTCGCCGCCGCGGCGGGCCTCTTCGCCGGCTCGTACACGTATTCCATGGCGAACCCGACCCCGCGCCACGTGCCGACCGCGACGGTGGGCGCGTACGACGAGGGACGGGGCAGGGCCTTCCTCGCCGGGATGGAGAAGGCGCTCGACGCCTCCCTGGAGATCCACCCCTACGACAGCGGGGCGGCGGCCGTCGAGGCGATGAACGACCAGGAGGTGTTCGCGATCCTCGATGTGCGGGACTCAGGCCGGGCGGTCGTCCTCGACGTCTCCGGGGCGTCCGGGGCCTCGGTCGCGGAGCTGCTGGAGAAGACCGCGCCGGCCGTCGGCAGGTCCACGGGGGTGGCGGTCACGGTCCGGGACATCAACCCCTTGCAGGAGGGTGATCCGCGCGGGCTCGCGATCTTCTACATCTCGCTGGCCGCCGTGATCATCGGCTTCGTCGGGGCGATCCAGCTCAGTGTGCACGCGCGGGAGCTGAACCCGCTGGAACGCATCGGGTTCACGGCCGCGTACGCCCTGCTCGGCGGGTTCGTCATCGCGGCGGTGGTCGACTGGCTCCTGGACGCCCTGGATCTGCCGTTCGTCGAGTCCTGGCTGATCCTCTCGCTGACCATGTTCACGTCCGGCATGGTCTTCTCGATGTTCAACACCCTGTTCGGGCGCTGGGCGATGCTTCCCACCTGGGGTCTGATGGTCCTGCTCGGCAACCCCTCCTCGGGCGGCGCCGTCTCCTGGCCCCTGCTGCCGTCGCCGCTCGGCGTCATCGGCCGCTGGCTGCCACCCGGGGGCTCGGTCAACGCCCAGCACACGGCGGTGTACTTCGCCGGTCACCAGCACGTGTTCCCGTTCCTGGTCCTCGGGGGCTGGGCGCTGGTGTCCTGCACGGTCTTCTGGATCTGGCGACACCGGCACCCGGGCGGCAGGGAGGAGAGCCCGGCCCACGCGGCGGGCTCCCCGGCGGCCCCCTCCCAGGAGGCCTCCGGAGGCGGCGCCGCGGCCTGAGAGCCCTTCAAGGGGCGCGGAAAACTGCGCGACAGGCCCCCACGAACCGGCAGCCGAACGAACCGGCGACCGGTGACAGGCACACGACGAAAGCCCCGTCCGGCGGACGGGGCTTTCGGGTGGTGGCTGGGGCCGGGATCGAACCGGCGACCTATCGCTTTTCAGGCGATCGCTCGTACCAACTGAGCTACCCAGCCACGCGATTCACGAGGAATCGCAGCGGTCCTGACGGGATTTGAACCCGCGGCCTCCACCTTGACAGGGTGGCGAGCACTCCAAACTGCTCCACAGGACCAAGCTTTGCGTGCGAACAGTGTCGCACACCGTTTTGCATGCTCCCAACGGGTTTTGTACAGCCGCGACATGCCGCGAAAGTCATTCCGTCGTGAACTCGAGCTTGCGCTCTTTGCGACTTCCTGACTGCCTCGCCGCCGTCGGTCTGGATGTTCCCAGTGGCCGGTCGGGGGCTTTCCTGGCGGGCTGATGTCGCTGGAAAAGCGTATCAGACAGGCGGGTGTGCTCCGCGTGCTCCGATCTTGGTCCAGGACGGCCCACACGGCGGTTCTGGAGGGCGGCTGAAGTCCCGCTCGGAGCGTCGTCCACGGACGTCGCCCGTGGCGGCGGTGTCTGTAACGCTCGGCCGAGAGATCTCTAATGTCTCGAAACTCGTGACGGGGAGCCCCGCATGCCCGATGCCGCATGTTTCACCGTGCCTTCTTCCGACGCCGCCACCGCGACCCTGCTCCGGCAACTGGTGCTGGCGGCCGGACCGCTCAACGTGCTCCAGGCCGGCTGTCCCGACGAGTCGTCCACCGCCCGGATCGCCGCGGCGCTGAGCGAGAACGGGCGCGGCCGGATCATGTGCTGCGAGACGGACACCGTACGCGCCGAGGTGGCCGCGGCGGCGGTCGAGAAGGCCGGACTCGGGCGGTACGCGCAGGTGCGGGTGGGCAGCCCGGCGCGGTTGCTGCCCACCGTGCCCGGGCCGGTCGACCTGCTGCTGCTGGCCGGCCCGGCCGAGTCCTTCCTGCCGCTGCTGGGGCTGCTGGAGCCCAGGATGCTGCCGGGAGCGGTGGTCGTGGCGCACGGAGTCCGTGACGACCCGGCCCGGTCCGCGGACTTCCTGGCACACCTCCGGGTTCCCGGCAGCGGCTATGTCTCGCTGCCGCTGCCGTTCGACGGCGGCCTGGAGGTGGCCGTCCGCGCCGCCTGACCCGTGCCGAGGAGCGGCGCGGCCGAAAAGCGGCGCACCGACGCACCCCATCGAGGAGCACCCACACCGAGGAGCGCCGTGTCCCTTCGTCCGTTCAACCCGGAGTTCCTGCCCGAGGGTCATCCCGACAAGATCGCGAAACGGTCCGGCGGCACCGTACCGGCCGCTCTGTGGCGGGGACTGGTGCGTTACTGCCTGCGCCCGACGTACCGAGGGCTCGTCGCGCTCGGCTCCATGCACGTCGCCTCCCTCTGGCATCCGGAGCTCGGCCCCGCGCCCTGCCCGCCGGAGGACGAGCCGGAGAGTGACCCACCCTCCTACAGGACCTCTCGAGTGCGCCTCCAGAGCACCCCGAAAGTCTGGCCGCACCGTCCCACCTCCCGAGGAGAACTGTGATGAGTGACGCACGTCTGGTCGGCACCTGGACCACGCAGCTGGACGACGACGGAAAGGCTGTTCCCGGGCTCGTCTCTTTCGCGGCGGACGGCTCCGTCGTCTCCACCCAGCTCAATACGAAGAACATCGGCCTCGGAACCTGGCGTTCGACCGGCCGGGACACCTTCGAGTACGGCTTCCACGTCCTGGCCGCCGACCCCGAGGGCAAGCACGTCGGTGAGGCCCGTGTCCGCGTGTCAGGCGAGTTCGTCTCGGACACCGAGTGGCAGGGCACCGGCGGAGCCGAGTTCTTCGACCCGCAGGGCACCAAGCTGCGTGGTCACGCGGGCTCCAAGGTGACCGCCGGCAAGTTCGGCATCGAGGACTGATGGGGGCGGCGGCGCTGAGGGACCGTCTCGGCGGCGACCTGGTCCTGCCGAACGATGCGGGCTTCGCCCTGGCCAGGCAGCTCCAGAACACCGAGTACGACACGATCGAGCCGCACGCCGTCGCCTACTGCGCCTCCGCGGAGGACGTCGCGCACTGTGTGCGTCACGCCCGGGACCGGGAGCTGCGGGTCCACGTCCGGGGCGGCGGCCACAGCTTCAACGGCTGGTCGACCGGCGAAGGGCTGGTCGTCGACCTGTCCCGGATGAACCACGCCGTGGCCGCGGGGCCCGTGGTCCGCCTCGGGGCGGGCGCCCAGTCCCTGGACGCGCTGGACGCCCTGCGGCCCCAGCACCGCCAGCTCGTCACCGGCACGTTTCCCACGGTCAGCGCCGGCGGGTTTCTGACCGGCGGCGGAATCGGCTGGCAGACGCGGAAGTTCGGGCTGGGCAGCGACCGGGTCACCGCGGCGCGGGTGGTGCTCGCGGACGGCAGGACGGTCCGCTGCTCGGCCACCGAGGAGCCCGATCTGTACTGGGCGCTGCGCGGCGGGGGCGGCGGGACCTTCGGCATCGTCACCGAGTTCGAGGTGCGCCCGGTGGACGCCCCGACGATGACCGGCTTCGAGACGCTCTGGGCGTACGAGGACGCCGTGGAGGTGCTGACGGCCTGGCAGGAGTGGGCCGCCGAGGGCCCCGACGAACTCGGCACCTCGTTGGTGGTGCTGCCGGGCATGTTCGGGCCCGGCGGGCGTCCCGTGGTGCGTGTCTGGGGTGTGCACCTGGGCTCGGCCGAGGAGCTGCGGGCCGCTCTGGACGAACTCGCGGAGCGGGCCGGGAGTAAACCGCTGAGCAGGACCGTCGGCCCGCGGGGCGGATACGCCGAGGTGATGCACGAGGCGCTGTGCGGCTCGAAGACCGTGGCCCAGTGCCACCGCACCGGCACCGGCCCCGAGGCCGAGGGACACCGCCATCCGTACACCCGGCAGAGCTACCGGCTCACCGGCCGGGCCGCGACCCGTGCGGAGTCGGCGGCGCTGCTCGACGCCTGGGACCCCGCGCTGGACGCGGTGGGCCAGGAACGCTATCTGCTGTGCATCGCGCTGGGCGGCGCGGCGAACCGGGTGCCGGCGGCGGCGACCGCCTACGCGCACCGGGACGCGCGGTTCCTGATCGGCTATCAGTTCGCCTGTCGTGACATGGCGTCGGACCCTGCGGCCCAGGGGCGGCTGACGGCCCTGGCCGACCGGGCGGCGGTGGCCCTCGCGCCGCTCGCCTGCGGCTCGTACATCAACTTCCCCAGTTCCCGGGTGAGCGAGCACTGGGAGACGGAGTACTACGGCGACAACCGTGCCCGGCTGCGCGAGGTGAAGAGGGCCTACGACCCGGAGGGCTTCTTCCGGCACGCGCAGAGCATCGGCCATCGCGCCCCGACGACCGAGGTGGAGTCATGAGGACAGATCTGCGGGACAAGGTGGTGCTGGTCACCGGCGCCTCGTCGGGCATAGGCCGGGCGACGGCCGTGGCGTACGGAGAGGAGGGAGCGAGGGTCGCGATCACCTACCACGCCCATGAGGACGGCGCCCGGGAGACGGCGAGGCTGGTGACCGAGGCGGGCGGGACCCCGCTGGTGGTGCGGTACGACCTCACGGACGAGCAGTGCGTACGGGACGCGGTGGGCCGGGTCGCCGAGGAGTGGGGCGGCATCGACGTCCTGGTGGCCAACGCCGTGGTCTGGAGCGAGGCGATCCCGCGGCCCGGAAGTCCGGTACCGCGATTCGAGGACGTGCCGGCGAAGCAGTGGCAGGAGGTGCTGCGCAACTCCGTCGAGGCCGTCTTCCACACGCTCCAGGCGGCGCTGCCGTCGATGCGAGGCCGCCCGTGGGGCCGGGTCGTACTGCTCGGCGCGGGTCTCGCGGAGGCGGGCAAGGCCGGCGCCGGAGCGTACGGCGCGGGCAAGTCCGGGCTCTTCGGGCTGATGCGGAGTCTGGCCTGGGAGCTGGGCCCCGAGGGGATCCTGGTCAACATGGTGGTGCCCGGGCAGACCAGCACCGAGACGGTGCGGGCGCACGTGCCCCCCGGTTTCCTGGAGGAGAAGGGCAAGACCCTGCCGTCGGGGCGGATGTCCTCCCCGGAGGATGTGGCGCGGGCCGTCGTCTTCCTCGGTTCGGCCGCCAACGGCAACACCAACGGCGAGACACTGCGCGTGACCGGCGGCACCTGACAGACGCCCCGGCCCCGTGCCGCCGTGCGGGCCCCGCCGTTCTCCCGGCAGCTTCGAGTTGTCCTGGCCAACGGCGGGGCCGGTGTCGTGGGCCGGAGGTACGGTCGGGCTCCGAGCGGGCCGGCGGTGGCCGGAGCCGGCCCGACAGATGTGCCCGCACCCCGTGTGACCAGGGAATCCGTCGGTCCCGTCGGCCGTGCTGCCGGTCGAGTTGTTCTCGACGGTGCTTCGAGAACGGCGGTCCAGGGTGTGGGGCATGGAGATTCGCAGCCTCGACGGTGACGACCCGGCGACCATCGCCGCCCTGCTCCCAGGGTTCCGGGAGACCATGAGCCTGGAACTGCCCGCCGATCCGCCCGTGACGGAGGCGCTCCTCGCGCGACTGTTCCAGCGCCGCCACGGCACGGAACGCCTCGTGCTCGTCGCGTTCGCCGACGACACCCCGGCCGGAGTGCTGAAACTCGGCCTCGATCTCGGTGATCCGGCCGGCCCCGGGCACGGTTCGCTGTGGGTGTTCCCCGGCTTCCGCCGGCGAGGGGCCGGCCGGGCGCTGGCGGCCGCGGGCCAGTCGGCTCTGCGGGAGCGGGGCCGGGACCTGCTGCTCGCCGACAGCCCCGCCGGGGCCGCCGCCGAGCGCTTCGCGGAGCACCTCGGAGCGCACCGCCTCGGCGAGAGCGTGCGCAACCGGCTGCTGCTGGCCGGGCCCGCCCGCGCGGTGCTGGAGGACGTGGTGACCCGGCCGGTGCCCGGACACCGGCTGGTGTCGTGGAACGGCCCCTGCCCCGACGACCTCGTCGAGTCCTACGCACGGGCCTGGAGCGCACTGGAGGAGCGGGTCAACGGCCAGGCACGGGTGCGCCGTCCGTCCGTCGCCGACGTACGGGCGCGGGAGGCCGAGGCGCAGCGGGCCGGGCACCGGCCCGTCGCGGTGGCGGCGCTGCCCGCGGACGGCACCCGAATCGTCGGCTACAGCACCCTGTTCGTGCGGGACAGCCCGATGGCGGACTCGGGCGAGACGCTGGTGCTGCCGCAGCACCGTCGGCGGGGCCTCGGCACCTGGTTGAAGGCCGAGCTGCTGCTCCGGGCGGCGCGGGAGAACAGCCGGCTCGCGCTGGTCCAGGTCTTCAACGACACCACCAACACCGCCGTGGTCGCGCTCAACCGGAAGCTGGGCTTCGAGGCCGACTCGCGCTGGTCGACGTACGGGCTCAAGGCCTGAGCGCCCGGCGGACCACCGCCCCCGCGGGCCGTTCTTGCCTTCCTTCCTTCCTTCTCCTCTCATCCGACTCCTCTCATCCGAGCCATCGCTCGTCCGAGCCGATGGTCCGAGCCGATTCGAACCGAAAGGAACCAATGACCACCGTGATTCCCGCGGGGCAGCGCACGCGCAACGCCGAGCTGATCCGTGATCTGTACGGGACGCTCTACGGCGAGCACCGCTTCGAAGAGGCCGGCCGCTTCTTCCACCCCGACTTCACCGACCACGACCCGATGGCCGCCTCCGCCGCCGGGGACGGCCCGGCCCTCCCCGGGAGGACGCTCGTCCGGGAGTTCCCGGGGCTGCGCGCGGAGATCGACCACCTGGTGGCCGACAACGACCGGGTCATGCTCTTCGCGACCTGGACCGGGCGCAGCCCTTCGGGCGAGAATGTCAGGCTGCACACCGCCGAGCTGTACCGCACGCGGGACGGCAGGATCGCCGAGCACTGGAACGTGGTCGACCGGGACGTCCTCGCCGGGCACGGCGTGGCAGGCGGGCCGGAAGTCAGTGGCCAGCCCTCCGCTCCCGGCCTGCACGGTCCGCACAGCGGCACCGAGCGGGCCAACGCGGACCTGGTGCTCGGCGCGTACCGCGACGTCTTCAGCGAACACCGGCTGGACCTCGCCGAGCGCTACTACCACCAGGACTACCGGCACCACAACATGCGGACCGACGCGGTGCCGGACGGGCTCGACGCCTTCAAGGCGTTCTTCGCGGACAACATCGCCGCCTTCCCCGACCTGGTCACCACCGTGGACCACATCGTCGCCGCCGACGACCGGGTGATGGTCTTCGTGACCTGGACCGGCACGCTCACCGGCGCCTGGAGCGGTGGCGGCCCCTCCGGGCGGCCCCTGGAGATGCGCACCTGCGACCAGTTCCGGATCGAGAACGGGAAGGTGGCGGAGCACTGGGAGGTCGTCGACTACCTGGCACTGGGCCAGGCAGGACTTCCGACACCGTGAGCAGGCCCGACGCCCGTTCCGAGATCCGTACCGGGACCCGGGCCGCTCAGCGGGCCGGGATCCTCCACGAGAGAAGGACTCCGCGATGACTTCCAGTTCAGGCAGTGCACCCGTACCGGACGCACCCGACGCACCCGTACTGATCATCGGCGGCAGCCTGACAGGTCTGTCCACCGCCCTCTTCCTCGCCCATCACGGCGTCCCCTGCACCCTGGTGGAGCGCCACCCCGGCACCTCGATCCATCCGAGGGCCGTCGGCTACTACCCCCGTACCGGCGAACTGCTCCGCCAGGCGGGGGTCGAGGACGTCGCCGTGCGGGAGGCGGAGGGTTTTCGCACGCACCGCACCCGGGCCGGGGTGACGTCCCTGGCGGGTGAGGTGCTGTTCAGCAAGGAGGAGCTGGAGGGCGACGACGAACTGGGCGATCTCACCCCTTCCCGGCTGCTTCTTCTTCCCCAGGACCGGCTGGAGCCGCTGCTGCGGGACCGCGCCGTGGCACTCGGTGCCGACCTCAGGTTCGGTACGGAGCTGCTGTCCTTCGCGGAGGACCCGGACGGTGTCACCGCCGTCCTCGGTGACGGGGCCGGCGGCACCAGGTCCTTCCGCAGCTCCTACCTGGTGGCCTGTGACGGGCCGCGCAGCATCGTCCGGGAGGCGCTGAAGGTTCCACGGCAGGGGCGGGGGGTCCTGTCCCGCCATGTGAGCATCGCGTTCGGAGCGGACCTGCGGCCGGTGCTGGGAGAGCGCCGCTACAGCGTGGTCCATGTGAAGAATGACCAGGTCACCGGGATTCTTGTACACGATGACACTCTCACCGGAGGCACGCTGATTGTTGGCTACCGCTCCGAGGACGGCGAGAGTCTGGAGGACTTCACCGACACCCGCTGTGCCGAGCTGGTGCGTGCCGCCGTCGGATCGCCCGGCGTCGAGGTGACGATCCGCTCGCGCTTCCCCTGGGACATGGCGGAGCAGGTCGCGGAGGGCTTCGTCCACGGCAGGGTGCTGCTCGCGGGTGACGCGGCCCATGTCATCCCGCCGACCGGTGGCTACGGAGCCAACACCGGTATCGCCGACGCCCACAACCTCGCCTGGAAGCTGGCCCTGGTGGTCGAGGGCGTCGCGGGGGCCGGCCTCGCCGAGACGTACGACGCCGAGCGCCGACCTGTGGGGACATACACGGCGGAGCAGGGCTCCCTGCAGCTCGCCGTGCGTTCCGGGAGCGCCACCGAGGAGCAGCGGGCGGCCGCCGCGGACGCGGTGACGGTGACGACGGGTCAGGCGTACCGTTCCGCCGCGGTCGTCGGGGAGCCGGAGGGCGCGGACTTGCCCGTCGTCTCCGATCCGCGGGCGCTGCGCGGCGAACCGGGAACCCGTGCCCCTTACGCGATGCTGTCGCGCGGCGGGGATCCGGTCTCCACGCTCGACCTGTTCGGGCGGGGCTTCGTGCTGCTGGCGGCGGAGCGCGGCGGGCCGTGGCTGTCGGCCGCCGCCGCGGCATCCGCCGAGCTGGGGCTGGAGGTCACCGCGCGCCGGGTGGTGCCGGGCGCGGACGGCGGGGCGGGCACGCTGGCGGACCCGGACGGCCGCTGGGCCGAGCTCTACGGAGGTCTGCGCCCCGAAGGGGCCGTGCTGGTACGGCCGGATGGTTTTGTCGCTTGGCGGTCGGTGGGCGCGGACCGCGAGAGCGCGGAGGCCGCGGCGCTGACGGCGGCGCTGCGGACGATCCTCGCGAGGGAGTGAGCGCGGGCCGTGGTCCCGCCGCGGTCGTGGGCGCCGGCGCGCGGGCCCTTCGGCCCGGGCCCCGTCCTGGCCCGGTCGCGCACCGAACCCGGTGCGCGACCGGACCCGCGCGGCGGGACGTCGCCCGGTCAGGCGGAACCGGGGTCGCTCTGGAGCTCGCCGACGGAGTCCACGTACTTGATGAGCAGCCGGGCGAACTCGAGCCGCTCCTGCTCCGGCCAGTCCCGTGTTATGCGCTCGAACGCCGCCCGCTGGTGGCTGCGGAAACGGACCAGCATCTCGTGGCCCTCGGGGGTGAGCTGGAGGATCGTCCGGCGACCGTCGCGCTGTGAGGCCGCGCGGATCAGGTACCCCGCGGTGATGCAGTCGGAGACCATCCGGCTCGCCACGGAGGGGTCGACGGCGAGCCGTTCCCCCACCACGCCGACGGTGATCTCCTGGCCCTCCTGGTCAGGCCCGTCCTGAACGATGTTGAGGACCAGGGTCCTTGTGATGTCCTTGCGGGACACCTGCTTCTCGACGTTCAGCGCCTGCGTGCGCCGCAGTCGTGAGAAGGCGGGGCCGACAGCGTCGAGCAGATCCGCTGTCCGCGACGGGTGCTGAGTCGAAGTCTCCATGTCCGCATCCTAATCGAGTTGATTACGGCAGACGAGCATCTGTATGCTCTCAATCGACTGCATGACGTAAAGCATATACCTGTCAGCGAACATATAGCTTCGAGGGAGAGGACCCCCATGCCAACCGAGAATCCCGATCACGACTCCGACATCGACGTGCTCATCGTCGGCGGCGGGCCCGTGGGCATGCTGCTCGCCGCGGAACTGCGCATCTCCCGCGTCCAGGCAGTGGTGCTCGAACGCCTGCCCGAGCGCACCCCGCACTCCAAGGCCTTCGGGCTGCACGCCCGCTCCCTGGAGTCGCTCGACCGGCGAGGCCTGCTGAAGCGGTTCCGCGAAGGCGCCCGGTCCTGGAACAACGGCCACTTCGCCGGGCTCGACGAGTGGGTCGACTTCTCCACCCTCGACAGCACGCACGGCTATGCCCTGCTCTCCGAGCAGACCAGGACCGAGAGGCTGCTGGAGGAGCGCGCCGCCGAGTTCGGCGCCGACATCCGCCGGGGTCACGAGGTCACCGCCATACGCCAGGACGCCGACGGTGTCGAGGCCGAGGTGACCGGCCCCGACGGCGCCTACACCCTGCGCGCCCGTTACGCCGTGGGCTGCGACGGCGGGCGCAGCCTGGTCCGCTCGGAGGCCGGCATCGCCTTCCCCGGCACCGGCGGCCGGGTCACCGCCCGCCTCGGCGACGTGCAGCTCGCCGACCGCGAGAACGCGCCCATGGGCATGGAGCGCACCGAGCGCGGCCTGCTGTTCTGTGTGCCGCTGGACGACACGTACCACCGTGTGTCCACGTTCGACTTCGAGGCCGAGCGCGAGCCCGGCACGGAGCTCACCCTGGACGAGCTGACCGCGAGCCTGCGCGAGATCTGGGGCAGCGACCTCGGAGCGCACTCGCCGCGCTGGCTCTCCGTCTTCACCGATTCGGCGTGCCAGGCCGACCGTTACCGCGAGGGCAGGCTGCTGATCGCGGGCGACGCCGCGCACACCCACTTCCCCGTCGGCGGCCAGGGCGTCAACCTCGGTCTGCAGGACGTCTTCAACCTCGGCTGGAAGCTCGCCGCGAGCGTGCACGGCTGGGCTCCCGAAGGTCTGCTCGACAGCTACGACCGCGAGCGCCAGGCGCCGGCCCGCAAGGTGCTGGCCAACACCCGGGCGCAGATCGCGCTGATGAACCCGGACCCGTACGTCACTCCGCTGCGCGAGCTCTTCACCGATCTCATGCGCAAGGAGCAGGTCAACCGCCACCTCGCCGAGATGCTCAGCGGCGTCACCGTCCGCTACGCGATCGACGGCCCCGAGCACCGGCTGCTCGGCGACTTCGCCCGCGACCTGGAACTGAGCACCGAGGACGGCCCGAAGGCCCTCCCCTGGTACCTGAAGCGCGGCACCGGCCTCCTGCTCGACCTGAGCGGTGGCCCGGAGATCGGCCAGGTCCACGAGAAGTGGGCCGCGGGCGTCGCCTGGTCCGGACGCCTCCAGCACGTCCGCGCGCAGTGTGCGCAGGAACCGCAGCTGGCCGGCCTGCTGGTCCGCCCCGACGGCTACGTCGCCTGGGCCGCGGACCGGGACATGCCGGAACAGGAGCTGCGGGAGTCGCTGAACACCGCCGTCTCCACCTGGTTCGGCACCGTCTGACGGCGGATCCGCCGCCCGCACACCCCGCCCCCCACACGCATACGCGTCTCCCACTGTGAGGACGAAGTGAACAGTCCCCCCTGGTCACAGGAACTGCTGAAGATGAGCGATCTGATCACCCCCATGGCGATCAGAGTGGCTGCCACGCTCGGACTCTCGGATCACATGGCGGCCGGAGCGGTCACCGTCGAGGAACTGGCCCACGAGGCGGCCGTGGACCCCGTCGCGCTGGGCCGTCTCCTCGGCCACCTGGTGAACGCCGGCATCTACCGGCCGCTGCCCGACGGGGGATACGGGCCGACGGAGCTCGGCGCCCTGCTGCGCGAGGACGTCCCGGGGTCGGGCCGGGACTGGCTTCGGCTCGACGGTCCGACCGGCCGGGGCGAGACCGCGGTGTTCCGGTTGCTCGACGCCGTGCGTTCCGGCGATCCCGTCTACTCCGCGCTGTACGGCAAGGAGTTCTGGACGGACGTCGAGTCGGACGGCGCGCTCGCGGACTCCTTCGCCCGGCGGATGGCCGCGAGCATGCAGTGGGTGATCCCCGAACTGCTGGCACAGGGCGAGTGGCGGTCGGTACGGCACGTCGTCGACGTGGGCGGCGGCAGCGGCAACCTGCTCGCGGCCGTGGTCGGTGCCACGCCCGGGGCGAAGGGAACACTCCTCGACCTGGCCGGGCCCGCGGCGGCCGCCGAGCGGGACTTCGCGGCCGCCGGCCTCCAGGACCGCTGTCACGCCGTGGTCGGCAGCTTCTTCGATCCGCTGCCCGCCGACGGCGATGTGTATCTGCTGGCGAACGTGCTGCTCAACTGGCCCGACGAGCGGGCGGCCGACATCCTCCGGCGGTGCGCCGAGGCCGTCCCCGCGGGCGGCCGGGTCATGGTCCTCGAGGGACTGCTCGACGTGCAGACGGACCAGACCGACCTGGACCTGCGGATGCTCGTCTATCTGGGCGGGCGGATGCGCACCACGGAGCAGCTGCGCGAGCTGGCGGCCAAGGCCGGACTCTCCCTGCGCCGGGTGGTCAGTCTGGGCCCGGTGCGCTCGCTCGCCGAGTTCGAACCGGCCTGACCCGTACGGAAGGTCACTCCCGGCCCCGCGCGGGCCATCCCGCGAGAACCCGTCCCCCGGGCACTGTCCCGTCCCGGCGTCCGGCAAGCGGCCCTGTGAGGCGCTCCCGACGCACCGCCGCCGCCCATGGGCCGCGGCCCCGGGACGCCGCACGACGTACGACCGGCCCGCCCGTCATCGCCCACCCATCGGCAACTGCTCACCACCGCACGACCCACCCCAGACGCATCACGCAACACACAGAGGAGCACGTCCATGCGCATCGTCCGGCACCACGAGTTCGGCGCCCCTTCGGTACTGCACGTCGAAGAGGCGGACAAGCCGGTCCCCGGCCCCGGTGAGGTGCTGATCCGCACCGAGGCCGTCGGCGTCAACTTCGCCGAGTGCCAGCGCCGGCAGGGCATCCCCGTCGGCGGTCCCGCCACTCTTCCCGGCTCGCCGGGCGGTGACGTGGCGGGCATCGTGGAGCAGGTCGGCGAGGGCGTCGAGCAGGTGAGCGTCGGTGACCGGGTGGTCACCGGTGTCGCCGCCGACGGGTACGCCGAGTACGTGGTCACCCACGCCGACTGGCTGTTCGCCGTCCCCGAGGGGATCGGCGCCGGCCAGGCCACGTCGCTGCCCATCCCCGGCCAGACCGCCTACCACGTGATCACCACCGCCGCGCGGCTGCAGGCCGGTGAATCCGTGCTGATCACCGCCGCGGCGGGTGGCATCGGCCACCTGCTGGTCCAGATGGCCAAGGTGCTCGGGGCGGGCCGGATCATCGCGGCGGCCCGTGGCGCGGACAAGCTCGCCTTCGCCGCCTCGCTCGGCGCGGACGTCACCGTCGACTACAGCGAGGACGGCTGGGAGGAGAAGGTCCGGGCCGCCACTGACGGCCGGGGCGTGGACGTCGTCCTGGAGACCGTGGGCGGAGACGTCCTCACCAAGTGCGTGAACCTGACCGCCCAGTTCGGCCGGACGGTCGTGTACGGCGCGGCGGGCGGCGAGCTGCCGGCCATCGAGGTCAGCGACATCTTCGACAACCGCACGGTCATGGGCTTCAGCATGTGGGGCGTCATGCGCAACCAGCCGGACGTCATGGCCCGCGGTGCGCGGGAGCTGCTGGACATGGTGAGCTCCGGCAAGGTCCGTCCCGTGGTGCACGCCGAGCTGCCGCTGAAGGACGCCGCGGCGGCGCACGAGCTGATGGAGTCGCGCTCCCAGCTCGGCCGCGTGGTCCTCGTGCCCTGAACCCCTTCCGGGTCTTGATTTTCTGCATTGATATGTAGGTTGACAAACACATGCTGTCAAGCATGTAATTGTCTTCGGTAACCCGTACCCCCGTAACCCGGATCCCTGGGCGGAGCCGCGGCGACCAACTGCGGCTCGACAACACCTCCTAGTTGGGAGAACACCATGCGAATCGTCCGCCACTACGAGCACGGAGCCCCCTCGGTGCTGCGTATCGAAGAGGCGGAGAAGCCGCAGCCCGGACCGGGCGAAGTGCTGATCCGCACAGAAGCCGTCGGCGTCACGTTCGCCGAGGTGCAGCGCCGCCAGGGCATCCCGATCGGCGGCCACGCCGCGCTTCCCGGTGCCCCCGGTGGTGACGTCGCCGGAACCGTCGAGGCACTCGGCGAGGGTGTCACCGCCTTCGGGGTCGGCGACCGCATCGTGGTCGACGTCGACCACAGCGCGTACGCCGACCACGTGGTCGCCGACGCCGGCTGGGCCATCGCCATCCCGGACACCATGGACGCCGCCGAGGCCACCCTGCTGCCCAGCCCGGCCCAGACCGCGTACCACGCCATCAAGGAGGCCGGCCGGCTCGAACCCGGTGAGTCGATCCTGATCGACGCCGCCTCGGGGGGAGTGGGCCACCTCGCCGTGCAGATCGCCAAGGCGATGGGCGCGGGCAAGGTGATCGCCACCGCCAGCACCCGGGCCAAGCTGGACTTCGTCCGTGAGCTCGGTGCGGACGTCACCGTCAACTACACGGACGACGACTGGGACGAGCAGGTCAAGGCCGCGACCGACGGCCGGGGCGTGGACGTCGTCCTGGAGACCGTCGGCGGCGACATCCTCACCAAGAGTGTCGCCCTCACCGCCCAGTTCGGCCGGCTGGTCTTCTACGGCTCGGCCAGCGGCGACATCCAGCCCATCCACCCGCTGATGCTCAGCCGGATGAAGACCGTGGCCGGATTCGCCCTGTACGCCATGCTCTACAACAAGCCCGAGGCCATCGCGGCAGGCCAGCGTGATCTGCTCGACATGATCGCCACCGGCAAGGTGCGCCCGATCGTGCACGAGCGCCTCGGACTGGAAGACGCCGTCAAGGCGCACGAACTGATGGAGGCCAGAGCTCAGCTCGGCAAGGTCGTGCTCGTCCCGTGACCGCCGGTTCCCGACCGGCCGCCTCCTGACCCACGTGGCCGGTCACGATCCACCCCCGTTCGTGACCGGCCACCCGCCGTACGGCACGCGTCGCGTGCCGTACGGCGGAACCCGCAGCAATCCCCCTACGGACCCCACACCGCAGACGACGCCGGCCGATCGTGGCCGGCGGGACGGGGATGGCACCCACTTCCGAAGCCCGAAAGGCTAAATCCGTGCCCTCCCGGACAACAGGGGCAGGCGGCCCGCTCACCGCTGCCGGCCCCGCTCCCGAGACCCGTATCAAGCCCGTCATCGCCGCCTGCCTGCTGGCCGTCTTCCTGGCCATGCTGGACTCGCAGATCGTCGCCACCGCCCTGCCCCGTATCGTCGGGGACCTCGGCGGCCTCGACGTCTTCGCCTGGGTGACGACCGCGTACATCATCGCGGCCAGTGTCACCACGCCCGTCTACGGCAAGCTGAGCGACCTTTTCGGCCGGAAGAAGATCTTCCTGACCGCCGTGACGGTGTTCCTCGTCGGCTCCGCCCTGAGCGGAGCCGCCCAGACCATGGAACAGCTCATCCTGTTCCGCACCCTGCAGGGCATCGGGGCCGGCGGTCTCTTCGTCTCCGTGCTCGCCATCATCGGGGAACTGTTCAACCCCCGTGAAGCAGCCAAGTACTTCAACCTCTTCGGCATCGTCTTCGCCCTCGCCGCGCTCTCCGGGCCCGCCGTCGGCGGTGCGCTCACCGACCTGCTGAGCTGGCACTGGGTCTTCCTGATCAACCTGCCCGTGGGCGTCGTGATCCTCGTGCTGGTCTCCACCTGTCTGCATCTGCCCGCCACCAACCGGGCCGCGCACATCGACTACACCGGATTCGCCCTGCTCAGCGCCGCGATCGTCGCGCTCACCCTGGCGGCCGGCTGGGGCGGGGTGAAGTACGACTGGCTGGACCCGCGCATCCTCGGGCTGGCCGCCGCGGCGGTGCTGCTCGCCGTACTGTTCGTGTTCGCCGAGCGCCGGGCCGCCGAACCCGTCATTCCGCTGCACCTCTTCCGCGACTCCACCTTCAGCGTCAGCGTGCTGGTCAGCGTCGCGGCCGGCATCGTCTTCCTCGGAGCGGTCAACTTCCTGGCGCTGTACATCCAGGTGGTGACCGGTGCCAGCCCGACCATGTCCGGCGTGGTGCTGCTGCCCATGATGTTCGGCCTGGTCGCCTCCTCCGTCGTCAGCGGCAGGGCGATCACCCAGACCGGCCGGTACAAGTGGTATCCCGTGCTCAGCATGGTCATCGGCATCGCCGGGGCGCTGCTGCTGTCCACCATGGACACCGGGACGCCCCGAGGCGTGGTCATCGCCTACATGCTGGTCTTCGGCATCGCGGCGGGCCTGAACATGCAGGTCCTCACGATGGCCGCGCAGAACACCGCGCCCCGCGACGACATCGGCGCCGTGCACGCCACCGTGTCCTTCGCGCGGCAGCTCGGCACCACCGTGGGCATCTCGTTGTTCGCCTCGATCTTCTACAACCGGCTCACCGAGGAGATCGCCGACCGGGTGCCCGCGGACGCCCTGAGCGGCATGGACCCCGACGCACTGGCATCGAGCGAGGCGCTGGACAAGCTCGCCGAGCCGGTGCGGCACGCCGTCGAGCAGGCGTACGCCGCCGCGCTCACCCCGGTGTTCCTCACCGCCGTGCCGGTCCTCTGCCTGGGGCTGCTGGCCGCCCTGTCGATGAAGAACCTTCCGCTGCGCTCCTGGGACCATGGGGGCCACGAGGAATCCGGCGAGACCGCCGGCGCCCCGGAGGCCGGTCCGGCCGAGAAGAGCTGACCGGGCCCGCTCCCACCCGAGAGCCGCCCTCCCGCAAGGGAGGGCGGCTCTCGGGTGTGTGGCCTCCGCGCCCCCGGCGTCGCTTCAGCGCCCTTCGAGCCCGAATCGACGTCCCGAGGACATCGTCGGCACTGCACAAGGACGCGTGCACGGCGCGCACGACACGGCACGCACGACACGGCGCGCACCACGCAGGACGCATGCCGAACGACAGGCAGAGGCAGACCAGGAGGCTCGTGTGACAACGACCGAAGACCCGCAGACGGCTCCGGCGGTCGATCCCGGCCCGCTGATCCGGCTGACCATCGCCGACTGCGCCGCCAAGGTGCTGCACAGCGCGGTGACCCTCGGAGTGTTCGGCGCGCTCGCCGAGGGCCGCCCCGCGGACTCGGCCGAGCTGGCCCGGCACACCGGGATGCACCACCAGATGGCCCCGGACTTCCTGGACGCGCTGGTCGGTCTGGGGCTGCTGGAGCGCACGGAGGACCGCTACCGCAACTCCCCGCTGGCCCAGGCCTATCTGGTGCCGGACTCCTCCTCGTACCTCGGTGGCTTCGTCGAGCTCACCAACGAGACGCTGTACGGGACCTGGGGCCGGCTCACCGAGGCGCTGCGCTCCGGTGAGCCCCAGCACCTGGACCCCGACAAGGGCGGCTTCGTCGGCAGCCGGCACACGGACCCCGCCAAGATGAAGCGGTTCCTCGCCGGACTCGACGCGTACAGCGACCGGATGGGCTCGGAACTCGCCCGGCGCGTCGACTGGAGCCGCCACTCCTCGTTCGTCGACCTCGGCGGTGCGCGCGGCAATCTCGCGGCCGTGCTGGTGGGTGCGCATCCGCACCTGGAGGCGACCTGCTTCGACCTGGAGCGGACGCGGCCGCTGTTCACCGAGCACGTCGGGGGTCTGGGCCTGGCCGACCGGATCGCCTTCGCCGGCGGTGACTTCTTCACCGACCCGATCCCGTCGGCCGACGTCGTCGTACTCGGCCACATCCTGCACGGCTTCCACACCGGGCGGCGGCGCGAGCTGATCCGCCGGGTCTTCGAGGCGGTGCGGCCCGGCGGCACGGTGCTCGTCTACGACCGGATGATCGACGACGACCGCAGCGACCCGGAGCGGCTCCTCAGCAGCCTCCACATGAGGCTGGTCAGCCCCGACGGCTCCGAGTACCGGGTGGCGGACTGCCGCTCCTGGCTGCGCGATGCGGGCTTCACCGACGGCACCGCGGAGCCCCTGCTCGGCACTCACACCCTGGTCACCGCCCACAAGGAGGCAGCATGAAGCAGGACCGCGCGGCAGAGCGCCACCGGACGCCCGTGCTCATCGTCGGGGGCGGGCTGACCGGACTGTCCGCGGCCGTCTTCCTCGCCCACCACGGCGTCCGGGTCACCCTGGTCGAACGCCATCCGGACACCTCCACCCACCCCAAGGCCCGCGCCATCAACCCGCGGACGATGGAGCTGTACCGCGCGGTCGGGATGGAGGAGCGGGTACGGGCCGGGCGTTCCCCCATCTCCGGCAACACCGATCTGGTGCACGTCGAGAGCCTCGCGGGCAAGGAGCGCGTGCGGATGCCGAACGCCTCCCCCGAGGACATCGGCCGGATCAGTCCCACCCAGTGGACGCTGATCGACCAGAACCAGCTGGAGCCGATCCTGCGGGAACGCGCCGTCGAGGCCGGTGTCGACGTCCGCTTCCACACGCGCGTCGACGCGGTCGAGGAGTACGGGGGCGGGGTACTGGTGCGCGTCACCGACCTGTCCACCGGCGGCAGTTCGGAGATCGACGCCCAGTACGTGATCGCGGCGGACGGCAGCCGCAGTCCGCTGCGCGAGATGCTGGGCATCGGGGCGCACGGCCGGGGCACCATCACCAACCTCGTCAGCTTCTTCTTCGAGGCCGACCTCACCGAGGCGCTGCGCGGCCGCCGGATCATCGCCGCGTACGTCAACAACCCCGAGGTGCGCGGCACGATCATCCCCATCGACAACGACCGCCGCTGGGTCATCAACGTCTCCTTCTCCCCCGAACAGGGCCAGAGCGCCGAGGACTTCACCGAGGACCGCTGCACCGCCCTGGTGCGGGCCGCGGTCGGGGTGCCCGACCTCGCGCTGAAGATCGAGTCCGTGGACATGCCGGCGTGGGACATCTCCGCGCGCGTGGCGGACACCTTCGCGACCCGGCGGGTGTTCGTCGCCGGTGACGCCGCCCATGTGATGCCCCCCACCGGTGCGTTCGGTGCCAGCACCGGCATCCAGGACGCGTACAACCTGGCCTGGAAGCTGGCCCTGGTGCTGTCGGGCACGGCGGGGCCGGGGCTGCTGGAGAGCTACGACGCCGAGCGCCGCCCGGTGGCCGAGGAGACCGTCCGCCAGGCGATGCTGCGGTTCGCGGTGCGGGAGGGCAAGCAGTACCAGGAGGTCGCCGCCGAACTGCTGGACGAGACGACCATGACCTTCGGCTACTGCTATCGCTCCGGTGCCTTCACCGCGGAGGAGGGCGCCCCCGACGCGATCGTCGAGGACCCCGAGCACCCCGGTGCCCGGCCCGGAGCACGGGCCCCGCACCTGGAACTCGACGGTCCCGAGGGCCCGCTGGCCGTCATCGACCTGTTCGGTGACGGGTTCACCCTGCTCGTCGACGAGGCGGCGGGACCGTGGACCGGGGCGGTGGAACGGGAGGCCGCGCAGCTGGGCGTCGCCCTGAAGGCGGTTCGCATCGGCCGTGGAACCACGGTGTGGGACCCGGACGGATCCTTCCGCAGGCGCTACGGCCTGCTGGCCGGCGGGGCCGTTCTGGTGCGGCCCGACGGATTCGTCGGCTGGCGCACCACCGCGGGCCGCTCCGGCCCGGTCGACCGGGCCGCGGTCACCGCGCTGCGGGCGATCCTGGACCGGACCCAGGGCTGACGCGGCTGAGCGGGGTCCGGCACACCGAGGGGGTGTGCCGGACCCCGCTCACCCGCGGCACGGTCCGCCGTACCCATCTCGGGCTATCCCGCCGCGCCGGACGCGGAAGGCCGCGGTGCTCCTTCTAAGGAGCACCGCGGCCGTGGCGTGTGCGGCGGCGGGCGCTACCTCGCGGCGCGCCGCAGCAGGGTGTCGAGCACCTCCGTCAGCGCCTCGACCGGGTTGTCCCGCGGACCGGTGCTCCGCCAGGCGATGAAGCCGTCGGGGCGGAGCAGTACGGCGCCGCCGCCCTCGACTCCGTACCGGGCGAGGAAGCGTTCGGTGACCTCCGGCGGTTCCTCCGCGCCGACGCGGTGGAAGGAGAGGTCCAGTGCCTTCGCGGCGGCCCGCCACGGGGCGCCCCCGGGTCCGGCGAGCAGCCAGAAGCCGCCGTCCAGCAGGTCGTGCAGCGGCACCTCCTTGCCCTGCCGGACCAGCGGGAGGTGCGGTGCACGGGTGCCGGGCCGTCCGCTGGGGTCCGTCGGGTCCTCGACCACGGCGCCCTCGTCGCTGCCGGCTTCGAGCATTACGGCGTCCGACCGGTAGACATGGCCGAAGAGGACGGTGGTCTCGGGGCGGTGCCGGGCGGCGGCGGCCTCGTCGAGGCCGCTGCGCTGCAGATAGCGGATGACGCCCTGGTCGACGGTGAACTCGGCGACCGGGGCCCGCTCCGGTTCGTAGCTGTCCAGCAGTTCGGGGCCCGCCGACCCGCGCAGCACCAGCGCGAGTTTCCACGCGAGGTTGTGCGCGTCCTGGATGCCCATGTTGCCGCCGAACCCTCCGGTGGGCGGCATGACGTGCGCGCAGTCGCCGGCCAGCAGCACCCGGCCGGAGCGGAAACGGTCGGCCACCCAGGCGGCGATCTCCCAGCTCGTCGCGGACTCCACCTCGACCGGCAGGTCGGGAACTCCCACGGCGGCCCGCACCAGTTCCACGCAGTCCTCCGTCCCGTACACGCGGTGGTCGGAGCCGGGAGGCAGGCTGGGTGCGAGGACCCAGCGGTCGGAGTCCGCGCCGCCGAGCTTGCCGAGTACGCCCTTGACCTGCGGATTGCTGACGAAGCAGAGAAAGAAGGCGCGCCCCGCGACGTACTGGTCGAGGTCGGCGTGGAAGACGATGTTCATCTGTCGGCCGAACACCCCCTGCCCGTGGTGGCCGATGCCGAGCGAGGTACGGACGGGCGCCCGTGAGCCGTCGGCAGCGACCATGTATCGGGCGCGCACGGTCCGCTCGGTGCCGTCGCCCAGGTCGCGCAGTACGGCGGTGACACCCTCAGCGTCCTGGGTGAACTCCGTCATCTCGGTGGCGAACCGCAGGTCGGCGCCGAGCTCCTCGGCCCGGTCCCGGAGCACCGGTTCGAGCCGGTCCTGCCCGATCAGGGTCCAGCCGGTGGTGCCCACGTCGTTCGGGTCGTGGCGGAACGGGCCGTCGAAGCGCCCGAGTTCGGCCCCGGTGAGGGACTCCGCCTGGAGGATGTCGCCGTACTGGGCGTGCGGGTTCTCCCGGGCCCGTACGGCGTCCTCCAGGCCGAGCGCGCGCAGCAGCTCCATGGTGCGCGGACTGGCGGCCTGGGCCCGGGGGTGCGCCGAGATCTCCGCGTGCCGCTCCACCAGCAGGGGCCGGATGCCCTGCCGGGCGAGGAACAGGGCCTGGGCGAGGCCCACCATGCTGCCGCCCACGATGAGTACTTCGGTCGTCTCGTCCGCCATACCGGCTCCTGGGGTTGTGGGAACGCTTTCGGGTTTCGGCGGGCCGATGCAACACCCCGGTCCTCGAACCGGGCTCGGACCGCGGGCGAACGGGGCACGGTGCGGGGCCTTCCGCTCCCAGGTGGATTCGAGTGCCGTCCGAGGTGCCCCTGACAGGTTCGAGCTGTTCCAGGCCCGAAGTGCGGAGTCGGACTCGAAGGAGGGCGGAAGCGGTGGTGGAGGCTTTGAGTGTGCTGGTGCTGACGGGCACCGGCCTGGTCGCGGGGGTGCTCTTCGCGGTCGCGGTGAGTGTGATGCCCGCGCTGATCGCGATGACGCCGGAGAGGTACGTGTCCACGCACATCCTGCTGGGCCGACGCTACGACCGGATCATGCCGTTCATCGTCGCCGGCTCCACGGTCGCCGACGTGGTGCTCGCGGTCCGGGCGTCGGGTGGTCCGCGGACGCTGTTCGCGGTCGCCGCGCTCTGCATGGCCGGGGTGGCCGTGGTGTCCCAGACCAGGAACGTGCCGATCAACCGGACGGTCAAGCGGACCCGGCCCGAGGACCTGGGTCCCGGCTGGCGGGACCCGCGGCCGGCCTGGCGCGACTGGCATCTGGTGCGCACCTGCCTGGCGGTCACCGGCTGCGCGCTGACGGCCGCCGCGGTGGTGGTGTCATGAGCCCCGCCGTCGTCCGTGACCTGCCCGGCGAGAAGGACCGCGCGGCGGCCGACGCCCGGATGCGGGAGATGCTGTCGAGCCCCGACCCCGGACCGGTGGCCGCCCGGATCGCGCTGCTGCACTTCACGGGCCGGCGCAGCGGACACACGTACAGCGTCCCCGCCGGGGTGCACGCCCTCGGTGACGCGCTGGTCGTCGCGACCGGCAGCGGCTGGCGGCACAACTTCGCGGGCGGCGCGGAGGGCGCGCTGACCTGGCGCGGGGAGCGGCGACCGGTGCGTTTCGCGCTGGTCGCGGACGCGGAGCGCACCGCGCGCGGCTATCTGGAGCTGTATCGCAGATACGGGGAGGCGGCACCGCGCCGGCTGGGCATCGCGGTGCACGGTGACGGCACGCCGGGGCTCGGTGAGTTCCAGGAGGCCGTCGCCCGCCAAGGGCTCTCCCTGGTGGAGATCGTCCACCTCCCGGCACCGCACGACGGCCCGGCACCGGACAACGCCCACGCACCGGACACCAGTCACGCACCGGACACCAGTCACGCATCAGACGCAGCGAACGAGAGGACACCACGATGAGCGGAATCGCCGGCTGGGTGGACTTCGAGCGGGACCTGACGCCCGAGGGCCCCACCGTACGGGCGATGGCGGCGGCGCTCGCGCACCGCGGCCCCGACGGTTCGGGCGAGTGGATCGAGGGGCATGCCGCGCTGGCCCACCGGCGGCTCGCGCTGCTCGACGCGGAGAACGGCGCGCAGCCGGCCGTCGTGGAGTCCGAGTCCGGGCGCCCGGTGGCCGTGCTGACCCTGGACGGGGCGGTCACCAACCATGTGGAGCTGCGCCGGGAACTGGCCGCCAAGGGGCACCGGTTCACCGGACACGGCGACGCGGAGGTGGCGCTGCACGCCTACCTGGAGTGGGGTGCCGCGTTCCCGTCCCGGCTGGAGGGGCTGTTCGCCGTTGCCGTGTGGGACGTGCGGCGGCAGGAACTGCTGTTGGTCCGCGACCGGTTGGGGGTGAAGCCGCTGTGCTACTTCCTGACCCCGTCCGGGGTGCTCTTCGGCTCCGAGCCCAAGGCGCTGCTGGCCCATCCGGTGGTGCGGCCGGTCGTCGACGCCGACGGGCTGCGGGAGCTGTTCGCGCACAGCCGCAAGCCGGGCACCGGGGTTTTCAGGGGAGTGTGCGAGGTCCTGCCCGGCCACGCGCTGACCGTGCGCGCGACGGGCACCGGGCACCGGCGCCACTGGTCGCTGCCCGCCCGGCCGCACACCGACAGCCCGGAGACCACCGTCGAGACGGTGCGGACACTGCTCTCCGCGGCGGTGGCCTCGCATCTGCGTGCGGACGTGCCGGTCGGCGCGATGCTCTCGGGAGGGATCGACTCCAGCGCGCTGACCGCGCTCGCGGCACGTGAGACACGGATGGCGGGCAACGGCGGGCTCCGTTCGTTCTCGGTGAACTTCTCCGGATACGCGGAGAACTTCGAGCCGCATCCGACGATGCGTGCCACCCCCGACGCTCCTTACGCGGCCCTCGCGTCGGAACACATCGGCACCGAGCACACCGAGATCCTGCTGGAGACCGCGGCGCTCGCCGACCCGCGGACGCACGCCGCCGCGCTGCACAGCCAGGACGTACCGTCCCCGCTCGGGGACATGGACGTCTCACTGCTGCTGTTCTTCAAGGCGCTGCGCGGCGCGGGCATCACGGCGGTGCTCTCCGGGGAGACGGCCGACGAGGTGTTCAACGGCTACTTCTGGGCGTACGACCCGGGGCACAGCAACTCCACGACCTTCCCGTGGGTCTCCTTCGAGCGCGGGCACGACGCCGCCGCGGGCGGTCTCGGCTGCTCACTGGTGGACCGTACGCTCCGCAAGGAACTGGCCTTCATGGAGTACGCCGACCAGCACTACCGCGACGCGCTCACCGAGGTCCCGCATCTGGCGGGGGAGGGACCCGCCGAGCGCAGGGCTCGTGAGGTCACCTATCTGGCGCTGACCCGCTGGGCCCCGACCCATCTGGACCGGGCCGACCGGATGAGCATGGCGCACGGAGTGCAGCTCCGTCCGCCGTTCTGCGACCGGGCGCTGGTCGAGTACGTCTACAACGTCCCGGCCGAGCTGAAGCGGGTGAACGGCCAGGAGAAGAGCCTGCTGCGGGCCGCCGTCGCGGACCTGCTGCCGGAGCGGGTGCTCAACCGGCCCAAGAGCGCCTATCCGACGGTCCAGGAAGCCGCGTACGGGGAGTTCGTGGGGCAACGCTTCGAGGAGGTGGCGCGGGACCGGGCGGCCCTGGTCGCCCCGCTGCTTGACGCCGAGGCGACCCGTGCGGCGTTGGGCGCGGCGGCGGCGCCCAGTGGCGCCTTCGCCTGGGTGGAGCGGGCGAGCATGGAGATGGTGCTCCAGCTCAACACCTGGCTGACGGACTACCGGGTCGAGCTGCGTCTGTGAGGAGGCCGGCCGCCACCCGGTCCGAGAAATGTGCACCTTGTCATCCATGTGCGTGAAGTAATAGGGTACGCCCAGGTAGGCAGTGGAAATGCGGTATTCGGAGTGGAATTCCATATTCCGCACCGGGCTTCGGGCAGGGGGGCCGGTTTGCTGTTCCCGAATTGCAGTGACCGACCGACCTCTCTGGATTGTTGAACCCGAATACATTTTTGTGGAAGCCGCTTTCTTCGGTAAAGGGCGGGCAATTTTTTCGGCCTGCCCCCGGGATGGATGTTTCACTTAATAGCAAATGATGCAGGAAGGGGAATAACCGACAGGCTTAGTGAAATGCGAGGCCCATCGATGGCCGCCACCCCACCAGGCGGCGCACCCAGGGGGAATGCAGTGATAGAGATCGGTCTGCTGGGCTCAATGCGAGTACGCAGGAACGGGGAGGACGTCACACCTTCCGCACCCAAACTGCGTCAGGTGCTTGCCCTGCTGGTGCTCAATGCCAACTCGCTGGTCAGCGCCGACCAGCTGTGTGAGGAGCTGTGGGAGGATCACCCGCCGCTCAGCGCACTGACCACCTTGCAAACCTACATTTATCAACTTCGCCGTAAACTACTGCTCGCCACCGGACAGAACGGCGCGCACTTCGGCTCCCGACCGCCGCGCGGCTGCCCCGCACTCCTGACCAGAGTGGGCGGCTACGAACTCCGGCTGGACGACAAGCAGTCGGTGGACGCCTACCGGTTCGAGCAGCTCACCGAGCAGGGCATGGCACAGCACCGGTCCGGCGCCGAGGAGGAAGCCGCCCGCACGCTCAAGGAGGCGCTCTCCCTGTGGTACGGCGGGGCCCTCGTCGACGTCACCGCCGGGCGCCGGCTCTCGGCGTGGTCGACACAGCTCGAAGAGCGTCGCAAGAGCGTCCAGGAGCAACGTTTCTCCTTGGAGCTCGAACTCGGCCGTCACCACGCCGTGCTGGACGAGTTGTCCGAGGCCTTCCGTACCCACCCCACCCACGAGGCGTTCGCGGGACAGCTCATGCGGGCCATGCATCGCTGCGGCCGCCGGCCGGACGCCCTCAACACCTTCCGCACCCTGCGCAGCCATCTGGTCGAGGAGCTCGGGCTGGAACCCTCGGCCCAGCTCCAGCGGCTCCACCAGGAGGTGCTCGCGGACCGCGGCCACCTCAAGGGGCTGCCCTCGGTCAAGACCGCACCCGCCGGGCGCCGCTCGGGGCCCGGACCGGCTCAGCTCCCCGCCGAGGTCGGCGACTTCATCGGCCGGGACAGGGAACTGAGCCAGCTGGAGACCTTCCTCGGGGGAGACCGGGCCAGTACCGGCATGCGGGTCGTGGAGGTGCACGGCCCGCCCGGTGTCGGCAAGAGCGCCTTCGCCGTCCGGGCCGCCCACCGACTGCGCCCGTGCTTCCCCGACGGACAGCTCTTCATCGACCTGTCCGCCGTGGGTGAAGGGTCCCAGCAGCTCGCCGACGTGCTGTCGGCCTGCCTCGGCGCCTGCGGCATACCGCGCGAGAAGCAGCCCACCGGGCTCGACGAGCTCAGCCGGCTCTTCCGTACCTGGACCGCGGACCGCAGGGTCCTGGTCGTGGTGGACGACGTGCTCGCCGCCTCACAGCTCCGCGCCGTGCTGCCGGGCGGTTCCGGCTGCGCGGTGATCGCCACCAACCGCTACCGGGCGCACAGCCTCTCCACCGGACGCAAGGTCGGGCTCCCCGCCCTGTCGGCCGAGGAGTCCCTCCAGTTGTACGACCGTGTCGCCGGGGAGAGGTCCCGGCAGCAGGACCCCGCGGCCGTGCAGGAGCTGATGGCCATGTGCGAAGGGCTGCCGCTGGCGGTCAGGGCGGTGGCCGGCCGGCTGACCGCCCGGCCCGGCTGGTCGGCCGCCCGGCTGGCGCTGCGGCTGCGCGGCAACCCGCGGACGCTGCTCGAACTGCCCGCCGGAACCCAGTCGCTGATGACCACGGTGGCCGCGAGCCACCGGCACCTCCCGGGCCCTTCCCAGGAGCTGCTGCGCCTGCTGCTCCAGCGCGGGCGCGCACGCTGGAGTCTCGACGAGGTGACCGCGCGGATGTGCCCGGGTACCGGTGACGCAGAGACGCTCCTCGAATACCTCGTCGACGTCCATCTCGTGGAGGAACACATGGCACCGGGCGCCGAACCGCTGTACTCCGTGCCCCGGCTCACCCGGCAGGCGCTGATCCTTCTGCAACGGGACGTGTCCGCCGGGGACGTACCGACCGGACGGACTGCCAACGTCGTCAGCCGCGGCGGGGCCAGTGTCACCCTGATGAAGGCCGGAGGCCCCCGCTGACCGGGCCCGTCCCGCGCACCACGCCGTAACGCGCCCGCGGTCCCACCCGCGATCCACGACGCTCAGTGCCCCATGTCCACGACGGTCCGTCGCACCCACGGTGCGGCGGACCGTCGTGCTGTGTCCGGCCCGTCACCGGGTCCGGGCAGCGGCGTCAGCGGTTCTCCAGGAGCCTTCGAGAGCGCTTCGACCCCCGCCGACCAGGGTGAACACAGAACCGACAAGCCGGGAGGACATCGTGCACCGAACGCTGATCGTGGCGAGGATGGACCTCGCCGACGCCGAGGGCGTCGCGCAGGTCTTCGCCGATTCGGACAGCACCGAACTACCGCATCTGGTGGGGGTGTCGCGGCGGACGCTCTTCGCGTTCCACAACCTGTACTTCCACCTGGTGGAGGCCGAACAGGACATCGCGCCGAACCTTTACAAGGCACGCAGCCACCCGCTCTACGAAGACATCAACACTCGACTCGGCCAGTTCATCTCCCCCTACGACCCCAACTGGCGGGAGCCCAAGGACGCGATGGCGGTGCCCTTCTACTCCTGGACCCCCCAGCAGGGGCCGCAGGCCGGCGCCCCGCGGTCGGCGAACCTCGGCGGTGCCCGATGAGCGCCCCCGCCACGACCAGGGTCTCCGTGGACGCCGTGGCCGCCAACACCAAGCGCGGCGGCGACATCCGCGTCACCCTCAGCCCCAAGACCGTCGGCTGCACCTCGGGCTTCGGCGGAGTGCTGCGGCTGGCCCCGGGTCACCACGTCACCGAGCACCTCCACCCGTACTCCGAGGAGTTCCTGCACGTGGTCCAGGGCCGGCTGGAGATGAGCCTGGACGGCGGGGCCCCGGTCGAACTCGGCCCCGGTGACTCACTGCTGGTGCCCATCGGCGTACGTCACCGGCTGGTGAACACGGGTTCCGTACCGGCCGAAGCGGTCTTCCACCTCTCACCGCTCGCTCCTCGCCCCGAACTCGGCCACATCGACACCGAGCAGCCGCTCGACGAGGGCGCGGGCAACCCCGATGTCGGAGCGGCCCGATGACGCCGCCGCACCGGCGCGCGGTGATCACCGGAGTGGGAACCGTCGCGCCGGGCGGACCCGGTCGGGAGGCCTACTGGGACCTGCTCACCGCCGGCCGCACCGCGACTCGCCGCATCAGCCTGTTCGACGCGACGGGATTCCGCTCCCAGGTCGCCGCCGAGTGCGACTTCGACCCGCTCGCGGCCGGACTCGGCCCGCAGGAGGCGCGCCGGATGGACCGGGCCGGCCAGTTCGCCGTCGTCGCCGCCCGCGAGGCCGTCGCGGACAGCGGCATCGAACTGCCGGGCGCCGACCCGGAAAGGATCGCCGTGAGCATCGGCAGTGCCGTCGGCTGCACCATGGGCCTCGAAGAGGAGTACGCCGTGCTCTCCGACGGCGGCCGGAACTGGCTGGTCGACCACAGCTACGGCGTCCCCCACCTGTACGGCCACATGGTGCCCAGCACCCTCGCCGTCGAGGTGGCCCGGCAGGCCGGGGCCGAAGGGCCGGTGACCCTGATCTCCACCGGCTGCACCTCGGGCCTGGACGCCATCGGGTACGGCGTCCAGCTCATCGAGGAGGGCACCGCCGACGTCGTACTGGCGGGTGCTACCGACGCTCCGCTGTCGCCGATCACCTCCGCCTGCTTCGACGCCATCAAGGCCACCACCGCCAACAACGACGACCCCGAGCACGCCTCCCGGCCCTTCGACGGACGGCGGGACGGCTTCGTGCTGGGCGAGGGCTCCGCCGTCATGGTGATCGAGGAGCTGGAGTCCGCCAGGCGCCGCGGCGCCACCGTGTACGCCGAGATCCTCGGCTTCGCCGGCCGCAGCAATGCCTTCCACATGACCGGCCTCAAACCCGACGGCCGGGAGATGGCCGAGGCCATCCGGGTCGCCCTGGACCGGGCGCGGCTGGACCCGGGCGACATCGACTACATCAACGCGCACGGCTCGGGCACCAAGCAGAACGACCGGCACGAGACCGCCGCGTTCAAGCGCAGCCTCGGTGCGCGCGCCCACGAAGTGCCGATCAGCTCCATCAAGTCGATGATCGGGCACTCCCTGGGCGCCATCGGCTCACTGGAGGTCGCCGCCTGCGCTCTCGCCCTGCGTCACCAGGTCGTCCCGCCGACCGCCAACCTGTCCACACCCGACCCCGAGTGCGACCTCGACTACGTACCGGTGACGGCGCGGGAACACCGCATGGACCGGGTGCTCAGCGTGGGCAGTGGCTTCGGCGGCTTCCAGACGGCGATGGTGCTGGGCCGGCCCACGGCCTCGCGGAAGGAGGCCGCATGAGTGCCTCCGGCCTTCGCCCCGGCCGCCGCGGCCGGTCCGTGGTCACCGGCCTCGGAGTGGTCGCGCCGACCGGTCTCGGCGCGGCCCGGCACTGGGAGTCGGTGCTCGCGGGCAAGAGCGGCCTCGGCCGGATCACCAGGTTCGACCCGACCGGCTACCCCGTCCGGGTCGCCGGCGAGGTCCCCGGCTTCCGGGCCGGTGAACAGGTACCTGGGCGGCTCGTTCCGCAGACCGACCGGTTCACGCACTTCGCCCTGGCCGCCGCCGCGGACGCCCTGGCGGACGCGGCCGCCGATCCGGCGACCATGCCGGAGTACGAGATGGCGGTGGTGACGGCCAGTTCCTCCGGCGGCACCGAGTTCGGCCAGCACGAGATGGAGAGGCTCTACCAGCAGGGCTCCTCCTGGGTCGGCGCCTACCAGTCCATCGCCTGGTTCTACGCGGCCACCACCGGCCAGGTCTCCATCCGGCACGGCATGCGCGGCCCCTGCGGAGTCGTCTGCGGCGAACAGGCCGGCGGCCTGGACGCCCTCGGCCAGTCCCGCCGGCTGCTGGACACCGGTTCCCGGCTCGTCCTCAGCGGCGGCACCGACGCCTCTCTCTGCCCGTACGGCCTGGTGGCGCAGCTGTCCACCGGCAACCTCTCCACCGAGGACGACCCAGCCCGCGCCTATCTGCCCTTCGACGCGGCGGCTTCCGGGTTCGTCCCGGGCGAGGGCGGCGCCATCCTCGTGGTGGAGGGCGCGGAGGCGGCACGGGCACGCGGAGTCCCGGCGTACGGCGAACTCCTCGGCTACGCGGCCGGCTTCGACCCCACGGCGGACCGTTCGGCCGGGCGCCACTCGGTGCTGGTGTCCGTCATCCGGCGTGCGCTCGCCGACGCCGGACTCACCCCGGACGCCGTCGACATGGTCTTCGCCGACGCGTCCGGCGTACCCACCGAGGACCTCGCCGAGGCACGTGCCATCGCCGAGGTCTTCGGGCCCGGCGGAGTGCCGGTGACCGCCCCGAAGACGCTCACCGGACGGCTCTACGCGGGCGGCGCCGCGCTGGACGTGGCGACCGCGCTCCTCGCGCTGAGCGCCGGTGTCGTACCGCACACCGCGGGACTGGGCCGGCCGGCACCCGGCTGTGAGATCGACCTCGTACTCGACCGTCCGCGGCAGACCGATCCGCGCACCGCCCTGGTGCTGGCCCGCGGGCACGGCGGGTTCACCTCCGCGCTGGTGGTCGGCGCCGGTGACCGCGACGCCCCCAACAAGTGACCGACCGACGACGTACGAAAGGCGGGCCCATGCCGGAGTTCACCCTCGACGACCTGAAACGGATTCTGCGCGCGAGCGGCGGAGTCGACGAACAGACCGATCTGGACGGCGAGGACTTCGCCGACACCGCGTTCTCCGACCTCGGATACGACTCCCTCGCCCTGCTGGAACTCACCAACCGCGTCGAGCGCGAGTACCGCATCCAGATCCCCGACGGCGACCTGGAACACACCCAGACACCGCGCGAGGCCCTGACCTACGTGCTCGCCCGGCTCACGGAGGCCCACGTCTGATGGCAGGACACACCGACAACGCGATCGTCATCGAGGCACCGATGGACCTGGTGTGGTCGATGACCAACGACGTGGCCTCCTGGCCGCGGCTGTTCACCGAGTACGCCTCCGCCGAGATCCTCGGCCAGGACGGCGACACCGTCACCTTCCGGCTCGCCCTGTATCCCGACGAGAACGGCACGGTCTGGAGCTGGGTCTCCGAGCGCACCCCCGACCCCGCGACCCGCACCGTCGTCGCCCGCCGGGTCGAGACCGGCCCCTTCGCCCACATGAACATCCGCTGGGAGTACGAGGAAGTGCCCACCGGTGTACGGATGCGGTGGATCCAGGACTTCGAGATGAAGCCCGGGGCTCCGATCGACGACGCCGGGATGACCGCCCGGCTCAACCGCAACACCGCCGTCCAGATGCGGCTGATCAAGGCCAAGGTCGAGACCGCGGCCCGGGCGGGCCGCCAACTGGAGGGCAAGCGGGTCCTGGTGACCGGCGGCACCCGAGGCATCGGACGGGGCATCGTGCTCGCCGCGGCCCGCGCCGGCGCGGACGTCTTCACCTGCTACCGCACCCCCGGCGAGGCCGTCGCCACCCTGCAGCAGGAGCTCGCCCGCACCCCGGGCAAGCATCACGTGCTGCGGGCCGACGCCGCGGACGAGGCGGACGTGGACCGGCTGATCACCGAGTGCGAGGCGAGCCTCGGCGGGCTGGACGCCGTCGTCAACAACGCCGGCACCTTCCGGCCCCAGCCGTACGCCGAACTGGGATCCGACGAGTGGGCCGCCACCGTCCAGGGCAACCTGAACGCCACCCACCTGGTCACCCGGCGCGCCCTGCCCCTGCTCGGCCAGGGCTCCTCCGTCATCAACATCGGCTCCACGGTCGCCTTCATCGGCATGGCCGGCGGTGTCCACTACACCGCCGTGAAGTCGGCGCTGGTCGGCATGACCCGCTCTCTGGCCCGTGAACTCGGCCCGCGCGGCATCCGCGTCAACACGGTCTCGCCCGGCCGTGTCGCCACCGAAGCGCTCGACGAGCTCCCCGCCGAGGAGGCCGAGCGGCAGCGGGCCACCTTCGCCTCCTTCACCGCGCTCGGCCGGCTCGGGACCGTCGACGACATCGCCCAGGCCGTGCTGTTCCTCGTCAGCGATCACGCCACCTACGTCACCGGCCAGAACATCCACGTCGACGGCTGCGTCTGAGCCGCGTCCCAGCCACGGAGGTATTTCCAGTGGAACTCGCACTGCACGGCAGGAAACTGCTCATCACCGGCGGCACCCGGGGCATCGGGCGGGGCGTCGTCCTCGCCGCGGCCGAGGCCGGCGCCGACGTCCTCACCTGCTACCGGCAGGAGAGCGAGGCCGTCGACAGCCTGACCGCCGCCCTCAAGGAGACCGCGGGCGACCACCACGTCCTGCGCGCGGACGTCGGCGACATCGCCGAGGTCGACCGGCTCGTCGGCGAGGCCAAGGACCGCTTCGGACGGCTCGACGGCATCGTCAACAACGCGGGGGTGATCAGTCACATCCCCTTCGCCGACCTGCCCGCCGACGAGTGGTCCAGGATCCTCGACACCAACCTCACGTCCGCCTACCGCGTCATCCAGCAGTCGCTGCCGCTGCTCGGCGCCGGCTCCTCGGTGGTCAACATCGGTTCGCGTGGTGCCGCGGCGGGCATTCCGCTGCGCGCCCACTACACCGCGGCCAAGGCCGCCATGATCGGGCTGACCCGCTCGCTCGCCAAGGAACTCGGTCCGCGGGGCGTACGGGTCAACGTCGTCGCACCCGGCGTGATCGAGACCGAGGCCTTCGCCACCATGCCCGCGGACCGCGCCGACGGCCTGCGCGCCACGTACTCCCGCAAGACCGCGCTCGCCCGGCTGGGCACCGTCGGAGAACTGGCCGGCCCGGTGCTGTTCCTGCTCAGCGACGCCTCCGCGTACATCACCGGCGAGACGCTCAACGTCGACGGGGGGATCTGACATGCCCGAGCTGTCGGACCAGGTGTTCCGGGTCATGCTGCGCATGCAGATCAAGCCGGGCGTGGAGGGCGAGTTCGAGAAGGTGTGGCAGGAGGTCGGCGCCTCGGTCACCGACCACCCCGCCAACCTCGGCCAGTGGCTGTCCCGCAGCGTCGAGGAGAGCGGCGTCTACTACATCGTCAGCGACTGGGTGGACGAGCCGCGGTTCCGCGAGTTCGAGACCAGCGACCGGCATCTGGAGCACCGGCAGAAGCTGCACCCCTACCGCAGCGGCGGCTCCATGACGACCATGCACGTCGTCGCCGCCCTGACGGGCGCCGCCGGCGGTCCATCGTGACCTCCGGCGCGGTCGAGGTGGTGCTCTACCACCTGTGTGACGACCCGGACCGGGTACTGAGCGCCTACCACGAGGCCAGCCGCCGTATGGCGGGCACACCCGGACTGCTCGGCAACAAACTGCTGCACGCCCTCGCCGACCCGCACGCCCATGTCGTGGTGAGCCGCTGGTCCGACTGGGAGGCGTTCACCGCCTGGGAGAGCGGCGGCGCCCACAAGGAGCAGACCGCCCCGCTGCGGCCGTTCCGCGACACCGGCCGGGACCGGCCCTTCGAGATCTACGAGGAGCTCGCCCGCTACCCGGCGGACCGGACCGCCGGCCTCACCGAAACCACCCGCGCACCCGGCGCGGCCGACATCACGGAAGGAGTCTGAGCATGCCCCCTACGGACGGCACGCAGACCGCCAGGCCGGCCGACCTGTTCACGCCCGCCTTCCATCAGAACCCCCACGAGGCGCTGGCCGAACTGCGGCAGAGCGCGCCCGCCGTGCCCGTGACGACTCCGAACGGACTGCGCACCTGGCTGGTCACCGGATACGAGCACTCCCGGGCGCTGCTCGCCGATCCCCGGCTGAGCAAGGACATGCGGATCGGCAAGGACCTCATCCCGGGCAACTTCGCCGACCCCGAAAAACAACGCGAGTTCCTCGCGGAGTCGGGTGAACGCAGCCAGTTCCCCCACGTGCTCAGCGTGCACATGCTCGACAGCGACCCGCCGGACCACACCCGCTTGCGCCGGCTCGTCGGCAGGGCCTTCACCGCGCGCCGGGTCGAGTCCCTGCGGCCCCGCATCACCGTCCTCACCGACGAACTGCTGGACGCCATGGCCGGGCAGGAAAACCCGGACCTCATGGAGGCCCTGGCCTTCCCGGTGCCGTTCACGGTCATCTGCTGGCTGCTCGGCGTGCCCCCCGACGACCGCGCCGAGTTCCGCCGCTGGTCCAACCTGCTCGTCTCCGGCGCGGGCACCGACGAGGTGCGCGAGGCCAGCGCGTCGATGATCGCCTACCTTCAGGCGCTGATCGAGACCAAGCGGGCCGAACCGGCCGACGACATGCTCACCGACCTCGTCCACGCCCAGGACGCGGGCGACAAACTGTCGGCCGACGAACTGATCTCCATGGCGTTCCTGCTCCTCGTGGCCGGCCACGAGACCACGGTCAACCTCATCGGCAACGGCACCCTCGCCCTGCTCGGCCACCCGGAGGCGCGCGAGCAACTCGCGGCGGACGAGTCGCTGTGGCCCGCGGCCGTCGAGGAGTTCCTCCGGTACGACGGTCCGGTCAGCAACGCCACCTGGCGGTTCACCACCGAGCCCGTCGAGGTCGGTTCCGTGGTCATCCCCGAGGGCGAGTTCGTCACCATCTCGCTCGGCGCCGCGAGCCGGGACCCGGCGCGCTACCCCGACCCGGACCGGCTGGACATCACCCGCTCCCACAGCGCCTCGGTCGCCTTCGGCCACGGCATCCACCACTGCCTGGGCGCCCCGCTCGCCCGGCTCGAAGGACACATCGTCATCAGCCGCCTCTTCGCGCGCTTCCCCGGACTGCGGCTCGCCGTGGACGCGGGCGAACTGCGCTGGCGCAGCAGCCTGATGATGCGCGGCCTGGAGGAACTCCCGGTGTTCACGGCGTAGCGGCCCGGCCCCGACAGCCCGACACGACCCCGTACCGCCGCCGCGCAGCCCCGCACACCCCGTACCGACTGGAGGAGACACACGTGGAACGTCTGGACACCGAGCGCCCCGCATGGGCGCCGCCGGAGGTCGACATCGACACCCCGAGCATCGCCCGGGTGTACGACTACTGGATCGGCGGCACCCACAACTTCCCGGTGGACCGGGAGCTCGCCCGCAAGGTCGCGGCGGGCAACCCGGACCTGCCCGCCACGCTCAAGGCCAACCGTGCCTTCCTGCGCCGCGCGGTACGGGAGCTGTCGGCTCTCGGCATACGGCAGTTCCTGGACATCGGCTCGGGCATCCCGGCGGAGGGCAACGTGCACGACGTGGCCCTCGCCGCACACCCCGACAGCAAGGTCGTGTACGTCGACATCGACCCGGTGGCCGTCGCGCACGGCCGGGCGCTGCTGGACGGCGAACCGCGGGCGGCCGTGTTCCAGGGCGACCTCCACAAGACCCGGGAGATCCTGGAGGCGGAGGACACCCGTCGGCTGATCGACTTCGGGCAGCCGGTCGCCCTGATCCTCGCCGCGGTACTGCACTTCGTGCCGGACGGTGACGATCCACTCGCCCTGGTCCGCCAGTACACCGAGGGGCTCGCGCCGGGCAGCGCCCTGGTGATCTCGCACGCCGGCGCGGAGGAGGTTCCGCGGGCCGCACCGGAGGCCGCCGAGCAGTACCGGGGCGCGGTGAGCCAGGTGATCTGGCGCGACAACCAGGAACTCGCCGCGCTGTTCGCGGACTTCGACCTCGTCGACCCCGGCGTGGTCCGTGCTCCGCTGTGGCGTCCCGAGCCAGGAGAGACCCCCGACCCGGGGCTCGCGATGCTCGCCGGAGTGGCGCTCAAGCCGGCCCGGTGACCTCGGGTGGACACCCCCCTCACCGCGCCGGGAACTCCCGCGCCCGCCCCGGCGGCCTCGGCGGCCGCGGAGGCGCCGGACGACGGTCGACGGCCCGGCTTCGGCACCCTGCTCGCGGTCGACCTGTGGGAGCGGTTCAGCTTCTTCGGCATGGCGGCGATCCTGGTCCTCTACCTGACCGCCTCCGAGACGCGCGGCGGCATGGGCATGGCCCCGCAGACGGCCACCGCGGTCTTCGCGGCCTACATGTCGCTCAGCTTCATGGCCGGGCTGCCCGGCGGCTGGCTCGCCGACCGGGTGCTCGGTGCGCGCCGGGCGGTGCTGCTCGGCGGTGTCCTCATCACCTGCGGCCACGCGGTGCTCGCACTGCCGGCGACGGGCACGCTCTACGCCGGGCTGCTGCTGGTCGTCGCGGGCACCGGCCTGGTCAAACCGGCCATGGCGGCCATGGTCGCGGGGGTCAGCGGCGACGGGGCGGGCCGCCGTGAGGCGGCCTTCTCGCTCTTCTACATGTGCATCCAGGTCAGCGCGCTCATCGCTCCCGTCGTCACCGGGCTGCTGGCGGAGCGCGTCGCCTGGCACCTGGGCTTCGCCGCGGCGGCCTTCGGCATGACGGCGGGACTGATCCAGTTCGCGGTGGGCCTGCGCCGGTACGGGGACGTGGGCGCGCGACCGCCCCGTCCGGTCCCGCGGCCCGAGGCCGTCGCCATGCTCGGACGTGCCGCCTGGGTCACGGGGGCGGTGGCCGCGTTCCTGGTGGCACCGGCGTCGTTCGGACTGCTGCCTCTCACCGCGGTGCTCGCCGTCCTCGGCCTCACCACGGTCACCCTGCCGTTCTGGTACCTGCGCTCACTGCGCCGGACCACCGCGCTGGGAGAGGGGCACAGGCGCAGGCTCGCCGGGTTCACCGCGCTGATGGCGGCCTCGGCCGCGTTCTGGATGATCTTCGCGCAGAGCGGTTCGGTGCTCAGTCTCTTCGCCGAGCGGCACACCGACCGACACGTGTTCGGCTTCGAGGTGCCCGCCAGTTGGTTCCAGTCCGTGCACCCGCTGTTCGTCCTGCTGGTCGCTCCGCTCTTCGCCAGGCTGTGGCTGCGCGCGGGCCCGCGCATCGACGTACCCGTCAAGTTCGCGGGCTCGCTGATCGCGGCCGGGCTCAGCTTTCTGCTGATGGCCGTCGCGGCCCTGCTCGCCGAGCGCGGACCGGTCGGCCCGCACTGGCTGCTGCTGGTCTACCTGCTCTACTCCTGCGGCGAGATCGCGCTCGCCCCGGCCGGCCTGGCGCTGGCCGCCACGGTCGCTCCGGCCGGCAGCACCAGCCGACTGCTCGCGGTGAACGGCCTGTTCGGCGCTGTGGGGGTGGTGGTGGGAGGCCAGCTGTTCCGACTCACCGCGGTACTGCCGCTGGCGGCGTACTTCCTGCTGCTGGGAGCCTTCGTCGTCGCGGTGGGTACGGCGGTCGCGCTCGGTACCCCGCGGCTGCGCCGACTGCTCGGCGGGCCGGGCGGGTTCAGCGGTGTGTGACGGTGGGCTGCGCCCGCGCGCGCGAACAGCGCCGACAGGGCCGTTTCCGGCCCGCGGCGACGCAGCGTTGTGAAGTGCCCCCAACGGGATTCGAACCCGTGCTACCGCCTTGAAAGGGCGGCGTCCTAGGCCGCTAGACGATGAGGGCTATCGGCCCGCCTGGGCGCTTCGCAGCGCGTCGGGGACGTGAGAAGCATATGGGATGTCGGGAGGGATCGCCAAAACGGTTTACGGGGCGGAGGTGGAAGGGGTGGGGGAGGTCGGTGCGCCGGGTCGGTTCTCCTTCGGGAGGTGGCGGCTGACCTCGGCGGTCGTGAGTCCGAGGCCGCCCAGTTTGATCTCGTCCCAGGCCTGGAGGCGACGGGTGTCACGGTCCAGGTAGAGGATCGAGGTCTCGATCGGGTCGGGGTTCTTGCCCTCGACCGCGCGCAGACCGCTGCCGCCCGTCGAGCCCTCGATGCGCAGCCGCGTGCCGTACTTCATGACCTCCATCTCCTGGCGGTGGACGTGGCCCGCCAGGACGAGGGGCACGTCGCCGTCCGTCTCACGGGCGGCGTCCGGGTTGTGCGCGACGGCGATGTCGACCGGGGTGCCGGCCGCCTCCTGGTCACGGAGGGACGAGGCCAGGCGGGCACCCGCGAGCACCTCCGAGCGGGTGCCCCCCACCTCGGCCGAGCGGTCGGGGGTGAACTGCGGGTCGCCGATGCCCGCGAACCGCAGGCCCGCGACCGACACGGCCCGGCCGTCGTCCAGGACGTGCACGTTCTTCATGCGTTCCAGGTAGCGCTGGGTGATCCGCGAGTCGTGGTTCCCGCGCACCCAGACATAGGGGGCGCCGAGGTCGGCCGCCGGGTCCAGGAAGCCGTTCTCCGCCGCCGTCCCGTGGTCCATCGTGTCGCCGGAGTCGACGATGACGTCGATCTCGTACTGCTTCACGAGCGAGGCGATGATCTTCCAGCTCGCCGGGTTGAGGTGGATGTCGGAGACGTGCAGGACCCGGATGGTGGAGGGGTCCGGCGCGTACGCGGGAAGCGTGGACGTGACGTCGTACAGCTTGGTCACGTTCGTCACCAGGCGGGCCAGCTCCTTCTGGTAGACGTCGAACTCGCTGACGATGCTGCGGGCGTTGCCGACGACCGAGGGGGCGGAGGAGAGCAGGCCGGAGAACTTCGGTTCCAGGACCGAGTCGGGCTTCCAGGTGGCGAAGGCCGTCGCCCCGCACGCGGCCAGCAGGGTCAGCGCCAGGCCGCCCGCCGCGAGGGCCCGGCGGGGGCGGCGGTAGACGGCCAGGCCCAGGGCCGTCGCGCCGGAGACGACGGCGACGCAGGAGCGTACGGCCAAATCGAGGGTGCCGTCGCTGACGTCCTGGACGACCTCGTCCTGGAGGCCGGAGAGCCGTTCCGGGTGGTCGACGAGGGCCTGGGAGCGGACGGGGTCGAGCTGGTCGACGTCCACGTCGAGGCGGAGGGGGGCCGTGTGGCTGTGCAGTTCGAGGGCGCCGAGCGGGGAGACGTTGATCTTCGTCCCGCCGGTGAGGGAGGGGCGCAGGGTCATCGTGGTGTCCATGGGGCCGACCGGGGCGCGGACGTTCCCGACGATCAGCAGGCCCAGCCACGCGCCGAGCAGGACGACGGCGACGAGCCCGAGCGCGCGGGCGTACGGATGCGGCTGGTGGACGAGTTCGACGACGGGGTGGGTACGGCGGGAGCGGTAGTGGCGTACGAGGGTGCGGGGAGCCTTTCGCACGCGGAGCAGAGCGGCGGCAGCGGGGACGCGAACCATTGGGCCCGTATGCCCAACGGTCGGGGTGTATATGCGGTCGGGGCCGGCCTCCCGTCCGGCTCCGGGACGCGGCGGCTGAACCGTTCGGGCGTTCGTACCGGACAATGGCGGGGTGCTGGAGATGACGCGCGAGGAGTTCGAGGAACTGGTCGCCGAGGCGCTGGACCGGATTCCGCCGGAGCTGACGCGGTTGATGGACAACGTGGCGGTGTTCGTCGAGGACGAGCCGCCCGCCGATGATCCCGAGCTGCTCGGGCTCTACGAGGGGACGCCGCTGACCGACCGCGGGGAGTGGTACGCCGGGGTGCTGCCGGACCGGATCACGATCTACCGGGGGCCCACGCTGCGGATGTGCGGGTCGCGTGAGGAGGTGGTGGCCGAGACCGAGGTGACCGTCGTGCACGAGATCGCCCACCACTTCGGGATCGACGACGCGCGGCTGCACGCCCTCGGGTACGGCTGAGGTCCTCGGGTACGGCTGAGGCACGGCCCGCACCCGAGGCCGCTCGCCGGTGACCGCTCTCCTGCCGCCTTCTGGTCACCGGCTGACCGCTTGGCGCTCTCCGCGCGCGGTCGCGTGTCCTCTTGCGTGCGGCGGGAGTTGGGCAGGGGGACTCCCCGTACCCTTCCCCGCGCTCCCGGCTTTGACCGGGCAGGGGAGACCCCCTTCCGGAGGTAGCTGCCCGTGCGCGCCATGTACGTACCCGTCCGTCTGGCCGCCGCGGCCCTGGCCGTCGCCGCGACCGCCGGCTGCATGAGCGTCGGAGACGACGAGGGGAGCCGGGCCAAGCCCTCGCACTCGGCGGGCCGCAAGGGCGGCGAGGCGCCGGACGGGGGGTCGGCGGTGAGCGGCGGGGGCAGCGGCCACTACGGGACGGGTGACGGAAAACACGCGGCGGCGAAGCCGAGCGGGTCCGCGTCCGGGTCGGCGTCGCCCTCGGCCGGGGAGAGCGGGTCGGCCGCGCCGAAGAAGCCGGGCAAGGACGACAGCGACGGGAAGAAGCCCAGGCCAGGGGCGCCTTCGCCGACGAAGGCGCAGCCCACGCCGACGCGTCAGGAGCCGGAGCCGACGCCCACCAAGGAGACGCCTCCGCCGTCGCCCGATCCGACCACGGCCGAGCCGTCGTCCTCGGCCCACCCGGAGCCCGAACCGCAGCTCGTCGAGCGTCGGGAACCGGCGCCGGAGGCCGGGATCGAGGCCTGAGCCGAGGCCTTGGTCGAGGTCCGGCTGAGGTCCGGTTGAGCGTCCACGAGGACTTGCGCACGTCTCTGACCTGGGGATTCGGACTCAGTTTGCCTTGGGAGGCAGGGGGTGCGTATGGTAGTAGATCGTTTGATACCAATTGCCCGGCGCCAAAGCAGAGAGCGCCGCGTGGCGCGTACTCTCCCTTGCCGTGGCTGACCGCATTGAGGCGGTCGTTTGCGAAATCACGGAGTTGACGGGCGCGTGCCGACGAGACTCCGGAAGGTTTCGCATTCGCATGTCCATTTCCAGTACTGATCACATCGTCGTGCCCGAGAACAGCGGGGACGTCGTCGACGAGACCGCCGCACCCGCGGCTCCCGAGGTCACCTTCGGCGACCTCGGTCTGCCCGAGGGTGTCGTGCGCAAGCTCGCGCAGAACGGTGTGACCGCCCCCTTCCCGATCCAGGCCGCGACCATCCCGGACGCCCTGGCCGGCAAGGACATCCTCGGCCGTGGCCGCACCGGCTCCGGCAAGACCCTCTCGTTCGGTCTGCCGCTGCTCACGCAGCTCTCCGGCGGCCACACCGAGAAGAAGAAGCCCCGCGGCATCATCCTCACGCCGACGCGTGAGCTCGCGATGCAGGTCGCGGACGCCCTCCAGCCGTACGGCGACGTCCTCGGCCTGAAGATGAAGGTCGTCTGCGGCGGTACGTCGATGGGCAACCAGATCTACGCCCTGGAGCGCGGTGTCGACGTCCTCGTCGCCACCCCGGGCCGGCTGCGCGACATCATCAGCCGCGGCGCCTGCTCGCTGGAGAACGTCCAGGTCGCCGTCCTCGACGAGGCCGACCAGATGTCCGACCTGGGCTTCCTGCCCGAGGTCACCGAGCTGCTCGACCAGATCCCGGGCGGCGGCCAGCGCATGCTGTTCTCCGCCACGATGGAGAACGAGATCTCCACGCTGGTCAAGCGCTACCTCACCAACCCGGTGACGCACGAGGTCGACAGCGCCCAGGGCAACGTCACGACCATGTCGCACCACATCCTCATCGTGAAGCCCAAGGACAAGGCGCCGGTCACCGCCGCGATCGCCTCCCGCAAGGGCCGCACGATCATCTTCGTCCGCACCCAGCTGGGCGCCGACCGCATCGCCGAGCAGCTCTGCGACTCCGGTGTGAAGGCCGACGCGCTGCACGGTGGCATGACGCAGGGTGCCCGCACCCGCGTCCTGGAGGACTTCAAGAAGGGCTACGTCAACGCGCTCGTCGCGACCGACGTCGCCGCCCGCGGTATCCACGTCGACGGCATCGACCTGGTCCTGAACGTGGACCCGGCCGGTGACCACAAGGACTACCTGCACCGCTCCGGCCGTACGGCCCGCGCGGGCCGCTCCGGCACGGTCGTGTCGCTGTCCCTGCCGCACCAGCGCCGGCAGATCTTCCGCCTGATGGAGGACGCGGGCGTCGACGCCTCGCGCCACATCATCCAGGGGGGCACCAGCTTCGACCCGGAGGTCGCGGACATCACCGGTGCCCGGTCGATGACCGAGGTCCAGGCCGAGTCCGCGGGCAACGCGGCGCAGCAGGCCGAGCGTGAGGTCTCGCAGCTCACCAAGGAGCTGGAGCGTGCGCAGCGGCGTGCCGTCGAGCTGCGCGAGGAGGCCGACCGGCTGATCGCGCGGTCCGCGCGCGAGCGCGGCGAGGACCCGGAGGCCGCGCTGGCCGAGGCGGCCGCCGTCGTCGAGGCCGCCGCCGTGGCCGTGGCCGAGGAGCCGGTGGCCCAGGCCGCCGCCGAGCCGGTGCGCGAGGAGTCGCGTCAGCGTCGTGACGACCGTGGCAACTACGAGCGCCGTGACCGTCGTGACGACCGTCCGTCGGGTGGTTTCCGCCGGGACGACCGTCGTGACGGCGAGCGCGGTGGCGACCGTGGCGGGTTCCGTCGCGACGACCGTCCCTCGGGCGGCT
>NZ_JAHRIB010000029.1 GCF_019090165.1 Streptomyces sp. BV286
CCGGAGGAAGCCCGCACCATCGCCTCCTGGGACCGCGACCTCGACGCCCTCACCGGAGAACTCCTGCGCGCCCGCGAAAGCGTCACGGACGTCCCCCTGCCGGCCTCCCTCACCGCCTCCCAGCTGCTGCGACTCGCCGCCGACCCCGACGGCTTCGCACAGGACCTGGCCCGCCCCATGCCCCGCCCGCCCCAGCCGGCCGCCCGCCGCGGCACCCGCTTCCACGCCTGGGTCGAAGCCCGCTTCGAAGAACTGCGGCTCCCGATGCTGGAACCCGAGGAACTGCCCGGCAGCGACGCCGAGATCGCCGACGAACGCGACCTGGAAACCCTCAAGACCGCCTTCGAACGCACCCCCTACGCCCACCGCACGCCCTACCGGGTCGAAGCACCCTTCCAGCTCGCCATCGCCGGACGCGTCGTACGGGGCCGCATCGACGCCGTGTACAAGGAAGAAGGCGACGGCGAAGCACCGACGACATACGAGATCGTCGACTGGAAGACCAACCGCACCCGCACCGCCGACCCCCTCCAGCTCGCCCTCTACCGGCTCGCCTGGGCCGAACAGCACGACATCCCCCTGGAATCCGTACAGGCCGCCTTCCTGTACGTGCGCAGCGGCGAGATCGCCCGGCCCGAGAACCTCCCGGACCGGGCCGCACTGGAACGCCTCCTCCTGGAAGAACCACCCGAAGGGGTCCCCGACGAACCGCCGGACCAGCACGCGCGCGTGGACGGCTAGGCTCGTGACCATGAGCAAGACTCCGGACAGCGCCGTCCGCACGTACATCGGACACCACCGCGCAGCCTTCCTCGACGACCTCGCCGCATGGCTGCGCATCCCGTCCGTCTCGGCCCAGCCCGAACACGCCGCGGACGTACGGCGCAGCGCCGACTGGCTTGCCGCGAAACTCCAGGAAACCGGCTTCCCGACCTGCGAGATCTGGGACACCCCCGGCGCACCCGCCGTCTTCGCCGACTGGCCCTCCGACGACCCCCAGGCACCCACGGTCCTCGTCTACGGCCACCACGACGTACAGCCCGCCGCCCGCGAGGACGGCTGGGACACCGACCCCTTCGAACCCGTCGTCCGCGGAAACCGCCTCCACGCGCGCGGAGCCGCCGACGACAAGGGCCAGGTGTTCTTCCACACACTCGGCGTCCGCGCCCACCTCGCCGCCACCGGCCGCACCACTCCCGCCGTCCACCTCAAGCTCCTCATCGAGGGCGAGGAGGAATCCGGCTCCCCCCACTTCCGCGCCCTCGTCGAAGCCCACAGGGACCGACTGACCGCCGACGCCGTGATCGTCTCCGACACCGGCATGTGGTCCGAGGACACCCCCACGGTGTGCACCGGCATGCGCGGCCTCGCCGAATGCGAGATCCAGCTCTACGGACCCGACCAGGACATCCACTCCGGCTCCTTCGGAGGCGCCGTACCCAACCCGGCCACCGAAGCCGCCCGCCTCGTCGCAGCCCTGCACGACGAGCACGCGCGCGTGGCCGTCCCCGGCTTCTACGAAGGCATCACCGAACTCACCGACCGGGAACGCGAACTCTTCGCCGAGCTGCCCTTCGACGAGGAACAGTGGCTGCGAACCGCCAGATCCACCGCCACCCACGGAGAGGCCGGACACACCACCCTCGAGCGCGTCTGGGCCCGCCCGACCGCCGAGGTCAACGGCATCGGCGGCGGCTACCAGGGCCCCGGCAGCAAGACGATCATCCCGGCCTCGGCCATGGTGAAACTCTCCTTCCGACTGGTCGCCGGACAGGACCCCGACCACATCGAGAAGGCCGTCCGGACCTGGGCCGCAGAACAGCTGCCCACCGGGATCCGCCACGAGATCACCTTCGGCGCCGCCACCCGCCCGTGCCTGACACCCCTCGACCACCCCGCCCTGCAGTCCGTCGTACGCGCCATGGGCCGCGCCTTCGAGCAGGACATCCTCTTCACCCGCGAAGGAGGATCCGGGCCGGCCGCCGACCTCCAGGACGTCCTCGCCGCACCGGTGCTCTTCCTCGGCATCTCCGTCCCGTCGGACGGCTGGCACGCCCCCAACGAGAAGGTCGAGCTGGACCTCCTCCTCAAGGGCGTCGAAACCACCGCCTACCTGTGGGGCGACCTGGCCCAGAACTGGCGCGATGCACACTGAAGAAGCCCCGCCGCACGTCCTGCCGTACAACCGGCTGAACAGCCCGCCGAAACAACCGTTCCACCGGGGGAGTTGGAAGCACCCGTGACCACCTGGACCGACCACACCGCCGACCGACCCATCTCGCTCACCGCCCCGAGCGGCATCGACCGGGCCGCCCACCAGCGGCTCGACGAAGCCTGGCTCGCCGCGGCATGGAGCCACCCCACCACCCGCGCCTTCGTGGTCTCCGGCGGCCAGGTCCTCATCGACGAGACACCCGACGGCACCACCGAACTCGTCATGACACCGTCCTTCGAAGCACCCCTCACCGAAGCACACCGCTACTTCCTCGGCACGGACGACGACGGCGTCAGCTACTTCGCCCTCCAGAAGGACACCCTCCCCGGACGCATGGACCAGTCCGCGCGCGCGGCAGGCCTGCGCGAAGCAGGCCTCCTCCTGTCACCGCGCGACGCGGGCCTCATGGTGCACGCGGTCGCCCTGGAGAACTGGCAGCGCCTGCACCGCTTCTGCTCCCGCTGCGGCGAACGCACCGTCATCGCCGCCGCCGGCCACATCCGCCGCTGCCCCGCATGCGGCGCCGAGCACTACCCCCGCACCGACCCCGCCGTGATCATGGCCGTTACGGACAGCGAGGACCGCATCCTGCTCGGCCGCCAGATGCACTGGCCCGAAGGCCGCTTCTCCACCCTCGCCGGCTTCGTCGAGCCCGGCGAGTCCATCGAGCAGTCGGTCCGCCGCGAGGTCTTCGAAGAGGCCGGCGTCACCGTCGGCGAGGTCGAGTACATCGCCAGCCAGCCCTGGCCCTTCCCCTCAAGCCTCATGCTGGGCTTCATGGCCCGCGCCACCTCGGGGGAGATCAACGTCGACGGCGAGGAGATCCAGGAAGCACGCTGGTTCTCCCGCGAAGACCTGCGGGCCGCCTTCGAGTCCGGGGAGGTCCTGCCTCCGTACGGCATCTCGATTGCGGCCCGCCTGATCGAGCTCTGGTACGGCAAACCCCTGCCGACACGCGGAGTGGCCGCCTGAGACCCTAAGCGCCGACCTTCTGCTTCACCTGCGCCAGCGAAGGGTTCGTCAGCGTCGAACCGTCCGGGAAGAGGACGGTGGGAACCGTCTGGTTTCCGCCGTTCGCCTTCTCCACGAACGCCGCCGACTCCGGGTCGTGCTCGATGTTGATCTCGTCGTACGTGATGCCCTCGCGGTCCATCTGGCTCTTCAGCCGACGGCAGTAGCCACACCACGTGGTGCTGTACATCGTCACAGTGCCCGGCATGTCTCTCATGCTCCTTCGCTGCAGGGAGGTGCGTGTTCGCAAGGAGGGGAACGTACGAGAGAAGGCCGCCATTCCCGCAACCGTCCAGGGTGAGAGCCGCCGCACACACCCGGCCGCACGCGAGAGCGACACCGACGAACCGAACCGGGCAGCACGCCTGCCGCATTAGTACGACTACGGGTGCCCCCCTGTGGACAACCGGCGCACCCGTCTCCGCCGACCTGGCAGCATGGCGGGGTGACAGCAGCAACGCATTCCACCCTCTTCCCCCAGGGCCCACACGGTGGTTCCCAGTACCCGGACCCGGCCGGCGGAGCCGACGCGGTACTGGAAGGGCTCGACCCCGAGCAGCGCGAGGTCGCCACCGCCCTGCACGGCCCGGTATGCGTCCTCGCAGGAGCCGGCACGGGCAAGACCCGCGCCATCACCCACCGCATCGCCTACGGAGTACGAGCCGGAATCCTCCAGCCCTCCAGCGTGCTCGCCGTCACCTTCACCAACCGCGCCGCCGGGGAGATGCGCGGCCGCCTCCGCCAGCTCGGCGCCTCCGGAGTCCAGGCCCGCACCTTCCACTCCGCCGCCCTGCGCCAGCTCCAGTACTTCTGGCCGAAAGCAGTCGGCGGCAGCCTGCCCCGCATCGTCGACCGCAAGATCCAACTCGTCGCCGACGCCGCGGCCGCCTGCCGCATCCGCCTCGACCGCGGCGAACTGCGCGACGTCACCGCCGAGATCGAATGGTCCAAGGTCACCCAGACCGTCCCCGCCGACTACACCGCGGCGGCCGTGAAAGCCGGACGGGACGCACCCCGCGACCGAGCCGAGATCGCACAGCTCTACTCCGCCTACGAGGACATCAAACGCGACCGCAGCGTCATCGACTTCGAAGACGTCCTTCTCCTGACCGTCGCCATCCTCCAGGACCAGCACGACATCGCCGAAGCGGTCCGCGCCCAGTACCAGCACTTCGTCGTCGACGAATACCAGGACGTCAGCCCTCTCCAGCAACGCCTCCTGGACCTGTGGCTCGGCGAACGAAACAACCTCTGCGTCGTCGGCGACGCCAGCCAGACCATCTACTCCTTCACCGGCGCGACCCCCGACCACCTCCTCGACTTCCGCACCCGCCACCCCGAAGCCACCGTCGTCAAACTCGTCCGCGACTACCGCTCCACCCCCCAGGTCGTCCACCTCGCCAACGGCCTGCTCGCCCAGGCCCGCGGCCGCGCCGCCGACCACCGCCTGGAACTGATCTCCCAGCGCGCCACAGGCCCGGAGCCCGGCTACGCCGAATACACCGACGAGCCCGCCGAAGCCGAAGGCGCCGCCCGCCGCATCCGCGACCTCATCAACTCCGGCACCCCCGCCAGCGAAATCGCCATCCTCTTCCGCACCAACTCCCAGTCCGAGATCTACGAACAGGCCCTCGCAGACGTAGGAGTGCCCTACCAGCTACGCGGCGCCGAACGCTTCTTCGACCGCCCCGAGGTCAAGCGAGCCATCCACGCCCTGCGCGGCGCAGCCCGCTTCGGAGACAACGACTCACTCCTTGACGACGCCCCCGACCTGCCCTCCCAGGTGCGAGCCGTCCTGTCGGGAGACGGCTGGACCCACCAGCCACCAGCGGGCTCCGGCGCCGTCAGAGAGCGCTGGGAATCCCTCGCCGCCCTCGCACACCTCGCCCAGGACTTCGCCGCCGCCAAACCTGACGCCACCCTCGGCGACCTCGTCGCCGAACTCGCCGAGCGAGCCGGCGCCCAGCACGCCCCGACCGTCCAGAGCGTCACCCTCGCCTCCCTCCACTCCGCCAAGGGCCTGGAGTGGGACGTCGTCTTCCTGGTCGGCGTCGCCGAAGGCATGATGCCGATCACCTACGCCAAGACCGACGAACAGATCGAGGAAGAGCGCCGCCTCCTCTACGTCGGCGTCACCCGCGCCAGAGAACACCTCTCCCTGTCCTGGGCGCTGTCCCGCTCACCCGGCGGCCGCCACAACAGGCGGCCCAGCCGCTTCCTCGACGGCCTGCGCCCCGGCTCCGTCACCACGAACGGCGGCACCGCCACCGGCTCCGGCGGCTCCGGCGGAATCGAGCGCGGAACTCCCGGCAGCGTCCCTGGCGAGACCCGACGCACCAACCGCACCCCCGCCCGCTGCCGCGTCTGCGGCCGCACGCTCAGCGACGCCGGCGAAATGAAACTGATGCGCTGCGACGACTGCCCCTCCGACATGGACGAAGGTCTCTACGAGCGGCTGCGCACCTGGCGAGCGGCCCAGGGCGCGCGCAGCGGGCAGCCCGACTTCTGCGTCTTCACGGACAGGACACTCATGGCCATCGCGGAAGCGGTGCCGTCCACTCCGGTAGAGCTGGCCCGCATCCCAGGCGTCCGCGCCCGCAAGCTCACCCGCTACGGAACCGACGTACTCGCCATCTGTGCAGGTCAAGAGCCTGAGACCGGCGAAGACGAGGAATGATTCAAACTCATCGAAAAAATAGTTTGCGCATGCCCCAGCAATCCCCATAGGTTCTAAAGCACGGAAACGGCGGCCTTCTCGAAGGCCCTGGTTTCGTGCTGTACTTAACAACCGACGGACCGGCTCGCCCGGTCCCAGAGACGCCGAGAGGAGGCGATTCCAGTGATCAGCATCAACGCCAGCTCCATCAGCACCGCCAAAATGACCGATCGCTCGGTCGTCTCCACCTGCCTGCTCGGCTTCTCGAACCTGGGCACCGGTCTGTCCGGCATCCCCGCCGTCCGGCCGACGTCCTCCGTGTCTCTCGCGGGACTCCCTGTCCGCGAGCGCAATGAGCGACCGATGAAGGCACTGGAAGCAGTAGAGGCACAGGCGCAGGCCTATGCCTTCGCAGCCACCGGTGCCGGAGCCGCCAAGCAGACGCACCACACGATGTGGGCCTTCCGTGGGCCTGACCCCTGGAGTGATCCAGCCTGATCGACGATCAGGCCGGCGCCTTCAGGGCCGCGGAACCCCACCCGGGATCCGCGGCCCTTCTGTTTGTCCCCGACCGGGGACAGCGGAGCGAAGGGGCCTCGGGACAAGAAAAAAGAACCCCGGTACCAGCCGCCAACCGGCCAACCGGCCGGCACGACCAGACGAGGAAGACCAACCGTGCAACTCGAAGCGCACGCCCCGTCCGTACCGCCTTCCGAAACGATCACCCCGCCCGGCTCCACGGAGGACTCCACCTTGACCCCGCTCACTGCGCTCACCGCGCTCGACGACGCCATCGAGAACCTCGGCGTACCCGTCCCCTGCCGTTCCTACGACCCGGAAGTCTTCTTCGCCGAGTCCCCGGCCGACGTCGAGTACGCCAAGTCCCTCTGCCGCACCTGCCCGCTGATGGAGGCCTGCCTCGCCGGCGCCAAGGAGCGGCGTGAGCCCTGGGGCGTCTGGGGCGGCGAGCTCTTCGTCCAGGGCGTCGTTGTCGCCCGCAAGCGGCCGCGTGGCCGCCCGCGCAAGAACCCGGTCGCGGCATGAACACCACAGGAACAATCGATCGCCCCCTGACGCACGACCCCAAGAAACAGGCCCCGATGAAGCCGTCCACCGGCGAGCCCGCAGGCTCCGCGATCCCAGACTTCACAGCCACCGGCGCGAACGACTCGCGTCAGAACAGGACCCGAGAAATGCAACTCATCCCAGAAGCCCTCGCTCGTGCGCATATGCACGACCGAATGCACGAGGCCGAACAGGAACGCCGGGCCATGCGCCTGGTGATGGCCCGCCGCATGCAGCGCCGCGCCGAGCGCGCGTCACTGCGTGCCCGCCGCGCTCTGGCCATGGCGGTCATGCAGTAAGACCCATGCAACAGGGCCCACGCAAAGGTCCAAGCAAAAGGGCCCATGCGACGAGGTCCATGCAGTAAGGCCCATCGGCCGAGACGTAGCAGACACAACCGCTGACCGCGGGGGCCGGTCCGAACGGACCGGCCCCCGCGGTGCGTTGTGCCTCCCGTTGCCCGGCCCCGGAGTTATCGTCGGGCTGTGACCAGCCTCCGCGGGGACAGCGACGACGGCTCCACCACGGAGCCGGGCTCCCTCACATGCGCGCACTGCGGCGCCACCTCGGCAGACCCACAGCCGACCTGGACCTGCTCCATGGAGAACGGCACCCGCCGCTACTTCTGCGACACCTGCGCCCGGACCAACCTCAGAGCGATCGAGGGGCGGCTGGACTCGGATTGGTGGTGAGGCGGGGTTTTCTGCTGTTCTCCTTGGAGAGCTCGCGTCGGCCCGAGTCACATCAAGCCCCGGCTGCCGACCCCTCCGAGCCCATCCCCTCCATCCCTTCCAGCTCATCCACTTCGTCCGGTTCCGCCTCCATGTCCGGCAGGAAGCCGGGAAGCCATTCCTCGAGTTCCTGTCGGAGCCGTACCGTCGCTCCCAGCTGGCAGAGCACGCCGATCGTGCTCAGGGTCACCCGGTGTATCAGCAGGTATGCGGGGGGCAGGTTGAGCTGTTTGCCGAGTTGGTGTGCGGGGGAGCGGAGGTCGGCGATCCTTGCGGCCTGGCTCCGCATCCAGCCTCGGCTGAAGGTGAACTCTTCGAGCTGGGCCGGCTCGATGATGGGGAGCAGGTAGTCGAGGACGGCGTCCGGGTCCAGTTCTATGGTCTCTTTGACGAAGCCTTCCTCGCAGAGCAGTTCGTAGACGGCTTCCGCGTCGCCGTCGAGGGTCATGCGCAGAGAGTTGCCGATTGTCGACGGCAGGCCGCCCGGCAGGCGGTCCACCGTGCCGAAGTCCAGGACGCCCAGCCGCCAGCCGCTTCTGTCGGCGGAACCGTCGGAACCGTCGGAACCGTCGGTGGTTTCGGGGTCGTCCGGCATGAGGCGGAAGTTGCCCGGGTGCGGGTCGGCGTGCAGCAGGCCGGTGCGGGACGGGCCGGAGAAGAGGAAGCGGGCGAGGAGCTGTCCCGCACGGTCCCGTTCTTCCTGCGTACCGTCGGTTATCACCTCGGACAGGGGTATCCCGTCGATCCATTCCGTCACCAGCACCTGCTCGCTCTGGTGGACCACGGCCGGTACCAGTACGTCCGGGTCGTCGGCGAACTCCTCCGCGTGTGCCCGCTGCGCCTGTGCCTCCAGGGCGTAGTCGAGCTCTTCTGACACCCGGTCGCGCAGTTCCGCGATGAGGGGCTTGATGTCCATGCCCGGAATCAGCGGTCCCAGCAGTCGGGCGAAGCGGCTCAGCTGGTTCAGGTCGGACAGGAGGGCTTCGCCTGCTCCGGGGTACTGGACCTTGACCGCTACCTCCCGGCCGTCGTGCCAGACCGCCCGGTGCACCTGGCCTATGGAGGCCGCCGCGGAGGGTTTGTCCTCGAACTCCAGGAACAGATCCTGCCAGTCCTCGCCGAGCCGCTCCTCCAGTACGGAGTGCACCGTGCGCGTCGGCATCGGCGGGGCCGCCTCCTGGAGCTTGGTGAGGGCCGCGCGATACGGGCCGGCGACCTCCTCGGGCAGCGCGGACTCGAAGACGGACATGGCCTGTCCGAACTTCATCGCGCCGCCCTTGAGCTCGCCGAGCACTTTGAACAACTGGTCCGCCGTGCGCTGTTGCAGCTCGCGGCCTACGAGTTCCGCGGACTTGCCGCCGATTCGTTTGCCGAGTCCCCAGGTCGCGCGCCCGGCGAAGCCGAGCGGTAGCGCGGCGAGTTTGGCGGTTCGGGTGACCGCCTTCCGGGGAAGATCAGACATGCGCCCTCCAAGTACCGGACAGCCGTGCCGCGTGCGGCTGTTGCCCGGCCATTGTCTCGTGCGGCCCTTCGTCGTCCGAGGTCTGCTCCCCCTTAGCCTTCTCCGCGGCCCCGCAGGGGCACCCGGGATGTTGCCACACAGGTCGCGCGTGCCAGTCGAATCCGGGTAGGGAAACCTCCCAGCGGGCTCCCACGCTGGACGGTGACCGGCCGTCCAGGAAGGCGAGCGCATGCCCCGCGGCCAGGCCTGCGACCGTGGTCGCGAGTGCCAGATCGCAGGCCGGCACCTGGCGGGACTGTCCGGAGCGCCACTGTGCGAGCAGGCGGGGCCAGGTCGGATCCCGGTCGGTGCGTCCCCGGTCCAGGCAGCCCGCGCAGGCCGTGTCGCCGGGGAGGACCAGCGGGCCGACGACGCCCGTGCCCTCCACGATCCCCGCGTAGAGATGAGGCGTACCGGATTCGATGAGTGACTCGGATGATGCCGGGTCCGGTGCGTGGACGGCGAGGCCTTCCCTGGGCGCGATGATCACCAGGGCGAGGCCGGGATCCTCTGTTGGGGGAGTGCAGCGGGTGCCGCCGCGGCGGGGCGGGCGGCCGGGGGCCGCTCCGCGTACCGCGCGCCGGGCGGCCTCGTCCCGGCGCTCGCCGATGGACTCCACGGGCAGCCCGCCCGGCGCCACGTCCCATGGTTCGACGCGGCCGCCGTCCTGTACGTCGACCTGGCCCACGCCCGCGCCCGACAGGGTCGAGGCCAGTACGGCTCCGACTCTGCCCGCGCCCCGGACCTGTACGCGCAGTGAACGGCGGGCGGCCAGGCGGCGCATGGCCTCGCCGGGTTCGGGAGCGACCAGGGACAGTGAGGCGGCGTCGGGCCGGAGCCGGTCGTAGATCGCCGGTTTGCCGCGCAGGGCGTCGGCGGCGGGTCCGCCGCCCGTCGCGTCGTCCAGCAGCCCGGCCAGGGACAGTCGCTCCACGAGGCCGTCGACGTGGCCGTCGGGCAGGCCCATGCGGCGTCCCTCGTCGCGCAGGAGGGGCAGCCCGCGGGTGCCGTCGAGCAAGGTCATGAGGCTGCCTGTCGCGGTGTCCATCGGGCCGAGCACCATCGCGTGTGCGGGTGCCATCCCGAACTGCACGGTGTTCAGATCCCGCCAGCCGCGCCGCAGCGCGGGTTTCACCATCGGATGCATGAAAACGACCCCCGTACGTCCCCGTGGTGCCGGCGGTGTTCGTCCTGCTCCGCCGGTCGAGTGCCAGGATGCCCGCATTGCCCGGCGCGTGCCGAAAGTTGTCCACAGGCAGTGGATTTCGTCGTACTAATCGAGCGCTTGGGGTGCGGTTCGGCATCGATGCGTCCCGGGGGCGGGACTTCCCCCGTGTGCAACGGGTAACGTCGGGGCGTGCCCGCCGACCCACTGCACCGTGCCGGAAACCCACAGCGCAGCACGACGAGCCCGCCGCCAAGCGGCTCGGGGGCGAGCGCGATCGAGGTCCGCAGGAGCGCGCGACGGCGCAGAACGGTCTCCGCGTACCGTGAGGGCGATCGCACCGTCGTACTCATCCCCGCCCGCATGTCGGAGGCGGAGGAGCAGCGCTGGGTCACCGTCATGCTCGACAAGCTGGCCGCCCAGGAGAGCAAGCGCGTGCTCGGCGACACGGAGCTGTCCGAGAGGGCCGCCCGGCTCTCCGAGCTGTACTTCGACGGGCGGGCCCGGCCCGCTTCGGTGCGCTGGGTCACGAACCAGAACACGCGGTGGGGGTCGTGCACCCCGGCCGAGGGCAGTATCCGCCTGTCGCACCGCTTGCAGGGCATGCCCGAGTACGTCGTCGACTACGTTCTCGTCCACGAGCTGGCGCATCTGCTCGTACCGGGTCACGGGGCTGATTTCTGGCGGCTCCTGGAGGCCTACCCGCGCACCGAGCGGGCCCGTGGGTACCTCGAAGGGGTGGTCGCCGCCGACCGGCTGCCGCATCTGCCCGCGGCGCGCGGCGAGTGACGTCGGCCTGACGCCGACACCCTGCCCGGGACGACCGGCGGGAGGGTTTGTGTACCGGGTCTGTACCGGCCTCGTCTGCGGCTGGATTTTGCCGTTAGCCTGACGCGACGTACTTGTATTCGGGATGGGGGACGGTCGTTACGCATGGCCAGGGAATTCCAGCGCGGCCACAAGGCCAGGATCAGTGACCTCACCGCGGGCACCGATCTGTACGTGGGTGTACAGATCACCGGCCCCGGGCTGACCTTCGACATCAGCTGCTTCGGTCTGGACGCCGACGAACGGCTGTCGGACGACCAGTACTTCATCTTCTTCAACCAGCCGAAGAGCCCCGAGGAGTCCATTCAGCTTCTCGGCGCGCAGGCCGGTGACACGGAGTCCTTCCGCGTCACCCTCGACAGGATCCCTCCGCGGATCCAGAAGCTGTCGTTCACCGCGACGGTCGACGGGGCCGGACAGATGTCCCAGGTCGCTCCTGGATACATCCGCATCGTGGCGGGCGGCGAGGAGGTGGCCCGGTACTCGTTCACCGGCGCCGAGTTCTCCACCGAGCGTGCCGTGATGCTGGGCGACTTCTACCTGAAGGACGTCTGGCGGTTCGCCGCGGTCGGACAGGGCTTCGACGGCGGGCTCGACGCGCTGCTGAAGAACTTCGGCGGCGAGGTCGCCGAGGAGGAGCCCGCCGCGGCGCCCGCGCCGCAGGCCGGCGCTCCGTCGTTCGCGCCGCCTCCGCAGGGTGCCGCGCCGCCCGCGTTCGGAGCCCCCGCGGGCTCCGCCACGCAGGCTCCCGCGCCGCAGCCCGCTCAGGGTTTCGCACCGCCCGCGGCGCCTGCGCCGTCGGCGCCCGCGCCCTCGGTGCATGCCGCGCCGACCATCGTCGCGCCCATGACCCCGCCCGGCGGCGCCCCGGTGCCGCCCCCGGCGCCCGCTCCCGCGCCCTACGGTCAGCCGGGCCAGCAGCAGCCTCCGTACGGCCAGGCCCCCGGCCAGACCGCACCCCTGCCGCCCGGTTACGGACAGCCCCAGGCTCCTCAGGCACCGGCCCCGCCTCCGGGGTACGGCCAGCCGACACCGCCTCCGGGCTACGGTCAGCAGCCGCCGTTCGGCCAGGTTCCGGGGCAGCCCGGCGCGCCGGGTGCGCCCGCCGGGTACGGAGTGCCGCAGGGCGTTCCTCAGGGTGGTGCCGGTGTCACCGCGGCGCTGCAGGCGTACAAGGAGACGCCCACCGGGCAGCGCTGGACGCCGCAGAACAAGAAGATGGTCCGTGTCGATCTCGGCGCGGGCGGTGACCAGGCCGTACTCGCCCGTCAGGGCAGCATGGTGCTCTACCAGGGCAAGGTCGACTTCAGCTACAAGGGTGCCGGTTTCTCCGGGCGGATCGTGGGCAACGCGACCGGCCAGGAGATGCAACTGATGCGCTGTTCGGGCCGCGGCCAGGTCTTCCTCGCGGAGAACGGCGCCATGCTGCACCCCATCGAGCTGCAGGGAGACGCCGTCTGCGTCTCCGCGGAGAACGTCCTCGCCTTCGACGAGACGCTCCAGTACGAGGTGCGCCGCGTCGAAGGGCACGGCATCCCCGGAGGAGCGCTGTTCACGATGCAGTTCCAGGGGACCGGCACGGTCGTCGTGAAGACGCGCGGGGTGCCTGTCGTCCTGCCTGTGACGCCGACGACGTTCGCCGACTGCAACGCCGTCGTCGCCTGGTCCGCCGCCTCGCAGGTGATCGTTTCCAGCCAGGTGCGGATGCGCCGCAACGCTTACCCGGGTGACACCGGCGAGAGCGTGAACCTCCAGTTCCGCGGGGCGCCAGGCAATTTCATCGTCGTCCAGCCGTACGAGGTCTGAGGGAGCCCGTCCAAATGAACCAGCAACTCGCGGGCTTCGCCCCGGCACCCGTTGCCGCGCGCATGGAGAACCACGGCAACCACATGCTCAAGGTCGCCATGCAGACCGGAAACGACCTCCTCGCGCGCGTGGGGTCGATGGTCGCCTACGAAGGGTTCGTCCAGTACGAGCCCAACCCGCCGGCCGTGCGCCAGATCGCCAAGGACTGGATGACCGGCGAGGGTGCACCTTTGATGAAGTGCTCCGGAGACGGTCTGCTCTATCTCTCCGACTACGGGGCCAACGTCGTCGTCATCAACCTCAACGGCGACGCGATCTCCGTCAACGCCACCAACCTGCTCGCCTTCGACGCACACCTCACCTGGGGCGTCGAGCGGGTCAAGGGGCTGGCGAAGTTCGCAGGCCAGGGCCTGTGGAACACCAAGATCTCCGGGCAGGGCTGGGTCGCGCTGACCTCGCGGGGCAAGCCCATCGTCGTCGACTGCGGTGGCGGCGAGGACGAGACGTACGTCGACCCGGACGCGCTCGTCGCCTGGTCCCCGAACCTCAAGGTGAAGGGCAAGCGCAGCTTCAAGGCACAGTCGCTGATCGGGCGGGGCAGCGGCGAGGCCTTCCAGATGGCCTTCTCCGGACAGGGCATCGTCGTCGTCCAGCCCAGCGAGGACAGCACCGACCGCCTCCGGGTCCGGGGCTGAGGGGGAGGACACACATCATGCAGAGCCCGCTTTTCGCCTACAACGACCAGCAGTCCCAGGAGCGCTACAGCCTGCAGAACAAGCAGATGCTGCGCGTGGTCCTGGAAGGCCACGACGACATGCTCGCCCGCAAGGGCACCATGGTCGCCTACCAGGGCCTCGTGGAGTTCGACGCCGAGTACCAGAACTCCGGTCAGCAGCGTTCGCGCGCGCACACCGGAGAGGGCCTCGACCTCATGCGCTGCCACGGGCAGGGCACCGTCTACCTGGCCAACCTCGCCCAGCACATCCATGTGGTGGACGTGGACCAGGACGGTCTCACCGTGGACAGCAGCTACGTCCTCGCGATGGACTCGTCGCTGCACCACGACGTGATCGCCGTGGACAGCCAGTACGGCATCTCCGGATCAGGCAAGTACCAGCTCAACATCACCGGGCGCGGCAAGGTCGCCCTGATGACATCGGGCATGCCCCTGATGCTGCAGGTCACGCCGGACCGGTACGTCAACTGCGACGCGGACGCGATCGTCGCCTGGTCCACGAGTCTGCGCGTACAGATGCAGGCCCAGACGCACTCCTCCGGAGTGTTCCGCCGCCGCGGCAACACGGGTGAGGGCTGGGAGCTCAGCTTCATGGGCCAGGGATACGCGCTGGTCCAGCCCAGCGAGATGCTGCCGCCGCAGAACGCGGCGATCGGTTCGGGTGTCGCCGCCCAGTACGGGATGGGCCAGCAGGGGGCCCGGGGGCAGAACCAGGGCAACGCCTGGAGTTAGGACCTTCCGCGGGCACTCTGTGGAGCGCCCGCGGAAATCCTCGGGGTGGGGCTGCCCGCCGGTCCGTTGGGACTGGTCGTGCAGTGTCCCGTGCCCCTTCAGGACGAGTGTGTAAGGGGCGGTCGCCATTGCGGCCGCCCCTTACAGATTTTTCAGAGCCTTGCTCGTGTCGCCCTGAGCAGGCGTACGACCGAGTCGTCGGCCACCTTTTCCACCTCGTCGTACGCGAACCAGCGGAGGTCGAGGGACTCGTCGCTGATCTCCTGGACGGCTCCCGGGGCGGCCACGACCGCGTACTGCACGTCGAAATGGCGGTGGCAGGGCGGCGGAATGGGATGCCGGTCGAGCCGTACCGGTCCGCCAGGGAGCAGTGTCAGGGCCGTGATGCCCGACTCCTCCGTGGCCTCACGCAGGGCCGCTTCCTCCAGGGTGGCGTCCCCCGGCTCGCAGTGGCCGCCCATCTGCAGCCACATGCGGAGCTTCCTGTGGAGCGTCAGCAGCACCCTGCCGTGCCCGGGATCGATCACCAGCGCGCTCGCCGTGACGTGCCCGGCCGTACAGGCCTTCCACATGCCGTCCGGATGAGCCTCCAGATGGCCGAGGTAGGCCTGACGGAGCTCCTCCTGGCCCTCGATGCCCTTCAGGACCAGGACGGCGTCGTCGTACAGGGTCACTTGTCGTCGTCGCCCTTGGCCTCGTCCCCGCCCTTGTGCTCGCCCGAGGGCTCGTCCTTCGAGAGGTTCGGCTTCTCGGGTGAACCGCCCGCGGCCTCGCCCAGCATCTTGTCGAGCTCGGAGAAGTCCAGCTGCTCGCGGTGCACGAAGCCGTCCGGGTCGTCCAGGTCGGATGCGGTCGGCAGCATGTCCGGGTGAGCCCACAGGCCGTCGCGGCCGTCGACCCCGCGCGCGTCCGTGAGCGAGGCCCACAGGCGGGAGGCGTCCCTCAGACGGCGCGGGCGCAGCTCCAGGCCGATCAGCGTGGCGAAGGTCTGCTCGGCGGGGCCACCCGTCGCACGGCGGCGGCGCAGCGTCTCCCGCAGCGCGTCCGCGGACGACAGGCGCGGCTTCGCGGCCGAGTGGACCACCGCGTCCACCCAGCCCTCGACGAGCGCGAGCGCCGTCTCCAGGCGGGCCAGCGCGGCTTTCTGCTCCGGCGTGTCCTCGGGCTGGAACATGCCCTGCTGGAGTGCCTGCTGCAGCTCTTCGGGGTTCTGCGGGTCGAACTGGCCGACCACGTCCTCCAGCTTCGCCGTGTCGACCTTGATTCCGCGCGCGTACCCCTCGACCGCGCCGAACAGGTGCGAGCGCAGCCACGGCACGTGGGCGAAGAGCCGCTGGTGGGCGGCCTCGCGCAGAGCGAGGTAGAGACGCACCTCGTCCTGGGCGATCCCCAGGTCCTTGCCGAACGCCTCGATGTTCAGCGGAAGCAGCGCGGCCTTGCCGGCCGGGCCGAGCGGCAGGCCCACGTCGGTCGAGCCGACGACCTCGCCCGCGAGCACGCCCACGGCCTGCCCGATCTGCGTACCGAACATGGCCCCGCCCATGGAACGCATCATTCCGAGAAGCGGGCCCGCCATGGCCTGCATCTCCTCTGGCAGCACATCGCCCATGGCCGCGCCGACGCGCTCGGCGACCGGGTCGACGAGCTCCTTCCACACCGGCAGGGTCGCCTCGACCCACTCCGCGCGGCTCCAGGCCACCGCGGAGGCCGCGCCGGACGGCAGCGACGTCGCGTCGTCCAGCCACAGGTCGGCCAGCCGCACCGCGTCCTGGACCGCGGCGCGCTCGGCGGGGCCGACGCTCGCGTCCTTCGTACCGTCGGAGGTGCCCTGGGACACCGTCTGGCGGGCGATCTGCTTGGCCATGTCCCAGTTCACCGGGCCGCCCTCGTACGAGAGCATCTGGCCCAGCTGCTGGAACGCGGCGCCCAGGTCGCTCGGGTTCAGCGAACCGAACATGGCTGCGAGCGGGTTGTCGCCTCCAGGGCCGCCGGGCCCGAAACCGAACGGGTTGGCAGGTCCCTGACCACCACCGCTCTGCTGGTCCTTCTTCTTGCCCTCGTCGCCGTCGTCCGGCTCCTCCGGCGGAAGGCCGAATCCGAATGGGGTGTCACTCACGGGATTCCTCGGCTGTTAAGGCCGCCGGTTCGCTCCGACGGCGGCTGCCCTGCATCACCACCCAGCGTAGACACCACAACCGGTTCGGGCCTCGGTGCGTCGCCGACTCGGCGGCTGCGGCAGGATGGATGCCACCTGGTACGTACGCGTCATGCGCGTTCTTACTGAAGACAACCGCTGGAGACGCCCGGTGAGTTCCCCAGATCCACAGGTTCGCGCAGCGCGAAACCCCTCGGCCCATCCGTCGCCCGACCAACGCCCCTCGACGTCGGCAGCGCGTGCCGACGGGACCTCCGCCGTACGTGGCCCCGTCGTCGCGGTCACCGGCGCCGCGTCCGGAATCGGCGCGATGCTCACCGAGCGGCTCGCCGCCAGCGACGAGATCAAGCAGGTCATCGCCATCGACGAGCGGCGCGGCGAGTGCGCGGGCGCCCAGTGGCACATCCTGGACGTCCGGGACCCGGCTATCGCGGAGAAGCTGCGTGGGGCGGACGTCGTGGTGCACCTCGCGCTCGACCTCGACCTCGAAACGGACCCCGCCGCGCGTACGGCGTACAACGTGCGGGGTACCCAGACCGTGCTCACGGCCGCCGCGGCCGCCGGCGTCCACCGTGTCGTGCTGTGCACGTCGGCCATGGTCTACGGAGCGCTGCCCGACAACGAACTGCCCCTCTCCGAAGACGCCGAACTGCAGGCCACCGCAGAGGCCACGGGCGTCGGTGACCTGCTGGAGGTCGAGCGGCTCGCCCGCCGGGCGCCCCGCGCGCACCCCGGCCTCAACGTCACCGTCGTACGGCCGGCCGTACTCGTCGGGGGCACCGACACCGCTCTGACCAGGTATTTCGAGTCCCCTCGGCTTCTGGTCGTCGCCGGGTCCCGGCCCGCTTGGCAGTTCTGCCACGTCGAGGACCTGTGCGCCGCTCTGGAGTACGCGGCCCTGGAGAAGGTCGACGGCGAACTGGCCGTCGGATGCGACGGATGGCTGGAGCAGGAGGAGGTCGAGGAGCTCAGCGGGATCCGGCGGATGGAACTGCCGTCCGCCGTCGCCCTGGGGGCCGCGGCCCGGCTCCACCGGATCGGGCTGACGCCGTCGCCGGCCGGGGACCTCGCCTACACGATGTACCCCTGGGTGGTCAGCGGGAGCCGGCTCCACGAAGCCGGATGGCGGCCGCAGTGGACCAACGAGGAGGTCCTCGCCGAACTCCTCGGGGAGGTCGCGGGGCGGCACACCCTCGCCGGGCGGCGCCTCGGACGCAAGGACGCCACTGCCGCGGGAGCCGCGGGCGCGACGGTCGCCCTGCTCGGTACGGCCGCACTGGTGCGGCGGGCCCGGAAGGCGCGACGGCGGATCTGAGGCCCGGGCGGGGCCGTGTCCTCGCGGCCCCGCCGTCGGCCGGCCGGCGTGAGCGCCGCACGGACCTTCCGGAGCGGGGCGCGGTCCAGCGGTTCCAGCAGTTCCACGGGTCTGCCTCTGTAGAAGGCTCCAACCGCGCGCGCGTGCGTGCGGGTGAAAGCGCTATTCCGGGGAGTCGGCGGGTTGGGGCACGATGGGGGTATGGCACCCATGAACGATCATCCCGGTGAGCAGGCCGCGCAGGAGCCCATCAAGCTTCTGGCGATTCGGGAGACCGACCTCTCCCTGGACGAGGTCTTCCGGGCCGTCGGTGACGACGCCTCCGGAGGAACCGCGCTCTTCGTGGGTACCGTGCGCAACCACGACGGGGGAGCGGACGTCGACGCGCTCGGGTACTCGTGCCACCCCACCGCCGAGGCCGAGATGCGGCGGGTCGCCGAGAAGGTCGTGGCGAAGTACCCCGTGCGGGCGCTGGCCGCCGTGCACCGGATCGGTGACCTGCGGGTGGGTGATCTCGCGGTGGTCGTCGCCGTCTCCTGCCCGCACCGGGGAGAGGCCTTCGAGGCCTGCCGGAAGCTGATCGACGACCTGAAGCACGAGGTCCCGATCTGGAAGCACCAGACGTTCTCCGACGGTACGGAGGAGTGGGTCGGGGCCTGCTGACCCCACAGGACACCCGCTCACCACGGACTCCCGCTTCCCGGAGCACAACCGCACCGGTCCCACCGGTCGCGGTGGAGCCATCGGCCACACCGGTCCTCCTCGCCCGGTTGGCCCTACCGGCCCCATCGGCACCACCCGTACGGCCTTCCGGTTGCGTAACCCGACCCCTGCCGTGAGCGTTGTACAAGCGGATGGTTAATCTGCTGATCAGTCAGTTGCGGTCGCTCATGGGGTTGGGAGGTCGACATGGCAGCGCTTGCCTGGTTGCTGATTCCGCTTTTCGCCGCGATCGGCGCCGGAGCCTGGGGCAGTTGGGCAGGACGGAACCGCAAGACCATCGGTGACGGCCACGAGCTCGCGGGCTACACACGCTTCCGCGAGGCCATGGAGAAGTCGCACACGGACGCCTGACCGGCCCTCGGACCCCGGACGGACGGCCCTGACGGTGCGCTGACAGTGCGGTCCCGTACTGTCGTTCCATGCCACGCCGCACCGCGACGATGCTCGCCTCCACCCTGATGCTGATCGCGCTCCTGTGCGCGGGAGTCTTCATCAAAGTGCCGTACTCGGAGATGTCACCGGGTCCGACGGTGAACACGCTCGGCGAGCACGACGGCGAACCGGTGCTGCGGATCTCCGGCCGCAAGACCTACGCGACGAGCGGCCACCTGAACATGACCACCGTCCGGGTCACCAGCGCCGACTACAACATGAACCTCGCCGAGGCCGTGTACGGCTGGCTGGCGCACGACCAGAAGGTGGTCCCGCACGACACGCTCTATCCCGACGGCAAGACGGAGGAGCAGTCGACGCAGGAGAACGCCGAGGAGTTCAGCCAGTCCCAGGAGAGCGCCAAGGTCGCGGCCCTCGAACAGCTGGACATCCCGGTGAAGTCCTGGGTGATCGTCTCCACCGTCGTCAAGGACACCCCCGCCGAGGGCAGGCTGCACGCCGGAGACGTCATCAAGGCCGTCGACGGTACGACCGTGAAGGCGCCCGGCGACGTCGCGGACCTGGTCACCAAGCACAAGCCGGGAGAGAAGGTCGTCTTCACGATCGTGCCGGCCAAGGAGCAGGCCGCCGCGGAGAAGGAGAAGAGGACGCCCACCGGGGCGCAGGACGTCACGCTCACCACCGCCAAGTCCGACGACGACGGCGAGGAGCGCGCGATCGTCGGTATCTCGGCCGGCACCGACCACACGTTCCCGTTCACCATCGACATCAAGCTCGCCGACGTCGGCGGCCCCAGCGCCGGCCTGATGTTCGCCCTCGGCATCGTCGACAAACTGACCCCGGGCAGCCTCACCGGCGGCAAGTTCGTCGCCGGCACCGGCACCATCGGCGACGACGGCAAGGTCGGCCCGATCGGCGGCATCGAGATGAAGACGGTCGGCGCCCGCGACAAGGGCGCACAGTACTTCCTGACGCCCAAGGACAACTGCGCGGCCGCCGCCCGTGACGTCCCCGAAGGCCTCACGCTCATCAAGGTCGACACCATCGACGACGCGATGAGCGCACTCAAGGACATCCGTGGCGGCGACACGGCCGACCTGCCGAAATGCACCAGGTCCTAGCACACCGGCAGGCCGCCGACCCGCGGACTACTCCGCGAACGTCGCCGTGAGCGCCTCGGCCAGTCCCGGCACGAGATCGGACCCGGTGAGCACGTCGGTCGCCGAGTCCTTCTCGCGCAACCGCAGCGCCGCGTCGCGCTTGCCGCCGCGCAGCACCGCCACGGTCATCCGGACCTCCTGGCGCTCCGGATGCTCGGCGACCCACTTCGCCAGCCGCTTCTCGTCGAGGCCGTCCGGCACGGACGCCTCCGCGGACGGCGGCAGCATCAGCCGCTCCACGGACAGCGCGCAGCCGACGACCGAGTCCGGCCAGGCGATGGTGCCGAGAAACTCGTCCAGCGGGCTGCCCGCGGGGAGTTCGTCCTGCTCAATAGGGGTAAGGGTGCCCTCGGGCACATCTTCGGTCAGACCCAGACGCTCGGCGAGTCCCGGTTCCTGGGACCGCAGGCGCGAGGTGTCGACCAGGGCGAAGAGCCGGGCGGGCTGGTCCCAGCCGAGCCCCGAAACGTACTCGTCGATCTCGAGGACGGCACGGGTGAGGGGCCCGGCGGCCATGGGGGTGCCTGAGGAGGCGGTGTTGGACATGGTCACAATCCTGCCTCGTTCGGCCCCGGAAGCGGGAACCGAGTAAAGCATCAGTAAGTTGCATAGATGTGGCCCAGCGTCTGCGGGGCCCCCAGATACCAACAGCGAACTTCGAGGTGCGCACCTTGGCTTTCCAGATGCCGGACCGCGGCGGAGGCCCGACAGGGCCGCGGATGAGAGTGGGCCGACCGTCCCGGCGCGTCCGGACCCTGCTCATGACACTCGGCGTACTGGCCGTGCTGGCCATGGCCTTCGTCATGTTCGCGGGGTTCTGGACGGACTGGCTCTGGTACCGGTCGGTGCAGTACTCCTCCGTCTTCACCACCACCCTGTGGACCAAGATCGGCCTGTTCTTCGTCTTCGGACTGCTGATGGCGGTGGCCGTCGGCGTGAACATCTGGCTGGCCCATCGGCTGCGGCCACCGCTCAGCGCCATGTCGATGGAGCAGCAGAGCCTGGACCGCTACCGGATGGGCGTGGCCCCGTACAAGACGTGGATCCTGCTCGGGATCACCTCGCTGGTCGGACTGATCGCGGGAGCCTCCGCGGCAGGCCAGTGGCGTACGTGGCTCATGTGGGTGAACGGAGTGCCCTTCAACCAGAAGGACCCCCAGTTCCACCTCGACGTCGCCTTCTACGCCTTCGACCTGCCCTGGTACCGCTTCCTGCTGGGCTTCGGCTTCGCGGCCGCGATCCTCTCCGTGATCGCCGCGGCGCTGACGCACTACCTGTACGGCGGACTGCGCGTCACCAGCCCCGGAGCGCGCGCCACGGCCGCGGCCACCGGCCACCTGTCGGTGCTGCTGGGCATCTTCGTGGCGCTGAAGGCGGTCGCGTACTGGCTCGACCGGTACGGACTCGCGGTGAAGTCCAGTGACTTCAAGGCGACCGGCAACTGGACGGGCCTCAGGTACGTCGACGCCAACGCCTATCTGCCGGCGAAGACGATCCTCTTCTGCATCGCGGTCATCTGCGCCCTGCTGTTCTTCGCCACCCTGTGGCGGCGCACCTGGCAGCTGCCCGTCATCGGCTTCGGCCTGATGGTGCTCTCGGCGATCCTCATCGGCGGCCTGTACCCGGCGATCGTGCAGAAGTTCCAGGTCCAGCCGAACGAGCAGGCCAAGGAAGCGCCGTACGTCGAGAAGAACCTCAAGGCGACCCGCGACGCGTACGGGATCAACGGCACCGAGGTCACCGAGTACGCGGGCACGAGCACGACCGAGGACAAGACCAAACTGCGCGACGACGCCGACGGCGCCGCGAGCATCAGGCTCCTCGACCCGAACGTCGTCTCGCCCACGTTCCAGCAGCTCCAGCAGGTACGCAACTACTACGCGTTCCCGTCGAACCTGGACGTCGACCGCTACAGCAAGGACGGCAAGGACCAGGACACCGTCATCGGTCTGCGCGAGCTGAACCTCCAGGGCATCCCGAAGAACAACTGGATCAACGACCACTTCCGCTACACGCACGGCTTCGGAGCGGTCGCGGCCAAGGGCACCAACGCCGACGCCGAGGGCCGCCCGGAGTTCACCGAGTACGACCTGCCCTCCAAGGGCGATCTCGGGGAGTACCAGCAGCGGATCTACTACGGCGAGAAGACCAGCCAGTACTCGATCGTCGGCGGTCCGCAGAAGGAGATCGACTACTCCGACGACACCGGCGAGAAGACGACCAGCTACAAGGGCAAGAGCGGCGTCAACCTCTCGAACCCGGTCAACCGGGCCGCGTACGCGGTGGCGTTCAGCGAGCCGCAGATCCTCTACTCCGGTGCGATCGGCGAGGGTTCGCGGATCCTCTACAACCGCACGCCCAAGGAGCGCGTCGAGGCGGTCGCCCCCTGGCTGACCATCGACGGCGACGCCTACCCCGCGATCGTCGGCGACAAGATCGAGTGGATCGTCGACGCGTACACGACGACCAACGGTTACCCGTACGCCTCGCGCACCACCCTCGGTGACACGACGGCCGACTCGCTGACCGCCGCCAACAACCAGCGGGCGGTGGTGGCCCAGCAGAACCAGGTCAACTACATCCGCAACTCGGTGAAGGCGACCGTCGACGCGTACACCGGCAAGGTCACGCTCTACGAGTGGGACACCAAGGACCCGGTCCTCAAGACCTGGAAGAAGGCCTTCCCCGGGACGGTCAAGGCGCGGACCGACATCCCGCAGGACCTCATGGACCACCTGCGGTACCCGCAGGACCTGTTCAAGGTCCAGCGGGAGCTGCTGACCCGCTACCACGTGAAGGACGCGGAGACGTTCCTCAGCGGCAGCGAGGTGTGGCAGGTGCCGGACGACCCGACCAACAAGTCGGGCAACGCGGTGCCGCCGTACTACCTCAGCATGAAGATGCCGGGTGAGCAGTCCCAGGCGTTCTCCCTGACGACGACGCTCACACCGAACGGCCGCGACAACCTGAGCGCCTTCATGTCGGTCAACGCCGAAGCAGGCACGAGCGGCTACGGCAAGATCAACATCCTGAAACTGCCCACCGGCAGAACGGTCGACGGACCGAAACGGGTGCAGAGCCAGTTCAACTCCGAACCATCCATCGCCGAGTCCATCAGGCTCCTGAGAGGTGGTGACTCGGAAGTCGAGTACGGCAACCTGCTGACGGTGCCGCTCGACGGGGGCCTGCTCTATGTGGAACCCGTCTACGTGAAGGGTGGCGGACTCAAGTACCCGCTGCTGCGGAAGGTGCTGGTGACCTACGGAGGCGCCACAGCCTTCGAGGACACGCTGGACGAGGCGCTCAACAAGGTCTTCGGAGCCGACAGTTCGGCCACCGAACCACCGGACGAGGGCGAGACGAACCCGCCGCCGACATCCAACGACCCCACGGTCCAGGAAGCGCTCGACGACGCCCAGAAGGCCTTCGACCAAGGCCAGGAAGCCCTCAAGAAGGGCGACTGGGAGGCGTACGGAACAGCGCAGAAGGATCTTGAGGACGCCCTCAAGCGGGCCGAGGACGCACAGGCCGCGGCCGACAAGAAGGCAGGCAGCAGCGACAAACCGAGCGGCTCCGGTGACAAGAACACCGAGGCGAGCGGCAAGCCGAGCAGTGAGCCGAGCAGCAGTAAGAGCCCGGACAGCGGCTGAGTCAGGAGCCACCCCGCGCCGTGGTACGGTTGAAACACAACGGCGCGGGGTGGAGCAGCTCGGTAGCTCGCTGGGCTCATAACCCAGAGGTCGCAGGTTCAAATCCTGTCCCCGCTACTGAAGTTGAAGGACCCGGATCCTCCAAGGATCCGGGTCCTTCTGCGTGTGCGGACTCCTGGCGGACGCGGGGAGGCGCCTCTCGTTCACCAGTGCTGCCGAGGTGAAGGCTGCGCCGGACGGAGCGAGTTGAGAGAACTGTGTTTCACTTGTCTCTCTGTGGGCATGTCGACAAAACGCTGTAGTGACCTCACTGGCTGCGGTATACCAGGTGTACCCAGGTTGCAGGTGGTGCGACGATGGACGTTATGGGGGACAAGGCAACTCTGTTGGATACAGGGCGGTTTGTGCAGCCTCCCGACCGGGACGAAACCGGTGAGGCTGTCGAGGAGGCTCGTCAACGGCTCGCCGCGGAAAAGGGCGACGCCGGGGCGATGAGTGTCCTCGGAGCCATGCTGCTCCGCCGCGGTGATCTCGACGGAGCCGAGCCTCAGCTGCGCGCCGCCACCGCGGCCGGTGACCGGGCCGCCGCCAACAACCTCGGTGTCCTCCTGCACCAGCGCGGATACGCGGAGGAGGCCGCCGGGTGGTGGCGGATCGCTGCCGTCGCGGGCTCGGCGGCCGCCGCGCACGCGCTGGGCCGCCACCACCGCGAGCGCGGTGACGAACCCGCCGCCGAGTACTGGCTGCGGCAGTCCGCCGAGCAGGGCCACGCCCTCGGCGCGTACGCGCTCGCCGATCTCCTGGAGCACCGGGGTGACGTCGCGGCCGGGAGCTGGATGCGTGCCGCCGCCGAGCGGGGCCACCGCGAGGCGGCGTACCGGCTCGCGCGGACGCTCGACCGGACGGCCGCGGAGGCGGCCGGAACCGACGCTGACAACGGTGTCGCGGAGACCACCGGAGAAGCGGCCGAACAGTGGTACCGCCAGGCGGCCGCGCGCGGTCACCGCCGGGCCGCACTGCACCTCGGGGCGATCCTGGAGAAGCGTGGGCAGCTGAAGGAGGCCGGCCGCTGGTACCTCACGTCCGCCAAGGACGGCGAGGCGAGGGCCGCCTGCGCGCTGGGGTTCCTGCTGAGGGACGCGGGTGACACCGAGAGCGCGGCGGTGTGGTGGCTGCGGGCCGCCCAGGACGGGGACGGCAACGCCGCCAACGCCCTCGGCGCGCTGCATGCCGAGCGGGGTGAGACGCAGACCGCCGAGCGGTGGTACCGCGCCGCGATGGACGCCGGCGACGTGAACGGCGCGTACAACCTCGGGCTGCTCTGCGCCGAGCAGGCGCGGACGGCCCAGGCCGAGCAGTGGTACCGGCGCGCGGCGTACGCGGGGCACCGCGAGGCGGCGAACGCGCTGGCCATTCTGCTGCTCCAGGTCGACGACGCGGCCGGGGCCGAGCCGTGGTTCTCCAAGGCCGCGGACGCCGGCAGCGTGGACGCCGCCTTCAACCTCGGCATTCTGCACGCGGGGCGCGGGGCGGACGCGACGGCGTTGCGGTGGTACGAGCGGGCCGCTGCCGCCGGGCACACCGAGGCCGCGCTCCAGGTCGGGATCGCCCGGCTCCGGGACGGCGACGAGGCGGCCGCCGAGCGGCATCTGCGGTGCGCCGCGGGCGGCGGCAGCGCGGAGGCGGCCTACCGGCTGGCGACCGTGCTCGACGCCCGGCGCCCGCCCGCGCCCGCCCATGAGCTGGGCGAGCCGGCCACGGAGAAGAGCGAGTGCGAGGAGTGGTACGAGCGGGCCGCGTCCCAGGGGCACCGGCGGGCCCAGGTGCGGGTGGGCATGCTGGCGGCCGCCCGCGGGGACGTCGTGGAGGCAGCCCGGTGGTACCGGGAGGCCGCGGAGGCGGGATCCCGGAACGGCGCGTTCAACCTGGGGCTGCTGCTGGCCCGCGAGGGGAGCGAGCCGGAGGCCGCCCTGTGGTGGACCCGGGCCGCCGACGCGGGGCACGGGCGGGCGGCGCTGCGGCTCGCCCTCGTCTACGCGCGTCGGGGTGAGCTTGCCGAGGGGCAGCGGTGGGCCGACCGTGCGGTGTCGCTCGGGCCGGACGAGGTGTCCGAGCGGGCGGCCCGGCTGCGGGACGCGTTGCGGCAGGAGCTGTCCGCGTGACGGGACGGCGGGCGGGGTTCCGCACCGCCGCCGTCCGTGCCTGGCCCGTCGGTGCCTGCCCCAGCCCTGCCTGACCCGTCCGCGCCTGACCCGTCCGCGCCTGACCCGTCCGCGCCTGACCCGTCCGTGCCTGGCCCGTCCGTGCCTGCCCCATGCCTGGCCGTCCCGCCCCGGCTCGTCCCTGAGGACAGTCGCCCCGAGCCCTTGCCATCGGCCCGGAGCAGGGCCTCAGGGTCTTGCTTCTCGCCCGCCGGACGGGCCGGAGCGGGCCGGGTCGAAAGGGATTTGCGCTGGTCGGCGGTGGTGACGTAGTGTTCAGTTCATCGCCGCGGGGTGGAGCAGCTCGGTAGCTCGCTGGGCTCATAACCCAGAGGTCGCAGGTTCAAATCCTGTCCCCGCTACTGAAGACCGAAGGCCCGGAACCAATGGTTCCGGGCCTTCGGTGTTTTTCCTTGCGTGACGTGGTGTGGCGTGACCGGGGCGCGGCCGGCCTGGGTGGCGGGTGCGGAGCGGCGGGTACGGAGCGGTGGATACGAACAAGCCCCGGCGTCCCGCAAGGCGCCGGGGCTTCATGGTCGTTCGTCGCGAAGGGTCGTCGCGAAGGGCTGGCCGGTCAGGCCGCCGCGCAGTTCGGGCACACGCCGCGGTACGTCACCTCTACGTCCGAGACCGTGAAGCCGAAGCGCTCCGAGTCGGGGAGATCCGCCAGCGGATTGCCGCCCGGGTGCACGTCCTTGATCGCGCCGCACCGGGCGCAGACCAGGTGGTGGTGCGGCCGGTGGGCGTTCGGGTCGTACCGCTTCGCGCGCTTGTCCGTGGCGACTTCCAGCACCTCGCCGAGCGAGACCAGCTCACCCAGCGTGTTGTAGACGGTCGCCCGGGAGATCTCCGGAAGCTTCACGACGGCGCGCGCGTGCACCTCGTCGGCCGTCAGGTGCACGTGATCGCCTTCGAGGACCTCCGCCACGACACGCCGCTGCGCTGTCATACGCCAGCCGCGTTCGCGCAGTCGTCCCAACAGGTCACTCATGCGGCACAGCCTAACAGCAGCAGGACCAGAACCCGAACAGGTGTGACTTTGGAACATGGTTTGATTTGGACCTTGTCCATTGTAGGATCAGGCTCGGCTCTGGCCCGGGAGGTCGGGCGGGCCGGGCGGGCCGGGCGGGTCGACGGAAGACCTCGGCAGGTGGCCGGAAGTCGCGGTCCAGGCACTGCGCGCGGCTGATGCCGGCACTGGAACGCCTGCCGTGGAGAGCGGGCCGGCTCCCCGTGTCCCGGGGGAGCCGGCCCGCTCGTCCTTCTGTCACGGTTCCCGGGCGCCGGTGCCGGTCCGCCGAAGTCCCCTCAGGCCGGGGCGGGCTGACGGAGCGGCGCCCAGCAGCGGATGATGTCGCGGACCGAGACGATGCCGACCGGCTCGCCGTGGTCGAGGACGATGAGATGACGGAATCCGCCGTGGGCCATGGCCGAAGCGGCCTCCTCCAGCGTCCAGGTCGGGGTGGCGAACACCACGTCGGTGGTCGTGTGGGCGTGGGCCCGCTCGGTGTCCGGGCTCTGGCCCAGGCCGACGGAGTTGAGGATGTCGCGCTCGGTGAGGATGCCGAGCGCGCTGTCGTCGGGGTCGAGGACCACGGCCGCGCCGATACGACGCGCGGACATCAGCGCGGCGGCCTTGCGAAGGGTGTGGGCGGGGCCGATGGTGAGGACCACCGTGCTCATGGCGTCGCGGACGAGCATGGACGGAGCCACCTCCTACGAATCCGCTAGTTAACGGATTCACAAGTTCACAAGTGGGGGGACTCTCAGAGTCGCAGGCGAAGAGAGGGTCAACAAGAGGGCGCGCGCGCACGGTTCGGGGCGCGCACCGCGTCGTCCGGAGCCTCTGGCGACTCCACGCACCTCAGTAGCGCTGGTTCAAGTACCCCAGCAGCTCGTCGTGCAGGATGCCGTTCGACGCCGCCGCGTTGCCGCTGTGCGGGCCCGGGCGGCCGTCGAGGCCGGTGAAGGAGCCACCCGCCTCCGTCACCACGATCGCGGTCGCCGCCATGTCCCACAGGGAGAGCTCGGGCTCCGCGCAGATGTCGACCGAGCCCTCGGCGACCATCATGTACGGCCAGAAGTCGCCGTACGCGCGCGTGCGCCACACCTCGCGGGTCAGGTCCAGGAACCCGTCCAGCAGGCTGCGCTCCTCCCAGCCGCCCAGCGAGGAGTACGCGAAGGAGGCGTCCTGCATGCGGGAGACCTCGGAGACCTTCAGCCGGGACGCGGACGACAGGCTGCGGCCGGTGAACGCGCCGTGGCCCTTCGACGCCCACCAGCGGCGGCCGAGCGCGGGTGCGGAGACCACCCCGACGACCGGCTGGAAACCGCCCTCGCCCGCCTCCATCAGCGCGATCAGCGTGGCCCAGACGGGCACACCGCGGACGTAGTTCTTGGTGCCGTCGATCGGGTCGATCACCCAGCGGCGGGGGCCGGTGCCCTCGACGCCGTACTCCTCGCCGAGGATCGCGTCGCGTGGCCGTGCCCGCCCGAGGTGGCCGCGGATCAACTCCTCGGCGGCCTTGTCGGCCTCGCTCACCGGTGTCATGTCCGGCTTGGTCTCGACCTTGAGATCGAGCGCCTTGAACCGGTCCATCGTCGCGGCGTCGGCGGCGTCCGCCAGGACATGGGCGAGGCGCAGGTCATCGCGATAGTCGAGCATGAGCGAACCGTATCTTCCGGGTCGCTCCCCGGGAAACGGGGGGAGAGGCCGAGGTTGTACGGCGACCGCGGGCCGGTGCCTGCCGCCCGTGCCCCGTGGACCGGCGCCGCCCCGCGCCCGTGAAGGGGCGCACCGGGGTGCGGTCGCGCTCCTCGGTGATGCCGCGAACCCTTGACAGTGCCCCCGTCCGCGTCAACTCTGAAGCGCAGAGCCGATCGCCCCAGGGAGGCGACGATGCCTGCAGCGCGGGAATCCCTGCTGGACGCCGCCTACACGGCGCTCGGACGCCGTCCGTGGTCCGCCGTGCGGATGGTCGACGTGGCCGCCGTGGCCGGGGTGTCCCGGCAGACCCTCTACAACGAGTTCGGGAGCAAGGAAGGCCTTGCCCGGGCGCTCGTACGACGGGAGGCCGACGCCTATCTCGCGGGGGTGGAGCGGGCCCTGGTGAGCCGTGCGGAGCCCCGGGAGCGGTTGGCCGCGGCCGCAGAGTGGACGGCGTCCGCGGCCCGGGGCAACGCGCTGGTGCGGGCCATGCTCACGGGATGCTGGGGGGAGCGGCTGCCCTCGCCGACCCTGTCCGCCGTGCCGTCGTCCTCGGGGGTGCCGGCCCAGCGGCGGGCCGACGGGCCGCTGCCCTCGCCCGGGGACTTCGTGGCACTGGTGCGGGACCGGGCCGTCGCCTCACTGGCGGGGCCCGGGGGATCGAAGTCCGAGGCGGCGGAGCTGGCCCGCGCCTGCGAACTCGCGGTGCGGCTGGGGGTGTCGTGCGTGCTGGCCCCCGCCGGGGAGGGCGGCACGGCCGGGATGGTCCGGGACGCGCTCGCCACCGTGCGGTCCGTGGTCTGACGCGGCCGGGTGCGCGTGGCTACGGACCGGCCCCGTGCGGCCCGGTCCGGTGCGGACCTACTGGGTCGAGCCCGACAGCTGAAGGCCGATTACTCCTATGATCACCAGGGAGATCGAGACGATCTTCAGCGTGGACACCAGGTCGTCGAGGAAGATCATGCCGTAGATGGCGGTGCCCGCCGCCCCGATGCCCGTCCACACCGCGTAGGCGGGTCCCACGTCGAGCTTCTTCAGGGACAGGGTCAGAAGACCGAAGCTGCCCAGCGCGAAGATGCAGAAGGCCACCGTCGGCCAGAGTCTCGTGAAGCCGTGGGAGAGCTTGAGGCAGACGGCGAAACCCGTCTCCAGGAACCCCGCCACGACGACCAGCAGCCACGCCATGTGATGCCCTCCCACGCTCCGTGACCGCTTCGTATCGCTTGCGTCCCGCTTGGTGCGATTATGCCTTTACCGTCGCAGCGGGGGCGCAAACAACACCGAGGTCACGCGACGATCAGGCGCCGGTCAGTCACCCTCGCGGCGCTCGCGCGTGGAGAGCAGCCGGCGCAGCGAGTAGAGGCGGGCCGGATCCGCGTGACCCTGCGCCACCCACTCGTCCAGCGCGCAGTCCTGCTCGTCGTGACTGCACGCGCGCGGACAGCCCTCCGTGCCGGGCTCCAGATCGGGGAACGCCTTGATGACCCGCGACGGGTCCACATGGTGCAGCCCGAAGGAGCGGACACCCGGAGTGTCGACGACCCAGCCGTCGTTGTCGGGCAGCGGGATCGCGCGCGCCGACGTCGTCGTGTGCCGGCCGCGGCCGGTGACCGCGTTGACCACACCCGTCGACCGCCGTCGCTCACGCGACACGAGCGCGTTGACCAGCGTCGTCTTGCCGACACCGGAGTGCCCCACGAACGCCGTGATCTTGCCGTCCAGCAGCTTGTGCACGCGGTCCAGCGCCTCGCCGCTCTCCAGCTCCTCGCGGCTCGTCACGACGTACGGGACGCCCAGTGCCCCGTACAGCTCCAGCAGTTCGTCGGGCGGGGCCAGGTCCGACTTCGTCAGGACCAGCAGGGGATCCAGGCCGCCGTCGTACGCGGCCACCAGGCAGCGGTCGATGAGGCGCGGCCGGGGCTCGGGGTCCGCGAGGGCGGTGACGACGGCCAGCTGGTCGGCGTTGGCGACGACGACCCGCTCGTACGGATCGTCGTCGTCGGCCGTGCGGCGCAGGACCGACGTGCGCGGCTCGATGCGGACGATGCGGGCCAGGGTGTCCTTCTCGCCGGACAGGTCGCCGACGATGGCCACCCGGTCGCCGACGACCGCGGCCTTGCGGCCCAGCTCGCGGGCCTTCATCGCCATGACGACCCTGTCGTCCACCAGGCAGGTCAGGCGGCCCCGGTCGACGGTGAGGACCATGCCCAGGGCCGCCTCCTCGTGCTTGGGGCGGATGTTCGTACGGGGACGGTTGCCCTTGCGGTTCGGGCGGTGGCGGATGTCGTCCTCGTCGGTGTTCTTGCTGTATCGGCGCATGATCCTGGTCCGCCCGTCAGTTCCCGAGCATTCCGGCCCACAGGTCGGGGAAGTCCGGCAGCGTCTTCGCCGTCGTCGCCACGTTCTCGATCCGTACGCCCTCCACCGCGAGGCCGATGATCGCGCCGGCCGTGGCCATGCGGTGGTCGTCGTACGTGTGGAAGGTCCCGCCGTGCAGCGGGCGCGGCCGGATGTGGAGGCCGTCGGCGGTCTCGGTGACGTCGCCGCCCAGTTCGTTGATCTCCTTGGTGAGCGCGGCCAGCCGGTCCGTCTCGTGCAGTCGCAGGTGCGCCACGCCCCGCAGGGTGGAGGGGGAGTCGGCGAGGGCCGCGACCGCCGCGATGCCGGGGGTCAGCTCGCCGACCTCGCCCAGGTCCACGTCGAGGCCGTGGATCGAGCCCGAGCCGGTGAACTCCAGGCCCCGGTCGGTCAGTTCGCAGGATCCGCCCATCTCGGTGAAGATCTCACGCAGCCTGTCGCCGGGCTGGGTGGTGCGGGCCGGCCAGTCGGGGATCACGACCCTGCCGCCGGTGACCAGGGCGGCCGCCAGGAACGGCTGGGCGTTCGACAGGTCCGGCTCGACCGTCAGGTCACGGCCGAGGAGCGCGCCCGGCGTGACCCGCCAGACGTTCGGTTCGCCGCCCGACTCCGGGGTGTCCACCTGGGCGCCGACCGACCGCAGCATGTCGACGGTCATCCGGATGTGCGGCATGGAGGGGAGTGTCGAGCCCGTGTGCCGGACCTCGACGCCCTGGTTGAAGCGCGGGCCGGACAGCAGCAGCGCCGACACGAACTGCGAGGACGAGGAGGCGTCGATCGCCACCGGGCCGCCCTCCAGCGCCCCGCCGCCGTGCACGGTCAGCGGCAGCGCGCCGCGGCTGTCGTCGTCGATCCGGGCGCCGAGGGCGCGCAGGGCGTCGATCACACCGTTCAGCGGGCGCTCGTACGAACGCGGGTCGCCGTCGAAGCGGATGGGCCCGTCGGCGAGGGCGGCGACCGGGGGGAGGAAACGCATCACCGTGCCGGCGTTGCCCACGTCGACGGTGGCCGGGCCGCGCAGACCCGAGGGGATGACGCGCCATGCCTCGCCGGAGCCGTCGGGACCCACGCCCTCCTCGATGCCCACGCCCATCTCGCGCAGGGCACCGGCCATCAGGAGGGTGTCGCGGGAGCGCAGCGGGCGGCGCAGCCAGCCGGGCTCGGCCGCCAGGGCGGCGAGGACGAGCGCGCGGTTGGTGACCGACTTGGACCCGGGCACGTGGACCGTCGCGTCGACGGTTCCGCTCGCGTGCGGGGCGGGCCAGAGGGCGGTGTGTGCGGGGTTAACGGGCATGCCCTCACTTTAGTGGTCCGGCACTGGCCGGGATCTTGATCGAATCCGGTGAAACCGTGCTGCGGGGCGCGCCCGAGTGCTCGGCGGGAGGGACGACCGGGCGGCTGCGGTGCGTGGGCGTGCGCCCGCCCGGTTCGCGCGCCTGCGAGCGGCGCGGCTCACAGCGCCAGCAGCCACCTGCCGCCGCCTATCAGGGAGCACAGTGACACCGCGTGGAACAGGAAGAACCACATGCCCGCGGGGACATGCGTCAGACGGGACAGCTGGTCGGCGTCCGAGTCGCCCGCCCCGCCCCGGCTGCGCTTGGCCTGGAGCTCGAAGGCCGGACGGACTCCGCCGAGGAGGAGGAACCAGACGACGGCGTACGCGAACGCCGCCTGCACCTGAGGGCCGGCCAGCCAGGACACCACCACGAACGTGCCGCCGGTGAGCAGGACCGTGAGCGCGCCGTACGCGTTGCGGATCATCACCAGCATCGCCACGAGCAGCAGTGTGGCCAGCCACAGCAGGGCGGTGATGTGGCCGGCGGCCAGCATCGCGGCGCCGCCCAGACCGAGCAGCGGCGGAGCGGTGTAGCCCGACGCGGCCGTGAGGATCATGCCGAGGCCGGTCGGCTTGCCGCGGCTGACCGTGAGGCCGCTGGTGTCGGAGTGCAGCCGGATGCCGCTGAGGCTGCGGCCGGTGAGCAGTGCGACCAGACCGTGGCCGCCCTCGTGGGCGATGGTGATGGCGTTGCGCGAGAGCCGCCAGAGCGGGTGCGGGACGACCACGGCCAGCGCGGCGGCCAGCGTGACGACGACGACCCAGGTGTCGGGGTCGGGCTGGCTCCCGAAGACCTCGTCCCAGAGGGTGGCCAACGAGGTGGCCGCGGTGCTGTCCATTGTTGCGTGGGCTCCCTAGGGGCATATGGAATCTGGCAGTGTGGCACGTATGTGCGGACGGTATGCAGCGAGTCGTGGACCCGAGGATCTCGCAGGAATCTTTGAGATCGAGAAGTGGGAGCCGGAGGAGACTCTGGACCCCGATTTCAACGTGGCTCCGACCAAGGAGGTCTACGCGGTCCTGGACCGCCCTGTTAAGGACGCGGAGGACCCCGGGCCGGTTCGGCAGCTGCGCCGGCTCAAGTGGGGGCTGATCCCCTCCTGGTCGAAGACACCCGAGGGCGGCGCCCGGATGATCAACGCCCGCGCCGAGACCGTCCACGAGAAGCCCTCCTTCCGGCGGGCCTTCACCTCCCGGCGCTGCGTCATCCCCGCCGACGGCTACTACGAGTGGGTGACCGGCACCGGCGAGCGGGACCTGGAGGTCGAGGGCAAGAAGAAGAGGCCCCGCAAGCAGCCGTACTTCGTGCTCCCCGCCGACGGATCGGTCTTCGCGATGGCCGGACTGTACGAGTTCTGGCGGGACAGGACGCTGCCCGACGACCACCCGAGGTCCTGGTGGGTGACGTGCTCCGTCATCACCACGGAGGCGGAGACAGCCCCGCTCGCGGTCGCCCCGCAGGAGGGCCCGCGCACCCTCGCGGACATCCACCCGCGGATGCCGCTCATGCTCACCCCGGACCGCTGGGACGCCTGGCTCGACCCCTCCCGCACGGACGTCGAGGACCTGCGTGCCCTGCTCGCGCCGCCGCCGGAGGGCCTGATGCGGGCCTATCCCGTCTCCACGGCGGTGAGCAACGTCCGCAACAACGGCCCGGAGCTGCTGAAGGAGCTGGAGGGGCCCGAGGAGGGCACACTCTTCTGATGTGACGCATGTGACGGAGATCATCGAAACGGTCGACACCGACGCGGGGACGGCCCGCGTCACCTGGCACCGGGCGAAGAAGGCGCGGCTGGTGCTCGCCGTCAGCCACGGAGCCGGGGGCGGGATCGAGGCACGCGACCTCCGGGCCCTCGCCGCCGCCCTGCCCGGCCACGGCGTGACCGTGGCCCTCGTGGAACAGCCCTGGCGGGTGGCGGGCAAGAAGCTGGCGCCCGCCCCGAAGACGCTGGACGCGGGGTGGCGGGGCCTGTGGCCCCTGGTCGCGAAGCCCGGGCTCCCCGTCGTCGCCGGCGGACGCAGCGCCGGGGCCCGGGTCGCCTGCCGTACGGCCGCCGAACTGGGCGCCCACGCCGTCCTCGCGCTCAGCTTCCCCCTGCACCCGCCGGGCAGGCCGGAGAAGTCCCGCGCCGGTGAGCTGCTGGGAGCGGGGGTGCCCACGCTCGTCGTCCAGGGCGGCAACGACCCGTTCGGCAGACCCGAGGAGTTCCCGGAGGGCTCGTACGAGCTCGTGGAGGTGCCTTACGGCGATCACGGGTTCGCCGTCCCGAAGCGTGCCCCGGTCGATCAGGACCAGGCCCTGCGGACCGTCACGGACGGTGTCCTGCTGTGGACCTCGTCACTCGGGTGACCCCGGGAATGCCGAGCCCCGGAGCACTGTTGTGCGGATCAGACAGCACGGAGCGTGCTGTGAGAAGTCGTACGAGAGGAAGTCCGCCGCATGGGTTCGACCATCTGCCCGAGCCGTAGCAGCAGCGCTGACCTGGAGTGGTCCGTGCTGTCCGCGGCGAAGACCGCGCCTGTTCGGGCGGCGGGCGGACCGGATCGGCAAGCCGCCGTGACCGCCGGTCGTCTATTCTCCGATTCAGGTGGGACCGGTTTCGGCCCCGCCCAGACTCTGGAGGAGGTGGGTCCGGTCACAGGGACCGACGCAGGGACCGAAAACGGCCAGGCGGAGCAGCCCGAGGACACGGGCAGCAGCGAGTCGACCGCCGAGCGCAGTGCGCGCTTCGAGCGGGACGCGCTGGAGTTCCTCGACCAGATGTACTCGGCCGCGCTGCGCATGACGCGGAACCCGGCCGACGCCGAGGACCTGGTGCAGGAGACGTACGCGAAGGCGTACGCGTCCTTCCACCAGTTCCGCGAGGGCACCAACCTCAAGGCGTGGCTGTACAGGATCCTCACCAACACCTTCATCAACTCCTACCGCAAGAAGCAGCGCGAGCCCCAGCGCTCCGGCGCCGAGGAGATCGAGGACTGGCAGCTCGCGCGAGCCGAGTCGCACATGTCGACCGGTCTGCGCTCCGCCGAGTCGCAGGCGCTCGACCACCTGCCGGACTCGGACGTCAAGGAAGCGCTGCAGGCGATCCCCGAGGAATTCCGCATCGCCGTCTATCTCGCGGACGTCGAGGGCTTTGCGTACAAGGAGATCGCGGACATCATGGGGACACCCATCGGTACGGTGATGTCCCGGCTGCACCGGGGCCGCCGTCAGTTGCGCGGCATGCTCGAGGACTACGCCAAGGACCGCGGCCTGGTCCCGGCGGGCGCCGGAGAGTCGGACGGAACGAAAGGCTCGGGCTCATGAGCTGCGGAGAGCCGCACGAGACGGACTGCAGTGAAGTACTCGATCATCTCTACGAGTTCCTCGACCACGAGATGCCCGACGCGGACTGCACGAAGTTCGAGGTGCACTTCGAGGAGTGCTCCCCGTGCCTTGAGAAGTACGGCCTGGAGCAGGCCGTGAAGAAGCTGGTCAAGCGGTGCTGCGGTCAGGACGACGTGCCGACCGACCTGCGGTCGAAGGTCATGGGCCGCATCGAGCTGATCCGCTCCGGGCAGGCCGTGCCCGAGCATGAGATCACGGCCACCGACGTCCGCGGCGCAGCCGCCGAAGGCTGACGACTCCCGCCCGCCCGACGGTCGGTGACGATCCGTCGGGTGGCCGGTCGAGAGCCGCGTGTCCCGACGCCGGACCGGTCGCACCCGGTCCGGCTCGTGGGATCGGCGTCAGACCTCCAGCCCGCTCTCGATCCTCTTCAGGCTGTGCCGGGCGAGCGCCAGGTTGCTGCGGGCCCGGTCCAGCGCGAGGTAGAGGAAGAGCGTTCCGCCGCTGGTGGTGAGCGGGCGTATCAGGTGGTACTGCCTGCCCAGCGTGATCAGGATGTCCTCGATGGCGTCGTCCATGGCGAGCGAGGACAGCGTGCGCATCTTCGCGCGCACCACCTCCGTGTTGCCCGCCGCGGCGAGTTCCAGGTCGAGCGACGGCCCGCCGCCGAGCGTGCCGAGCGACATGCCGCTGTCGTAGTCGACGAGGGCGACGCCGAGGGCACCGTCCACGGCCATGGCTTCCTTGAGTGCGGTCTCGATGTTCATGTTGCCCCAATTCCTCAGTGACGCTGACCGGTCGTTGTCCGTACAACTACGATCGAACACAAGCGACTTGTGCGCCACAAAACATCAACTTTGTAGCCTGTTGCGTAAGTTGAAGCTCAAAGTACTGTGCGACGTCCGGACGTGAAGGGGGAAACGGGAAATGACGACCGCCGTCGGTGCCTCACTGGCCCGACTCCTCGATTCCCCCGGGGTCACCGGCGTCGCCCTGGTCGACGCGGTCACCGGTCTCACCTACGGGGTGGCCGGGGACGCCGACGAGGCGGGGGACGGCGCGGAGTGCGCCGAACTCGTCGCCCTCATCGCCGAACGGCTGGGACGTGCGGGCGCCGAGGGTGAGTTGGAGAGCGTGGTCACCACCAGCAGACTGCGTCATCAGGTGCTGCTCTCCGTCCCCCGGCCGGCCGGCGACCCGCTGCTGCTGACCGCTGGCATGGACCGGGAGCGGGCCAACCTGGCGCTCGCCACACGCAGTCTCGGCGACCGGGTCGCCGAGGTGCTCGCATGACGGCAGCCGCGGCACGCAACCTGCCCGCGCTGCTGCAGGGTCTGCGCGAAGAGCGCTACAGCGGCACCGTGCGGGTCTCCGGTTCCCCCGGCGGAACGATTCACCTGAGGGACGGGCTGATCGGCGCGGTCGAGTCGCCGGGCGCGCCGACCGCCACGTCGGTGCTGCTCACCTCGGGCCGCATCGACGACGAGGCCTGGCTGGCCGCGTGCGCGGCGCAGCGTGACACGGACCGTCTCGGCGGGCACCTGGTGGACGCCGGCCTGGTCGGCGCCGCCGAACTCGAGATCGTGTGCACCGCGGCCGTGTTCGACGCGGCCTTCGCCATGGCGCTGGGCCCGCCCGGCGGCTGGACGCTGGGCGACCCGGAGCCGACTCTCCTCGCCGGGCCCGGTGTGGAGCCCCGGCGGCTGACCGAGGAGACCACGCGACGCATCGCACGCCTCTCCGGCCCATGGGGGTCACCGGGGGAGCTCGCCCGGGTTCGGCCCGCTCCCGTCCCTGACACCGGGCAGCGCCGTGGGCTGCCGCACCGCCACCTCTCCGTACTGAGCACCGTCAACGGACGCCGTACCGCGCGGGACATGTCCTTCGCGCTCGGGCGCGGACTGTACGCGGTCATGCTGGACCTGACCCGTCTGGAAACGCTGGAACTCATCCGGTGGGAGGCGGGCGGGCCGTCCGGCGGGCGGCCCAGCACCGCGCCGCGCGTACTGCCCGGCCGGGACGCCGCCGCCGTGGCGCAGACACCGAACGGGTCGGCCGCGCCCGCCGCCAAGGCCGCGCCGCTGCCGAGGCGTACACCCGGAGGTGCCTCGCGGGCGGGGGACGGCCGGGCACGGGAGGGCCCGTCGGGCGAGGGGTCCGCCGAGGGAAGAGGCGCGGGCACCTTTCCCGCGGGGAAGAGCGGGGGGCAAGGGGGGCTGTGAGCTCAAGCAGACGTCGGGCGGCGCAGCGCCGCCGACGGGGCACGGACGCCGAACCGGGGCGCACCGCGAAACGCCGGACACGAGCAGCGGGGGGCCGGCCGGGGCCGGAGGCTGGACCGAAGCAGGCGGCAGGGCAGGAGCCTGGGCCTGGACAGGCGGCAGCACCGGGGCGGGAGACCGAACCTGAGCCGGAGACTGGACCGCAGTCGCAGTCGCAGTCGCAGCCGCAGCCAGGGCCGGAAGCGGATGGCGGGCCGAGTCCGGAGATCATTCCGGAGCCGGAGCCGGAGCCGGAGCCGGAGCCGGAGCCGGAGCCGGAGCCGGAGCCCGAACCGGGACCGGGACCGGAGTCAGAGTCCGAGCCTGGACCGGAGTTCGAGCTGGGACCGGAGCGCGAGCTAGCACCAGAGTCCGAGCCTGGACCGGAGTCCGAGCTGGGATCGGAGCCCGAGCTAGCACCAGAGTCCGAGCCTGGACCGGAGTCCGAGCTGGGATCGGAGCCCGAGCTGGCACCGGAGTCCGAGCCTGGACCGGAGTCCGAGCTGGGACCGGAGCCCGAGCTGGGACCGGAGCCAGAGTCCAAGTCTGGACGCGAGCCCGAGTCCGAGCCCGGACCGGAGCCCGAGCTGGGACCGGAGTCAGAGTCCAAGCCTGGTCCCGAGCCCGAGCCCGAGCCCGAGCCTGGACCCGAGCCTGGCCCCGAGTCCGAGCCTGGACCAGAGCCGGAGCTGAGAGCGGAGCCCGGGTTCGAACCGGAGCCGAATCCGGCGCCAGGGCAGGACCTCGCTCCAGAACCGGACCCCGCGACGGGGCCGGGCGCCGGGGCGGTGCCTGAATCGGGCTCCGGTGCCGGATCGGGGCCCGGGCCGGAAGAGGCGACCGACGGTCGGGGCTCGGCCGCCGCACGTTCCGGTGCCCCGGCGGACAAGCCTCCGTTGCCCGTGCGGGGCGAGGCGGCGCGGGCCGGCGCCGGATCGGACACAGGCGACGGGTCCGCCGGGGCGCCGCCCTTCGCCATGCCCCCGTTGTCGCCCGAGCAACTCGCCGCCGACCAGCCCTCCATCGACATGCTGCGCCGAGTCCGCCGGGGTCTGAGAGCACTTCCGGAACCCGACTGACGCCGTTCGGACCGCACCACGACCACACATGCCCGCAGCAAGGAGCCCCATGAGCGAGAAGCCGCCGCCCAATCCCCTCACCGAGATCCTGATCTCGTTGCGCGACCGGGTGATGGGGGTCTCCGAGAGCGTTCTGTCCACGGCGGACGGACTCCTGGTCGTCGCCGACACGGACTCCGTCCACGCCGAGTCGGTCGCCGCGCTCGCCGCGGCGACCCTCGGTGTGGGCCGCCGCATGGCCGACCAGGCCGGCGTCGGCGCGTTGCGCGAGGTGGTGGCCAGGTGCGGCTCCGGGCACGTCATCGTGATGGCCGTCGGCGACCGGGCACTGCTGACCGTCATGGGGGACGACGGCCTCGACATCGCCGCGTTCCAACGGGAGTCGCCCGCCACGGTGGAGCAACTGAACCAGGCACTCGCGGCCGACGTGCCGCAGTGACCCGCCGATGGGCCGCACCACACCGGCAGAGCGTCCGCGCCGGCCACGACCCGGCCCGCTGAGGCCACGACCCGGCCCGCTGAGGGCACGGCCGCGCAGGAGCAAGTAAGCCTCGCACGAGTGCGGGCGCCGTCCCGGACGAGCGTCGGGCCGCGCGGGGCATGTGGCCGAATGGAATGACCCTCGGGTCTGCCCCGCAGGAGGCCAGGGCGGTCGCGTACGGAAGCCGAGCCCTGCTGGGCGTGTGCCCCGCCACAGGCCCTGGACCTGCCCCGGACCTGCCCCGTACGAGCTTCGGACCGCTCCGTAGGACCGTCGGGCCGCGCGGGGCGCGTGGCCTCGTATGGCCTGTGGGCCTGCCCTGCACGGCCCCGGTCCGTCCCGCAGATTTTCGGGCCGTGGGGTGGGGCACGCGGCCCCGTGCGCGCTCGGGGCGTGCGCGCACGACGGTCGGTGGCGCGCGAGCTCAGGGCATTCGGCGCGGGCGTCGGGACGTGCGGCGACGGGTGGGCTCGTACGAGCGTCCGGCCGTACAGGCGCTCGCGGTCTCGCACGAGCGCGCGGCTCACTCGAACGGGCGAATCTGCTGCCCGCCGCCCAACCAATCGCCCGATGCCCGCCCCGGGCCCCGCCCGGCCGTCCTATCGTCCATGTCCCGAAGCCTGTACGGGGCTTGTGCCGGGCGGGCCTGCCCGGTCGGCACAACGAGTCCGGGCCACCGGGAGGGGAGCGCCATGCGGTCTGTTCCGCCGTGGGCGCGTGTCTACGTCGCCTGCACCGCACTCGGCGCGGTCCTGTGTGCCGTGCCGGTGTCGGCGACCCACGCCCCGTGGGGAGCCGTGGCGCTGCTCGCGGCACTCTGCGCGGGCTGCGAACTGCTCGCCGGAAGCCGCTCCAGGGGCGACCACAAGCCCGAGGGCACCGGCGCCGGCGAATCCGGGGCCTCTCTCAGGTGGCACACGCCCGTGATGCTGGCCGCGGCCTTCCTGCTGCCCCCGCCCGCCGCGGCGCTCGTGCCGCTGCCGGGAGCGCTGCTGGCGCTGGTCGAGCAGCGGCCGCGGTGGCTGCGACGGGTGTGGCGGGCCGCGCAACTGGCGCTCGCGACATGGGCCGCCTCGCAGGTCCACTGGGCCCTGGGCGGGCGGGACGCGGTCGTCACCTCCGACTTTCCCTACGCCCTCGTGACCGCCGGGGCGGCCGTGGTGGCGTTCTGCGCGACCCTGACCCTGCTCGACGGGGGGATCCTGGCGCTCGCCGAGCGGGTGCCGGTACGGGCCGCGTGGCGCGGACTGTTCCTGCGCTCGCTCGCCCCCGTCGTCGTGCACGGGCTCGCCGGACTGATGATGGCCGTGCTCTGGCGCAGCCCGTACGGACCGGCCGCGGCGCTGCTCGTACTGCTGCCGATGTACGTGTCGTGGTGGGTGTTCGCGCAGTACCACCGGGAGCGGGCCGCCCATCGGTCGACCATCCGGGCGCTCGTGCAGGCCGTCGACATCAAGGACGGCTACACGCGCGGGCACAGCGAGCGGGTGGGGCAGGCGTCCATGATGATCGCGCGGGAACTGGGCATGGACGACGAACGGGCCGAGGTGCTCCGGTTCGCCGGGATCCTGCACGACGTGGGCAAGCTCGGGGTCCCCACCCGGCTCCTGCGCAAGGACGGGCCGCTGACACCCGAGGAACGCCGGGTGATCGAACTGCACCCCGAGTACGGGCACGAGATGGTCCGGGGCATCGGATTCCTCGGGGAGGCCAGGTCGGCGATCCTCCACCACCACGAGCGGCTCGACGGGAGCGGTTACCCGTACGGGCTGAAGGGGGGACAGATTCCGGAGTTCGCCCGGGTGGTGGCGGTGGCCGACGCCTTCGACGCGATGACGTCGACCCGCTCGTACCGGCGGGCCCGGCCGGTCGCGGTGGCACTGGAGGAGCTGGAGCGGTGTGCCGGGGCGCAGTTCGATCCGCGGATGGTGGAGGCGTTCGTGCGGGCGCTCGTCCGGCAGGGATGGCACCCCGTGGTGACGGCGGACGAGACACCGCCGCACGCCGAGCCCCGCCTGCCGGCTCCGCACGCTCCCGCCGGACCGGAAACCCGTCGGGGAACCGTCGGAGGGCCCAGGACATGACCGCCCCCCGCGCTCCGCTCGCCCTCACGCTCGTCCGGGCCACCGCCGCGGTTCTCGCCGTCCTCGCCCTCGCCGTCACCCTGTGGCACGGCATCGACGAGCGTGGAGCCGCGCTCGCCTTCGGGGTGCTCATCGCTGTGGGGGAGCTCGCCCGGTGGAGCGGGGCCGAGGAGCGGGAGTCGGCGCCGCTCGCCGCGGCCGGAGCCCTCGCCTACGCGCTGCTCGGGGAGAACGGCGGACACCCCACCCACGACGGGGTCCCCCAGATCGTCGCCGTGGTCACGGCCGCCTCCCTGCTGGGCTGCGTACCGCACGTCGCCAAGGGCCGCGGGCCCACCGCCGACCATCTCACCCGGCGCGTCCTGACCGTCGGATTCGCCGCCGTCTGCTTCCAGCCCCTCTACGGCCGGGGCAGGCTCCATGAATGGGCCGGGGACGGGCCCTCGTACGCGGCGCTGGTCGTCGCGCTGCTCGTGCTCACCGCGCTGTGGGACGCCGTGCTGGCCGCGGCCATGGCGCACGCGCGGACCCGGTGGCCCTTCGGACCGCTGCTGCGCGACGAACTGCGGGGCACGCTCGGCATCGGGTCGGCGGTCTGCGCGACCGGGGCCGTGATGGCCCTCGCGGTCGCCGTCGCGGGCCTGTGGGCGCTGCCCGTCTTCTCCCTGCCGCTGCTGCTCACACAGCTGTCCTTCCGGCGGTACGCGGCCGTGCGGGCCACCTACCGGCAGACCATCGCCTCCCTCGCGCGGGCCACCGAGATCGCCGGCTACACCCCGGCCGGGCACGCCCGGCGGGTGGCGGCGCTCAGCCGGGCCGTGGGCCGTGAGCTGGGGCTCTCCGGGCCCGAGCTGACCGTTCTGGAGTACGCGGCCCTCATGCACGACATCGGCCAGCTCTCCCTCGTCGACCCCGTGCACGCCGGCGCCACGGCCACCCTCGCCCCCGCCGACCAGCGGCGCATAGCCCTGCTCGGCGGGGCCGTGGTCCGCCAGACGGGAGTGGACGCCGAGGTCGCCGTCGTGGTGGAACGCCAGGCGGACCCGTACCGTGAACAGCCCGTCAGCGCCAGAATCGTGAGAGCGGTCAACGCATACGAGGAGAAGGCCCGGGAAGCGGGTCCCGGCGGGCCCCTGAAGGCGCTGGAGGAGCTGCGGCTGGGCACCGCACGCGACTATCAGCCCGAGGTCGTCGAGTCGCTGGCCAGGGTGCTGGCGAGAGACGGTCTTACCTTGCCCCTGGCTGGGTAACCCATGGGTAATGAGCGCCCGTCCGACCGTACGTGGTTGGATGCGAGGAACAGGACATCAGGGGGCACAGTCCAGCCCGAGGCTGCACGCTCTTCAACGAACTGGCAGGCGGGAATCGTGAGGATCTTCGGCAAGGGACGGCACCGGCCCTCCGCCTCATGGCGGCAGGCCACCGACCGCGCGTTCACACTGATCGGCGACGGCCGGTACGAGGACGCGGGGGCGCTGCTGACGCGCGCCGCGGACCTGGAGCCCTGGCTGTCCGAGTCCTGGTTCAACCTGGCGCTGCTGCACAAGTTCCGGCACGACTGGGAACAGGCGCGGGCGGCCGGGCTGAGGGCCGTGGCCCTGCTCGACCGGGAGACCGGGGCCCCCGACTGGTGGAACGTGGGCATCGCGGCGACCGCCCTCCAGGACTGGCCGCTGGCCCGGCGGGCCTGGCAGGCGTACGGCCTGCGGGTGCCCGGCAGCCCCTCCCGGCCCAAAGCCGGCGCGGGCGCCTTCGGCACCGGTGAGCCGGTCGGCATGGACCTCGGCAGCGCGGCCGTACGGCTGTCGCCCGAGGGCGAGGCCGAGGTCGTGTGGGGACGGCGGCTCGACCCCGCCCGCATCGAGGTCCTCTCCATCCCGCTGCCGTCGTCCGGACGGCGCTGGGGCGAGGTCGTGCTGCACGACGGGGTGCCCCACGGGGAGCGGACGACCGCCGCGGGACACTCCTATCCCGTCTTCGACGAGATCGAGCTGTGGGCGCCCTCGCCGGTGCCCACCTGGGTCGTGCTCCTGGAGGCCGAGACCGAGGACGACCGTGACGCCCTGGAGCGGCTCGCGGCCGACGCGGGCTTCGCCGCCGAGGACTGGTCGTCGTCCGTACGGCTGCTGTGCCGGATGTGCTCCGAGTCCCGGATGCCGTCCGACGAGGGCGACGGCGAGCACCTCGACCCGCACGACCACAGCGAGCCGGGGCATCCCGGCCCTCTCGGGCACCGTACCGACGGGCAGCTGTGGGTGCCGGAGCGCGAGTGCGGCCTCGCGGCGCCCGCGTCCCTGGTCAGGGGACTGCTGGACGGATGGGTCGCCGACAGCCCCGACTCCCGGGACTGGCGGGATCTGGAAGAGGTCTGTTAGGGGGTACGAGGACCGGTTGCCCGGCTGAGACCGGTCCGCGGCCGGTCCGGCGGCCGGTCCGCGGTTCCCCGCGCCCCTGCCAGGAGGCGGCCCCGTACCCTATATCAGCATCACAACCCCCCCGTTTTTCCGAGGAAGGCATACGTCGGTCATGGCGCAGCAGGACACCGATCAGCAGCACGTGGGCGTGCTCCCCGTGGACGACGACGGTTTCGTCATCGACACCGAGAACCCGGAGGAGCGCGAGGCGGCCTACCGCGAGCGCGGCACCTCCCGGCCCATCACGGTCGTCGGGAATCCGGTGCTGCACAAGGAGTGCAAGGACGTCACGGACTTCGGCGACGACCTCGCCGCGCTGGTCGACGACATGTTCGCCAGCCAGCACACCGCCGAGGGCGTGGGCCTGGCCGCCAACCAGATCGGTGTCGACCTCAAGGTCTTCGTCTACGACTGCCCCGACGACGAGGGCAAGCGGCACACGGGCGTCATCTGCAACCCCGTGCTCGTCGAACTGCCCGCCGAGCGGCGCCAGCTGGACGAGAGCAACGAGGGCTGCCTGTCGGTGCCGACCGCGTACGCGCCGCTGGCCCGGCCCGACTACGCCGAGGTCACCGGGCGGGACGAGAAGGGCAACCCGATCAAGGTGCGCGGGACGGGCTACTTCGCGCGCTGCCTGCAGCACGAGACGGACCACCTGTACGGGTACCTGTACATCGACCGCCTCTCCAAGCGCGAACGCAAGGACGCGCTGCGACAGATGGCCGAGAACGAGCCGCGGTACCCGGTCGTCGCGAACGACTGAACAACCGCCGCCACGGCCGGAGAACCGGTGCGAACGACTGAGAACGACTGAGAACGACTGAGACAGAGAACGACAACCGGGGCGTGAGCGTCCCGCCACCGCGGCGCCTGGACGGATCACCCTCCGACCAGGTGCCGTTCGTCTGTGCGTCGCACGTTCGATCCCTTGTGCGTCCGTAATGATCCATATTCAGTCACACAAGGGGAGATTCTCGGCACGGTGGGGTAGTGAGCGAAGCAAATCCGTTCCCAGAACGGTCAGTTGTGGTGCTGAATGGGAAGTGCGGGGATACGCAACGGCGCACGCCCGGCACAGCGGGAGGGGCGTGTCGCCAACAGGCGGCTGAGAGGGGTTTGTTCGTGCCTGCTTTCTCACAGAGCACCACAACGACGCACACCTCGGCCCTCGTTCCACCGGCGCTCTCTCTCCCGGTGATCGAGACCGAGTTTCCCCGTCAACTCCATCCGTATTGGCCCGAGCTCCAGGGGAAGACCAGGGCATGGCTCCTGGAAAAGCGCCTCATGTCGGCGGACAAGGTCGAGGCATATGCCGACGGGCTTTGCTACACGGACCTCATGGCGGGCTACTACATTGGCGCGCCCGACGAGGTCCTCCAGGCGATAGCGGACTACAGCGCGTGGTTCTTCGTCTGGGACGACCGCCACGACCGCGACGTCATCCACGGCCGGCCCCAGGCGTGGGAGCTGCTGAGGCTGCGGCTGCACACGGCACTCGACTCCCCGCGAGAGCACCTGCACCACCAGGATCCCCTGGTGGCGGGGTTCGCGGACAGCGTGCTGCGGCTGTACTCGTTCCTCGGGGAAGGGTGGAACGCGCGGTTCGCCGCCCACTTCCACGACGTCATCGAGGCGTACGACCGGGAATTCCACAACCGTACGTCGGGAATCGTCCCGACCGTCGAGGAATATCTCGAACTGCGGCGGATGACCTTCGCACACTGGATCTGGCTCGACCTGCTGGAGCCGAGCGCGGAGTACGAGCTGCCCGACATCGTCCGGGAGAATTCCGACTATCAGCGGGCCGCTCTGCTGTGCCAGGATTTCGCCGCCTGGTACAACGACCTGTGTTCGCTTCCCAAGGAAATCGCGGGTGACGAGGTCCACAATCTCGGCATCAGTCTCATTCATCACGAAGGAATGCGACTCGAAGAAGCGGTCAAGGAAGTCAGGCGCCGGGTCGAGGAATGCATCACTGAATTCCTCGACGTCGAACAGAAGGTACTGAGGTACGCGGAAAGGATCGACAACGGGTCCGTGCGGGGCGCTGAATTGGCGACTGCCGTGCGGACGTGTCTGTTCAATATGCGGAACTGGTTCAGCTCCGTGTACTGGTTCCACCACGAGTCGGGCCGGTACATGGTCGACAGCTGGGACGACCGCTCCACACCCCCGTACGTCAACAACGAAGCGGCAGGTGAGAAATGACCGTCGAGTCCGTGCGGCCCGCTGCACCCCGAGCGGCAGAACCGACCATCCCGCCCCTCGCCGGGGGCGGTGTCCCAGGCCTCGGCCACGGCTGGAAACTGGCCCGTGACCCACTGAGCTTCTTCGCCCGGCTACGCGCCCACGGCGAGGTCGTCCGGCTCAGGCTGGGCCCCAAAACGGTGTACGCGCTCACGTCGCCCGCCCTCACCGGAGCGATGGCGCTGAGCCCCGACTTCAAGATCGCCGGACCGCTCTGGGAGTCCCTGGAAGGCCTGCTCGGCAAGGAGGGAGTGGCGACGGCCAACGGGCAGCGCCACCGGCGCCAGCGGCGGACCATCCAGCCCGCGTTCCGGCTCGACGTCATCCCCGAGTACGGGCCGATCATGGAGGAGGAGGCGCACGCCCTCGCGGAGCGCCTGGGGTCCGGCGCGACGATCGACTGCACCTCGGAGTCGTTCCGGGTCGCCGTGCGGATCGCCGCCCGCTGTCTGCTGCGCGGCGACTTCATGGACGAGCGGGCCGAGCGGCTGAGCATCGCGCTCGCCACCGTGTTCCGCGGCATGTACCGCCGCATGGTGATCCCGGCCGGGCCGCTCTACAGGCTGCCGCTTCCGGCCAATCGCAAATTCGACCGCGCGCTGGCCGATTTGCACCTCCTGGTCGACGAGATCGTCGCCGAACGCCGGGCATCTGGTCAAAAGCCGGACGATTTGCTGACGGCATTGCTGGAGGCGAAGGACGAGAATGGCGATGCCATCGGGGAACAGGAGATCCACGACCAGGTGGTCGCGATACTCACCCCCGGCAGCGAAACCGTCGCGTCCACGATCATGTGGCTCTTGCAGGTCCTCACCGAACACCCGGAACACGCGGACCGTGTGCGGGAAGAGGTCGAATCGGTCGCGGGTGACCGTCCTGTCGCATTCGCGGACGTGCAGAAGCTGTCCCACACGAACAATGTCGTCGTCGAAGCCATGCGGCTGCGCCCCGCCGTTTGGATATTGACGCGCCGGGCCGTGACCGAAACCGAACTCGGTGGGTATCGCATTCCAGCCGGGGCCGACATTGTCTACAGTCCGTACGCGATACAGCGTGACGCGCGTTCGTACGACGGGCATCTCGACTTCGACCCCGACCGCTGGCTTCCGGAACGGGCCAAGGACGTGCCGAAGTACGCGATGAGCCCGTTCAGCGTGGGCAACAGGAAGTGCCCGAGCGACCACTTCTCGATGGCCCAGCTCAGCCTCATCACGGCCGCGGTGGCCTCGCGCTGGCGTCTGGAGCAGGTGTCCGGGTCGAACGACACGACACGGGTCGGCATCACGCTGCGGCCGCACCGGCTGCTGCTGAAGGCCGTGCCCCGGTGACCGTGCGGCGCACGTTCAGGCGGCCTGCGGGCCCCTGAACGTGCGCCGGTAGGCGTTCGGCGTCGTCCCCAGCGACCGCACGAACTGATGGCGCAGCGCGGCCGCGGTCCCGAACCCCGTGCGGTCCGCGATGAAGTCCATCGTCTCGTCCGTGGCCTCCAGCAACTCCTGGGCCAGCAGCACCCGTTGCCTCAGCAGCCAGCGGTAGGGGGTGGTGCCCGTCTCCTGCTGGAAGCGGCGGGCGAAGGTCCGCGGGGACATGTGCGCGCGAGCGGCGAGCTGCTCGACGGTCACCTCCTCGCCGAGATGGCGCTCCATCCAGACGAGCACCTCGCCGACGGTGTCGCACTGGGAGCGCGGCAGCGGGCGCTCGATGTACTGGGCCTGGCCGCCGTCGCGGTGCGGAGGCACCACCATGCGGCGTGCGATGGTGTTGGCGACCTCGGGGCCCTGCTCCTTGCGGACGATGTGGAGGCAGGCGTCGATGCCGGCGGCCGTGCCCGCCGAGGTGATCACGGGGTCCTCGTCGACGTAGAGCACGTCCGGCTCGACGATCGCCCGCGGATACTGCCGGCTCAGCTCGTCCACGTGCTGCCAGTGCACGGCGCAGCGCCGCCCGTCGAGGAGCCCGGCCGCGCCGAGCAGGAAGACCCCGGAGCAGACGCTGAGCACCCGGGAGCCCCGGTCCACCACCTTGCGCAGCGCGGTGAGCAGTTCGGGCGGATAGCCGCGGACGGCATACGTGTTCCCGGCGGGCACGACGACCAGGTCGGCCTCGTCGAGCCGGTCGAGGCCGTACGGCGTGGAGACCGTGAGCCCCGGGACGTGGGTGCCGAGGTCGGGCCCCTCGGCCGAGGCGACCGCGAAGTCGTACACCGGCAGCCCCTCGTCGCTGCGGTCGAGGCCGAAGACCTCACAGACGACGCCGAGTTCGAAGGGATGCACGCCGTCGAGGAGGACGGCGGCCACGTTGGTCAGCATGCTGCCAGTGTGCACCCGATCTGGCAGGAAATCGAGGGTGCACGGCAGTCCTGCCACTCACGGTAAGGAGCATTCGGCGCAACAGTGGTGTCCATGAATACGACACAGCTGGAAGGCCTGATCGGAATGCTCACCGTCCTCGGAATCCTCGTCCTGCTCGTCCTCCCCGCGGTGATCGGTGTCGTGCGCGACCGGCGCATCGACCGTCAGCTCAGGGAGGCCGAACAGGGCCGCTCGCAGGGTCAGAAGTCCTCGTCGAGGTCGACCGAGCCCTCCACCGCCACCTGGTACGCCGAGGGGCGGCGCTCGAAGAAGTTGGTCAGCTCCTGAACCCCCTGGAGCTCCATGAACGAGAAGGGGTTCTCGGAGCCGTACACCGGGGCGAGGCCGAGGCGCTGCAGCCGCTGGTCGGCCACGCACTCCAGGTACTGCCGCATCGACTCGGTGTTCATGCCGGGCAGGCCCTCACCGCACAGGTCGCGCCCGAACTGCAGCTCGGCCTCGACGGCCTCGCGCATCATGTCGGTCACCTGCTGCCGGAGCTCCTCGTCGAAGAGCTCCGGCTCCTCCTTGCGGACCGTGTCCACGACCTCGAAGGCGAAGCTCATGTGCATCGTCTCGTCGCGGAACACCCAGTTGGTGCCGGTCGCGAGTCCGTGGAGCAGGCCCCGGCTGCGGAACCAGTAGACGTACGCGAAGGCCCCGTAGAAGAACAGGCCCTCGATGCACGCGGCGAAGCAGATGAGGTTCAGCAGGAAGCGGCGGCGGTCGGCCTTCGTCTCCAGCCGGTCCAGCTTCTCCACCGAGTCCATCCACTTGAAGCAGAACTCGGCCTTCTCGCGGATGGACGGGATGTTCTCGACGGCGTCGAAGGCCGCCGCCCGGTCCGCCGGATCGGGCAGATAGGTGTCGAGCAGCGTCAGATAGAACTGGACGTGCACGGCCTCCTCGAAGAGCTGGCGGCTCAGGTAGAGCCGCGCCTCGGGGGAGTTGATGTGCTTGTAGAGCGTCAGCACCAGGTTGTTCGACACGATCGAGTCGCCCGTCGCGAAGAACGCGACCAGCCGGCCGATCATGTGCTGCTCGCCGGGTGAGAGCTTCGCGAGGTCGGCGACGTCCGAGTGGAGGTCGACCTCCTCGACGGTCCAGGTGTTCTTGATCGCGTCCCGGTAGCGCTCGTAGAAGTCCGGGTAGCGCATGGGGCGCAGGGTCAGCTCGAAGCCCGGGTCGAGAAGGTTCTTCTCGGTCTTCTCAGGTGCGGTGGTCATTACTGGCAGGCCTCGCAGGACTCGGGGTTCTCAAGGGAGCAGGCGACGGCGTCGGGGTCGGCGGCCTGCTGTACGGGGATGGTCTTCTCGGGCCGCGCCTCGGTCCGGGTCTGGGCCTGGGCGGCGCGGGCGATGCGGGTGGCCGGGCGGGAGCGCAGGTAGTACGTCGTCTTCAGGCCCGACTTCCAGGCGTACGCGTACATCGAGGAGAGCTTGCCGATGGTCGGCGTCTCCAAGAACAGGTTCAGCGACTGGGCCTGGTCCAGGAACGGCGTCCGGGCGGCGGCCATGTCGATCAGACCGCGCTGGGGGATCTCCCACGCCGTGCGGTACAGGTCGCGCACGTCCTGCGGGACCCAGGTGAAGCCCTGCACCGAGCCGTTCGACTCGCGCAGCGCCTCCCGGGTCTGCGCGTCCCACACGCCGAGCTCCTTCAGCTCGGCCACCAGGTAGGAGTTGACCTGGAGGAACTCGCCGGACAGGGTCTCGCGCTTGAACAGGTTGGAGACCTGCGGCTCGATGCACTCGTAGACCCCGGCGATGGACGCGATGGTCGCGGTGGGGGCGATCGCGAGGAGCAGCGAGTTGCGCAGGCCCACCGAGGCGATCCGCTCCCGCAGCGCGGACCAGCGCTCCGGCCAGTTCAGCTCCACGTCGAAGTGGTCCGGGTGCAGCACCCCCCGGGCCGTACGGGTCTTCTCCCAGGCGGGCAGCGGGCCGTTGCGCTCGGCGAGGTCGGCGGACGCCTCGTACGAGGCGAGCATGATCCGCTCGGCGATCCGGGTGGACAGGGCGCGCGCCTGGGGGGAGTCGAACGGCAGCCGCAGCTTGAAGAAGACGTCCTGCAGGCCCATCGCGCCGAGGCCCACCGGACGCCACTTCGTGTTGGAACGGCCCGCCTGCTCGGTCGGGTAGAAGTTGATGTCGACGACCCGGTCGAGGAAGGTGACGGCGGTACGGACGGTCGCGTCGAGCCGCGCCCAGTCGATGTCCTGCGCGTCCGCGTCCACGAAGGCGCCCAGGTTGACCGAGCCTAGGTTGCAGACCGCGGTCTCCCCGTCGTCCGTCACCTCCAGGATCTCGGTGCACAGGTTCGAGGAGTGGACCGTGTGGCCGGGCAGCGCCGTCTGGTTGGCCGTGCGGTTGGCGGCGTCCTTGAAGGTCATCCAGCCGTTGCCGGTCTGCGCGAGGGTGCGCATCATGCGGCCGTACAGATCGCGGGCCGGAATGGTCTTCTTGGCGAGACCCTGCTCCTCGGCCTTGCGGTAGGCGGCGTCGAACTCCTCGCCCCACAGGTCGACCAGCTCGGGCACGTCCGAGGGCGAGAACAGCGACCAGACACGGTCCTCGTTCACCCGGCGCATGAACTCGTCCGGGATCCAGTGCGCGAGGTTCAGGTTGTGCGTGCGCCGGGCGTCCTCACCGGTGTTGTCGCGCAGTTCCAGGAACTCCTCGATGTCGGAGTGCCAGGTTTCCAGGTAGACCGCGGCCGCGCCCTTGCGCCGGCCACCCTGGTTCACGGCGGCCACCGAGGCGTCGAGCGTCTTCAGGAACGGGACGATGCCGTTCGAGTGCCCGTTCGTGCCGCGGATCAGTGAACCGCGGGAGCGGACCCGGGAGTACGAGAGGCCGATGCCGCCCGCGTGCTTCGAGAGGCGGGCCACCTGGTGGTAGCGGTCGTAGATGGAGTCCAGCTCGTCCAGCGGGGAGTCGAGGAGGTAGCAGGACGACATCTGCGGGTGCCGCGTACCGGAGTTGAAGAGCGTGGGGGAGGAGGGCAGGTAGTCGAGGCGGCTCATGAGGGCGTACAGCGCCGCGACCTCGTCCACCGAGCGGCTCGTGGCGTCCTCGGCGAGACCGCTCGCCACCCGCAGCATGAAGTGCTGGGGCGTCTCGACGACGGACCGGGTGATCGGGTGCCGCAGCAGGTACCGGCTGTGGAGGGTGCGCAGGCCGAAGTAGCCGAAGCGGTCGTCGGCGCCCTCGGCGGAAGAGGCGTCGATCAGCGCGTCGAGACGGGCCGCGTGGACGCGGACGAACTCGGCCGTGCGGTCGGCGATCAGGCCCTCGCGGTGGCCGACGGCGACCGACTCGGAGAAGGAGCGCACGCCCTGTGAGGCGGCCTCCTCGGCGATGCCGACCGTCAGCAGGCGGGCGGCCAGCTTCGAGTACACCGGGTCCTCGGAGATGAGACCGGCGGCCGCCTCCGTGGCGAGCTCGCGCAGCTCCGGCTCGTCCGCGGCGGCGGACCGGCCGCGCAGGGCCGCCGCGGCGACCCTGCCGGGGTCGGCGCCGGGGAGGTCGGCGGTGAAGTCGGTCAGGGTCCGCAGCAACGCGGTTCCCGGTCCGTCGGCCGCGGCCCTGTCCTGCTGGTCCTGTGTCGCTTCCGCTGAAACCGGATCGGCTGGCGCGATGGTCACGTGGGGCTCTCCCTCGCTCGGCACGGGGGCCTGCGGGGAGAGGGGTTCGGGGCACACGGGGGTATCGGCTCCGCGCAGCGGTACCCCGCGTCCACCGGCCCACTCCGCGAGGCCCGGACGTCATGCACCCGGGCCGGACGGCCTGGGCGCGCTGTCGGCAGGTCCTCGGACTGACTCCTGTACGACGGCATGCGGACATGCGCGTACAAGTACACCGTTGCGGGACAGTTCCGGATTCGCACCGGATTCCCCTGCGGCGACAGCGAGCATGAGCATACATCTTGTGCCGGGCTCCGGAAGCACCCCCACATGTTGTGTCGTGGTGGCTGCGGAGGGTGCAGCGGAGTGTGTCAGAGCGTCAACTCGTAGCTGAGGAGCATGATGTCGTCCAGGTGCGGGACGGGGTTCCAGTCGCGGCCGGGGGCGCGGGTGAAGCCGAGGCGCTCGTAGATGCGGTGGGCGCTGTGCATGGTGCGCTGGGTGGACAGCACGATGCCCGAACAGCCCTCCGTGGTCCGGGCGCGGTCGATGCACGCGCGGACGAGGGAGGTGCCCACGCCCCGTCCTCGGGCCTCCTTCGAGACCGCCAGCATCCGTATCTCGGCCTCGCCCTCGCGCGCGACCTCGGCCATGGGCCCACCGGACGGCACGAAGGTCACACCGCCGAGGACCCTGCCCCCGGAGGACTTGGAGTCCACGGCCACCAGCACGTCGGCCGCGGCGGCGCGCTTCGCGACGTTCCGCAGCTCGCCGAGATACTCGTCGCTCTCCCCGAAGTCGAGCAGCCCGTCCCCGAGATAGGCCTGCGCGGTGATCTCTCCCAGCGCCGTGTACTCCCCGGGCTCCGCCCGCCTGATCGCGATGTCCATGCCCCGCAGTGTGCCCGAGGAGGGCGACGGCGGCTCCCGGATTTTCCGCCCCTCCGCCGCTCCGCCCCTCCGGCACCCGGGGAGCGGGGTCCGGGCCCTGGGCCCGGAGGAGGAGTCGGGCAGGGGCGACCGGGGGCGAGAACACCCCCGGCCGCCCCTCGGGCTAGTGCCCCGCCCCGGCCGTGGCCGGCGGCAGCTCCACCTGGACGCCCTTGTCGCCGGCGTCCGCCGTGTAGTCCTCCGGCGACGTCTCGTCGACGCCGTCGGGGGCCTTGAAGGCCCTCAGCACGAAGGTCAGGACGACCGTCACGACCACGTTCAGGACGAACGCCGTCAGGCCGATGTACCCGATCTCGCCGATTCCGGGGATCTCCTTGGCCGAACCACCGAAGTGCTTCTGGGTCGGAGAGGCCACCCCGTACGCCGCGACCGTGCCGTACAGCATGCCGACCGCCCAGCCCGCGAGCAGCGCCCACCGGTGGAACCACCGGGTGAACAGACCGCCGACCAGCGCCGGGAAGGTCTGCAGGATCCAGATCCCGCCCAGCAGCTGGAAGTTGATCGCCACGGTCTTGTCCATGGTGAGGACGAAGGCCAGCGCGCCCACCTTCACCAGCAGCGAGACCAGCTTGGAGACCTTGGTCTCCTGGGCGGGCGTCGCGTCGGGCTTGATGAAGTCCTTGTAGATGTTGCGGGTGAAGAGGTTCGCCGCCGCGATGGACATGATCGCCGCCGGTACGAGCGCGCCGATACCGATCGCCGCGAACGCCACACCCGCGAACCAGGCCGGGAACATCGTCTCGAAGAGCTGCGGGATCGCCAACTGCCCGTTCTGCACCTTGATCCCGGCCGCGATCGCCATGAACCCGAGCAGCGCGAGCAGCCCCAGCATCAGCGAGTACAGCGGCAGGATCGTGGTGTTGCGCCGGATCACCTCACGGCTGCGGCTGGACAGCGTCGCCGTGATCGAGTGCGGGTACATGAACAGCGCCAGCGCCGAGCCCAGGGCCAGCGTCGCGTACGTCCACTGGCCGGCCTCGCTCGGGGTCAGGGCCCCGCGTGGCGCGCCCGTCGCCGGGTTGGTCTGGCTGTACGCCTCACCCGCCTTGGCGAAGATCTCGTCGAAGCCGCCCAGCTTGATCGGGATGTAGATGATCGCGACCGCGATGACTATGTAGATCAGCGTGTCCTTGACGAACGCGATCAGGGCGGGTGCGCGCAGGCCGGACGAGTACGTGTACGCGGCCAGCACACCGAAGGCGATGAGCAGCGGCAGGTCCTTGACGAACCAGTTGGTGTCCTCCCCGCCGCCGACGCCCATCACGTCCAGGACGGCCTGGATGCCGACCAGTTGGAGCGCGATGTACGGCATCGTCGCGAGGATGCCGGTCACCGCCACCGCGAGCGACAGCCCCTTCGAGCCGAAGCGCCCGCGCACGAAGTCCGACGTCGTCACGTACCCGTGCTTGTGCGACACCGACCAGAGGCGGGGGAGGAAGGTGAAGATCAGCGGGTAGACGAGGATCGTGTACGGGACGGCGAAGAAGCCGGCCGCGCCCGCCGCGTAGATCGCCGCCGGGACCGCCACGAAGGTGTACGCGGTGTAGAGGTCACCGCCGAGCAGGAACCACGTGACCCAGGTGCCGAACGACCGTCCGCCCAGGCCCCATTCGTCCAGGCTGTCGTTCTCGGCCCGGCGCCAGCGCGAGGCCAGGAAGCCCATGACCGTGACGGCCAGGAAGAAGAAGATGAAGACGGCGAGTGCCACGCCGTTCACGCCGTCGTTCATGCGGACGCGCCCCCCTTCCGGGACCTGCGGGCGCGCTGGTCACGGTTCCACAGCTGGTACGCGACCATCGTGAGGGCGGTCGAGACGAACACCCACAGCATCTGGTACCAGTAGAAGAACGGGATGCCGATGAAGGTGGGATCGACCTTCGCGTACGACCCCACCCAGAGCATCGCCACGAACGGCGCGATCAGGCAGAGGGCGATCACCACACGGACCGGTGTCACCACCGGCGGTATTTCCTCGGGCGCTCTCGGCGCGTCCGGTGTGTCCGGCATATGACGGCTCCGTCCCCTCGCTGATCACCTGTGCGACGCGCAGGAAATCTAAGGGACGGCTTTGCTTTATGGAACCCCCCGTCCGCATAACGGAGATCGCGTAGCGCCCACCGCCGGATCGGATGCCGGACCACGGCGGATGCCCTGCCGCGGATCCTCCCCCCGACGATCCGCGCGCAGCCGCCCGCACACCCCCCGGCACACCCCCCGCGGACCTACTCCGTGGGCCGCTTGAGCCGTGCGACGAACTTGTACCGGTCCCCCCGGTACACCGACCGCACCCACTCCACCGGCTGCTCGTCCTTGTCCAGCGAGTGCCGGGACAGCATCAGCATCGGCAGGCCCACGTCGGTCCCGAGCAGCCCGGCCTCCCGGGGCGTGGCCAGGGACGTCTCGATCGTCTCCTCGGCCTCGGCGAGATGCACGTCGTACACCTCGGCCAGCGCCGTGTAGAGGGACGTGTACTTGACGAGCGACCTCCGCAGCGCGGGAAAGCGCTTCGCGGACAGGTGCGTCGTCTCGATGGCCATCGGCTCACCGCTCGCGAGCCGGAGCCGCTCGATGCGCAGGACGCGCCCGCCGGCGGTGATGTCGAGAAGCTCGGCGAGGGTGTCGTCGGCGGTGATGTAGCCGATGTCCAGGAGCTGCGAGGTGGGCTCCAGCCCCTGCGCCCTCATGTCCTCGGTGTACGAGGTGAGTTGGAGCGCCTGGGAGACCTTCGGCTTGGCGACGAAGGTGCCCTTGCCCTGGATGCGTTCGAGGCGGCCCTCGACGACCAGTTCCTGGAGGGCCTGGCGCACGGTCGTGCGTGAGGTGTCGAACTCGGCGGCGAGCGTGCGCTCGGGCGGCACCGGCGTGCCCGGCGGCAGCGTGTCCGTCATGTCGAGCAGGTGCTTCTTCAGGCGGTAGTACTTGGGCACGCGCGCGGTACGGATGGGGGCCCCACCCTCGTTCTCCGCACTGCTGACGTCGGTGCTCATACTCTGCCTTCCCGGCTCCGGGTGCCGATGCGGCCGACGTGCGCGTCGGCCACGGCTCACATCGTGGCACGCCCAACCGCGCGAGTGTCCTCCCGCACGCTGCGTGATCCCCTCTATATACCGTCGGGGTCCCTTTTGGTCTAGTCCACCGCGAGAGCGGGTGCGCCGGGAACACCGGCCGCGGCCTGCGCACGGGCGCGCCCGTTCTGTCGCCCCTGTAGTGAAAGGTCCCTTCATATGTAGGTCGCGTAACGGACGGCCTGGAGCGGCTTTTCGACCCTTGACACCCCTCTAGGTCTAGGCCAAGCTCCCCGTACTGGTCTAAACCATTGAGGACCAGGTCCCAGCCCCACGGGCAGTACTCGTCGTAAGTCACACGGTGGGCAGGGGGGTTGCTGGCATCCCTGAGGAGGATGACGTGAAGCGCAAGCTCATCGCGGCCGTCGGTGTCGCGGGCATGTTGATGTCGGTCGCGGCCTGTGGCGGCGACGACGGTGACAGTGGTGACAAGACGGGGGCCGACGGTTTCAAGGGCCAGACCCTGACCGTCTGGGCCATGGACGGCTCCACGCCGCCCGGCTGGACCAAGGACGTCACGGCCGCCTTCGAGAAGAAGACCGGCGCCAAGCTGAAGTTCGAGACCCAGCAGTGGAACGGCATCCAGCAGAAGATCACCACCGCGCTCTCCGAGGACAGCCCGCCGGACGTCCTGGAGGTCGGCAACACCCAGACGCCCGCCTACGCGGCCACCGGCGGTCTCGCCGACCTGGCGGACCTCAAGGCGGAGATCGGCGCCGACTGGACCGAGGCCCTCAACGCGTCCTCGGTGTTCGACGGCAAGCAGTACGCGGCTCCCTGGTACTTCGCCAACCGCGTCGTCATCTACAACAAGAAGGTCTGGGCCGACGCCGGCATCAAGGACACCCCGAAGACCCGCGAGGAGTTCTTCGCGGACCTGAAGGCCATCGACAAGAAGACCGACGCCGAGCCGATCTACCTGCCCGGCCAGAACTGGTACTTCTTCGACGGCCTGACCATCGGCCAGGGCGCCGACCTGGTGAAGAAGGACGGCGACAAGTACGTCTCCAACCTCGCGGACCCGAAGGTCGGCAAGGCCATGGAGATCTACAAGAAGTATCAGGCCTTCTCCAAGGCCCCCAAGGACAAGGACGAGGCGACCCCGCAGCAGGCCGAGGTGTTCGCCAAGGGCAACGTCGGCGCCTTCGTCGGCATGGGCTGGGAGGCCGGCACGGCCATCGCCGCCAACAAGAAGATCGAGAAGGACATCGGCTACTTCACCATCCCCGGTGAGACGGCCGACAAGCCGGAGGGCGTCTTCCTCGGCGGCTCCAACTTCGCGGTCGCGGCGGGCAGCAAGAAGCAGGAGCTCGCCAAGGAGTTCCTCAAGGTGGCCCTGTCCGACAAGTTCGAGGGCGCGCTCGCCAAGGAGAACGGCGTCATCCCGAACAAGGAGTCGCTGCAGTCCAACCTCGCGGGCAACGGCGCGGCCGAGGCGGCCGCCCCGGCCGCGGCCGGCGGAGGCACCACGCCGCTGATCCCCGAGTGGGCCGCCGTGGAGAACGACCCGAACCCGATCAAGGCCTACATGACCGCGGTCCTCAAGGGGAAGTCGCCCGCCGACGCCGCCAAGCAGGTCGAGTCCGAGATCAACAAGCGTCTCGCGCAGAGCAGTTGAGCGCCCGCCGGGGGCGGCCCGCCCGCCCCCGGCGCGTCGAACGACCTGTGACTCCTGACGGTGGAAGAGATGGCGAGCATGTCAGTGCAGACAGAACGCACGGACACAGGCACGGCCGCGGCGCCCGGTGCCCGTAGGACCGACGTACCCCCACCCGCCGACGACACGGGCCCGGCCACGGCCAGGAGGCGCGGCGGTGCGTCCGCCCCCTACCTGCTCCTGGTGCCCGCGCTGCTCGTCACCGCGGTGCTGCTCGGCTGGCCGCTGGTCAAGAACGGCATGCTGTCGTTCCAGAACCTCAACCCGCGCCAGCTGATCCTGCACCTCACCGAGTGGAACGGCGGCGACAACTACAAAGAGGTCCTCGGCAGCGCGGACTTCTGGAAGGTCGTCCAGCGCACGGTCGTCTTCACCACCGTGAACGTCGTCCTCATCATGGTGCTCGGCACCCTCGTCGGCCTGCTCCTCGCCCGGCTCGGCAAGCGCATGCGGTTGGTGCTGCTGCTCGGTGTGGTGCTGGCCTGGGCGATGCCCGTGATCGCCGCGACCACCGTCTACCAGTGGCTGTTCGCCCAGCGCTTCGGCGTCGTCAACTGGCTGCTCGCCAAGGCGGGCTGGACGTCGATGGCCGACTACAACTGGTTCGGCTCCCAGCTCTCCACCTTCTCCGTGATCACCCTGGTGATCGTCTGGCAGTCCATCCCGTTCGTGGCGATCAACCTGTACGCCGCCACGACCACCATCCCGAAGGAGCTGTACGAGGCCGCCTCCATCGACGGGGCCGGGGTGTGGAAGAGCTTCACCCACGTGACCTTCCCGTTCCTGCGGCCGTTCCTGTGGGCGACGACCTTCCTGGAGGTCATCTGGGTCTTCAAGGCCTTCCCGCAGATCTTCGCGATGAACATGGGCGGACCCGACCGGCTCACCGAGACCCTGCCGATCTACGCGTTCGTCGAAGGCCCCGGCAACCAGCACTACGGGATGGGCGCGGCGATCTCGTTCCTGACGATCCTCATCCTGCTCGGCCTGACGGCCTACTACCTGCGAACCGTTCTCAAGCAAGAGGAGGACGAGCTGTGAAGCGCCCCGTCTCTTCCGCGGTGTCCCGGATCTGGCCCAACGCGGCGGCCCTCGCCCTCTTCGTCGTCTTCGCGTTCCCCGTCTACTGGATGTTCGCGACCGCGCTGAAGCCGACCGGCGACATCATCGCGGACGACCCGGTCTTCGTGCCGACCGACATCACGCTCGACCACTTCCGACGGGCCCTGGACGCCGACCACTTCTGGACGCTGGTCGGCAACTCCCTGACGGTGACCGTCCTCGCGGTGGCCTTCTCCCTCATCATCGCGCTGCTCGCGTCCTTCGCGCTGGCCCGCATGCGGTTCAAGGGCCGTCGCGGCTTCCTTCTGACCTTCATGATCGCGCAAATGGCGCCGTGGGAGGTCATGGTCATCGCGATCTACATGATCGTGCGCGACGCCGACCTGCTCAACAGCCTCGTCCCGCTCACCCTCTTCTACATGATCATGGTGCTGCCCTTCACCGTCCTGACGCTGCGCGGGTACGTCGCCGCCGTGCCGAAGGAGCTGGAGGAGTCGGCGATGGTGGACGGCTGCACCCGCAGGCAGGCCTTCGTGAAGGTCATCTTCCCGCTGCTCGCCCCCGGACTGATGGCCACCTCCCTCTTCGGCTTCATCACCGCGTGGAACGAGTTCCCGCTCGTCCTGATCCTCAACAAGGACGCCGAGAAGCAGACGCTCCCCCTGTGGCTCTCCAGCTTCCAGACGACGTTCGGCGACGACTGGGGGGCCACCATGGCCGCGGCCTCGCTCTTCGCCATCCCGATCCTGGTCCTCTTCGTCTTCCTCCAGCGCAAGGCCGTCAGCGGACTCACCTCCGGCGCGGTGAAGGGATAACGCCACCCGATGACCACCATCGTCTCCGGCACGGACACGCTGACCCGCGACGCCCTTGCCGTCCTGCAGCCCGGCTTCACCGGGACCTCCGCCCCCTCCTGGCTGCTGCGGCGGCTCGGTGAGGGCCTCGCCTCCGTCGGCCTCTTCGGCCGCAACATCGCCTCACCCGCCCAACTCGCCTCCCTGACCGCCCAGTTGCGCGCGGAGCGGGGCGACGTACTGGTCGCCATCGACGAGGAGGGCGGTGATGTCACGCGCCTGGAGGTGCGGACGGGCTCGTCGTTCCCCGGCAACCACGCGCTGGGCGCGGTCGACGACGTGACGCTGACCGAGGCCGTGGCCCACGAGCTGGGCCGCCGGCTGGCCGCCTGCGGGGTGAACCTCAACTGGGCACCGTCCGCGGACATCAACTCCAACCCCGACAACCCCGTCATCGGCGTAAGGTCCTTCGGCGCCGACACGGCCCTGGTCGCCCGGCACACCGCCGCGTACGTCCGCGGGCTCCAGTCCGCCCATGTCGCCGCCTGCACCAAGCACTTCCCGGGGCACGGCGACACCGCGGTCGACTCCCATCACGCGTTGCCGCGCATCGACGCGGAGCTGTCGGTCCTGCAGTCGCGGGAGCTGGCCCCGTTCCGCGCGGCCATCGAGGCCGGCACCCGCGCCGTGATGAGCGCGCACATCCTGGTACCCGCCCTCGACCCGGCCCACCCCGCGACCCTCTCCCGCCGCGTCCTCACCGGGCTGCTGCGCGAGGAACTCGGCTACGACGGGCTGATCGTCACCGACGGTATGGAGATGCGGGCCATCTCCGCGACCTACGGCATCGAACGGGGCAGCGTCCTCGCGATCGCCGCGGGCGCCGACGCCATCTGCGTGGGTGGCGGGCTCGCGGACGACGCGACGGTCCTGCGACTGCGGGACGCGCTGGTCATGGCGGTCCGCTCGGGCGAACTCGCCGAGGAACGGCTGGCGGACGCGGCGGCCCGGGTACGGGACCTGGCGTCCTGGACCGCCTCGGCCGCCGCGGGGCCGGCATCCGCCGCCGACGAACTCGACCCCGGGATCGGTCTGGTGGCGGCCCGCCGCGCGCTGACCGTCACCCGCGGTCCGCACTGCGCGCCGCTCACCGGGGCGCCGTACGTCGCGGCCCTCACCCCCGTCGCCAACATCGCCGTCGGGGACGAGACCCCCTGGGGCGTCGGCGCCGAGCTGCGCCGCAGGCTGCCGGGCACGGAGACCGGGAGCTTCTCGGGGGAGGGGGCCGGGGCCGAGGCGCTCGCGGCCGCCGGGCCGAGCCGGGTGGTCGCCGTCGTGCGCGACGTCCACCGGCACGGCTGGATGGCCGAGGCGCTCGACGTGCTGGTCACCGCCCGGCCGGACACGGTCGTGGTCGAGATGGGCGTACCGCAGGCTCCGCCCCGGGGCGCCCTCCACATCGCCACGCACGGCGCGGCCCGGGTGTGCGGCCTCGCAGCGGCGGAGGCCATCACGGCCCTGTGACCCGCCGCGTTCACGGGGCGCCGGGCCCGCGGGAGCGCGGGGAACGGGTTTCCAGGGGCTGCGGCAACCAACTGCTTTCAGAGGCGCGGGGAACTGCGCGACCAGCCCCCCCCGGGCCCGCACTCGACCACCGACCAGGCGGCAGCACCGCCGAACGAAAGGCGCCGGACTCCCACGGGGGGAGCCCGGCGCCTTCCACGTACCTCCGAGAACCGCTAGATCCCCTGCCAGGCAGGCTTGTTGGAGTACGTGTGCCGGAAGTAGTCCGCCAGCTTCAGCTTGGAGGCGGCAGCCTCGTCCACCACGACCGTGGCGTGCGGGTGCAACTGGAGCGCGGAGGCCGGGCACACCGCCGCGACGGGGCCCTCGACGGTCGCCGCCACGGCGTCGGCCTTGCCCTCACCGGTGGCGAGGAGCACCAGGTGCCGGGCCTCCAGGATCGTCCCGATCCCCTGGGTGATCACGTGGTGCGGCACCTGCTCGATGTCGCCCTCGAAGAACCGGGCGTTGTCGACCCGTGTCTGCTCGGTCAGCGTCTTGATCCGGGTACGGGAGGCGAGCGAGGAGCACGGTTCGTTGAACCCGATGTGCCCGTCGGTGCCGATCCCGAGCAACTGGAGATCGACCCCGCCCGCGTCGCCGAGCGCCTTGTCGTACGCCTCGCACGCGGCGCGTACGTCCTCGGCGGTCCCGTCGGGCCCCATGAACGCCGCCATGCCGATCCCGAGCGGCTCCAGCACCTCGCGCCGCAGCACGGACCGGTACGACTCGGGATGCTCGGCCGGCAGCCCCACGTACTCGTCGAGCTGTGCGACCCGGGTCCGCGAGGCGTCCACTGCCCCGGAGCCCACCTTCGCCGCCAGCGCCTGGTAGATGGGCAGGGGGGTCGAACCGGTGGCCACCCCGAGCAGGGCGTCGGGCTTGCGCCGGATCAACTCCGCCATGGCCTCGGCAATGAGCTCGCCACCCGCCTTGGCGTCCGGAACGATGACAACTTCCACGCTGGGCCTGCCGTTCTGAGAGGGAACTCACCTGCATATGTGGTATAGACCAATCTAGCAGAACGCTCCTTCCCGGTCACCGCTGCCCGGCTGCTCCTTCCGCCCGCCGTTTTCCCTGTCGCCCGCTCTAGAATGCGCCGCATGGTGAGCAGCCAGGACGTCACGGGCACCGCCGGGCCGGTCCCCAGGCCGCGCGGCCGCCCCCGTTCCTTCGACCGCGAGACCGCACTGGAGAAGGCGATCCTCGCCTTCTGGGAGCACGGCTACGAGGCGACCTCCGTCGCCGGCCTCGCCGAGGTCATGGGCATCGGCGTCCCCAGTCTCTACGCCGCCTTCGGCGACAAGCGCTCCCTCTTCGGGGAGGTCGTGGACGCGTACGGCGCCCGGTACGGCGCGTTCCGCGACCGCGCTCTCGCCGAGGAGCGGACGGCCCGCGCCGCGGTGGAGCGGATGCTGCGCGAGGCCGCGGCAGAGTTCACCGAGCCCGGCCGCCCGCCCGGCTGCCTGGTCCTCCACGCCGCGACCAACTGCACCACCCCCGAGGTGGAGGCCTCCCTGCGGGACCGGCGCAGGGCGGACATCGCCGCCGTGGAGCACCGCGTACGGGCCGGTGCCGACGCGGGTGAGCTGCCCCCGGACACGGACGCGGCAGCCCTGGCCCGCCATGCCGGCGCCATGATCCAGGGCATGTCCCAGCAGGCGCGCGACGGTGCCACCAAGGAGGAACTGGAGGCGCTCGCCGAACTCGCGATGCGAATCTGGCCCCGCCCGTGAACCGCTCGGGGTTAGGCTGCGTGGTGGATGTAGGACGTGAGTTGTTGGATTGAGAGACAACAACAAACATCCGTCAACGCATGGACACTCACAGTGGTCTAGTCCACAATGCTTACGCGACGCTTGAGAACGCAACTGCACGATCAAGCCAGCTGAACGACCAAGCCTCCGCCTTCCCCGCACAGGAAGGCGGATCGAGGAACCGGCGCTCTCTGCCCTGACTGCACCGGCTCCTCATCCTTCGGCCGATCGGGACCGCACACCCCGCGGCCGATGTTGCTCCGGGCTGCGGTGCCGGGAGGGTTGAGGGTCCCTCCCAGGCGCCGCGGCCCGCGGGTGTCTCCGGGGCCGCGCGGGTGGCCGATTTCGGGCCTTGTCGCACGCGGCGGGTACGCTCGCACACGTGCCCTCCATGAACGATCTCGTACGCCAGCACACGGCCCTCGGTGACTCCGACCTCGAGTGGCTGCATCTGCTGGTCTCGGAGTGGCAGCTGCTCTCCGACCTCTCCTTCGCCGACCTCGTCCTGTGGGTCCCCACCCGCGACGGCACCCGCTATGTCTCGGTCGCCCAGATGCGGCCCAATACCGGCCCCACCTCCTACCAGGACGACATGGTCGGCCACCTCGTGCCGCGCGGCCGCCGCCCCATGCTGGACGCCGCCCTGGACGAGGGCCGGATCGTGCGCGAGGGCGACCCGGAGTGGCGCGAGGAGGTGCCCGTCCGGGTCGAGTCCATCCCCGTGCGCAGGGAGGGCCGCGTCCTCGGCGTCATCGCCCGCAACACCAACCTCCTCACCGTGCGCACGCCCTCGCGGCTGGAACTCACCTATCTGCAGAGCGCGTCCGACCTGGCGCAGATGATCGCGGCGGGCTCCTTCCCGTTCCCCGACCAGCAGGTGGACATGGATGCCTCGCCCCGCGTGGGCGACGGCCTGATCCGGCTGGACGCGGACGGCGTCGTCCAGTACGCGTCTCCGAACGCGCTGTCGGCGTACCACCGCCTCGGCCTCGCCGCCGACCTGGTCGGCCACCACCTGGGCAAGACCACCGCCGAACTCGCCCCGTCCCGGGGCCCGGTGGACGAGGCGCTGGCCAAGGTCGCCAGCGGCTGGGCACCCCGCGAGTTCGAGATCGAGAGCAACGACGGCGTGATCCAGCTGCGCGCCATCCCGCTCAAGCCCAAGGGCACCCGTGTGGGCTCCCTGGTACTCCTGCGGGACGTGACCGAACTGCGGCGCCGCGAGCGGGAGTTGATCACCAAGGACGCGACCATCCGGGAGATCCACCACCGGGTGAAGAACAACCTCCAGACGGTCGCGGCGCTGCTGCGTCTGCAGGCCCGCCGCATCGAGTCGGACCGGGGCCGCGAGGCTCTCGAAGAGGCGGTGCGCCGCGTCGGCTCGATCGCCATCGTGCACGAGACGCTCTCCCAGAACCTCGACGAGCGGGTGGAGTTCGACGAGATCGCCGACCGGGTGCTCGCCATGGTGGCCGAGATCTCACCGGGCAAGGTCGTCGGCCGGCGCACGGGCCGCTTCGGCATACTCGACGCCGAGGTCGCGACCCCGCTCTCCATGGTCCTCACCGAGATCCTGCAGAACGCCCTGGAGCACGGCTTCCGGGAGGGCGAGCGGGGCACGGTCGAGGTGTCCGCGGTCCGCGGCGGCACGTCCAAGGAGTCCCGTCTGCTGGTCACCGTCCAGGACGACGGGGTGGGCCTGCCCGAGGGCTTCGACCCGCACCGCTCGGGCAACCTCGGACTGCAGATCGTGCGGACCCTGGTGGAGGGCGAGTTGGGCGGCACCTTCGACATGGTCCGGGCCCCGGAGCGGGGCACACAGGTCGTACTGGACATTCCGGTACGGGCCAACAAGTAGCCCTCTTCATGCGGGCCGACAAGTAACCCAAGTCACTCGGGCCGCCTGAGTAATCCAGGCGGTCCGGGCCGCCACCGGGCCCTCGTGAGCGACCCGCACCATTACTCCACGAACACGCTACGTAATCCTCGCCCGATGGAACCGACCGTGGACCGGCGCGAGGAGCCCGGGCGCGACGCGATCGCAAACAGCAATGAGCCCCGGACCACTGGGTGGTCCGGGGCTCACAGTGTTCATGCGGTTGTGCGCATCGGGGGTACTGCGCGCTGCGGCTCGGGGGCGGGAGATGCGTACTCGCTGTACGCGCCGCCAAGCTCAGGCTGTTGTGGGGCGGGTTGTCAGGCGGAGGCCTGACGGGCCCTGTTGCGGGCGGCGCGGCGCTTCATCGCACGGCGCTCGTCCTCGCTGAGACCACCCCAGACGCCGGAGTCCTGGCCGGACTCAAGCGCCCACTGCAGGCACTGCTCCATGACGGGGCAGCGACGGCAGACGGCCTTGGCTTCCTCGATCTGCAGCAGCGCAGGACCGGTGTTGCCGATGGGGAAGAAGAGCTCCGGGTCTTCCTCGCGGCAAACGGCGTTGTGACGCCAGTCCATGGCTGCTACCTCTCCTTGGTATTACATGCACGTTGCTTGTGAATGTGAACGCTTTCACGAATCCCTCAACAAGTGAAGGGCCGACTGCCATACGGACTGGCATCGTCCTGTGAAGTGAGGAGGGGTTCCGGCGCTCTGTGGGGGCGATGTTGCGGCCCGTCCCGAGCGCCACGTAGAGACTCGCAAACCTCAGCGGCGGATACAACCCCTACCGGAAAGTTTTTTTTGATTCCTCGGTGTCGACTAGGTCACAGCCGTACTTCCATGGGGTGGATCCTGGTCTAAACGTTCGAGTGGAAGGACTTTAGCCCGTTCCGCTCACACAATCACACGCAGTGCACGGCGAACGCCTGTGAACGCGACGCTCGTACGCAGTCCGAGGTGGTCGCCGTCCATCTGCAGGGGGAGCGGGACCTTCGAATGCAAGGTGAAGTCGGTCAGATCGTGCAGGGACACCGCGTGCTTGCCATGGGGTCCGCGCTCGGGGGACGAAGTGAGCAACTGGGTGCCATACCGGGCAACCGCACCCGTCGACATGCGGCTCAGACCGAGCACGTCGAGGCCGGTATCGAACGAGGCCTTAGGTGACGCGTACACCGGGCGATTGCCCAGATACGTCCACGGGGAGGTGTTGCAGACTATCGAGAGCACCAGATCGGTCACCGGGTCGCAGTCGGGCCGCTCCAGTGTGATGGTGCCGCGGCGGCGGTGGGTCTCCCCGAAGAACTGGCGCATCGCCTGGCGGAGGTAGAGCGAGTGCGTGGAGCGCTTGCCGCGCTCACGGTGCTGTTCGACGCGGCCGACCACGCCGGCGTCGAAGCCGAGGCCCGCGTTGAAGGTGAACCAGCGGGCGGGGACGCCCTCGTCCTCACTGCCCGGGGTGCCCGCGGCGAGACCGAGGCCCACCGTGCGCTCCCGGCCCTCCCGCAGGGCGTCCAGGAGGGCACCCGTCGCCTCGACGGCGTCGTTGGGCAGGCCCAGGGCGCGGGCGAAGACGTTGGTGGAACCGCCGGGGACGACGGCGAGGCCGGGCAGGTGGTCGGGGTCGGGGCCGTTGTGCAGCAGACCGTTCACGACCTCGTTGACCGTGCCGTCGCCGCCGAGGGCCACGACCAGTTCTATGTCCTTGCTCTCCGCGGCCTGCCGGCCGAGGTCCCTGGCATGGCCGCGGTACTCGGTGGTCACCGCGTCGAGTTTCATCTCGCTCGCCAGCGCGTGGATCAAGACGTCACGCGTGCGTGCGCTGGTGGTGGTTGCTGCCGGATTGACCACAAGAAGTGCACGCATGCGATGCAGCGTACCTACCGCTTGGTACTCGGCCCATACCGAGGTGAGGATCAGGTGAGAAGGCGGGCGCCCGGGGCGTGCGCCGGGAGTGCCCCGGGCACGGGGGAGCGGGCGGGGCGAGGGCTACCCTTCAGGGGTGAGCCCTGCGCAGAATCCCACCCCGGAATCGACCGACCCCGACCCCCGCCCCGGGCGGCTGACCGCGGCCGCGGCGCTCGCCGGGCTGGAGGGGCTCGCCCTCGTCGTCGGGGGCGCCTACATGCTCGTGATGGGCCTCACCGGCCACCCGGACGACCGGAGCCAGGCCGTCACCGGGGGCGTGACGCTGATCGTGCTCGCGCTGCTGCCCCTGCTGGCCGCGCGCGGGCTGCTCCTGCGGCGCGGCTGGAGCCGGGGGCCGGCGATCATCACACAGATCATGGCGCTGCCCGTCGCGTACAACCTGCTCCAGGCCGACAGCCTCGCCATTCCCGGGGGGATCGCCCTGGCGGTGGTGGCGGTCGCGACGCTGGTACTGATCCTGAACCCCGAGACGACACGGGCGCTCGGGATCACCGGCCCCGGCGGGATCCGGGAACCGAAGTAGGACCCGAAGCAGGACCCGAAACAGGGCGGGGCGCCGCGAGCAGGACGGGTGGCGCGCCCACGGCGCAGCGGGTCCGCGCGTCGAGGCCGTGAAGGGTGCGCGGGCCGAGGCCGTGACGGTGTGCGGGCCGGTCGTCGTCGCTCGCGCGGTTTCACCGGGTCCCCGGAGGGCAGACGGTCTCCCGCGCCCCTGACGGAAGGGCGCGGGGCTTCCTACTCCTCGACCAGTAGCTTTTCGCGGAGCTGGGCCAGCGTGCGGGCCAGCAGCCGGGAGACGTGCATCTGGGAGATGCCGACCTCCTGGGCGATCTGCGACTGGGTCATGTTCGCGAAGAAGCGCAGCAGCAGAATGCGCTTCTCACGCGGAGGAAGGTCCTCCAGGAGCGGCTTGAGGGACTCGCGGTACTCGACGCCCTCCAGCGCCTCGTCCTCGGAGCCGAGGGTGTCCGCGACGGCCGGCGACTCGTCGTCCGTGTCGGGGACGTCCAGGGAGAGCGTGGAGTACGCGTTGGCCGACTCCAGGCCCTCCAGGACCTCCTCCTCCGAGATGGCCAGCTTCTCGGCCAGCTCGTGCACGGTGGGGGAGCGGCCGTGCTGCTGGGAGAGCTCCGCGGTCGCCGTGGTCAGCGAGAGCCGCAGCTCCTGCAGACGGCGGGGCACGCGCACGGCCCAGCCCTTGTCCCGGAAGTGCCGCTTGATCTCACCGACGACCGTCGGAGTCGCATAGGTCGAGAACTCGACACCACGCTCCGGGTCGAAACGGTCGACCGACTTGATCAGACCGATGGTCGCGACCTGCGTGAGGTCGTCCAGCGGCTCGCCGCGGTTGCGGAAACGGCGCGCGAGATGCTCCACGAGCGGCAGGTGCATGCGCACCAGCTGGTTGCGCAGCTCCGCGTACTCCGAGCTGGTGGCATCCAGTTTGCGCAGCTCGATGAACTTGAGCCGCGCCCCGCTCCGGTTGTGGGGGTCGTGCTGTGCGCCCGACGCGCTGTTGTCGGCATTCCGCTCGTGCTCGTGCTGCTCGCTCATGATCCCGCCCGTCACCCGCCGCCGCCCTTCCACGGACGCTCCCCCAGACTCCGTCCGGGGGGACCCCCTTTGCGCGGCAACGTCTGGATCCTGTCGCCCGTCACTGCCGGAGGGCGCTTCGCGCCCGTCCTCCTCGATCGGCTCCGCCCGGGACGCCCCGGCCGCCGGGGACCCACCGTCCTCCGGATGCGGCCGGGCCTGCTCGGGGATGCCGTCGACCCCCTTCGCCAGGCGCCGGGGCGCGCCGGGGCCGTCCTCGCCCCCGGCGGCAGGTTCCCGTGTGCCGCGCTCTTCGTCCCGCACCGGCCCGTCCCCGTTCCTCACGCCGGCCCGGGTCCCGCGCCGCGCTGTTTGTAGAGGCTGATCGAAACGGTTTTGTCGTCGGCCACCGAGGAGGAGACCTTGCCCGCGAGGGCCGACAGCACGGTCCAGGCAAACGTGTCCCGTGCGGGGGCGTGGCCGTCGGTGGTCGGGGCCGAGACGGTCACCTCGAGCGAGTCGTCGATCAGGCGGAACACACAGCTGAGCACGGAGCCCGGCACCGCCTGTTGCAACAGGATCGCGCACGCCTCGTCCACGGCGATGCGCAAGTCCTCGATCTCGTCGAGGGTGAAGTCCAAACGCGCCGCGAGGCCGGCCGTGGCCGTGCGCAGCACCGACAGGTAGGCACCCGCAGCCGGCAGCCGGACTTCCACGAAGTCCTGGGTCGCGGGCTCGCCTGCGATCTGGGACACCCTCACCTCCAAGGTGGTACAAGCTCTTTCGGGGGCCGGGGGTCGCCCCCCGGGTAACGCGCCATGTGGTTCAGCGGTGACGCTACCGCGCTCTCAGCTTTCCTGTCCCCGGGACCCCAACCCCTTGCTGTCACTCATAGTAAACCTATGGATACGCACAGTGGCTAGGGGTCTGCGGGCCCAATTGGGAAGAGCGCGCGCCGGGTTGACGTACCCAGACGTCAGACGGTCGAACCGTCCGGATCCCACGTCACACCAGGACGTGGTCGACGAAGCACCAGCGCCAGCTCTCACCGGGCTCGAAGGTCCGCATGATCGGATGTCCGGAGTCCTTGAAATGCTCTGTGGCGTGCCGCATCGGTGACGAGTCGCAGCAGCCCACGTGGCCGCACACCAGGCACAGTCGCAGCTGCACCGGATGCGAGCCGTCCGCCAGGCACTCCAGGCAGGTGTCGCTCAACGGCGCGGGTTCCGGACGGGGCAGCGCGTCGGCGTGCGTGCACTGTTTCATGATTGCCAGATTACGTCGGGTGTGCGGGAATCCGCGCGGAAACGAAAGCGGGCCGATACCGATGCATGTGATGCCCCTTCTCCTGCTGATCGCGGGCAGTGCCGCCGTGGCGGGAGCGGCACGCCGTACCCCGGTGCCCGCGCCCCTGCTCCTCGTCGCCGCGGGCCTGATCGTCTCGTACGTGCCCGGGGTGCCCGAGTACACCCTCGACCCCCACGTGGTCCTGCCGCTGCTGCTGCCTCCGCTGCTCTACACGGCCGCCACGGACAGCTCGTACCTCGATCTGCGGGCGCAGATCCGGCCGGTCGCGCTGCTGTCGGTCGGGTACGTGCTGTTCGCGACGTTCGCCGTCGGCTGGGCCGCGTACGTGATCGTGCCGGACCTGCCGCTCACCGCGGCGCTGGTGCTCGGCGCGGTCGTGGCACCGCCGGACGCGGTGGCGGCCACGGCGGTGGCGCGCCGCGTCGGCCTGCCGTCGCGGGTCACCACGATCCTGCAGGGCGAGTCGCTGGTGAACGACGCGACCGCGATCACCGCCTACAAGGTGGCGATCGCCGCCGCCGTCGGCGAGGGCGCGACCTGGGCGGGCGGCATCGGCGAGTTCCTGCTCGCGGCGCTCGGCGGCATCGGCGTCGGCATCGTCCTGATGGTGCCGATCCACTGGATGCGCACCCATCTGAAGGAGGCCCTGCTGCAGAACTCCCTGTCGCTGCTGACCCCCTTCTTCGCGTACGCGGTGGCCGAGCAGGTGCACGCCTCCGGAGTGCTCGCCGTGGTCGTCGTCGCGCTCTACCTGGGACACCGCAACTGGGAGGTCGACTTCGCGACCCGCCTCCAGGAGGAGGCGGTCTGGAAGATGGTCGCGTTCATCCTGGAGTCGGCGGTCTTCGCCCTCATCGGCCTGCAGCTGCCGGTCATCCTGAAGGGCCTCGGCGAGTACGAGGGGACGAGTGCCGCCTGGTACGCGGTGGCCCTCTTCGTGATCGTCGTCGTGACCCGATTCGTCTGGGTGTATCCCGCGACCTTCCTGCCGCGCCTGCTGTCCGCGCGGATCCGGGAACGGGAGGTGAACCCCACCTGGAAGGGGCCCTTCATCATCAGCTGGGCCGGGATGAGAGGTGTGGTCTCGCTCGCCATCGCCTTCTCGATCCCGCTCACCGCGGACGGCGGCGAGGACTTCCCCGGCCGCAACATGATCCTCTTCCTGACCTTCACGACGGTGATCGGGACCCTCGTCGTACAGGGGCTGACCCTGCCGCCGCTGATCCGCGTGCTGAAACTCCCGGCGCGGGACCAGCAGGCCGAGACCCTCGCGGAGGCGAACGCCCAGGCGCAGGCCTCCCGGGCCGCCGAACGGCACCTGGACGAACTCCTCTCCGACGAGCGGAACGCCCTTCCGCCGCCCCTCGCCGACCGGCTGCGCACAGTCCTCGAACGCCGCCGCAACGCCGTCTGGGAACGCCTCGGCCAGGTCAACAGCGTCACCGGCGAGACCGTGGACGACACGTACCGGCGGCTGTCCCGGGAGATGATCAGTGCCGAGCGCGAGGTGTTCGTGAAGCTGCGGGACGGGCTCTACATCGACGACGAGATGCTGCGGACACTGCTGCGGCGACTCGACCTGGAGGAGGCCGCGGCCTTCCGGGAGGCGACCTGAGCGCTCCGCCGGAGGGGGCACCGCATGCCGTCGGCGGGCCGGACGGTCGGTTCCGGTCCTACCGGTTCGGCCAGTTCGGCCGGTCGAGCGGCCGGCCCGTGATCACCGCCGCGACCGTCGTCCCGCGCGGGAACACGCCCTCCTCCGTGAGGGCCAGGAGTCCGTACAGCGACTTGGCGACATAGAGACGTTCGACGGGCAGGTCGTGGCGGCGCTCGAAGTCGGCGGCGAACGCGTCGAGTTCGGGAGACGTACGGGCGTAGCCGCCGAAGTGGAAGCGGTCGTCCAGGGACCAGTCGCCGCGCGGGCCGCCGAACGCCTCGTCCTGGAGGGCGCGTATCTCCGCGTCGAGGAAGCCGCCCCTGAGCACCGGTATGCCCAGCGCGCGCTGGCCGGGGGCGAGTCCTCCCGCCAGACCCGCGAGCGTGCCGCCGGTGCCGCAGGCCAGTGCGACGACGTCGGCGCGCCCGCGCAGTTCCTCGCCCAGGGCCGTACAGCCGCGTACGGCCAGGGCGTTGCTGCCGCCCTCCGGGACCACGTACGCCTCCTCGCAGGCGGTCGCGCGCAGGAGGGCGGTCAGTGTTTCCGGCTCGCTCTTGCGGCGGTACGTCGATCTGTCGACGAAATGGAGCCGCATGCCGTCGGCGGCGCACCGGGCGAGGGACGCGTTGAGGGGGAGGCCGGCGAGCTCCTGCCCGCGGACCACACCGACGGTGGGCAGGCCCAGCAGGCGGCCGGCGGCGGCGGTGGCCCGCAGGTGGTTCGAGTACGCGCCGCCGAAGGTGAGGACCGTGCGACCGTCCGCCGCCCGGAGGTTCGGCGCCAGCTTGCGCCATTTGTTGCCGATCAGCTCGGGGTGGATCAGATCGTCCCGCTTCAGTAGCAGCCGCACTCCGTGCCGCGCGAAACGCTCGTCCACGGCCTCCCGCAGCGGCGACGGCAGCCGCGGCCGCAGAGTGCCGAGGCCGGCTGCTTCAGGGGTGTCGGGGCCGGTCACACCCTCATTGTCGGACACGCGTCCGAGCGACACGCGGGGCCGGGCCGACTCGCGCCGCCCCGGGGCCTCCCGCCGCGGGCAGGGAGGCCCCGGGGCGGACGGGAAGGCGCCTGTGGGGGACCGGCCTCCCACGGGCGCCCGTCCGTCACTGCAGACGGTCGCGGATGCGGGCCCGCATGGCGGCCATCGTGAAGCCGCGCGGGTCGATCTTGCCCGGCTGCCACTCGAGGTGGCCGATCACCGAGCGCTCCGTCCAGCCGTGCTGGCGGCAGACCGCCGCCGCGGCCCGCTCGATGGCCTCCAGCTGGACCGCCGGCCAGGGATCCTCACCGTCGCCGAGGTTCTCGCACTCGAAGCCGTAGAAATGGCGGTTGCCGTCGGTGTTGGCCTCGTTGTCCGCCGGCAGGGCCGTCTCGGCGATGACCGCGCGCAGCACGTCGTCGTCCCCGAGGCCCGCGTGATTGGAACGGCCGTACCCGACGAGATGGACCCGGCCGTCCTTGGTGATGACGCCGTGGCACAACGGGCCCGGTAACCCGCTGTAGCCGTCCCGGCAGAGCTCCACCGTGCGCTGGCTGCCCGACGTCACCGTGTGGTGGATCATGATGCCGTGGACCGGGCCCCACGGGCCCTTGTGGTTGCGGTTGTGATTTTCCCAGTCCCCGACCTCGACGACGGTGAGCCCTTCGTCCTTCAGCCGGTCCAGAAATCTGCCCGCGGACATGGGTGGGGCCATGGCCGCCTCCTTACACGGACGCGACGGCCACCTGTCGTGGCCGTCTCGTACCGCTGCTTGTACCCGCAACTTCCCGTCCTGGACCACCTGTTCGCACGGCGTGCGGGACGATCCGGTCGGCGGGGCGGGACGAAGGCGTCAGGAGCGCAGGAATCCGTCACCGTGCGTCGCGATGTGACTCTCCAGAGCCTGGAGGGCCTGCTGCGTGGCCTGCGGGGAGCCGCTGCCGCGCCGCTCCGCGAAGTAGGCCGCGCCGAGGTCCTTCAGCAGATCGCCGCCGGCCCGCTGCGCCTGGACCTCGTCGATCTTCTGCTTGCCCTGCGTGAGGCCGCGCTGCGCCTGCTCCTTGGCCCGGTCCAGAAAGCCTGCCATGACTGTCTCCATACGTCGTTCGTCCGTTTTGCCGGTTCAACGGACGGCCCGATCTTGGAGTTCCCCGCCGGACGGACCCACGAGCCGCCGGACAGGGCCCGCCGACCTTGTTCGGAAGCCCGCGCACATGCCCCGGTTTGCGAAGATCCATTCCCGCTCTTTCGTGTAATAGCACCAACACGTTCCGTGATGGAAGGGTTGTCGCCGCAGCTCGTTGCACGATGGGGAGGGCATTTTCATGTCGGTAGGCGAAGAGATCCGCGCGGACCAGGATCAGCCGCAGAAAAGTCTCGGCACATCCGCGGCGCGGAACCTGGCCACCACCACCAAGTCCGCGCCACAGATGCAGGAGATCAGCTCACGATGGCTGCTGCGCATGCTGCCGTGGGTGAACGTGCAGGGCGGCACGTACCGCGTGAACCGCAGGCTCAGTTACTCCGTGGGAGACGGCCGCGTCACGTTCGTGAAGACCGGTGACCGGGTCCAGGTCATCCCGGCGGAGCTCGGCGAACTGCCGGCGCTGCGCACCTACGAGGACCAGGAGGTGCTCGCCGAGCTGGCGCAGCGCTGCGAACAGCGGGAGTTCGCCCCGGGCGACGTCCTCGCCTCGTTCGGCAGCCCGGACGACGAGGTGTTCCTGCTCGCGCACGGCAAGGTGGAGAAGATCGGCACGGGCCCCTACGGGGACGACGCGGTGCTGGGGGTCCTCGCCGACGGCGCGTACTTCGGCGAGCAGGCGATCACCGACCCGGACGCCATCTGGGAGTACACGGCCCGCGCGGTCACCGCGTGCACGGTCCTCGCGCTGCCCCGCGCGGACGTCGACCAGATCGCGGAGCGCTCCGAGTCCCTGCGTGAGCACCTCGCGCAGTTGCGCGCGATTCCCGCCCAGCGCGCCAACACGTACGGCGAGAAGGAGATCGACCTCGCGGCGGGCCACACCGGGGAGCCGGCCATCCCGGGGACGTACGTCGACTACGACGCCGCGCCACGGGAGTACGAACTCAGCGTCGCCCAGACCGTGCTGCGCATCCACACGCGCGTGGCGGACCTCTACAACCAGCCCATGAACCAGACCGAGCAGCAGTTGCGGCTCACCGTGGAGGCGTTGAAGGAGCGCCAGGAGCACGAGCTCATCAACAACCGCGAGTTCGGGCTGCTCAACAACTGCGAGTACGACCAGCGGCTCCAGCCGCACGACGGCGTCCCCAGCCCGGACGACCTGGACGAACTGCTCACCAGGAGGCGCGGCACCAAGCTGCTGCTCGCCCATCCGCGAGCGATCTCCGCGTTCGGCCGTGAGCTCAACAAGCGCGGGCTCGTCCCCGAGACCCTGGACATGGCCGGCAACCGCATCCCGACCTGGCGCGGCGTGCCGATCTTCCCGTGCAACAAGATCCCGGTCACCGAGGCCCGGACGACCTCGATCATCGCCATGCGTACGGGGGAGGCCGAGCAGGGAGTCGTCGGCCTTCAGCAGGCCGGCATCCCGGACGAGATCGAGCCGAGCCTGTCGGTGCGGTTCATGGGGATCAGCGAGCAGGCGATCATGTCGTACCTCGTGACGACGTACTACTCGGCCGCGGTCCTGGTGCCCGACGCACTCGGCGTCCTGGAGAACGTCGAGATCGGCCGCTGGCGATGACGTCCGGTGTGCGGCCTGCCGTGCGCCCGCACGCCGGGAGGGGCGGACCGCAGGGGCACGCACCCGGTGCCGGTGCGGCAGTCGCCGTCCGCGCAGCCTCCAGGGCGGACCCGTGGGTGAACCCATGACGGAGACGCGGCCGAGCCCGCTGCAGGCGGTGGGCGGGCCCGGACCCGGCGAGGGACCGGTCCCCGCGGCACGGCACGGCCCGCCCGACGGGCAGGAGGCGGCCGCGATCCTGGAGCGGGCCCGCACATCGGTCGATCCCGAACTGCGCCGGGCCGTCGAGTCGCTGCCCGGCGCGCTGCGGCGGATCGCGCTCTACCACTTCGGGTGGGAGCACGCGGACGGCACCCCGGCCGCGGGGAACGGGGGCAAGGCCATCCGGCCCGCGCTCGTCCTGGCCGCGGCCGGAGCACTGGGCGGGCGGCGGACGGCGGCCGTGCGGGCGGCCGCCGCGGTGGAGCTGGTGCACAACTTCACGCTGCTGCACGACGACGTGATGGACCGGGACACCACCCGTAGGCACCGGCCCACCGCGTGGGCCGTGTTCGGCGACGCCGACGCGGTCCTCGCGGGGGACTCCCTTCAGGCGCTGGCCCATCGGCTGCTCGCCGACGACCCGCATCCGGCGTCCCCGGCGGCGGCCGCGCGGCTCGCGAGCTGTGTGGTCGAGCTCTGCGCGGGACAGCAGGCGGACACCGCCATGGAGCGGCGTGGTCCCGACGACGTCACGCTCGACGAGGTGCTCGCCATGGCCGAGGCCAAGACGGGCGCGCTCCTGGGGTGCGCGTGCGCGCTCGGTGCGCTGTACGCGGGCGCCGACGACGAGGACGTCGAGGCACTCGACGCCTTCGGGCGCGAGGCCGGGCTCGCCTTCCAGTTCATCGACGACGTGATCGGCATCTGGGGGGATCCCAGGCGCACCGGTAAGCCGGCCGGTGCGGATCTCATGGCCCGGAAGAAGTCCCTGCCCGTGGTCGCCGCGCTCGCCTCCGGCACGCCCGCCGCGGCCGAACTGGCCGAGCTGTACCGGGCTCCCTACCGCGACGGTGATCTGGAGCGCACGATCCTCGCCGTCGAGCGGGCGGGCGGTCGTGACTGGGCCCAGCTCCAGGCCGCCGACCGGATGGCGCGGGCACTGGACCACCTGTCCCGTGCCGTCCCCGACCCGGAGGCGGCGGGAGGTCTGCTGTCGCTGGCGGAGTACGTGACGCGGCGGAACACGTGAGCGCGCGGCTCAGGGCGTGAGGAGCCGGCGAGTTGCGTGAGGGGCACGTGAGGAGCACGTGAGGAGGGGCGCCGGAGCGGAGCGACGGGCGAAGGATGGAGTCGCGAACGGTGACGGGGGACCGGTGGCGTTCGCGTGGTGAGAGGTGGAGTGCGCGCGGGGTGAGCGAAGGGGTGGGGCCTGTGCAGCGGTGAGAGTGGTCGGGGGGGTGGGGACGACGTCGTGCGGTGCCCGCGAGGACGCGGCAGCCCAAGCCGTACGACGTCGGGGACGAGGGCGGCCCGGACCGATGGGCACCGGCCCCGCACGGCCCGGACCGGCGAGGCACCGGTACGGACCGGCGAGGCGCGGTGCCGGACCAGTGAGGCGCTGTGTCGGACCGGACGTGTGCCGAGCGCGGTGCGGCTCAGCCGTGTGGCACGCCGGGCACGCCGGGCATGCCAGACGGTCCGGGCAGTCCGGGGTGCGGGCGCGAGCCGCCCTGTGTCCCGCCTGCGTCGAGTCCTCCCGAGCGGTGCGGCCCTCGTGGCCGTACCGCGTCCTGGACGCCGGAACCCCGTACGTCGCGCGGTACCTGACGAAGCGGCGGGGCGGAGGGGGTTCCGGTTGCGGCGGGCCCCGCGCATCCCCACGGTGCGCGGGGCCCGCCGCCCTTGTGTCAGGTGTGATCGCCTAGGCTGCAACGGCCGAATGGGCAGGGGCAGTTGAGGCAAAGGGGCGGGACATGGGAGTGGCGATCCGAAGAGCGGGCGAGGGCGACCGGGAGGCCGTGACCCGGCTCCTCGACGAAGCCTTCCAGGACGACCCGGTGAGCGGCTGGGTCTTTCCCGACGCGGACCACCGCCGGCGTACGCATCCGTTGCTGATGAGGGCCTTCCTCGACATCGTGCTCGACGCCGGGTACGTGGAGGTCACCGAGGACGGCTCCGCCTGCGCGCTCTGGCTGTCGATGCCCGCGGAGGCCGACGAGGAGGACGAGGACGGGCCGGCCCAGCTGCGCGAGGCCGTCGATCCCGGCAACGAACGGGTCGAACAGATCGGCCGGCTGACCGCCGAGGCGCATCCGGCCGGCGCTGCCCACGAGTACCTGTGGATGATCGCCGTCAGGCCGGGCCGACAGGGCGAGGGACTCGGTACCGCGCTCATCCAGCACGTGCTCGAGCGGTGCGACGGCGAGGGTCTGTCCGCGTACCTGGAGGCGAGCAGTGCCCGGAGCCGGGAGCTCTACGAGCGGCTCGGCTTCGTCTTCACGGGCAGTACGGTCGACCTGCCGGCGGGGCCGGCGATGTGGCCGATGTGGCGCGAGCCGCTCAGCGAGCCGCTCCCCGGGTGAGGGCCGTTTCCCCGAGCCCCGGTACCCCGAGCCCTTGAAGAAGACCCTGCTCGTCATGCGGGCGGGGTCTGCCCGGCTGTCGTGACGGACGGCCCGCGGTTACGGAAAGTCGGCCCGTGGTTACGGAAAGTCGGCCCGTGGCCCATTCATGGCCATTCGCGGGCCGGTATCTTCCCGTCGCCGTCGCCGTCGCCGTCGCCGTCGCCGTCGCCGTCGCCGTCGCCGTCGCCGTCGCCGTCGCCGTCGCCGTCGCCGTCGCCGTCGATGTCGATGTCGGGTGCCGAGCGCGCCGGCTCGGCACTGCGAGCCGGCCGCCGTCCGGAGCTCCGCCTCCTACGTCCGGAGCCCCGCCTCCCACGCGCGGAGCCCCGTCTCTCACTTGCGTCCCGACCGTGAATCCTCGGGAATCGCCTTGCGACCACTACGACTGAAGCACTATGAATGGAGTGGTTCATACGGCATACGGAAAGAGACCGGCTTTGCGAAAGCTCACGTATTTCATCGCCTGCTCGATCGACGGCTTCATCGGCGACCCGAGTGGCGACGCGACGGCGATGCACTCCTTCGTGGACGAGGAGGTCTTCGGGTATCTGAAGGCCGAGTACCCGGAGACGCTGCCCTCCCATGTCCGCCGGGCGACGGGCATCGACGGCCTGCCCAACCAGAAGTTCGACACGATCATCCAGGGCCGCCGGAGCTACGACCTCGCGCTGGACATCGACGTCACCAGCCCCTACGCCCACCTGCGGGAGTACGTCGCCTCGCGCACCCTCGGAAAGTCGCCCGACCCGCACGTCGAGATCATCGCCGACGACCTGGTCGGCAGGGTCCGCGAGCTCAAGGCGGAGGACGGCCACCTCGGCATCTACCTGTGCGGCGGCTCCCGGATCGCGGGCGAGCTGGCCGACGAGATCGACGAGCTCGTCGTCAAGACGTACCCCGTCGTGCTGGGTACCGGCATGCCGATGTTCGGCTCCGGGTCCGCGGTCGGCGAGTTCACGCTGGGCGAGGTGCGCACGTTCAAGAACGGGGCGACCGTGCGGGCGTACAGCAGGAACCGCTGATTCCGGGGCTGTCGCTCGCCTGTCGGCCCGACTCCTCCCGCAATATCCTGGGGTCATGGCCAGTGATGAGTACGTCTGTCCGGGCTGTAAGCAGTCCGTCGACACGGTCGTGCGTCGGCACAAGACGCTGGGTGTCTTCGTGCCCCTGTGGGGCCCCGGCCCCTGCCGCAACTCCCGGTGCGCGAGGTACGAGGAGGGCGAGGAGCCCGAGGCGGAGCCCGCCCTGACGGCCTCCGAGGCGGAGCCCGTGCTCATGGCGGAGCCGGCCTCGCCTCCCGAGGAACGCGGGGCGGGCACGGAACGGGACTCCTGAACGACCGCCTCGGTCCGCAGGTCGGGAACGGGCCCGCGGAGCCGTCGGCGTGCCCGCAGGCAGGCGTCGAGCAGCGGCGGGTGAAGGCCGCCGACGTGGCCGCCGGAAGTCGCGAAAAGATTTCTCCACGAGTGTGTAGAGAACCGCGGTCGTGCTCCGACGTCCCCTGTGAAAGCCGCCTGCCACGGGCGGACCGAACCGAAGGAGCGGACTCATGAAGTACCTGGTGATGATTCAGGGCACGCAGGCGGACTACGAGGCGCAGAGCGGCAAGGCCTCCCCCGGGGCGCCCGCCTGGACCGAGCAGGACATCCAGGCCATGTACGCGCACATGAGCGCGATCAACAACGACCTCGCCGAGACGGGCGAGATGGTCGACGGCAACGGCCTCGGGGAGCCGGCCCGGACCCGGTCCGTCGAGCGGGGCCCGGACGGGAAGCCCGTGATCACCGACGGGCCCTACGGCGAGACCAAGGAAGTGCTCGCCGGATACTGGGTCCTGGACTGCGCGAGCCTGGAGCGGGTCACGGAGATCGCCGCGCGGGTCCTGGAGTGCCCCGTCCCCGAGGGCACGACGGACTACCCGGTGGTCATCCGGCCCATCCTCGACGGCGGCGGCGGGGACGTGTGAGCCGTCCCCCACGGCGCCCGTCGGGACGTACGGACGAGATCGAGGGCCTGCTGCGCCGCCACGCGCCGCAGGTCCTCGGCGCGCTCGTACGGCGGTACGGGCATTTCGACGCCGCCGAGGACGCCGTGCAGGAGGCGCTGCTCGCGGCGGCCGGGCAGTGGCCCGAGGACGGCACTCCCGACAATCCGCGCGGCTGGCTGATCAGGGTCGCCTCGCGGCGGCTCACCGACGTGCTGCGCAGCGAGGAGGCCCGCCGGCTGCGGGAGGAACGGGCGGCGGCGCTCACCCCGCGCGACGCGTTCACGGCACCGCCGCCCGGGGCGGACCGCGGGCCGTCCGAGGACGACACGCTCAGCCTGCTCCTCCTCTGCTGCCACCCCGATCTCGCCCCCGCCGCGCGGATCGCGCTCACGCTGCGGGCCGTGGGCGGTCTGACGACCGCCGAGATCGCGCGCGCCCATCTCGTGCCCGAGGCGACGATGGCGCAGCGGATCAGCCGGGCCAAGCAGAAGGTGAAGGGCGCGAGCTTCGGGCGCCCCGAGAACTGGGAGGAGCGGCTGCCCGCCGTCCTGCACGTCCTGTACCTGATCTTCAACGAGGGGTACACGGCCACGTCCGGGGCGACGCTCCAGCGGGCCGAACTCGCGGGCGAGGCCATCCGGCTGACCCGTACGACGCACCGGTTGCTGCCCGGCGCGCACGAGGTGACCGGCCTGCTCGCGCTGATGCTCCTCACCGACGCCCGCCGGGCCGCGCGCACCGGCCCGCACGGCGAACTGGTCCCTCTCGACGAACAGGACCGGGCGCTGTGGGACAAGGCGGCGATCGAGGAGGGCGTGGCACTGGTGACGCACGCACTGACCCAACGGCATCCCGGGCCCTACCAGTTGAGGGCCGCCATCGCCGCCGTCCATGACGAGGCGGCCTCGCCCGACAGCACCGACTGGCTGGAGATCCTCGGCCTCTACGACATCCTCGTGCGGTTCGTGCCCGGCCCGGTCGAACGGCTCAACCGGGCGGTGGCCGTCGCGATGGTCCACGGACCGACGGCCGGGCTCGCCGAACTGGCACCTCTGGAAGCGGAGCTGGCGTCGGGCCACCGCCTCGACGCGGTCCGCGCCCACCTCCTGGAACGCGCCGGGGACGCCGAAGCCGCTCGCGCCGCCTACGAGTCGGCGGCCGGCAAGACCCTCAGCCTCCCGGAACGGAACTACCTCCGGGCCCGCGCCGCCCGCCTGAGGCCGCCACCCGACTGAGGCCGTGACGCGGGACCCCGCCCGGGCC